>NZ_JAUSRE010000059.1 GCF_030811655.1 Pseudarthrobacter enclensis | reverse complement strand
TTCCTGTCCGAGACGGACACTGAGGTCGCTGCCGCGCTGCTGGCTGACATCCTGCGGAACAAGTTGGGCGGTGACCCGGCGAACGGCGGCCTGACCCGCGCCATGGAACTGGCCTGCCAGCGCCTTGAGGGCGCCTTCACGTTGCTGGCCGTGCACGCGGACCAGCCCGACGTCGTCGTTGCTGCCCGCCGTAACTCCCCGCTGGTGGTGGGCCTGGGCGACGGCGAGAACTTCCTGGGCTCGGACGTTTCCGGGTTCATCGACTACACGCGCCGTGCCGTGGAGCTGGGCCAGGACCAGATCGTGACGATCACTGCGGACTCGGTGGAGATCACCGATTTCTACGGCAACCCGGCCCAGGGCAAGGAATACCACGTGGACTGGGACCCGGCCTCGGCGGAAAAGGGCGGCTTCTCCTCGTTCATGGAGAAGGAAATCCACGACCAGCCCGACGCCGTGGCCCAGACCCTGCTGGGGCGTTCTGACATCAAGGGCAAGCTGACCCTGGACGAGCTCCGAATCGATCCCGAGCTGCTGAAGCAGGTCAACAAGATCATCGTGCTGGCCTGCGGCACCGCCGCGTACGCGGGCATGGTGGCCAAATACGCCATCGAGAACTGGTGCCGGATTCCCACCGAGGTGGAGCTGGCGCACGAGTTCCGCTACCGCGACCCGATCCTGGACGAGAAGACCCTGGTGGTCTCCATCAGCCAGTCCGGCGAAACCATGGACACCCTGATGGCCGTCCGGTACGCCCGTGAACAGGGCGCCAAGACCATCTCCATCTGCAACACCAACGGCTCCACCATCCCGCGTGAGTCTGACGCCGTGCTGTACACCCACGCAGGCCCCGAGATCGCGGTGGCCTCCACCAAGGCGTTCCTGGCGCAGATCACGGCCGCGTACCTGCTGGGCCTCTACCTGGCCCAGCTGCGCGGAAACATCTTCTCGGGCCAGATCAAGGACGTGCTGGCGGACCTGAACAAGATCCCGGCCAAAATCCAGAAGATCCTGGACAACGCCGAGCCCTTGCGTGAACTGGCCCGCAGCATGGCGGACGAGAAATCGGTGCTGTTCCTGGGCCGCCACGTCGGCTACCC
>NZ_JAUSRE010000058.1 GCF_030811655.1 Pseudarthrobacter enclensis | reverse complement strand
GGGACTGCTGAAGGTTTGATTGACACTTTGCCTGTGAGGATTTGATCCTTGCGGGTGGAAGGATGTTCCTCATGCCCAAAGCCTTTCCCGAAGAGTTCCGCCGCGATGTCGTGGCGGTTGCCCGCAAGGGCGAAGCGCCCATCACCCAGATCGCCAAGGATTTCGGGGTCTCACCTGCTGCCCTGCACCGCTGGATGAAGATTGCCGACAGAGAAGATGGCGTGCAGTCCGGGGCCGTGTCTGATGACGCCGCGAAGTTGCGGGAGGCCAATAAACGCATCCGGCTCCTGGAGCAGGAAGCTGAAGTCATGCGCCGTGCCGTGGCCTATCTGTCCCGGGACATCAATCCAAAAAAATGATGTACCCGCTGGTCCGCGAGCTGGCTGCCAGGGACGCCCCGATCAGGGTTCCCGTGGCAGTGTCCTGCCGGGTACTGAATTTCTCCAGACAGGCCTACTACCAGTGGGCCGCCAACCCCGTGCCCGCCCGGGACTGGGAAGAAGCCCACCTGATCAACGCCGCCATCGACCACCACCGCGACGATCCTGCCTTCGGCTACCGGTTCATCGCCGATGAGATCAACGCCGGACCCGGCCCTGTGGCCAGTGAACGCCGGATCTGGCGGCTGTGCTCCCAGAACGGCATCCTCTCGGTGATCCACCGCCGGCGCCGCTCAGGGCTCAAGGCCGGCCCACCGGTCCACGATGACCTCATCGAACGGGACTTCAGCGCCACGGCACCGAACCGGAAATGGCTGACGGACATCACCGAGCACCACACCGGGGAAGGCAAGCTGTACCTGTGCGCGATCAAGGACCTGCATTCGAACCGGATCGTCGGGTACTCCATGGACGGGCGGATGAAAGCGTCTCTGGCCGTTGCCGCGCTGGACCACGCCGTGGCTCTCAGGAAACCGGCCGGCACAGTGGTCCACTCGGACAGAGGGTCCCAGTTCAGATCCAGAAAGTTCGTCCTGGCCCTGAACACCTACGGGCTGAGCGGATCAATGGGACGGGTAGGAGCATGCGGTGACAATGCCGCGATGGAATCGTTCTTCTCCCTGCTGCAAAAGAACGTCCTGAACCGGAAACGATGGGAAACCCGGGCCGAACTCCGGCTCGCCATCACAACCTGGATCGAACGCAGCTACCACCGCAAACGCCGTCAACGCGCCCTCGGCCGGCTGACACCCATCGAGTTTGAGACAATAAAAAACGCGGCCTCAGCCGCGTAAGAAATTATCAACCCCAGCTGTCAACTAAACCTTCAGCAGTCCC
>NZ_JAUSRE010000057.1 GCF_030811655.1 Pseudarthrobacter enclensis | reverse complement strand
GTGGCAACCTGGCGGGCGCCTTCTTCCTTTGGTGTCATTTCGCCGTGTCCGGCGATCATGGTCTGCTCGTCGAAGGGCAGTTCGCCGGAGAGGACGCGGGTGACCTGGGCGCCGTCGATTTCCTTGACCCAGGTGCCTACCAGGACGGTGGCGACGGCGTTGCCGGTGAAGTTGGTCAGGGCGCGGGCTTCGGACATGAAGCGGTCGATGCCGACGATGATGCCCACACCGCCGAGCAGTTCGGGCCGGTGTGCCTGCAGGCCTGCTGCGAGGGTGGCCAGGCCTGCGCCGGTCACGCCGGCGGCGCCCTTGGAGGCGATGATCATGAAGACCAGCAGGGAGATCTGGGCGCCGAGGTCCAGCGGGGTGCCCATGGCGTTGGCCACGAAGAGGGAGGCCATGGTCAGGTAGATGGCCGTGCCGTCCAGGTTGAAGGAGTAGCCGGTGGGAACGGTGACGCCGACGACGGGCTTGGAGACGCCGAGGTGTTCCATCTTGGCGATCAGCCGGGGCAGGGCGGCCTCGGAGGACGAGGTGGAGAAGATGATGAGGTATTCACGGGCCAGGTACTTCATCAGCTTGAAGATGTTCACGCCCGCCACTACCTGGAGGATGCCGCCGAGGATGACCACGATGAACAGTGCGCAGGTGATGTAGAAGGCGACCATCAGGGTGAACATGCTCACGATGGCCTGGACGCCGGTTGCCCCGACGACGGCGGCGATGGCACCGAAGGCGCCGATGGGGGCGACCCACATGATCATGATCAGGACGCGGAAGACCAGGGCCTGGCCGTGGCCGATGGCCTTGAGGATCGGGGCACCCGCCGGGCCCATCTTCTGCAGTGCGAAACCAACGAGGATGGCCGCGAGCAGGGTGGGCAGGACGGGGATGTCGCTGGGGATGATGCCGAGGAGGAAGTCAACGGTGCTGTCCGTTGCGGCCTTCTTGTTGGGATCGTAAGCGCTGAGCTTCAGGCCTTCGCCCGGGTGGATGATGTTGCCCACCACCAGGCCGATGGCCAGGGCGAACGTGGACATGATGATGAAGTACCCCAGTGCCAGGCCGCCGACCTTGCCGACCGTGGCCGCCTTGGCGATGGAGCCGATGCCGAGGACGATGGTGCAGAAGATGACCGGCGCGATCATCATCTTGATGAGCTTTACGAAGCCGTCACCGAGGGGCTTGAGGTTCTTGCCGACCTCCGGGAACAGCAGGCCCACCACCGCGCCGAGCACGACGGCGGCGATAACGGCAATGTAGAGGTAATGGGACTTGTCCAGTCCCTTGCGCCGCGGCGCCGCGGTCTCGAGCGACTCTCCTCGTTGAGAAGCCATGATGTGTCTCCTTGTGGATATTCTGATAGACGCTGCGGCGCAGTCTCTGGGCTCAACACGTCCGTACAATGTGATATCCATCATTGAGCACCCCGTGATCCAGCTCACCGTTGCGTTCATATTGGTCACGG
>NZ_JAUSRE010000056.1 GCF_030811655.1 Pseudarthrobacter enclensis | reverse complement strand
CCCCGTTACCTTTTTCGTAGCCCGTTCCTGTTGCAGGATGAGGGTGTGTTGGCCGGTCGGTCCCGGCATGGTTTCTGCCCCCAGTCGTTTCATGATCCGGGGGGTGTTGTCACCGGGACCGGCTTGGCGGCAGCTGATCGCTGATAGAGGCACGACGACGGGTCCTTCGTAACGTGGATGCCGACTTCTGCCGCCGTTGACCAGCCAGTACGACACTGAACGCGGGAACAAGGGGGCGGTATGGCGGTGATCTTGGATCAGCAAGACATAGACGTTTTCATCGGTTTGGACGTGGGGAAATCCGGCCACCATGCTGTGGCGTTGGATCGTTCGGGAAAGAAACTGTTCGACAAGGCCCTGCCGAACGACGAATCGCGGTTGCGCGAGATCCTCGATTCATTGTCAGGGCGTGGGAAGGTCCTGCTCGTCGTGGATCAGCCGGCCACCATCGGAGCGCTGCCCGTTGCGGTCGCCCAGGCTGCCGGCGCGACGGTTGGCTATCTGCCGGGCCTGGCAATGCGCAGGATCGCGGACCTACACCCGGGCCAGGCCAAAACCGACGCAAGGGACGCAGCGATCATCGCCGAAGCAGCCCGGTCCATGCCGCACACACTGCGCTCGATTGCTTTGGAGGATGAAACGCTGGCCGAACTCGGGGTCCTCTGCGGCTTCGATGACGACCTCGCGGCCCAGATCACCGCGACGTCCAACCGGATACGCGGGCTGCTCACCCAAATTCACCCAGCCCTTGAGCGGGCTTTGGGCCCGCACCTCGACCACCCGGCTGTGGCCGACCTGCTCACGCGGTACCCGACACCGGCTGCCCTGAAGACCGCTGGCCGTGGACATGTCCGGGCACGTTTGAAGAAGCACGCACCACGAGCCGCGGAACGACTCACCGACGCGGTTTTCAACGCGCTCGAAGAACAGACCGTCGTGGTGGTGGGCACCCACGCCGCCGGGATCGTGCTTCCGAAACTGGCAGAACAGCTCCTCTCCCTGCGCCATCAGCGCGATGCCATTGCCGCCCAGGTGGAAACGCTTGTGGAGGCCCACCCTCTTTACAAGGTCCTGACTTCGATGCCCGGCATCGGAGTCAGGACCTGCGCACGGATCCTGACCGAAGTGACCGGTAAACACTTCGCCAGCGCTGCACACCTGGCCTCTTACGCCGGCATCGCACCAGTGACGCGCCGCTCCGGGACGTCGATCAGGGGTGAACACACCAGCCGGCGCGGCAACAAGAAACTCAAACGTGCCTTGTTCCTCTCAGCCTTCGCGGCGCTGCACCACCCGCCGTCACGGGCTTACTACGATCGCAAACGGGCCGAAGGCAAACGCCACAACCAAGCCCTCATCGCCCTCGCACGTCGCCGCTCAGACGTCCTCTTCGCCATGCTCCGAGACGGAACCCTCTACCAGGAGCCGGAACCACGAAACCACCCCGCAGCGGCTTGACGAAAACCATAGAGGCACCCCCC
>NZ_JAUSRE010000055.1 GCF_030811655.1 Pseudarthrobacter enclensis | reverse complement strand
ACCCAGCAGAACAAACCACACAACGTTCCTGAACCCCGAAAGATCCGTACTAGCACATGGTCCGTGCCACCAGGCACCTATTTGTTGATATTCCACCCATGAGCACCCGCCACGAAACATTCGTCCGTGCAACGGGCTGTTACTCCTGACAACACCACACCACCAACATGCGTTCGTGATGGATAGTTGTAGGTGCTCCTTAGAAAGGAGGTGATCCAGCCGCACCTTCCGGTACGGCTACCTTGTTACGACTTAGTCCCAATCGCCAGTCCCACCTTCGACAGCTCCCTCCCACAAGGGGTTAGGCCACCGGCTTCGGGTGTTACCAACTTTCGTGACTTGACGGGCGGTGTGTACAAGGCCCGGGAACGTATTCACCGCAGCGTTGCTGATCTGCGATTACTAGCGACTCCGACTTCATGGGGTCGAGTTGCAGACCCCAATCCGAACTGAGACCGGCTTTTTGGGATTAGCTCCACCTCACAGTATCGCAACCCTTTGTACCGGCCATTGTAGCATGCGTGAAGCCCAAGACATAAGGGGCATGATGATTTGACGTCGTCCCCACCTTCCTCCGAGTTGACCCCGGCAGTCTCCTATGAGTCCCCACCATCACGTGCTGGCAACATAGAACGAGGGTTGCGCTCGTTGCGGGACTTAACCCAACATCTCACGACACGAGCTGACGACAACCATGCACCACCTGTAAACCAACCCCAAAGGGGAAGGACTGTTTCCAGCCCGGTCTGGTTCATGTCAAGCCTTGGTAAGGTTCTTCGCGTTGCATCGAATTAATCCGCATGCTCCGCCGCTTGTGCGGGCCCCCGTCAATTCCTTTGAGTTTTAGCCTTGCGGCCGTACTCCCCAGGCGGGGCACTTAATGCGTTAGCTACGGCGCGGAAAACGTGGAATGTCCCCCACACCTAGTGCCCAACGTTTACGGCATGGACTACCAGGGTATCTAATCCTGTTCGCTCCCCATGCTTTCGCTCCTCAGCGTCAGTTAATGCCCAGAGACCTGCCTTCGCCATCGGTGTTCCTCCTGATATCTGCGCATTTCACCGCTACACCAGGAATTCCAGTCTCCCCTACATCACTCTAGTCTGCCCGTACCCACCGCAGATCCGGAGTTGAGCCCCGGACTTTCACGGCAGACGCGACAAACCGCCTACGAGCTCTTTACGCCCAATAATTCCGGATAACGCTTGCGCCCTACGTATTACCGCGGCTGCTGGCACGTAGTTAGCCGGCGCTTCTTCTGCAGGTACCGTCACTTACGCTTCTTCCCTACTGAAAGAGGTTTACAACCCGAAGGCCGTCATCCCTCACGCGGCGTCGCTGCATCAGGCTTGCGCCCATTGTGCAATATTCCCCACTGCTGCCTCCCGTAGGAGTCTGGGCCGTGTCTCAGTCCCAGTGTGGCCGGTCACCCTCTCAGGCCGGCTACCCGTCGTCGCCTTGGTAGGCCATTACCCCACCAACAAGCTGATAGGCCGCGAGTCCATCCAAAACCACAAAAGCTTTCCACCAACCACCATGCGATGGAAGGTCATATCCGGTATTAGACCCAGTTTCCCAGGCTTATCCCAGAGTCAAGGGCAGGTTACTCACGTGTTACTCACCCGTTCGCCACTAATCCCCAGTGCAAGCACCGGTTCATCGTTCGACTTGCATGTGTTAAGCACGCCGCCAGCGTTCATCCTGAGCCAGGATCAAACTCTCCGTTGAAAACAAACAGACACAACCAAGAACCACGGAAATAACGCGGAACCAGGCTGCACAAAATTTGAAACCAGCCAAAAACACCAAACCAATACCACAGGGGCGGCACGATTCGGCAAATTCAACCAATTACATACATAATCGGTATCAACAAACTTGGCACACTATTGAGTTCTCAAACAACAGACACA
>NZ_JAUSRE010000054.1 GCF_030811655.1 Pseudarthrobacter enclensis | reverse complement strand
GCGATCAGGCTTCGGACATCGACCGTTTCGCCTTCGGGGACGACGATTTCGGCCAGGACGCCGGAGGCCGGGGACTCGAGGGTCTCTTCGACCTTCTCGGCTTCGACCTCGGCCAGCGGTTCGTCCTCGGTGACGGCGTCGCCGACGCGCTTGAGCCAGGTGGTGATGGTGCCTTCGCTCATGCCCATGCCCCACTGGGGCAGCAGGACCTCAACTCTTGCCATTTTCTTTCTCCTTGCTTTGGGGTTCTTCAGGGGGTGTCACATGCGCGGTGCGGGCGATGTGAGTTCGTTGTTCAGGGTGTTCGCCATCAAGCCCGTGACCCGGCGGACCGCGTCCTCGATCTTGGTCCGGTTCGGGTAGAGCTGCTTCTCGAGGGCGGGGCTGAACGGGATCTGGGTATCCGGCGTGGTCACCCGCATGATCGGGGCCCGGAGGGACTCGAAGGCCTCCTCGGCCACGATGGCCGAAATCTCCGCCGCAGCCGAGCAGGTGCGGTGGGCCGGATCGGCGATGACCAGCCGGCCGGTGCGCTGCACGGACCGGATGACTGCTTCGGTGTCGAACGGGACGAGGGTGCGCGGGTCGATGACCTCGACCGAGACGCCTTCCCCGGCCAGGGTTTCGGCGGCCGCGAGGGCTTCCGGCACGGCGCTGGAGATCGCGACGACGGTGACATCATCGCCGGTCCGGGCCACGTTGGCCTGGCCGAACGGGATCTTGTATTCCTCCTCCGGGACCTCACCCTTGCTGCCCCAGAGCAGGCATGCTTCGAACGTCAGGACGGGGTCATCGGTGTCCACTGCGGTCCGTAGCAGGCCCTTCGCGTCGTAGGGGGTGGACGGGACGATGATCTTCAACCCGGGCACGTTCATGAACATCGGGTAGGGCCGGTCGGAGTGGTGCGCGCCCGTGTTCAGCCCGTAGAACATTGCAGAGCGGAACACCACCGGGATTGACGCCTGGCCGCCGAACATGTAGCGGTTCTTGGCTGCCTGGTTCACGAACTGGTCCATCGCCATGTACAGGAAGCTCGAGTACGACAGGTCGACGATCGGCCGCAGGCCGGTCATGGCCGCGCCGATCGCAGCGCCCACAATGACTTCTTCCGAAATCGGGGTGTTGCGGATGCGGTTGGCCCCGAACATCTCCAGGAAGTCGCCCTTGTCCTTGCGCGACTTCCCGGCACCGGTGGTGCCGTAAACGTTTGCTTCGACATCCTCGCCAATAATGACGACCCGCTCGTCGGCCTCCATGGCCTCGCGCTGGGCGGCGCCGATGGCGCCAAGGTAGCTCATGACAGTCATGCGATTGCTCCGATCGGCTCGGTGTAGAGGTCTTTGAAAGCGACGCTGGGGTCGGGGTAGGGGCTCTCATCCGTGAACCGGACGGCCTCGTCAACCTCGGCGAGGACTTCGGCTTCCAGGGCGTCCAGTTCCTCGGCCGTGGCGATCCCTTCCCGCTCAAGGTGCCGGCGGAACAGCACAATGGGGTCCCGCTCCACCCAGGCGGCTTTTTCTTCCGCGTCGCGGTAGTCGGTGCCCAGGCGCAGTCCCTCGGAGTGCTCGTTGAACCGGTACGTGACCACTTCCACGAGGGAAGGGCCCTCGCCCCGGCGGGCGCGTTCGACAGCGGTCGTGACCGCCTCGAACACCGCGAGCACGTCCTGGCCGTCCTCCACCCGGACACCGGGCATCCCGAAGCCGGGGGCCCGGTCCGCGATCACACCGGACGTCACCGTGTGGGCCGGGGTGGACAGCGCGTACTGGTTGTTCTCGCAGAGGAAGATCACCGGCAAGTTCCACACCCCGGAGATGTTCATGGCCTCGTACAGGCACCCCTGGTTCGCCGCGCCGTCGCCGAAGAACGCCAGGGACACCTTGCCGTTGCCCAGCACCTTGCTTGACAGGGCAGCGCCGGTCGCGATCGGGATCGACGAGCCGACGATGCCGGACTCCCCCAGGCTTCCGACGGCGAAGTCGGCCAGGTGCAGCGACCCGCCCTTGCCTTGGCACACGCCCGTGGCCTTGCCCACCAGCTCTGCCATGAGCGGACCCAGCGGGGAGCCCTTGCCAATCGGGTGGCCGTGGCTGCGGTGGTTACCGGACATGTAGTCCCCGTCCCCCAGCGCCATGCAGGCCCCGACAACCTGGGCCTCCTGCCCGATGCTGGTGTGCACGGTGCCAGGGATCTGGCC
>NZ_JAUSRE010000053.1 GCF_030811655.1 Pseudarthrobacter enclensis | reverse complement strand
GGACCGAAAGTGGCCGGATGGAAGGTGGCCGGGCAGCATCGACGTCGTTCATCACCACGGATCCCCCTGGGAGGATGCCCTGGAACGGTTCCTCCGCGCCCACGCCTGACCGTTGTCGGGGCTACCTGAGAAGGTCCAGCTGGTCTGGCGTATCCACGTCCTCGCCGGTGGACTGGTCGCTGCAGTCCACCTCATCAACAAGGTCCGGATGGCTCCGCAGGAAGCGCCGTGCCCCGGCGTCGCCAGTCACCGTTGCACCCACAGCTGCCCGCAGGGACGCGTCGATGAGCAGCGGGTGCCCTCGGACGAGTGCCGCCTCACCGCCGCCGCTGGAATCACGACGGCGGTATGCGGCGGCGGTGACCCGCCCCGGACGGTGCCGGGCCAGCAGCCGTGCCACTGTTTCACGGGTCAGGCCAGGCTGGTCCACCAAGGCGATCAGGAGGTGGTCTGCCGGATCCGCGGCCTGGTTGCCGAGCAGGAAGGAACTGCCCATTCCTGATTCCCATTCCGGGTTAGTCACCAACTGGCAGCCGTCCAGCTTGGCGGCAGCTTCAACCTGGGCGGCGCCGGCGCCGAGGACCACCACCACTTTCCGGCAGCCGCCGTCGAGCAGTGCCTTGGTGATGGCTTCCACGAGCGGCCGTCCGCGGAATGGAAGCAGAGCCTTCGGTCCCAAACCCAGCCGGGTACCGGCGCCTGCGGCGAGCACCACCCCGGTGGTCGTGGTTCCCGCGGAGCCGGCCCCGTAACTGTCACCCATAGCTGCACCTTATGGGATTGAGGGTCAGGCGTCCCCGCCTGCCCCGCCGGTGGTGCCGGCGTTGACATCCAGGAGCTTGTACCGGTCGATCGCGTACGAGGGGGCGCCCGCCTCTACTTCGCCCGTCGCGGCCAGGATCCGCAGCACTTTCACCACGATGGAGTGGGTGTCGTTTTTGAAGTAGCGGCGGGCTGCTGCGCGGGTGTCGGAGAAGCCGAAGCCGTCGGCGCCGAGGGTCGCGAATTCGTTGGGAACGAATTGGCGGATTTGGTCCGGGACGGCTTTCATGTAGTCGGTGACGGCGACGATGGGGCCGGTGGCGCCTTCGAGTTGCTGGGTGATGAAGGGGACGCGGCCGGGCTGGCCGGGGTTGAGGAAGGCTTCTTCTTCGGCGGCGAGGCCGTCGCGGCGCAGTTCGTTCCAGGAGGTCACGGACCAGACGTCGGCGGAGACGTTCCAGTCATCGGCCAGGATGCGCTGGGCTTCGAGGGCCCAGGGCACGGAGACGCCGGAGGCGAGGATCTGGGTGCGGGGACCGTCGATCTTGGCCGGGGCGAGCAGGTAGATGCCCTTGATGACGCCGTCGATGTCGAGGTTTTCCGGTTCTGCGGGCTGGATGATGGGTTCGTTGTACACGGTGAGGTAGTACATGACGTTTTTGTCCGTCGAATCCGCACCGTACATGCGTTCGAGGCCGGCGCGGACGATGTGTCCGATTTCGTAGCCGTAGGCGGGGTCGTAGGTGAGGACGGCGGGGTTGGTGGAGGCGAGCAGGGGGGAGTGTCCGTCGGCGTGCTGGAGGCCTTCGCCGGTGAGGGTGGTCCGGCCTGCGGTGGCGCCGATGATGAAGCCGCGGGTCATTTGGTCCGCGGCGGCCCAGAAGGCGTCGCCGGTGCGCTGGAAGCCGAACATGGAGTAGAAGACGTACACCGGGACCAGGGGGATGCCGTGGGTGGCGTAGGAGGTTCCGGCGGCGGTGAAGACTGCCACGGCGCCGGCTTCGTTGATGCCGGGGTGGATCAGCTGGCCGGCGGGGGATTCCTTGTAGGCCAGGACCAGGTCACGGTCCACCGACAGGTAGTTCTGGCCGGCCGGGCTGTAGATCTTGGCGGTCGGGAAGAACGCATCCATCCCAAAGGTGCGGGACTCATCCGGCACGATGGGCACAATCCGGTTCCCGAACTTCTTGTCCCGGAGCAAATCCTTGAGCAGGCGAACAAACGACATGGTGGTGGCGGCCATCTGCTTGCCCGAGCCGCGTTTGGCCACCTCGTAGGACTTCGCGTCTGGGAGCTCCACGGCCTGGTGTCCGTCGCGGCGCTCAGGAACAGCGCCGCCGAGCGCTCTCCGCCGTTCGAGGAGATAGGCAATTTCGGGTGCGTCGAATCCCGGGTGATAGTAGGGCGGCCGGTACGGATCGGCGTCGAGCTGTTCATCCGAAATGGGAATACGCAGGTAGTCCCTGAACTCTTTGAGATCCCCGATGGTCAGTTTCTTCATTTGGTGGGTGGCGTTGCGGCCCTCGAAGTGGGGGCCGAGGCCGTAGCCCTTGACGGTGTGGGCGAGGATGACGGTGGGTTTGCC
>NZ_JAUSRE010000052.1 GCF_030811655.1 Pseudarthrobacter enclensis | reverse complement strand
ACCGTGCCGCTGCAGATCTTCGCCGCGGAACTCGCCGCAGCCAAGGGCTACGACGTGGACCAGCCCCGCAACCTCGCCAAGAGCGTCACCGTCGAATAATGAACTTGGTCTTGGTGCGCGAATACCCATACGACTTCAGGACCTTCATTCAGTTCAGTCGCTATCGTTTATGGTTCAACGCGGATGTACCCATACGTGAGGGGCGCAGCGTAGATGCTACTAATCTCTACGGTAGAGCCGAGGACCAGGTCGACGACATGCTGTCCGACTTAGGCGCCCCTGATTCTCGCTGGAGGATCGCGCCTCTGCGCTACTTCAATCCAGTGGGCGCGTATGGGCGGGTCTCGTCGGTGAAGGTCGCTAGGGATTCCCAGCGACCTCCTGCCGTTCGTAGCCTACGTAGTTGTGGGAGGGCATCCTGCCCTTCAAATCTTCGTCAATGACTACGCCACGTCAAAGGGAACCTTGGTTGGCGATCACATCCATGTCGTCAACTTGGAGGCTGGCCACCGTTCCGCCCTGCGGTACCTTGAAACCCGTCTCTCGCATGTAAGCAGTTGGGAGTGGTCCCTGGACGAAAGATTGTCGGAGATGTGCGTCGAGCGCTTGCGGTGGCAAAATGAATCCATTTGCGTTCCAGCTATTTCATTTCAATGGAGCAGGTCCGAAGGAGACTACATCGGTTCGGGGTGGACGCCGTCGAGCACGATCATAACTGCGGCGTGAAGGCCCTACTGCCGCCTCAGAAGTACTGTATGCCGCTGAAATGGAAATTGTGGTGAGTCCCCAAGTTTACCAAGTCGACCAGGATCACGCGGGTAGAATCGTGAACCAAGACGAAATAATACTGGTTTGTCGAGGTAGGGAGGAACAACGTTGGAATGGTTCGAAGTCGGCGCGGGGAACCACGTATTGGTCACCGAAGGATCCCTGCTGAACACTGGCCTGATCGTCGGCTCCGAACGTGCCATGGTCATCGACACCGGATGTGGTCCCCGCCAGGGGCGCGAGATTCTGGATGCTGTCAGGGAGAAGACAGACCTGCCCCTCGTCGTCGTCAACACCCACGCCCACTACGACCACTTCTTTGGCAACGCCGTTTTCGCTGATGCCGGCGTAACCGAATTTTGGGCGCACCAGAACTGTGCCGCCGAGATAGAACATCGCGGTGATCTACAGCGTCGGCACGTGGGAACGCTGGAACCTGAGATGGCGGCCTGCGAAGGTGCAAACGTCGAGTGCGTGGTCCCCAAGGCGATCGTCAAAGATCAGCCCGTGCTGGTGGACCTTGGCGGCCTCACAGCAACCTTGTTCTACCTGGGACGCGGCCACACTGATGGTGATCTCCTGGTGGGAACGCGCTCAACTCTCTACGTCGGTGACCTTGTGGAGCAGGGCGCCCACCCATCGTTCGAGGACTCCTACCCCGAGGAGTGGGCTGACGTTCTTAGGCACATCTCCGCGTTGCGCCACCGCTACGAATTTCTGATCCCGGGCCACGGACGGCCCTGCAGCGACCAGTTCGTCAAAACCATGGCCAACACCATGACCACCGCCGTCCGCCAAGCCCGCCAATCCATCCGCGATACCCCCAACGATGCGACCAAAGCCATTCCCGTCCTGCCCTATGGCCCCGAGCAGTCCCGCTGGTTCATTAAGCGTTTGCAGGAGACCCGCGGGCAAACGAGCCGCGAGTCCTAGGGGCGCCCGACAGGCGCCCCGCTGATAGTTGTTTGCATGATTATCCCGAGCAGTGGTTAGTGGCGCAAAGCGCCGTAAGGCGTGACCGCAACCCGTCTTACTTGCCCTTAGGCTTGGGGAATGTCTCTGATTACCCGTCTCATTAACCTGCGTAGCCATTCTGTACTCGGAAGGGCGGCGAAGGAAGCCCTTGCCCTGTACGGGGTTGAGTTCCCCGCCTCAGTTGAGGTTGGGCGCGGACTCAAGGTGTTGCATCCTGGTTTCGGCACCGTGATCCACCCGTCGACCAAGATCGGCAACAACGTAACGATCTATCACGGTGTCACCATCGGCCGGGGTGACCCCTGGATTGCAGGAGACAAGTCCCCGGTTGGCGGGATCATCATTGAGGATGACGTCGTTCTGTGCGCGGGCGCCAAGATCATCTGCAACGACGGCATCCTCACGGTCAAGCGGGGAACCGTCGTCGGGGCCAACGCCGTGCTGACAACAACTACGCCCGAACCAAACGGGGTGTGGGTGGGCGTGCCAGCACGACGAAAGAATGACCGGACTCTAGGGCGTGTCTCCTAAATCTCAGGCTCTTTATCCGAGATGCTTGATGGGTGTCTCGTACTTCTGTTTTGACTGACGGGCAGTGGTCCCAAATT
>NZ_JAUSRE010000051.1 GCF_030811655.1 Pseudarthrobacter enclensis | reverse complement strand
CGCCTACGAAGCCCACATCACCAAATCCGACAACACCCACGCCACCGTCAAGCTCGACACCAACTTCACCATCACCGCCACCGAAACCGGCGGCCACTGAGCCGAAGCGTGCTTCTTGGGGCGGACGCTGACCACCGGCGTCCGCCCGAACCACAACGCCACCTCAAAGCTGAATCGACCTTCATTCGCGTCCAGGGCCCGTCGCTTGAGGTATTCCCTGCCGGCCCTCGCACAAGAAAGACGCTGATGACCGCCGTCAACCTCCCGCTGGTCCCGCCGATGACAGACCGCGGGCGCTCCACCGCCCATGTCCCCATTACCGAAACATTCGCGCCATGAGTAGCACCGCACCTGCCGGCACCCAACACATCGCCGCCCGGCGTCCAACAGGGAACCGCGCTGCTGCCTGGGGATGGTTCCAGAAGGCGCTATCCACCGCCATCGTCGCCTCAGCCGTGATTATCGGCGTGCAGCTGGGCCTGAACGGGCCCGCTGTCTCCCCTGTCCAGACCACCGTTATGGCCGCCGATACAGTCGGACCTGCCGCGGCGGCCACCCCAAATCAACAAGGACGGCCCGGGCCCGCAAGGGGTGCGACGACGCCTGGCGGCAACAGAGGAAGGCGCTAGGACTCCTCA
This sequence comes from Pseudarthrobacter enclensis, assembly GCF_030811655.1. GTDB lineage: Bacteria > Actinomycetota > Actinomycetes > Actinomycetales > Micrococcaceae > Arthrobacter > Arthrobacter enclensis_A. The sequence goes on along the minus strand of NZ_JAUSRE010000051.1, from coordinate 2,028 downwards.
TAGCTATTTGATGACTTACCGGCGCCGGTTGGCTGCCACAAAGGAAAAACGATGACAGCAACAGCCGACCATCCCGGAGCTGCCCGGTCAGAAGCGGGGGCGTCCGGGAGCGTCTCACCGGCCCTGGCACTGTGGCTGATTATGGCCGGTGCGGTCGCAGTCATGGCCCTGGCAGTGATCAAGGCCCCCCACCCGGTGCAGTTCAACCTTCCCTTGGTGGCCCACATGTCCGGACTGTTGGCCGGCTACGGTGTCACAGTCATGATGGGCCTGATGTCGCGCGCACCTGGGCTGGAACGTGGAGTCGGTGCTGACCGGCTATCCCGATGGCACGGCTTGGGCGGCAGGGCCATCTTCGTGCTCATGCTCATTCACGGCGTAGCCGCGACCGTGGCCTGGTCAATGGTTCAACGGATCCCGTTGAGGACGGCCACACTGGACGTTCTCCGGATGCCCGGACTTGTTGCTGCCACAGTCGGAACACTGCTGTTCATCGGAATCGGCTACGTGTCTTCGCGAAACGTGCGGCGCAGGATGAAGTACGAGTCCTGGCACTTGATGCATCTCCTCACTTACGTGGCCATCGCGCTGTCCTTCGCCCACGAACTGGCAGGCCCGGACCTGGCGGGGATGCCCGTCGTACAGGTCGCATGGAGCCTGCTCTACACCCTAAGTTTCGGGCTGGTACTCCGGTACCGGGTGCTTGCCCCGCTCACGCAGATGTGGCGGCACCGGCTGCGCGTAGATCACATCGTCCACGAGGGAGCAGGCGCGGTCAGCATCATCCTTCGAGGCCGACACCTCGACGAACTCAACGCCGAATCCGGCCAATTCTTTCGGTGGCGATTCCTGGTTGGACCCCTCTGGCTGTCTTCCCACCCCTTCTCGCTGTCAGCGCCGCCGCACCCCCAATTCCTCCGGATAACAGTCAAGGCGGTAGGCGACGGCACCCGCCTGATTCACGCCGTGAAACCCGGAACAAGGGTTCTCGGCGCGGGTCCGTATGGTGCCATGACGAATGAGCGACGCGAAGGCCGGGGAGTCCTTCTAATCGGTGGCGGGGTGGGAATCACCCCTATGAGGGCCCTCTTCGAGACACTCCCGGTCCACGGACGGGAACTGACCCTGCTGTATCGGGCCTCCTCCGTGGAAGAGATTCTCTTCCGCGACGAGCTCGAGCACATCGCTCGGCAGCGCGGAGCGCAACTGATCTTCCTGACCGGATCTGCGTCCGACCCGCGGAACGCGATGTCAGCGCAAAACCTGCTGGCTATGGTCCCGGACCTTGCAACCCGGGACGTCTACATGTGCGCCTCACCACGACTCTCCTCAGCCGTGACATTGGCTGTAAGGCAGGCCGGCGTTCCGCGGCGGCAACTCCACCATGAGGATTTCAGTTTCTAGCCCTGGCAGGTCTTCGTCGGTTGCGTTTAGTGGCGTCAAGCTAAGGTGGGGCGCTCCCCTTCCGGCGCGGCCGTCAATTGAGTGGTTGTGACGCTGCTCAACGGAAAGTTTGGTATCCAAGCACACCGTGCCCATTCCAGAAGTCCGGGAGGAGCGACCTATCGTTGTCTGCCGGCGTTACCTTTGATCCATGGCACCGGGCGTGGCCTTGAGCGGGACCGGTACCAGGTCCTGGAGTTCCTCAAGGGTGCAGCCGAAGGTTTCGCGGACGGTGACGCCGTCCGGGCCGATGAGGAAGACGGCCTTGCCGGTGTAGACACGGGTGACGCAGCCGACGCCGGTGACCGGGTAGGTGCAGGCGTCCACGATCTTCGAGGCGCCCTCCCGGGTCAGGAGGGTCATCATGACGAAGACGTCCTTGGCGCCGGTGGCGAGGTCCATGGCACCCCCGACGGCGGGAATCGCCCCGGGTGCGCCGGTGTGCCAGTTGGCGAGGTCACCGATGGCGGAGACCTGGAAGGCGCCCAGGACGCAGATGTCCAGGTGCCCGCCACGCATCATCGCGAACGAGTCCGCGTGGTGGAAGTACGACGCGCCGGGGAGTTCGGTGACCGGAATCTTGCC
>NZ_JAUSRE010000050.1 GCF_030811655.1 Pseudarthrobacter enclensis | reverse complement strand
GGCGCGGAACTGCGTGAGGTGCCGGGCATGTGCGGGGCCGTGGACGGAGGCATCGTGCCCGGTCTCTGGGGCTACGAGGCCGGCCAGTCAGGCGTGGGCGACATTTTTGGCTGGTTCACCAAATACGGCGTCCCGCCCGAATACCACCAGGCTGCAAGAAACGCCGGCCTGGGGATCCACGAGTACCTCACCGAACTGGCCTCCCAGCAGGCCATCGGGGAGCACGGCCTGATCGCACTCGACTGGCACTCGGGCAACCGCTCGGTCCTGGTGGACCACGAGCTCTCCGGCATCGTGGTGGGGCAGACCCTGGCCACCAGGCCGGAGGACACCTACCGCGCGCTGCTGGAAGCCACCGCGTTCGGCACCCGCACCATTGTGGACGCCTTCCGTGACGCCGGTGTCCCGGTCAGGGAATTCATCGTGGCCGGCGGCTTGCTCAAGAACAAACTCCTCATGCAGATCTACGCGGACGCCACCGGCCTGCAGCTGTCCACCATCGGCTCGGAGCAGGGCCCGGCCCTGGGATCGGCGATCCACGCCGCCGTCGCGGCAGGACAGTACGCAGACATCCGGGAAGCTGCCACCGCCATGGGCGCCGAACCCGGCGAGGTCTACACCCCGATCCCGGACAACGTGGCCGCCTATGACGGGTTGTTCCAGGAGTACAAGACGCTGCATGATTACTTCGGCCGCGGCAGCAATGACGTGATGCACCGGCTCAAGGCCATCCAGCGCAAGGCCGCCGGCACGGTTGTCCCTACGTCGGGTTCGCAGGCCGAAACTGCCGTGGAGGTCTCCGCGTGACCGCCGGAACGGGAACCGAAACCGGAATCCTGCAGACTATTGCCCGGATCCGCGAGGAAGTGTGCGCCCTGCACGCCGAGCTGACCCGGTACGGATTGGTGGTGTGGACGGCGGGCAATGTTTCCGCCCGCGTGCCGGGTACCGACCTCATGGTGATCAAGCCCTCCGGTGTTTCCTACCAGGAGCTGACGCCGGAACAAATGATTGTCACCGACCTGCATGGCACTCCGGTGAGGGGTACCAATGTTGGTGGGGGCGGGACCGTCGACTGGGGCAACCCGCCGTTGTCGCCGTCGTCGGACACTGCTGCGCACGCCTATGTCTACCGTCACATGCCCGAAGTGGGCGGCGTGGTGCATACCCACTCCACCTACGCCACCGCCTGGGCCGCCCGTGGTGAGGCCATCCCGTGCGTGCTGACCATGATGGGTGATGAGTTCGGCGGCTCCATTCCGGTGGGTCCCTTCGCGCTGATCGGCGACGACTCGATCGGCCACGGCATCGTGGAGACGCTGAAGAACTCCAGCTCGCCGGCGGTGCTGATGCAGAACCACGGCCCGTTCACCATTGGCAAGGATGCCCGGTCCGCCGTGAAGGCGGCCGTGATGTGCGAGGAAGTGGCCCGCACCGTCCATATCTCCCGGCAGCTCGGTGAGCCTCTGCCCATCGACCAGGGCCACATTGACTCCCTCTACGCCCGCTATCAGAACGTCTACGGCCAATGAAAACTTTTCAGGAGAACCCATGAATACCGCAGCAAACACCTCCCTCGACGGCTACGAAGTCTGGTTCCTCACCGGCAGCCAGCACCTCTACGGCGAGGAAGTCCTCAAGCAGGTGGCGGCCCAGTCGCAGGAGATCGCCAACCAGCTCAATGCCTCGTCCGCCGTCCCCGTGCGGATCGTGTGGAAGCCTGTGCTGACCGACTCTGACGCCATCCGCCGCACCGCGCTGGAGGCGAACTCGGATGATTCCGTGATCGGCGTGACGGCGTGGATGCACACCTTCAGTCCAGCCAAAATGTGGATCTCCGGCCTGGACCTGCTGCGCAAGCCCCTGCTGCACCTGCACACCCAGGCCAACCGCGACCTGCCCTGGGCGGACATCGACTTCGACTTCATGAACCTGAACCAGGCCGCCCACGGCGACCGCGAGTTCGGGTACATCCAGTCCCGTCTGGGCATTGCCCGGAAGACCGTCGTCGGCCACGTTTCCAACCCCGAGGTGGCCCGCCAGGTGGGCACCTGGCAGCGGGCCGCGGCCGGCTGGGCCGCCGTCCGGACCCTGAAGCTCACCCGCTTCGGCGACAACATGCGCAACGTCGCCGTCACCGAAGGAGACAAGACCGAGGCTGAGCTGCGGTTCGGCGTCGCGGTCAACACCTGGTCCGTCAACGAGCTCGCCGACGCCGTCCACGGCGCTGCAGAGTCCGACGTCGACGCCCTGGTGGCGGAGTACGAGGACCTGTATGACGTGGTGCCGGAACTCCGCGCAGGCGCGGCACGGCATGAATCGCTGCGCTACGGCGCCCGGATCGAACTGGGGCTGCGCAGCTTCCTGGAAGCCAACGGCTCCGCCGCCTTCACCACCTCCTTCGAGGACCTTGGCGCGCTCCGCCAGCTGCCCGGCCTGGCCGTGCAGCGGCTCATGGCCGCCGGGTACGGGTTCGGTGCCGAGGGCGACTGGAAGACCGCCATCCTGGTCCGTGCCGCCAAGGTGATGGGCGCAGGCCTTCCCGGCGGCGCCTCCCTGATGGAGGACTACACCTACCACCTGGAACCCGGCTCGGAAAAGATCCTCGGAGCGCACATGCTCGAAGTCTGCCCCTCCCTGACCGCTGCAAAGCCGCGGCTGGAAATCCACCCGCTGGGCATCGGCGGCAAGGAAGACCCCGTCCGCCTGGTGTTCGACGCCGACGCCTCGGTTGGCGTCGTCGTCGCCCTGTCCGACATGCGCGACCGCTTCCGCCTGGTGGCCAACGCCGTCGACGTCGTTCCCCTGGACCAGCCCCTGCCCAACCTCCCCGTGGCCCGCGCCCTGTGGGAACCGAAGCCGGACTTCGCCACCTCCGCCGCGGCGTGGCTCACCGCCGGCGCGGCCCACCACACCGTGCTTTCCACCCAGGTGGGC
>NZ_JAUSRE010000049.1 GCF_030811655.1 Pseudarthrobacter enclensis | reverse complement strand
GCTGACACCCATCGAGTTTGAGACAATAAAAAACGCGGCCTCAGCCGCGTAAGAAATTATCAACCCCAGCTGTCAACTAAACCTTCAGCAGTCCCTCACTAAGGATCAGGTTTCCGCCATCATTCGGCATTGAACCGAACCCGAGTCTAGGCATGGCTGATAGTGGGCTGCTGCGTCTTCCAATCCATATGTCCGAGCCATCCGCGAGGTAGGGGTTGATCCGGTTGGCATCAAGTCGGATCCCGTCGCTGAAGATGTACTTAGGTTCGGAGGAAACATTGCGAAGTCCCATTACGACACAGGTGACGCCGGCGGCATTTCTGGCGTGGTTTGACCACCTGAACGAGGTGTAGGCGTAACCGATCTCAAGTTCAGTACCGAGGACCTGCGGCCAGAGAATCCCGACTTGCTCGCCTTGAGTGATGGAATTTGTCGTGACAAACGCCAACTTCGCTGCAGTGCCACGGATATAATCGGCACCCTTGATTAGCCATGCGGATACATAGTCGAGGCTCTTGTACTTGTCCGTGACCGTCGCAAGGTCCTTCTTCTGCTCCGCCGATTGGTTGCGACTGCCCAAATACGGCGGGTTTCCCAACACGTAACCCTCGGTAACGCGGTCGTTCGGGCAGACATCCTCCCAGTTCTCCGTTATCGCATTGCCCGTCTGAATCTGGCCAGTTTCCTTCAGCGGGATCAGCGGGATGGAGAGATTGAACTTTTCCTTGAACTCTGAGTTCATTTGGTGCTTGGCGATCCAGAGGGAGAGGATCGCCACCTCGACAGCGAAATCGTCAATCTCCAGTCCATAAAAATGTTCGATGTTAATCTTCGACTCGGCGTACAGCATCTGGTGCTTCGGATCGATTTCGAACAGTCGCTCCAGGATTGCATGCTCCAAACGGCGCAGTTCTTTGTAGGCAATGATGAGGAAGTTGCCGGACCCACAGGCAGGGTCGAAAACCTTAATGGCGCTGATTCGTTCGAGCAGTGCTTCAAGCTTCTTCACGGAGTCGAACCCCGCATCGAGCTGCTCTTTTAAATCATCCAGGAACAAAGGTTCGATGGTCTTGAGGATGTTCGGCACTGAGGTGTAGTGCTGACCCAGGTTGCTTCGCTTGCCCGGAGTGACAATGGCTTGAAACATCGAGCCGAAAATATCTGGGTTAATATCGCGCCAGATCAGTGTGCCCGACTCAATCAGCAGGTGGCGGGCCTTTTTGGTGAACTGCGGCACCACGTGCTCTGGTGCCATCGTGAACAGCCGGCCGTTGACGTACGGAAACTGCGCCAGGTGCACAGGTTTTTTGCCGGCGTCTTCAGTATCCAGGGCCCTGAAGACCTCAGTGAGGAACTCTGCGACGTCTGATCCGTCGGCTTGTGTATGGGAGCCGACGGCGTTGGTGAACGCGCCTTCCTCGAAGATGCCGGTGTCTTCGGCAAAAAAGCAGAACAAGAGCCTGGTGAAGAACACGTTGAGTGCATGGCGTCCGTGCGCCATGTCGAGCATTCCGGGGTTCGCGGCCAGCAGTTCGTCGAAAAGCTTGCCCATCCGCTCGGCAGCCTTGACGTCCGCGTGCGCCTCGGCGACGTATTGGGCTTTCTCCATGCCGGCCCAGGGCAGGAAGAACGTGAAGTGCTGGTTGATGTCCCGGATCGGGATCATCAGGTTCTCGCCGGTCTTCGTGTCGATGGCCAGCAGTTCCGTGTAGTCGGTGACGATTACGAAGCGGGTGTTGTACCGAACGACCAAGGGTGACGTTTTCAGCTCGTCGATGACTGCGAGCGGATCACCGGTCGTCTCCTTGAAGTAGACGACGTTCTTCTGTGCGACCTCAGTGGACGGATCGTGGGCAACGTTGAGGGAGCCATTGCGCAGCCTGGTCACGTTGCCCTGAGGCTTGCCGTAGGCCAGCAGCAGGCTGAAAATGAACTCGCCGTCGTAAGATTCACGGCCTCCAAGCGGGGCAACACGTTCCTCGACGGCTTTCAGGTTGAGCTTCACCATGAACGGGCTTTCTCCGCGAACGTGTTCTTATCGTGGGCCGGCAGTCTCTTGGTGGTTATGCACATGCCTCGGGGGCAGGCTGAAAGACCGTCGGTCCACGGTTCACGCACGTTGTTACTCCTTAACACGGCAGGGCGGAAGCGCATTGCCTCCTCGTGATCTTATCCGGGACCGCGGGGCAGTTATTTCTCCCCCACAGCGTCACGCGACGGCAGTGTTCATCCTTGCCCCGATAAGAGCAGTTACCAGAGACCCGGTTCGAAGCCGCCCTTGTGTCTTGGCTGGTGGGCAAGACTGGAGGCATGAGCGTGGTAGCTGGAATCGGGCGGCGATCGCAGCTGGCGGCGGTCGTCGAGCCTCCACTGATCCTGGACCCGGAGACCCATGAGGAGCTGGGCATACGAAATGGGATGGCGGTCACCTTCAGCGTCGATTCTCCGGGGACTTCAGCCTCGATTCTGCGGGGACTTCAGCCCCGAGCGCTGCCGTCAGCACGTCGTCCAGAATGAGGGATGCACACGAAGTCGGCGTCACAGAAACCGTTGCCCCGCAGCCTTGTTGGCCCGGCCGCGCAGCAGCTGCTGTCCGCCGGCGGAAGGTGTGAAGTTCGTGAGGGCCGGGATCATACTCAGCAACCTCTCCCCCGCGGCCGTCCAGCAGACCTTCGAGCAGTTCGACCTCCCGCATGAAGGTCAAAAGATCAGCACGCTGATCGAGACCATCAAGAAGAAGTACTGCCGTGGATTCGTCGGACTCGCTCACGCCGGCATAAGGCAGGGCCCGTCCCCTGGCAGGTGAAACGAAACAACGTCTCCCCGAGGGTGACCCACGCAATGGGACGAGCTGGCGACCGCAAAAGCCGCCTAGTTGTACTAACCCGGTTGGTTGGTGACACGGCTGGCGGGTGAGGCGCCTTTGAGTGCGGTGTGGGGCCTGCGCTGATTGTAGTACTCGATGAAATCC
>NZ_JAUSRE010000048.1 GCF_030811655.1 Pseudarthrobacter enclensis | reverse complement strand
TACTGGCATCCCTGCGGATTGAGTCTTGGCGTATTCCTTGATCAGACCCCGGCGTCAGGGGTGACGAGGGAAGCCAAAACACCCACTTGGTCATGGTTTGGTGCGGAGATTGACGTACCGGGACCAGGCGTCCCCGGCGTTGTCCGCATGGATGAACGCGATTTGGTGGCTGTAGCCGAGTGCGTCGGCGACGATTGGCGGCGGTGAGGCTAAGAGGTGTTCGTCGAGGGCGGTGTTTCGTGCGCCGCGCAGGTCGATGCCGAGGCTTCGGAGCCTGTCCATGATCCCGTTTGGGTGCAGGGGTTGGCCGGCTCGGGTTCCCGGGAAGAGCCATGAGCTTTGAGTGCCTGCTCCGGTTCTGAGGTTCGGACGGCTCACAAGGTGCTCTTGTAGTAGCTCCGCGAAGGGTTCGGGAACGGGCACTGGATGGGCGCCGAAGGTGATCTGCATGTTGCCGTTGATTTCGTTGGTTTCGATGGCATCGGTCCGGAGTCTGGCTACTCGCACGAGCGGTTGGGCGTAGAGAAGCAGCAGGATGCCTGCCACTCGGTAGGGCAGGGATTCGCTGGTGCCGGTGAGCAGTTCCCGCAGCCAGGCCACGCGCTGGTCCTGGGTGATCGCGGGGCGGGTTTTGGCGGTGTAGTGGCCCATGTCCACGCGGTGGTTTGTTCCGGTGTTCTTGATGAAGACGATGAAGGTGCGGATGGCTTTTCTGGTTGTAGGGCCGGTGGCAAGCCAGGTCTCGATGTCTTGCTGGGTGCAGGTCGCTGCGGTCCGTTGGTGGGTTTCCCAGAGCCAGTCCAGGAACTTGATGGTTTCGGTGATCTCTTGTTTGGCGGAGTGCACCGGTGCCTGGGCGCTCTTCTCCGGTGTTGTGATGGACCGGATGCGGCGGAGGTGGTGCCAGGTGGCGAACTGCGAGACGGGTTTGGCGATTTCCTCGGGTAAGTCGCGGAGTTTGTCGTCTATCCAGGTCTCGAATCGGGCCAGATACGGATCCTGGTAGGGGAGGAGGCCGTGATGGATCAACAGGGCCCGCAGGTGATTGGCTTCGCGTTTCGCTGATTCAGCCGCGGCGTCGAGTCCTTCGTGCGTCAAAGGAGTCTCCCCGCATGACAGCGAGGTCAGGAGGGCTTGGACTTTGGGGGAGCGTTTCCACGTGATGATGCTTTCGGGCCGGTCCGCCTTGCAGAGGATGTCGACGATTTTGCCAGCGGTTTCAGGAGCGGCGGGGTCTGGGGGCAGTAGCTCGGTGAGGTCATCCCGGAGGGCGCAGCGGGCGCAGATCCCGCGCCGGTAGAACTCACCTTCGGCATTGCAGCGGGTGCAGTGGAAGTCGTGGAGGATACCGGCGCAGGGTCCGCAGCGAGGCCCACCGGCGGCGGGCGGCCCGGGAAGCAGTCGCTGTTGACCGCAGTCCGGGCAGGTCCCGTGGGTGCGGGTGGCGGTGGTGAAGCAGGGGCCGCAGATTCTTCCTTCGGGCCAGGTTGCCCGCGTTCGGCCGGCGTTGCGGCCGCAGCGTGCGCAGGTGGCGGTCCCGGTGGTGCGTGGCCGGCCGAGGTTGGTGTTTCTGGGGCTGAGGCCGTTGGGCTTGTTAGTTGGCATCGTCGATGATGCGTGCCCGGCGCGGGCGGACGGTGCGGTTCAGGTCAACGACGTTGGGGGCGCTGGTTCCGGTTTTCCGCGCGCGGGCGTCAGCTGCTGTGACGGTGATGAGGTCCTCGGGTCCGCAGGAAAAGATGTCACAGATCGCGGCGATGACCTGCAGCGCGACACGTTCGGGTTTCTGGTTGACGAGCCGGTAGACCTGGGGCCGGGATAGGGTGATGCCGCGCTCGGCCAGCAGGGGGATGAGATCGGTGGTGTTGTGGAGACCCCTTGCTGCCATGAGCTCGGAGAGGCGCCATTTGTATTCGACTTCGCGTCTCACCACTGGCCTCTCATCTGCACGCCCAGGACTTCGTCCATCGTGCGGTCCAAGGCAGCCCGCAGGGTGGAGTTCCGGAAGTCGTCGCTGACGAACTGGTAGATCCCGGTGGTGGAGGCATGTTCATGGCCCATTTGATATTGCACGAATCTAGGATCCCATCCGTCCTCCAGCAGGTGCGTTGCGTAAGAACGGCGCAGCGAGTGCAGGTCCAGGCCATCCATCGGCATTCCCAGCTCGGCGAGGTAACGCCGGAGGCGGCGCAGCAGGGTCGATTCACAGATCAGGCCGCCGCGTTCACTGGGGAACAGGTCCAGGGTTTCTAGCGTGCCGCGCCCGTTGGCGAGCCAGTCCTCGATGACACCGGCGGTCCAGTCGAAGACCGTCAGGACGCTGCGGGGTTTATAGGGGGAGCCCTTGCGTGACTTGCCAAAGCGGACCTTGCAGACACCGGCTTTCCCGAACCTGCGCGCCTGCGGGTTGGTCGCGAAATCAACGGTTTGCAGGTGCCGGAGCTCGTTGAACCTCAGCCCGTACGAGTAGGTCACTTTCAGCATGACGGCGTCCCGGTAGGCCGCCTTCCAGCCCTTTTTGCCCGAGGCTGCGATTAGTTCGACCTGGTCGTCGGCGTGGTCGAAGAGCCTCTGCAGTTCGGCCTTGGTGAAGGGCCGCTTGGCAGGGCGCCCTTCGTACTCCTCGGAGTGCGAAGCGGTGTTCCAGTCAAAGAAGACCTGGGACGGGTGCGTCCCGAAGCGCTGCTCACAGACCGTGTCCCAGCCATAGTCCGGGTTCGACACGTAAGACGAAAAACGGCGAAGGGTGGACTGGTAACCACGGATGGTGGAGTGCTTGAGCTGACGGATCGAGCGCAGATCCCCGAAATACTCCTCGACATGCTCAGGAGACCAGTTCCAGGGGAACTCGTTCACATGGTCCACGAACCGTCGGACACACCCGATGCCCTTATCAATCGTGTCGAACTGAAGGTTCCGGGACAGTTGCTGGTTGCGCCAGCCCGTAAACATGTCCTCGAGCGTCTGTTCCTCCGGATGCAGCAGAGAAACAGCACTCAGCTGCAGCACGCGCCCGGACCCATCAACTGCCACAGACTGCCCCCAAATCCGCCTCGAGACACATTCAATACCTGAATCAATGATTCATTAAATGCATCACCAGCGCAAAACCGCAGGTCAGATGCCCGTCAAGCAACGTCCGCGCCCAGACTTCACTGCCCAGAAGAGGCGACCATGAAGGCGAGAATCGTTAGCACGCCCCCGGAAACCCGCGGAATTCCGGGCAGCCGATCACTTCCTTGAGGCTCCAGTGCATTGGGGCGAAATTGATTCATCTGATGCAATACGCAGAGTAC
>NZ_JAUSRE010000047.1 GCF_030811655.1 Pseudarthrobacter enclensis | reverse complement strand
GGGGGCAGCATGGTGGTGTTGTTATTCAGTTGTTTGGTTCCGCCAACGGGTTGTTGGTTGGGAACCACATAGTGGACGCAAGCAGAATGTGTTTCTGTGTGGTGTAAGTTGTTGGCCTATTAGTACCGGTCAGCTTCACGAGTCGTTAGTCCTCGCTTCCACATCCGGCCTATCAACCCAGTGGTCTGGCTGGGGGCCTCTCACACATAAAGTGTATGGAAATCTCATCTTGAAGCGAGCTTCCCGCTTAGATGCTTTCAGCGGTTATCCCATCCGAACGTAGCTAATCAGCGGTGCACTTGGCAGTACAACTGACACACCAGAGGTTCGTCCGTCCCGGTCCTCTCGTACTAAGGACAGCCCTTCTCAAATTTCCTGCGCGCGCAGCGGATAGGGACCGAACTGTCTCACGACGTTCTAAACCCAGCTCGCGTACCGCTTTAATGGGCGAACAGCCCAACCCTTGGGACCTACTCCAGCCCCAGGATGCGACGAGCCGACATCGAGGTGCCAAACCATGCCGTCGATATGGACTCTTGGGCAAGATCAGCCTGTTATCCCCGAGGTACCTTTTATCCGTTGAGCGACGGCCATTCCACAATGTACCGCCGGATCACTAGTCCCGACTTTCGTCCCTGCTCGAGATGTCTCTCTCACAGTCAAGCTCCCTTGTGCACTTACACTCGACACCTGATTGCCAACCAGGCTGAGGGAACCTTTGGGCGCCTCCGTTACTTTTTAGGAGGCAACCGCCCCAGTTAAACTACCCATCAGGCACTGTCCCTGACCCGGATTACGGGCCGAAGTTAGATGTCCAAAGTGACCAGAGTGGTATTTCAACGATGACTCCACCCGAACTGGCGTCCAGGCTTCAACGTCTCCCACCTATCCTACACAAGCCACTCCGAACACCAATACCAAACTATAGTAAAGGTCTCGGGGTCTTTCCGTCCTGCTGCGCGTAACGAGCATCTTTACTCGTACTGCAATTTCGCCGAGTTTATGGTTGAGACAGCGGGGAAGTCGTTACTCCATTCGTGCAGGTCGGAACTTACCCGACAAGGAATTTCGCTACCTTAGGATGGTTATAGTTACCACCGCCGTTTACTGGGGCTTAAATTCTCAGCTTCGCCGTGAGGCTAACCGGTCCTCTTAACCTTCCAGCACCGGGCAGGAGTCAGTCCGTATACATCGTCTTGCGACTTCGCACGGACCTGTGTTTTTAGTAAACAGTCGCTTCCCCCTGGTCTCTGCGGCCCCGATCCCCTCCCACCAGCAAGTGGCGTTCAAGGTTGGGGCCCCCCTTCTCCCGAAGTTACGGGGGCATTTTGCCGAGTTCCTTAACCATAATTCTCTCGATCGCCTTGGTATTCTCTACCTGATCACCTGTGTCGGTTTGGGGTACGGGCGGCTAAAACCTCGCGTCGATGCTTTTCTCGGCAGCATAGGATCACCAAATCCCCCCATACGGGGGTCCCATCAGATCTCAGGCCATATGAGTGGCGGATTTGCCTACCACTCGCCCTACATCCTTAGACCGGGACAACCATCGCCCGGCTCGGCTACCTTCCTGCGTCACACCTGTTAATACGCTTGCCTCCCGGGATCAGGCCCTGCGCTCCACCAAAACCCTCACACCACAAGGGTGATCGGGCAGGTTTCGGGCAGTTAGTATCCCCCGCTCAGCATGGGCGGTTTTTCGCCGGTACGGGAATATCAACCCGTTGTCCATCGACTACGCCTGTCGGCCTCGCCTTAGGTCCCGACTTACCCAGGGCAGATTAGCTTGACCCTGGAACCCTTGATCATTCGGCGGACGGGTTTCTCACCCGTCTTTCGCTACTCATGCCTGCATTCTCACTCGTGTAGGCTCCACCGCTGGTTTACACCGCGACTTCACCGCCCACACGACGCTCCCCTACCCATCCACACTCCTGAACCACGAAGGCTAGGAACATATGTGAATGCCACAACTTCGGCGGTGTACTTGAGCCCCGCTACATTGTCGGCGCGGAATCACTTGACCAGTGAGCTATTACGCACTCTTTTAAGGGTGGCTGCTTCTAAGCCAACCTCCTGGTTGTCTGGGCAACTCCACATCCTTTCCCACTTAGCACACGCTTAGGGGCCTTAGTTGGTGGTCTGGGCTGTTTCCCTCTCGACTATGAAGCTTATCCCCCACAGTCTCACTGCTGCGCTCTCACTTACCGGCATTCGGAGTTTGGCTGACGTCAGTAACCTTGTAGGGCCCATTAGCCATCCAGTAGCTCTACCTCCAGCAAGAAACACGCAACGCTGCACCTAAATGCATTTCGGGGAGAACCAGCTATCACGAAGTTTGATTGGCCTTTCACCCCTACCCACAGCTCATCCCCTCCATTTTCAACTGAAGTGGGTTCGGTCCTCCACGACGTCTTACCGTCGCTTCAACCTGGCCATGGGTAGATCACTTCGCTTCGGGTCTAGATCACGCCACTCACACGCCCTATTCAGACTCGCTTTCGCTACGGCTGCCCCACACGGGTTAACCTCGCGACGTAACACTAACTCGCAGGCTCATTCTTCAAAAGGCACGCCGTCACCAGAATCAGACTGGCTCCGACGGATTGTAAGCACACGGTTTCAGGTACTGTTTCACTCCCCTCCCGGGGTACTTTTCACCTTTCCCTCACGGTACTGGTCCGCTATCGGTCATTAGGGAGTATTTAGGCTTATCAGGTGGTCCTGACAGATTCGCACGGGATTTCTCGGGCCCCGTACTACTTGGGATACTCTCACAGGCGGTACAAACACATTACGGTTACGGGACTAACACCCTCTCTGGCCGGCCTTTCAAAACCGTTCACCTATGCGCGCACATCACACCCCACCAGCCCGGCAGAACTGGTATGGAAAGTCCCACAACCCCGACCATGCAACGCCCGCCGGCTATCACACATGGAACGGTTTAGCCTGATCCGCGTTCGCTCGCCACTACTAACGGAATCACTATTGTTTTCTCTTCCTGCGGGTACTGAGATGTTTCACTTCCCCGCGTTCCCCCCACGCACCCTATGTGTTCAGGTACGGGTCACCAAGTCACCTTGCGGCGCTCAGCGGGGTTTCCCCATTCGGACACCCTGGGATCACAGTCCGGTTATCGACTCCCCCAGGCTTATCGCAGATTCCTACGTCCTTCTTCGGCTCCTAATGCCAAGGCATCCACCGTGTGCTCTTAAAAACTTGACCACAAAGATCAAAAACATTTTCGAGAGAACCACGAAAACCAACCACACCAAAAAGGCGCAGCCAGATCCAGGTTCATA
>NZ_JAUSRE010000046.1 GCF_030811655.1 Pseudarthrobacter enclensis | reverse complement strand
TTAAAGTACGGGAGTAGAAGTAGCTGCGAGAACTCCCTTCCCTTGACGAATCCAGCGTTTCCGCAGGTCAACAGGGCTTTGCTGGTAACGCGCGCTCCTCACGCCGACGGCTGAATTTGCCCTTGGATCGCTTATGGCTGTAGGTTTCCTGCATCTAATGCATGTTTCCATGGTTTAGGGGTCGTTGTGAGTGGTGCCGGTCCAGGTTTCGTCCCGCGGATGCTGGTGGATCCGGACATTGGGCTGTTCAGGGCTGATGAACGGGTTTTCACTGCCATGCTCGATGGCTGGCGGGCGCAGATGCTGGCACGCGGCCTCACGACTCAGACCATCAAGCAGCGCTGCCAGCTGCTGGAGCGTTTTCAGCGCTTTACGGGTGAATTTCCGTGGCAATGGCGCCCCGCCGACATTGAGGACTTCCTGGCCGATCTGCGCTCGGGCGAGAAACCGATCAGTCTGAAGACGTTGCGCTCGTACAGCAACGCCGTGGCGATGTTCTGCTCTTACCTGACGCATCCTGGCTATGGGTGGGGCGAGTTCTGCGAACGGACATTCGGCGATATTCCGAGCCAGATCTGCTTCGAGTGGAACACGCCACGGCACACCACCGATGATGCCGTCCCGGCTAAGAAGCGGTCCTTCACCAAGGCGGAACTGCAGCGCCTTTTCGACTACATCGATGACCTTGTCGACAGGGAATACGCCGCTGGCAGCAAGCGTTGGTTGCCCCTGTTCCGCGACTCGGTGGCGTTCAAAGTCTGTTACGCCTATGGGCTTCGCCGACGCGAAATGACCATGCTGGACCTGGAAGACTTCGGCCCGAACCCGCACGTCAGCGACTACGGCCGGTTCGGAGCAGTCCAGGTTCGGTTCGCCAAAGGTACGGCAGGCTCGGGACCCAGGCGGCGCACCGTGTTGACCGTGCCGGAGTTCGACTGGGTCGTGGACCAGCTCAAGACCTGGACAGCCGGCGGCATGAGGCAGCAGTTCCCGACAGCTGACAGGTCTTCGGCTCTTTGGCCGAGCGAACGTGGCGCCCGGATGTCCCTGGGCTCTTTCGGGGATGCGTTCGCCGCTGCCCGGGATGCCGTCGGCCTGCCCCAGGAGCTGGGTCTGCATTGCCTCAGGCATTCCTACGTGACCCACCTGATCGAAGCCGGCTACGACGCGGCCTTCGTGCAGACTCAGGTTGGCCACTCCTACGCCTCGACCACCGGGCTCTACACCTCGGTATCGTCGGACTTCAAGCAGAAAACCGTGCAGCAGATGATTGCACGCCGCATCACGAACTTGGAGGACCCAGATGCCTGAACAGCGCCGGATCGGCTACCGCTGGAACCTGCGAGCCCTGATGGCAAAGCAGAACCTCTGGAAGACCACCGAACTGATGCCGCTCCTGAAATCCCGTGGCATCAGCCTCTCCGAAAGTCAGGTCTACAGGCTGGTCACCTCCACGCCGGAGCGCATTCCGGCAAGGACATTCGCCGCGCTCTGCGACATCCTGGACTGCACACCCAACGACCTGTTCGAACCATTCGTGGAGATGCGCGCCGCGGCGACAGCGAATGCCCCGAAGCGCAGTGAAGACCTCGGCATCGAACCAGGCAACCCCATCGCACGACGTGTCCGCCTCGTCGCTTCTGAGGACGGTGAGTAGGCCACGCAAAGCAGAGGACCCGATCCGCTGGCCGGTTCCCTGCAGTCGCTGCGGTCAGCACCATCAAACCGTCGCGCGCTGGCCAGACGGCGGCGTTTGCGGCTACTGCTATCAGCAGGCAAAGCGCACCCGTGGAGTCTGCGCCTGCGGCCATGAAGGTGTTCTTCCGGGAATTATCGATGAGGAGCCGGCATGCCGCAGCTGCTCGGGCGTTCGGCTCAACGTCGACTGTGTGGGCTGCGGCGCCGAAGACGAACTTTACAGTGGTGGACGCTGCTGGACCTGCGTCCTCGGCGACATCGTAGACGACCTGCTTACAGACCCAGCTACGGGAGTCATGGCCACGGAACTGATCCCGCTGGCGGCGGCACTGAAGTCAATGAAACGGGCCAACAGCGGCATGACCTGGATCCGGCAAAAGCACGTCACGGCCTTCCTTCGTAACCTCGCTACCGCACCCAAAATCAGTCACGACACCTTCGATGAACTGCCCGACTCCCGCACCCGCGAGTACGTCCGAGGGCTCCTCATCGAACACGGGGTGCTCCCCCAGCGAAATGCGTTCCTGATTCGCTACGAAAGCTGGGCCACCCAAGCCATGGAACGCGTCAGCGACCCACAGAACCTTGACGTGATCCGCCGCTACATCCGATGGCATCACCAGCGACGCATGAACCTCATGGACGAAGTCCCCCGCGGCACCTTCCTGCGCGCCAAACAGGAAGTCACCGTCGCCATCGACCTCCTGAACTGGCTCACCGGTCATGACATCAAACTGCCGGAACTGCAGCAGTCCCACCTTGATGTATGGCAATCCGAGGGGCCCACGACGAGACGCATCGCTGAGCGCTTCCTCAAATGGGCCATCAAAACCAAGGCCGCCCCAGCGGGGCTCACCATCGTCCCGCACCGCCGCGGCACCAGCCCAAGACTCCCCAAGATCGGGCAAGACAAAGCGCTCCAACAAATCATCCACACCAACGCACTGGAGACCCGTGACCGGGCCGCCGCGATCCTCATCCTCGTCTTCGGACAACAAGCCGAAAACATCGCCCGGCTGACCTGGGACGACGTCACAGTCACTGAAGACTTAGTCACCATCCAACTCGGAACCACCAAAATTGCGCTGCCGGACCCGTTAGCCCAGCCATGGCGGGAGCTCGCCGCAAACCCAGGCCACGAACTGACCGCAGCACACCCCAACACCAAGTGGGTATTCCGCGGAACATCACCCGGACGCCACATCCACCCAGGGCACCTCACAACCCGACTCAGCAAGCTCTTCAACACCCGAGCCGCGCGACTCGGAACACTCCACGAACTCACCAAACTCGCACCCGTGGCCATCATCGCCGAAACCCTCGGCTACTCCCCGACTACCATCGAACGCCACGCCACCGACTCGGCATCCGCCTATGCCCGGTACATCGCAGCAGTAAACGAGTCCGTCCTGCACGAAAGCCCGAGAAACTAGAACGGCTCCGTCTCGCTTGCGTCCGTGAGGACATACCTAAAGCTGCCGGCCCCGACGATCCCAGTCCTGGCGACGGGCTTCTTCCTCGTCCCAGAAATGACCGTCGTAGTGGCGCACATAGAGCAGATAGGCGGTGAAGACCGCGCAGATAATCAGCATTGCCAGCATGAGGTAAAGAAAGGGACCCCAAGCTTGATTCCACCGGAATGCAATTTGCACGATTGCGTTTACGGCCATGAAGGACACCATGACCAGCTGCCAGCGAAATCCGCCCCGCGTCATACGCGGGTCAAGGCGATTCCGACCCTCAGGCATATTCGGAGCCTACAGCCGGAGGAGCTTTCTGTCATGAGCTAACACCGGCCCCGCCACCGAGCAGTATGAGTGCCGTTCACCGTCGGCAAATCACGGAGGCGGCTACTCCCGTCCCATGAATACCCGTGCATGCCAGTTG
>NZ_JAUSRE010000045.1 GCF_030811655.1 Pseudarthrobacter enclensis | reverse complement strand
GACAATGGCTTTGATTTGGGGGTTTTTGGCCACCCGGTGAACAGTTCTTCACTGTCTCCCCCGCGGCGACTTAGAAAACAATACACGCACCCCGCGCCCACCGCAAACCGGCCAAAGGGAGTCCCTTGGACCGTTGAGACCGGCGGAATTCCGCGGGTTTCAACGGCCCGGGCGAGGTCCCCGCTGTCCTACAGCGGGATTTCTGCTCCTATGGAGTGGCTCACACCTGCCCGTCCGTCCCCTGCGGGCGGAAGACCATCTGGAATTCAGCCTCGCGCGGCTTCAGCCTGTAGGGTTCCAGGACGCCCGGGCCGCACGCTGCGGTGCCCACACCTCTCCGGGCGTGGTCCAGGTAGATGTAGCTCCGGCCGTCGGGAACCAGGTCAGGCCTGTGCGTTGCCGCAGCAAGGGCCGCCATGCTGTAAGGCCTTACCGTCAGGGCAAAGGGCTCGCCGGAAACATGCAGGCTGCCGCCGGCCGTCTCCAGAACTGCGGACCACACCCCGGAGCGGGCTCCCGATTCCTGGGGCCGGACATAGTCCACGTCCAGGTCGGCCAGTGACAGCTCGTACCACCCCGTGCGCGCGCCCTGGCCGGTATCCGGGTAGCTTTGGTGCGGCCCTTGACCAAACCAGGCCACCCTGGCGGTTTCGACGCCCAGCACCAGTTCCAGTCCGATCCGGGCCCATTCCACTTCGAAGCCGGCGTTGGTCCAGTCCCCTACGGGTTTGACCTGTGTCCGCAGGGCGAGCGAACCGGACCCGCTGGTCCAGATGTAGTCCACCAGCACCCCGAATTGCTTGTCGGCGGCCCCCATCCTCGTGGCGACGCGCAGTTGCTCACCGCCGTCAGGCGAGGATTCAGCACTGATTCCCAGCAGCCGGATGTGGAGCCGGTCGAGGCCTGCGTCCTTCCACTGCACCGCAAGCGGCCGGGGATCAGAGCCATCCCATTCCCGTCCGAGGTCATTGTCCGTGGGGGCCCACCACAGCACCAGGTCGAGTTTCTCCACGGGAAGGCCGCCAATCGATGTGGGCTTTCCGGTGATCCGGTCGAACACCGCACTGCCCAGCCGCAGTTCCTTATCGCCAACCTCTACCTTGTCAGCAGCCGGCACGTCGGCGGTTGGAGACGCGAAATGTGTTGCCTGGCCCCAGGCAACCTCGTGGCCCTCCCCTGCCCAGGCAGTGTCCGCCGCAAGCACGGCACTTACCGTGAGCACCGCAGACTGGTCCCCCGGCAGCGACCGCTTGTAGTCGGCTACCTCCGCCGGCAGCTCCAATACGGCCTCGGACTGCGGTGCCAGTGGCGCCGCGTCCACTGTTCCCTCCAGCCGGGTGACGCCGTCGGCCTCCACCTTGTACCGGAAGCGGAAGGCGGACGTGTCCGCAAAGTCCTGGCCGTTCCGCACAGCAAAGTTGGCCCAGGTGCCATCAACCCGAATCTGCAGCGGTTCGATCACCTTCTTGAAATCCAGCAGTCCAGGGCGGGGCTTGCGGTTGGCATCCACCAGACCGTCGGTGACGAAGTTTCCATCGTGTATTTCCTCGCCGAAGTCCCCGCCGTACGCGAAGTGCTCGCCGCCGCCCGGAGTGGGCACCGTGATCCCGTGCTCCAGCCACTCCCAGACGAACCCGCCCATCAGCCGCGGATACTTCTGGAACAGCTCCTGGTACTCGCTCATGCCGCCGGGCCCATTGCCCATCGCGTGCACGTACTCGCACAGCACGAACGGCATGGCCCGGCGCCGGGCATCCAGTTCCGCGTCCTCGAGGGGCGGTTCAATTCCCTGCCCGATCAGCGCCGTCTCAGCCTGGCTGGCGTACATCCGGGAGTAAACGTCCACGTCGGGTGAGGACCAGTCACCTTCATAGTGGATTGGCCGCGACGGGTCGCGGTCCTTGGTCCAGCGCGACATGGCAGCGAGGTTACGCCCGGTGCCCGCCTCGTTGCCCAGCGACCACATGATGACCGACGGGTGGTTCTTGTCGCGTTCAACGGTCCGGCGCATCCGATCCAGCAGCGCCTCTTCCCACTGGGGATCATCACTGGGGTTCTGGGCCCAGCCGGCGCTGTAGAAGCCGTGGGTCTCCAGGTCGCACTCAAGGACCACGTAAAAGCCCAGCCGATCCGCCAGCGCCAGGAACTCCGGATGCGGCGGGTAGTGCGAGGTCCGGATGGCGTTGATGTTGTGCTGCTTCATCAGCCGCAGCTCCGCCTCCACCACATCATGCGGAACCACGCGGCCCAGCCTGGGGTGGTGTTCGTGGCGGTTTACGCCGCGGAGCAGGATGCGCCGGCCGTTCACCTTGAACTGGGCGTCCTCGATGGTGATGCTGCGGAAGCCAAGCTGCAGCGAAACGGTCTCGCCAGGGGTGCTGACCGTTGCGTCATAGAGCCGGGGAAGCTCGGCGGACCAGGGCTCCACCCCGGGAACCCGCTGCTCCGCCCCCGCAGGCAGTTCAAGGCCGAGTTCAGGGACACGCACGACGGCGTCAATCGCCTGCCCTGCCCGGGTCACCTCTATGCGGAGGGTGCCTTCCCCCGTGGCCGGAACGTAGCCGGCATGGACGAAGACGTCATCAATGCCATCCACAGGGCGGGCTTGGAGGGTCACGTCGCGGAAGATCCCGGGCAGCCACCACATGTCCTGGTCCTCCACGTAGCTGGCGGCGGAGAACTGGGCCACCCGCACGGCCAGGGTGTTGGTTCCCTGGACGAGGATGTCCGAGACGTCGAATTCGTGGGCCAGCCGGCTGCCTCGCGTCGTGCCGAGCTCCACTCCGTTCAACCACACGGTCCCGGCGGAGTCGATGCCGTCGAACCGGAGCAGCGCATGCGGGAAGAACTCGGGGCCGGCCTCGAAGGTCACCACATGATCACCAATGGGGTTGGCATCCGGTACGAACGGCGGCTCCACGGCGAACGGAAACTGGACATTGGTGTAGGCCGGCGACCCGTGGCCGTGCATGTTCCAGCTGGAAGGCACCGGGAGCCCGCTGAAGCCGGACAACTGCCCGCCGTGCTGCCACCCGTCGTCGGGCGCCGTCCGGATGCCGGAGCTCAAGCGGAACTGCCACTCGCCGTTGAGGGACAGCCTGGCGGCGTCCGACGCCAGGTAGGCCCGAGCGGGGAGATTCCCCTGCCCGGGCGCCAGCGAGGCGAGCTCCGCCGCCGCCTCCGCCCGCACGTCAAGCCTGCGCGATGAATCTGCGGGTCCAGGGGCAGGGAGGGGACCGGACGTTGCTGCAGGAGAGTGTACAGACATGGATTTCCTTGGTGGGGAGGATTGGGCGGTAGGTGCGTGAACGTTCACGAGGCTAGGTCAAGCGTATCCGCTTACGTTCGTTTTGAGTAGGGGTCAGGCCGATTGCCGGAGCACCAGTTGGTGCTGGAGCGTCAGGTACGCCCCGGGACTGCGGTCCTGGACTGAACCGGACAACAATCCCTCCAGGAGGCCGACGGCGGCACGGCCTACGCCGCGCAGGTCCAGTGACATGGTGGTTAGTTCAGGTGTCAGCAGTTCCCCCATGGGTATCCCGTCCATGCCGATTACGGCGCAGTCGCCGGGGACGGACAGGCCGAAGTCGTCCAGTGCCTTCAGTGCGCCGGCTGCCATCAGATCGTTGAAGGCGAGGATGCCGTCGGGCCGGCCGCCGGCCTGGGCAAGCTGCGCCACGGCGGACCTTGCGGCGGCCGCCGAAGGCTGCGCCTCAATGCGGGTGAGCTCGACGCCGGTCTGGGGCGCCACGGCAGCTGCAGCAACGCTGCGACTGCTTGGGGTACCGCCTTGGTCCGAATCCAGGTAAGCCACCTTCCGGCACCCCCGGGAAGCCAGATGGGTAAGGGCCAGCATGGCTGCATAGTGATAATCGAAAGCGATGCCGCCTGCGGTACCCGCGCCGGGGGAATCCAGGGCTACAACGGGGCGCCGGCCCAACAATTCCTGCGCCCCCTCGGGGTCCGGTTCGAGGTATCCGATGAGCGCATCCACGTGCGGCGACAGACGTGCAGCAGCGTCCGCGGGGGTGCCGCTCCCGTGGCCGTAGTCGTCCACCACAACGTTCCATTCGCGCTCCGTGGCGGCCTCCACCACGCTGGAGGCAAAGGCAGGGAAATAAGGATTCGTCAGGTCCGGGATTGCGAGGCCAACGGAAATGCGGGCTCCCTGCACAAGTCCCCTGGCAAAGCGGCTGGGGGTGTAGCCCATTTCCACTGCGAGCTTTTGGACACGCTCCCTGGTTTCCCGGCTTATTCCCGTCATATCGTTCATGGCGCGGGTGACGGTCTGGCGCGACACGCCTGCTGCGGCGGCCACATCCAAAATGGTGGCGCGCTTGCCCCTGGCGCCAGGGGTTCGGGGAGTCATAACCCGTAAGTCTAGGCTGTCCCGTGCCCTGTCCGGTTTTGACCTTTGCTGGTTGGTTGTTAAATGTGGGAGGCCCCAACCGGTGTGGTTGGGGCCTCGACCTAATGTGTGTCCGGCGGTGACCTACTCTCCCACACCCTC
>NZ_JAUSRE010000044.1 GCF_030811655.1 Pseudarthrobacter enclensis | reverse complement strand
CCGGCCCCGCCACCGAGCAGTATGAGTGCCGTTCACCGTCGGCAAATCACGGAGGCGGCTACTCCCGTCCCATGAATACCCGTGCATGCCAGTTGAAAAACGCCGGGGGAGTGCCTTCAAAAGGGGGATGTGTCGTTTGCCAAGACAGTTGCCAATTGACACGCTAGTTGGCCAAACTTGCCAAGGGGCTGGGCCAGCGGAGGCCATGCGGCGGGCTGCAGGATACGGCCCTCTGACGAGCCGATCACCGACGGCAAAAAGGCCATGCTTCTGCACCCACGCCCCGACAAAGAACGGCTCAACACCTACCTACGGCCACGCTTGGAATGGATCGGTCGGGCACGGATGGCTATCGAATCATCGACGGTGTCGTCGACACCCTGATAGCAGCGCTCAGCCTACGCGACATCGAAGTCCTCAACGGGTGCCAATAGCTTTTCCCTTGAGAGCGTCACCAGGCCCGCCAGTGGACGCATGTAGGCGTTTCCTCGTTCAGAGCCCTCGTGTCAGCGGCTGCATTCGATTGAGTTCTCTCCGTCGGTGATGCGATCAACGGTGGGTGCTGGCCCATCTTCAACGTTTGGGTTTACTTGCTGAAGCGGATGGTGTTGGTGAGTTCGCCGAGGCCCGGCGCGCTCACGGTGGCTGTATCGCCGTCGGTGAGGTAGAGCGCCGGATCCATGCCCATCCCCACACCTCCCGGAGTACCCGTGAGGATGATGTCTCCGGGGCGGAGGATGGTGAAGGTGGAAACGTACGATACGAGGGCGGCCGCACTGAACACGAGGTTTTTGGTGGACCCGTGCTGGCGGCGGACGCCGTTGATCTCGCACGAGATCTCGATACCGTCCTCTGGGTCCATAGCGTCAGCTGTGATGAGTGTCGGACCCAACGGTGTGGTGGCGTCCCAGGCCTTGCCTTGGAACCACTGCAGAGTCCGCTTCTGCCAGTCGCGCATCGAGAGGTCGTTCGCCAATGTATATCCGGCAATTCCCTCGCGAGCCTCCTCCACTGAGGCCCCCAGCAGTTCGGCTCCAACGACCACGGCGAGTTCCGCTTCCCAGTCGAGAGCGCCTTGTGCCGTCGGCGGTATCTTGACGTCCCGGTCTGGACCGATCAAGGTGTCCGCGAACTTCGCGAAAAGAGTCGGGTATTGGGGAAGATCGCGTCCCATTTCGAGGATGTGGTCGGAGTAGTTCAGGCCGCAACAGATCATCTTGCCTGGAGCCGGCAGGGGAAGTTCAAGTTCCGCTTCGGCTTCGCTGACGCCGGCTTCAAGAGTCGCCGACGCGAGCACTGATTCGGCGTCTGCCCGCCAGGATGAGTTAAGCAGGAACTGGCTGAGGTTGTCGGCAGGAAGGGCCAGCCAGCGGTCGCCACGGCGGACAGCCGCCGTCACCCCTCGGGCTGTTCGAAGCGTTGCGAGTTCCATGTTGTCCTCCAGAGCTAAGGGAAATTTATATGTCTTTCTCTTGCGACCGTCATCCAAACTCCACGTCGCCTCGTCACCCAGGAAGGTGAGTAAAGCCGGCAAAGTAGAAGACCCATCCGCTGACCGGTCCCCTGCGGCCGCTACTGCGACCCCGTCGCTCTATGGGCCGACGGCGACGTTAGTGGCTACTGCCACCAGCAGACCAGCGCACCCTGCACCTGCACCTGCGGGCACGAAGGCATCGTACCCGCCTCGTCGACACAAGGCCCGCGCGCCGCCCGGTGCGCAGGCAGGAGGACGTAGGCAACACGGCACCGGACAGCGTGATCGAGGACCAGTGCTGCCGGACAGGGCAGAAGAGTGGCCCCTACACCTGCCGGTCAGGCGGTGTAGGGGCCGGGGACGCAGGTGCATTGGGCCCCGGCTGTCTCAAGCCCGAACATTTAAGTACTGGATCGTCCTGAGGAGTTCGAATGCGGTACACACCCCGCGGCTAATACTGCGTCAGCAGAGGGAGTATCACTCATCGTTTGCTTCATCTGGCTGAACCCTGTTCTTGGGGCAAGCGCCTAGTTGAAGGGGAAATTGTAGGAGGCGCCGGACGCGTGCTCAGCTTCGGGCCAGCGTGAGGTGATGACTTTGCCCCGGGTGTAGAACGAGACCCCTTCCGGGCCATAGATATGCTTGTCGCCGAACAGCGAGGCCTTCCACCCGCCGAAGGAGTAGTAGGCCACCGGCACGGGAAGCGGTACGTTGATCCCGATCATCCCCACATCGACGGAGCGCTGGAACTTCCGCGCCGCGGCGCCGGAGGAAGTAAAGATCGCGGTGCCGTTGCCGTACGGGTTGGCGTTGATCAGCTTGATGCCCTCCTCCAGGTCCGCCACACGGACCACCACGAGGACGGGGCCGAAGATTTCCTCGGTGTAGGCGGACATCTCGGTCTTGACGTGATCCAGCACGGTGGGACCAACCCAGAAGCCTTCCTCATGGCCGGGGACC
This sequence comes from Pseudarthrobacter enclensis, assembly GCF_030811655.1. Classification (GTDB taxonomy): domain Bacteria; phylum Actinomycetota; class Actinomycetes; order Actinomycetales; family Micrococcaceae; genus Arthrobacter; species Arthrobacter enclensis_A. The sequence goes on along the minus strand of NZ_JAUSRE010000044.1, from coordinate 3,494 downwards.
ACCAGGTCACGGCCGTCCACCACCATGGCGGCGCCAGCGGCTTCTGCTTCAGTAATGGTCCGGACGATGAAGTCCCGGGAGTCAGTGCTGATGACAGGGCCCATGTCGGCGTCGGGCTCCGTGCCGTTCTTGACCTTGACGTCCAGGGCGCGCTCTTGGACCTTCTTGACCAGCAGGTCGGCGGAGTTCCCGACCGCGACGGCGACGGAGATGGCCATGCAGCGCTGCCCGGCGGAACCGAAGGCGGCGGCGGCGAGGTGGTCGGCGGCGTTGTCGAGGTCCGCATCGGGCATCACGATGGCGTGGTTCTTCGCTCCACCCAGGGCCTGGACGCGCTTGCCGTGCGCCGTGGCGGTCTCCATGATGTGCTTGGCGACAGGGGTGGAACCGACGAAGGAGATGCCGTCCACGTCCGGGTGGGTCAGGAGACCGGAAACGACCTCCCGGTCCCCGTGCAGGACCTGGAACACGCCGTCGGGCAGGCCCGCCTGCTTCCAGAGCCTAGCCAGCAGCATCGCTGCTGAAGGGACCCGGTGGGAAGGTTTAAGGATGAAGGCGTTGCCGGTGGCGATCGCCATCGGGGCCATCCACAGCGGCACCATGACGGGGAAGTTGAACGGGGTGATACCGGCAACCACACCGATCGGCTCGCGGAACGAGAACACGTCGATGCCGGTGGAGACCTGATCCGAGTACTCTCCCTTGAGCAGCTGCGGGATGCCGCAGGCAAACTCGATGACCTCCAGGCCTCGGCCGATCTCGCCCTTGGCGTCAGAGAGGACCTTGCCGTGCTCGGTCGTGATCAGTTCGGCGAGTTCGTCCACGTGGGAAGCGACCAGCTCGCGGAACTTGAACAGCACGGCGGTGCGCTTGGCCAGCGAGATGTCGCCCCACGTGAGTGCCGCGGCCTTGGCCGCCGCGACGGTCGCGTCGAGATCCTCGCGGTTGGCCAGCCGCAGCTCGGCGCTGACCTGGCCGGTGGCCGGGTTGTAGACGGGCTTGGTGGCGGTGCCTGTACCTGCAGCCTCGGTTCCGCTGATGAAGTGGTTGATGGTGGAGGTGACGGTCGTCGTGTTCATGGATTGTGGTCTTCCTGGCTTGAGCATTGGCGTTCATGCGGCCGCACATGCAATGTCTGATTAGAGAGCTGTACCTTGCCGCCCCGCAGCGGGCGCGGGGGAGATATGTTGGGATTTGGTTAGGAGTAGATGCCGGCGTAAATGCCTTGGATTTGCTGTGCATCGGGAATGACCGGGTTGTTGGCGGGTGAACCGGAAGACAGCGCCTGTTCGGCCATGAGCGGAAGCTTGGATTCCCAAGCATGCCGGTCGATGCCGAAGACCGCTGGGGTGGGAACGTCAAGGTCGGCATTGATCGCGTGCAGTTCGCTCACGAGCGCTGCCGAAGCTTCCCGGTCAGTTGCTGCTGCGGAGGCTACGCCTAGCGCACGCGCGCATTCGGCATATCGTGACTCCGCAGCAGTTATTGAAAATTCGGTTACAGCCGGAAACAGCATCGCATTCGCCAGCCCGTGTGCCACATGGAAGTGAGCACCGATCGGCCTGCTCATGCCGTGAACCAAAGCGACGCTGGAGTTGGAAAAGGCGATCCCTGCCTGGGTGGCGGCCAGCATCATGGCCTCCCGGGCTGCCTGGTTCGCGCCGTCTTCGTAGACTTTCCTAAGGTTCGTCCCGATGGTCCTGATAGCTGACAGCGCGAACGCGTCTGAGAAGGGACTGGCCTTCTTGCTGACAAAGGCTTCAATGGCGTGGGTCAGTGCATCGATGCCTGTATCAGCAGTGAGCCGGGGCGGCATGGACAGGGTAAGCGTGTGGTCGATGACTGCAGCCGCAGGCAGGAATGCTATGCCGGCGCACAGCATCTTTTCGTTGGTCTCCGAGTCGCTGATGATCGTAAACTGCGTGGCTTCGGAGCCACTTCCTGCTGTGGTGGGAATAGCGACAACGGGAAGCGCAGGGCCAGTATTGCTCCTCGGTGCCTTGTAGTCCCGCATCTCACCGCCTTGCCGGCTCAGGATTCCAAGTGCTTTGGCAGTATCGATTGCGCTGCCGCCGCCGAGACCGATGATGATGTCAGCCTCGTGTTCTTTTACAGCACTCACGCCGGCGCTCAGGGAATCGGTGGTGGGATCAGGAACCGTTCCTGAGAATACGGCGACATTCAACCCGGACTTCTGGAGAGTTTCGGTCAAGCTGCCAACCACGCCGGAAGCAACCATGTAGGCGTCGGTGACTATAAGCGGGCGGTGTCCTCCGAGGTCGCTAACCAAGGAGCCCGTCTCGTGTATGGCACCCCCGCCTACTCGCATTAGGCGGGGAAGGGCAATGTTGGCAACCATGAGACACCTTTGTTTGGGCGTGCCCCTCGCACGGGGCGGTCTGGATTCGAATTACCATCAAGCTCTCACAGTAAGAATGCCCCTATCAATGGCCAAAAGTGCGCTCTCGTGTGCATTTTTGCACGATAGGATAAGCAGATGATTGCTGCTGACGACTTGCGCTTCTTCTTGGAGGTATCTCGTACGGGCAAGCTGGTGGCAGCGGCGCGTGGCCTGGGCGTTGACCACACGACGGTGGGTCGGCGCATAACCCAACTGGAGAAGGCCAGCGGTGCGAGGTTGTTCGTGCGCGCTCCGGGAGGGTGGGAGCTCACGGAAGCCGGGGAACGCCTGGCCATCCATGCTGAGGCTGTGGAGTCATCCCTGCTGGCTGCCGCCGAGGAACTCGGTTCCACGCCTGGTCGGTTGTCCGGAACCTTGCGGATTGCGGCCCCTGATGGGTTCGGAGCTTTCGTACTCAGCCCGGGACTGGGTAATCTACGAGCACGGTATCCCGACCTCAAACTGGAAATAGTCACGGCCACCCGCCTCAACCTACTGGCGTCAAAGGAATTTGATGTCGGTATCTCCCTGGCACGGCCCACGATCCGGGGGGTTGTGTCATTCGAACTTGCAGAATATCCACTTGGCCTATATGCAAGCGCACAGTACCTGCAGCGTCACGGGCCCATATCCAACGTGGACGAGCTTCACGAGCACTCCGTGATTGGGTATGTGGATTCGCTTCTGGACATTCCGGCTCTGCGGTTCTTGGACACAGCGCTTCCTGGGGTCCGTCCGGCCATCCAAACGAACAACGTCACAGGGCAATGGATGGCCGCAGTGGCGGGGCTGGGTGTTGCAGTTCTTCCCTCTTACATTGCTGCCCCTGATAGCCGGCTCGTCCACATTCTTAAGGAATCGGTAGCTATTCGGCGGAAGTACTGGCTGGCTGTTCCGCGCGAACTGCAGCGGTTGGCCCGGATCCGGGCCGCCCATCAGGAACTCAAAGAGCTGGTCCTCGCCCATCCATATCTTGAGGCAACCTCTTCCACTGGGTACTAGGGCGTGTCTCCTAAAGCTGTCAGCCAGATGCTGATGGCCCGGAGGACTGCTCCGCCGCGGTAGGTGAGGGCAAGTTTGTCGTATCGGGTTG
>NZ_JAUSRE010000043.1 GCF_030811655.1 Pseudarthrobacter enclensis | reverse complement strand
CCGGCGCCCCCGGCCGCTACAACGACTTCGCACGCGGCACCATCTACTGGAGCCCCGGCACCGGCGCCCACGAACTGCACGGCGAAATCCGCAGGCGTTATCTGGAGCTCGGCGGGCCGTCAGGCGTGCTCGGATTCCCCCTGACGGACGAGATCGGCACACCCGACGGGGTCGGCCGGTACAACCACTTCAGCGGCACGACCGGCGGCTCGTCGATCTACTGGTCGCCGGCCACGGGCGCCCACGAGGTGCACGGAGCCATCCGCGCCCAGTGGGCGGCCCTCGGTTGGGAGCGCAGCCGTCTCGGCTACCCGATCAGTGGGGTGTACGGCATCACGGGCGGCCTGCGCAGCGACTTCCAGCGCGGTTCGATCCTGTGGCACGAGGCCAGCGGAAGGACCGAGGTCATCTACACCAGCGTCCCGTCGACACTCCTGGGCGTGGACCTCGAGCGCCTTCCGACCACGCAAAAGGTTGTTGCCCTCACGTTCGACGCCGGCGCCAACGACGCCGCCCTCCAATCGATTCTCAGCACCCTGGCAGCCAACGGCGTCCCAGGCACGTTCTTCCTCACCGGAGACTGGGTCAACCATTTCCCGTCCGGTCCGGCACTGATCTACAACGCGGGGCACCGGATCGGCAATCACTCCATGACGCACCCGGACTTCACCACCCTGACCGACGCCCAGATCGCGGCGGAGATCGGCAGCGCGCAGAGGACCATTGAGGCCGCGGGAGGCGATCCGCTCCCGTTCTTCCGTTTCCCGTCCGGCGCCCGCGATTCGCGCACGATCGCGGACGTCAACGCCGCCGGCTACGCGGCGATCCGGTGGACCGTTGACACCCTGGGTTGGCAAGGCACCATGAATGGAACGCGTGGCCCGGGCTTCATCGTCCAGCGCGTCATGGCTTCCGCGCAGCCCGGGGAGATCGTCCTGATGCACCTCGGCTCTAACCCCGATGACGGCTCAACACTGGACGCCGCGGCCCTCCCACAGGTGATCGCCCAGCTCCGGGCGGCAGGCTACGGCTTCGTGACCCTGGACGCCGCCCTCGGCTAGCTGGAACCTGTGATGACGCATTCCGGGCAGGACACCCCCATCCCGACAAATCACCTCAGGATCCCGGGGTGGTTTGTCCGGGGGAAGGTGCACGGGCATGAATGACGGCGAAGCCAAAAAAGCGGAAAGCGCCGGAGAGATTCTCCGGCGCTTTCCGCTCTTTGGTCGGGCTGACAGGATTTGAACCTGCGACCCCTTGACCCCCAGTCAAGTGCGCTACCAAGCTGCGCTACAGCCCGCTGGTTCCGCCGTTCTCCGCTGCATTCGAATCAAGGATTCTCATCAGCAGTCCGGCCGAACCACCTAGAAGAGCTTACACGATCCCAAGGGGTGCCAGTGACACTTTTTGGCGATCAGCCGCAGGGTGTGTCGCAATTAACGCTTCCGGCCCCGCTTCTCACGCACGCGCATGCTGACCTCGATGGGTGTGCCTTCAAAGCCGAAGGTCTCGCGCAGCCGGCGCGTGATGAACCGGCGGTACCCGGGATCCAGGAATCCGGTGGTGAACAGCACGAACTTCGGCGGCCGGCTGGACGCCTGGGTGCCGAAGAGGATGCGCGGCTGCTTGCCGCCCCGGACCGGGTGTGGGTGCGCGGCCACGAGCTCGCCGAGGAAGGCGTTGAGGCGCCCGGTGGGGATGCGCCGGTCCCAGTTCTCCAGGGCCAGGTCCAGTGCAGGAACCAGGCGGTCCTTGTGCCAGCCGGTCTTTGCCGAGATGTTGACGCGCGGAGCCCAGTCCACGTGGGCCAGGTCCTGTTCGATCTCCCGCTCCAGGTAGCGGCGGCGTTCGTCGTCGAGCAGGTCCCACTTGTTGAAGGCCAGGACCAGGGCCCGCCCGGACTCGATGGCCAGTTGCAGGATGCGGACATCCTGTTCGCTGAGGACCTCGTCCACGGCGAGGAGCACGACGGCGACCTCCGCCTTCTCGAGCGCGGCCTGCGTCCGGAGGGAGGCGTAGTAGTCAGCGCCCTGGGCCATGTGCTGGCGGCGGCGGATGCCGGCAGTGTCCACGAAGCGCCAGGTGCGGCCGCCGAGTTCGATGAATTCGTCGACAGGGTCGCGGGTGGTGCCGGCGGTGTTGTCCACCACGACGCGTTCCGATCCCGCGAGCTTGTTCAGCAGGGAAGACTTGCCGACGTTGGGGCGGCCAATGAGCGCCACGCGGCGCGGGCCGCCGGAGCGCTCCACGCCTTCAATCGTGGAGAACTCCGGCAGGACGTCCATAACGTGGTCGAGGAGGTCCGCAACCCCTCGGCCGTGCAGCGCCGAAACGGGGTAAGGCTCTCCGAATCCGAGGCCCCACAGCGCGGCGCTGTCGGCTTCCTGCGCAAAGTCGTCCACTTTGTTGGCCACCATGATGACCGGCTTCTTGCTGCGGCGGAGCATCTTCATGACGCCTTCGTCCGTGGCCGTGGCGCCAACGGCGGAGTCCACCACGAAGAGCACGGCGTCGGCCAGTTCCACGGCCATCTCTGCCTGTTCTGCAACGCGGGCGTGGATGCCGCGGGCGTCGTGCTCCCACCCGCCGGTGTCCACCAGCGTGAAGTTGCGGCCGTTCCAGTGGGCCGAGTACATGACGCGGTCGCGGGTGACGCCGGGGGTGTCCTCCACCACTGCTTCACGGCGGCCCAGGATGCGGTTCACCAGGGTCGACTTGCCCACGTTGGGGCGCCCGATGATCGCCAGGACCGGGTCGAGCTTGAGGGGGCCCTCGAAGTCCTCGTCGCCGTACTCACCGCTCAGCAGGGCGGCGTCGTCCTCGTCGAGTTCGTAGTCCTCCAGGCCGGCCCGGAGGGAGGCAGCACGCAGCTCCGCTTCGTCGTCGTCAATCGCTGCCAGCCGTTCGGCAACCTGGTCGCTGCCTGTGGGCCGGTACTCGTCGTCGGCGCCGGAATGCCCGGAAGTCTGGGTGGTGTCGCTCATTGCACTGTCCTTAGTGGTCATCTGCCGGCGTCCCCGGCTACTGTCAAGTCTTTGTGGTCAGCGAAAGGCAGGTGCTGCCCGCTGAGTTGGATGGTGTCCTGGACGTGCCCTGCCAGTGCTGCACGGATCTCCTGCGCCGCCCTGTCCATTGAAGCACGCCCGGTTTCGCCGGCCCGGCGGGCCAGCGTGAGGGCTGATCCGAAGCTGACATGTAAGCGCCGGCCCAGCCGCGGGACGAAATCCAGGTGCTCATGGCCCTGCCGCGTGCCCAGGATGGCGACCGGGACCACCGGAGCCCCGGAGTTCAGTGCCAGCCATGCCACGCCGCCGTTGATGTCCGCTGCTGCCCCGCTCCCCCGCGTTCCTTCAGGGAGGATCCCCACACACCGGCCGGCGTCGAGCACGTCCTTGCAGCGCTGCAGCGCTGCACGGTCGCCCCGGCGGTCCACCGGAAGTTGCCCGGACGCAGCCAGCACCTTCCCCAGGAAGCCTTTGAACATTTCCTGCTTCACCAGGATGTGCATGGGCCGCGGCGCCGCACCGAACATCACTGGCCCGTCGAGGAAGCTGATGTGGTTGGCGGCGAAAATTACTGGTCCGCCGGTGGGGACGTTGCTCCTGCCGGTCACGCTGGTCCGGTAGACCAGGTGGTCAAGGATCCAGCCCACGGGCCTGCTCCACGCCATGGTCAGCCCGGACGGCACCCCGGCCAGGGACTCAGTCACGGTTCAGCACCTTGGTCACGATCACGAGGGCGGCGTCGACGGTCTGCTCGAAGTCCAGGTCCGACGAGTCCAGCGTGACCACGCCATCGGCCGCCTGGGTGAAGTTCACGACGGTTGAATCCCTTGCGTCCCGGTGGGTCACCTGGGCTGCGAGCTGCTCGGCGTTCTGGGTGCCGCCAAGCTGGATCCCGCGGCGGCGGAGGCGGGCTTCCTCGCTGGCAGTCAGGAGCATGCGGACCTCTGCCCCGGGCGCGACGACGGTGGTGATGTCCCTGCCCTCCACCACCATGCGCCGGTGGTGCCTTTCAATCAGTTCCCGCTGCCTGCGGATCAGTTCGGTCCGGGCACCGAGCGTGGTGGCAACGGCACTGACGGCGGACGAGATTGCCGGCTCACGGATGGCTTCCGTGACGTCGACCCCGCCCACCCGGACATATTCCTCCTGGGGGCTGGTGCTCAATTCCAGGACAAAGTCCCGGGAGGCCTGCTCCACGGCCGGAGTGTCATCGAGGTCGATGCCCTCGGAGACGCAGTACCAGGTCAGTGCGCGGTACATGGCGCCGGTGTCCAGGTAGGCCAGCCGCAACCTGCGGGCGACTTCCTTGCTCACGCTGGACTTACCGGAGCCGGAGGGCCCGTCAATGGCAACCACCAGCGGCCGGCCGATGCGCAGCGCACGCATGGTTTCGAGGAGTTCCTGTGTCATTACTGAAGTACCCGCCATCCGCGGTCGTTGAGAGCTTCGATCAGGTGGTCGTGCTTGTTCGGCAACACAGACAATTCCACCATGCCAACGTTCTGCCCGGAGGAATGGTCCAGCCGGAGATCCTCCACGTTCACCCCGATTTCACCGATCTCGGTGAGCAGCTGCGCGATCTGGCCCGGCCTGTCATCCACCAGGACGGTGAGCCAGGAGTACGCCTGAGGTGGACCGCCGTGCTTGCCGGGAATCCTCGCCTGCCCCGCGTTGCCTTCGCTGATGAGCTGGGCCAGATCCAGGCGTGCCCCGGGGGCGCTGGGCTGTTCCAGGGTTCCGATGAGGCGGTTCAGGTCCTCGCGAACCCCGTAAAGGATCTCTACGACCTTCGCTGCATTGCCGCCGAGGATCTGCACCCACAGGGTGGGGTCGCTCGCGGCGATCCTGGTGACATCGCGCAGGCCGTTGCCGGCCAGGGACAGCGCATGCAGCGGTGTCCCCTGCAGGCGGCTGGCCAGCAGGGAGGACATGATCTGCGGCAGGTGGGAAACCAGTGCCACTGCTTCATCGTGTTCGTCCGCGCTGAACTGCGACACGACGGCACCCAGGTCCGTAGCCAGCGATCGTGCCACCTGCAGGGCAGCCCCGGATGTTTCTTCCGAAGGGCACACCACCCACGGCATGGACGTGAACAGCTCACCGCGCGCAGCCACCGGACCGGATTTCTCCCGGCCCGCCATCGGGTGGGTACCCACATAACGGGAGAGGTCTGCGCCGAGGCTGCGAAGCCGGGAAAGGATATCCGCCTTGACGCTGGCAATGTCCACCACGACGGCGCCCGGATAGTCAGACAGCGCCTGGCATACGACGTCGGCCGTTACGTCAGGAGGAGCGGCCACCACTACCAGCTGCGGGCTGCTGCTGCCCAGTTCCGCCAAGGGGCGCCCGGCACCGATGTCCACGGCCACCGCCTGGTTGGTGGGCGACGGGTCCGAGAGGAACACGGGCACGCCGCGTCCGCGCAGGCCCAGGCCGATGCTCGTGCCCAGCAGTCCGGTACCGAGGACCACCACGGGGCCGTCCAGATGCCCGCGGCCCTGGCTTTTGAACGCGGACATGCCTCAGAGCCCTACGGATGCCAGCAGATGGCCGACTTCCTGCTTGCCCAGGTTGCGGATGCTGCCCTGGCGCTGGTCTCCGAGCCCGATGGGGCCCACCTTCACGCGCACCAGCCGCTGGACCGGGAAGCCGACGGCGTCAAACATGCGGCGCACGATGCGGTTCTTGCCCGAGTGCAGCACAACCTCGATCAGCACGTGGCCGGGCGTCGAATCCACAAGGCGGAACGAATCCACGGCCGCCATCCCGTCCTCCAGCTCCACGCCCGACTTCAGTTGGGCACCGACACCCTGGGGGAAGGGCCCGCGGACCTGGACCAGGTACGTCTTGGGGACCTCGTAGGAAGGGTGGGTGAGACGGTTGGCCAGTTCGCCGTCGTTGGTCAGCAGCAGCAGCCCTTCCGTGGCGACGTCGAGCCGGCCCACGTGGAAGAGGCGTTCGCCGGTGTTCTTGTTGTTTTTCAGGAAGTCGCTGATGCAGGGCCGGCCTTCGGGGTCCTCCATGGTGGACACCACGCCCTTGGGCTTGTTGAAGACCATGTACACGAGGTTCTCGTCCAGCTGGATCCGCAGGCCGTCAACGTGGATGACGGCGGTCTTGGGATCGATGCGGACGCCGAGTTCTGTGACAACCTGGCCGTCCACTTCGACGCGGCCCTCGGCGATCATCTCCTCGCAGACGCGGCGGGAGGCCACTCCTGCGGACGCCATCACCTTCTGGAGGCGCACGCCGTCCGAATCGTGGAGGTCCGACTGGGGGACGTTGCCCCGGGGGTGCTTCTTCCGGGAGGGCTTGCGGACGGGCCCCAGGTTTTGCCCGAAGCGTTCACTGCCGAACGCACGGGAGGCTGCTGCCCCGGGCGCTCCGGTGCGCGGCTTGGGCTTGGGGGCACCGGGAGTTCCCGGGGCCTTCTTTGCCCCTGGCTTGCGGGCAGCGGGCTTGCGCGACGACGGCTTGGCGCCCTTTGTACCTTCGGCACCGCGTCCGGGCTGGTCCCCCGCCAGGTCGGGGTCGATGAAGCGCTCCTCGCGCGGCTTTGGGGCGCGGTGCGGCCGGTCCCCGCCAAAGCCGGCGGCACGTTTGCCGGTCCCGCCACGGGATCCTCCGCTGAAGCTGCTTCCCTGTGAACCGCGCTGCTGCGAATTGCCGCGCTGCGCTGAATTGCCGCGTTCGTTCCCGCCGCGTCCCGAACCGTTACGTGGTGAACCCTGGCGTCCCGCCTGTGTCATGACCCGTCCTTCAATGTGTTTTGGCCGGCAGAGTGTCCAAGGACAACCCTAGCCAGCCCCGCAGACTTCGTCTGCCCTGATAACTAAAACTGGTAATAGCCGCTGCAGGCCGAGGATCCCCCGCCTACATGGTCCCGGCGTCGTAGAACTCGGCGATTCCGTCGAGCCCCGGAAGGTGCGGCGAGAGCTGTGGCAACTCCTCCACCGAACTGATTCCCATCCGTTCAAGGAAGTAGGAGGTGGTCCGGTACAGGATTGCGCCGGACTCCGGATCAGTTCCAGCGTCCTCGATCAGCCCCCGCTGCGCGAGCGTCCGTACGACGGAATCAACATTGACGCCGCGAATTGCGGATACCCTGGCCCGGGAAACGGGCTGGCGGTACGCGATGACAGCCAGTGTTTCCAGCGCCGCCTGGGTAAGCCTGGCAGTCTGCCCCTCCAGCACGTACTTGCCGACGATGTCGGCAAACTCCGCCCGCGAGTAGATCCGCCAGCCACCGGCGATGTTCCGCAATTCAAAACCCCGGGGACTGGAACCGATGCCAGTGTTGCTGGCACTTTCCATCTCCGGGGCCTTACCAGTATAGCCGTTATACTCGCGCTGCAGTTCGGCCAGCAGGGTCCCCACTGCAGCCACCGTCAGGCCAAGGCCTGCGGCCAACTCCTCCTCGCCTGCAGGTTCGTCCAGCACCATGAGTACTGCTTCGAGGGCAGCCTTGGCGCCGCCGGGGAAATCGGCGTAGTCCGGGGCCTCGTCAATGCCGGCGTCCTGCTGGGGGGTCACAGTTGCTCCTCGTATTCTTCGCTCAGGTTCTCCGCTGACCACTCCCGGCCCTGGGCCGTCCAGTGGATGGCGAGCTCCGCCAGAGGCGAGAGTTGGTCGAATGAGACCGCCCTGTCCCGAAACAGTTCCAGGAGGGCCAGGAAGCGCGCCACCACCACCAGGGTGGAGCCGGCGTCCGCAATCAGGGAACGGAAGGTTAGCGGCGACTCCTGCTGCAGCCGCAGGCCCAGCAGCCGGGCCTGCTCCTTCACGCTGACGTTGCTGCCGTGCAGGTGGCCAAGTGCCACCCGAGGTGGCTCCTCCGGCGTCTTCGGCCGAAGCGCTGCCTCAGCCAGCGCGGCGAACTGTTGGGGCGTGTGCTTCCACACCAGTTCGGGGAGCATCGCGGCAAAGTGCTCCTCAAGCGCCACCTGCCGTGGAAAGCGCCGCCCTTCCTGGTGCAGCGTCTCCCCAAGGATGCCTGCCACTTGTTTAAAGGCCTTGTACTGCAGCAGGCGGGCGAAGAGGAGGTCCCGTGCCTCCAGCAGGGCAATGTCCTCATCGTCTTCGACCTCGCCCGCGGGCAGGAGCCGGGCAGCCTTCAGGTCAAGCAGCGTTGCGGCGATCACCAGGAATTCACTGGCCTCGTCCAGTGCCCATTCCTCGCCGAGTTGCTGCAGCTTTCGGATGTACTTGATGAATTCGTCCGTAACCGTGGCAATGGCTACTTCGGTGATGTCCAGCTGATGCTTGGCAATCAGGCCAAGGAGAAGGTCGAAGGGACCCGTGAAGTTGGCCAGCCGCACCTCGAAGCCGGGCTTGGATTCGGCCATGGCGGTGTCTTAGGGTGCGCCGCCGCGGGAAATGAGCTCCTTGGCGAGCCGGCGGTAGGCATCGGCGCCCACGTGGGTTCCGGCGTAGCTGGTGATGGGCTCCGCGGCCACGGTTGCGTCTGCAAACTTGATGGAGCGCTTGATGACGGTTTCGAAGACCTTGTCACCGAATGCTTCCACCAGGCGGGTGATCACTTCACGGCTGTGGAGGGTGCGGGCGTCATACATGGTGGCCAGCACGCCGTCCACCTGGAGCCTCGGGTTCAGCCGGTCCTGGACTTTGTCGATGGTTTCCACCAGGAGGGCCACGGCGCGGAGGGCGAAGAACTCGCAAATGAGCGGGATGATGACGCCGTGGGCTGCCGTGAGGGCGTTGACCGTCAGCAGTCCCAGCGACGGCTGGCAGTCGATGAGGACGACGTCGTAGTCGTCTTCGACTTTCTTCAGCGCACGGTCCAGGACCTGTTCACGTGCAACTTCATTGACCAGCTGGACTTCCGCGGCAGAGAGGTCGATGTTGGCCGGCAGCAGGTCGACGTTCTGGACGCCGGTCTGGTGGATGGCATCGCGGATGTCCACTTTGCGGTCCATGAGGACGTTGTAAACGGTGAGGTCCAGTTCATGCGGGTTGACGCCCAGGCCGGCGGACAGCGCACCCTGCGGATCGAAGTCCACCAGCAGGACGCGGCGGCCGTATTCGGCCAGCGCCGCCGCAAGGTTGATGGTGGAGGTGGTCTTGCCCACGCCGCCCTTCTGGTTGACCATGGCGATGACGCGCGCCGGACCGTGGGAGGACAGCGGCGCGGGCTCCGGGAATTCCCGGTATGGGCGCCCGGTGGGGCCCATCACCGCGTTTTCCAGGTCGAATTCCGTGCCCTCCAGAGTTGCTGAACCCTGTTCGCTGCTCACGTATCTGTCCACACTTTCGATAACGGTGATTTCCTGCCGCTGACTCACCAGCGCCCTTCGTTCTGCTCCCTAGGTTACAGCGCCCGACACGGTATTCGACGGAACTTGACTTTCTGCGGATGTTGAGCCTTGACCCTCTAGCTGAGGTCGAAGGTTGAGGTGCCTGCAGACGCAAAACCGCCCCTGCAGCACAGCTGCAGGGGCGGTTCCGGGCGGTCCCGAAGCTTGGCGCTAGGCCGTGGCAACCTGGCGGGCGCCTTCTTCCTTTGGTGTCATTTCGCCGTGTCCGGCGATCATGGTCTGCTCGTCGAAGGGCAGTTCGCCGGAGAGGAC
>NZ_JAUSRE010000042.1 GCF_030811655.1 Pseudarthrobacter enclensis | reverse complement strand
GACATCGCCAAAACGGAACTGCTCACCATCGATGAAGGCACCACCATCCGCCAGTTCAAGAAGGACCTGAACTGGAACGCCGCCTACTACAAACTGGCCGGCGGGATCTGACCGGGTGCCCTTGCTGAGGCCCCGGCTGGAGGACGTGGCGGAGCTGGCCGGGGTCTCGCACCAAACCGTGTCCCGCGTGGTCAACAACCACCCCAACGTGAGCCCGGAAACCCGCCGGAAGGTGGAGGCGGCCATAGTCCGGCTCGGCTACCGCCGCAACACCGCCGCCCGGAGCCTGGTCACCCGGCGCTCGCAGACCATCGGCGTGCTGGCCGGCGAACTCTCGCAGTTTGGTCCGGCCAACACCCTTTTGGGGGTGGAGTGCGCTGCACGGGACGCAGGCTACTTTGTCAGCGTCGCCGCCTTAAGGGAGGTCACCCGGGGCTCGATCCTGGACGCCGTCCGGCACTTCCAGGACCAGTCCGTCGATGGGATCGTGGTCATTGTTCCGCACCTGGAGACACCGGCCGCCCTGGCGGAACTGCCCATCGGAGTGCCGGTGGTGGCCGTGGGCCCGGACGGAAACCATGCCGTTGGCGGTGTGAAGGTGGACCAGCGCCGCGGGGCGGAGCTGGCGGTGCAGCACCTGATCAGGCAGGGTCACGTCCGGATCGCCCATGTCGCGGGACCGCAGGACTGGATCGACGCGGTGGCACGCGCCGAGGGATGGCGGTGCACCCTGGCAACGGCCGGGCTCGATGCGGACCTGATGATCGAGGGCGACTGGAGCGCCGGCAGCGGTTACCGGATCGGGCGGACGATTGCGGCCGGCCGCGGTGCCACTGCCCTCTTCGTGGCCAACGACCAGATGGCCCTCGGGGTCCTGCGGGCCTTGAATGAGGCCGGCCTCAGGGTGCCCAGGGACATGTCCGTGGTGGGCTTCGACGACCAGCCCGAGGCCGGCTACTTCAGCCCACCCTTGACCGTGGTCCGGCAGGACTTCGAGGAACTGGGCAGGCGGTGCGTGGACATGATGCTGGCGGCCCTGGCCGGGATGGAGGAAGCCCGCACCCTGGTGGTGGAGCCTGAACTGGTCCTGCGCAGCAGCACCGCCCCACCCCAGCGGATCCCGTAGTACCTTCGGGAGAGCGGATTTAATCCGTGGGAGACGCCTTCGAAACGTGGCCTCAACAATTGCTGCGTACGTTGCAGGCATGACGGTTACCCTGCTCCTCCGGCTCCGCGACTGGCTCCTGGACACCTTTACCTACGAGTCCGGCTCCCAGGCCGCTGCGGCCATGGCCGACGCCAGCCGCTGGGGCTGGTTGCCGGCATTGAGCGGGGTGTCCGTGGGCGCGGACCTGGCCCGGTCGGAGCACGTGGAAGCCACGGCCGGAAACGGCGGAATGTCTGCTTAGCCACACTATTGCGCCACTAGCGGGATGATGCCCTAAACTGCTTCACTGAGGTGCCTGAAATGGCGCTGCGCAGCAACGAAAGTGAATACGTTATGGCTACCGATTACGATGCTCCACGCAAGCAGGAAGAAGAGTCGCCCGCTGACTCTCTCGAGGCCCTCCAGGCGTCACGGAGCGGCAACGCGCAGACCGCGGTTATCGATGTCGACGAGAACGACACTGCTGAAGGTATCGACCTCCCCGGCGCCGACCTGTCCAACGAGGAACTGACCGTCATTGTGGTTCCCGAGCAGTCCGACGAGTTCACCTGCTCGTCGTGCTTCCTGGTCCGCCACCGGTCGCAGGTTGCCCGTGAAAAGGACGGCCTGAAGTACTGCCGCGACTGCGAAGGCTAACTGACTTCCTGGATTCCACAGCGCCGGCCACCTCCCTGAGGCGGCCGGCGCTGCTTTGTCTCCAACCGCCGTCGTTATCAAAATGGACCCTCGTATCCGGCCGTCACCCCTCCTACGCTGGAAGCATCCAATGGTTTTGATTCCTGGACGGCACTGCAATGAAAAAGTTCTTTACCTGGCTCGCAGCCGTCGTGTTGGCTGCAGTGCTGGGCTTCGCGGTTCAGGCGCCTGCGTGGGCGGCTCCCTACTGCGGCCTCACCTGGGGCTCGCTTGCGAAGTCCGGCCAGGACGCAGGCACCGCATCCGTCACCAATGTCCGGACCGGGCAGCATTACTGTTTTGACCGGCTGGTGGTTGACCTCAACGGTCCTGCGGTCTCCTACACCGTGCAGTACGTACCGCGCATAGAGCAGGAGGGCTCGGGGGCGTTCATCCCGGTGCGGGGCGGCGCGCGGCTGCATGTCAGCATCAAGGCGCCCTCCTATGACCAGAACGGCAATCCCACGTATAACCCAGCTGACAGGAATGAGCTCAGCAACGTTTCCGGCTATCAGACCTTCCGCCAAGTGGTCTCCGCCGGAAGCTTCGAAGGGTATACCAGCTTGGGACTGGGAGTCCGTGGCCGCCTGCCGTTCAGGGTTTTTACCCTCGATGGTCCCGGCACCGGGTCACGCCTGGTGATCGATGTGGCGCACTTCTGGTGACAGCACAAAGGTGCCGCGCCCCTGATGCGGGCACGGCACCTTTGGTGTTGGCGGTTTATTCCGGAACCACCAGGGCAGGGGTGTCCTGCCTGAGGGTTTCGCCGCGGAAGAAGCCGGGGTGGGTGCGGGACATGATGAGCATGACGACGGCGCCCAGCGCCAGGATGCCGATGCCCAGGATGAACACCAGGCCCATGCCGAAGATCTCCGAACCGCTGCCGAACTCAGGGGAGAGACTGTCCACGGCGGTCTGGGCGAACACCACGAACAGGCCCACGCCGCCCACCACCGGGCACACAAGGCGGAAGAAGAAGTGGCGGACGCTGTTGAACAGGCTGTGCCGGAAGTACCAGGTGCAGGCCACGGCGGTGAGGCCGTAGTAGAAGCAGATCATCAGGCCCAGTGCCAGGATGGTGTCATTCAGGACGTTCTCGCTGACCACGTGCATGACAGCGTAGAACCCCGCGGAAAGCACCCCGGCAGCAATGGTGGCGAATCCCGGCGTCGAGAACTTCCTGCTGACCCGGCTGAAGGGTTCCGGCAGGGCGCCGTAGTGGGCCATGGCCAGCAGGCTCCGTGAGGGCGACATGAAGGTGGACTGCAAAGACGCCGCCGAACTGGAAAGCACCGCGAGGGACATCAGGATGGCAAAGGGGCCCATGATGGGGGAGGCCAGGGCCGTGAAGATGTTCTCTTGGTTGTCGGCGTTGTTCAGGCCGTTGCCGGTGTCCCCGACGCCGGCGAACATCATGGTGGCGATGCTGACCAGGAGGTAGATGGCCAGGACAATGATGGCGGTCAGGGTGCCGGCGAGTCCGGCAGTTTTCTGGCCGTTCGCCGTTTCCTCGTTGACGGTCAGGCAGACGTCCCAGCCCCAGTACACGAAGATGGACAGCGAGATGCCGGCCGCGATCTGGCCGAACGTCTCGATCTTGGTCACGTCGAACCAGTCCCAGCTGAACGGGATGGCCGTCTCCGAGGTGGACCAGTTGGCGAACGCCATGGCGACAAAGAGGCCCAGGACCAGCAGCTGGAAGCCCACCAGACTGTACTGCACCAGCTTGGTGGTGTGCAGGCCGCGGTAGCTGACCCAGACGGCCAGCGCCACGAAGACGAAGCAGGTCAGGACGTTCAGGGCTTTGTTGTCCGCCAGGTCAGCCAGTTCGGCGGAGCCGGTGAGCTGGGACAGGAAGAGGTAGAAGAAGTCGACGGCGACGCCGGCCAGGTTGGACAGCACGATGATGTTGGCGGCCAGCAGGCCCCACCCGCCCATCCAGCCCACCCAGGGGCCGAAGGCCTTGGTGACCCAGGTGAAGGTGGTGCCGCTGTCCGGGGAGTCGGCGTTGAGCTCCCGGTAGGCGAGCGAGACCAGGATCATGGGGATGAACCCGATCAGGAAGATGACGGGCAGCTGGAGTCCGGCTTCGTTGACCGTGGGTCCGAGTGCGCTGGTGAGCGTGTAGGCGGGGGCGATGGTTGAAATGCCCAGGACGACGACGGCCAGGAGACCCAGCTGCCCACCCTTGAGTCCCTTGGCGCTGACGCCGTCCGAGGAGGGGGCGTGGGCGTGCGGACCGGGTTTGGCCGTACTGGTGCGGATTGTCTCTGTCATGGCACCACTTTCTGGAAGGATGTGAGACGGGAGTCACTATATGAATGGCGTTCATTTAGTATGGGGGTGCCGGCCCTGTGATGCAAGACGCATATGAATCGCGTTCGTTTATGACAGTTTGGGTGATCGCTGGGCTTTCCGGGATGCTGCCGGGCCGCCCCGGCTAAGACGCTTTGGGCACCTTCCGGAGGACGACGGCGGAGAGGACTGCCGCCGTCGCCATCAGTACCAACGCAATCGCCGCGGTGATGTGCACCCCTGAGTCGAAGGCGGATTCGGCGGCCGCCTTGACGGCTGCCGCCGCCGGAGCCGGCAGGATGGCTGCGGCCTCCATTGCACCGGCGAGCGTTTCCCCGGCGTTGTGCAGGATGGGCGCGGCGAGTGTCCCATCCAGCCCTGCGGGCAGCCGGAGGTTGTGCTGGTAGGAGGCGGTCAGGATGGAGCCCAGCACCGCGGTCCCCAGCAATGCGCCCACCTCGTAACCCGTTTCGGAAATGGCGGCGGCAGCGCCCGACTTTTCCGGGGGCGCGGAGCCGAGGATGAGGTCGTTGGAAATGGTTTCCGCGGTGCCGACGCCCAGCGCCAGGACCAGGAGGGCTGCCAGCAGCAGCGAGGGGCCGCCGTCGTGGTTTCCCAGCGCCACCAGGCTGTAGCCCACTGCGCTGAACGTCAGCCCCGCCGCCACAACGTACCCGGGCCGGACCCTCCGGACCAGCGGCACCACCACCAGGCCGGACACCACCGTGGCTACCAGGGCCGGGATCATCGCAATGCCTGCGGCGGACGGGGTCATGCCTTCGAGGAGCTGGAGGTGCTGGGCCAGGAACAGGATAAAGCCGTTGAAGGAAAACAGGGCCAGGATGTTGGCGCTGATGGCCATGCTGAACACCCTGTTCCGGAACAGGGACATGTCCAGCAGCGGGTGTTCCAGCCGGCGCTGGCGCCGGACGAACACGGTTCCCATTGCCAGGCCGAAAAGGATGCTGCCCACCCCCGTTAGGCCGGGCCCTTCGGTGGCAACGGCCTTGATCCCGTACACCGCAGGCACCATGGCCAGCAGGGAGAGCAGGATGCTCGGCATGTCCACTTTCCCCGGCGCGGGGTCCCTTGATTCCGGGATGAGTGCAGGCCCCAGCGCCAGCAGGGGGATCATGAGGGGTACGGCGACGAGGAATACCGCGCCCCACCAGAACCGCTCCACCAGCCACCCGCCGAAGATGGGCCCCAAGGCTGCGCCGCCGGAGAACCCTGCGGCCCAGATGGCCACCGCCAGCCTCCGCCGGTTGGGCTGGGGGAAGATGTTGCGGATCAGTGACAGGGTGGACGGCATCAGCATTGCCCCGAAGAATCCCAGGGCGGCGCGGCCGGCGATCAGCCATTCGGGCGTAGGTGCAAAGGCCGTTGCTGCTGACAGCACCGCAAAGCCCACGCCCCCGGTAACCAGCAACCGGCGCCGGCCAATGCGGTCCCCAAGGCTGCCCATTGAGACCAGCAGCCCGGCCAGTACCAGGGGGTAGGTGTCCACAATCCATAGGAGCTGCACGCCCGTGGGTTCCAGGGCGCGGGTGATGGCGGGCAGGGCGAACGTCAGGGCGGTGTTGTCCACCGCGACCAGCAGGACTGGGAACATCAGCAGCCCGAGGGCCAGCCAGTCCCGCCGCGGGGAGCGGTGCGTGGTGCCCTTCCGTTGTGCCGGCACGGCGCTGGTGTAAGTAGTCATAAGATAACTGTACCGTCTGGACGGTATAGTTTGAAACCCGCCGCTGCCTTGCAGGTTCCGGAGCCCGTGGGAGGCATGATGGAAACCATGCCCCGAAAGCCTGTAGCCCGTGACGCGGTCCTTGACGCCTTCGAGTCCCTGCTGATCGAGGTGGGGGAGCGCGCAGCCACCCTTGACGCCGTGGCCCGGAAGGCCGGGGTCTCAAAGGGTGGCCTGCTCTACCACTTTCCCAACAAGGAAGCGCTTATCGCTGTGCTGCTTGACCGCCTGGAGGGCCTCGCCAAGGCGGACGCCGACGCCATGGCGTCAGCCAGCGAAGGCGCGGCAGCGTACTTCATCCGTTCCTCCGTATGGGCCGACACCCCGCTCGACAGGGTGATCGTGGCAGCCACCAGGCTTGCCGAAGTGGCGCATGAAGAAACGCGGCGGCGATTCGCGGCCATCCAGCAGCGCTGGCTGGACGAGATTGCCGCGGATGTGGGGCCCGGGCTGGCAAAGGCGGTGCTCTATATGGGGGACGGCTTGTACTTCAACGCGATGCTGTCCGTTGGTCCGGCCCCCGAGGGGGGAGCGGCCGCTGACGTGGAGGAACTTCTTGCCGCTTTGGAGCGTCTCCGGAGGTAGCCCCGGCATTTGCCGCGAGGGGTCGCGGCGTAGGACAATGGAGAGTTGTGAGGGCCGCCACCGGCCATCACCAGCCCATAAATGAATAGCCTTTGATCTGCGGCGGGAGAGTTCTGCCGGAAGTACAGGCAGGCGCCGTAGGAGCAAATCCTCCCCAGGAATCTCGCAGGCCCCTGTACCGCCGCGGCGAGGCGCCTCTGGAAAGCAGCAGGCAGTTTTCCCGCCTCCTCTTGGGGAGCGAAAAGACTGTTGTGCTCACCGACGGTGCAAGCGGGTCCTGTCCAGGCAGGCCCCGCGGAAACTCTCAGGTCCAATACAGAGCGGGGAGGAACCCGAATAGCTGTGGCGTACCCTGCGCCGCCTGAGTAAATGGAGTTCCTTCGTGTCGGTTACCCCAGCCTCCACCACCTTCGTAGACCGCCATATCGGCGCGCGCCGCCAGGCCGACGTCGACACCATGCTCAAAGCCGTAGGCTACGACACGGTCGACTCCCTCGTGGACACCGCTGTTCCCAAAGTTATCCGCCAGGAGACAGCCCTTCGCCTGCAGGACGCGCTCAGCGAGGTTGAGGTTCTTGCCGAGCTGCGCCGGATCGCGGGCCGGAACAAGACCGCCGTGCAGCTGATCGGCCAGGGCTACTACGACACCGTGACCCCGCCGGTGATCCGCCGCAACATCCTGGAGTCCCCGGCCTGGTACACGGCCTACACCCCGTACCAGCCTGAGATCTCCCAGGGCCGGCTTGAAGCCCTGCTGAACTTCCAGACCATGGTGCAGGACCTGGTGGGCCTTCCCATTGCCAACGCCTCGCTGCTGGACGAAGCCACCGCCGTGGCCGAGGCCGTACTCCTGATGCGCCGGGCCAACAAGGACAAGGATGCCAAGGACGGCCGGACCGTCCTGGACATTGACGTACTTCCGCAGACCATCGCCATCGTGCAGGGCCGCGCCGAGGCGCTGGGCTTCGAGGTGGAGGTCGCCGATCTGTCCCAAGGGCTGCCGGAGGGTGACATCAACGGCATAGTGCTGCAGCAGCCGGGCGCTTCCGGCCGGGTCTGGGACCAGTCGGGCGTTATTTCGGCTGCCAAGGACCGCGGTGCACTGGTGACCGTTGCCGCGGACCTGCTGGCACTGACCCTCATCACCCCTCCGGGTGAGCAGGGCGCCGACATCGCCGTCGGTTCAGCCCAGCGTTTTGGTGTTCCGTTGTTCTTCGGCGGCCCGCACGCCGCCTACATGGCGGTCCGCAAGGGCCTGGAGCGGTCGCTGCCCGGCCGCCTGGTGGGCGTGTCCAAGGACGACGCCGGTGTTCCCGCCTACCGCCTGGCTTTGCAGACCCGTGAGCAGCACATCCGCCGCGAGAAGGCCACGTCCAACATCTGTACCGCCCAGGCGCTGCTGGCCATCGTCGCCTCCATGTACGCCGTGTACCACGGCCCGGACGGACTGAAGGCCATCGCCGGAACCGCCCACGGGCACGCCCGCACCCTGGCCGCCTCGCTGGAAGCTGCCGGCGTCGAGGTGGTGCACAAGAGCTTCTTCGACACCGTCACTGTCCGTGTCCCGGGACGCGCCGCCGCGATTGTTGCCGACGCGGAGGAGCGCGGGATCAACCTGCGCAGCGTTGACGCTGACACCGTGGGCATCTCCCTGGATGAAACCACGACGGCGGCCATCGTCGCCCAGGTTGCCGGCATCTTTGGCGCCACCGCAGGTGAGGGTGAAGGCTTTGCGCTGGAGGCCGCCGTCGAGCGTTCTTCTGACTACCTGCAGCACCCGGTGTTCAACACGCACCGGTCCGAAACCCAGCTGCTGCGCTACATCCGGAAGCTTTCCGACCGTGACCTGGCGCTGGACCGGACCATGATCCCGCTGGGTTCCTGCACCATGAAGCTGAACGCCACGGCCGAGATGGAAGCCATCTCCTGGCCGGAGTTCGCCTCCATCCACCCGTTCGCCCCGGACTCCCAGACCGAAGGCTGGCGCGAACTCATCGCCGACCTCGAGGCGGACCTGACCACCATCACCGGCTACGACCAGGTGTCCATCCAGCCCAACGCCGGCTCCCAGGGTGAACTGGCCGGGCTGCTGGCCATCCGCGGCTACCACCACTCCCGCGGCGACCAGCAGCGCAACGTCTGCCTGATCCCGGCCTCGGCGCATGGCACCAACGCCGCCTCCGCGGTACTCGCCGGCATGAAGGTGGTGGTGGTCGCCACCGCCTCCGACGGCACCATCGACCACGCCGATCTTGAAGCCAAGATCGAGGCAAACAAGGACGTCCTGTCCTGCATCATGATCACCTACCCCTCCACCCACGGCGTCTACGACGGGGACGTCCGCGAGGTCTGCGACGCCGTGCACGCAGCCGGCGGCCAGGTGTACATCGACGGCGCCAACCTGAACGCGCTGGTTGGGCTGGCGCAGCCTGGCAAGTTCGGCGGCGACGTCTCCCACCTGAACCTGCACAAGACCTTCTGCATCCCGCACGGCGGCGGCGGGCCCGGCGTCGGACCGGTCGCTGCCAAGGCACACCTGGCACCGTTCATGCCGGGCGACGCCACCGCCTGGAGCGCCGGCTCCGGCGCCACCGACGTGCCGATTTCCGCGTCGCGGTTCGGTTCGGCCGGCGTCCTGCCCATCTCCTGGGCGTACGTGAAGCTGATGGGCGGGGAAGGCCTGACCGAGGCCACCAAGTCGGCGCTGCTGGCCGCCAACTACGTGGCCGCCCGACTGAACGAGTACTTCCCCGTTCTCTACACCGGTGAAGGCGGGCTGGTGGCGCACGAGTGCATCCTGGACCTGCGCGAACTGACCGCCAGGACCGGCGTCACCGCGGAGGATGTGGCCAAGCGCCTGATCGACTTCGGCTTCCACGCCCCCACTCTGGCGTTCCCGGTGGCCGGCACCCTGATGGTGGAACCCACCGAGTCCGAGGACCTGGCAGAGATCGACCGGTTCATCGAAGCGATGATCACTATCCGCAAGGAAATCGACCAGGTGGCCAAAGGCGACTTTGCCGTTGCAGACTCACCGCTGCGCCGCGCACCCCACACGGCAGCCGCCGTCGTCAGCTCCGACTGGGACCGCGCCTACCCGCGCGAGCAGGCCGCCTTCCCCGCCCACCACAAACAGGACAAGTACTTCCCGCCCGTGGGACGGATCGACGGTGCGGCCGGCGACCGGAACCTGATCTGCTCCTGCCCGCCGCTCGAAGAGTTTGAAAACTAAAGGACCGGCATCATGACCGAGAAATACACTGCCCTTTACGACGAGCACAAGAAGCTGGGCGCGTCCTTCACCGACTTCGGCGGCTGGCAGATGCCGCTGAAGTACAGCTCCGAACTGGCCGAACACCACGCCGTCCGCAAGGCTGCCGGGCTGTTCGACCTCTCCCACATGGGCGAGGTCTGGGTGACCGGGCCTGACGCTGCCGCGTTCCTCGACTACGCCCTGGTGGGGAAGATTTCCGCCATGGCCGTGGGCAAGGCCAAGTACTCGCTGATCTGCAACGAGGACGGTGGCATCATCGACGACCTCATCACCTACCGCCGCCCCGCCGCGGAAGACGGCACCGACGTCTTTCTTGTGGTACCCAACGCGGGCAACGCCGACGTGGTGGCCGCAGCCCTCCGGGAACGGGTTGCAGGGTTCGACGCGGTGGTGGAGGATGCCTCTGCCCGGACCTCGCTGATCGCGGTCCAGGGTCCCAAGGCCCAGGAACTCTTGCTTCGCCTGGTGCCCGCGGCGCAGCACTCCCTGGTGACGGAGTTGAAGTATTACGCAGCCGTCGAGGTTCCGGTCCTGGCAGGGGGCGCGGGCAACGAACTGCTGGTCGCGCGCACCGGCTACACGGGCGAAGACGGATTCGAGATCTTCGTGGACAACGGCGACGCGCCCGCCTTGTGGCAGGCACTCATGGCCGTCGCCGACGAAAGGGAACTGACTCCTGCCGGGCTCGCCTCCCGCGACTCCCTTCGCCTCGAGGCGGGCATGCCGCTGTATGGAAATGAATTGTCGCTGCAGGGCGACCCCTTCGCCGCCGGCCTGCGCCCCGTCGTCGCGCTTTCCAAGGAAGGCGACTTTGTTGGCAAAGCCGCCCTGGAGGCCAAGAAGGAATCCGGGGCCGGCAGCACGTCCGGCCGCCGCCTCGTGGGGCTCAAAGGCAAGGGCCGCCGCGCCGGCCGTGCGCACTACCCCGTGCTCAAGGACGGCGCCACGGTCGGTGAAGTCACCTCCGGCCAGCCATCGCCCACCCTCGGCTACCCGATCGCCATGGCCTACGTCGACGTCGAGTACTCGGCACCCGGCACGGCCCTGGACATCGATCTCCGCGGCAAGGCAGAACCCTTCGAAGTCGTCCCCCTCCCGTTCTACAAGCGGGTCAAGTAGTCCCTTGTTCCGCCCCGTGGTCACCTTCGCGACGGCGGACCCGACATTTTCCCGCCTGCCCTGGGCCCACGCCGTCAGGGTTCCCTGGCCGAGCTTGCGAGGTTAGGGAGACGGTGGGGAGCACGCTTTCGAAAAGTCCGGCTCCGCCGGCGCTCGTGGGCACGACGTTACCTGCCTGCCGCGTCGCTTTGGTGACGTGCGTTGGCGACTGGGCGGATTCCGGAGACGTGCGTCTAAGGGAGCGTCACGTCCGCTTAGCGGGCGTCTTCGCGACCGAGCACGCGGAGGAATTCGGCCAGGCGCACCCACCCCGGCAACACGAAACGAATCAGAGTTTTAGTAAGGAATTGTTATGGCCGTCGGAGTCTTTGATCTGTTTTCTATAGGTATTGGTCCGTCGTCTTCGCATACTGTGGGGCCGATGCGGGCTGCTGCTGTGTTCGCGGAGGAGCTCAAGAGTTTTGGCGTCCT
>NZ_JAUSRE010000041.1 GCF_030811655.1 Pseudarthrobacter enclensis | reverse complement strand
CGCGCCCCGTCGTCGCCCGCTGTGTCTTTGGGCAGCGCACCGGTAACGACCGCGTGCGGGTACTCGTGAACGGCGCTGCCCAATTCCATTCCGTCACGGACCCGCACCACCACGGCACGGCCCGAAAGGGTTCCGTAATCCACTCCGATGACGCAGGGGTCGGAGCTGGAAGTAAACAACGTCTCTGGCATGGTGCTGCCTCCGTCCGGGAGGCGGGGCCTCATTACCGGGTTTGTAGGGGTCGTGATCAAGCTAGGTGCTGCAGCAATTGTGAACGCTAACATGACTGGATGTCAAGGTTCGATGGCTTGCCGCGCAGACGGCGTGCGTTCATGGGAGAGGCTTGGTCAGGGAGCGGCGGCCGCCCCAGTGGCGGCGTCTGCCGGCGAGCGCCGGCGCCGGCTCAACATGATGAAGGGCGCGGCCAGCAGCTGCACCACGCCGCCGATAGCCAGTGACGCGGGGTACCCGTAAATATCTGCCGAGCGGCCGAGCAGGGGCTGCACCACCACTCCCCCGCTTGAGCCCATGAGCGAGGCAAAGCTCAGGACCGTTGCCCGCTGTTTCGAGGCGATCATGTCATTCAGGTAGGCCTGGCGCACGGGCGTGCCCGCGGAGGCCACCACTGCCCACACCACCAGCAGCACCAGGGCCAGCCAAAAGCTGTGGGTGGCCAGGAGCACCATCAGGACCACCGAGCTGGTGACCGTGGACGCGATCAGGATCGTGGTCCGGCGGCGGACCTGTTTCCGGACCACCGGAGCCAGCCAGCCGCCCACGATTTCCGCTGCGGCAACAATGGCCGCCGCCAGCCCCGCGACGGCGTAGGCCCTGGGATCGCCGAAGAGTTGCAGGAGATACGGCTGCAGGGCATAGAAGACATAAAACCCCACCCCCTCAGTGAACGGGGCGGCCAGCATCATGAACCGTACCGGTGGGTTCCCCAGTCCGCCGTCCACGGACGCCTTCAGGACTGCCCGGGTGGCCTGCAGCGGGTGGGCCGAGCGCTCAGGTGTGAAGCCGACGTCGTGCATGAGCACAAAGGCCACCACGAACATTGCCACGAGCACCGCGACGCGCAGCAGGAAGGGCACCCCCAGGTTGGTTGCCTGGGCTATCACGCCGCCCGCGACCGACCCGGCCAGCATGGCGATGCCAGACACGATCTGGCCGCGGCCAAGGACCGCTTCCAGGCCGCCCTCGTAACCGGAAAAGTGCAGCGCATCCACCAGCCATGCCTCCACGGCCCCGGAAAAGAAGGTGAAGCCCAGGCCCAGCAGTGCGGACACCGCAGCCCACCACCAGAACGGCGCAGACAATTGCCACAGCAGGTAATAGAGGTACGTGGACCCCGCCAGGGTCACGGTGCCCAACAGGAACGACACGCGCCGTCCCCAGCTGTCCGCCACGACGCCTGTGGGAACCTCGAAGAGCACCATCCCTGCGGTGAAGAAGGCGTTCGCGGCGAACGCCTCAAAGTTGTTCAGCCCGGCGTCCAGCAGGAACAGCGTGTTGATCCCCCAGATGAACGAAGCAGCAAGGGTGTTTCCCAGCGTCAGTATGAGGTAGGTGCTCTGGATCTTTCGCGCCGCGGCGTTCACAGGGTGCTCTTTGGCGGTTCCCGCGTGGCGGCGTCAGGACGGAGTGTGGTTGGAGGGGACGGGGTCATGGCGCAGGTACTGCCGCCGGAACCGCCCTGTACCGGCCGTCAGGGCGCGCAGTTCCACCGCGTACCGCAGGAGTTCCTGGTCCGGAACCTCCGCGCTGATCTCCGTCAGCCCCTGGCCTGAGGAGGTGGTGCCTGTCAGGCGCCCGCGGCGGCCGGACAGGTCACTCATCACCGTCCCCACGTGTTCGTCCGAAACCGTGATGGACACTGAAGACACCGGCTCCAACAACTGGATCTTCCCCGCCGCTGCAGCCTCCCGGAGGGCCAGCGCCCCGGCGGCCTGGAATGCCGCATCGGAAGAATCAACGCTGTGCGCCTTGCCGCCCACCAGGGTCACGCGAAAATCCACCATGGGAAAACCAGCTGAAACGC
The DNA here is from genome assembly GCF_030811655.1 of Pseudarthrobacter enclensis. Taxonomy (GTDB): domain Bacteria; phylum Actinomycetota; class Actinomycetes; order Actinomycetales; family Micrococcaceae; genus Arthrobacter; species Arthrobacter enclensis_A. Next base: position 13,851 of record NZ_JAUSRE010000041.1, on the reverse strand, counting down.
CCTTCTCCATCTGTGCGCGGATCCCCTTTTCGATGGACGGGATGAAGGTACCGGGGATGACTCCGCCCACGGTCTTGTCCACGAACTCGAACCCGCCGCCCCGCTCCAGCGGTTCCACTTCGATATCGCACACCGCGTACTGGCCGTGGCCACCGGACTGTTTGACGTGCCGGCCATGGCCGGACGCGGGAGCCGCAAAAGTTTCCCGCAGCGGCGTCACTACCTCCACGGTATGCAGTTTCACTCCCTGTTCCCGCAGCCGGTCCAGGACCACCTCGGCATGCGCCTCGCCCATGCACCACAGCACCAGCTGGTGCGTCTCCGCGTTCCTGTCCACACGCAGCGTGGGGTCCCCTGCCGCGATCCGGCCAAGGCTGCGGGCCAGGGCGTCCTCGTCGCTGCGGGAATCGGCTTCCACGGCAACAGGCAGCAGCGGCTCCGGCATTTCCCAGGTTGCCAGCAGCAGCGGGTTCTCCCGGGACGAGATGGTGTCGCCGGTTTCGGCGCTGCCCAGCTTTGCCAGGGCACACATGTCCCCCGCCACGCAGAAGGGAACAGGCCGCAGGGTGGCGCCCAGTGGCGAGTATAGATGCGTGATGCGTTCATCGGTGTCGTGGTCCTGGTGGCCGCGGTCAGCCAGGCCGTGGCCGCCGACGTGAACCGGCGAATCCTCGCTCAGCGTCCCGGAGAAGACCCGCACCAGGCAGATGCGGCCCAGGAAGGGATCGTTGGAGGTGCGGACCACCTCGGCAGCGAGCGGACCGGACGGATCGCATTCCAGGGTCCCGCCCGGCTCCCCCGCAAGGTCTGTCATGTCGGGGAGGCTGCGTTCAACGGGCGCCGGGAAGGCCCGCACCAGCAGGTCCAGCAGTTCCGCGGTGCCCAGCCCAGTGACGGCGGACGTGGGCAGCACCGGAAAGAAGGACCCGCGGGCGACGGCGGTTTCCAGGTCGGTTGCCAGCGCTTCGGTGTCGATGTCCCCGCCTTCGAGGTAGCGGTCCATCAGCGTCTCGTCTTCGCTTTCGGCGATAATTCCCTCGATCAGGGCACCCCTGGCAGTCTCCGCGTCCGAAAGCTCGTCCGGCGCTGCTGCCCGGATCCCGGGTGTTCCCTCCCCCGGGGAGTACTCCCTGACTTCCTGCGACAGCAGGCCCAGCAGGCCGGTGACCTCACCCCCGGTCCGCACCGGGACGCACAGCGGCAGCACGCCGTCGCCGAACGCTTTCCGGCAGGCGGCCAGGGCGGCGTCGTAGTTTGCCCGCGGATGGTCCAGCCGGGTGATGACGACGGCGCGTGGCAGCCTCATGTGCCCGCACTCGCCCCAGAGCGCGGTGGTGGTGGCGTCGATCCCCTCGACGGCGGACACGACGAAAAGTGCCCCATCGGAAGCCCGGAGTCCCGCGCGTAGCTCACCGATGAAATCGGGATAGCCCGGCGTATCCAGGAGATTAACCTTGGTGTCATCCACCATGAGCGGAACCAGGGACACCGTGACGGACCGTTGCTGGTGCACGGCAGCGGGGTCGGAGTCGCTGACCGTGGTGCCGTCCGCGATGGAACCCTTGCGGGTAATCATGCCGTTGGCGGCAAGCAGGGCCTCGATCAGCAGCGTCTTCCCGGCACCGGAGTGCCCCACCAGGGCCACGTTCCGAATCCGGGCCGGGTCCTGGGCCGCGATGGCGCCGGCCTGGTCCGCCCGCTTGGAATCAGGCCCGTTCCTGCCGGCCGCCCGCGCTGACTCCCTGGTGCTCTTGACCGACATTGGAACCTCCTGGCATCGTTGCCGACCGGACCGGACGTGTCCTCTGATTCGACACCTTGGCGGACGGGACGGCAAGAGCGGAGGCTATTTACTGCGGGCTTTGCGGGTGGCGGCGTCGTTGGCCTTTTGCAGTGCCCGGACCAGTTGTTCCTTGTCCATCCTGGACCGGCCTTTGACGTCCAGTTCCTTGGCCAGCTTGTAGAGGTGTTCCTTGGAGGCGTTGGCATCGACGCCGCCGGCGGTGTGTTCTGACGAGCGGACTCCCTGCTCTGCGCGTTTGTCGGAGGGGCCGCGTTGTTCCTTGGGTTCCCAGTGGTCGCCCACCTTCTCGTAGCTGTGCTTCAAGGAAGCGTACGCCGCGCGGGCGGCCCGTTGTTCGTCCTGGCCGTAGGACTCCAGGGCGGAGTCGTAGGTCTTCGCGAACGTATCCTGCGCCTTCTGGTCAGAACGCTGCAGGGTCGAGGGAATTTCGTCCTTGCGGGCATGGTGGTTCTTGCCGGTCTTGGGCATGGCACCCATCCTCCTTTAGTCAGCACGCTGATCATTCGGATGGATCCAGCTTAGACCCGGAGGTGGTATGGAGCCCCCTGTCGGATTCGAACCGACGACCCCCGCTTTACAAGAGCGGTGCTCTGGCCAACTGAGCTAAGGAGGCGTGCCCCTGGGGGCGGCACCGTGAAGGCGCTAGATAAGGGTAGCCCAACTCCCGCCGGGCGTAAAAACGCCGGATGGCCCGCCGGGTAAACCGTAAGGGCCCGCCCCGGAAAGGTTCCGGAACGAGCCCCTGCGGATGACGGAGTTTAGCCCTTGGCGGCGATGGCTGCCTTCAGGAAGTCCGGGAATGGCGTCTGGGCGCTGTCTCCCTTGCCCCACTGCTTGCCATCAACGAAGACGGTGGGGGTCCCGCTCACCCCGATGGCCGCGGCTTCCTTCGTCGCGTACTTCACGTACGGACGGTAGGTCTTGTCATCCACGCAGGAACCGATGTTGACGCCCATATCGGAGGCCATCTTCTTCAGGTCGTTGTCGGAAAGGCCGGCGCTGCCTTCTGCAGGCTGCTGGGCGTACAGGGCGTTGAAGTAGTCGGCGTACTTCTCCGGAGCCGTGTTGGCCACACAGGCGGCGGCGTTGGCGGCGCGGGACGAGTAGTTGGTGGTGGACCGGCTGTCCAGGAAGCCCAGCGGCCGGTATTCCACGGTGATCTTGCCGTCGTTGCGCAAGGTGGTGAGCTGGTCGTTGTACTGCGTCTCGAAGTTCTTGCAGACCGGGCAGATGAAGTCGACGTAGAGGACAACCTTCACCGGCTTCCCGGCCTCCGCCTCGGCACCGGGAGCCACCACTTCAGCCGGCGGCGTCTTCGGGGCATCCCCCAGGGAGGAGGCGTCAACCGTAGCGGGCTCCGTCTTGGCCACGTCCGTGTTGGCCAGCAGGGTGACGCCCCCGTGCACGTTGGCGTTGGCAGGCGTGGGCCCCTGGTCCGCAACCGGGGCATTCCGCTGGATGTTGCCCGCAACCACAAGTCCGACCACCACCAGGATGGCAATCACAGCCACCACGATGCCCCAGCCGATCATCAGCTTGTTGCGCTTGTCCTTTTTTGCCTGGGCTTCCCGGATGAGGCGCGCCTTTTCGCGGGCCTCCGCGGTTCGCTCAGCCTTGGACTTACGTACTTCGTTTGCAGGGCTCATGAGTTCCTTGGGTCGGTCGACGTAGGGGGACCACGTGGTGGCACCCCCAACATTTTAGGGGAGAAAACTTGGAGCTTGCGGTTTCAACTATTCCTCCGGGTTGCCCAACGGACGAATAGCCCCGATGATTCCGTCCGGCTAGGGTGGCTTAGAGGCACAAGCAACCCCAGGGGGCCGCAATGCAAACACCCGTCCAGGAAAAACCCGCCGGCACGGCGACGGCCGGCAGCTCCGGTCCAGGCCACACCGGCAATACGAAGTACGACTTCATGGTGGTCTCCAACAGGCTGCCGGTTGACCGCGTTGCGCCGGGAGACGACAGCGAGGACGGGTCAGGCTGGCGCCGCTCCCCCGGGGGCCTTGTGACCGCCCTCGCCCCCATGATGACCAAGACGGATGGCGCCTGGGTGGGCTGGCACGGCGCACCGGATGAGACCGTCAAGCCGTTCAGTCACGGCGGGATGGACCTGGTCCCCGTCCAGCTCAGCACGGACGACGTGGAGCTCTACTACGAGGGTTTCTCCAACGCCACGCTGTGGCCGCTCTACCACGACGTCATTGCTCCTCCGGAGTTCCACAGGACCTGGTGGGATGCGTACCGCCGGGTCAACCGCAGGTTCGCCGACGCCGTGGTCCGCCACGCGGACCAGGGTGCCACCGTCTGGGTCCAGGACTACCAGCTGCAGCTGGTGCCGCGGATGCTCCGCGAAGCACGGCCGGACCTCCGGATCGGGTTCTTCAACCACATCCCATTCCCGCCACCGGAAATCTTTGCCCAGCTCCCCTGGCGCCAGGCCATCATCGACGGCCTGCTCGGCGCCGACCTGGTGGGATTCCAGCGGCCCAGCGACGCGGGGAACTTCATGCGCTCCGCCCGCCGCTTCCTGGGTGCCAGCGTGAAGCAGCAGCAGGTGCACGTCAAGGACCACACCGGCCAGCTGACCCATATCGCCCGGGCGCAGGCCTTCCCCATCTCAATCGACGTCAAGCAGATCACCGAACTTGCTGCCAGGCCGGACATCATCGAACGCGCCCGGCAAATCCGGCAGGATCTGGGCAACCCCAAAACCATCCTGCTGGGCGTGGACCGGCTGGATTACACCAAGGGCATCCGGCACCGGCTCAAGGCCTTCGAAGAGCTCCTGGCGGATGGCCGGCTCACAGTGGGCGATGCCACGCTGATCCAGGTCGCCTCCCCCAGCCGTGAACGCGTGGAACAGTACAGGCTCCTCCGCGAGGAGGTGGAGGGCACTGTGGGCCACATCAACGGCACCTACGACACCCTCGAAAACACCGCAGTCCGCTACCTGCACCATAGCTACCCCGTGGAGGAGATGGTGGCGCTGTACCTGGCGGCGGACGTCATGCTGGTCACCGCCCTGCGTGACGGGATGAACCTGGTGGCCAAGGAGTACGTCACCGCCCGCAACAACAATGACGGCGCACTGGTCCTCAGCGAATTCGCAGGCGCTGCGGACCAGCTCAAGCAGGCCCTGCTGGTCAACCCGCATGACATCGCAGGCCTGAAGAACACCATCATGGCCGCTGTGGAACTGAGTCCCCGCGAAGCCTCACGGCGCATGCGGTCCATGCGCCGGCAGATCCTGGACCACGACGTGGACCACTGGTCCGCCGACTTCCTGCGCGCCCTGAACGAGAAAGTGGTCCGCGATGACTCCTGACGGCCGCCACGCCAAAGCGCCGCTGGCGCTCTCCCCCGAACTCCGCCAAGCCCTTCGCCGGATAGCCGGGACAGAGCACCTGCTGGTGGCGATGGACTTTGACGGGACCATGGCCCCCATCGTCGGCCGGGCCCAGGATGCGCGGCCGCTTCCACGCTCGGCCGCAGCCTTGGCCGGCCTCGCCGTGCTTCCACGCACGACGACGGCGCTCATCTCCGGAAGGGCCCTCGCCAGCCTGAGGGAGGTGGCGTCCCCGCCGGTGGACACTCTGCTGATCGGCAGCCACGGCGCGGAAGCATGGCTCGGCCCGGGTTCCACGGAGCTGGCCCTGGACGGGGACCAGAAGGCGCTCCTCGCGGAAGTGCGCGCTGAACTGGCAGCCATTGTCGAGGAAGCGCCCGGCACGTCCCTCGAGGACAAACCCGCCGGCGTGGTGCTGCACACCCGCCTTGCCTCGGATGACGTGGCAGAGGACGCCGTGTCAGCCGCCCGGTCGGTCCTCCAGGACCGCAAAGGCGTCTACCTGAAAGAAGGCAAACGCGTCCTCGAGACCTCCGTGGTCAATGCCTCGAAGGGTGAAGGTGTCACCTTCCTTCGGCAAGCCACCGGGGCCACCGCCGTACTGTTCGCCGGCGATGATGTAACGGACGAGGACGCGTTTGGCCGGCTTGAGCCCGGGGATGTCGGGGTCAAAGTGGGCCTCGACTTCACCCAGGCCCAATACCGGGTGGAGGCACCAGTCCACATAGCCGAGCTGCTGGAGGCCCTGCTCCAGGAGCGGAGCATCGCCGTGGCCGAAGAGGACCCGCAAGCCGCGTCCAGCTAGGATGTGGCCGGCGCCACCTGTGACGTTCGTAACATTTGCGCTAAAGGGAGCAGCCTCTGGCATACTCTTTGTGTGATGTGGCGCACAACCAGCGTGCGGCGTCACGCCGTGCTCCGCGCCCAAACGCGGAGCATCTTGCAGGAACACAACTGAATAAACATGAACCATTCACAACGGATCGTCCGGCACGTACCTGCCGGTGAAGGGATTGATAACTGTGGCTACAGTTACTTTTGACAACGCTACGCGTCTGTACCCGGGCACAGATAAGCCCGCCGTCGATAAGCTCAACATCGACATCGCCGATGGCGAATTCCTGGTCCTCGTCGGACCCTCCGGTTGCGGCAAGTCCACCTCCCTGCGCATGCTCGCAGGCCTTGAGGACGTCAATGCAGGCCGCATCCTGATCGGTGACCGCGACGTCACCGATGTTCCCCCGAAGGACCGCGACATCGCGATGGTCTTCCAGAACTACGCGCTGTACCCGCACATGACTGTGGCCGACAACATGGGCTTCGCCCTGAAGATCGCCGGCGTCTCCAAGGAAGAGCGCGCCGAGCGCGTCCGTGAAGCCGCCAAGCTCCTTGACCTGGAGCAGTACCTGGACCGCAAGCCGAAGGCACTGTCCGGTGGCCAGCGCCAGCGTGTTGCCATGGGCCGCGCAATCGTCCGTAACCCCCAGGTGTTCCTCATGGACGAACCGCTGTCCAACCTGGACGCCAAGCTCCGTGTCCAGACCCGCACCCAGATCGCGTCCCTGACCCGTCGTCTCGGCGTCACCACCGTGTACGTGACGCACGACCAGGTTGAGGCCATGACCATGGGTGACCGTGTGGCAGTGCTGAAGGACGGCCTGCTGCAGCAGGTCGACACCCCGCGCAACCTGTACGACCGCCCCAAGAACGTCTTCGTTGCCGGCTTCATCGGCTCCCCCGCCATGAACCTGCTGGAACTTCCCGTCGTCGACGGCGGCGTGCAGTTCGGCGGCACCGTCTACCCCGTGCCGCGGGACGTCCTCGAAGAGGCGCATGGCTCCACCGTCACGCTGGGCAGCCGCCCCGAAGACCTGGAGACCGCGCCGCACGGTGAGGGCCTGAAGGTGGAGGTGGACGTCGTCGAAGAACTCGGCGCCGATGCCTACGTTTACGGCCACACCAACCTTGACGGCAAGGACCACGACATCGTGGCCCGCGTCGACGGCCGGCGTCCTCCGATGAAGGGCGAGGTCATCTACGTCCGTCCGCAGTCCGGCCACGTGCACCTGTTCGACACCAAGACCGGCCTTCGCCTCGGCGACTGATTTCGGTAGCTCCACCCTGCGGCGGCCCACTCACCGGTGGGCCGCCGTCGGCTTTTAAGCCTGCCTGTGCAGGAATTTAGTGCCCCGCCCCGAGTACGGAAGAATTGAGCCATGACCGAGGAATACAGCGCCCAGTGGCACGACGAACCCACAGACTACGCGCAGATCGGCAAGCTGCCCCGGTTTGTGGCAGCCAGCGCGGATGACAACAAGGCGGCCTCGGTAGCCTCGTCACTGAACATCACCGCGGCGGCCGCAGACCCCGAACTGCTGGACCTGCCCTGGCACATTGCCCTGGAGGAATGGCCGGCACAATACCTGGCAGCACTGCCCCGCGGCATCTCCCGGCACATCGTACGCTTCGCCCACCTGGGCGGATCGGTGATCGCCATCAAGGAAACCTCCGAGCATGTGGCCCGCCACGAATACCACATGCTGCGCAAACTGGCCCGGCTGGACGTCCCCTGCGTTGAGCCGGTGGCCGTGATCACCGGGCGCACCACCCCGGACGGACGCCCGCTCAACCCGGTCCTCGTAACGCGCCACCTGAAGTTCTCCATGCCCTACCGTGCACTCTTTTCGCAGATGCTGCGCAAGGACACCCTCACGCGCCTGATTGACGCGCAGGCGCTGCTCATGGTGCGCCTGCACCTCATCGGTTTCTACTGGGGCGACGTCTCACTCTCCAACACCTTGTTCCGCCGCGATGCCGGCGCTTTCGCCGCCTACCTCGTCGACGCTGAAACGGGAGAGCTCTACCCCGACCTCTCCCAGGGCCAACGCGAGTACGACCTGGAGATCGCCCGCGTGAACATCGCGGGCGAGCTGATGGACCTGCTGGACGGCGGCCTCATCGAGGAAAAGGTGGACCCCGTGGCCACCAGCGAGCTGATCATGGACAGCTACCGCCGGCTGTGGGCTGAGCTGACCGAGAAAGAATCCTTTGAACTCGGCGAGCGCTGGCGGGTGGGCGCGCGTATCCGGCGGTTGAACGAACTCGGCTTCGACGTCGAGGAATACGCCATCAAGACCACGCAGAACGGTTCCACCATCCAACTGCAGCCCAAGGTGGTGGACGCGGGGCATCACCAGCGCCGCCTGCTGCGGCTTACCGGCCTGGATGCCCAGGAGAACCAGGCGCGCCGCCTCCTCAATGACATGGACTCATTCCGGGCAGACAACAACCCGGACATGGACGAGGAATACAGCGCCCACCTCTGGGTCAGCCAGATCTTCGAACCCATTGTCCGCTCCATCCCCAGGGACCTCTCCGGCAAGCTCGAGCACGCCGAAGTGGTGCACGAGGTCCTGGAACACCGGTGGTACATGTCCGAGAAGCAGGAACGCCACATCCCGCTGGCAGAAGCCGTGCAGTCCTACATCGATTCCATCCTGCGGCACCGGCGCGACGAGGCTGCCATCATGCTCAACCCGGACACTGAGCTGCTGAAGATCCTTGAAGTGGAAAAGGAGGAGTCGCGCTACGGCGCCGATGAGTCCCCCGACGAATATCCGGACGCTGACGACTGAGTCCTAGATGGCCTTTCCGGGGTTGAGGATTCCCTCCGGATCGAACAGGTCCTTGATCCTGCGCTGGAGCTGCCGGACCTGCTCCGGCTGCTCCTGGCCCAGCCACCGCAGCTTATACTGTCCCACGCCGTGCTCCCCCGTGATGGTGCCGCCCATGGCGAGCGCCGCGGTGATGGACTCGTCCAGCGCCGCCTGCAGCCGGTCCATGGCGCCGGCGTCAATGGCGGGGCCCTGCCTGTCGATCCAGAATGTAGGGTGCAGGTTGCCGTCGCCGGCATGGGCCACCACTTTGAGGTGCACCTGCTGCGCGGCGCCCACGGCCTCCAGCGCTGCAACGTAATCAACCAGGCGCGACCTCGGCACAGCCACGTCTTCACCCACACGGTATTCGTCGTCCACCTCGGTGCCCCTGCTGTGCCGCCGGAGCTCCACCAGCCGTTCGGCTTCTGCGCTGGCTTCCGTGGTCACGGTGGCCCCACCCTCACGCAGGACGTGGCGCACCACATCAGCTTCTGCGGCGGCGCCGAACCCGTCCGTCTGCACCAGCAGCAGGGATCGGCCGCGTGCGGAGAGGTCGGAGCCGTGGATGTCATCCAGCTGGGTGAGTGTGCCGCCGTCGAGCAGCTCCATGATCGCCGGCTGGACGCGGGCCTTGCCCACGGCAAGCACGCCGGCGGCAGCCGTCCTGAAGTCCGGGTAGAAGGCGGCCACCGTGTGGACTTCCCGGGGCAGGTACTTCAGCCGCACGGTAATCCCGACGACGATGCCCAGCGTCCCTTCGGACCCCACGAAGAGGCCGGTGAGGTCATACCCCGCCACGCCCTTGAAGGTCTGGTGGCCGGTATGGATGAGCGAACCGTCAGCCAGGACCACGTCCAGGGCCAGAACAGAGTCCCTGGTGACACCGTACTTGGCGCACCGCAGCCCGCCGGCATTGGTGGCCACGTTGCCGCCAATGGTGGAACTGCGGAAACTTGCGGGATCCGGAGCGTACATCAGGCCGTGCTCTGCGGCGGCTTCATTCAGGGCCGCGTTGACCACCCCGGGCTCCACCACGGCGGTCTCGTCATCCGGGTTCAAAGCGAGGATGCGGTCCATCCGCTCCAGCGACAGGACGATGCAGTTTCTCGTGGCGTGGGCACCCCCGGAAACACCGGTTCCGGCACCGCGGGGCACGATCGCCACGCCGCTGTCCGCGCACGCCTTCACCACCGCCTGCACCTCGGCCACGGTCTCCGGAAACACCACTGCGACGGGAAGCTGGAAGTCGATGACGGGCGCCTGGTCCACGGCGTACCGGCGGAGCGACACCTCGCTCACGTCCAGCTGGCTTGGGCCGAGGACGGCTTCCAGCTCGTCAACGATGCTTCCCACAAAGCCTCCACCCGTCGTCGGACATATCCTTCCCAGTTTAGGACTGGCCGCGTGCCGGGCAGGGGGATACACAGGCTGCAATCGCTTCCAGTTACTTTTCGAGTAGACGTCTGCTGGGAAGCCGTAATTCGGTAACGTAAAGAATGGAAGCGTTTTCACTTAATCGCGTCCCGTAGCTATGCTGGCTTCCATGTCTGTCGATACTGTGATCCAGGACACTTCGGCTGTTGCCGGTCCATTGACTCTCGTCCACGCCGCCGACACTGCTCCCGGCTGGTGGCGCTCTGCCGTGATCTATCAGGTGTACCCGCGGTCATTCCGCGATGTGAACGGCGACGGCGTGGGCGACCTGGCGGGCATCACAGAGGAACTCCCGCACCTCGCGGACCTGGGCGTGGACGCCGTCTGGCTGTCCCCATTCTTCCGTTCCCCTCAGCGGGACGCCGGGTACGACGTCAGCGATTACTGCGACGTGGACCCGATCTTCGGTACCCTCAGCGACTTCGACGTGATGATGGCCGAATCACACCGCCTGGGCCTGCGGGTGATCGTGGACCTCGTCCCCAACCACTGCTCGGACCAGCACCCGGCCTTCCAGGCGGCCCTCGCGGCGCCGGCGGGAAGCCCGGAGCGGGAAATGTTCATCTTCCGCGACGGAACCGGCCCCGACGGGCAGGAACCGCCAAACAACTGGCAGTCGCACTTTGGCGGACCGGCCTGGACCCGCGTCCCGGGGCCGGACGGGCAGCCGGGCCAGTGGTACCTGCATCTCTTCGATTCCTCCCAGCCGGACTTCAACTGGGACAATCCCGCTGTCCACGCCGAGTTCGAGCGGGTGCTCCGTTTTTGGCTGGACCGCGGCGTCTCCGGTTTCCGCGTGGACGTGGCGCACGCCCTGGTCAAGGCACCGGGCCTTCCGGCGTGGGGCGGCCGCGCCGATGGCGGCAACAGCGACGGATATCCGGGCCACGAAGCGCCCATGTTCGGCCAGCCGGCCGTCCACGACATTTACCGCAAGTGGCGCTTGATCCTGGACGGGTACGGACCGGACCGGATTCTTTGTGCCGAGGCAAGTGTTGACCTGCAGCGGCTGGCCCATTGGGTACGGCCCGATGAGATGCACCAGGCGTTCAACTTTCCCTATCTCCACGCAGGCCTGGACGTGTTCCGGCTGCGCTCGGTCATCACCGACTCCCTGAGAGTCCTCGATGGCGTGGGGGCACCAAGCACGTGGGTGCTTTCAAACCACGATGTGGTTCGACATGCCACCCGCTTTGGATATAACGGGCCAGGTCCCCGGGATGGGGACGGCATCGGCCCCTCCGATCCCCAGCCCGATGAAAAACTTGGCAGGCGTCGTGCCGCCGCTGCTTCGTTGTTCATGCTGGGACTGCCAGGGGCCGCCTACCTCTACCAGGGCGAAGAGTTGGGATTGCCGGACGGCATAGAAATCCCGGGGCACCTTCGCCAGGACCCGACCTTCGCCCGGACCGCCGGCCAGCGGCTGGGACGTGACGGCTGCCGGGTACCGCTGCCATGGCGGGCGGGGGACCGCCACCTTGGCTTTGGCCCGGGGGAAGACCCCTGGCTTCCCATTCCTGCCTCTTTCGGGAAGCTGGCGCGGGATCAGCAGGCTGCCTCACCGTCGTCGCACCTGTCCCTTTACCGGGACGCCCTGGCACGCCGCCGGGAGCTGGACCTGGGCAGGGGATCACTGTCCTGGGTTGAGGACTGGTGCACCGGATCCTCGTTGGGCTATCTGAACGGCACTACGCTGGTGCTTATGAACCTCAACCACGAGCCACTGGTCATGCCGTCCGGCCAGGTCCTGATCCGCAGCCTGCCGGGAGGCACAGCCGATGCCCTTGCTTCCGGTGAGACCGCCTGGATTGAAATTGGACCGGACGCCGCGGCCGACTGACCATGGCGGGTATCAAAGAGGTTGCCAGCAGGGCCGGGCTCTCCGTGGCCACTGTTTCAAGGGCGCTGAGCGGCAAGTCCAACGTCTCGGCCAGGAGCCGGCGGCTCGCACAGGATGCGGCGAAAGAACTTGGTTTCGTGCCTTCGTACCACGCGTCCAGCCTGGCGTCCGGACGCAACCACAATATTGGCCTTGTGGTTCCCACCGTTCAACGGTGGTACTTCTCCTCCGTCCTGGAAGGCGTTTCGGAGACCCTGCTGGACGCAGGGTACGACCTGACGCTGTACAACGTCGGAGAGCAGCCTGAGCACCGCAGCAGCATCCTGACCGACTTCCTGCTGCGCAAACGCCTCGACGCCGTCATCGCCGTAGCGCTGGTCCTCAGCGAGGATGAGATTGGCCAGCTGCTGGCTGTCCACCGTCCCATCGTGGGCATTGGAGGGGCGCTGCGCGGCGCCTCCACCATAAGGATCGACGACGAAGGCCTGGCCGCGGTGGCCACCCGCCACCTGATCGGGCTGGGACATACCAGGATCGCCCACATCACGGGCGATGGGGAGCTGAACCGTGACTTCAAGCTTCCCAAGCTTCGCCAGAAGGGTTTCGCCGCGGCCATGGCAGCAGCGGGGCTGACGGTCCGGCAGGAGTGGAATGCCTCGGCCGACTTCACCATCCAAGGGGCTTACGCGGCCGGACGCAAACTTCTGGGGAGCAGTTCCGAGCGTCCCACCGCGGTCTTCGCGGCCTCTGATGAGATGGCTGTGGGCATCATGCTGGCCGCCCGGGATTTTGGGCTTCAGGTGCCCCGTGATCTCTCCGTGGTGGGGATTGACGGGCACGACCTCGCCGAGACCTTCGGCCTCACCACCATCAACCAGGATCCGCGGGGACAGGGCAGGCTGGCTGCAGCCACTGCCCTGGCCCTACTGAACAGGTCCAGCGGGGATTGCGACGGCGGCCGGGACGTAGCTGCCTTGCACGACCAGGAGTACCCCACGGAGTTTCTCATCAGGAACAGTACCGCGGTGCCGCCGGACGGCGACACGGCGCGGGCGTAGGCAAACGCCGGGAAGCGCCTGACGGCTCAGGCGGCTGTCCCCATGAACCGGGTGTACTTCTCCAGGATCATCGGCCAGGCTTCCGCATACTCCTGCCGGGCAGCACCAGGGTCCTCGGCGCCTTCCCACCCTTCGTGGAAAACGCGGACTTCTGTTCCGGCTTCGACGGCCCGGAACACCACCAACAGCTCCGTGGACCACAAAGCAGTAGTGCCCGGGTGCCATGTCGCATGGAAGGACAGGGGCGGCTGCCAGTCATCGAGGGTTCCCCAGATGCTGGTCCGGCCGTCGTCTGCTGTTTCGAGGATTAAGTTCTCTTCGAACTCCACATAGGAGCCGGCGCCGTATACACCGTGCTGCTCCAAGGGCCACCACAGATGGGTATGGTCGGTGAAGCCAGCAAACGCACGGGACACAGGGCCAGGCACGACAACTGTGTTGATCACGGGTTCCAGGGAGCCGGACGCCGGCTGCCCTTCGTCGCCGAAAGGAACCTGCGCATGGCTGAAGATGCTGCTCATGGGGGACCATCCTATCCGCGGATCCTGAAGCACGGCTGCTTGTGCTGCATCGGTTAAAGTCATAGGGCCCTGACTTTCCTTGTCAGGGCCCTATCTAATGTGTGTCCGGCGGTGACCTACTCTCCCACACCCTCCCGGGTGCAGTACCATCGGCGCTGTGGGTCTTAGCTTCCGGGTTCGGAATGGGAC
>NZ_JAUSRE010000040.1 GCF_030811655.1 Pseudarthrobacter enclensis | reverse complement strand
ACACTATTGAGTTCTCAAACAACAGACACACCCGGCACCACCCAAACCAACGTTCAGGATCGCTCCGGAGCAACTTTTCAAACTTACCCGATCCCACCCGGCTTTGCAAACCACGTTTTCCGCAGTCACACCGTGAAGAACCAGCCCCCACCCACAACAGCACGCCACAAAAGCGAACCATTTTCCAGGCCGTTCAAGAAGGGGGTTTGGCCGCTATCTTTCCGCATCAGCGGCGGCGACTCAGAAAACAATACCCGCACCCACACCCAACCGCAAATCGGCTGTCCAAGGTGCTAGATCCGCGAAATCCAGCGGCGTACAAGGCCGTGGAGCTTCCTACGGGGCTTCCACCGCCAAAATTTTCAGATGTGTGGTGCAGCACATGGGCCCGACTACCTTCCTCCTCCAGATGTGCCCTCCCTGCCGAGAAGCGGGCCGAAGACGAGCGAGCCGCGGATACCCCCAAATTGGAAGCATCCGCGGCTCGTCCCAGTTCTATCGGACTGGACTAACGCTCACAGGCCACTCCGTCACCGTCCCGGTCCAGCGCGGAGCGGTAACCCGGCTGCCCCCTGTACAGCGGCGCAGCGCCAGCAGCCTTGGCGGCCGTGCAGTTGGCGTAGTAAGCAGCCGCGGGCGCAGCAGGAACGGAGACAGGGGCGGGTGCCGGAGCTTGAGCAGCCTGCTGGGCAGCGGCTGCCTGGTCGGCAGCCGCCTGGTCCGTGGCAGCCTTTGCAGCGGCTGCCTGATCAGCGGCGGCTTTATCCGCTGCCGCCTTGTCTGCTGCGGCCTTTGCAGCAGCGGCCTTCTCGGATGCAGCCTTGTCAGCTGCCGCCTTGTCGGCAGCAGCTTTCTCCGCAGCCAGGTCATCGAGGCTCTTGACGCCCAGGCGCACGGGGGACCCCTTCGGCGCCTGTGCACCGGAGGCAGGGTCCTGGGACATGACCTGCCAGTTCTTCTTTATATCGATTGATTTGCCGTGCGCCGTGTCCGCGGCTTCAACCTTGAACCCGAGCTTCTCCAGCTGGTCCGTTGCCTTATCCAGCGTCAGGTTCAAAACACCCGGAACCGTGACCATGTCTGTCGTTGCCGAAACAGAGGTTGCCGTTGCAGTTGCCGTTGGCTGCGTCGCAGCCTGCTTGCCGCCGCAACCGGTCAACATGAGCCCGGCCAGAACTGCCAGGGCCAGCGTCTTCTTCAACCTGCCGGCGGCAGTACTGAACTGTTCTTTCATAATTCCCCCTAGGAATGCATGTGATGGTGGTGAACATTGGGGCCCGGGCGATGCCGGGCGGAAGCCGCCTACTCGCAGGCGATGCCGTCCGAGTCGCGGTCCAGCGCTGATCGGTAGCCCGGTTGGCCGGCGTAGAGCGGGGCAGCTCCGGCTGCCCTCGCGGCCGTGCAGTTGGCGTAGTAGACACCAGCACGTGCGGGAGCAACGGGCGACGGCGCAACCGGAGCCGGAGCAGGAGCGTTAGCTGCGGGTGCCGGTTCGGCAACAACCGGAGCCTGCTGGTTTGTCGGAGCCAGCTGACCGGAACAGTCGCCAAGGACCCGGGCCATCGCGTCGTGCTCGGCCTGGGTGACCCACAGCCTGTACGTCGCCTTCACCGAAATCTGCCGCGCAACGTACTCGCACCGGAAGCCCTTGTTTGGCGGCAGCCAGGTGGCCGCGTCGCCGTCGCCCTTCTTGATGTTGGTGGGCCCGTCGGTGGCCTGCAGATTCAGGGGATCATTGGCGAACGCCATGCGCTGTTCCGGCGTGAGCTGCTGCGCACCCTTTTGCCAGGCGTCACTCAGCGCCACCACATGGTCGATCTGCACGGCACTGCTCGTGGCCGAGCCGCGGACAAAGCTGATGGTGGTGCCGGTGTAAGGATCCGTCAGGGTACCCGACTTCACCTTGCACGCCACACTGTTCGTGTACGCGATATCGGTGAGGTCCCGCTTGAGGATGTCATTGCGGGTATCGCAACCGTTCCGGTCCACGTCCGCCCATGCCTGGCCGAACCGGGCCCGGTCATACCCCGTCTTCGGCGCACGGCCCTTGATGGCAAGGGTGGCCAGCAGGTCGATGGCGTTCGTGGCGTAGGCAGGTTGCTGATTCGGCGCAGCCGCGGTGACGCCGGCGGCCAGGGCATACGGTTTCTCCGGGTCCAGCGGTTCCCCGGATTCCTGAGCCGAGGAAGTTGGCGCGGACGACGGCGATGCCTTGGCTGTTGCGGTCAGGCTCGCACCCGCGGGCCGGACCTTGGCAGTGCTCTCCGAGGACGCGGCTTCAAGGTCCGCGCCGGCAACACGCGGCAGCGCGACCGCACCGGCGGTGAAGAGCGCCAACGATGCGGCGATCGCGAACGCGCCCGCTTTGCGTTTCGCGGGCAGCCAGGCCCAGGAGCGCCGTCCCGTCAGGATGACGTACAGGCCCGTAAGCGCGATCGAAATTCCCAGGAACATCAGGGCACCGCCAAGGCCGCCACTTAATGCTCCGAGAAACATGAACAGAGCGGTGATGCCGGCAACAACAAAAGTTGAAACCCGCGGGTTCCGCGGCGGCTTCGGTGCCGGGGCAGAAGAAGTAAACCCGAAAGGGGTTTGATAATCGGACATTTTTCCCCATTTGGACGGGGCCCGGATGACGGCGCCCCCGCATTTGCCGGGCCTGCTGCTAAGCCCGGCAAAACTCGTCGTGGACGAGCGTATGCCCCATCAGACGCCGGAAACCGTTCCTTAAGGCATCCTCAGCTAACCTTCAGCCAGTCTTGATGGGACCTTGAGGAAAGCCCGTCGCAATCTGGTCCCAACCCTTAACAATTCAAGCCACGGCCCGATGAACGCCGCTGGTGCCGTTCCCCCAGGTCGGCGCGAAGCTAGAGTGGCCCGCATGCAGATGCGCCTTGAAGTTGTACAGGTTCCGGTCTCCGACGTGGACAGGTCCAAAGCGTTCTACACCGAGAAACTGGGCTTCGTCGTGGACCACGATGTGGAACACATCCCAGGCATGCGCGTGGTCCAGTTGACTCCCCCGGGCTCGGCCGCGTCCGTGGTCATCGGCACCGGCATGACCACCATGGCGCCGGGCAGCCTGGAGGGACTGCAGCTGGTAGTTCCGGACATCACGGCGGTGCGGGGCGAGCTGGTCCGTCGCGGCGCTGACATCAGCGAGATCCAGGATCTGGGCGGCGTGCTCTTCGCCTACTTCAGCGATCCCGACGGCAACCGCTGGGTGATGCAGGGACAGACCCGGCAGGACATCCGGGACGCCCACAAAACCCAAGGATGAACCGTCAGGGATGGGGTGCTACTTCGCGGGCGGCGGGGCCGTGGAGCCCCGCACCACCAGCTCCGTGCCAAGCTCGATGCGCTGGGGCAGTTCCTCGTCCCCATCGAGATGGCGGAGCAGCGCCCTCATTGCAGTCTCGGCCATCTGCACTACGGGCTGGCGGATGGTGGTCAGGCCGGGCTCGATCCATTCGGCCGCCGGAATGTCATCAAAACCGATGATGGACAAGTCTTCCGGAATGCGACGGCCGGCAGCGCGCGCAGCCCGGTAGGCACCGAGGGCCTGGCCGTCGTTGCCGGTGAAGATCGCCGTGGGTGGGTCCGGAAGTTCCAGCAGTTTCCGGGTGGCAGCTTCGCCCGCCTCAATGGAGAAGTCGCCCGGAACCATCAAAGCCGGATCCAGGGCAATGCCTGCGCGGCGCAGCGCCGAAATGTAACCGTCCTCGCGGGCGCTGCTGCACTGCAGGTCCTCGCGGCCTCCGATCATGGCGATCCGCCTATGCCCCAACTGCAGCAGGTGCTCTGTTGCCGAGTACCCGCCTTCCCAGTTGGCCGCCCCCACGGTGGTCAGGTCCGGCCCGGGTTGTCCCACGGGATCTATCAGCACTACCGGTATTCCCAGGGACTTCACACGCTGGATCTGCTTGGCATCCAACTGGTACACAGCCATCAGCAGGCCGTCGGATTTCCGCTCGGCGAGGTTCGCCAGCCAGGGCCGGATGCGCGAGCCGTCCAGGCTCAGGCTGCTGACGACAGTCCCGTACCCGGCATCCTGCGCCACCCGTTCAACGCCCTCGATGATTTCCAGCGCCCACTCTGAACCCAGGCCCGGGAACACCAGGTCCACCAGTCCGGCCTTCTGCCTGCGCTTGGCGGGCCGCCGAGCGTAGTCGCGCCTGGCAATGATTTCCTCCACCCGCGCCCGGGTCTCCGCCGCCACATGCGCGTGCCCATTCAACACCTTGGACACCGTGGGAACGGAAACTCCTGCCTCCCGGGCAATCTCGCTGATCGTCGCTCGCCTGGTGTCCTGCTTGCTCACCACCGGAACCGCCCTTTCACCCGGGACGCGCCCGGTGCTAGTTATCGGAAAGTTCCCACGTCTGGATCCGGCCGCACATGCCGTAGATTCTGCGGTTTTCCCGTTTTCCCATCGTAGTTCGCGCGTTCCCCAGATGGAAACTTTCTGCCATGTCGAGGGAAGCAAGCTGCTGCCGCGTAAGTTCGGCC
This sequence comes from Pseudarthrobacter enclensis, assembly GCF_030811655.1. GTDB lineage: Bacteria > Actinomycetota > Actinomycetes > Actinomycetales > Micrococcaceae > Arthrobacter > Arthrobacter enclensis_A. The sequence continues at coordinate 12,948 of NZ_JAUSRE010000040.1, read as the reverse complement.
TGCCGGGCGGCTCCCGCTGCCACCATGTCGGCCCACGCTGCGGTGCTGCGGGACACCAGCCGGGCCGCCGCCGCGTGGAACCCCGCAAGTGCTGACGGCCCGGAGACCCGCACAGCCTCTTTCAGCGCGAAGTACCCTTCCAAAGCCAGATCACGACGGCGGCGGGCGGCTTCCTCTCCGGCCGCCAGTCCGGCGTCGGCATCCTTGTGCTCCAGGGCGGCTGCGCGTCGGTAGCGGTCAATGTCCCCGAGATGCTCCGGCGGGAAAGTCATCACAGCGTCGCCATGTTCGGGAAGTCCGGCGTTCTGCATCACCACCAGGATCTTCAGGTCGCCCGAGTCGTTGATGGCGCGGTGCACGGTGCCGGGCGTAAACCACAGCACCGCTCCCGGTTCCAGCGGACTGGATGTGAATCCGCGTGAGTCCAGGGTTTCCAGCCGGCCGGATCCCTCAAGCACCACATACGCTTCGGTAGACGCCGTGTGCAGGTGCGGTGACCCTCCGGCTGCTCCGTCGGCCCCGGGCCAGTCGTAGACGCTGATCTCGGAAAGGCCGGTGGCACCCGGGAACGAAGAAACCACGCTCACCGCCAGCTGCGGAGCGCCGCCTCTGCGGCACCGGCCAGGGCCGCGGCACGCGGGGCGTCCACTCCGCCGTCGGCAATCACCACCGCATAGCGGTAGGTGAGCGGCGAGCCCTCCCGCAGCGGCACTTCCGCACTGAAAAATGGTGCCGAGCCCAGGCAGGCGAACATGGAGGACCTTGCAAACCATTGGTTGGGCGCCCCGGGGTTGGAACTGTCCTCCACGAACGCGATCGTTGAGGACCGGCAGGTGCCGTCATGCTTGCCGGTGAAGGCGATCCACGGCGACCGGGTGCCCATGAACTCATCGGTCCCGGTGGCGTCCTGGCTGCGGAACTCTCCACCGGTGAAGGACCGGGGACCGCGCCAGAAGAGGCCGCCGTAGCCGGCATTCTCCCTCCCTTCGGTGGTGGGACTGCCGATCCGGAGGTCCGTGCCGGAGACGTTGCTCATCCTTGATTCGAAAAGTATGGCGTAGGCGCCGGCGGTACCGCCGGCGCTCTCGTCCTCCAGGAGCTGGATGCTGAACCGGCGGCTCTCCGCAATGACCGGCCCTCCTTCCTGGGACGTCCAGGTGAGTGACTCAGAGGCAGTGATGCCCGTGCCGGACTGGTCGATTCCCGTGAAGGATTCGTGGGTCATGGCGCCGTTGTTGTCCAGGTTGGCGTATTCCGTGGCCCGCGTATAGGTGGCCCCGCCCCAGAAGTTGTGCGGCCCTACGTTGGGGAGCGCCCAGGACAGCCCCTTGTGCCAGACGTGGTCCCAGGGACGGGAAATGGTGACCTCATCGCCGCCCAGGGTGGTGAGCGGATGGAAGAACGGGCGCGGGCTTTCGTACTGGTCGTCGGTCGGCTTGTAGGTATAGGTGGCGATGGGGCGTCCGTCCGCGGTGAAGGTGAGGGCGGTGCCGTCATCCTCAAAGCTGAGCCTGGCGGTGGAGACGGGAGACGGAGCGGTGGCTGAAGATGTGGTCACGAAGGGTCCTTTGGAAGTGGAAATCAAACGGCGGTATCGACGGCGGTCCGGTTCAGGGCCGTGGCGTCCAGGACGCGGGTGCCCAGGCCGTCGCCGTCCATGCCGCCGTAAAAGGGATGGCCGGGAACGATCTGTCCGCGGCGTACCGGCTGCCCGGTAAAGGCGGAGGCGTAAATGGCGGCAGCGAGCTCCAGCGTCTGTCTCGCTGAGTCTGCGCCGGCTGGAAGGGGACGGCCGGCGTCGAGAGCGTCATACATGGCCAGGAACTGCGCGGAGTGGCCGCTGCCCTGTTCCAGGGGCCGGGATGTCCATGCTGCGGTGACCTCGTCCTCGTGGCCGGGCGCCCCGGTAACGGTCCAGTTGTCCATGCTGTAGCCGTAAAGGTGGCTCAGTTCCACGGTGGCGTACTCGCAGTCAATCCGGATGTCCGAGGTTTCCCGTGGCGACAGCAGCGAGTTGATCATGGTGGCCACCGCGCCGCTGCGGAACCGGACCAGGGCGGCGGACAGGTCCTCAGTGGATGTGGCGCGCGCCTGCCGTCCGGCAACCGCGGTCACCTCCTCCCAGGGACCCATCAGGTGCAGGAGCAGATCGAACTGGTGGATGCCGTGGCCCATGGTCGGTCCACCGCCCTCGGCGTTCCAGGTGCCACGCCACGGCAGATCCCAGTAGCTGTCCGGACGGTACCAGAGGGTGTCGCACCGGGCCACCAGGGGCCGACCGAATTCCGATCCTCCGATCAGGTGCCTGGCCGCGGCGGATGCGTCCCCGAACCGGTGCTGGAATACGCAGGAGAACTGGGCGCCGCCCGTGGCCTGCGCCGTTTCCAGCCGGTCGAAGTCCGCCAGGCTGAGGGCCGGGGGCTTCTCGGAGAGAACATGGACACCAGCCTCCAGGCATTCGATGGCTTGGTCGATGTGGAACATGGGCGGGGTGCAGAGGTGGACGATGTCAGGCTTGGCTCCTGCCAGCAGTTCGGCCAGGGTGAGGTATGTGGCGGGGATGCCGTGTTTACCGGCAAAGTCATCCAGCCTGCCCTGGTCCACGTCGCAGGCGGCCACGAGTTCGGCCCGGCCGCCCGTCCGCGCCAGGTTGTCCGCGTGCACAGCAGCGATCCCGCCGGTGCCCACTATGGCCACTTTGTACGTCTGCATGTTCTCTCCGTCGTTGCAGTGAAGGTATTGCCGTGAAGTTGTTGCCGCAGCGCCATCCGGCCTTCTGTATGCCAGGGGCTGCGGTTGACCCCGGGCTACCCTGACGTCGCGAGAAACTTTCTGTATCCAAGTCGAAGTTTCCGGCTGATGCGCGACGCCATAGTCCGGGCCTTGCTCCAACCGTAGGAAGGTTTGGATTCCAGAGTCAAGGCTTTTGCACCTAGAAACTAAACATAAGTTTCTGATACTTTCTTAGAAACTTCTTCCGATCCTAGGAGACGCCCGTGACCAGCGGTGCCGCCGAAAAGCCAGCCTTCACCCCGCCCCCGGCCGGCGATGAGCCCGCTGCCGCCGTCGAACGCCTTTCCATCGACGAGCTGGTGCGGCACATGACGCTGGAGGAAAAGCTGGCCCAGCTGGTGGGTGTGTGGGTGAATGCTTCCACTGAGGGCGACTCGGTGGCCCCATTGCAGAATGAGATGGCCGGCGACGCCCGCTCCTGGGACGACGTGATCTCGGCAGGCCTTGGCCAGATCACCCGCATGTACGGGACGGTTCCGCTGGAGCCGCTCGAAGGGGCGCGCCGGCTGGCCGCCGCGCAGGAGCAGATCATGGCCGCTTCACGGTTTCGTATCCCCGCGCAGGTGCATGAGGAATGCCTTGCCGGGCTGGCCGCCTGGAAAGCAACGGCCTTTCCCGTACCCCTGGCATGGGGCGCCACCTTCAACCCGGCACTGGTGCGCCGGATGGCTGGCCTGATAGGCGCCCAGATGCGGGAACTTGGTGTCCACCAGGGCCTGGCACCGGTGCTGGATGTGGTGCGCGACCTCCGCTGGGGCCGGGTGGAGGAAACCATTGGCGAGGACCCCTACCTGGTGGGCACCGTGGCAAGCTCCTACGTCCAAGGGCTGGAAGCGGCAGGAATCGTGGCCACCCTCAAGCACTTCGTGGGCTACTCCGCCTCACGCGCCGGGCGGAACCACGCGCCGGTCTCCATGGGCCCCCGGGAGCTCGCGGACGTGATGCTGCCTCCGTTCGAGCTGGCCATCAAGGAGGGCGGGGCCCGCTCCGTGATGCACGCCTACACGGACACCGACGGCGTCCCCGCCGCGGCCAACCGCGCCCTGCTGACCTCCCTGCTGCGCGACGAGTGGGGCTTCGCCGGGACAGTAGTGGCGGACTACTTCGGCATCGCGTTCCTCAACGCCACGCACGGTATCGCCGCCGATTCCGGGGAGGCTGCAGCTCTCGCGTTGGCAGCGGGCGTCGACGTGGAGCTGCCCACGGTGAACTGCTACGGCACGCCCCTGCTTGAGCGCGTGCGCTCCGGCGAGGTCCCCGAATCCCTGGTGGACACTGCACTCCTGCGGGTGCTCCGGCAGAAGCAGGAAGCCGGGCTGCTCTCGCCGGGCTTCGACCCCGCTCCCCCGGCCCTGGCTGCCGGCGCCATCGACCTTGACCCGGCGGCCCACCGGGTACTGGCCCGGGAGATCGCGGCACAGTCACTGGTGCTGCTGACCAACAGGACGCACGACGACGCGCCAAGCCTGCCGCTGCCTGCGGCGGCTTTGGCGTCGCTGGGCGTCGTGGGGCCGCTGGCGCAGGACCCGTTCGCCATGCTTGGCTGCTATTCCTTTGACGCCCACGTGGGCGCGTCCCATCCCGAGGTGCCCATGGGCATCCGGGTTCCCACCGTGGCCGGTGCTGCGGCCGGGCGCTTTGGCCACATCCGGACCGCGGCCACGGGAACGTGCGAGGCCATCAGCGAGGAGCAGATCCTGGAGGCCGCCCGGATCGCGTCAGTCGTGGATACCTGCGTGATCGTGGTGGGTGACAACGCGGGCCTCTTTGGCCGCGGTACCTCCGGCGAAGGCAACGATGCCGCCGACCTGCGGCTCCCCGGCGACCAGCACCGCATGCTGGAACAGGTCCTCACCGCGGCCAACGCTGCCGGGACGCGGACCGTCGTCGTGGTCCTCAGTGGCCGGCCCTACGCCCTGGGCGACTTCGCAGGCAGGGCCGGGGCAATCGTCCAGGGGTTCTTCCCGGGCGAGGAGGGCGCCGAGGCGCTGTGGGACGTCCTGACCGGGGCTGTGAGCCCCTCCGGCAAGCTGCCCGTCTCCGTGCCGCGGACCTCCGGCGGACAACCCGGCACCTACCTGCACAGCCGCCTGGCCGGACCCTCCGGCGTCAGCGCGCTGGACCCATCGCCGCTGTTCGCTTTTGGCCATGGCCTGTCCTACACGACCTTTGAATATTCCTGCCATACGGCCAGCGAGCCGACCATAACGACGTCGGGCGCCGTCACCGTGGGATGCACGGTGGCCAATACGGGCCCGGTTGACGGGGCGGAAGTGGTGCAGCTGTACCTCGAGGACCCCGTAGGCGAGGTGGTCCGCCCTGTCCGGGAACTGATCGGCTACGCCCGGGTGGAACTTGCTGCCGGCGCATCGGCCCGGGTGGAGTTCACGGTGCACGCGGACCGGACGTCCTTCACCGGAGTGGACCTGAAACGGGTGGTGACCCCGGGCCTGGTGAAGCTGCACGTTTCGACATCCAGCAGCCAGGACATCCACACCCACGAATTCATCCTGCACGGCGGGCGCCGCGTGGTGGGCTTTGACCGGGAGATGCTGACACCGGTGACAGTGACGCTGAGCTAGCCAACCGGGAGCCCGAAGGCCGCGCCGGAATTTCCGGCGCGGCCTTCGGGCTTCTTGTCCGTGCCCGGCTAGGCTGCCGTGAATTTCTCCTCAACCAGTACCAGCAGCGGGCGGGAGTTCAGGCACACCAGGAACACCACTGCCCCGGCGAGCAGCGGCAGCAAGTACGTGGTGGTCATCAGCAGCAGGGTGCCGGTGACGAACAGGATGCCGGCGTTGCCCAGTGAGGCCCGCTTCCTGGCACTGAAGCTGTACAGGGAGAGCCGGTGAAGGTCCCGGGCCCGGAACGAGAACCGGGACAGCAACAGCAGCGCCTGCAGGCCCGCGGTGGCCACGAGCAGTGCGAGGACCAGCAATGCCAGCCGGAGCGCCGGCGCGGCCGGCCCGAGCGACGGCAGCCCCGCGAGGTTGACCGCAATGACGGCCAGGACCAGCAGGTACGGCAGCCACACCTGCAGGGCCTGGCCCACATTCATCCGGTAGCCGCGGACGAAGTCCCGGTACACCTGGCCCTCATGCGCGCCAAGCATCCGGTTGAACGCGTACATGCACGCCACCAGGGCGGGACCGGCCGGAACGAGCGCCGGCAGGACCAGCCAAAACCCAGTGAACGGGGCCGCCAGCAGTGCCGCCACCGGCAGCACATTGGCAAGCACCAGCAGGGCAGAGCCCGTCATCACGCCCGCCACGGTGCCGGCCGCCCTGAACAGGGGGCCGGCACCGTACTCCGCCTTCTTCTGAACCACCATCTGCCTTCCGGTCACCGCGGCAGGCCAGGTGCCGCCGTCGTCCGCCCTACTTCTTGTCCGCGTAGGCCTTGTACGCCTTGTTGGCCAAATCTACATACTTGCCCATGCCCTTGCTGTCCAGCTCCTTGACGTAGGCATCGAACTCGGAGAGGGGCCGTTGCCCGGTAATGAACTTGAGCGTGTTCTGCTTGACGTGGTCCTTGAGCGGGGTAAGCGTCAGCGTGGCCTGCTCCCGGTCGGCGTCGCTGAACGGCACCGGCGGCGCCACCGGCTTGGGCGTCTTGCTCTTCATGGCCTTTTGGAACGCCAGTTCCTCGTCGTTGAAGGTGGACTGCAACAGGTCTGTGGTGCCGCCGTAGGAGAAGTTGCCGCCGGAGAAGCCGTAATCCACACGCAGGTCCTTGGTGCCGCCCGGGTTCAGGCCCTGGAAGTTGATGTCCTTGGCCAGGACCCGCTTGCCGCCCTCCTTGTTGTACGTGGTGCCCTGCACGCCCCACTTGGAGAACTCCTGGCCGGCGTCGCTGTAGAACAGCCAGTCGATGTACTGCATCAGCGCAACAAAGCTGTCCTTGTCCTTGACGGACGAGTTGAGCATGATGCCGTTTTCCAGCCGGGAACCGCCGATGACGTCGCCCGCGGGGCCGCCCGGGACGGTGATCTTGCGGACCGCGAAGTTGCCCTTGCCCAGCGACTGCTCCATGGACGTGCGGTAGGTAATGATGTTCTGCGAGTTGGCGCTGATCACGAACGACTTCCCGGAGGTGAACTTCTGGATGGCCGCGTCGTCGCTCTGGGTGAAGCTTTCCGGGTCCATCAGGCCCTCGGAGACCAGGGAGTTGAAGTAGGTCACCAGGTCCTTGAACTGGCTGGAGGCCGAGCCGAAGGTGAATTCCTTCTTGGTGTCGTCGAAGGTCAGCCCGTCCACCAGGCCCCACCCGGCAACCGTGCCGTAGGCGGTGCCGGCAATGTTGAGCACGCTGTTGCCGTTGAAGCGGTCGGAGAAAGGCACCACGTCCGGGTGGTTCTTCTTAAGCTTGCGCAGCACCTCGCGGAACTCGTCCCAGGTCTTGGGCTCGGCGATGCCGTCCTTCTCCAGCACGTCCGTGCGGAACGCCAGGGTGTAGTCGGGCCACAACTCCTCATGCAGGCCAGGGAGGACATAGTACTTGCCGTCCGCCTGGGTGAGGCCGGCGATCTCCGGCTCCAGCTTCCACTTCTTGACCTTGTCCCGGTAGTGGGGCATGAGGTCCACGTAGTCGCTGACCGGAAGGACCGCGCCGGAGGACACATAGGCGCTCTCCTGGCCGGGGTAGGTCTTGGCGATAATCTCGGGCGCCTTGCCGGAGCTGATCAGGAGGCTGCGCTTCTGCTCGTAGTCGCTGCTGGGGACGATGGTGGGCTGCAGCGTGACGTTGTTGTCGCTGGCCATCTTGGTGAACAGCAGCCAGTCCTTCTTGTACGGGTAGGTGGGCTGGTCACTGAAGAGGAACGTGAAGCTCAGCGGCGCCGTCGCCTTGAACGTGTCGCCCACGCCGAAGCTGTCCATCGCACCGTTGCGGGCCTTTGAGGTGTCCACCTTGCTGCCGGAATCTGAGTCGCACCCGGCCATCACCAGGCCGAAGGCTGCGAGTGCTGACAGGCCGAGGAAGTCTCGTCTGCGGATCATGGGTTTTCCTTTCATAACGGGTTATTCCTTGACGGAGCCGAGCATGACGCCCGAAAAGAAGTACTTCTGGACGAACGGGTAGACGCACAGGATGGGAATGACGGTGAGCACGATGGTCACCGACTGGATGTTGGCCGCAATCTGGCCCACGTTCTCGGCCGTGCCGCCGGCGGAGCCCGCGGTGGTGACGCCGGCAATCATGTTGCGGAGGTAGATGGTCACCGGAAACAGGTCCGGGTTGTCCAGGTAGAGGAACGCCTGGAACCAGGAGTTCCAGTTGGCCACGGCGTAGAACAGCACCATGGTGGCCACGATGGCCTTGCTCAGCGGCAGCACCACCTTGAACAGGACGCCGTACTGGGTGAGGCCGTCGATGGCGGCCGCCTCCTCCAGTTCCCGCGGCATGTTCTCGAAGAACGACTTCATGATCAGCAGGTTGAAGACGCTGATGGCGTTGGGCAGCACCACAGCCCACAGGGTGTCCCGCATGCCCAGCGAGGTGATGAGCACGTAGTTGGGGATCAGGCCGCCGTTGAAGAACATGGTGAATACGGCGATGCCGATGAACACGCTGCGGCCCTTGAGCTCCTTCTTGGCAATCGCGTAGGCGAAACTGGTGGTCAGCACCATGGAGATGGCCGTGGCCACCACGGTGTACAGGACGGTGTTGCCGTAATTCCGCCAGAACACCGGGTCCGCCAGGATCAACTGGTAGGTCTCGGTGTTGAACCCCAGCGGGAACAGGTTGACCTGGCCGGCGTTGATGAACCCTTCGCTGGAGAAGCTCTGGGCCAGGATGTTCAGGAACGGGTACACCGTCAGGAACACCACCACCAGCAGGAAGGCCAGGTTCACCACCCGGAACACCCGCATGCTGCGGGACACCTTCATGTCCTTGACCAGGACTCCGGTGTCCTTCCGTGCCGGTTTCACCGGGCCCTCTTTCACCTGGCCGTTTTTCGCTGCCGGCTCTTTCACTGCGGTCCCTTTCACGGTGGCCCCTTTCACCACAGGCTCGTTCCGGCGAGCCGTTTGGAGATGGCGTTCGCGGAGAGGATCAGCGTGAGGCCGATGACGGATTCGAACATGCCGATCGCGGCCGCATAGCTGAAGTTGGAGGATTCCAGGCCAACCCGGTACAGGTAGGTGGAGATGACATCCGAGGTCTGGTAGTTGAGCGGGTTGTAGATCAGCAGGATCTTCTCGAAGCCCACGGCCATGAACGTGCCGATGTTCAGGATCAGCAGCGTGATGATGGTGGGCCGGATGGCCGGGAGGGTCACGTGCCAGGTCTGCTGCCACCGGTTGGCGCCGTCGATCCGGGCAGCCTCATACAGAGACTCGTCCACCCGGGTCAGTGCGGCCAGGTAAAGGATGGCGCCCCAGCCCATGGTCTGCCACACCTCGGAGCTGATGTACATGGGCCGGAACCAGGCCGCGTCCTGCGTGAAGTTCACTGTGGTGCCAAACACCGTGTTGGCGATCTGGTTCACCGTGCCGGTCATGGAGAAGTTCTGCAGGATCATGCCGGCGATGATCACCACGGACATGAAGTGCGGCAGGTACGCCACGGTCTGGACAAACTTCTTGAACTTCTGCGAGCGCAGCTCGTTGAGCATCAGCGCAAAGATGATGGGCATGGGGAAGCAGAACAGCAGCGTCAGCACGCCCAGGATGATGGTGTTCTGGAATGCCTGCCAGAAGCTGGGGTCGTTGATGAACAGGGTGACGTACTTCAGCCCCACCCACTTCTCGCCGAAGATGCTGCCGCCGGGCTGGAACTGCCGGAACGCGATGACGTTGCCGGCCATGGGCAGGTACCGGAAGATGGCGAAGTAGGCCAACGGCAGCAGCACCAGCGTATAGAGCCGCCAGTCGCGCTTGATGGCCAGCTTCCAGCCGCCGGGCTTGTTCCGGGGTTTTTCCTTGCTGCCGGGTTGGTCTGCGGTGACCGCCTCGGGAGGTACTTCCAATCGCATGGCCATAACTGCCTCCTACCGGCCGGTTTCTGCGTGTGTGCGTACGTGTTCTTCAGCTGCCTCTTCCAGGACCAGGACCCCGTTGGCGGCAAGTTCCACGGCCCCGGTGATGCGGGTCCGGGTGAGCACGTCCGTGCCGCCTGCCCCGACGTCCACCCGGGCGGGTGCGTCGTTGTGGTTGAGGACCAGCAGGTAGCTGCGTCCGTCGCCCGTACGACGCCGGGCCTGCACTCCCAGCGGGGCGTCCAGTTCCGGGCGGATCCCGGCAGCAGTCCGTTCGGCGTCGAGCAGTTCCTCCAGGAAGGTGTTGTCCACCCTGGCCGAGAGGTAAACGGCGGTGCCGCGGCCGAAGCTGTTGCGGGTCACGGCCGGCGAGCCGGCCAGCCTGCCCGAGGCGTAGCTGGCCAGCACGTCCGCCGAGGTGGTGTGCAGGTGCTCAGTCCAGTACCCAGCTGAGGCCGTGCCGCCGTCGGCCGTTGAAAGCTTTACTGTCTCGGCATCCGCGGCGAGCGGGTGCAGCTCCTCGCTCCACGCGCCCAGGACGTTGCGGAGGGCGCCCGGGTAGCCGCCCAGCCGGATGGTGTTGTCCTGGTCCACGATGCCGGAGAGGTAGCTGGCCACCAGGCGGCCGCCCCCGGCCACGTACTCCTCGATGTTCCGTGCGGCATCGTCGGTGAGGAGATAGCTCGCGGGCAGGACCACCAGGCTGTAATGGTGGAGGTCGCTGGTGGTGTCCACGAAGTCCACGGTGATGTTGGCGTCGAAGAAGGGCCGGTACAGGCGGAGGACTTCCTGCGCGTAGTTCAGGTCCGAGCGGGGCGAGTTGCCCAGTTCCAGGGCCCACCAGCAGTCCCAGTCGAAGACGAGTGCCACTTTGGCAGTGGAACGGGCGCCGGTGATTCCTGCCAGGTTCTTCAGTTCGCGGCCCAGTTCGCAGACCTCCCGGAAAACGCGGGTGTCCGGGCCGGCGTGGTTGACCATGCCGGAGTGGAAGCGTTCGGTGCCGCCCTTGGCCTGGCGCCACTGGAAGAAGAGGATGGAATCGGCTCCCTGCGCGATTGCCTGGTAGGAGCCCAGGCGCATCTTGCCGGGGAGCTTGGAGACGTTGACGGACCATTGGCTGACGGCTGCGGTGGCTTGTTCCATCACCAGCCAGGGCTGGCCCTTCCGCAGTGAGCGCATCAGATCGAAGTTGAGGGCGGCGGCAACGTGGGCGTCTTCTTCACGCGGGTCCGGGTAAATGTCCAGCGCCGCGGCGTCTTCCTCGGCGGCCCAGGCCCAGTAGTCGTTGTTCTTGTAGAAGCGCATGAAGTTGGTGACGACGGGCAGGTCCGACGTGTGCCGGCGCAGGATGTCGCGCTCGGCCTTGTAGTGCGCCAGCATGCTGTCCGAGGTGAACCGGTGGTAATCCAGGCGCCGGGACGGGTTGGACCAGGTGCGGGGCTGGGCCGGTGCGTTAACCTGTGCCCAGTCGGAGTAGACCTGGCCCCACACATCCGTGCTCCAGGCCCGGTTCAGTTCGTCCAGGTTGCCGTACTTCGCCTGCAACCATTCCCGGAAGGCGCGGTCCGCGTGCGGCCCGTAGGAGACGGGGCCGTACTCGTTATTGACGTGCCACATGCACAGGGCGGGATGGGCGGCATACCGCTCCCCCATCTTCTCCGCCATCGCAAGGGACTTTGCCCGGTAGGCGGGGTGGGAAACGTCGAAGTGCTGGCGGGAGCCGAAGCCGAAGGTGCTGCCGTCCGCCAGGACGGGAAGGATGTCCGGGTGCCGGGCAATCAGCCACGCCGGCGGGACGGCATCCGGGGTGGCAAGGTCCACACCGATGCCGTTCGCGTGCAGCAGGTCCATGATCTCGTCCAGCCACCCGAAGTCATAGACGCCGTCTGCCGTTTCCAGCCGGCTCCAGGAGAAGACGGCAAGGGTGACCAGGTTGACGCCCGCTTCCTTCATGAGGCGCACGTCCTCGTCCCACACTGCGCGCGGCCACTGTTCCGGGTTGTAGTCACCCCCGTACGCGATACCACCAAGCCGCTCATGCAGGCGCTTAAGCCGGTGTTCGGGAGTATGGGTGCGTTGCTCGCTGGTCATCATCGTCCTTTGGTTGGCATGTTGGCCGCGGGCTCCCCACCAGTGCGACCTGCATCACAAAGAGAAACTATCGTAAACTTTCAGCAATAACAACAGGGGTGGGCAAAGTGGGAGGAGGCTTCTATTCAAGCTGCCACAAGGGATGAGCACGCTAACAGGCTAGGCTGCGCCTGACTTTGCTCGCTCGCCTGGCAATCGAGGAAAACGCCATAACGCGGCTTTTCGGCAGCAGAGGGAAAGTATCGGACCAGCAGCCCGGACGTCACGAAAGAAGACGCCTAACGCGAGCGGAAGTTTCCGGAAAGCCTGTAAAGGTGGGCAGGGATTGCCTGCGGTGCGCTCAGGCGCGTGGCCCAGCGTCGCCAGAATCGGACCCGACGACGTCCTGGACGACTTCGTTGTGGCGCAGGAACCACGGCTTGAAGGGTGGGTCGAAGCGGGCATACCGGGGAGCTCCCACCGGGGTGAGCCCGGCAAGTTTCAAAGCCGCCTGCAGCCCGGTGTTGTGCCGCTGGAAGGCTAACGCAGAGCCGCCACCGGAAAACCCCATGACCGCGGCAAGGGAACCTGGTACGGCCCGCACCTTGACCTTCGGATCGTTGGGCACCGGAGCATCTTCAGCCGTATTCCCGGCAGGCAGGACGAAAGCCACCGAATACCCGCCTGGCTTCCCGCTGTCGGGCGTCGGCCCACTTTGCAGCACCGGGGTGGTCATGGCCAGCTTCTGCGGCCCCTGCTCCTGAATCACCGGCGCAGTCATGGCGATCTTCTGGCGCGCCGTGTTGCTGCCGCTGATGTAGTTGAAGAGATAACGGAAGGCGGCATTGCCGGCGCGGTCGAAATCCGCAGCCACCGTCACTTCGGCCACGACATAGTCCGGATACCGGCGGAGTTCAAAGTGCGGATAGCGCCGGACCAACTCGAAAGGCTGCTGTTCAGTCATGGTGCTCAGAGCCTACGCCGATGGGGCCGCAGCAGCCAGAGCCGTAACGCCCCCGTTACCTTTTTCGTAGCCCGTTCCTGTTGCAGGATGAGGGTGTGTTGGCCGGTCGGTCCCGGCATGGTTTCTGCCCCCAGTCGTTTCA
>NZ_JAUSRE010000039.1 GCF_030811655.1 Pseudarthrobacter enclensis | reverse complement strand
CATGAAACGACTGGGGGCAGAAACCATGCCGGGACCGACCGGCCAACACACCCTCATCCTGCAACAGGAACGGGCTACGAAAAAGGTAACGGGGTGATAGACCATGACGTACCCACGCACGGCTGTGGTAATCGAAGACGACCGGGATGTTGGCAATCTGGTGCGCGGTGTCCTCGAGAAGTCAGGGCTGTCCCCCATCTGGCTGGCGGAGACAGGTGTTAAGGGTGTCGCCGCGGTGCAGGAGTTGTCTCCCGGTATCGTGATCCTGGATTACGGGCTACCGGACATCAGCGGCTTGGAAGTTATCCGCCAACTCAGGATCTTCAGCTCTGCGCCTATTCTCATGCTTACTGGACGCGGTGAGCTCTCGGATCAGCTGCTGGCAGCCGGTGCCAGTGGAGTCCTCTCCAAACCCTTCCGCGTGGCGGCGCTGCTTGCCCGTGTCGAAGAACTGCTTCGCCTGTGGCAGGGGGAAGTGGAGCCGGCACCAGACTTTTCTGTCCCCGATGTCCGTTGAACTCCTTAGCCTCCCCTGACGTTTCCTAGGTCTTCCCGGATTTGCCGGAACGTTCTTTGGGAATTCGTCAGTAGGCCAATTAAGGTGGTTTCCGGGTTTCGGTTTCTATCCTGTACAGCACCGGTCGTAGGCCGGTAGGCTCACCGGTGGCGGGCACCGGCCTTGTGCCGAGTGATGCTTGCCGTGGTCTCACCCAGGTGTGAGCGCCGGGCCCGGCCTCCTCCCAAAGTGGGCCGGGGCCGGTCGGCAATCATCGCCGATGCTCCCAGAGCATCAACGCTGGCACATCGGAGGGGTTCCCGCCTCAGGAATTGTCTGCGACTTCACGGGCGCGGTCCATGGCCTGCCGAGAGATGTTTGCGAGGCGTTGGCGTCCTGCTGTCCGGTACAGGTCGTGTGCCCACTCAAATTCGGCCGCCGCTTCCTTGTAGCGGGCTTCGTCGAAGAGGCGTCTGCCGATCTGGTAGCGGACGAGCGCTTCTCTGGTCAGGGACCGGGCCAGGCACAGGGCCTCTTCCTGAAGTCTCGCCGCCTCATGCCATTGGTACTGTCGCTGGTAGGCCTGAGCGAGGACGAGCAACGGACGGAACCGCTCCGTGGATTGTGCCAGCAGTAGCCGGCCTTCGGCGATCGCTTCCCGGGTCCGGCCCAGCAGGGACAGTATCCACACCCGTTCCAAGGCGGGGCAATCGCCGAGCCGGGCTTGCATGGCTTCCTCGTCCAGGACCACGTCGCGCAGCGTCACCGGGTCTGTGGTCCAAGCATCAGACTCTGTACTCACAGAGCTGTCACTCCCCCCATATATCTTTACTGCCCGGACGGGCAGAGCCGCCGCGTTGCCACCGGTCCTGTTCCATCGTCGTCCCGTAAGGGACCCCGTCGTCGAGTTCGACAGTGAACAATGACCGGGAACGGCGCGTGATCAGAATACCGCTCCGGCCCTGCTGTCCGGCACGCCCTCTCACCAGTTCCACGGCGGCGGCCAGCTCTTCCTGCAGGGTCCGGGGATCTTCCGTGACGACGGAATAGGAGATCCCGCCCTGAAAGGAGGGCACAGGTTCATCTGCGGTCATAGGACTCTTTCCTTGATCGGCCAAGCAGCTCAGAAGTGAATGTGTCCAAGGCATCTGACACCGGCGGCAGGAAGCATCTGCGCCGCGAAGAGACCAGCGCGGCATGCTGTTTTCGAGGATGACTTACCCGGAAGCCTCCAACAGCATAAACCGCCAGCCGTCCTCCCAGGGAGGTGGCCGCCGACTTTATCCGCGGGGGGGAGGTGGGAAAAGCCGGACAAGGGAAGTCGGGACGGTGTGAGGATAGCCCCTCATGTGATTTCCAGTGAGGTCTGGGGCCACCGTCACAAACGTGCTTCCCGAAGTCATCGGAACCACAAGGCGAACTGCACTGCCGACAGGCATTTTTCTCCGCTTCGGGGGCCAATAGGGGGTGCAGTGAGGCCGTCGCCGTAGGATGTGGCCAGCAGCTGCGAAAAATTGCTTCCGATAAAAGGGACCGAATGGCCAAATTCGACATCGCCGAGGGCAAAGGCACTCTTGAACTGAGGGGCGGTATCCTCCGGCTACGCTGGAAAGCAGGAGAGACCATCCAAGACGATGATGCCCTCGCGGTCCTGTCCCATCTTCAGAAGCGATACCAAGGAAAGGGCTATCCCATGCTCATTCTTGTCCAGAGCGTCACTTTCTCCCGATCCGCGCGAAGACTTCTTACCTCTCCGGCATGCGCATCCCGGATTGCACTTCTAGGATCATCTCCCGTGGACCACGTCATTTCACTCTTCTTTCTCCACAGTCAAGCCACGCCATGCCCGATCATGTATTTCATCTCCCTCCGGAAAGCCATGTCCTGGCTCCGCGACGGCGACCCGCAGCGGAAGGTACCCCAACGCAAAAGACCTGTCCTGACGGAAAGGATAAAGAAACGAGGGATTGGGGATACGTAGGGGCTGCCTCATTCTTGTCCGCCTGGACCTGCCTCGGACTTCCCCGTGGAATGTCCACTCGATGGCTATATTGATTACGTGTAGCGTCTGTTTTCAGAAAGCCCGCCGGTCCCCCCATCGGCGGGCTTTTTCCTCCGCCGAGGCTTCTCAAACGGGCCAACAGAGAGTCGCTTGCTTTAACCGTCTTCTCGCTGAATGGTAAGGGAGCCCAAGCTGTTTCCGGGCAGGGCTGATGCTCGCGGGGGGACGGACGGTTACTCAGACTTCCAGCGCCTGCGGGTACTCCTCCGCCAGCGCGTTCGTCACAGCCTTCGAACGGATGCCAGGATCGCTGTACCGTTTGGGTTAGCGGCAAGCGCGACGTCATAGACGGACATGCGGAACGGCCGCGAGAGTGATCATGTACCTGACCCAAAGACTGACGCCGGCAATCCACCATCGGTGGCGATCCACCTTCTCAGCCTTTAACGCTGTCTAGCGGCGAATCCCGCTCACAACGAGGAATGCCATCAGAGTATAGACGATGCCAAGGATCAGGCCGACAATCCCAAACACGCGATATTTCTTCGCCATAGTGGAGGACTGTTTCGACAGGCCAATTCCCGAAACCACTGCGGCAGAAAGGGATAGAAGCAGCCCGAAGATTGGGATATTGAATAGGAAAAAAGCGGCAATGCCAAGACCCAATCCAGTCGACGCTGCAGGGTTGGTCGCACCTACAATCTTACTGGTTCCGATTGAAGAGGAGCGAGAAATACCGTCACTCATTGCTTTTTTATGTTGAGTCCAAGTGCTGCCGTCCCACCATCTCTGCTGCGATGGAATATCAGGGTCCTGATACCAGCCTGCTGGTGGCTTATTCATGGAGGCCTTTCCGAATTATGCTTTAGGTAAAATGCGCTTGGCGAAGGCCACCGATAGACCGGGGCGATCCTAAGATGCAACAAACTAAAAACCACGCCCAGCGGGTCTGTTAGCCGGAAGATGGAACCGGTTTCGAAGCGCGTAGTTTGACTCCAGCGACCCAAAACAGGACCAGCCCTGCAAAATCGATCGGTACCCAGAATTCCCGCGTGGCGTAGATGGGAATGAGTGGGTTGAAAAGGACAGCAATGGCAACGAAAACAACGACCCATGGTGTGCTTTTAAGCGCGCTGGCCACTACGGACATCCAGATCGCCATTGCGGTCACTGCCCAACGCAGGATCACATAGAATTCGTACTGGGCACCCATGGCAGCTATGAGCAGGAATGCAGCGCCGATGATGGCTGGCACCGCTGCTGGATGGACTGTGACGAGTGGGACTCCATTGAGCTGCTCCTCGGTGAATCCAGGGGCAGCGGGCCAGCGGTCGGTCGAGTGTTGATAAGAGTTGTACAAGTAAAGCCCCCATCTTTGCGGTCCCGGTTCTCGGCAGTGGGACTACCCGAAAACTTTACTCGCCTACATCATCCCTGGGTACTCGTCGGACCCTCTGGCTATGTGTCATTTGCCAGACCAGTCTTGCCGTAATTGGCACCAAGTGTCTTGTTCCGCATAACTGTTGACCCTTGGGATTAATCCGCGCCAGCGCTGACCTCGTTCCACAGGGATTGAACCGGCGATCCAGCACCGCGCAAGGCTTGGGGTTTGCCGCCTCCGTCCAGGACTCCGCGGTGGTCAACCTTGGCGGAGGACTCGGCCCGACCTCCGCCTTCTTCTAGACCTTGGCCGATTCGCAGGGGCACGGGTCGCGCCGGCTCGATATCAGCCGCTGAGCAGCTGTATGTTCGTGGAACAGCGTCATGCGCCGACGTGAAACCTCTCCCCCAAAATGCGACTCTCAAAGGCCGCGGCCCGATTCCGGTCAGCGACGTTCGCGCCCGATTGAAGTCTCATCGGCGCATC
The DNA here is from genome assembly GCF_030811655.1 of Pseudarthrobacter enclensis. GTDB lineage: Bacteria > Actinomycetota > Actinomycetes > Actinomycetales > Micrococcaceae > Arthrobacter > Arthrobacter enclensis_A. The sequence goes on along the minus strand of NZ_JAUSRE010000039.1, from coordinate 13,337 downwards.
GAGTACCTCAAATTGAACATTGGTGGTCACAAACTATTTAACGGAGATGGGTAGGGGAAATGGCATTGACCAGCGAAAATGCGCGAAATTGGCCCGTTCCTAACCCATATAAAATTCCGAATTTTCTTGCCAGTGAATGTTTAGAAGAGAGGTGGGTCGTTTTCGGCCGGTGTTTCCCCTGTTCAGCCAAGGTTCTCGGCATCCCATAGGCCCCTGGCACGGCGATCAAGTCGACAGGGCCGAGCTTGACCGGTGGACGATAGCGACCTTGCGAGAGACCACCTGAGAGGAGCTTCATTGACGAACGTTCAAGAACGAGGTGGGTCGGCATGGGCCCAGGTCGCATCGTGCTCGCTCAACCAACCAGCGTCCGTCTGACGGACGAGTAATCGGGCACATGGGATGATCATCGCGTGGGACGCGGACTCAGTCACGATCACCCGTGTCCGGCGGAGGCCGCCATCAACAGGTGCGCCGCCGATTGTCTCCTGACAAGTTGCCGCGCCGGAATCCGCGTGGACAGACTCGAATGGTCACTGCGGCGTCATCGCGATCGGGCGAAGTTCGCCGCCCACCGATCGTGCATAGTTTTGCCTGCTCCCGGTGGAGTGTGTATCAGTCCGGTGATGCGCTTGTAAACGAGCGAAAAGCGAGCTTCAGATCCGTGCCAGCACGCCAATAACGCCCTCGCCACCACCTGCTCTTTATTGGCGATCTACGGCACTGGCGATGGAGTCGCCGGCTCCGCAATGCCGCGCTGAATCTGGCCGACCTGGAATGGTCCTCCAGCGATGTGGCAGGCCGCTGCCCCACCGGATCCTTGAAAACCCCACAACCTGCGGCAGGTAAAGTGCAGAACTCAAGGCAGGATGGAGAACATGGAAGTCCTTGGCAGCCGGATCCTGCTTCATCCGTCCGACACTGAGCGGAGCCACAGGTTTTATCGGGACACGTTGGGCCTGGCAATCTCCCGGGAGTTCGGGAGCCGTGATACGCCGGGTCTAGTGTTCTTCCTGGGCAACGCTTTTCTCGAGGTCAGCGGACGGTCGATCGATCCGCCAGGGAATGCCCTGGCGATCTGGATTCAGGTTCGCGACGTGCAGCTCGAGCACGATCGGCTGCTGGCAGCCGGGGTGCCAGTGATCCGCAAGCCACAGCAGGAACCGTGGGGGCTGGTGGAGATGTGGATCTCGGACCCCGACGGAGTGCGCATCGTGCTGGTTGAGGTTCCGAAGGATCACCCCCTGCGACGGGACCAGCGGTAATCTTTTCTTCTCTCGCGGCCGCCGTCCCGTCCCGACAACATCCTTTGCAGTGGAACGGATGTTCGAAGGGCGGGTCCTAGCATTGGGAAGATGGAGATTGTAAGGTCCACCGACGCCCAGAGCGGAAACTGCAATGACCGATTACAGGGATCGGGATGCTCGCGGCTCCGCAGCCGGAATGGGTATTGATGTACCGGAGAGGCCTGAGCCGCGGGAAAATCGCGGAACTGACAGGCGCTCCCCTGCGGACCGTTGGCTACCACCTGACCATTGCACGGAAACTCCACCCCGGACTCCGGGGCCTAGCACGAGGCAGCCGGCGGGACACCGCAACGGGTAACCAGTCAAGACATCGAACGCATGGCGCAGCTGATCGCGATGGTGCAGGAGAGCGGACGGTACCCCTCCACCAAAGCCGATGACAACACAGAACGTGCTCTCGCCGCATGGCTGAACCGACGCCGCAAAGATGCCAGGGAAGGGAGACTGCTGCCGGTCTTCCGGGACGGTCTCAGCGCCATGCCCGGCTTGCAGGACCTGCGCCGTGTGGCCAGCGACGAGGCGAGATGGCAGGAGCGCCTGGCTGCCCTGGAGGCGTACCGGGGATCAGGGCAGGACTGGCCCCGGCACAAAGCCACGATTGAGGGCCTCGAACACGAGCTCGGTGTCTGGCTCCACACCCAGCGATACAAGGCCCGCCGGGGTGAACTGGCCCCCGCCAAAAAGGCTGCCCTGAACGCCAGGGTGCCGGGCTGGCGGTCAGGGCGGCTCCGTGGCCGGAAACCCCCGGGCTAATCCGGCTCGTAAGGCTTCAATTTTCACTGACAAGTCATCTTCTTGATCGAGACTTCATCATTATGGGCGTCATAGGTGGTTAGGGTTACAAGCGCGTTCTGCCCCGCCAGGAATCCAGAGCTGTAGGCAGAGGCAGACCCGGTGACAGTTCCCGCCGTCAACTCGCTCGCCTGGACAGCGACTCCGTTGGGGCAACCCTCGGGGGTTGTGACTTTGAGCTGAACGCACCGCTGATAAGGGGGACACTTTGTTTGGTCAGCAGCAACCCACTGATAGAATACTCCATCCGGGCCCTCGTTCCACCCTTCCGAAACAAGCTTGTCGCGAGCAGCGGCATAGGCTCGCGCAGTAGCATCGGCCGCTTGGCTGGCCGCCGCAGTGCGGCTTGCCTCGGCTTCCCGTTGGTCCTGTGCTGCTTTCGCGAGACGGCTTGCCTCGGCCGCCGCCGCAGCTTGACGTGCGGCATCTGCACTTGCCGAGGCCGATGCTGCGGCGGACGCCCTTGATGAAGCGGCGGCGGCGGCGCGGCTTGCAACTGCCTGAGCCTCCGCCTCACGCATCGATGCCTGCGTTGCAGCGTACGATACCGACCCTAGGACCACCGCCAGTGTCGCCACGAGGCAGAATCCAAGGAGCAACGCGCTGCTGCGGCTCTTAGATTCGTGGTCAGGAAGTTCCTGCCGACCACTCAAATCCGAAGGAACAGCATTAGCCGCAAGTGGCGTGTGGCTGCCTACAGCGGCAGGTTTGTCGGCAGCCGAAGGCTGGCAGAGCAGAACAAGGAACACGACAGCACCCAAGGGGCCGGCCAGCGCAAAGAGCGACATCCAGGGAGAGTAACCACCATCCCGGAGTCGCCGGATGAAGAGAGACAGTCCGGGGACCAATGCAATCAGGGACCAGACGGCGGCCACGGTGGTAAACACTGGGTACGCGCCCGCGTAGTCCAGGGCAAATGCGCTGACCTGGATCATGAGGTTGAGCAAAAAGAAGTACCAGTACTCAGACCTTGATGAGCGTCCCCTGAAATCGCCAGCTCGCTTGAATGCTGACCCCACTGCGCCGACGAAATGCACCATTGCCTCCCCGAACCTTTGACAGTCGTTGTTAATTCGCTTGCATGGACAGAACGTCAATCCGCGAAGCACAACGTCCTCGAATAGAGTCTGACCCATTTGAGCAGCACGGACTACCTCCAGATCCCTGCAACGAGCTCCCCTGTCCCGTCTTATGTTCTTCACCAGGGGCGGGCCGTCGTCGTTCAAACGTCAGTCGCGTTGAAGATGCGCCAGCATTTCGGGAGTAGTCAGGAGGACGCGTGGGGAAGCGGCTTTGCTCTGGATGATGATGCCGTCCAACTCCTGACCGGCGTCCAGTAGTTTTGCGACCCATGCGGCTCGCTGCTTGTTCACGTAGCCGATTTTCTTTGCGGGTCGCCCGGTGTAGATGGCGACGGCGTTGGCGTCGTGTTCGTTGTCGGGTTCCCGGACTGCTCGAACACGCTGGCCGTTCCGGAACTTGAAGGGCTTGTTTGGGTCTTCGTAAAAGCCCATGCCAACCACGCGGAACGCGAAAATCCGGAAGTGCCGCAGGGCGAGGATCTTGTAGTCAACCAACTCCCCGTCGGGCAAGGCTAAGTCGAGGCCGTTGTTCGAGGGTGCCAACCTAAGGGGCGGCATACCGTCGGGACCGGTCACGAGTTGGCTCTTGGCAGCTGCCGGCGGAACGTAGCCCGCGCGATAGCTCTTGGCGCTTTGGCCCGCGGCCGTCGCCTTGGCCTTCTCCGCCTCGTAGTTGCGCACTTCCGCCGGGCGCTGAGATCGCATCCCGGGTTCGCCACCCACTGGCTCCACAACCACGGCAAGTGCGCGTGCTGGTTCCGCCGTTACGAATGACAGATCCGGCTCCGAAACCGTCACAGGTTCTGTTGTCCCGCCAAAGGCTGCCTTCAGCTTGCCCCATATCCCCATGCATTGACTGTATCTTGTCAGCCCTTGGGCGGGTCGTCCTGCACTCTGGTATTGACCGATTGTTCCCCCTGCACAGATCCAAATCGAACTGCGGCTACTCACCGCCATGATGGACGGCATCGTCCTGCAACGGCTCCTTGACCATGAAACCGACATACATGTCCACGTCTCGGCTTATGTCGAACGAGCCATCGCTGCCTGAGGCGGTCGCCCGAAATCTTACGCCCAACTCAAATGGCCAAAGTTGTGAGATAGGTATGCAAATGCGGCCCTGACGTGCCCTGATACTTTATGCAGAATCTCCCTTGTTTGCAGAGTCCTAGACGTGCGTGGCTCAAGGTAGTGTTCCGCGATGCCAGTATGTGTAATCCTAATTTGATGGGGTATCGTCAACTTTTGCTTCCATTAGGCCGGGCACTGAACGCCGTTCGTCCGGGCGGCGGCAGACAGGAAGAGGCCGCTCAACTCGGCGACGAGTTAGCCGCCCTTCAGCTGCTCTATCTTCTGATCAATTCACGCACATGGGCGCACCGGCGCGTGGACGCATTGAGGCTTGACTTGGAGGGATCCACCCGACGTTTCGTCTCCGTGGATATCACGATGCCCGAGGCTTATGCAATCGCAGCTGCTTCTCGAAACCGGATCATCGTTCCGCTAGGAATGATGCGTAAAGGTGCTATACAGCGGCTTGATGCCAAACAAGATTCAACGGGGCTTGCAGTACTTGGAAAGCGAGAAAATTCTGCATTGGCATTTAAGTTGCTTCAGGCCGCAGTAAAAGACTTTCCCCGTAAAAGCTCCGCCACGGCTGAGGATGAAGCCCGAGTATTTCAGAGCATTGTGGCAGCCGAACCAGGCAGCGCTCATGCAGTTCACGAGGCATACAAAGCGTGGAAGGAAAGGTCCCTTGATACAGACAGCCTCACAGCTCGGGACAAACGACGCCTAATAGTCCTTGACGTTTTTGCAAGCCGCTTGGTAGGACATTACATATTCTTGGTCGAGATAGATAGTAAGTACGTCGGAACACGGACAACACTCAAGTACTCACTAGACCAGGAAATCAAATACTCACTAGACCAGGAGACGTCGTCCTCTGACATAAAAGAGGTGCCAAGTTGGGGGACGCAAATAAGATTCCACTTCAAACTCCCCGACTTCGGGTTTGCTGAAAGCCAGCACATGGAGCTGGAACTCCCTAGTGGTCTGTGTATAAAGCAGTTTCTCTTCCTAGCATTTGACCACAAGCAGGTGTTGCGGCAGGCCGATCGCAGGACATTGCCTCCCGACCGCCGAGTTGCTCATGCGTTTCTCAACCCCGAGAGATCGGATTTCGAGGGTGAAGTTTGGGCGCACACGATGCCTTCCAAGGAAGGCCTGTACAGGTTCGCGAAATGGGCAGCAATCATTTCTTCCATACTTGTTGTCGCCACCATCATTGCTCGTTGCTTCGACAGAGAGGTCCTTCGTCCAGAAGCCATCATTCCGTCTCCTGCAGCTTCCATCATCTTGATCGCTCCGGCGCTCATGCTCTCTTGGATGAGCCGTAAGCCGGAGCATCCCCTTGTGACCGTACTCTTGGCACCACTACGGCGAATCGTTCTGGCCTGCGCGGCTGTTCTCGTCATGATGGCAGTGCTCGCCGCGGTTCCCGTCGCTCCCCTCGTATGGCACGTCATATGGATCTGCATATATATCGGAACAGGCCTAATGGCGGTCTACGCGTGGAGCATATTCAGGGGTTACAAGACTACGCCAAGGTATAGCATGACTATGAAACCAACGTGAGGAGGGTCACAATGAGTACGCTGCATAGACAGCCCCGAACGCCGGCAGGCGATCGAAAAGAGTTCGTTGTGGGAGAGACCAAGCGCGAGGATGTCGCTTCGCCTTCGGATATAGAGATTCGATCTGGCGGTGGCTCTATTCTGGACGAAAGTGTCTACATGGGTTTTGAAGAAATACGGGACTATGTCGTTGAGGATCTACGTCAAGAAATAGCAGCGCTGAGGCGCGCCACCCGCTAGGTGCCTTGGCACGTGCCCCATCAGCGCGCCCCAGTTATTAGCCAAAAGTAGACGGTCCCGTCGAGCATCGAGGGAGCCTTGCTCCGACCAGCTTGATATGAGCCGCTGAGCAACTGCAGGTTCGTGGAACATCATTATGTGCAGACGGTGGGCTCCTCCCCGGGGTGCGCCGTGAGCCGGGCGCGCAGCCTTGGGCGGAAGACAATGATGATGCCGTCGACGTCTCCGCCGGGCCGGGCCCTGACGTGCTCGAGACTTCGGCCGCCGGCTCATTGTCTTCACCGGACCGAACCTCAGCGACGTTGACCCGGCGTACTCCCCCAGGGTGCGGCTCTCAAGGGCCGCGGCCCGACGCCGGTCAGCAGCAGTTTTCGGCCGGTTGAAGTCTCATCGGCGCATCGACCTCAAAATGGAACATTGGTGGTCACAAACTATTTGCCTGAGATGGGTAGCAGAAATGGCTTTGACCTGCGGGAATGAGCGAAATCGCCCGATTCTTGACCCATATAAAATTGCTGATTTTCTTGCCAGTGAATGTCAACTTAGGAGGTGGGTCGTTCCTACGCAGAATCTTCCCTGCTTGCCGAGGGACACGGCCCTGAGCCATTGGACCGACGTGGGCTGGCGTTGCCGCGAAATGTCCGTGGCCGACCGTATTCTTTGATGAGGGTCGAGAGCGGCTCGCCCTGCAAGAAGTGAGGAGCCAGCGGTGGCGACCAAGACGGTGTTCTATTCCTTCCACTATGAGCGAGACGTAAACCGTGTTCAGCTCGTCCGCAACATCAACGCGCTGGAAGGCCAGCCCCTCCTCAAGGCTCAGGAGTGGGAGGAAGTGTTGAGACGCGGCCAGCAGGCAGTCGTCGACTGGATTGACAAGGAGATGCGCTACAAGCGTGCCGTCGTGGTCCTCATAGGGCAGGAGACGGCAAACCGACCCTGGGTAGTTTACGAGATCGAGAAGGCGTGGCAGGAGAAAAAACCGCTGGTTGGCGTGCGCGTCCACGGCCTTTCGTCATTCGGCAGCGTCGACCGCCCCGGCGCCAATCCTTTCGACGAGGCCTCCGGCGTGTACGGCATCCCAGTGTTCGACCCGACGCGCACGGATTGGAGCGGGAACATCGATACAAAAGCCACCTACGCGAACCTCGTCAACAATCTGGAGAGCTGGGTCGCCCAGGCGAAGGCTCGCCTATCGTGATCGACACCTGCGAGTTCTGCGAGATCGTCGACCGCGACGATCCCAACGTCCGGGAGGTGTACCGCGACGAGAACGTCGTCGCCTTCTTCCCGACGGAGCCTGCGGTTCTCGGACACCTGCTGGTCGTCCCGCGGCGGCACATACCGGACATCTGGGGGCTACAGCCCGATGAGGCGTCGCAACTCTCACGGGCATCGTTGCTCCTTGCAAATGCAATCCGGGACGCCGTGAAGCCGGAAGGCCTCAACATCATCCAGTCAAACGGCGAAGCCGCGACCCAGTCCGTACGCCACCTCCACGTCCACCTCGTGCCGCGGTGGACGGACGACGCGATGGGCCGGATCTGGCCTGATGAGACCGACTACTCCGAAGCCTCGAAGGAACGGACGATGCTCAACATCCGAGGTGCAGTGCATCGGCTCGGGACCTCGGCTGAGGCTCCGCTCGCCCCAGAGGACAGACGCAAGCACCTCGACTACATCCAGGCCGTGGTCACGAGGCAGGCGGCCGCCTCCGCGTCGGCGAAAGGCTGGCTGCTCCCCATCGTCACGGCCACGTTCGGCTTCGCGCTCACGCAACGCACCTGGCCGCTGGCCGCCCTGGGCATGGTGGCCGTGGTGCTGTTCGCCTACCTCGACGCGAACTACCTCCGAAGCGAGAAGCAGTTCCGCCGGCTCTACAACACCGTCGCGCGGTCCAGCCGCAAGGTCCCGCTGTTCACACTTGACCCCGTGGACGCCGACGAGCCGTTCCCAGATGACGCGCCGGCGCTGTCGAAGTGGAGGGTGGCTGTCCGCAAGTACGTGCCTGAGCGGTCGATTTGGACTTCGTGGTCGATCGCTCCGTTCTACATCGCGCTGCTTCTCCTCGGAACGGGCGTGTTGGTCGCGTCGGCGATTTAAGGTTTCGTCATGAGGTTCTGCGCCGTCCTTCGGCGGACGCCAGTAGATGGACATCCGTAAGGTCGCGAGCGGGTGACCGGGTTGTCCTGGGTCGTGCACCCCCTCGGGGCTTCGATGCATAGACAAGACAGTGGTGTTGTCGAAGGTTCGCGGACCTGTGGTGAGGTCCATTTGTCAGTTGCTGCTGCATCGTGTCGGCGGCGAATGAGAGGATCTACCTATGACTGCCGATCCCGCTATGGCCAGCCCTTCCGAGCCGAAGTCTGTGGGGCTGGATGCCGCCGTCCTCCCCCTCGGTGAACGTTCTCTACGACTCATCCTGGGCTACGTCCTGGCCGTCGGTGACGAAGCGGAGACGAACTACCTGGAGATCAAAAGCAGCCTGGACCTCAGCAGCAAGGCAGGCGTAGCGAAGGTCGCAAAATTCCTCCTCGGAGCAGCGAACCGTCGGCCGCAGCAGGCTGAACGCCACTTCCGCGGCCACGCCGTTCTGGTCATCGGGGCGCAGAAGGACGCCGCGCCGGGCGTTCCCCGCGGTGTCGAAGCCCACGCACTGGAAGACCGGCTCCGGCCCTACGTCGGACCGCAGTTTCCAGCGTTCGAGTTCGGCAGGATCGGCGTCGACGACGCCAGCGAGGTGCTGTTCATCATCGCCCAGCCGCCGCAGGAAGGTCAGCCGATCTTCCCCTGCTACAAGACCTTCCAGGGCGATGACCGCCGGGACAGTCTCGAGGACGGTGCCGTTTATGTGCGAGGGACCAGCAACACCCGCCCCGCTCGGGCCGGCGAGGTCTTGGCCCTCGTCGAGCGGGCCCGCGGCGGCGGCAAGCCGCCCATCGACCTTGAGGTGGCGATCCTCGGCACTGTCTGCCGCGTCGGTCGTGTCGACGAGGTGATGGACCGTCTCTACGAGTTCGAGGAGGAACGGTTTAGCGTGACGCCCGAGCCGGTTCGGAACACGTCGCTGTTGACGATAACGCCGCCCAGCATCTTCGGCGACCCGGAGCCCGCGTCGGCATCGGAGCGGGCAGCACGCGTGGACTCGTGGCGGACGGAGCGGGACACCCATATGGCGAGGGGTCGAGCGCACTTCCTCGGCGTTGCGCTGGCTGGCACAGGAATCCGCGTCGTCAGCCGCGACAGGTTCGTCGCCAAGCCCCATCTGATCGTGACTTTCCACGACTGCGAGGCGCTGGAGTTCCGCGAGGCCGATGATGCCGACTTCGAGAAGGTGGTGGAGCCGATCGTGCGGCGGCAGAGCCGCTACGTGCTGGGACTCGACCCCTCCGACTATAGGATCACGCCGCGTGACTATCCCATCGCCTGGGCGCACGAGGGCGACGATGTCAAAGTCACGCTCACGCCAGAGTCGTTCCGGCCCGACGTCCCGTGGACAAGCGACCTGGACGACTACGTGCTCCTGTCACGGGACCCGGGGGCCAATTCAGTGACTGTGACGTGGGTGCTCACCGAGGACCGCAACGATGAGGTCACCAGAGGCGAGTTCGAGGCTCCTGTTGCAGACCTTGTCGATGCTGCTGACCTATTCAAAGCAGCCTTCTTCAGTGGCAGTTGAGAGCGCGGAACGAAAACCCACGCACAGGAAGCGGCGCCCTCAAAGCCACCTTCGGAGACCAGTCTAGGGAGATGCCTACTTCGGTGGAATTGTCACCGCGCGCGCCGCGGCGTTGCGGTTGACCTCACATAGGTCAGGAGCAACCCAGGCTCACCCCACCAGAAGCCTGGCACCTGATATCGAGTACGGTCACGATATGAACTTCAACAACATGGTGGCCCCCATCATGGCCCTCAACCACTCAACTGACAGTAGTCCCACCATTGGTAGTGGCTTCCTGGCCCAGCTCGACGGCGAGATATTCCTTGTTACGGTGGCGCATTTGGGCGACCCTGTGTTGGCACCAAGGGCTGACTGGTCATTGTGGCCGGATAAGCTGCTCCTCGCCGATAGAGCGGCGAAGGAAGACGAAGAGATCTCAACGGAGGCGGAACTTGTCCTCTTCGACGCGGCCCCGACAGTGAAAGGATTCCTCGATTCAAGTACGCATTGCGCCCGGAACCGGGATTGCCCGGCATCATCCAGGACATCATCATGCTGCCGCTTCAGCCAGATAACCTCATCGTGAAGATGTACACCAGCTTCGACTTGCCCACCGACTCAGCTACCTACGAAGCTGGTGCCACGGTCACGATGCTGGGTCGACGCAACGAATTTCCTGCGCTCAGCGTGTCTGAACACTTCTTGACATACCAAGCCGGCCCCGCCCGCTACATGATCCCAGAGGGACAGCCGGGTGATTCAGGCGGTCCGGTTGTCAGTTCAGGCGGCCTCCTGGTGGGCATGAATATCGGCTCCCATAGCGCGCTGCCCGGGCAGGCCATGCTGATATCCCCGGAAGCCATTGAGTCCGTTGCAACTGCGGTCAACGGTGACGCCAAATACTGGCCGCGTTTTGAACCCGATACCCTCGCCCAACCCAGGAGTGAACTATTTAAGGGAAACAAAGAGGGAGGGGATGCTAAGGCATGAATAAATGGCTGCACATGTACCCGACCCAGCGGGCATCCTGCCCGCGGTCCAGAATCTGACGAACCTCGCGAAAAGCTTCGAAACGGCGGTTGGCTCGGGCTTCCCGAACTGTCGCGACGTCGAGGGGGCCGATGCTTCATCATGGGAGCCTGGGCAGGCGGCCGGACTGCAAATTCACTACTGATCGATGCCTGACTTCGTTCCCGCAAGCTGTCCCCTCGGTGTGTTCCGAGCGGCCTGGAACGTGGGCACCTGACTCAAGCAGGCTTGAACCGGGAGGCTAACGACTCATGCACCGCCGCTACATCAACGTCGCCGGCTGACATTTCTGCAAGTAGTTTTGCTAGCCGTTTCGGCCAAAGTACATGAACGCCATGGGTCGAGAATGCGCCTCCGATCAAGGGCCAGTCGGCTTCAACAAAGCACAGCGCCCCGGTGACCGGAATATCCCCGACGAGGTCTCGCACTACGTCGACCTGTTTGAGCACCCCATCGACCAGCTTCGTGCAATCACGTCGGCCGACGAGGAGCTTCTCGACGCGTGGGCGCAGGATGCCACCCTCCACCTTCAGTTCAGGCCGTCCCTTGTACCTTTTGGCGTCGATGACCCAGATTCCACTGCGAGTGATGGCGATGTGGTCGATGTTGGCTTTCGAGCCGGGAATGCGTCGGTCGTGAAGGACGGCCAGGCCATCGGCGGCCAGGGCATCCAGCCGAGCGCCGAGGCGTTCCTCGCCAATCGCGCCTCGATCCCAGGACTTGGTGCTTTGGCGTTCGTCAGAGAGGACGACTGCGATGCCGCCGAATGGACCCCACTTCTCGCGGAGCTTTTCCTCATCTTTCGCTTTGCGACGCTCATACTCGCGTCGGGCTGACGAGCCAGCGATTCCGGACTCAGTGGACAACGAGTTATCACCAACTCGTTCCAGGTGGGGGGGTGTTTCCGGAGTCTCGGTGGCACACTCCAAGCATCGGACGGTCTTCGTCTCGCTCTCGTAGATCGCTTCCGTCCCGGCCGGACGAGATGCACCGCACAGCCGACACGCTCCGGCGTACCGGAGCCTCATTTTCTTCATGGGGACACAGGGTGGAGCATCGACACGGACTCAATCTGCTTGTAGATCACGGCGGTTAAACCGCGGATACGTTTACCATGGCTCAATCCTCGCCCACCGCATGTCAATTCCCTGCAACCGTCCCAGGAGCTGAGTGAAAATGTCGACCGCCGGCCTTCCGGCGAGCTGTGATGAACTCGGGCGAACGGCCCGTAGGTCACTATGTCGTCTGCTGGCTGTCTGTATCCGGGAATTCACGGAGTTTGGCCGCTATGGCCCTGACTGCCGCCGGGTCCTCGGTCCAGTGCCGGGCCGTACGTGTACAGGCGTGGAAGTTGGTCACTTTCGATGCCTTGGCGGCCTCAGTTAGTTCTGCCCACGCTTCCCGCAGTTCCGCTTGGAGCTCAGGTGACATGGGCGCGCCTGGGACAGGTCCTGCGGCCACGACTGGACCTATGGGTGCCGCGGTTGCGGCTTTTCGTTGAAAAAGACTTCTAAGACCCATTTCCGTGTTCCCCCTTTCCCCTCTGCCCAGAGTATCAATGTCCCCTCAATGCGTCCGGGACACTGCGACCGAGCGCCCAGCCCCATGGCCAGGCGGATAGCAGCAGCTGAACAGACGCGTCATCCCCTGCGGCGGGCGGCGTTTCCAACGCCGGTAACAACCCCTATCCATGCCCCGGACAAAGAGAAGAACGACACTTGGAACTCGTTTGTTTTACCACTTAGTCCAGTCGATATTCAATGCGCGCCGCTGTAGCATGGAGCGCTGAAGGCCTGCCGGTCCCCCATCGGTGGGCCTTCTTTTTCCCTTGCTGAGGGGGACGATGGGCAAATTTTTGGCCGAAGTTGCCCCTGAAGTCGCTAAGAGACTGACGAAGCAGCCGCTGGATATCAGTCCGCAAGGGTACGGAGCTTGGCGGCGCTGAATTCCTCGTCAGAGAGTGCACCCTTCGCGTGGAGTTCTGCAAGGAGAGCCAGTTCTGCCGCCAGGGACCTTCTGCCCCGCATTTTGCCAAGTAACATCCGATGCCCGCCCGTGCGGGCTCGGGCTGCCGCTGGTTCCTGCGCCTGCCGTCGTGATGAACCTTTGATGGCAAGTGCGATGAGTAGGGTTATCGCGAGGACGCCTAGCTGTACTAACCCGGTTGGTTGGTGACACGGCTGGCGGGTGAGGCGCCTTTGAGTGCGGTGTGGGGCCTGCGCTGATTGTAGTACTCGATGAAATCCGGGTAGCAGGATTGCCGTTCGGCTTCCGAGCTGTAGGCCTTGGCATAGGCCCATTCCTCTTGCAGGATGCGGTTGAAGCGTTCGACCTTGCCGTTGGTCTGGGGCCGGTAGGGGCGGGTGCGTTTGTGCCTGATCCCTGCCTCGGCCAGGACAGATGCGAAGGCGCGGGAACGGTAACAGGAGCCGTTGTCGGTCAGCACCCGCTGGATTTTGACGCCTTGGGCGGCGAACGCTGCGATGGCGTTGGTCACGAACGCCGACGCGGTCTCTTTGGTTTCGTCGGGCAGGATCTCGGAATAGACGAACCGGGAATGGTCATCCACTGCGTGGTGCAGGAAGGTGCAGCC
>NZ_JAUSRE010000038.1 GCF_030811655.1 Pseudarthrobacter enclensis | reverse complement strand
GGCGCAGTCTCTGGGCTCAACACGTCCGTACAATGTGATATCCATCATTGAGCACCCCGTGATCCAGCTCACCGTTGCGTTCATATTGGTCACGGCGCCCACGGGGCCAGATGGAGGTACGCATGATCCACCGCTGGAGTATCGCGCGCCGGCTCTTCGTGGCGAACCTGCTGATCGTGGTGTCCTTTATCGCCATTGTGGGGACCGCCGCCTACGTCGATGCCCGGGACCGGACGTATGACGAAGCAGGCCGGCGGATGGGAGGCGTGGCGGCCGCCATCGCCGCAAATCCCCTGGTGCTCCAGGCTGCTGCCACGCCAAACCCGTCCGCCATCCTGCAGCCCTATGCCAAGGACGTCATGGCGGCGGCGGACGTTGACTTCATCACCATCATGGCCCCGGACCGGACCCGGTGGACGCATCCCCGGGACGAGGAGCTGGGCCGGCCTTACATCGGTTCCATCGACGCCGCGCTCCAGGGCCACGCATTCACTGAAGTGACCGCAGGCACGCTGGGGCCGTCCGTACGGACCATCGTCCCGGTCAAGGACGGGACGGGGGCGGTCAAGGCGCTGGTGGCCGTCGGCGTTACCGTCCGCAACGTCGACGTCGCCTTCGCCGGGCGCCTGCCCGTCCTGCTCGCCGTCGGCGTGGCCCTGCTGCTGGGCGGTTCCCTGGCATCATGGCTGTTGGGAAGGTACCTTCGTCGGGTGACGCGCGGCTGGGGGCCGGAACAATTGGCGCAGCTGTTCGCGTATTACGAGTCCGTGCTGCATTCGGTCCGCGAAGGGCTGATCCTGATCGATACCCGGAAGAGGGTGGTGATGTACAACGACCAGGCAGCTGAGCTGCTGGGCCTGCCGGAAACCGGCAGTAATGATCCCACCCGGCCACCTTCACTGGCAGACCTTCCTTTGGACCCCCAACTGCGCAGCCTGTTCGAGTCCGGACGCGCCACCAAGGATGAGATCGTCCTGGCCGGTTCACGGGTGCTGGTGGTCAACCAGCGACCGGCTCATGGTCCCGACTCCCCCGGCGCCCGCGGAAAGGTTCCCGTCTACGGCACCGTGGCCACCCTCCGGGACCGGACGGAAATCGAGGCACTGGGCAACGAGCTGCAGACCATGCGCACCCTTTCCGACGCGCTGCGGGCCCAAACGCACGAACACGCCAACAGACTGCACACCATGGTTTCGCTCCTTGAGCTTGGCCGCACGGGGGAAGCCCTGGACTTTGCCACGCAGGACCTGGCCCTGAGCCAGCGGCTGACTGATGACATGGTGAGCTCGATCGATGAGCCGGTGGTGGGTGCACTGGTCATGGGGAAGGTGGCCGAGGCCCACGAGCGCGGCGTCCAGCTGGATGTGTCCACCCTTGGCTCCGGCGCACCTGCCGGGGTGGCGGTCCAGGACCTGGTGACCATCCTGGGCAACCTGCTGGACAACGCCATCGACGCCGCCGCAGATGCACCCCCGCCGCGGCGCGTGGTCCTGACGCTGGAGGCGGACGAAGAAGGACTGGACATCGCCGTCAATGACTCCGGCGCGCCCATCGACCCCGCGGATGCAGAGAAAATCTTCCGTCACGGATTCAGCACGAAGCCGGCAGGGACGGGCGGCCGGGGCATCGGCCTGGCGCTGGTGCGGCAGGCCGTGCAGCGTTTGGGCGGTACGCTGGCCATCAACGGCCGTCGTGGCGCCAAGTTCCAGGTGTTCCTGCCCGCAGCGGTGTCCGCGGAGAAGGAGCACAGACAGTGAGCAACATCCGGGTCCTCGTCGTCGAAGACGAGGCGGTCGCTTCGGCAGCACACGCCGCGTACGTGGGGCGGCTGGAAGGATTCGAACTCGCCGGGACTGCTCCGGACGGCCAGTCCGCCCTGCGGCTGCTGAACGAATTCGTGGCTGCCGGCGAGCCGGTGGAACTGGTCCTGCTGGACATGAACCTGCCCGACCTGCACGGCCTGGACATTGCCAGGCGCATGCGTTCAGCCGGGATCCTGGCGGACATCATCGCCATCACTGCCGTGCGTGAGCTGGCGATTGTCCGCAGCGCCGTGGCCATCGGCGTCGTGCAGTACCTGATCAAGCCGTTCACGTTCGCCACATTCTCGGACAAGCTGGAAAACTACCGCCAGTTCCGCCAGCAGCTTGCCGGTTCCAGCGCCGGTCCCGGGAGGGGCGGCGCGTCCCAAAGCGAGGTGGACCGGGCTTTTGCCAGCCTGCGGGCGCCGTCCGAACTTCCGCTTCCCAAGGGCCTCTCCACCTCGACCCTTGGCTCCGTCCAGGAGTTCCTCCGCCGCCAGCCTGAAGCTGTGTCGGCCACCGAGGTGATGGATGCCCTGGGTATATCCCGCGTGACGGCGCGCCGCTACCTTGAATATCTTGCCGACGCCGGCACGGTTTCCAGGACTGCCCGCTACGGAACCCCCGGCAGGCCGGAGAACGAATACCGCTGGAACGCTCCCTGAGAATCCCACGGGCACGTCCGTCTGGTTCAGCCTGCGTCCGCCGGTCCTGGCCGCAGGGCCCCGAGCAGCTGTTCGATAACTCCTGGATCTTCAATCGTGGAGGGCACCGCGTACTCCTCACCGTCCGCTATCTGGCGCATCGTCTTGCGGAGGATCTTTCCGGAGCGCGTCTTGGGCAGGGCGTCCACTACCGTCACGTGCTTGAAGTCGGCGACTGCCCCGATGTCCCGCCGGACCAGCGCCACCAGGTCCTTGGCCAGCACGTCTTCGGGGATGTCCACGCCGGACTTGAGCACCACGTAGCCGCTGGGACGCTGGCCCTTGAGGGGGTCCGCCAGGCCGATCACCGCACATTCGGCAACGGCTGGATGCTGCCCTATCACCTGTTCCATGGCGCCGGTGGAAAGCCGGTGGCCCGCAACGTTGATGATGTCGTCGGTCCGGCCCATGACGAACAGGTAACCATCCGCATCGCGGTACCCGGAATCCCCCGTGGCGTAGCAGTCCTCAAAGGCCTGAAGGTAGGAGGACATGTATCTCTCGTCGTTTCCCCACAACGTGGTAAGCGTGCCCGGCGGCAGCGGCAGCCCCAGCACGATATTGCCCTCGGCTCCGGACTCCACCTCCGTCCCGGCACCGTCAAGGATCCGCAGCCGGAACCCGGGCATCGGCACCGTCGGTGAGCCGGCCTTGATGGGCAGCTTCTCCAGCCCCCGCGGGTTCGCACAGATCGCCCAGCCGGTTTCTGTCTGCCACCAGTGGTCCACCACCGGGACACCGAGGATGCGAGAGGCCCAGTGGAAGGTGTCCGTGTCCAGCCGCTCGCCCGCCGTGAACAGGGTGCGCAGGCTGGAGACATCGTAGTGCCTCAGCAGCTCCGCTTCCGGGTCAGCCTTACGGATGGCCCGCAGCGCCGTCGGCGCCGTGAACAGCACGTTGACCCGGTGGTCCTGGATCACGCGCCAAAAAGCGCCGGCGTCGGGAGTGCCCACAGGCTTTCCTTCATACATCACGGTGGTGGCGCCCGCCAGCAGTGGACCGTAGACGATGTAAGAGTGCCCGACCACCCAGCCGACGTCCGAAGCTGTCCACATCACGTCTCCGGGACCGACGTCGTAGATATTCTCCAGCGTCCAGCGCAGGGCGACCGCGTGGCCGCCGTTGTCCCGCACCACACCCTTGGGCGTGCCCGTGGTTCCAGAGGTGTAAAGGATATAGAGGGGGTCGGTTGCCTGCACGTCAACCGGGGTGGCGGGCACGGACGTCGCCATGGACTTGTCCCAATCAAGCCAGCCCGCATGGTCCGCCGTTGTTGCGGTGAAGCCCTCACGGGCCTTGACCAGAACAGGGATGTCCGGTGAATCCGCCAGCCGGAGTGCTTCGGCAACAGCCGGCAGGTACTCGATGCGGCGCAACGGTTCGATACCGCCCGAGGCGGTGACCACCATGGCCGGTTCCGCATCCCTGATCCTGGCCGCCAGCTCCTTCGGCGCAAAGCCGCCGAAAACCACAGAATGCACAGCCCCGAGCCTGGCGGTGGCCAGCATGGCAATGGCCGCTTCCGGAATCATCGGCATGTAGATCACCACCCGGTCCCCCTTGCCCACGCCGTTGGCCCGCAGCGCGCCGGCAAAGCGCGCAACGAGGTCCTTAAGTTCGGCGTAGGTATAGCGCAGCTGCGTTCCCAGCATGGCGGAGTCGTAAATCAGCGCGTCCTGCCCGCCGCGCCCCTCTGCGACGTGCCGGTCGAGTGCGTTGTAGGAGGTGTTCAGGATGCCGTCAGGAAACCAGCGGTACAAAGGCGCCCGGCTGGAGTCCAGCGCCGAGTGGGGCGGAGAAGTCCAGGAAATCTTTTGCGCTGCCTCCAGCCAGAAATCCTCGGGCTGTTCAACGCTTCGCCGGTAGCTGTCCATGTAGCTGTTGGTGACCATGAGGTAATCCCCTCCACGACATTGTGATGCAGCTCATGGTAGTGGGAACCCAGCAGGCCTACAAGGGTTTTGTATACAGAAAATTCGACTATCGGCGAAAAATGAGGTGAACGCTGTCATTCTCACCCTCCTGTGTATACACTGATCGAGTTACCGAGGAAGGAGGCCGCCGATGCGTGCCAGCGACAAGGCCTATGCCGCCCTGCGCGACGACATCGTCGAATGGCGCCTGGCGCCCGGAACGGTTCTTGCGGAGGTGGAACAGTCCGAACGCCTGGGCGTCTCGCGCACCCCGCTGCGGGAAGCCTTGGGCCGCCTCACGGCGGAAGGGCTGACCATGGCGGGCGGCCGCGGCGTGGTGGTCACCGACATCTCCCTCGAGGACATCGACGAACTCTTCGAACTCCGCGAAACCCTCGAGGGCAAGGCCGCAGCGCTGGCCGCCCGGCGCGGTGATGCCGCAATATTCGAACGCCTGCGGCAGGAACTCCTGCGGGCTCCGGAGCTCATAAGCGGCGACGAACCTGCCCTCCATGACTACTACGAACTCGTCGGGCGGCTGGACACCGCCATTGATGCAGCCATCTCTAATTCCTACCTGGCCCAGGCCATGCGCAGCCTGCGTGTCCACCTGGTCCGGATCCGGCGGCTGGCAGCTGACGACGCGCGCCGCCTCACCGCCGCAGCCGCCGAACATGCCGCCATCGCCGAGGCGATCGCGGCCGGCAACCCGAAGCTCGCCGAGGCCGCCACTATCGTCCACTTGCACCGAAGCCTCTCCCACGTCAAAGCAACCCACGCGACCCATCCAAAGGAGCATCATGGTTAAGGAACACCACGTCCGCGTCTACAAGAGCGAAGAAAACCTGCCCCGCGAGGACCAGCTCGCCTACAAGATTGCCCAAGTGGCGGCTGACCCCGTCGCGGTCTCCGACGAGGTGACCGACATGGTGATCAACAGGATCATCGACAACGCCTCGGTGGCCATCGCGTCCCTGAACCGGGCCCCCATCGTCGCCGCCCGTGCCCAGGCACTGACCCACGGCCCCACCACCGGAGGCAAGGGCTCCAAGGTTTTCGGCATCGAGGAGCGGGTGGCGCCGGAATGGGCTGCCTGGGCCAACGGCGTGGCCGTCCGCGAACTGGACTACCATGACACGTTCCTCGCCGCCGATTACTCCCACCCGGGCGACAACATCCCGCCGATCCTGGCCGTCGCCCAGCACGTCGGATCCAGCGGCCACGACCTGGTCCGCGGCATCGCCACCGGCTACGAGATCCAGGTCAACCTGGTCAAGGCCATCTGCCTGCACAAGCACAAGATCGACCACGTGGCACACCTGGGTCCCTCGGCCGCCGCCGGCATCGGCACCCTGCTGGGCCTCGACGTCGAAACCATCTTCCAGTCCATCGGGCAGGCGCTGCACACCACCACCGCAACCCGCCAGTCCCGCAAGGGTGAGATCTCCACCTGGAAAGCCCACGCTCCGGCGTTCGCCGGCAAAATGGCCATCGAGTCTGCAGACCGGGCCATGCGCGGCCAGACCTCCCCGGTGCCGATCTACGAAGGCGAAGACGGCGTCATCGCCTGGATGCTGGACGGCCCTGACGCTTCCTACATGGTCCCGCTCCCCACCCCGGGCGAAGCCAAGCGCGCCATCATGGACACATACACGAAGGAACACTCTGCGGAGTACCAGGCCCAGGCCTGGATCGACCTGGCGCGCAAGCTCCACCGTGAGCACCCCGAGGTCACCGATCCCGCCAACGTCCAGTCGGTGCTGATCAAAACCAGCCACCACACCCACTACGTGATCGGCTCCGGCGCCAACGACCCCCAGAAATACAGCCCCACCGCGAGCCGGGAAACCCTGGACCACTCCATCCCCTATATCTTCACCGTCGCCCTGCAGGACGGGGCCTGGCACCACGTGGATTCGTACGCGCCTGAGCGCGCCGGCCGCCCGGACACCGTGGAACTGTGGCATAAGGTCACCACGGTGGAAGACCCCGAATGGACCCGCCGCTACCACTCCCTGGACATCGCCGAGAAGGCCTTCGGCGGCTCCGTGGAGATCACGCTCAAGGACGGCACGGTCATCACGGACCAGATCGCCGTAGCCGACGCCCATCCGCTGGGCGCCCGGCCGTTCGCACGCGAGCAGTACGTCAACAAGTTCCGCACCCTCGCCGCGGGCCTCGTGGAGGAGGCCGAGATCGAAAGGTTCCTTGCCGCCGTCGAACGCCTCCCCCAACTCGCCGCGGGCGAACTGGACCAGCTGAACATCACCGCCGCCCCCGGCGTCATCGACCTGGCGGCGGCACCGAAGGGACTCTTCTAATGCTGTACTCGAAGACCACGCCGGAACAAAAGCGGATCCGCTTCCGGGAGCTGCTCTCCTCCGGCACCATCCAGCAGTTCCCCGGCGCGTTCAACCCGCTTTCGGCCCGCCTGATCGAGGAGAAGGGCTTCGCCGGCGTCTACATTTCCGGCGCCGTGCTGGCCAACGACCTGGGCCTGCCGGACATCGGGCTGACAACGCTCACCGAGGTGGCTACCCGGGCCGGACAGATTGCCCGCATGACGGACCTGCCCTCGATCGTGGACGCCGACACCGGGTTCGGTGAACCCATGAACGTGGCCCGCACAGTGCAGGAACTCGAGAACGCGGGCCTGGCGGGCTGCCACATCGAGGACCAGTTCAACCCCAAGCGCTGCGGCCACCTGGACGGCAAGAACGTGGTGGACCTGGACACCGCCACCAAGCGAATCCGTGCCGCCGCCGACGCGCGGCGCGATCCAAACTTCCTGATCATGGCCCGGACCGACATCCGCGCCACCGACGGGCTGGAAGCGGCCCAGCAGCGGGCTCAGGCCCTGGTCGAGGCCGGCGCCGACGCGATCTTCCCCGAAGCCATGAAGGACCTCAGCGAGTTCCAGGCCATACGCGACGCCGTGGACGTGCCGATCCTGGCCAACATGACCGAGTTCGGCAAAAGCGACCTGTTCACCGTGGACCAGCTGGCCGGGGTGGGCGTCAACATGATCATTTATCCGGTCACGCTGCTCCGTAGTGCCATGGGCGCTGCTGAGCGTACTCTGGAATCGATCAAATCCGACGGCACCCAGGAGGCACAGGTCCCAAGCATGCTGACCCGTGCCCGGCTCTACGACCTCGTTGACTATGAGGCCTACAACCACTTTGACACCGGGGTTTTCAACTTCCGGATCCCCGGGAACTGACATCCCGCCCTGGCACGTCAGCGGGGTACCGGCAGCAGCCGGAGAATGACTTCAGGAACACAGGCTTTTAGGAACAAAGGAGTTTCAGCATGGCTGAAAATGAGATCAAAAAGGGCCTTGCCGGCGTCGTGGTGGACTACACGGCGGTCTCCAAGGTCAACCCGGACACGAACTCCCTCCTGTACCGGGGATACCCTGTGCAGGAACTGGCCGCCCGGTGCAGCTTCGAGGAAGTGGCATACCTGCTGTGGAACGGTGAACTGCCCACGCCGGAGCAGCTGGCGGAGTTCACTGCCAAGGAACGGGCCGGCCGCGCGCTCGATCCGGTGGTCAAACAGGTGATCGACGCGTTGCCCACCACGTCGCACCCGATGGATGTCTGCCGGACCGCGGCCTCCGTGATGGGCGCCAGGCACCCGCTGGCCGAAGATTCGTCCCGCGAGGCCAACATGGCCAAGGCCCTCGACCTGTTCGCCGCCATGCCGGCGGTGGTGGCCTACGACCAGCGCCGCCGCCACGGCCAGGACGTCGTGGAACCGCGTGACGACCTGGGGTACTCGGCAAACTTCCTGTGGATGGCCTTCGGCGAAGAGCAGGTCCCGGAGGTAGTGGAGGCGTTCAACGTCTCGATGATCCTCTACGCCGAACACTCCTTCAACGCCTCCACCTTCACGGCCCGCGTGATCACCTCCACGCTTTCGGACCTGCATTCAGCCGTGACCGGAGCCATCGGAGCTTTGAAGGGGCCGCTGCACGGCGGTGCCAACGAAGCCGTCATGCACACCTTCGACGAGATCGGCATCCGGCAGGAGGAGTCCCTCGAGGAGGCTGCTGCCCGGGCCAAGACGTGGATGGAAAACGCCCTGGCGCAGAAGAAGAAGGTCATGGGATTCGGCCACCGTGTCTACAAGCACGGCGACTCGCGGGTTCCCACCATGAAGGCGGCTCTGGACAAGATGATCGCCCACTACGGCCGTCCCGAGCTGCTGGGGTTGTACAACGGCCTGGAGCAGGCGATGGACGAGGCGAAGGCGATCAAGCCGAACCTGGACTACCCGGCCGGCCCCACGTACCACCTCATGGGCTTCGATACCCCCACTTTCACTCCGTTGTTCGTAGCCAGCCGAATTACCGGCTGGACCGCGCACATCATGGAGCAGCTGGACGCCAACTCGCTGATCAGGCCGCTGAGCGAATACAACGGCCATGAGGAGCGGCACCTTCCGTAGCCTCCTCCGGGCAAGAGCGTTCGACGGCGGGCCGGCACTTGGGTGCCGCCCCGCCGTCGGCGTTTCACCTGCTTCGCCGTTTGCGGCTTTGTCAGGGAAGCCAGGTCAGGACGCTAGTCCAGGAGGCTTTGCGACGATGCGACGGACTCGTTGTCCGTGTGCATGGTGACCACCACGTTGACGCGGCGGCCTTCCAGCACTACCGGAAGCCAGTGGTCTGCGTCCTGCCACATGCGCTCCACCGGCAGCGCCTCCACCCTGAACCACTCGGGCAGGATCTCGTCGCTGGGCAGCGGGTCGCCCTGCCAGGTGCGCGCAGTGAAGAGCGTGGTCTTCATGTCCCAGTCAGGCCGCGCCGGGAACACGAAGTGCACGGCGCCGGCGTCCGCCAGGTCCTCCGCCTGGAGAACCACTCCGGTTTCTTCCAGCACCTCCCGGATCACAGCCTGGGCATGCGTCTCCCCCGGCTCCACATGGCCGCCGATGCCAACGATCTTGCCCCTGCCAAACCCTGTCTGTTTCAACCCGAGGAGGACCTCGGCCCCGTTCTCTCCTTCCCGGAGGAGGAAGCAGAGCGTCACCTCCGCTGCGCCCATCCCGGCCCCTAACCCAGGGCCCGGGGATGCGCGGCTGCATAGATCTCACGCAGCGTGTCGGCCGTGACCAGCGTGTACACCTGGGTGGTGGTCACCGACGCGTGGCCCAGCAGTTCCTGGACCACCCGGACGTCGGCGCCGCCTTCGAGCAGATGGGTGGCAAAGGAGTGCCTCAGGGTGTGCGGCGAGACATCGCGGGTGATATTCGCCTTTTCCGCCGCCGCTTTCAGGATGGTCCAGGCGCTCTGCCGGCTGATCCTGCCACCGCGGGCATTGAGGAACAACGCGGGCGTTCCCTTGCCTTTGGCGGCGAGCAGCGGGCGGCCCCGGACCAGGTAGGCATTAATCGCGCGGGCCCCGTACGAACCGAGCGGGACCAGCCGTTCCTTCGATCCCTTGCCGAACAGCCGGACAATGGCAGGCCCGGATTCCGGCTCCGCAAGGGAGATATCGTCAACGTCCAGTCCCACAGCTTCGCTGATCCTGGCGCCCGTGGAGTACAGGAATTCAAGGAGGGCGCGGTCGCGCAGCCCCGTGGCGGTATCGGTGCCGGCGGCCTCGAGGATCCTGGTGACCTCGTCAACGCTGATGGCCTTGGGGAGCCGTTTGCCCGCCATCGGCGGGTGCACTTCGCGGGCCGGATCGGCCGGCGTGTAGCCCTCCAGGGCCCAGAACTTGTGCAGGCCCCGGACGGCCACCACGGTCCGTGCCGCCGATCGGACGCCAAGGGCGGAGCCGCCGTCGGACCCGTCCGAAAGGGCCCGGACATAGCCGGTGACGTGGGGCCGCGTGATATCCGCGGGACGCGTGCAGCCAGCGGCGGTGAGGTAGCGGGCGTACCGGGCCAGGTCGCGGCGGTAGGCCGCCAGCGTGTTTACCGCCAGTCCCCGTTCCACACCCATGTGCTGGAGGTAGTCGGTGATTCCGCGGTCGATGGCGGCAGGGATCCCGGCAGGAGCGGCACCGGGCCCTGGCGTTTCGGGAGCCGGTTCGACAGCCGGTGCTGCCTCAGTCGAAGGACCCGGGACCATCAGCGCTGGCTGGGGTGTGCGGGCCAGGGGGCGTCGGCGGGGCGAAGGTCTTCATAGCCGCCGGCGCGGGCGGCTGCGGCGGCAAGGATCCCGACGACGGCGGACGGGTTGTGCAGGCGGCCCGCGAGGACGGAGGCCACGGCGTCGTCCAGGCTGATCCAGTGGAACTCGATTTCCGCTTCCTCATCCGTCCGTTCATGGCGCTCGTGATGGGGCACCTCGGTCAGGTCGCGGGCCAGGTAGATACGGATGGCCTCGCTGGAGGATCCGGGAGAGTTGAATACGTCGGCCAGCACATTCCAGGTGCCGGCGGCCAGGTCCGCTTCCTCGGCGAGTTCCCGCGCCGCGCCCACCACGAAGTCCTCGCCCTCGACATCCAGCAGGCCCGCGGGGACCTCCCACAGGTCCATCCCCACCGGGTGCCGGTACTGCTTGAGAAGCAGGATCTGGCCCTGGTCGTTCATGGGCAGGATGGCCACGGCGCCCGGGTGGTCGATGTAGTCGCGGGTCAGGGCGTCCCCGGTCTCCGAGAGCTGGAAGGTATCGCTGACGACGTCCCAGATCCGGCCCTCGTAAACCTTTTCGGAAGACAAAAGACGGCGCGGGCTTGGTGCATCCGAAACCTCTTTGGCAGGGGTGGCTTCAGGTGTACCAGGCATCGCGCCGTCCTTTGTGTGTTCTCTTGGCTACTTACCCGTAACGCTACCTGATGCCGCAGGCTCGCCAGCCGCGGGCGCAGCCGTGTCGGCAGCGCCCTGGTGACCCGCGTTCTGGTGGTCCAGTGCAGCCTTGACCAGGCCGGCGAACAGCGGGTGTGGGCGGGTGGGCCGCGAGCTCAGCTCGGGGTGCGCCTGCGTGGCGACGTAGTACGGGTGGACGTCGGCGGGCAGCTCAACGAACTCCACCAGCTTGCCGTCCGGGGAAGTGCCGGAGAAGACCAGGCCCTTGTCCGCGATCTGCTGGCGGTACTTGTTGTTGACTTCGTAGCGGTGCCGGTGGCGTTCGCTGACGGTGGTCTTGCCGTAGGTTCCGGCGATGACCGAGCCTTCGTCGAGCTTGGCTTCGTAGAGGCCCAGGCGCATGGTGCCGCCCAGGTCGCCGCGGCCCTCAACGTATTCCAGCTGCTCTTCCATGGTGGCGATGACCGGGTACTTGGAGTCCGGCTCGAACTCGCTTGAGGAGGCGCCTTCCAGGCCCACCACGTTGCGGGCGTACTCGATCACCATGCACTGCAGGCCGAGGCACAGGCCCAGGACCGGGAGCTTGGTTTCGCGGGCGAACTTCAGGGCGCCCAGTTTGCCTTCGAGCCCGCGGATGCCGAAGCCGCCAGGCACGCAGATGGCGTCCACGCCGTCGAGCGCCTTGATGGCACCCTCGCGGGTTTCGCATTCGTCGGACGGGACCCAGCGGATATTGACCTTGGCCTCGTTGGCGAATCCGCCGGCACGGAGCGCTTCGGTCACCGAGAGGTAGGCGTCCGGGAGGTCGATGTACTTGCCCACCAGGGCGATCTCGACGTGGTGCTTGGGGTTGTGGACGGCTTCGAGGAGGCGGTCCCAGCTGGTCCAGTCAACGTCCTTGAACGGCAGGTCCAGGGCGCGGACGATGTAGGAGTCCAGCCCCTGGCCGTGCAGCGTCTTGGGGATGTCGTAGATGCTGGGGGCGTCCGCGGCGTTCACCACGGCGTCGATATCGACGTCGCACATGCGGCCGATCTTTTCCCGCATGGCGTCCGGGACTTCGCGGTCCGAGCGGATCACGATGGCCTCGGGCTGGATGCCGATGGAGCGCAGTGCGGCGACAGAGTGCTGCGTGGGCTTGGTCTTCAGTTCCTGGGACGGGCCGATGTAGGGCACCAGGGAGACGTGGAGGAAGAAGACGTTGTTCCGGCCGATGTCCTGGCGGACCTGGCGGGCGGATTCGAGGAAGGGCTGGGACTCGATGTCGCCGACGGTGCCGCCGATTTCGGTGATGATGACGTCGGGGGCGTTCTTGCCCTCGGCGGGCAGGCGCATGCGGCGCTTGATTTCATCCGTGATGTGCGGGATGACCTGTACGGTGTCGCCGAGGTACTCGCCGCGGCGTTCCTTGGCGATGACCGTGGAGTACACCTGGCCGGTGGTCACGTTCGCGGAACCTTCAAGGTTCTCGTCGAGGAAGCGCTCGTAGTGCCCGATGTCCAGGTCTGTCTCGGCGCCGTCGTCGGTGACGAAGACCTCACCGTGCTGGAAGGGGTTCATCGTGCCCGGATCCACGTTCAGGTAGGGATCGAGCTTCTGCATCGTGACGGACAGGCCGCGCGCCCGCAGGAGGTGACCAAGGCTGGAGGCCGTCAGTCCCTTGCCGAGCGAGGATGCCACACCGCCGGTGACAAAAATGTGCTTCGTCGTCTTGGAGGAACCCGGGAACCGGGAATTTACACGGGAATTTGATCGCTGCACCACGGAGTTCGAGCCTATCATCATTTGCGTCTTCCCGCCGTTGCCCGGGTCAGGCGCGCTGCGGAAGGAGTTTGGCGTCCTCCAGCAGTTCCCGGGCGTGCGCCTGCGCCGATTCGGAGTCCTCCTGGCCTGCCAGCATGCGGGCGAGCTCACGCACCCGCTCAGGCTCGTCGAGGAGGCGGACATCACTGGAGGTGAACCCGGTGGAGGTGCCGCCGTCGGCTCCCCTGACCGAGGTTTTGGTCACTGTGATGTGCTGGTCGGCGAAGGCGGCCACCTGCGGCAGGTGGGTGACCACCAACACCTGAACGTGGCGTGCCAGCATGGCGAGCCGGCGGCCAATCTCGACGGCGGCACGGCCACCCACGCCTGCGTCCACCTCGTCGAACACGAACGTGGGGACGGGGTCGACGGCGGCCAGCACCACTTCGATGGCCAGCATCACGCGGGACAGTTCACCGCCGGAAGCCCCCTTGCCGAGCGGCCGGGCCGGGGCGCCCGAATGCGGCTGCAGCAGGAAACTGATCTCGTCCGCGCCGTGCGGGCCGAGCTGCCCGGCGGTGTCGAGGTTGATCACCAGTGTGGCGTCGGCCATGGCCAGGGCCTTCAGCTCGGCGCTGACGCGGGCGGACAGGTCCTTGGCAGCTTTGGCGCGGATCTTGCTGATGGCGGCTGACTGCTTGGTCAGGTCCGCTTCGGCGCGGACCACCTCCGCGTCCAGGGCCTCGATGCGGGATGTATCGTCCTGCAGTTCATCGAACCTGACGCGCGCCTTCTCAGCCCACTCAAGTACTTCGTCAATGGTGGGGGCATACTTGCGGACCAGTTTGGCCAAGGCGGCGCGCCGGTCCTCGATCTCGGCGAGCCGTTCCGGGCCTTCGGAGTCCAGGCCGGCCTGGTAGCTGGCCAATTCGGTGGCGATGTCGTTGAGCAGGAAGCCCACCTCTGCCAGCCGGGCGGCCGCGGACCCCAGTTCGGCGTCGTGCTCAGCCACGTGCTCAAGGGTCCGTTTTGCGGTATCCACCAAGGTGGTGGCGTCACCCGCTTCACCGAAGTCCTCAGCGATGAGGGCCTGATGCGCGGTGCTGGCGGCAATCCGCAGTTCTTCCACGTTGGCAAGCTTCACGGCCTCGGCCTTGAGCAGCTCGTCCTCCCCCGGCTGCGGATCAACATCGTCGATCTCGGCGAGGGCCGCTTCCAGGGATTCAGCCTCGCGGAGCCTGTCCCGTGCGGCGCTGCGGATGGTGTCCAGCTCCGCCTGGCTGGCGTTCCACCGTCTGTACAGGTCCTGGTAGGCCGCCAACGGGCCAGCCAGGGTCTCGCCCGCGAATTTGTCCAGGGCTTCGCGCTGGGCCGTGGCGCTCTTCAGCCGGATCTGGTCGGACTGGCCGTGCACCACCACCAGGGACTCGCCGATCTCGGCCAGGACACCCACTGGCGCTGCCCGGCCGCCCAGGAACGCCCGGCTCCGTCCGTCCGCACCCAGGCGGCGGGCAAGAATCAGCTCGGTGCCGCCGTCGAACTCCTCCGCGTCGGCGCCGGCGTCCAGTGCACGGGCGACGGCGGGATGTCCGGTGTCGAGCTTAAGCACGGCCTCGGCGGTGGCGCTTTTGGCGCCGCTGCGCACGGCTCCGGCGTCCGAGCGGGCACCCAGCAAAAGCCCGACGGCGGTGACCACCATGGTCTTGCCGGCACCGGTTTCGCCGGTGACGACGCTTAGTCCCGGGCCGAGCGGCAGCGTTGCGTCGGTGATGACGCCAAGATCGCGGATTCTCAGTTCTTCAAGCATGGATTCACTTTGCGGTCGACGGATCGGGATCGCTGCCCGGGTTATCCACCTGCGGTACGGGCAGCGGCGGCATGGGCCGCGGCGTCCGCACTATGGGGACGGGGCCGGTGTGTACGGCGTCCGACTTGGGCACTGGGCCGCGCCAGCCGTGGATGGGGAGCTCGAACTTGCGGACCAGCCGGGCGGAGAACGGCGTCTGGTGGGTGCGGGCCAGCCGGACGGGGGTGGCGGACTTGGTCACTTCCACGCGGGCGCCGGGCGGCAGGTCCACGGAGCGACGGCCATCGCACCACAGGACGCCCTGGGCATCGGTCCGGCCCAGGACCTCGACGGCCAGCTTGGACCTGGGCGACACGACGAGGGGCTTGGCGAACAGGGCGTGGGCGCTGATCGGCACGATCACCAGCGCCTCCACCTCCGGCCAGACCACCGGGCCGCCGGCGGAGAATGCGTATGCCGTGGACCCCGTGGGGGTGGCCAGCACGATGCCGTCGGAGCCGAAGGACGTCAGCGGGCGCTCGTCCACCTCGGTCACCACTTCCAGCATCCGTTCCCGGTTGGCTTTCTCGATGGCGGCTTCGTTCAAAGCCCAGGTGTGCCAAATCTTCTGGCCACGGACCCACACCTGGACATCAATGGTCATGCGCTCTTCAACCGTATACTCACGGCTGGCGATCCACTCGACGGTCTGGGCCAGGTCGGCCCGCTCGCTTTCTGCCAGGAAACCCACGTGGCCCAGGTTGACGCCCAGCAGCGGCACGTCCACCTCGCGGACCAGTTCGGCTGCCCGCAGGATGGTTCCGTCGCCGCCGAGGACCATGACAAGTTCAACGTCGGGCAGCTGCACGTGGTCGTGGAGCACCTCAACCGGCTGGGCGAGGTGGCCAAAGAACCGCTCCATGTCGCCGAGTTCGGACTCCTGCATCACGGGGACCATGCCCGAGGCGTGCAGCAGGGCGCAGGCCTCCCAGGCGGCTTTCAACGACTCCTCGCGGCCGGTGTGGGCAAGGACCAGTACACGCCTGCTCATCAGGTTCCGCTCTCTAGTGGTTCGGCCAGATTTGTCCGAGCAACGCAGCGGCTGCTGCCTCTCGCTCTTCGATCTTAGGCAAGTCTTTGCTGATCCTGCGTTTTATCCACAGGAAGTATTCGACGTTTCCGTCCTGTCCGGGCAACGGACTGACCGCCAGGCCGCACAGGTCCAGCCCGGCGTCGAGGGCAGCCCTGGCGACTTTCTCCACCGCCATCCGCCGCTCCCGCTCCGACGTAACCACCCCGGTACGGCCCAGGCGGTCCTTGCCGATTTCGAACTGCGGCTTGACCATCAGCACCAGGTCACCCCCGGGTTCGGTGCAGTCCGCCAGCGGCTGCACCACCAGGGTGAGGGAGATGAAGGAGAGGTCCGCGACGGTCAGGGCCGCCGGTCCGCCGATGTCAGCCGGCCCCATGTACCTGACGTTCATTCCCTCGTGGACATCCACCCGCGGATCGTCCCGGAGGTGCGGCACCAGCTGGCCGTGTCCGACGTCGACCGCCACCACGCGCGCGGCCCCTCGGCGAAGGAGGACGTCGGTAAATCCGCCAGTGGACGCACCGGCGTCGAGACACCGTTTGCCCTGTGCCGATACCCCGGGGAAGGCGTCCAGCGCGCCGGCCAGCTTGTGGGCGGCACGGCTTGCATAGGTATCCTGCTCATCGTGTTGGACGGCGAGGTCCCGGCCGTCGTCAACCTGCAGGGATGCCTTTGCGAGGACCTGGCCACCGGAGCTGACCTTGCCTTCGGCGATGAGCGAGGCTGCGTGCGTGCGTGACCTTGCCAGGCCGCGTGCCACCAGGGCCTGGTCGAGGCGGGGCGGCATCAGGCCTCCCCGCGGCCGGGGTCGGTGGCAGCGCGGATGCTGTCTGTGGGATCACTGTTGAGGGTGGCCAGCAGGTCATCGTGGAGCGCGTTGTAGATGGCCTCGTGCTCCGCGGCCGGGAGCCGGGGTATGTCGAGGAGCCTTGCCACGGACCGTGCCACGTCCGGATCCGTGATGCCCTGCCCGGTCTCCCCGGTGGCTTCCTCCGGCCATTCGGGAGCGGGCTGGGCTGCCGCGTCGTCCGGTTCGGTCAGCTCAGTCATTGAACCAGTCTAGTGATCCATCCACACCAGCTTGGGCGCCTGTGCGTTTGCGGCGTCCGGGGTGGCGGCCCACCATGCCGCGCATGCTGCCCGCCATGAATCCAGGTCATCCTGGCCGCCGATGATGCCCACGGCTCCGTTGACCACGCGTGCCGTCGCCTGGCCGCACGTGTAGGTGCCGTCGTCGTGCGTCACCTCGGGGTAGGAGCGGTGCAGGTCCGTCAGGTTGCCGATGATGTAGTTGGGCCGTTCCGCGGACCGCGCCGCAAGAATGGTCTCGCGCGTGTCGACGCCGGTCAGCACGGCAACGGTGGCGAAGCCCGCGTTGTTGCCGCCCAGGATGTCCGTGTCCAGCCGGTCCCCCACCACCAGGGGGCGCTCCGCCCCGAGACGCTTCGCCGCGGAGTGGAACAGAGGAGCCTCGGGTTTCCCCGCAACTTTGGGCTGCTGCCCGGTGGCCGCGGCGACAGCGGCAACCAGCGTGCCGTTCCCAGGGGCGATTCCACGCGCCTGGGGTATGGACATATCAGTGTTGGTGGCCACCCACAGCGCACCGGCGTTAACCACATACGTAGCCTCCGCCAGGTCCTTCCAGCCAATGGCAGGACTGAACCCTTGTACCACTGCCACGGGCTCCTCTTCCTGGCTGCCCACGGGAACCAGGCCTGCAAGTTCGATTTCACGCGCAAGTGCAGGGCTTCCGGTGATGAGGACCCTGGACCCTGGTGCCAGCAGGGAGGCAAGCAGGTCCGCCGCGGCCTGTGAGGAACTGACCACCTGGTTGTCCTCGGCCGGCGCCCCGAGTTCACGCAGGTGCGCCGCAACCTCTGCGGGCGAACGGGACGCATTGTTCGTCACGTAGCCCAGGCCGATGCCCAGCCCGGAGAGCTTCTTCAGGGATTCGACAGCTCCGGGAATGGCGTGTGGCCCTGCATAGACCACGCCGTCCAGATCGGCCAGTAGCGCATCGAACCGGGTAACAAGGGACACGTCAGTCATCCGTGTTCAGTCCCGTCCTTCGTCAGGGTGCCGGGTGTCACCGTTGTCTTCCGGGACGGCATGGTCTGCAGCCGGGGACTCGAGTTCATCGTGCTCCACCGAGTCCTGGTCCGATTCAGCGTCGTCGGAGACGAAGTAGTCGGCCTCCTGGTCATCGATACTGCTGTCCGGGACAGCCTTCGCTTCCGTGGCGCGCGCGCCGCCGGCCGAAGGGGCGGCGGGCGCCTCTGCCGGGCTTTCGGCGTCGGCAGACCTGGCGGCGTCCTCCAGCGTCCTGCGACGCTTGGCCTCTTCGCGGGCTTCCTCTTCCTCGTCCCAGCCCAGGTCAATGATCTCGGGTTCCTCGTCCACACCCTGGCCCAAGGCGTTTTCCGCCACTACTGCCTGCCGGCTCCACTTCCCGGATTCTTCCTGGCGTCCCACCGCTGCAAGAGCATCGGCATAGGCACGGAAGAGGCGCGGGCTGTACGAGAACGCGCGGTTGATATCCAACTGCGGGATTTCCAATTCCGCTACAGCGGCATCCAGCTGACCAAGGTCCGTGCGTGCACCGGCCGCAACGATGGCCAGTTCCACTTTGCCGGGAGCGTCCAGGTCCTGGGCTTCCTCGGAACGGGCAACGTCAAGGGCGCGGTCGGGGCGACCCAGGCCACGCTCGCAGTCAGCCATTACGGGCAGGTGCACGTTGGAGCCACTGATCCGGCGGAAGGTGCGGAATTCGCGGAGCGCCTCGCCGTAGTGGCCCGCTGCGTAGGCAGTAAGGCCAACGGCTTCGCGGACAGCCGCGAGCCTGCCGCCACGACGGCTGGCTGCGAGTGCATGCTGGAAGGCAAGCTCAGGCTCGTCGTCAATCAGGCGGCCAGCCATTACCAGGTGGCGGGCCACCCACTCCGAACTCTTGGCCTCAAGGGTCTTGATCTGGTGCTGCGTGGCCCGGTCCAGTTCCTTGCCCGTAACGTCTTCGTCGATCTCGGGTGAGCGTTCGCGGTCCGGCCGGTTGGCACTGCGAAGGTCGGCGGCATTGGGCACACGCGCCGGACGCTCTTCCTGGCGGTCGCGACCGAAGCCACGGGGACCGGAGCTGCGGCCGGATTCGCCGCGATCGAAGCTGCGGGGCGCGCGGTCCTGCCGATCACCGAACGGTTTACGGTCACGGTCACCACCACCAAAACCGCGGCGCTCACCTTCGCCCTCACTGCGCGGACGATCACCGAACGGCTTGCGGTCACGGTCACCGAACGGCTTCCGGTCGCGGTCACCAAACTGTCGGCGCTCACCTTCGCCCTCACGGCGCGGACGATCACCGAACGGCTTCCGGTCACGGTCACCAAACTGTCGGCGCTCACCTTCGCCCTCACGGCGCGGACGATCACCGAACGGCTTGCGGTCACGGTCACCGAACGGCTTGCGGTCGCGATCACCGAACTGTCGGCGCTCACCTTCGCCCTCACTGCGCGGACGATCAACGAACGGCTTCCGGTCACGGTCACCGAACGGCTTCCGGTCACGGTCAGCGAACGGCTTCCGGTCGCGGTCACCGCCACCAAAACCGCGACGGTCGCCCTCACCATCACGACGCGGACGATCACCGAACGGTTTGCGATCACGGTCGCCAAACTGTCGGCGCTCACCGCCGCCGGAAGCTTCGCCACGGGAGAAGTTTTTGCCATCGCGGTCAGACCGGGACCTGAAGCCGCGGGGCTCACCGCCGGAGTTGTTGTTGCCGCGGAACGCGCCGCGGTCATTGCCGCGGTTGCCACCGTTGTGCTCGGCCATATGGATTCCTCCTGTTGTGAGCCGACCACTGGCGCAACTGCAGCCGCTCGTTTCGTTTCCTACGCAACCCGAAATCAAGCGCTTCGAAGTCCGTACATCTTCACCAATTCTAGTGGAGGCACAAAATCCTGCGGGACAGAGCAGGCCCTGGCAGCGGTATCGTGGCCAGCTTCACAGGCCCAGGGACGCCCCATCACTTCCCGCCGCCTCTCCCCAACGCCCCATCACCTCCCGCCGCCTCCCGCCGGACGCCCGATCACGTTCCGCCGCTTCTTATCGGATGCCCCATCACTTCCTTTGGCGTTGCAGCCGTAGGTGGTGGGGCGCCGTTTGGATCAGGGCCGTAGGTGATGGGGCGTCCCTTGGATCAGGGCCGTAGGTGGTGGGCCGTCGTTTGGATCAGGGCGGTAAGTGATGGCGCGTCTGCTGGTTGGTTGTTAAATGTGGGAGGCCCCAACCGGTGTGGTTGGGGCCTCGACCTAATGTGTGTCCGGCGGTGACCTACTCTCCCACACCCTCCCGGGTGCAGTACCATCGGCGCTGTGGGTCTTAGCTTCCGGGTTCGGAATGGGACCGGGCGTTTCCCCCACGCTATGACCGCCGTAACCCTTTCACCCGCTCCCCCGTGAATCGTGCCTGGGGGTGGGAAGACTTGTGGTTACAACTCGCTGTCCCCTTTGGGGGGCAGCATGGTGGTGTTGTTATTCAGTTGTTTGGTTCCGCCAACGGGTTGTTGGTTGGGAACCACATAGTGGACGCAAGCAGAATGTGTTTC
>NZ_JAUSRE010000037.1 GCF_030811655.1 Pseudarthrobacter enclensis | reverse complement strand
TCTTCGCCATGCTCCGAGACGGAACCCTCTACCAGGAGCCGGAACCACGAAACCACCCCGCAGCGGCTTGACGAAAACCATAGAGGCACCCCCCAGCTGTCTGGGCACGGCTCGGCGCCCCGTGGAGGTGCGCGGAGCTGACCCATCCGGACCATGCCTGGACACTCCCCGTGGGTGGCAAAAAATACACCGGTTTCAACTGAACGGGCCTTGACCCTTGTTCTTGGACACGCTGAGTCCAGCACTGGGCTGGAGAAGCGAGAATTCAAGGGATGGCAAAGAAGAGTTACACGGACGGGTATCGTCGGCGGGCGGTGGACTTGTATGAGTCGACGCCGGATGCGACGTTGCAGCACTCCTGAGAAATTCGGACGCGCGACCTGACTTCAGTGATGCATGGCCAATTCCAACAGGTGGAGGGGTATCCCTGACAACTCCGATGAATGAGTGGTATGCAGGCTATGGAACTTCCGGGAAACCGTGCTTAGACTGGGCGGGTCCCCACCCGGGAACCGGTACCTGACCATGCCAAACATCAGGAAAGCACCATAGGGCCAGGGCTGTTCCCCAACACGAGGGATGTCTCACCTACCCAGATCATGGCCGTCCCACCGGACGCCTGACTATAGGAGCAATTGATGACAGGGAACAAAGCCGTTGCCTATAAGGAAGCCGGCAAGGTTGAAGTAATTGACATTGATTACCCAACGTTCGAGCTCAAGGACGGGCCCGGGGTCAATCCCGCGAACGTGGGACGCCCGGTGAACCACGGGGTGATCCTCAAAACAGTCGCCACCAACATTTGCGGATCGGACCAGCACATGGTCCGCGGCCGCACCACGGCCCCGCCGAACCTGGTCCTGGGCCACGAGATCACCGGCGAAGTGGTGGAAGTTGGCCGCGACGTCGAGTTCATCAAGGTGGGCGATCTCTGCTCCGTGCCGTTCAACATCGCCTGTGGACGCTGCCGGAACTGCAAGGAACGCAAGACCGGCATTTGCCTGAATGTGAACCCGGACCGGCCCGGCAGCGCCTACGGCTACGTGGACATGGGCGGCTGGGTGGGCGGCCAGGCCAACTACGTGCTGGTGCCGTATGCCGACTGGAACCTGCTGAAGTTCCCGGACAAGGACCGGGCCATGGAGAAGATACTGGACCTGGCCATGCTCTCGGACATCTTCCCCACGGGATTCCACGGCGCCACCACGGCAGGCGTTGGCGTTGGTTCCACCGTGTACATTGCCGGTGCCGGTCCTGTGGGTCTCGCAGCGGCAACCAGCGCGCATTTGCTGGGTGCCGCCGTCGTCATTGTTGGCGACATGAACGAAGGCAGGCTGGCCCAGGCGCGCAGCTTCGGCTGCGAAACCGTGGACCTGACCCAGGGTGAGCCGAAGGACCAGATCGAGCAGATCCTGGGCGTGCCGGAAGTGGACTGCGCTGTGGACGCGGTGGGCTTCGAAGCGCGCGGCCACGGCAAGGGAGCGCACGAAGCACCCGCAACCGTGCTGAACAGCCTGATGGACATCACAGCTGCCGGCGGTGCCCTGGGTATCCCCGGACTGTATGTCACCGGCGACCCGGGCGGCATCGACGAAGCAGCCAAGAAGGGTTCGCTCAGCCTTAGCCTGGGCACCGGATGGGCAAAGTCGTTGAGCTTCACCACGGGCCAGTGCCCCGTCATGAAGTACAACCGGCAGCTGATGATGGCCATCCTGAATGACAAGGTCAGCATCGCCAAGAACGTCAATGCCAAGGCCATACCGCTCGAGGATGCAGCCAAGGGCTACGCGGAGTTCGACGCCGGCGCAGCCACCAAGTACGTCCTCAACCCGAACGGCTACTTGAGCTGACACAACGATAAGGGTTGGACCACGGCGGCTGAAGGAGGATGCTGGGGTCGTTGTGCTGCCGCCGGCGGTACCCTCAACCGACCGCCGGCGGCAGCCAGGAAGTGCCATAAAAACCACCACCACCCGCGGGCCGGCCCGCTCCAGAACGAACGAATGGGTTTTGGCGCTGGATACTTCCGTAACCGTGTAGCGGAGAAGCTGCCCTGGTTGCCGGTAATGACTCCGAGTAACTGCCACCGTTCAGTCAGGCGGTACCGATCCGGTGCAGTGGCCACGAGGCTGGAGCAGGTTCGGCCGCATTTGGTTCCTATGTGACGACCGTGGTCAATAAGGCGCCGACGGACGTTTAACGGCGATCCCCGCATTGGTTCCACGGATTTCATGGATGGAGTCTGAGGCAAGTCCGACGGCAGTGTCGCGGGTTTGGGCTCCAAGCAACTGGATTTTGGAGGGGGACGTGAGGTGGCGCTTCGGTCGTATTGTCAACGTTGGGGCGAGTTTGCTCACGAATCCGATAGCCCGTGCTCTACGCCCCCGGGCTGGAATGCACTGTTGTCCTTGGCTGGCACCATGGCGAAAGATCTGGGGCAGCACTCCAGCTCGGTTGACATGGAATCCGGCGGCGTGCTGCACGCCACCGACGCAGGCCCGGAAGAGGCGCTTGAGTACATTGTCGCTTCCACCGCTTTCAGCATGGGCAGTGGTGGCGAACTGTGAGGGGACCCAGGCAGGTACGGCAATCTGTACATTCGGCGCCGTTGATAGGCTTGTGGAGCGCCTTGCAAAGCAGGGCCGGGCCTCCGGTCGTTGACTGTGTGCCATGGAACAGGACCGATTGTTTGGCCTTCTGTGAGGCGCTGTTTAATCGGTCTGCCGTTTTTCGGCACTGCCGACGTCTCAGCAGGTCCCCGGTGGCAACACCGACCGCAGGTCGAGGGTCCGTGGCCCTCGTTCTTTCTTCGTGGAGGGTTCGGTCGGCGACCATACCGTAGAGGGCTCTGCGGCTGTGGCGCGCTTCGCCGTTGGCGCTCACCGGTTAGAGGAGTCCACACGCGATCTTGAATAAGGTACGGAGAGACGAACGCACGCCGTGGGATGACCACGGCGTGCGTTCGGAAGCAGGAATCAGAAGACGCGGATCGGGATCTCCGCCGGGTCCTTCAGCAGGGACTCGATCTCGTCGTCGAGCTTGACCAGTGTGATGGACGCGCCGGCCATGTCCAGGGAGGTGCAGTACTCGCCCACATAGCTGCGGCCCACCGTGATGCCCTGCTCGGCAAGGCGTTTGTGTGCCTGGCCGTACAGCAGGTACAGCTCGCTGATGGGGGTGCCGCCCAGTCCGTTGATCATCAGTGCGACACGGTCGCCGTCGGAGAAGGGGAGGTCTTTCACGATCGGGGTGAGCAGTTCCTCGACGATGTCGTTGGCGGGCATGATTTTGGCCCTGCGGCGGCCAGGCTCGCCGTGGATGCCAACGCCGAGTTCGATCTCGTCCTCGCCCAGCTCGAACAGCGGGCTGCCCTTGGCCGGCGGGGTGCACGCGGTCAGGGCCACGCCCATGGTGCGCGTCACGGAGTTGACTTTCTCACCCACCCGGATCACTTCGTCCAGGTCGGCCCCGCGCTCTGCGGCGGCCGCCACCGCCTTGATCACGAAGAAGTTCCCGGCCACACCACGGCGGCCGATGGTATATGTGGAGTCCTCAACGGAGACATCATCATTGATGAACAGCGTCTTGACGTTGACCCCTTCGGCGGCGGACATCTCCTGCGCCATCTCGAAGACCATCTTGTCGCCGGTGTAGTTGTTGACCAGCAGGAGCACTCCTTTGGGCGAAGCCATCAGTCTGGTGGTCTCGTGGACGTAGTCGAACGGTGGTGCCGCGAAGACGTCACCCGGGCAGGCGGCATCGAGCATGCCCTTACCCACGATCATCACGTGCGCCGGTTCATGGCCCGAACCCGACCCTTGGACAATCGATACTTTGTTCGGGTCGGGCCCGTCCGCGCGCATGATCAGGTTGAATTCGGGGACGTACTTCAGGGTGTCCGGGTTGGCGAGGGCCAGCCCTTCAAGCATCTCGGGTACGAACTGCTGGGGGTTGTTGACAAACTTTTTCATGCTTGCTCCACGTCGTTGTGATGGTTTCGATGGACAGTGACTTTGACGGACAGTAAAGAAGCAGGGTGCTACCGCTCCGGCCACCCGGCCACGATGCGTTCGATGATGATTGCCACGGCCAGGGCCCCGGCATCCGGGGAGCCGATGCTGCGCTCTCCGCTGTAGCTGGCGCGTCCGCGCTTGGCTTCCAGTTCGCTGGTTGCCTCGGCACGTTCGCGAGTGGTTTTGGCGAAGGCCTCGCGGGAGTCCGCGGCATTGGCCCCGGAGGTGATCATGCGTTCCAGTTCGTCAGTGGCAGGGACCAGTGCGTCGAGAAGGGTTTTGTCCCCGAGATCAGAGTTGCCGCGGGCTTTGATACCGTCGGTTGCCGCGCGCAGCATCGCCACCGCGGCGGTGCCCGTAATTTCATCGAATTGTTTCGCTGTGACTGAGGCCCGGAGGAACGCGGTTCCCCAGAGGGGACCTGAGGAACCGCCGATGCGGCTGGTGATGGTCACGGCGATCTGTTGGAGGAAAGCAGAGACGTCGTCGCGCTTGTAGGAATCCCAGTCGGCGAGCACCTTTTCGAAGCCGCGTGCCAGGGAGTAACCGAGGTCGCCGTCGCCTACGACGGCGTCAAAGTCTCCGAATTCCTTCTCCTTGTCGACGGCGGTCTGGGCGATGATGCGGACAACATATTCGACGTCCGCGAGGTTGGTGGCGGTCATGGTGTCTCCGTCCGGGTGGAAGGTGCAGCTGTTGGAGCTGGAAGCTTCAGGATTTGCTGGAGCGTTTCGAGTGTCACCGTACCGGGAACCTTTAGGTGGTGGGGGTTCAGCAGGACTTCGACCGGCTCGCCCTGGTCCTGGTCGCCCAGTGAGGAGACCACCAGGGACGCGCCAGCGAATTCCTCCTCCCGGGTGTACCCGCTGACGGTGACCAGAGTGCGCAGGCCCGCAGCTAGTGCGGCGCGCATCCCGTTGGCGCTGTCCTCGACCACGACCGCGTCGTCAGGGTCCAGGCCCATTTCCCGCAGTGCCAGCAGATAGATGTCCGGTGCGGGCTTTTTGCGTGGGACAACGTCGCCGGCAAAAACCGAAAAGTCCGACGCCGCGTCCTCCCCAACGGCGTGGGTCAGCACGGCCAGCACGGCCGGTTCCGCCGACGTCGAGGCGACCGCCAGCCGCCACCCCGCGGCGCGGGCCTCGGAAACGATGCGGGCTATACCGTTCCGGGCAGGCATGACACCACTTTCCACCATCTCCTTGTAGATAGCGGTTTTGTGTTTGTGCCAGGCCAGGATGGCTTTGTCCACCGCGGCATCGTCGGCCAGACCGAGTGACGCGGCAAGATCCGGAGTGAGGATGCTGCGCATCCGCTCTTTCCCGCCACCGATCTTGACCTTCTGCGCGTAATCCTCAACGCTCCACTGGACCGGGACGCCGAAGTCCTGGAAGGTCCGGTTGAACGCGGGCAAATGCCCGTACTGCTCGGTATCGGCCAAGACGCCGTCGCAATCAAAAATCAGGGCCGGCATTCAGTGTCCGCCTTTTCCGGCGCTGCCGAACTGCTCAGCGAGTTCTTTCACCATGGTGATGACGTCGGTGCGGGCGTGCTTGAACAGCGACGGAGGATCCCACTTGTTGTCTCGCTCGGCCTGTTTGAGGAACGCCAGGCTGGACTGCATGTACGTTTCCTTCAATGCGGTGGAGATGTTCACCTTGGCGCATCCGCGGGAGATGAGGTCCGCGAACTGCTCCTGGCTGAGCCCGCTGCCGCCGTGCAGGGCGATGGGAATATTCCGGGCCTCGACAATTTCGGTCACGCGGCCCATGTCCAGCACTGGCGCGGTCTTATATGTGCCGTGGGCGTTGCCGATGGACGGGGCGAAGACGTCGATTCCGGTGGCGTCGAGGTAGCCGAGCACGGTCTCCAGGCTTTGCTGTTGGGACACTTCGTCTGAACCGTGGTCATCCTCAACGCCGGTGATCGCCTCGATCTCGCCCTCGACCTGCGCGCCGTAGCTGCGGGCCTCGGCGACCACTTCGATCGTCTGTCGCTGGTTTTCTTCAACGGGAAGGCTGGACGCATCAAACAGTACTGAGTTCCAGCCGGCTTTCAGGCATTCGGTTATCACGCCACGGTCCGGGCAGTGGTCCAGGTGCAGGGTCACCGGAACTTCGATTCCGCGGGTCAAGGAGCTCCACATATCGAACAGCACTCTGGTGCCGATGCTGCGGACCGTCTTCACTGAGGTCTGCAGGATGACCGGAGAGTTTGCTTCGACAGCGCCGGCGAGGACCGCTTCGATGGTCAGGTCATTGAAGATGTTGATGGCCGGTACCCCATAGCGTGCTTGAAATGCAGGGCCGAGAATCTCATTCAGGGGCGCAACGCCCATAACAGCTACCTCCTAGATAGGCTCGCTCCCACGCTAGGGCAGCGGCCTGCCAGTCGAAATTGGGGATAACCCGCACAGCCCCGTGGGGGTATTCACCACCTGTCTCGAGCGGGTGATCCGTGGTTAGGTGATGCGCACAGGCAACTTCGAATGAACAGGATCCAGTATGGCAACCGGAAAAGTGCTCGAAACCGTCAGTGCCGATGAAGCACGGCGCGTCCTTGATGCGGCCGCGGCGAAAGCAGCAGAGATCGGCCAGCCCATGGACATCGCCGTCGTTGACGCCGGCGGCAATCTCAAAGCGCACCTCCGCATGGACGGCGCGAACATCGGCAGCATCCCCATCTCCATCAACAAGGCGTACACCGCCATCGCATTCCAATGTGAAACGGGCGAGCTGCAGGAGAACACCCGTCCCGACGGCCCTATCTATGGACTCAACGACGCCCACGGCGGACGCCTGGTGGTCTTTCCCGGCGGCATCCCGCTGGTCCGCGACGGCAAGATCATGGGCGCCGTTGGCGTCTCTACCGGCACCATCGAACAAGACCAGGAAGTGGCCGAAGCAGGGGTCGCCGCGTACTAGTGGTTCCTTAGGGTTCGGAACTTTGACGTGGGCCACCATTGACTGCCACGTCAATAAAGTTGGGCCCCGCATAGTGGTGTAACGCCACTTTGCGGTCCTTGACCGTCAACACCTGCATCGACGATGCCCGAATCTAAAAGTCTGCCTAAAACTCAAGACAAACATCAAAGGTGTCAGTACCCCAGGGAACGCTAGAACCAGGCGCGGCAGCAGCACTGCAAGGAAGGACGCCGCGGGATGGCCACCGGCGTCCTTCCTTTCCCTCTAAGGTTCAGCCAAACAGATACGTCGCTTCGTCGTAGCGCGACTGCGGCACCGTCTTCAGGCGTCCCACCGAGTCCGCCAGGCTCACCCGGACGATTTCGTCACCACGGGTGGCGACCATCTGACCCCAGGCGCCGTCGTGCACTGCGTCAACTGCTGCCAGCCCAAGGCGGGTACACAGCACGCGGTCGGTGGCGCACGGGGCACCCCCGCGCTGGATGTGGCCCAGCGTGGTGCTGCGGGTCTCAATCCCGGTCCGCTCCTCAATGATCGGGGCCAGATGTTCGCCGATACCACCGAGCCGCGGCCGGTCGAAAGCATCCAAGCCGCGCTCCGAGTGCGGCTCGGACATGCCCTTGGCGAGGAATCCTTCGGCCACTACCACCAAGGGCGGGCGTCCCCGGCGCACTGGGCCTTCCACCCACTCGCAGATATCCTCGATGCTGGCCTTTTGCTCCGGAATGAGGATGGCATGGGCGCTGGTGGCCATGCCGGCGTACAAGGCAATCCATCCCGCATGGCGTCCCATTACCTCCGCGATCATGCACCGGTGATGGGACTCGCCGGTTGTCTTTAGCCGGTCGATGGCCTCGGTGGCGATTTCCACAGCGGTGTGGAACCCGAAGGAAAAATCAGTGGCGAAGAGGTCGTTGTCGATGGTTTTGGGAACCCCGACAATCGGGATGGCGCTGTTGCTCAGAATGTTGGCAACGGCCAACGTTCCCTCGCCGCCGATGACGATGAGGGCGTCCACTCCCAGCACGCGCAAGTTCGATGCGATGCGCTCCACTCCTCCGCGGTCGCCTAGCGGATTGGTCCGTGAGGTGCCCAGGATCGTCCCGCCGAGGCCGCCGATGCCGCGGACGCTCTTCCAGTCCAGTTCCAGCGTGCTGCCCTCAATGAGGCCCCTCCAGCCGTCAGCGAAGCCGACGAACTGGTCGCCGTGGATTCGGATGCCGCGCAGCACGCAGGCGCGGATTACGGCGTTGAGCCCGGGGCAGTCGCCTCCGCTGGTCAGGAGTCCGATGCGCGCCATGTGAGCTTCCCTCCGCCGTTCCGATGACACCGGGTGTGGTGTTCATTCCAAGAAACCAGCAAAACGGGTGTTGGGGTATGAGGAGTTTCCCGCCTGCCCCTGTACTGGGAAACCAGCACGCGCGCCCGGGGGACGGCAGGCTATCGTGGTAGGACGCCCGCTACCTTGCGGGCTGCCTTTCGTCGAGGAGGACGAAAATGACTGCATCAGAGCCTGAGTTCGAGGCCTTGGTCCGGAGCCTGGCTGATCCGTACGGCGTCCTTAACAAGATTGAGTCCGTGACGGACCTCGCGCGCGACCTGGCCGGCCGCTTTGAGTTGCAGCCCCTGCTGGCCCGCATCCTGACCAACGCTGCGTCGCTGCTCCACTGCGAGTCAGGGTCGATTGCACTGGTTGACGAGCCTGCCGGTACCTACACCAAGAAGGTGGACATCGGTGTCGGCTGCCAGGAAGGCCAAACCTTTCCCTTGTCCGAGGGATTCACGGGCCAGGTTGTCTCCAGCCGTTCCACGGTCATCCTGGAGGCCTACCGCACCGTTGAGCGCGGTCACATCGCGCCCACCGATCCCCGCTGGAACTGCGCCGTCATCGGAGTGCCCATCCAGTGGGGCGAACAGATCGTGGGCGCCTTCATGGTCTTCAGTGCCCTGCCGGGACGGCCCTTCACCCAGGACGAAGCACGCCT
Organism: Pseudarthrobacter enclensis; assembly: GCF_030811655.1. GTDB lineage: Bacteria > Actinomycetota > Actinomycetes > Actinomycetales > Micrococcaceae > Arthrobacter > Arthrobacter enclensis_A. Next base: position 12,865 of record NZ_JAUSRE010000037.1, on the reverse strand, counting down.
GGCCGAGCTCTTCGCGAGCCAGGCCGCCATTGCCCTGGCCAACGCTGACCTGCATTCGAAAGCAGCAGACCGAGAGCGTGAAGCCGCCGTTGCCGCAGAGCGGGAACGCGCCGTACGTGACGTGCACGAAACAGTGGGCCGCTCCCTTGCCACACTGCTCCTGTCCCTTGACCAGGCGGAAAAGGCGAACCCGGCGGGGGAGGCCGAAGCAGCCCGGCACATACGCAAGGCCCGGACCATAGCGCACGACGCGCTGGCCGAGACGCGGCGCACGGTTTTGGGTATTGGTCCGGCTGCGCTGGCCGGCCGCACCCTTCAGGAAGCCATCGCCGGGGAACTGACGTGGGTGGATTCGATGACCGGCGCCGCAACGCAGCTGAAAGTGCTCGGAGAACCGTGGACACCTGCCCCGGAAGTTATGCACCAGGCCTTCAGGATCGTCCAGGAAGCACTCAACAACGTGGTCAGCCACGCACACGCCACCTCGGTGCGCGCCGGGGTTATCTTTGAACGGGACAGTGTTTCGGTGGTTGTGGAGGACAACGGCCGTGGATTTGATCTGGCCGCCGCGCACGGTGACCACTCCGCCGTTCACCCTGGTTGCCTGGGGCTGCACGGTATGAGTTCCCGGGCCATCCACTTGGGCGGCGATCTGCAGATCGATACGACCCGCGGCTGGGGGACCCGCGTCAGGGCCACGCTCCCGGTGCAGGTTCCGGAGCAGGACGCTTACCTGCAGCCGCGGTGGAAGGTGGTGATCGCCACCCCCTACCTGCTGGTCAGCGCCGGGCTGGTGAAACTTTTGGCCCGGGCGGAACCCGGGATCCAGGTCGTTGCAGAGGTCTCCACAGCGTCCCAGCTTATTGATGCCTGCGCGTTGCTGCGCCCGGCCGTGGTCCTGCTGGACCTGGACCTGCTCCACCGGGACACCTCCGGGATCTTCTCCCATCTCCGAACAATCGATCCCGGCGTTGCGGCGGTGGTCCTGACGGACAACCCGACAGTGGACCAGGTGCGCTCGGCCAAGCAGTCAGGCGTCCGTGGGTTCATCAATCGGCGGGCGGACGGCGACACCATTGGCCGCACGATTGTGGCGGCGGCCCAGGGCGAGGCCTTGATGGAAGGCGAGATGTTTGACCACCTCATGGGTGATAGCAGCCGCGGTACCGGAAGTGGCCTGTTCACCACCCGGGAGCGGGAGGTCCATGACATGGTGATCCGGGGGATGGCGGACAAACAGATTGCGCGGGAGCTGCAGATATCCGTCAAAACGGTTGAAAAGCACGTCGGCTCTATCCTCCGCAAGACCGGGGCACGCAACCGGACGATGCTGGTGAGCATGAATGCTCAGGAGGCAGTACCTCTGCAGACGTGGTGAGGGCTGCGTGCATCCCACGAAAGTCCTGCGGACACCAGTGGTCCGGATGGCGGCTTTGCTGCAATCCGGACCACTGGGCTGTCCCTTCGGTTCAGGACAGCTGACTGGCGTGGGGCTTACTTGACGGCCAGTTCCCCGAGTTCGGACCAGCCGTCCACTTTGACGTTGACGATGTCGGGGGTCCGGGCCAGGTAGGCAGGCAGTTCAGCGGTGGCCTTCTTGAAGTGCTCTGTTTTTACGTGTTCGCCGCCGGCTTCGTCATCGCGGAATGCCTCGATGAGGACGTAGGTGTTGGGGTCGGCCAGGGAGCGGGCCCATTCGAAGAAGAGGCAGCCTTCCTCGGCGTTGGTTTTATCGGTGAATTCCCGGGAGATTTCCGGCCACGCATCGGCGTGCTCCGGCTTGACCGGGAATTTGGCGGTGATGAAAATCATGGGTCTCCTTTGGGGGAAGTGAAAAGGGTGAATGGGTGGAGTTGTCAGCTCAGGCGGCCGCAGGCCGGGTCTCCTCGCCGGCCGCTTTGGTCACGGCACGCCTTGACACGACGGACTGGATCCGGCTGCCCAGTACCGCGGAGAGCCATCCGAGTGCTGCGCCGATGATGAGGGCGGCCAAGGTCCCCCAGAAGTTCAAGGCAGTGCCAAAGTAAGCGGCGGTGCCGGCAAAAGCTCCCGGAATGAAGGACAGCGGCGCCCAGCCGGCCTGAAGGCACATTCCCAGGGCGGCGACGGCAATGGCTACTGCCAGTACCCCAGGGAGCGGGACGGCTCCGGCCACCGTACCTACCAGCCACCCGTACACAACGCCTGAGAGGTTCGCGGCAAGTCCTTTGCTAAAGCCGGTTGCTCCGCCGCCGGCGGCGAAGAAGCAGGCCCATGCTATGAAGGCAACCCACGTGACCAGCCCGAGGTCGATGCTCACCTGGGTCCAGATGCCGGCGAGCACGCCGACGGACATTCCTACGCCTACGTACTGCTTCATGCCATGCCCCTTTGTTCTTGAAGTCCGGTCATTACGGGACCAGGATGGCCCGGCCGCGGACCTTGCCGGCGTCCAGGTCGCTGATGGCCTGCTGGAAATCGTCCAGCTTGTACTTCTGGGTGTGCAGCGTGACCGCCCCGCGGGCGGCTAACGCCATCAGGTCCTGCAGGTCGTTGTAGGAGCCCACCAGGTTGCCGATGATGTTGATCTCCGAGGAGATGATGTCGATGGTGGGCACCGTGATGTCCTCGCCGTAGCCCACCACAAAGTAGTCGCCGGCCTCCCGCAGCATCGCAATGCCCTCGGACGTCGCGCCGCCCTCGCCCACGAAGTCGATCAGCACCTCCGCGCCGTTCCCGCCGGTGAGCTCACGCACCTTCTCCACCTGTGAGCCGTCCGCCACCACGCCTTCATCGGCGCCGATCGATTTGGCCAGCTCCAGCGCCGCCGGGTTGCGGTCCACCACGATGATCCGGCTGGGCGTAAGCGCCTTCAGCACCTGGATGCCGATATGCCCCAGGCCCCCGGCGCCGATCACCACGCAGTTGTCCCGCGGCGTCAGCCGCTTCGCCGCCTTCGCCGCCGCGTGGTACGCCGTCAGCCCCGCGTCCGCCAGGGCGGCCACGTCCGCGGGCTCCAGCGAGTCGTCGATCTTCACCACCGATCGGGCAGAGGTCAGGAGGTATTCGGCGTACCCGCCGTGCGTGTTGATGCCCGGGAACTTGCTGTTCTCGCAGTGCACGTCATCCCCGGAACGGCACGCACGGCACAGGCCGCAGGTGATCAGCGGATGCAGGATCACCTTGTCGCCCTCTTTCACGTTGGTTACCGCGCTGCCCACCGCATGCACCCAGCCGGCGTTCTCGTGGCCAATCGTGTACGGCAGGTGCACCTGGGACTTCTCGGCCCACTGGCCCTCCAGGATGTGCAGGTCCGTGCGGCACACGCCGGCCCCGCCAATCTTGACTATGACGTCCCATGGCCCGGCCACTTCCGGGATGGGCGCCTCCGTCATCTTCAGGCCTTCGTGGTAGCCGACCACCTGGACGGCTCGCATGGTGTTCATGGGTGGGTCTCCTTGACGGTGAATGGAAGAAGGTGGTGATCGTCGGCCGGCTCGGCCCCTTCGGGCCGGTCCGCCTGGTCCGCGCCCGAACCCTCGTACCGGGTGCGCAGCAGGCCGCGGCAGAAATGCGCGTTGCCGTCGATGGAAATGCGCGTGGACCGCGCCCGCCGCAGCGCCATCGGCACCTGCTCGGCGGGGTAGGGGTGGCCGTCATGGTCCACAAGTACGACGGCGGCAGGTTCCGTGGGCAGCCCAAGCGCGTCCCGCCGTCGTACTAAAGCGTCCTTGGTGCGGCCTGCCGGCAGGTCACCCAGCCGCACCGTCCCCACGTTCGCTTCGGTGAGGGCGGGATCGGCGCGCAGCTGTTCGGTCAGGCAGCGTTCCATGGCGGCGGTGTGCGCCTTCCGGCGGAACAGCGCCCGCAGCCCGTCCAGGCTGTCCTCGGCCTCGTGGCCGAAGGTGCCCCGGTAGCCGGCGTCCGCGGCCAGGCCGGCATTGATCAGGGCGGAGTCGTGGTGGTCATCGAGTTCCACCACCACCCGTCCCACCCCGGGCAGCGCTGCGATGGCGTCCTTGCTGTCCGACGCCATGAGGTAGGCGAAGTTGGGGGAGCAGAACGAGGTGGGCAGACGCAGGTGCACGGTCACCTCCGCACCGTCGGGTGCCCCGGTGACGTCGATGGAACGCACGAAGCCCAGATCGGTGATCGGCTCATCCAGCTCGGGATCCAGCACGGTGCCCAGAGCCCGCTTCACTTCCTGCACCGCCACGTGCTGCACCTCCACATCCAGGACACGAGCGTCCCCGGCACCCGCATCCCGGACGGGGTGGTCCGTCAGCGCCGTTGTCATACCGCGCCTGCCAGGTCTGCCCGTTCCGGCTGGCGGGGGCCCGTGGCCGTTTCGCCGGCGTCCGGCAGCTGGAGCTCTGCCGGCACGTCAATGTTGTACATCTTCGCGGCGTTCAGCCCCAGGATCTTTTTCTTCTGCTCGGTGGTGATGGGAGCGTACTCGGTCATGTCCTCCGGGATCTGGAAGTCCACGAAACGCTCCACCAGCCACCGCGGGGTCCACAGCGCGTAGTCGCTGGAGAAAAAGATGCGGTCCTCGCCGATCCAATAGATCAGCTCGCCGATGATCTGGGCGAAGTACCGCGGCCGGGTGTGGATGAACGGCATGGCCACGGCCAGGCCGCCGTAAACGTTGGGTTCCTGGGTGGCGATCCAGCAGAAATCCTCCAGCCGGGGCAGGCCCACGTGCTCCACAATGAAGTTCAGGTCGGTGAAGTCCGAGGCGACGTGGTCCACGTCCGAGACGTCGAACGAGTCCCGGTCCAGGGGCCGGATGGTGGGGCCCTTGTGGACGTGGATGTTCTTGATGCCGAGCTTCCGGCACTCCTCGAAGTAGCGGTAGGCCCAGGGGTCGGAGAGTTTGTAGCCGCGGGATTCCCCGTGCCATTCGGCGGTGTAGAGCTTGACCCCCGTGAACTTCATCGTCTCGTGGTCCGCGTGGAGCCGGTCCAGGCCGCGTTCGCCGTCGCGCGGATCGAAGCAGTGGTTGTAGGTGAGCTTGTCCGGGTTTGCCGCGGCCAGTTCGTAGGCTTCCTTCGTCTGCCCGAAGCCGTTCTTGTAGAACTCGCCCAGGTACGCCGGCTGGAAAATCGCGTGATCGACGTAGCCGTCCTCGAAAAGGTCCTTCATCAGGCGCTCACCGCCCTGGTACAGGTATTCGTCGTAGGTCCACAGCTCCGTCTCGGGGGAGAGGTTGCGGTGGTAGTCGTAGAAGCAGTCGATGAACTGTTTGCCGTGGATGTTGCGCTGGTTCTCCGGCCGGGCGTCCCACAGGGCGATGTGGGCGTCGACGATGAAGTAGTTTTCGCCGTCTTTGCTGTACATGATGTTCTCCTCCCCGCGACTGCCATAGTCGCGACACCATCGAGGCTAGGGCGGTTCCGCGCCCGTCAACATGTGACCGGTGTCTCATTTTGAGACACCGGTCTCTCGCCCTTCCGTACGCCGGCACGTAGTCTCGGAGGAGGCAGGACAAGGAGGAGGGCAATGATGCCGAACGGGAACGGGCCGGGCGCTGAGCTCGCGGTTGCCTCGCGACGCCTTCTCGCGTCGTGGCAGCGGAGTGAGGAATACGGCGTCTCAGCGGAGGAGGTTGACCCGGTCTGGGCCGGGTCCGTGAACGGCGACTCCCTGTTCTTCCAGTGCGGGCAGGAGGTGCTGACCGGCCTCCACCAGACCTTGGCCAACGAGCCGCTGAGCCTGATGCTCACGGACGCCGACGGGCTGGTGCTCAACCGCTTCAGCGGTGACACCTCCCTGCTGCAGGCGCTGGACAAGGTGCACCTGGCCCCCGGCTTCGCGTTCTCCGAACGGGAGGCGGGAACCAACGGGCTGGGCCTGGCACTGGCCGACCGCACCCCGAGCCTGGTCCGCGCCGAGGAACACTACAGCGCAAGCCTCCGCACCTACACCTGCGCCGCGGTGCCGGTGCTTGACCCCCTCAGCGGACGGCTCGAGGGGAGCGTGAACATCACCACGTGGTCCAAGTCCTCCCCGGAGCTGCTGCTGGCGCTGGCCCAGTCCGCCGCGGGCACCACCGCCGCGTTGATGCTGGCCAAGTCCGGAGGCCGGCACCCGAAATCCGGCCCCAAGGGCGGGGTGTTCCGGGTACAGCGGGCACGCCTGGAGCCCGGCTCCGGCACCCTTCGCGCCATGTCCCGCCCCTGGACCGCGGCCCTGGACGCCGCAGCAATGGCCCTGACCTCCGGTAAGGTGGCGGCCGCTGTCGGAGAACCGGGGACGGGACGCGCCACCCTGCTGGGCCAGGCCATCCGCCAGGCGCACCCGGGAAGCCGCATCCTCTGCGCTGCCGTTCCCGCGCCCCAGGACGTGGAGGCCTGGCTGTCCCTGTGGACGCCGGAGCTGTCCAAGCCCCACACCGCTGTTATCGTGGAGAACATTGATCTGCTCCCGGCCTGGGCTGCGCAGGAACTCGCTGCCCGGGCTGTCAGCTCGCGGGGCCGGGGATCCGAAGGCCTTCCCGCAGCCGTAACCTGGGCCGTGACCGCGGATGACCTCACCGCCATCCCGGCCCCGCTGGCGGCGCTGGTGGAGTCAGTGGTACTGGTGCCCGCACTGCGGGACCGCGGTGACGACGTGATGCCCCTCGCCCGGTACGCCGCCCGGCAGTCCCGGATGCGGGAGGTCGACTTCACACCCGCCGCAGAGCACGCGCTGACCGCGTACGGGTGGCCCGGCAACGTTGACGAACTTTTTGGCATGGTCCAGGACGCGGCGCAGCGCACGGAGACCATCGATGTGCGGCACCTGCCGGCTGCGCTGCTCGGCCGCTCCGGCCCCCGGCTGACGCGGATCGAGGCCGTCGAGCGGGACGAGATCGCCAGGTGCCTGTCCCGGCCCGGAACCACCGTTGCCGCTGCCGCCGCCGAACTGGGCATCAGCCGGGCCACGATCTACCGGCGCATGGCCCGGCTTGGAATGGCTGCCCCAAAGTAAGACATGAGATACACCAAAAGCGAACCGTGCTGTTGCATAATTTCAACGCGCAGTGGCCGAACGTCAAGTTGCGTCCAGGCTGAGGTTCCCGGATATACAAGGAAGAACCAATGGAAATCGCACTGGTCCAATTATCCAGCCCCGACAACGAAACCCAAAGCCAACGCATCGATCGTGCCGAGGCGCTTCTGCGCCAGCAGCGCGGAGCGGACCTTCTCGTCCTCCCAGAGATATGGAGTGCAGGCTACTTCCATTTCAAACAGTATCGGGAACTCTCAGAAACAGGGCAGGGGTTGACGGTTCGCATGTGCACAGCAGTGGCAAAGGAACTCCGGACCTACGTACACATTGGAAGCATGATCGAACGGGTCCAGGGAGTCGCCCACGGCAGTGCACCGGCCCTGCGGAACACCTCGATGCTAATCGACCCGCAGGGCGATGTCGCCCACAGATATTCCAAGATCCACGTCTTCGGCTACCAGTCCCTCGAAACCGAGCTGCTCTCACCGGGAACGTCGCTGCCTGTCGTGCACACGCCATTCGGATCAGTGGCGGGAACTACCTGTTACGACCTGCGCTTTCCGGGCCTATGGTCCGAGCTGAGCGTCCGCGGGGCCGAAATAGTCATCGTCCCCGCCGCGTGGCCGGCCGCACGCCGGGAACACTGGAAGCTCCTGACGTCTGCCCGGGCCGTGGAGCACCAAGTCTTCATCCTTGCCTGCAACGCCGCAGGCATTCAGGAAGGCATTGAACTGGCCGGGACCAGCCGCATTGTGGACCCTGCAGGTCACCTTGTGGCGGAAGCAGGACGGGGCGAAGAGGTGCTCCGCGCCAGCATCGACCCCGGCCTTGTCCAGACCACACGCAGTGAATTCCCCGTCCTCGCCGACCGGCTTGCAGATTACCAGGGCCTCGACCGCTGACCAGGACCGGCATCTGGCACGAACACCGTAACAGGCTCTCAGTTCTGGAGGATGTACCGGATGGACCCGGACTACCGGTAAGGCCCCACGGTACCAAGGAAAAACGCAGCAATTAATCTGTATCCAAAATTGACCAATGGCCTATTCATCATCAGTAACGAAACTTCCGCACGAAGCTGCGGCGCTATCGCCCGCGGCCGCTTTTTGCCGCATGGGATGGGCGACAGGACTTGACGTCGACGAATTCGGGACCGGTTAGTCCTCTCTGGGCTATTCCACGTTCTGACCGGCGACCAGGGGCCAGCAGCAGCTACGCATCAGCAGCTTGCCGTCGGGGGCCTCCGCTTCGACGGCGGCCAGCGAGTTCAAGGCGTCAGAAACCAGCGCATCGTTGGCGTCCTGGTCCTCCCGCGGGATGTCGGGTTTACCGGTGCGCGTGTAGTTCACAGCGGCCGTTTATCGATTTGTAGGGGGGTGATTTAGGGAGTTGGTTGCCGTGGGCTTCGATTGAGACCGGTTGCCATTCGGTCCAGGTTGCCAGGCGTGATTCGTAGTCCTTGGTTGCGATGTCCAGGGGTGTTTTGCCGAAGAAGACGCGCAGGGGCGGGTTCTCCGCGTCGACGACATTTCGGAGGATAGCTCCTCGGGTGGCCGTGGGTCGCCGGGGTTGTTCGAGGAGGGGCGGCCTGCCGCGGCTTTGCGGACCTCGTCGCATATGTCCATCCGCCCGCTGTGGGTGGCGGACGGGCCGGACCAGTCGGTCGAGAAGCCGCCGGGTCCTACCAGCGTCACGTGGATATTGAATCCCTCGCCCTCCTGTGTGAGTGACTGGGAGAAGCCCTCCAGCGCCCACTTCGACGCGTGGTACGCGCCCACGGTTGGGAAGGCGCTGATTCCACCGATGCTCGATACCTGAATGATGTGGCCCGAACCCTGTTTAGGCATGACGGGAACGGCCGCCTCCGTGACCCACAGCACCCGAACAGGGTTCGTCTCCAGCTGTGCCCGGACCTCAGCTTCGGTGAGTTCCCCGATCAGGCCGAAATGTCCGTAGCCGGCGTTATTGACCACGACGTCGAGCCGCCCAGGGTGCTCTGCCGCCTTCCGCGCGGCCGCGATATCAGGATCCCGGTCCGTGACGTCAAGCTCGATGGGCAGGAAGGTAACAGCATACTTTTCGGCAAGGGCACGAAGAGTGTCAAGCTTACGTGCGGTGCCTGCTACTTTGTCCCCGCGCTCCAGGCCAGCTTCGGTCCACTCGCGGCCAAAGTCATTGGATGCGCCAGTGATGAATCAGGTCTTACTTCCTGGGTACGTTCCTTTCGATGGTGTACAGGGACATCAAAACCTCCGGCGACGGCAAAGCCTTCCCCAACGCCTCATGTCCAGGGTCTCCGGACCGCGCGTACCCCTTGCCCGGGTCTTCCCTCGACCCAGCGTTGGAAGTCAGTTCAATGGCGGGGTGTCTACGGGCAGGACGCCGGTCCCGTAAAGGTCGGTGGCGAGACCGCGGAGTGCCCGCAGCGCGACTCGCTTGGTGAAGGGGCCAAAGGAGACCCGGGCTACCCCGAGTTCCTGCAGGTCTGCAGCCGGCAGAGCCCCGGGCGCGCCGATCACTGAAAGCATTCCGTGAGAGTCCCTCAACAAGCGGCTCAATGATGTCGCGGGTGAGTGCTCCCGGGACGAAGACCAGCGCAGCACCGGCGTCGAGGAATGCCCGGCCCCGGGCGATGGCGTCATCGATACAGTCCCTTATGGGACGGTCCCCAGCCCGCGCGATCGCCTCCGCCGGGCGTTGAGCTGGAACGCGATGCCCCTTCATCGTTGGCGGCGGCCATGATGGCCTCCACCCGGGCCACAGCTTCGTCGAAGGGACGAAGACGGTCTTCAACGTTGGCGCCCACGACGCCCAGGACGGTGGCCCTGCGGATCGTCTCGGCGGGGTTGTCGTACCCGTCATCGAGGTCGGCCGTGACGGGAAGATCGACGGCGTCCACCAGTTTTGATCGCGGCCAGCGCGATGTCCATGGGCATGCTGCCGTCGGCGTAGCCGTAGGTGGCGGCGATGGAGTGGCCACGGTGGCGATCGCTTTCGTCTCCGGTAGCGCCCCAACCGTTGCTGCGCTCATCGCATCCCAGACGTTGACAGCCCGCAGGATCTCCGACGACTCATGCAGCGCTTTCAATTGCTGCGCGCTCCCAGGTGTTCGTTCCGGTCATTGCTCTTCTCCGTTTTCCGTCAATAAATTGGCAAGGATTCGAGGGAGCACTTTTCATCCTCGCCGCACGGGTTCAGTGTATGCCGTGCGACAGCCGGTATCTCCGCATTCCCCACTAAACAAGGGTTCCCGGACCATGTGATGTTCCGGACGGCTTCCCCGGCATCAGCATCGGGGTCGGGCCACAGGCGCCCAATGGTCCGGAGCCGCGGCGCGCCCATTATCTAGCATCGAAAGGCGCAGCTCGGAATCATCTCGCCCCTGGTTCTCATCCGGCACCAGGCCCACGGGATTGACACTAAATATACGGTCCGGGGGTCTGCCGGGGATCTCCATGCGCATAATCTTCGCGTGATTTTCACTCAAAAGTCGGGGGCCGCCCAATGGCAGGGGAGGTCGGCGAGCTAAATCTCGACCGCCGACATGGGCTCGACAACCGGCAGACGTAAACCTCTCCACCTTGGGTGTATCTTCGTCGTCCCTCTTTGCGTAGAGGCGATGCTCACGCAGCAGCAGGCAAGTTATCGTGTGCGTCTCAATTTGAGACGGTTCGCCCTCGTCGGGGCCGCCACTTGGGCGTTACTCTCGGGGCAGTGACGGCCATCCGGCCGCATCGACAATGACGTCAAGGAGCTCCTCTTGCCTGCAAACAGCCCCATCCGTTCAGTCATCAGCCCCGGTCGCTACGCCCAGGGGCCGGGAGCCATCGCCCGGTTGGGCGAATTCCTCACACCCATCGGAAGCACACCTTTGATCGTTGCCGATGACGCCGTCTGGGGTTTCGTGGGACATGATGTGACCTCATCGCTGAAGACGGCGGGGCTCCCCGTCACCAGGGAAGCCTTCCGCGGAATCCCATCAGCAAAAGAAATCAATCGCCTCGTCGACGTGATCAAGAGCGAGAACGCGGACGTCGTGGTCGCCGTCGGCGGCGGAAGTACGATTGATGCGGTCAAAGCATCTGGGTTTCTCGCAGGTATCCGGTGGGTCACCGTACCCACGGTCGCCTCAACGGATGCACCGACGTCGGCCTTGGCTGTGGTCTACACAGATGATGGCGCATTCGAGGAATACCGTTTCTTTCCCCGCAACCCGGACCTCGTCCTCGTCGATTCGCAGATTATTGCGAACGCTCCGGCAGCTTTCCTCGCAGCTGGAGTGGGAGACGCCTTGGCCACATGGCTGGAGGCACGGGCAACAGCGGCATCCAACTCGCTAACAATGGCCGGGGGTCTTCCCACCCTCACAGGCACGGCCCTGGCCCACCTTAGCTGGGACGTCCTCTGGGACAACGCCCTGCCAGCTCTCGATGCAGTACGCGATGACCTCGTCACCCCAGCAGTCGAGAAGGTCATCGAAGCCAACACCCTGCTCTCGGGCCTGGGATTCGAGTCCGGTGGTCTGGCCGCAGCCCACGCCATCCACAACGGACTAACGGCAGTACCGCAAACACACGGACTCGCCCACGGGCATAAAGTCAACATCGGTTCGCTCACGCAGCTCGTACTCGAAGGTGCACCGACCGGCGATATCCGTGACTTCATCGAATTCACCACTAGGGTCGGCCTTCCCACTACCCTGACCGAAGTTGGACTAACGGCAGAAGACACCCATGAGCTCGAACTAGTCGCCAATGCCGCGACTGTAGCAGGCGAGACCATTCATGCGATGCCTTTCGAGGTCCGGTCTGCCGACGTTGTCTCCGCACTCAAGTCAATCGAACGCTTCTCTCGCCGGGTCCGCGAGGAAGCCAGCCTCCCTGAGCCGAAGCCATACGTAGCCGCCCACTGACGTGCACAGCGACTTCTCCAATCCCTATCCCATTATTATTACCTCCCAACTTCCCGGTGTCCCACGGCGGGAGGTGCTCACGTTAATTGCCTTCCGGGAGGCGCGGGGCGGACCGCGAGAATCCCGGTCTTACTGCCGGGAAACCCGGACCCGGAATTACGCCGCCGGCCGGGAGGGGAGAACGTCCCGGACATAACTCGCACTTGGCCACTGGCCGCTCATCACTCGAGGTCGGCTGAAATCAGAAAATGAAAGAATCAAAATGTCTCTCGGAATTATCTTCCTGTCCGAAATATTCGGCACAGGGATGCTGACATTGCTCGGGTTCGGAGCGTGACGGTGCAGCCAAGGCTTCAAGTTGGTGGATGGCACGGATGGATGGTTGGGTGTATCCCAATTATGCAATTTCCTCGTAGCAGGCCTTGTTTTGCCGACCCGAGGAGTCCTGTCCAGTTAGGATCGCGCCGGGCCTGTCACAGCCCGCCCTCCCCAGTGAAGGGTGGCTGTGATTCATGAAGTTGTTGCTGAACTCTAGACAGCCAAACGAATTCATCGCCTCGACGTCTGGGCGATGAAGAGTGCCCCCGGTCCAGAACGCCCGCCGCTTCCTCGGATCCATGCCCTGGTGTTGTTGGGTGGGCTGGGGTTTCAGCCTGGAGGTCGTCGCAGTACGTCCTCCAGGGCCCAGGAATTAGGCCACATTGACCGTGGCCGGTCCCGGGGAGGCTTCCGTTCTGCACGTTCGTGCATAGTGCTTGACTCCATTTTCCATTTCTCCGAAGAATAGAGCAGAACGGCGGCGCCATCCAGCGGCGGCCGCATCACGCAAAGCCCCAAGGGAGTCGTTTTGGGACCCAAGGATCCATCTGTTCAACCGTCTGCTGCCGCGCCCCGGCATGGGGTGGAACGCCCTTCAGTCCACAACCTGCGCCGCCGTCCGCACGCCAAAGTACTGGTGGTCGGTGGTGGTATTAACGGTGT
>NZ_JAUSRE010000036.1 GCF_030811655.1 Pseudarthrobacter enclensis | reverse complement strand
AAGGTCGAAGAGACCCTCGAGTCCCCGGCCTCCGGCGTCCTGGCCGAAATCGTCGTCCCCGAAGGCGAAACGGTCGATGTCCGAAGCCTGATCGCGTACATCGAGACCGCCTGACGGTCCAGGGCAGGAAAGGGAACGGTTATGCCACAGGTCGATCCACGCCAGATCATCAAGGACGCGTCCGAGGGCTCTTACGCTGTCGGTGCCTTCAACATGCACAACGAGGAGACCACTGAAGCGCTCGTCAGGGCCGCCGAACGTGCCAAGTCTCCGGTTTTCCTCCAGGTGGGCCGGGCGATCGTCCCCCATATGGGGCTCAAGAAGGCCTATGAGATGACGCGCCGCGTCGCTGAGGAATCCGAGGCCGAGTATGTGATCCACCTGGACCACGGACCCTGGGAGGAAGTCTTCGAGGCCATCAAGCTGGGTTTCACGTCCATCATGTATGACGGCGCCCACCTGCCGTTCGAGGAGAACATCCGCACCACCCGGAAAGTCGTCGAGGTGGCGCACTCCTTCGGCATCCCCGTGGAGGCAGAACTGGGGAAGATCCCCGACGCCGACCAGCAGGTCGACTGGCAGTCCTACTACACTAACGTTGCCGAGGCGGAGCGTTTCGTTGCGGAGACGGGAGTGGACTTCCTGGCGATTTCGGTTGGGATTGTGCATGGTGTTCCACTTGCGACGGCGCAGCCCCTGGACATCCAGAGGGTCAAGGAAATCGAGGCCGCCGTCGGCATCCCGCTGGTCCTCCACGGCGCCTCAGGTGTCCCGGATGATGAGATCCGTGCCGCCATGGCTGCCGGAGTGCACAAGTTCAATGCAGACACGGACCTACGCCTTGCATTCCGTGCAGGGATTGAGGCTGTCTGGTCACAGGGTGACCGCCAGTTGGAGGACGCGATGGCGGAAGGCCGGGAACGGATGATCCAAGCGACCATCGAGAAGATGGAACTGTACGGTTGCGCCGGCAAGGCCCGGGGCCTGCTTCGGGCACAGCGGTGACGGCGACCGACGAAGAAGGCAGGACCGTCGTCCCGCTCAAGGGAATCCGGCGCACTGCCGCGCGGCGCATGGTGGCCGCGTGGGAGGCTCCTGCCTTCCACCTTGCCGTTGAGGCGGACATGGGGGCTGCGCTCCGCGTAAAGGAGCGCAGTCCGGGCGCTACGGTCACGGATGCCATCCTCGCCGCGTGCGCGGCCGCGCTGCGTGACCACGCTGCACTAAACGCCCACTATACTGACGAGACCGTCACCCGCTTCCAGCGCGTCAACGTCGGCATGGCCGTCGACACTCCGGCCGGCCTGGTGGTTCCTGTCATCAAGGACGCTGCATCGCTTGATCTCGCAGGCATCGCCTCGGCGCGCCGGGACATCGTCCAGCGCGCCCGCGATGGCAAGCTCACCATGGACGACGTCACGGACGGCACTTTCACCGTCTCCAACCTGGGCATGATGGGGATCGATGGGTTTGATGCCATCCTGAACGTCCCGCAGGTGGCCATCCTCGCCGTCGGCGCCACGCGCCGGCAGTTCGTGCCGACAGAGGCCGGGAACGGCGCCTGGAAACCCCGTGCGAGGCTAACCCTCACGTGTGACCACAGGGCCATTGACGGCGCCACCGGGGCCCGGTTCCTGGCCGCAATTCGGGACAACCTCGAATCGAGTTGACGGGAGAGTACCCGCGCACAGGAGGCCCGACTAGCGTCCTGCCCAGGGAATGTGGCGCGTCCCCGGCTGGTGGCAGGCGCGTCCACTGCACCCGGCGGCCGTGTGTGCCATCTGATGGAGAAAAGGCCGCGGACGACGTCACAGAGGCCGACGTCGGCGAGAGTACCGTCGCTGCGGTGGGCGGCACCTGACGGCACATCCGGTGCCTTTTTCGGGATCCCATGCGCTGTCGGCTGTCGGACGCCTCCCTTGGTGCTTGCGGCGGCAGGGAGTGCACCGAGCGCACCCCGGGGTTGACCGTGACACGGACGGTCCAGCACCGGCGCGACAACATGCAGCGCTCTGGCTATTAGGAAACCCCGGGCCGACCACGGCCAGGGGGTTTCCTGGTTGCACGGAGCTGGTGTGTGTCAGCTCAGGCGGGAGACGACTTCCTCCACCAAAGGCCAGACGCGTGTGATCGAGGTGTGCTTGATGGTCTCCTTGGGGGAGTGGAGATCGTGGAGTTCGGTGCCGATCGAGGTTATGTTCAACCCGGGGGCGTCTGGCTGAACATGCCAAGTTCAAGGCTGCATGGGGAGACGCGGACGGACTTCCGTGAATCGTTATGCGAACCACAATGAGTATGCAATGGCAATGGGGTGTGTCACAGTCTTGTCAAGAGCCGGGTGCCTTGCGGGTCAGCCCTTCGCTGCGGGAGTACGACGCCGGCTGGTGCCCTTTGCCTGGGCCGCGTCCACTGCCGCCTGGGGTGCAGCGGGGGCGTAGTCGATCAGGAACTGTGCGGTTGCGCCATCGGTTACGAGGGTGTCAACCCAGCCGCCGGCCACCGCTGCCCGGATGGCACGATGCTTGCGGGCCCCTCCGGCCACAGCCCACCGGTGTCGGGCATTCTTGAGCTGCTCCCTGGAGATGCCGACAATGAGGTCCTCCAGCTCCGAGTCGATCGGTGTCCCGTCGGCGTCCAGGAAATGCAGGCAAACCTCTCCTGCCGCGCCCAGTTCACGGATGCGGGCAAACTGCTCATCCGTAAAGAAGTTGTCGCCGGGCCGGAGGTCGGTATCGATCTCATCGGTGCCGATGCCAACAAGTACCAAATCCACGGAGTCGAGCATTTCCAATGCCTTCTGCGCATGCGGGTCGCGACTGAGCAGCAGTTCCTTCATCTCGGGGCTCGGGGCTACACCTGGCGTGCGGAGGAAGACGGGCTGGGCGCCGGTAAGTGCGGCGAACTGCTGGGTGGACCGTGCGGTGTCGTGCTGCAGCGCGGGCGGCCCCAGGTCTCCCAAGGTCTCGATGACGTGCTTGCAGCGCGTGCGCATCGGCAGCATGACGTCGATCATCAGACGCAGCGTCTTGCTCCATGAAGTGACCGCAATCGTGTTCACTTCGAAGGCGACGTCGTGCAGGAGGGCCGCCATGGTGTGGGCCAGGTCCTTGCCCAGTTCTGCCTCGTCATCGCTCACGGCGTCGACAATGTGGACTTCGCTGAGTCCGTACAGTGACTCAACGCGCTCCTCGAGTTCGGCGTGGACATGCTGGGGAACAGCGACGACCGTGCGTACGATCGAGGCATCCTCCGCCTGGGCCAGCAGCCGCGAAACCCGGGACTGGGAGATCTGAAGCCGCTTGGCGATGTCGGTCTGGCGCATCTCGTGCGTATGGTATAAACGCGCGACCTTGATCATCAGCCGCTGCCCGTCGATATCAGTCATTGGCCAGTTCCCTTCGCTCTGTTCCCATCCTAGGTCCCTCTTGACACGCAAAGCCCGGGACTGGAAACATCCTAAATGTAAATGCACCTACCAAATAAATATTCTACAGCCTTGTGGAAGAGGAAGGAAGCTGCGATGGAGGAGTTCACCAGCCCCTTTGACGTCATAGTCGTCGGAGCAGGCATCAATGGCCTGGGGATCGCCCGCGACGCAGCTGTCAGGGGCCTGCGGGTTGTGCTGTTGGAGCAGGACGACATCTGCAGCGGAGTCTCAGCGTGGTCGGGCCGCCTTGTCCATGGAGGGCTCCGTTATCTTGAGCACCGCGACTTCGCACTCGTCCGCGAATCACTGCGGGAACGAGAACTCCTCTTCCGCCTCGCCCCCCACCTCGTCAAGCCGCTGCGACTCATCATGCCGCTGAGCTCGCACAGCAGCAGGCCTGCGTGGCTTATCCGCATTGGCATGATCCTTTATGACGCGCTGTCTTTCGACAAGAAGACCCAAGGCCACGAAGTGCTGGACCGCACCGCGATCCTGCGGCGCTTCCCGGGAATTTCGCCCGACGGCCTGCACGGGGCAGTAGTCTTCACCGACGGCCAGGTCGAATATGCGGAGCGTCTTTGCACCGAAGTCGCATTGGCGGCTTCGGGCGCAGGGGCGGCCATCCGCACCAAGGCACGGGTTGAGGAGCCCCTCCTTGAAGGCGGGCGGGTGGTGGGGGTGCGCTACCGGGACACCCTGACTGATGAGATGCATGAGGTCCGTGCGCCGGTGGTTCTCAACGTTGCCGGCCCCTGGATTGACCGGATCTTCCGTCGTGGGGCCCCGGAACAGCCACGCCTCAATGGGGGCACAAAGGGCAGCCACCTGATTGTTGATTCCTTTCCCGGGGCCCCGGACGACGTGGTCTACTACGAGTCCAAGACTGATGGCCGCCTCGTCCTCGTGATTCCGTGGATGGGCCGGTACCTCATCGGAACCACGGACCTTCGTTTCGACGCCGATCCCGGCGAGGCGCGCTGCGACGCGGACGAGATGGACTACCTGTTGGGTGAGGTGAACGAACTCATTCCGACGGCCAACCTCACGCCGAAGGATGTCCTCTTCACGTACTCCGGTGTCCGCCCGCTGCCGTACGCACCGGGTGTCAAAGAGTGGAAGATTCCCCGGAGCCATGTCCTGCACGACCACGCCCCGGACCTTCCCGGCCTCATCTCGGTGGTGGGGGGCAAGCTAACCACCTACCGGCAGCTTGCCGAGGACGCGGTGGACGACGCCTTCAAACGGCTGGGACGCAAAAGCCCTAAGTGCGTCACCGCGAATCTTCCCCTGCCTGGCGCGGCCGGGGACTTCGGGCAGGCGCGCCAGGCCCTCCGTGCCGAAGGACTCGCCGACACGACGGTCGAGCGGCTGCTGGCCCTCTACGGGACGCGGGCGTTCGACGTCGTCGCGCAGGCGGGCGGGGCCGGCGTCGGACTTCCCGTCCTCGATCCGGCAACCGGTGCACTCGAGGCCGAGATCCTCCTGGCGGTACGGCAAGAGTTCGCGAAGACTCTGACAGATGTCCTGGCCCGCCGCATGCTCCTGGCGTTCGAGCCCGGGCATGGCCTCGATACGGTCGATCGTGCTGCTGCCGTCATGGGCGCCGAATGCGGCTGGGACGAGAACCGCCAGGCCGCAGAGATCCGCGGCTATCGCGAATGGCTGGAACGGCTCGCCGTCCCTTCCCGCACCGAGGAGAACCGGCCAGCAGTCGAGGGTTCCACACCGTGAGTCCCCGGTATGTCCTGGCCCTCGATGAAGGGTCGACGAGTGCACGTGCGGTCCTCGTCTCTCTCGAGGGCAAGATTGTGGCGGAGGCTCGCCATCCCGTGACTCCCCTCTTTCCGAAGCCGCGGTGGGTCGAGCTCGACCCTATGGCGCTGTGGCAGGCCCAGCGGCAGAGCATGCACGCCGTCATGACCAAGGCCGGGGCGACCACCGATGATCTCGCCGCAGTGGGAATCACGACCCACCGGGAGTCCTGCCTGCTCTGGGACCGCCACACCGGCGAACCCGTCCACAACGCGATCATGTGGATGTCCAAGCAGACGGACGCGATCGTGCAGCGCTGGCGGATGGACGGCCTGGACTATGAGTTCCGGCAACGGACAGGACTGTTCAACGACTCCTTCTTCAGCGCCGCCAAGCTCGCCTGGGTGCTGGAGAACGTCCCCGGCGTGCGGGAACGCGCCGAGCGCGGCGAACTCGCGGCAGGCACGGTGGACACGTGGCTGCTGTGGCAGTTGACCGGCGGCCGATCGCACTTTACGGACCATAGCGAAGCGTCCCGGACTGCGCTCTTCTCCCTCGATACGCGCGACTGGGACGAGAAGCTTGTCGAGGCCTGCGGAATCCCTGGCCGCCTGCTGCCCCCGGCACTGCCGTCCGACTCGCACTTTGGTGACATGCGTCCGGCCGACGTCGGCCTGCCGGGGACGTCCAGCGTGCCCGTCATGGCGATCATGGGCGACCAGCAGGCCGGCATGTTCGGCCAAGCATGTTTTGCGACCGGATCGGTGAAAAATACCTACGGGACGGCGGGTGTACTTACCGCCAACAGCGGACCGACGCCGGCCATCCTGGACGGCCTCACAGCGAGCGTAGGCTGGACGGCCGCAGGGACTACCTCCTACGAGATTGAAGGCGTCGTGTTCCATTGTGGCCAGACGCTGCAGTGGATGCGGGAACGGTTGGGCATCCTGACCCCCGAGACCGACCTGGAGGAGCTCGGGCGGCGGGTGCCGGACACCGGAGGTGTCTACATTGTGCCCGCCTTCGCAGGCCTGTGCGCACCGCACTGGTCCCGGGACAGCACGGCGAGCATCGTCGGACTCACACTGGAGAGCAGCGCCGAGCACATCGTGCGCGCCGGCATCGAGGCCATGGCCTACCAGACGCGGGACAACATCGACGTGCTCGTGGCGGCGGGGAACCCGGTCCCCGAGCTGAAAGTTGATGGCGGCGCGGCGCGGAGCAACCTCCTGTGCCAGTTCCAGGCAGACATCCTCGGCATCCCGGTGCTCCGCCCGACCGAGCTGGAGCGGACGGCACTGGGCATCGCACACCTCGCAGGTATGGGCGTCGGCCTCTGGAGCCGTGACGACCTGGAGACCGGGTGGCAGATCGACCGGGTATTCGAACCGACAATGACGGAGGAACGGCGCGAAGAGCTCTACACCGGATGGCGCGAGGCCGTGCGTGGGGTGACGGGGCGCAATCCCGGCCCCGGAACACTGTGACGGGCGCGCACCCGCCCTTCGGCGCCGGCGTCGTGCGCGTTGTCCATGACCCAAGGCCGCGCCCCGGCGACGAGGATATGGCATTCATCGCGGACAGCCTTGCCGCGCTTCCCGGCGCGGCCGGAGGTGAACTCAACCTCTCCCGGCCGCTTGCCACGGCAGCCTTCAGCCGCCGTGACTCCCTCCGCCCCGGCTACGTGGAGGCCCGCACCGTCCTGGCCGGACACGGCTATGCGCCGATCATAAGGCCCGTGGGTGGACACCTTGCGGTGTACGGGCCCGGTGACATGGTGGTCCACCTCTGGGCACCCCACCCAGATGCCCGGGCCTCGATCCGCGAACGCTTCGAGGCCTTCGCCGAGGCGGTGACCCGGGCCCTCCAGGGTCTTGGAGCCGACGCCCGTGTCGGGGCCGTACCCGGCGAGTACTGCACCGGGGAATTCAGCGTCAACCACTCGGGCCGCGCCAAGCTGGTCGGGACAGGGCAGCGCCTCACCAGGCACGGCTACCTGTTCAGCGCCGTCATCATGGTCGAAGATTCAGGCCCGGCGCGTACCGTCCTCGAAGAGGCGTACGCGCTCATGGGGCTGGACTTCCGTCCCGAATCTGTCGGCTGCGTCGCGGATGCAGTGCCGGGGGCCACGGTCGAGGACGTCCGCGAAGCCCTGATCGGCACACTCAAGCCCCTGCTCCAGCACAGCGCCCACCCCGCCCACTTCCCGTCCACGGCGTCCCCCGCTGGCCGCGACCCCCACCCCCGTTCGTCCTACAACCTGTCAGGAGCCTCCCGTGTCCACTGACCACTCCGTCCGGTCAACCGTCCAAGCCCTTAAGGACCATCCCCGGGCACGTGTCCTCATTGTGGGAGGGGGCATCAACGGCGTCGGCACGTTCCGCGACCTTGCACTGCAGGGCGTCGAGGTGGTCCTCGTGGAGAGGGGCGACTTCTGCCAGGGCGCTTCCGGGGCCTCCTCCCACATGATCCACGGCGGAATCCGGTACCTCGAAAACGGCGAATTCCGCCTGGTGCATGAGTCCGTGGTTGAGCGGAACAGGCTCCTGCGCATCGCGCCGCACTACGTCAAGCCGCTGCAGACCACCATCCCGGTGTTCTCGACGTTTTCCGGGCTGCTGAACGCCCCGCTGCGCTTTATCACGCACCGTTCCGGCAAGCCCCAGGAACGCGGCGCGCTCCTGGTGAAGGTGGGACTGAGCCTCTACGATGCGTTCTCGCGCCGTGGCGGTACGGTGCCGCGGCACCGGTTCGTGGGCCGCAAGCGTTCCCTGGCGGAGTTGCCCGCCCTGCGGTCCGACGTCAAGTACACCGCCACCTATTTCGACGCTTCGGTGCATGATCCGGAGCGGCTCACCCTGGACGCCCTCCGGGACGGCCTTGAGGCAGGCCCGCATGCCCGCGCCGCCAACTACGTTTCGTTCGTCGGGACGGACGACGGCGGCGCCCGCCTCCGCGATGAGCTCACCGGTGCGGAAATCACTTTCGCCGCGGACGTCGTCGTGAACATGACCGGAGCGTGGGTGGACGCGACCAACGGTGCCCTGGGGTCGCCGTCGCGGTTCATGGGCGGGACCAAGGGCTCTCACATCGTCCTGGACCACCCCGGGCTGTTGGCCGCCACCGGCGGCCGCGAGATCTTCTTCGAGCACAGCGACGGCCGCATCGTGCTGATCTACCCCATGGGTGACCGCGTGCTCGTGGGAACCACCGACGTTGACGCGGGGGAGGACCTGGAGCCCGTGTGCACCGACGCCGAGATCCAGTACTTCTTCGATCTCATCCACCACGTGTTCCCCACCGTCGAAGTGGCCCATAAGGACATCGTGTACACGTTCTCCGGCGTCCGGCCGCTGCCCCGCCATGATGAGACAGCCCCGGGTTTTGTCTCACGCGACTACCGCATTGAACGTTCGGTGCTCCCGGGCGCGGACCGGCCGGTGCTGAGCGTGGTCGGCGGGAAGTGGACCACCTTCCGGGCGTTGTCAGAGCAGGTGGCGGACGAGGTCCTGGGGCTGCTGGGGCACGGCCGCTCCGTGAACACGGCGGAGCTTCCGATCGGGGGAGGACGGGGCTACCCCGTTGATGAAGCGGGCGTCCAGGGCTGGGTCGCTGGCCACACCGGGCCCGGGGCGGAGCATCAACGGGTCAGGACCCTGCTCGCCCGCTATGGCACCCGCGCCGAGGAGGTCTTGGCGTTCCTGGCCCAAGGACAGGACGCCCCGCTCCGCAGTACTGCCGAGCTGAGCGTACGTGAGCTGGCCTGGATGGCTGAGCGCGAGCACGTTGCCCACGTCGCCGATGTGCTGATCCGCCGGACCAGTCTCGCGTTCCGTGGCCTGGTGACCGCCGAGATCGCCCACGAGGTCGCCTCGCACTTGGCGCCCTGCCTCGGCTGGAACCCCTCCCAAGTGCAACAGGAGGCGCAGGCAGCGTTGTCGTTGCTCGCCGAACGCCACCGAGTGGGCACAGCGGCTATGGGGGTCCGGTCATGACGCTGGCATCTGAAGGCCGGAAGATGCTGCGGATCGAGCAGCGCAACGCTGCGGTTCCGGTGGAGCGCAAGCCGGAGTGGATCAAGGCCAAGGTCCAGATGGGCCCGGAGTTCGTGGGCCTGAAAAACCTGGTCAAGAAAGAGGGCCTGCACACCGTCTGCGAAGAGGCCGGCTGCCCCAACATCTTCGAATGCTGGGAAGACAAGGAAGCCACCTTCCTGATCGGCGGCTCCGAATGCACCCGCCGCTGCGACTTCTGCCAGATCGACACCGGCAAACCCTCACCCCTGGACCGGTTCGAACCCACCAAAGTGGCCCGCTCCGTCCAATCCATGGCCCTGCGCTACGCCACCGTCACCGGCGTCGCCCGCGACGACCTCGAAGACGAAGGCGTCTGGCTCTACGCCGAAACCGTCCGCAAGATCCACGAACTGAACCCCGGCACCGGCGTCGAACTGCTCATCCCCGACTTCTCCGGCAAGCCCGAACACATTGCCGCGATCTGCGACTCGAAGCCCGAGGTCTTCGCGCACAACGTCGAAACCGTGCCCCGCATCTTCAAGCGGATCCGCCCCGCGTTCCGCTACGAACGCTCCCTGGACGTCATCACCCAGGGCCGGAACCTGGGCATGGTCACCAAATCCAACCTCATCCTGGGCATGGGCGAAACCCGCGAAGAAATCAGCGAAGCACTCCGCGACCTCCACGCCGCCGGCTGCGACCTGATCACCATCACCCAATACCTGCGCCCCTCCGAACGGCACCTGCCCGTGGACCGCTGGGTCAAACCCCAGGAATTCGTCGACCTCCAGCACGAAGCCGAAGAAATCGGCTTCCTCGGCGTCATGTCCGGCCCCCTGGTCCGCTCCTCCTACCGCGCCGGCCGCCTCTGGGCCACCGCCATGCGCAAAAAAGGACGCGACATCCCCGCCGAACTCGCCCACATCGCCCACGGCATCCAGGACTCCGGCACCACCCGCCAGGAAGCCGCCACCCTCCTGGCTCGCTGAAACACAACGCCTCGCGCTGCAACACCGAAAAGAGGAAGCATGACTGAGCACGCCACCCAGTCTGCGGCCCTGGCCGCCGACGTGCTGGCCCAGCTGAAACAGTGGCCGGGCGCGCCCTCCCTCGCTGTTGTGGGGCCAGAAGGTGTCCTGGGTTGCCACGACGAAGGACGCGTCTATCGGCTGGCTTCGGTGACCAAACTGCTCACCGCCCTGACCCTCCTCGTCGCCGGAGAACAGGGGGCCGCATCCCTCGACGCTCCGGCCGGTCCGCCGGGTTCCACCTTGCGCCACCTGCTGGCCCACGCCTCGGGCGTGGGGTTGGAGGAGGAAAAGGTGCGGGCGAAGCCCGGAGCCAGAAGAATCTACTCGAACCGGGGCATAGAAATGGCCGCGGAGTATCTCAGCGCCCAAACCGGCAGGCCCTTCGAAAGTGAATTGAGCGAACGGGTCCTGAAGCCGCTCTGCATGGTCCGGACATCGCTGGCTGGGCCGCCATCAAAAGGAGGCATGGCGCCGATCGGCGACATCGCCCGGCTCGCCCAGGAGCTTTTGCGGCCCCGCACCCTTTCCAACTCCGTGGTGGATGCCTTGTCCTCGGTTCAGTTCCAGGGGCTGGCCGGGATGCTGCCCGGATTTGGCCGCCATGGCGAGAACTCCTGGGGCCTCGGCGCCGAAGTGCGGGGCACCAAGGAACCCCATTGGACGAGTCCGCACAATTCTGCGGCCACGTTCGGGCATTTCGGCATGGCAGGGAGTTTCCTGTGGGTGGACCGGGAAGCGGACTTGGCCTGCGCAGCATTGTCCACCGTGGATTTCGGGCCCTGGTCCACACGCATGTGGCCTGAGACATCTTCCGCCGTCCTGAAGTGCTACCGCAATAGGTGCTACATAGATGGGATAGCACCGCGGCCTGCGCAGCCCGCGGGCGTGAAAGAATTTCCAGACATTGTTAAGTAGAAAGGAACCACTCTTGTCACCCACGGATAATTCATCTTTCCGAGTGGCGATCGTTAGCGCCCAATGGCATGCTGACATCGTCGATCGCGCCGTCGAGAGCTTCCATGCCCGACTCAAGGAGCTGGGCACCGCCAGCGTTGACGCCTACCAGGTACCCGGCGCCTTCGAAATTCCCCTGGTGGTCCGAAGGCTCGCAGTCTCCGGCAAATACGACGGGATTGCTACCTCTGCCCTGGTGGTTGACGGCGGCATCTATCGCCATGAATTCGTCTCGCAGACCGTCGTGGAGGCCCTGATGAGGGTACAGATGGAAACGGATGTGCCAGTCTTTTCGGGTGTCTTGACTCCTCATCATTTTCATGAGCACGAAGAACATCGCAACCAATTTTCCAACCATTTCGTGACAAAGGGACAGGAGCTGGCGGACGCGCTGGCCGCGACTCTCACGACGTTACGGTCCCTGTAGTGCGTAACGCGCCTCCGGTTTCTCCAGCCTGGGAAACCGGATTGACTGTCCGCGGAATGGCATCCTGCTGGTAGAATGCCATGTCCCCTCAGGTGTGAGCTTGGAGTCTTGATCTCCGCACCGCGTGCGCCCATTGTTCCCGCCGCGCGCGGGCTTCCTCTGGAGTAACCGAGGGCACGAAGGCTGTGCGGTCCCTGTCGAGCGCTTCGCACTCCGGCTCGGTCCAAAATCCGCGGGCGACTCCAGCAAGATGCGAGGCCCCAATGGCTGAAAGTTCGGCTACGTTGTTGCGCAGGATCTCCTGCTGGGAAAGATCCGCCTGAAGCTGGGCCAGCCAGTCATTCTGGGCCGGACCCCCGTCAATCAGGACATCGGTAACAGATCTACCCGTGGCCCGGGCCACCTCGGCCGGGTTTGGTTCCCAGCCCGAAGCCACTGACGATGGCCGTGGCCTGAGGATCCCAATAGGGAGCACCGAGTCCTGAGAAGGCGGGCACGAGGTCCACGCCCGAGTTCGGGG
The DNA here is from genome assembly GCF_030811655.1 of Pseudarthrobacter enclensis. Classification (GTDB taxonomy): domain Bacteria; phylum Actinomycetota; class Actinomycetes; order Actinomycetales; family Micrococcaceae; genus Arthrobacter; species Arthrobacter enclensis_A. Next base: position 10,840 of record NZ_JAUSRE010000036.1, on the reverse strand, counting down.
GGTGCGCTGACGGCCAGCCGGCTCAAGCCGTAGGGATCCGTGCCGAAGAGTTCGGGCAGCCAAATCAGTCTTGATCCCGTGGAAAGGATAGTCCCCTCATGGGCGTATTCGGGGCTCCCGGTGCTCCAGGCGATGGTCTGGACAAGCCCCCCGTTCCCGGGTGCCGGCGCCGTCCCGCTCAGCGCAATCACCGAGCTGCCGGTGCCGTAGGTGGCTTTGGCCCGGCCGGGTTCCCTGGCACCGTTGGCGTACAGGGCGGCATGGGAATCACCCAGGACGGCATAAATCCTCGTTTCCCGCGCAAGAGAGGAAAGAGCCTTCAGAGGGCCGGAGACTTGGTCAGAGGCGACAACCTCCGGCAAAGCCTGCTCCGGGATGCCAAGCCGCTCGGCCAAACCGGCATCCCACTCCGCCCGCTCCAGGTTCAGGAGCTGGGTACGGCTGGCGTTGCCCATCTCTATGCGATGTTCGCCCGTCAGCGAGAAAAGTAGCCAGGCGTCAACAGTCCCCACGGCCATCCGGCCTGACCGGCAGCCGGCCCGGTCCGGATCAACCTGGTCAAGGAGCCACCCAAGCTTCAAGGCCGAGAACATCGGATCAAGAGGAATCCCGGTGCGAGAGCGAACGTCGTGCCCCCACCCTTCCTCAAAGGCGGCAGTGGCGCGTTCTCCATCCGGCCTTAGAGCAGCTTCGAAGGACATTGGTAAGCATATATATGCGAGGTCCGAGTATTTACCATCAGTGGAAAGTTTGAAGGTCCCATGAAAGACATGTCAAGGGGGATTGACCGGGGTTCGTTGGCCCTGCCGTCCCTGCGGGCACGTCCCCAGCCTGCCGGCCACATCAGCCGAGCGCTGACTGAGCAGTTCTAAGTTCTGAAGTAAGGCGACAACGCCACATCCGATGCCCGGAAGCAGCCTGTCCGTTGTCGGCGAATCTGGCAGCGCTGACGTGGGGAAATGCCAGTTCCTCTGACAGTATCCGTGCCGTTCAACCATCACCCCATCTGGCAGTTCCGTATATGTCGGGTTGTATCAGTTCTGGCTGTCGGATTTCAAGCTGTCCGGCTCTGAAGTCCTCGGAAGTGACTCTCTGGGGTGGGAAGCGCAGGCCCAAGACAGCTGCGAGTTGACCGTCATGCTTGAACACCGGGGGACCCTGTTCTCCATGAACAACCTGGGCTGGAGCTCGATCATCTACGCGGGCCAGGTCCTCAAGCTCAGCGGTGCCGCGGCCGAGATCAAGTCCATGATTACCGCCACCGCCAAGTCCATGGGCGTGGACCCGGCGCTGGCCCTGGCGTTCGGTGAGCAGGAACCCAGCTTCCGCCAGAACGTCGTGTCGTCGGCCGGGGCTATCGGCGTCATGCAGGTCATCCCGAGATCGGGCACCTGGGCCTCCCGGATGGTCTGCCGCCAGCTGGACCTCCACGACACCAGGACAACATCACCGCGGGACTGGCCATCAGCCGGCAGCTGGTGAAGACCAGCCCGAGCCTGGAGGTGGCCATCGCCCCGTACTACCAGGGCCAGTATTCGGTGATCAACCGAGGCATGTACGAGGACACCAAGGTCCACGTCAGCCAGGTCAAGGCTCCCATCGCCACGTTCAGCTGTACTGACCTGAGAGGTTGGTGACGCGGCTGGCTGGCGTCCGACCTTTGAGTGCAGTGTGGGCTCGATGGCGATTGTAGGCATGGAGCCAGTCGGGGAAAGCAGCAACCCGCTCGGCTTCTGAGCGGTAGGGTCGGATGTTGGCCCCAGCGCTTCGGCGAAAGCATGGGACCGGTAGCAGTTCCCGTTGTCAGTCAGAACACGCTGGGCGGTAACTCCGTGTTCTTTGAACCAAGCGTTTGCCCGGACCCAGAAGTCTGCTGCCGTTTCTTCGGTTTCGTCAGTGAGGATCTCGGTGTAAGCCAGTCGTGAGTGGTCATCCACGGCATTGTGGAGGTAGTGGTAGCCAGGCCGGCGGTTGGCCTTGGTGCCGGTCTTGTTCTTCCAGCCAGCGGTCCTGCCCACGACTCGGTGTGCGCCGCCATCGGGGATCCGGCCCAGCTTCTTGATGTCCACGTGGACCAAATCCCCGGGCCTGTCGTGTTCGTAGCGGCGGGTCACTCGTCCTGTGCCGCGATCGAGCCAGGTTAGTTTCGCCAGCCGGTAGCGGGACAGTACCCGGTGGACGGTCGAGGGGTGCAGGCCCAGCAGATAGCCGATCCTGGCGGGCCCCACCGGCGGTTCACACGCACGGCGATGATCCTCCGCTCGGTACGCGTAGCAGTCCTGCGGGGCGAGGAATGTGGCCGACTCGAACGGTCCTCCATTCCGTCGGGTCCCTCCTCGCGGTAGCGCTTCGCCCAACGTTCAGCGGTCGGGACCGAGACCTGAAACCGCTCCGCGGTACGGCGCAGGCTCCAGCACTGATCAACAACGCACTGAGCGAGCTGCAACCGGCCACGAGGAGTGAGGAAAGCGTTAGGGTGGGACACGAAGACCTCCGTGTGTGGAAAAGGACTCTAGACAAGCCCCACTCCACCCGGAGGTCTTCTTCATGTCACCAAACCACGCCGAGCGTCACTAACGTCCGTGGTCAATACAGCTAGCCGCTCTGCTGTTCTGTTCCTGGTCATGCGGGGCCGCTCCCGGCTGCGCAAGCCTCAAATACAGCGGAGTTGGGACTAGGACACACGCAGGAACGCCAAGCTATGGAACGCTAGCGTCGGATATTTTCCCGCTTCACAAGCCACCCAACATGGGGGTGGATTTGCGCGAGGGCGGTGACTTATCGGGGGAGTCACCGGCAACGCGCCGGCCGCATGTTCGGCTTGGGGCTATTCGCCGTCGCTAGACCTGGCAGGCTTACATCCTGGCCCCCGTCTGGCTATGGATTGGACTGGGTTTGAAAGCCGTGAGCTTTGGTGTTCGTCGGCGATGTCATGGTTGAGCTCTTTAAGGGCCCGCCGGTTGAACGATTCGCCCCGCAGGATTGAGGGAATGGCGCTGTTGTCGCTCTGATTGGCCGTTGCGGCCGGGCGTCCTGGTGGCCGGGGTTCGGTCGACGCAGAGGTAGTCGGCGGTGTCGGCGTCGGTGATGAGCACGTTCACGAGGCCGCTACGGAGCGCGGCCTGGATGGCTTGGTGCTTCCTGGCTCCTCCTGCGATCGCGATGCGGCGGGGAACTCTGAGAAGTCCCGGCAGGCCGATTCCGACTATCCTTTCGTCCAGTTCGGAACGGACGGGGGCGCCTTCTGGGTCGAGGAAGTGCATGGCCACGTCTCCAACGGCTCCGAGGGCGAGCAGTTGATCCATTTCAGCTTCGGAGACGGCGTTGCCCGAGCTCTGCAGCAGCGGGGACGGGGCAAGACTTCCGATGCCAAGGATGAGGTCTGTGAGATGAGGCCAGTCGGCGGCGACGCTGCCCACGACATCGTCCTTCATCAGGGCCTCGCGGGTCGCGGGGTTCGAGACGATCCCGGGTGTGGGCAGGAACATCGCAGTTGCTCCGGTGAGCCGAGCCAGACGGTCGGCCATCTGGGTCGCGATTACCTGGGCGCCTGGCTGCCCGATTCCGCCCATGACCTGAACGACCTTCTTCGCGCGGCGCTTCTTCAGGGGGGACATCGCCTGGACCGCGGCCATCACCGACGCGGAGTAGGACGAGATTCCGATGCATGCTTGATCGGTCAGGGTCGACTCGAGGTACATCGCGGCGGTGCTGCCTAGTGCCGGGAGGATCGTCCTCTCGTCTCCGCGTACGTCTGCGATGAGGACGTGGGTGAGCCCAAACCGGTCCTGTATGCGTTCTTCGAGTTCCGGGTAGACCCCTTCAGGTGCAACAACGACGGTTCGGACGATGCCCCGTGCCTCGGCCTCTTTGAGCCAGCGCGAGACGCGCGATTGGGAGACTCCGAGGCGCTGTGCGACTTCGGGCTGGGTCAGTTTCTGCTCGTGGTACAGCCGCGCAGCCTGGACCATGAGCGAGAGCGAGTCGTTCGGCATAGCGATCCTCTCTCGTCGCGCACTTACCGGTCCCGGCCGTTGGGTGGGCGCGGCGGAATGCTTAAATCAATTTACTACCCGACGCAGGCACCCGAAGGGTCGCGGCCCCCTTCTAGCGGGCCAGTTGCGCCTGCGCTGGGGTGGGCTGGAGCCGTGAGCGACGGATGGCATGTGCCCAGCGTTCCCTGTGGTCCTGGGCCTGGTCAGGGCCGATGGAGGGTGTAAATGTGGTCCTGTCCCGGCTCAGGCCCTCGCATTCCTGTTCCGACCAGAAGCCGCAGGATACTCCGGCCAGGTGGGCGGCTCCGATGGCGGAGAGTTCGGCGACATTGTTACGCTTGATCTCCATCTGGGACAGGTCTGCTTGGAGCTGGGCCAGCCAGTCGTTCTGGGCCGGGGCGCCGTCGATGAGCGCGCTGGCGAGCGAAGCGCCTGCAGCGCGCTCCACTGCTGTGAGCACGTCGGCTGTTTGTAGGGTGATGGACTCGAATGCCGCCCGCGCGATCTCCGCCTGGGTGGTGCCGAGGCCGAAGCCGCTGATGATTGCCTGGGCGCTGGGGTCCCAGAAGGGCGCTCCGAGTCCGGAGAACGCAGGCACGAAGTCAACCCCTCCGCTGGAGGCGGCGCTTTCGGCCAGCCTGCTGAGGCCATAGGGGTCTGTTCCGAAGAGCTCGGAGAGCCAGACCAGGGTGGAGCCGGTGGCCAGGATCGTACCCTCGACTGCGTACGCGGGCCTTCCGGTGTCCCAGGCGATCGTGCGGACCAGTCCTGCGCTCGTGGCAGCCGGGGCCTCTCCGCTGAGGGCAATGATGGAACTGCCGCTGCCATAGGTCACCTTGACCTGCCCGGTTGTCCTGACCCCGTTGGCGTAAAGGGCGGCGTGGGAATCGCCCAGCACTGCGTGGATGCGTGCGTGCTTGAGGATCGGAGAGAGGCCGGCGAGCGGCTCCGATTCCTCGGCAGAGTTCGCGAGCTTCGGCAGGGCGCGCAGGGGTATGTGGAATCTTTCGGCCAGCTCTGCGTCCCATTCCACCTGTTCCAGGTTCAGCAGCTGGGTCCGGCTTGCGTTGCCTATCTCGATCCGGTGCTCGCCGGTGAGGCAGAACAGCAGCCAGGAGTCGACCGTTCCCACCGCGATCCGGCCGGAGCGGCAGCCGGCGCGGTCGGGATCAACCTGGTCGAGCAGCCATTCGAGCTTCAGGGCGGAGAACATGGGATCGAGAGGCAGACCGGTGCGGGAACGGACTTCCTCTGCCCACCCGTTCTGTGAGGCTGCCGCGGCGCGGCCGGCGGTGCGGCGGTCCTGCCATCCCAGCATGGGTCCCAGCGGCTGGCCCGTTCCACGGTCCCAGACGACTGCCGATTCGCGTTGATTGCTCAGCCCAACGCCTGCGACGTTGAGGGGACGCTGGTCCAGGAGCGCGGCGATCGCGGTGGTCACGCTGTCGCGCAGCTCGAGCGGATCTTGTTCGACCCACCCGGGCCGTGGATCGCTGCGCGAGACGGGCACCGAGGCTCGGGCGATCACTGTGCCGTTGTGGTCGATAGCTGTGGCTTTCGTCGAGCCGGTGCCTTGGTCGACGGCCACGACAACTTCTGGGGCGGGGTGGGGCGAAGAAGCGGTCATTTCGTTCCTAGTCCGTGGATCTGCTGTTGGCCTGGGTCCCGAAGTCCTCCGTCGGGCCTGGCAGGGGATGCCAGGCGGCGGTGGGGAATGCCGGGAGTAGTCTGTCGCCTTCCCCTGAGGCCGGTCGTGCAGGAGGCGGCGAGTTCATCTTCGTGCCGGTTCACGCGCCGCGATGCAGACGGCTACGAGTAGGACGGCGCCCTGGACGACTTGCTGGACGGCAGGGGCTACGTAGTTCAGCGCGAGGACGACTGTGATGATGGACAGCAGGGCCGCCCCCGCAAGGGTGCCGAAGGCGCTGATACGGCCGCCGAAGAGGTTGGTCCCGCCGACAATCACGACTCCCAGGGCGAGTAGGAGCAGCTGCCCGGACTGCCCTGCGGTGAAGGCCGAGAGCTGGCCGGTGACTACGAGGCCCGCGAGGCCGCAGATCGCCCCGGAGGCGGTGTAGGCCAGCAATTCCAGACGGCGCACAGGTGTACCGTCCAGGGTAGCGGCCTGGCGGTTGGATCCGATGAGGAGGGCCTGCCGATACCACGGGCTGTACTTCCTGACCAAGGCAACGACGACAGCCAGGGCGACCAGCACGATGACCGCCATAGGCACGGTGTCCAGGTTCTTCCCGAACCATTGCACTCCCGGTGCGACGTCGCCCACCGGCGAGCCCCCGGTGATGCCCAGTGCGACAGCGAGGTAGATGAACGAGGTGGCCAGGGTCGCCAACAGTGGCGAGAGCCCGAGATAGGCTGTGAGCAGTCCGTTGATCACGCCGGCCGCGGTTGCTACCGCCAGGGTAACCGCGACTTGAGTGAGGGTGCCACCGCCGAGGGTGTGCATGGCGACGAGCCCGGAGGCGACGGACATCTCCAAAATACCCGCGACTGAGAGGTCCATGCCACCTACGCCGAGAACGATCATCATCGCGATGCCGATGATGCCGACTACGACCATCGATCGCGATATGGCCAAGATGCCTCCGACGGAGAAGACCCGCGGTGCGATGATCTCTGCTGCGATACAAGCGATGGCGAGCACGAGCACTGCAGGGATGGACGCCCCCTTGCCGATGCCGGCTCCGCCTGCCCGAAGCCCGGTCAGGAATCCTTTGGTGCTCATAGCCGTTCCTCCATCTGTTCGGTTCCTGTGGGGCGTACCTCGGCTCCTGGCGGGAGTGGCCTTACGGCCAAGGCCCTGAGCCGGTTGAGCTTCTCGTCGTCCCAGACCACGCTGCCGCCTTCGTCCACGGCGTCGACGCTACCGATGAGGCGCCCACCGTGCATGACCAGTGCCCGGTCGCAGAGGGCGATGATGTCGCTGAGGTCCCCGGTTGCCACGAGGAAGGAATCCCCGCGAGATGCCCTCTGGTGAAACAGCGACGCGAGCTCCCGCTTGGTCTTGGTGTCGATCCCGCCCAGCGGTTCGTCCAGGACCCAGCAGTCCGACCCGCCTGCCATCCGTCTGGCGATCAGGGCCTTTTGCTGCTGACCCCCGCTCATGTCGTCGGCGTTGCGTTCGTAGAGGGAACGGCCCGAGCCAAGGCCGGCGGCGGCCCCGTCTTTGAGGGCCTCCTTCATCAACTGCCTGTCGGTGATGAGGAAGCGACGGGAGATTTGTTCGGATTCTATGTTCTCGGCGCAGCTGTGGCGGGGGAAGATCCCCTCGCCTGACCTGTCCATGCTTACAAAGCCGATCCCTTGGTCACGGGCGCTGCGCAGAGAGACGATGTTGTGCTCGACTCCGGACCGCGACCGGACGACCTGCCCCTTGTGGAGGGGCTCGGCCCCGGAAGCGCATCGCAGGAGGCTGCTAATTCCGGAGCCTGCAAGCCCGTATACGCCTACGATCTCCCCCGTTTGGACCTCGAGGTCAACCCCCTCGAACGCCCCGCGGCGGGAGGCCTCTCTGATGGAGAGGGCCCGGGTCGGGGTCCGGTTGGTTTCCCGGTGTGCCGTGATCGCCGTCTCGTAGCTCGCGAACATGGCTTCTTCGAGGGTGTCCGCAGTGAAGTCCTCAATGGCCCCTGTGGCGGTGATCCTGCCGTCGCGAAGAACGATGGCGTGGTCGCAGGTTTCGAGGATCTCGTGGATCCGGTGGGATATGAAGGCGCAGCCGACCCCTTCGGCGGCGAGCCTGCGCACTAAGCGGGTGACCTCGGCGGCCTCGTCCCGGCCCAGGGACGCGGTCGGCTCGTCGAAGACGATGTACTCCGGGTCCGAGGCCAGAGCGCGGGCGATGGCGACCAGCTGGCGTTCTGCGAAGGAGAGGACATTGACCCGGGCCTCGACGGAGATGTTGCCGGCCCCGACGCGGGTGAGCAGCTCGCGCGTGCGCCGCCGCGCCCTGGCGGGGCTGAGGGCGACCCGGAACCGACGCATCCGCTCGTCGGCCAGGGCGATGTTCTCCCACACCTTCAGGTCTGCGCAGAGGTCGAGTTCCTGCGGGACGAATTCCAGTCCGGCCCTCATCGCGTCGCGGCGGTTACCCAACGGCACGGGCGTGCCGTCCTTGAACAGCTCTCCACCGGAGGGGGCGATGGCCCCTGCCAGGATCTTCCCGGCTGTGCTCTTACCTGCGCCGTTGGCGCCCATCAGGGCCACGACCTCGCCAGCTCTAAGCTCGGCAGTGAAGCCCTCCAGGACCGTGGCGTCGCCGTATGCTTTGCTCAGGCCCACCGCCCTGAGGGCGGTGCGCCTGCTCCTGGGCTCGGTTTCGCTGGCCATGTCCGTCATCCCGCTTGCCCCGCTTTCTGTTTCCTGGTTTTCTTGCCCAGCCCGTGCAGGCTGGCCGTCCTGCTGAAGCGCTCGGCCGCCAGTGCCAGGAGTAAGACGATCCCGAGCCCGATCTGGTGCGCTTCAGGGGAGAGCCCGATGATGTCGAACACGTTGCTGACCAGGGCCAGCACTAGGGCAGCGATGCCGGCACCGAATACTGATCCGGAGCCGCCCGTCAGGGATGCCCCTCCCAAGGCGGCAGCGGCCACAGCGGGCAGGAGCAGCTCCTGGCCGGCTCCGGGGTAGTAGGAGTTCAACGAGCCCATCTGCAGCAGGGCCGCCACCGATGCCAGTGCCCCAGCCGCGGCGTAGACGGAGAGCAGAACGGTGCGTCGGCGCACACCGGCAACCTGCTCGATGGTGGCCGAGTCGCCGAACCCCCGGATCCTCAGGCCAGTCACTGAGCGGTAGAGCCATATTGCCACTGTCGCCATGATCACCAGGGCGAGGAGCCCGCTGGCGGGAATCCCAAGGACTTCTGCCTCTGCGATGCCCCGCAGCAGAGTGGGCGAGCCGTATTGGGTATTTCCCCCGGTGATCCAGACTGCCAGACCGCCGAAGAGGAACATCGTGGCAAGCGTCGCGGCCAGAGGAACAACTCTGAGAGCTCCGACTATGAGTCCGTTGCCCACTCCGCAAGCGAGCCCGACCGCGATTCCTGCCGACACTGAGACCAGCGAGTCGGCCCCATCTGCGTTGAGGACCATCACGGTCGCACCGGTGAGGCTGAAAATGCCGGGTAGCGACAGGTCGATGCCCCCACTCATGATGGCGATCAGCTGCCCGCTGGCGCTGATCGCGACCACGGGCCAGAAGAGGAGCACGGCGTGGACGTTGGAATAGGTCAGGAACTGGGAGGGCCTGGCCACCGCACCGATCAGGACGAGTATGACCAAGGCTGCGACAGCGGAGCGCGAGAGGACCAGCATGTGCTTGACGGACCCACCGAGGGCGGGTCCGTCAAGCCGCGGACCCGCTCCCACGCCGTGCTGCGTCGCGTTGTCGCGTAATCCTTGAGTGATGGAGGGCACGCTTCTCGCCTAGCTCTTCGGCAACGTGTAGCCGTCCGAGGGTTTCCAGTCTTTGAGCTTGTTGCCCCACAGCGTCGGCTCGTCCACGTTGGCCTTGGTAACGAGGATTGGCGGAATGAAGTTCTGCTGGGTCTTGACCGGCTGTCCATTAATGGAATCAACGAGCATCTGCACCGCGTCTGCGCCGATTTTGAGGATCTGCTGGGAGGCATTGGCGTCCACGTATCCCTGACGTACGAAGTCCATCCCGTAAGGGAAGCCGTCGTTTGAAGTCATGAGGATGTGCCCGGGCTGCCCCGCGGCGGCAAGTTTGTTGAGCTGGCGCAGCGCCTGGATGGTGCCGACCGTGTTCACATCGGAGGTGTTGAAGATCGCATTGATCTCGGGGTGGGCCTGGAAGGCATTCAGGACTGCCTGCTGACTATCCGAGCCGGACCAGGCCCCATAGGCGTGAGCCACGATCTGGACGTTTGGCTGTCCTTTCAGGGTATCCATGAACCCGTTCTCGCGGTCTTCGGCCGCGGTGGAACCCTTGAGCCCGTCGACCATCAGCACCTTCAGCGGGCTCCCCTTGGCCTCGTCGAGCATGGCCTTGGCCTGCATCGCACCGCAGGCCTTGTTGTCGGTCTCGGAAGCTGTCACCACATCACCGCCGTCGGTGACGTGGGAGTCCACGGTGGCAAGCTTGATACCGGCGGAGTTCACCTGCTTCACCAACGACGAGCCACCCTTAGCGTCCACCGGACTGAGTATGGTGCCCGAGACGCCGTTGGCGATGAAGGTAGAGATCTGGCTCGACTGTTTCGTAGGGTCGCCGTCAGCACTGACGACCTGAAGGTCAACCCCAAGGTCCTTGGCTTTTTGCTCTGCACCTATTATCTCTCCGGCCCACCCGACGGAGTCGGCGAACGACCAGCTCGCCGCGAGCTTGATGGGGCCACCCTGCCCACCGGCAGACGAAGTTGAAGAAGTTTGCGACCCGCACGCTGTCAGCAGCATGGCAGCCACTGCCACAGCCGCCGCAGCGGCACACCTCTTCTGCTTCAGATGCTTCTTATCCACCATTTGAATTCCATTCCCCTCGACATTGAGTACATGGCGACTAGTTTTGTGCATATCTATGCAACGATGATTTTTCTTGTGAGATGAGTTTGAACGTGATAAACATCACCTGTCAAGAGGCGAAAATCTCCTCGAGCGAAACCAACGAGAGGAAATTGTCGTGGATACCGATCTTTCATCGCAGGATTTGCTGGAGATGCAGCGGCGCATGTTGCGGATCCGCCGGTTTGACGAGCGGGCATCCCGGATGGTTAAGCGCGGCCAGATCCCTGGCACCGTGCACACCAGCATCGGGCAGGAGGCCCAGGTTGTCGGGGCCTGCATGGCGCTGGGGGACGGGGACTACATGTCCGG
>NZ_JAUSRE010000035.1 GCF_030811655.1 Pseudarthrobacter enclensis | reverse complement strand
GTCCGTGACGGTGAACGTCATCCCGTTCGTGTGCCGCGGCAACACGGTCAACGGCCGCAACACCATATCGCCCACCCCGTACGGCAACGCCACAGTCCCTGCCAGGTTCAGGATCCCGGTCTCCGCGATCGAGGCCAGCCGCTCCTCCACCTCCTGCGGCAGGATCAACTCAGGATGGAACCCCTCCAACCCCAGAAGGATCGCGGTCATCGTCCCGTGACCATGCCCCGTCGCCGCCAGCGACCCATACAAATCCACCCGCAACGACGCCACCCCACCCAGGACGCCAAAACTCTTGAGCTCCTCCGCGAACACAGCAGCAGCCCGCATCGGCCCCACAGTATGCGAAGACGACGGACCAATACCTATAGAAAAAAGGTCGAATACGCCAACAGCCATGCGAGAGGTTCCTAACTAAAACAGTGTGGTCGGGGTGGAGCGGACAGGACATCCTCTGCGTGCTCGGTCGCGAAGACGCCCGCTGCGCGGACGTGCCGCTCCCTTAGACGCACGCTGCCGGATGCCCCGCCCACTCCGAGGACACGTCACCGAGGCGACGTGCCCGCGAGGGGCCGGCGGAGCCGGACTTTTCGAAAGCCTGCGTCAAAGCGAGGAACGAGCAGCAGGCGTGAAAATGTCCGGTCCGCCGGTCCCGAAGGTGACCAGAGATCAGGACAGCGGTGCGATGCCCGGATACAGCGGGTGCGCCTTGGCCAGGACCTCGACGCGGTGACGCAGGCCGGAAAGGTCTGCGCCGGCGTCGGCAATCAATGCCTCGGCGATGATGTCCGCCACCTCGCGGAAGGCGTCCTCGCCGAAGCCGCGGGTGGCCAGGGCTGGGGTGCCGATGCGCAGGCCGGAGGTGACCATGGGCGGACGCGGGTCGAAGGGGACGGCGTTGCGGTTGACGGTGATGTCGATCGCAGCGAGCCGGTCTTCGGCCTGTTGCCCGTCGAGTTCACAGTTGCGCAGGTCCACCAGGACCAGGTGCACGTCGGTGCCGCCGGAGACCACGCTGACGCCCTTGGCCGTGACGTCGGGCTGGATCAGGCGCTCGGCAAGGATGCGGGCACCGGCCAGCACCCGTTCCTGCCGCTCGCGGAACTCCTCGGACGCGGCGATCTTGAACGCCACGGCCTTGCCCGCGATGACGTGCTCCAGCGGACCGCCCTGCTGACCCGGGAACACTGCGGAGTTGATCTTCTTGGCGATGTCGGCGTCGTTGGACAGGATGATGCCGCCGCGCGGACCGGCGAGGGTCTTGTGCGTGGTGGAGGTGGTGACGTGGGCGTGCGGCACTGGGGAGGGGTGCAGGCCCGCGGCCACCAGCCCGGCGAAGTGCGCCATGTCCACCATGAGGTACGCGCCCACGGAGTCGGCGATCCGGCGGAACTCCGCGAAGTCCAGCTGCCGGGCGTAGGCGGACCAGCCAGCCACGATGAGCTGCGGCTTGTGTTCCTGCGCCAGACGGTCCACTTCGGCCATGTCGATGGTGTGGGTGTCTTCGCGGACCTGGTAGGGGACCACGTTGTAGAGCTTGCCGGAGAAGTTGATCCGCATGCCATGGGTCAGGTGGCCGCCGTGGGCCAGGTTCAGGCCCATGATGGTGTCGCCGGGCTTGATCAGCGCGTGCATCACCGAGGCGTTGGCCTGGGCGCCGGAGTGCGGCTGGACGTTGGCGTATTCGGCGCCGAACAGCGCCTTCACCCGGTCGATGGCGAGCTGCTCGATGACGTCCACGTGCTCGCAGCCGCCGTAGTAGCGCTTGCCCGGGTAGCCCTCGGCGTATTTGTTGGTCAGGACTGAGCCCTGCGCCTGCATAACGGCGGCGGCCGTGTGGTTTTCGGAGGCGATCATCTCCAGGCCATCGCGCTGGCGGCCAAGTTCGTCGTCGATCTTTGCCGCGATCTCGGGGTCCAAGGCTGAAAGCTCCGCGTTCAGGCTCGGGGAGACCACCTGCTTGAAAGCTACGGTGCCGGCTGCTGCAGCGTTCACAGTTCGCCGCCGTTTGCTGCTGCGTATTCTTCAGCGGAAAGCAGGGGGCCTTCCTCGGTGACGGCCACCTTGAACAGCCAGCCGGCGCCGTAGGGGTCGCTGTTGATCAGGGCCGGGTCAGACACCACTCCGTCATTGATTTCCACGACTTCACCGGTGACGGGTGCGTAGAGGTCCGACACGGACTTGGTGGATTCCACCTCACCGCAGGTCTCGCCGGCGGTCACGGTGGAACCGACCTCGGGCAGGTCCACGTACACGATGTCGCCCAGGGCGTCGGCGGCAACGGCGGAAATCCCGATTCCCGCAGGACCGGATCCGTCGACAGCAACCCATTCGTGCTCGGCGGAGTACTTCAGTTCGGAAACAACTTTGCTCATGATTCTTCCTTTATGTGTGGAAAGTTCGGGGGTTTATTTTTGGCGCTTGTAGAACGGGAGGGCTACGACTTCGAAGCTTTCGGGCTTGCCGCGCAGGTCCACGTCCAGGACGGTGCCCGGTTCGGCGAATTCGACGTCGACGTAGGCCATCGCGACCGGGTAGCCGAGGGTGGGCGAGGGCTGCCCGGAGGTCACTTCACCCACCAGGGCGCCGTCCTTGAGGACGGGGTAGTGGCCGCGGGCGGCCCGGCGGCCGGTCCCCTTGAGGCCGACGAGCTTTTGCCCGATGGTGGCTCCGACGCCGGCAGTTTTGAGGGCGCCCAGGGCTTCCTTGCCCACGAAGTCGCTTTCCTTTGCCAGCGAGACCACCGGGCCCAGGCCTGCGGCGTAGGGGTTGCCTTGGCGGGAAAGTTCGTTGCCGTAGAGCGGCATCCCCGCCTCGAGACGGAGCGAGTCGCGGCACGCGAGGCCCGCGGGAACCAGGCCCGAGCCTTCGCCGGCTTCCAGCAGCGCCTCCCAGAGGGCGGGCGCGTCCAGGTTGGGGACGTAGATTTCGAACCCGTCCTCACCGGTGTATCCGGTGCGCGCCACCAGCAGGTCCCGGACGGTACCGCCGAAGCTGATGCCTACTTCGACGGCGGCGTAGTACTTCAGTTCCGTCACCAGGGCGTGCTGATCTGCCGGAACCAGCTTCAGCAGGATGGCCTCAGCGTTAGGGCCCTGGACCGCGATGAGGGAGGTCTGGGCGGACGCATCCTCCACGGTCACGTCAAAGTTGGCGGCGCGTTGGGCCAGCGCCCGGGCCACGACCTTCGCGTTGCCCGCGTTGGGCACCACAAGGAACTTGTCGTCTGCCCTGCGGTAGGTGATGAGGTCGTCGATGATGCCGCCGTCTGCGTCGCAGATGAGCGAGTACTTGGCCTTGCCGACGGCGACCGCGGACAGTTTGCCGGTCAGGGCGTAGTCGAGGAACGCGGCAGCGTCAGGGCCGGTCACCCAGACCTCGCCCATGTGGGAGAGGTCGAACAGCCCGGCAGCGTTGCGGACGGCGTGGTGTTCGGCCAGTTCGGAGCTGTACTTCAGCGGCATCTGCCACCCGCCAAAGTCCGTAAAGGAGGCCCCGGCTTTCTTGTGCTGCTCGTAAAGGGCAGTGTAGTTCTCAGTCATTGGAGGTCCTTCTAGTTTTCAAATTCGGAGAGCGGCGGGCAGGAGCAGATGAGGTTGCGGTCGCCGGCCGCACCGTCGATGCGTCCCACGGGCGGGAAGTACTTGTCCTGCCGCAGCGAGGCAACCGGGAAGGCGGCCTGCTCGCGCGGGTAGGCGCGGTCCCAGTCGGAGCTGACGACGGCGGCCGCCGTGTGCGGTGCGTTGCGCACCGGCGAGGCCTCCAGGGTGAAGTCGCCGGCAGCCACCTGCTCGATCTCGGCGTGGATGATGATCATGGCCTCGATGAACCGGTCGATCTCTGCCAGGTCCTCAGATTCAGTGGGCTCCACCATCAGGGTCCCGGCCACCGGGAACGCGAGGGTGGGAGCGTGGAAGCCGAAGTCAATGAGGCGCTTGGCCACGTCCTCGGCGGTGACACCGGTCTTGGCGGTGAGTTCGCGCAGGTCCAGGATGCACTCGTGCGCCACCAGGCCACCCTCGCCGGTGTACAGGACCGGGTAGAACTCATTCAGCCGGGAGGCCACGTAGTTGGCGGCCAGCAGCGCCGACTTGGTGGCCTCGGTCAGGCCCTCGCCGCCCATCAGCTTCACGTACGCCCAGGAGATCGGCAGCACACCGGCGGAACCGAACCGGGACGCCGAGATCGCGACCCCGTGTCCGGCTTCGTGTGCGGCCTTGTTGGCATCGCCCGGCATGAACGGTGCCAGGTGCGCCTTGGCAGCGACCGGGCCGACGCCGGGTCCGCCGCCGCCGTGCGGGATGCAGAAGGTCTTATGCAGGTTCAAGTGGGACACGTCGCCGCCGAACTTGCCCGGCTGGGCCAGGCCCACCAGCGCGTTCAGGTTCGCCCCGTCCACGTACACCTGTCCGCCGGCGGCGTGGATGGCGTCGCAGACGTCGCGGACGTCGCCGTCGTACACACCGTGGGTGGAGGGGTAGGTGATCATGATGCAGGACAGGACGTCCTTGTTCGCCTCGATCTTGGCCGTCAGGTCATCGTGATCGATGGTGCCGTCAGCAGCCGTGGCCACGACGACGACCTTCATGCCCGCCAGCACCGCGGAGGCGGCGTTGGTGCCATGCGCCGAGGCCGGGATCAGGCAGACGTTGCGCTGCTGCTCGCCGCGGGAGTGGTGGTAGCCGCGGATCGCCAGCAGCCCGGCCAGTTCGCCCTGCGAGCCGGCGTTGGGCTGGATGGACACCTGGTCGTAGCCGGTGATCTCCGCGAGATCCGCTTCCAGTCCGGCGATGAGTTCGCGCCAGCCCTCGGTCTGCGAATCCGGGGCGAACGGGTGGATGGAGGCGAACTCGGGCCAGGAAATGGCTTCCATCTCGGCGGTGGCGTTCAGCTTCATGGTGCAGGAGCCCAGCGGGATCATGGTGCGGTCCAGCGCCAGGTCCCGGTCAGAGAGGCGGCGGATGTAGCGCAGCAGCTGGGTTTCGGACCGGTGCGTGTTGAACACCGGGTGTTCCAGGTACGCGGACGTGCGGAGCACGGCCTCGGGCAGTTCGAAGCCTTGGGCGTCGCCCACCGGACCTGCACCAAAGGCGACGGCGACAGCGGACAGTGTTGCCGCCGTCGTCGTCTCATCAATGGAGACGCCGACGGTGTCCTGGTCGATGAATCGCAGGTTGATGCCGCGGGCCTCGGCTGCGGTGATCACCTTGGCGGCCTTGCCAGGCACACGGACGGTGAGGGTATCGAAGAAGGAGCCGCTGACCAGCTCCCGGCCCATGGACGTGAGTGCTGTTGCCAGCACCCTGGCGTTGTGATGGGCGGCCTCGGCGATCGCCTTCAGCCCGTCGGGGCCATGGTAGACCGCGTAGAAGGAGGACACGATGGCCAGGAGTGCCTGCGCGGTGCAGATGTTGGACGTGGCCTTTTCGCGGCGGATGTGCTGTTCGCGGGTCTGCAGCGCCAGGCGGTACGCGGGCGTGCCCGCGTTGTCCTTGGAGACTCCGACGATCCTGCCGGGCAGGGTGCGTTCCATCCCCTTCTGGACGGCCATGTAGGCGGCGTGCGGCCCCCCAAAGAACAACGGCACGCCAAAACGCTGGGCGGAGCCGACCGCGATGTCCGCGCCCTGTTCGCCCGGAGGAGTAATCATGGTCAGGGCCAGCAGGTCGGCAGCTACGGTGACCAGCGCGCCGCGGTCCTTGGCGGCCGCGATGACGCCGGACTGGTCCCACACCCGGCCGGAAACCCCCGGCTGCTGCAGCACGATGCCGTTGATGTCACCTTCCGGAAGTCCCCGGGACAGGTCGGCCACCTCCACCTCGAACCCGAGCGCCTCGGCGCGGCCCTGGACGATGGCGATGGTCTGGGGCAGCACGTCGCTGTCCAGGACGGTCTTGCCGTCCTTGGCATTCTTGTCCTTGTTGGCGCGGCGCATCAGCAGCACGGCCTCAGCCACGGCGGTGGCCTCGTCCAGCAGCGAGGCATTGGCCACGGGGAGGGCCGTCAGGTCCTGGACCATGGTCTGGAAGTTCAGCAGCGCTTCCAGCCGGCCCTGCGAGATCTCCGGCTGGTAGGGCGTGTAGGCGGTGTACCAGGCAGGGGATTCCAGGATGTTGCGGCGGATCACCGGGGGAGTGACGGTGTCGTAGTAGCCTTGGCCAATCATCTGGACGGCGGTCTTGTTCCGGCCGGCAATCCGGCGCAGCTCCGCGAGGACTTCAACCTCGCTGAGGGCGTCCTGCAGGCGGAGGGCAGATTCCTGGCGGATGGAGGCGGGGACGGCAACGTCAACGAGGCCGTCCACGCTGTCATAGCCCACGGCTTTGAGCATGGTGTCGACGTCGGCCTGGCGGCGCGCGCCGATATGGCGGTCAACAAACGATGTTGGAAGCGATTGAATCGTCAAGAGGAACTCCAGGTCTGGCCGGCCTGGGGTGGCACGGCGTGGGATGGGTTCCTCCCCGCTCTGTATTGGACCTGAGAGATTCCGCGTAGCCTGCTGGTGGCAGGGGACCGCTTGCACCGTCGGTGAACCAGGAAGAACCCGGTTGCTTTCCAGAGTCGCCTCGCCGTGACGGTACGTGGGCCTGAGAGATTCCTGGGGAGGATTTGCTCCTACGGCGCCTGCCCGGTGGATGCCGGGAGGACTCTCCCGTCACAGCTCGAAAGGCTTATTCAAATGTGGGTGATTCGGCTCACACGGTACAGGTTCGTTGAAGGGAAGACAAATTTGCCACCACGGCCTGGCCGGTGACCCTCTGTTGGGGGTCTACGTTGCGGCAGGCCGACATGTGGGGTTTGACATTCGATCGTGACCAGCACCACACTGATCCGGTGATCAGCACCGTGTCCGGCTGGCTCTGCGTATTCGGAGCAGCCCGCGGCAGCGTTGCCCCGGCGGGGCGCGGCCGCTGACCGCAACCTAACTGAACACGCCTTCGACCTGCGGCGGGAGAGCCCTGCCGGTACATTCAGCAGGCGCCGTAGGAGCAAATCCTCCCCAGGAAACTCTCAGGCCCCTGTACCGCCGCGGACAGGCAACTCTGGAAAGCAGCCAGTTCCTGGCTCACCGACGGTGCAAGCGGCTTGGGCTGCGGAAACTCTCAGGTTCACTACAGAGCGGGGAGGAACCAAATCTTTGCGGCACCCAAATGCCGCTTTATCGATGGAGTTCCTCATGGCGATTCATCCCCCTACGTCCAACGGCGAACCAGCAAACAGCGCCCCACGGCATCCCGCAGTGAGCCGCCACATCTGGAGCGGCAGCTCACCAACCGGCACATCCAGCTCATCGCAATTGGGGGCGCGATTGGTACGGGCCTGTTCATGGGTTCCGGGAAGACCATTTCCGCGGCCGGCCCCTCCGTGATCTTCGTGTACATGATCATCGGGTTCATGCTCTTCTTCGTCATGCGGGCCATGGGCGAGTTGCTGTTGAGCAACCTGAACTACAAGTCCTTCAGCGACTTCGCCGCGGACCTCCTGGGCCCCTGGGCCGGCTTCTTCACCGGGTGGACGTACTGGTTCTGCTGGGTGATCACGGGCATCGCGGACGTCATTGCCATCGCCGGCTACTCCCGCGAACTCTGGCCGGCAGTGCCGCTGTGGATCCCGGGCCTCGCCACTGTGGCCATCCTGCTCCTGCTGAACCTCGCCACCGTCAAGGCCTTCGGCGAGACCGAATTCTGGTTCGCCCTCATCAAGATCATCGCCATCGCTGCGCTGATCATCGTGGGTCTCTTCATGATCTTCACCGGTTTCCAGAGCGATGCCGGCACGGCAAGCTTCACCAACCTGTGGAGCCACGGCGGGTTCTTCCCCAATGAGTTCATGGGCTTCGTGGCCGGATTCCAGATCGCAGTGTTCGCCTTCGTCGGCATCGAACTGGTGGGCACCACCGCCGCCGAGGCCAAGAACCCGGAACGCACGCTGCCCAAGGCCATTAACGCCATCCCCGTCCGCGTGCTGCTCTTCTACGTAGGCGCACTGGTCATTCTGATGGCCGTCACCCCATGGACCCAGTTCGCGGCGGGCCACAGCCCCTTCATCGGAATGTTCTCCCTGGCCGGCCTCGGCGCCGCGGCCACGGTGGTCAACCTGGTGGTCCTCACCTCGGCCATGTCCTCCGCCAACTCCGGGATCTACTCCACCTCGCGCATGGTCTTCGGCCTGGCCCAGGAAGGCGACGCCCCGGGCATCTTCAGCCGACTGTCCTCCAGGAAAGTGCCCAGCAACGCACTGTTCCTGTCCTGCGTCCTGCTGCTCTCCGGCGTCGTCCTCATGTACGCCGGCCAGGATGTCGGCAAGGCCTTCGAAATGGTGACCACCGTGTCCGCCGTCTGTTTCGTCTTCGTCTGGTCGATCATCCTGGCCAGCTACATCGCGTTCCGTCGCCGGCGCCCTCACCTGCACGCGGCGTCCAAGTTCAAGATGCCCGGCGGCATCCCCGCAGCGTGGATTGTCTACGCGTTCTTCGCCTTCGTCCTGTGGGCCCTGACCACCCAGCCGGATACCTTCGTTGCCCTGTTGGTGACACCCATCTGGTTCGTCATCCTGGGCGTGGCATGGGCCGTCCTGCGCCGCCGACCGGCCCACCTGGCCCGCTTTGAGGTCTTCCGTGCGGAGTTGCGCAATGACGAGGTGGCGGCCGGCCGCGCAACGGTGGAAGCATCCGCCGGCGAGGTTGAGCAGGCCAGGAAGTGACGGCGGCTGGTACTGCCGCGGTCCTGCCGGGCACTCTGGCTGCCGGTTATCCCGTCAGTGGCGCCCCCGCCCTTGCCACGGAGTTCATTCTCACGTTCTCGTGCCGGGACTCGCTCGGCATCGTCCAGTCAGTGGCCGGGTTCCTCCTGTCCCAGGAGTGCTACATCGTGGATATCAAACAGTTCGGCGACAAGGCGTCCGGCGAGTTCTTCATGCGAGTGCACTTCACCTCACGGGAAGAGTCCGACGCCGGGTTGCTGCGTGAGCGGTTTGGTCCGGTTGCGGGGGAGTGGGGGATGCAGTGGCGGCTTGAGCCGCGCAGCCGCCGTCAGCGGATCCTGGTCATGGTGTCCAAGTACGACCACTGCCTGAACGACCTGCTGGTCCGGGTCCGGGACGGCGACCTGCCGGTGGAAATTGCCGCGGTGGTCTCCAACCATCCGGATGCCGCCGGCCTTGCGGAGTGGCACGGCGTCCCGTTCCACCGGATTCCGGTCAGCCCTGACACCAAGCCGGAGGCTGAGGCGCGGCTGCTTGAACTGGTGGATGCCTATGGCGTGGAACTGGTGGTGCTGGCCCGGTACATGCAGGTGCTCAGCGATGACCTGACCCGGAAGCTGGACGGCCGCGCCATCAACATCCACCACTCCTTCCTGCCCAGCTTCAAAGGTGCCAAGCCCTACCACCAGGCGTACGAGCGGGGCGTCAAGACGGTGGGTGCCACCGCGCACTACGTCAACTCCGAGCTCGACGAGGGGCCGATAATTTCCCAGCAGGTCATAGAGGTGGACCACACCTACCTGCCGGAGGATCTGGTGCGCGTGGGCAAGGACGCTGAGTGCCGCGCGCTCACCAATGCCGTGCGCTGGCACGCCGAGGGCCGCGTGATCCTTTCCGGAAACCGGACCGTGGTCCTGCGCTGACCACCCATCCTTGGGCTGTGGCGGCGTGCCACAGCCTAGGGATGCGGCGCCGCCCGGACCTGAAAGTTAAGCATGCTTAGTGTTTATCCACATAGGATGGAAAGAGCACGGCAGCCTACCCGCTGCAGGTCGATTTGAATGAAGGTGACCATGGCCCGGCGCAGCAACCCCGCACTCCGCATCGCACAGGAAACCGCCCACAGCGCAATGTTCGACTCCGACGGTAAGCCCAAGCCCGGCGTCCACAACATGCTCCTGAAGGCGGTGCAGATCCAGCGGCCCCTGGTGATTGCCTATATCCGGCGGCTCCAGAAGAAGCATCCACGCGCCACCGCCGCCCAGTTGGCCGACATTGCAGAGCGCGACTACCTGCGGGCTGTTGCCGGTGGAGGTGCCGTGGTGGGCGCAACCGCCGTCGTTCCCGGCGTGGGAACTGTCGCGTCGCTGGGGCTTTCCGCGGCCGCCACCGTGGGTTTCCTGGAAGCAACGGCGCTGTACGCCACGTCGCTGGCAGAACTCCATGGCATCCGCCTCACCAACCCGGAGAAGGCCGGCACCATGGTCATGGCGATCATGCTCGGCGAGGAGGGCACGGCACTGCTCGGCACGCTCAGCGGCCAGGCGTCCGAGAGCGCCACCAACACCTGGAGCAATGTGCTGTCCAAGTCCATGGTTGGTCCGGGCTTCGGCAGTGTGCGGAAGAGGATCCAGCAAGCCTTCCTCAAGAATCTGCTCAAGCGACAGGGAACAGCCCTGTTTGGCAGGGCCCTCCCGTTCGGCATAGGTGCCGTAGTGGGCGGAGCCGGTAACCTCGTCATGGGCCGTGCGGTGGCCAGGAACGCCAGGGAGGCGTTCGGGCCAATGCCGGACACCATCCCCGGGGAGCTGACAGCAGCTGCGGGGCCCGACAACCTGACGCTGGAAGGCAACATACTTGGATCTCAACGCTGACTTAGGCCAATCCTTCGGTTCCTGGACCGCGGGAGGTGACCCCGCAATGCTCCAGCTGGTCACCAGTGCCAACGTGGCCTGTGGCTTCCACGCCGGAGACCCCGTCACCATGCTGGACAGTTGCCGGGCAGTGTACGAACTGGACGTCACGGTCGGGGCGCACATCGGCTACCGCGATCTCGCCGGCTACGGCCGGCGACCACTGGGGATGAGCTTTGATGAGCTGTTCGGTGACGTGCTTTACCAGTTGGGTGCGCTCGACGGAGTTGCGCACGCCGTGGGTGCCTCGGTGGACTACGTGAAGCCGCACGCTGCCCTCTACGACGCGCTGGTTCACGACGGCGAGCAGGCCTCCGCCGTGGTTGCGGCCGTGAATGCCTACGATCCGGGCCTTCCCATCCTGGGCTTCCCGGGCTCTGAGCTCATCAACCAGGCCAAAGAAGCGGGACACCCCGTGTTCATCGAGGCTTTCGCCGACCGCGCCTACCTCGCCGACGGCAGCCTGGTAACGCTGACGGACGAGAATGCGGTCTTGGACGACATCGACCTGGTGGTTGAGCGCGCCGTCCGCCTGGCGACGCAAGGCGAAGTGGTCGCCGTGGACGGAACCGTTGTTGCTGTACGGCCGGACTCCCTGCGACTGCAGGGCGGCAGCCCCGGCGCACTGGAGATGGCTGCCCGGGTTCGAGAAGGTCTTGAGGCCGCCGGCGTGGAGCTGGCCGCCTTCGCCTAGGGACGCATTTCAGGCCGCAACTGACCACCCGGCAGGAAGATCGCCTGCCACGACGATCACCCGTCAGGCCGATCACCCGGCAGGAAGATTGCCTGCCACGACGATCACGGAACCAGGGCGAACACGGCTGCCCTATGAATCTCCGCCGCGTGGAATCACCGCGGCATGGCGAACGATGTTGCGAGAAACTCCTCCCAGAGTGGATCGTCGGGTGGGATGTCGTCGAGGTCGAGGTATCTGTCATTGTCTGGTTCCCAGGGCGGGAGGTCTTCGGGGCCCGCCTCGAGGCAGCGGATATTGAAGCAAAGCACGTCATTGCAGGTGGCATCCGGACGTTCGGCATCGAGGCCCTGGGCCTGCCGAGACTGCAGTTCAGCGGGCGCCAGCCATTGCGGCCAGTGTGGTGGTTCGGGGTCTGGGTGTTCGGGTTTGTAGTGCCGTCCGGTAGGTGAGGTCCAGCCCGGCGGGTCTTTCGTGGTAGCTGGATCTGGTGCCCATTGGCTGTGGTGTTTGAGCCGGTGGTGTTTGGGGCAGAGCTGTCCCAGGTTGCTGACGTTCGTGGTGCCGCCGTGGTCCCAGGCGTGCAGGTGGTCGGTGTCGTTGTCGGGGGTGTGGTTGGTGCAGCCGGGGAAGGTGCATTTGGCGTCGCGCATCCTGATCCATTGTTTGATGGTTTCGGTGAGCCGGTAGTTTGTCCTGCCGATTTCCAGTGGTGCTCCGTCGCGGGGGTCGACCAGGACCCGGTAGAACGAATGCGCCCCGTCAGCGACGAGTTTGCGGGCCATGGACGCTGGGATCGGGCCGAAGCCGTCGAGCGTGGCGGGTTCGTCGGTGCTGCCGAGGAGGGAGAACACCGGCACGGTGACCAGGACGTCGGCCTTGGGGGTGGGGACTCTCCCGATGTCGGTGTGGGTTTCTGCAGCCTCGCGTGGATTTTCACCGGTAGAGGTGGCAGTTCCGGCACCGAGCAGCAGGGATGCTGCGATGTCGGGCCGGAGTTGGGTGAGGGTGCGGGCCTCGTCCGGGCTTTGGAGGCCGCGGGCGGTGGCGGTGGTGCGGTTCCAGATGGCGCACGCGGTGTCCCCGGGGAGGTAGAGCGAGAGCCAGGCCATGCCGTCCCGGTCGGGGCTGTATTCCATCCGCCGGTCCGTCACACCTTTGGCGTGGCGTTTCTCAATGGAGTCGGGGTGGTGCCGTTCCCGCCACCCACGGACTTTCGCCCGGAACCGGGACGGGACAAGCTCACCGGGGGCTGCGCCGCGTGCGGGTTTGGGGGCGTCGGGGTCGAAGAAATGCGCCACCAACGCAGCAGCCCCAACCGCGTCGAGGCCCTCGGTTTCGTCCGCAACGATCTTCGCGTGCTGCCAGGACATGTCACCGGCGGACAGCGCCTCGAGCACCGGTGGCAGGGAACAGGCCCGCCGGGCTTGGTCCACCAAGGCCCCCGCGGCCGCGGAGCTGATGGTCAGGACCCCGGCGATCTCCTCCACGGTGGACATCTCGGCGTAGGTGCGGTCCTGCAGGGAGGCATCCGGCCCGGTCATGGCCTGCTGCAACCCCAGGCACTCCACGGCGTCCCGCGTCTTCACCGCCGCCAGCTGCGCCTCCAGCCGGGCGACAACCTCCAACCTTCCCAGACACAACTCATACCGGCGCTGCAGGACGTCGATATCCCCAGCCGAAGCCGTCAGCGCAGGATGTTCGAGGTTCCGGTCCTCAAGAACCAGCGCATCAAGGGCAGCAACAGAGGCACGAACACCCTCCAGCACCGCCCCCAAACCACCGCTGATTCCCATACCCACATCATCCAACGACCCAGTGACATTCAAGCTGGGGGTCACTTGCCGCCAAGCCCCTACAGCACCGCGCCGTGCCCCAAAAAGCCGGCCGCCGCCGTCGTACGCCTTTCCGCTGCGCAGGTTCCTTTCCACACCCCAAATACCCGGTGCGAAAGGTAACCTGCCGGTCGTCAGAAACTCTCGACGTCAAAAACCGTGAAACCTACCCGAAAAGCAGCTGCGCCACCGTGAAAATCGCCAGCCCGGCGAGGGAACCCACCACGGTGCCGTTGATGCGGATGAACTGGAGGTCCTTGCCTACCTGAAGCTCGATCTTCTGCGACGTTTCCTCGGCATCCCAGCGCGCCACCGTGTCCGTGATGACTCCGGCGATGTCCGAGCGGTAGGTCCGCACCAGGTAGCCCGCGGCGTCGCCGATCCAGGCATTGACCTTGCCGGCCAGTTCAGGGTCCTGTACCAGCCGGGACCCGAAATCGCGGACCGCGGCCTTGAACTTGATGGTGAGTTCGCTGTCCGGATCGTCCACGGCGCCCAGCAGTGTGTTCTTAACCGTGCCCCACGTCCGGGACGCCAGTTCGCGGACCTCAGGATCGCCCAGCACCTGCGACTTGATGTCCTCCGCCCGTGCAATCATCGCCGGATCATGCTGCAGGTCCTGGGCGAGGTCGTTGAGGTACTTGTCGATCGACTGGCGAACCTGGTGGCGGGGGTCGGCCTGGACGGCCCGCACGAACTTCAGGATTTCGAGGTAAACCTTGTCACCCACCAGCCCGTCCACGAACTGGGGAACCCAGGTGGGGGAGCGGTCTGAGACCAGGCGCGTCACGGTCTCGTGGTTGTCGTCCACCCAGTCCGCGGCGCGGTCCACCAGCAGGTCCACCAGGGTGTGGTGGTGCCCGTCGTGGAAGATCCGCTCGGCGAGCCGGCCCACGGGTGGCCCCCACGGCGGGGTGAGCAGGTGCTTGCGGACCATGCCCTCAATGACGGCCTGGACGTCGTCGTCGTTCAAGACCTTGAAGGCGCCCCGGATCACCGCGGCACCTTCCTTGGCCACCCTGTCAGCGCCGCCGGGCGCGGAAAGCCACTCACCGGCCCGCCGGGCAATGTTAACGCTGGCCAGCTTGTCCTGGACTACCTGTTCGGAGAGGAAGTTGGTTTCCACAAACTCGCCCAGGGACGCACCGATCTGGTCCTTCCGGCGGGGAATGATCGCCGTGTGGGGAATCCTGATACCCATCGGGTACTTGAACAGCGCCGTCACGGCGAACCAGTCGGCCAGCGCACCCACCATGCCACCCTCGGCGGCAGCACGTACATACTGCAGCCACGGATAGTCCCTCTGCAGCGCGAACGCGAAGACAAAAATCACGGCCAAGGCAATCAGGAGGCTCAGCGCCAGCAGCTTCATCTTCCGCAGCGCTGCCGCTTTTTCGGCATCCCCGGCGCCAGGCTGTCGGCTGACGACGGCGCCTGCCGCCCCGGTGCCTGGCCGCACCTGCTGCACTGCTTCGGCGGGTGGTTCCTGCGTGGTTGGCCCAGTAGTTGCCTCAGAGTTCACCTGCATGTGCCAAGCCTAGCCCCGAAGGCCGGGGCAGGTCGGCTACCGTGTGAGCATGACAACTGACGAGTCACTGCAGCAGCGCCCGTTGGTCTTTGCCCACCGCGGCTCCAGCGGCGCCTTCGCCGAACACACGCGTGCCGCCTACCTGCAGGCCCTTGCCGACGGGGCTGACGGGGTGGAATGCGATGTCCACCTGACCCGGGACCAGCACGTGGTCCTGCTCCACGACGCCAACCTGGACCGCACCTCGGACGGGACCGGGCCGGTGGCGGAACGGACGCTGGAGGAACTGCGGCAGCTGGATTTCTCGTCCTGGAAAGGCGTCCGCATTCCCGAAACCTACGGAGCGCGGTCAGAACAACTCCTCACCCTCCCCGAGCTGCTGGAGATCCTCCGCGGAGCGGGCCGTCCCGTGAAACTGGCCATCGAGCTCAAGCATCCCAGCCCGTACCAGCTCAAACTGGAGGACCGGGTGCTTGAGCTGCTCCGCAGCGAAGGCTGGGATCCGCAAAGCTCCACTGTGGACAACATCGCCGTGACGTTCATGAGCTTCAGCCCGGATTCCGTCCGCCACCTGCTCAGTTCCGTGCCGCCGCAGTACATCTGCCAGCTGGTGGACGATCTCACCATCCACGAGATCCGCGGCGGCCTGGGCGTGGGCCCGATCACCGGTGGTGCCATCGCCAACCTGATGAAGGCCACGCAGCTGGAGGGCGAACGGATCCTGGACGACCGCGAGGTGGGCATGGCGGGCCCCGGAATCGATTACGTCCGCGAGCGTCCGGAGACGGTCCGCCGTTGGATGGACTCCGGCCGCCGCTTCAGGGTGTGGACAGTGGATTCGCCGGAGGACGTGGCGCTCTGCCTGGATATGGGCATCCAGGAAATCACCACCAACGTGCCGGCCCGCGTCCTGGACCAGCTCCGGGTCTCCTCACCGCAGGGAAAGTAGCGGCGGACGTGAGCGCCGGGGGCACCCCTCTCCCAGATCGGTGGTGGGCGGGAAAGCTCGACGTCGAAAGCCTTGCACTGCAATCCGTGGGAGCCACGGCTGAAGCGTTGAATATGTACTGTCGGACGCCCGGCCGGTTCAGTACCACCCCCGCCCTGACGGCGGCTGCCTTCGACTCTTTCGGACACCTCCGGATCGCCGGGCGTAAACCGCAGGGCTTTGCGCCCCTGTCCGGTTTCCGGCGCACCCAAGACGGCTGGATCCGGCTCCACGCCAACTACCCGCACCACGAGCAGCGGCTGCTGCAGGCGCTCGGTGCGACTTCCGCGGAAGGGGCAGCCCAGCGGCTCGGCTCCATGGCAGCGCTGGAGGCTGAGGCCGCCATCCAGGCCCACGGCGGGATCGCTGCAGCCGTCAGGACCCGTGCCGAATGGCTGGCTTCCGACGTGGGACGCGCGGCGGGTTCGGGCCCTTGGATTGCCGTGGAGCACGCCGACGGGACAGCCTCCGGCCTCGAACTGCAGGAACTGGCGGCAACGGCCACTGCCCCTCGTCAGGACGGCAGGCCGGATGGCCTGCCCCTCAAGGGCATGCGGGTGCTGGACCTGACCCGGGTCATCGCAGGGCCGGTGGCCACCCGGCTGCTGGCTGCACTCGGAGCCGACGTCCTGCGGATCGACCCGCCTGCTTTCCCCGAAATCCAGGCCCAGTTCGTGGACACCGCCTTCGGCAAGCGCAGCGTGGAAGCGGATCTCATGGAGCCGGAAAACCAGCAGCGGCTCAGGCAACTACTGGCCGGCGCCGACCTGATGGTCACCGGCTACCGGAGCGGGGCCCTGGACCGGTTTGGGCTCAGCCCCCGCGAACTGCTGGGAACGCACCCCCGGCTGGTGGTGGTCACCCTCAACGGCTGGGGAAGCGCGGGACCGTGGAGCGGCCTGCGCGGCTTTGACAGCATCGTCCAGGCGGCCAGCGGGATCGCGCACCTTTACGGCACGGAGAACGACGACGGCGGGTGGCGCCCGGGTGCCCTTCCCGTCCAGGCCCTGGACCACGCCACAGGGTACGGAGTGGCTGCCGCGGCCGTCCGGCTCCTCGAACGTCGGCGGGAGACAGGGGCGGGCGCCGCAGCCCGTCTGTCGCTTGCCCGGACCGCCGAGGAGCTCTTTTCCCTGTCCAACAGCGTGCCCAATGACCTGCCAGGGAATGCAGGCAGCCCAGCCCAGCTGCCGGCGCCGGACTATAGGCTCGTGGCCAGCAGTTACGGAGAGCTCCGCTATGTTGGGCCGCCGCTGCTCGATTCGGGGCGGCCGCTGGACTACCTGTCACCACCACCCCCGTACGGGAGCTCCGCGCCAGCTTGGGGCTGAAGAGCCGTGCAGCCAACGCCGATGCGGGTTTCCGGGCCCAGTGTTGGCTGTGATTGAGTGGTTCCATGTCTTCTCCCTGGTCCGGCCCGGGCTGGCCCACTCCGGGCCGGTCCCTGAACAGCTTCCCGGTTCAAACCCTGTCCGCCGCCGCCATGGCAGCCCTCCTGGTGGCCAGCGCCGGCAAGCATTTCAGGGACCCCGCGTTTTACCGTGACGTTGTCCCTGGGTACCTCTGCCGCCGGGATCCGGAGCCCGGAACGGACCAGGGCGGGCCGGCACATCCGCTGGCCGTCCTGTCCCGCGATGAGTGGATCGCCGTGAGCGGACTGCTGGAGCTGGCTGCCGCCGTCGGAATCCTGCTCCCGCCTACGCGGAAGCTGACAGCCACTGCCCTCACGGCGATGTTCGCCGCCTTCCTGGCCGGCCACGTCGATGCCCTGGTCCGGGCATACAGCCCGGCGGGCACACCCCTGCGGCGGAAGATCCACACCGCGCGGCTTCCCCTCCAGGCGCCCCTGATCCTGTGGGCCTGGAGCCTGCGGAAAAGCGCACTCCCCAAACGCGCACCCGGAAGCCGGCCGTGAAACTGCTGGCTTCGCCGGCGGTCAGGGTTGGCATCTCCATCAGTATCGCCACCGGCCTGTACGGGGTGTCCTTCGGGGCGCTCGCGGTGACGTCAGGGCTCAACTTCTGGCAGACCATGGCCCTGAGCCTGCTCCTTTTCAGCGGCGGTTCGCAGTTTGCGTTCATCGGCGTGGTGGCAGGTGGCGGCTCGGGCATCGCGGCCATGAGCGCGGCGACCCTCCTGGGAATGCGCAACGGCATCTACGGGATGCAGCTGAACGCACTGCTGCGGCCCACCGGTTGGCGCAAGTACGTCGGTGCGCAGCTGACCATCGACGAATCGACGGCCACCAGCACAGGCCAGGCAGACCCTGCCGAGCAGCGGCGGGGTTTTTGGGCAGCCGGGGTTGGCGTCTACGTGCTCTGGAACCTGTTCACGGCTGTGGGGGCGCTTGCGGGAAGCGGCCTGGGCGACCCCAAACAGTGGGGGCTCGACGGAGCCGCCGTCGCTGCCTTCCTCGCCTTGCTCTGGCCCCGCCTCAAGGGACGGGAACCCATGGCCATTGCCGTGGCCTGTGCCGTGGCCACCGTCATTGCGGTTCCGTTCGTGCCACCGGGCGTACCTATCCTGGTGGCCGCCGTGGTGGCTGCATTAGTGGGCTGGTTCAGCCACGGTCGCCGTGACGAAGGCCTGGAACCCGACGTCGAGCCGTACGGCGGACACCACGCCGGCCGCCACCAGGACACCGGCAGCATGCCCCCGTGCGCCGAGCGCGCGGAAGGCGCGGATCCGGGGGCCGGGGCATGAGCTTGTGGATCTGGCTGCTGACAGCGTGCGTTCTTGCCTACGCCTGGAAGCTGGTGGGCTATTTCGTTCCTGCCAGGTTCCTCGAGGAGCCGCGCACATCACGCGTTGCCGGGACCATGACCATCGGCCTGCTTGCATCCTTGGCCGTGGTGAATGCTGTGGTGTCCGGCCAGGCGCTGGCCGCCGATGCCAGACTGGGGGCGCTGGCCGCTGCCGCCATTGCCCTGGTGGTGAGGGCGCCCTTCCTGGTGGTGGTCATCGCCGGAGCCGGCACTGCGGCCCTGCTGAGGATGATGGGCTGGGGCTGAGGCAACAGATGCGTACGAATTGGTGATCCAGGTCACTTTGCTGGCGTGGTGCCGGTTGTACTATGAGAGCGGCTTATGCAGTTGGCCATGGCATTGGCAATGGAACGGCAACAATGGAAAATCAGCTGCATCAGGCGGGAGGCTTGGCGGGCAGACCCCGCCAAAAGAACGCCCGACGGCGTGCCGGCCTCCCGGCCAAGCGCTTCTTTAAGCGCTTTCCCAGCCTTTCGGACGTACCGGACGAGGACCTGGAATTCCTTTCATCAAGGCTCCGCGAGGCACTCGACCTCGATCCGACGTCGTCCGTTCCAGCCCTCCAGGCCCTGGTACGCCAGGAACTCCGCAAGAGGGAAGAGACGGGCAGCGCCTGACGGGGCCACCATTCCACGTACCAAATATGGTGCACTGGAGGAGAGGCAGCCCACACCCAGGCGGCCACCAGAGGAGGAATCGAGATGGACGACCAGTCACGGCCTGTTGAGCCGCAGGACGGCCAGGGAACCGAGGACGCCGAAAGGAACGCTTCAGAGGAACGGGCCGCCGGAGTGCCCGCGGCCGAGCAGACCGGGAAACTGCGGCCCGCTTATCTGGATCCCCGCGGCTCCGAATCAACCCGGGAACTGCGGGACACCGCCCGCCGGCGCCGTGATGCCGAGGAAAAACTCCAGCAGCACCTCATGGAGGCGAAACGCCATGTGCCCAATGAGTTCCACGAGCATCACGAACACGGGCACGCCGAAGGCGAGCACGCCGGGCACGAGCACGCCGGACGCCGGGACGCCGGGCCGGGTCCGGAGGCTGGCCGCGGGCCCCAACACGGCGACGCCGAAGAAGGCAGGACTGCCGGGAAGGGCCCAGGCGGGGAAGAGCCGTGAGGGCGAAGGATGCTGAGGGGGCACCGTCCTGACCGCGGTGAATCCTGACGGCCGGGCAGCAGTGACCGGCCGTCAGGCGTTCTGGTGGTGCGCCACCTGGACGCGCCCCACCTGGACTCAAGGCAGCTAGGCGACGCCGTGTGCGGTGCCACCGGGGGAGACGGCCCTCCGGCAGGTTTCTTCCACGCCCATTTCGTACCAGACCTGCGCGCCAAACTCGGGCTCGGGGGTGTCGAGGTTCTGGTAGAGGGCGTCAAGGAGTTCGACGAGCTCCCCGTTTGTCAGCGTGGGCAGGACTTCCTCCGGCCCTCGAGGATCGCTGAGATAGTGGAGAAGCTTTGAATGGGTCATCGCACTGCGTCCGTCGAACGGCGGAAGGGCACCAATGGCTTCATGGGTCGCTCCAGCTGGAAGTACCGAGGCTGGCTGCCTAACCCCAACCTTGAGTGTATTGCACCTGCCCGCTGCTAACAACGATCCAGTGCCTGGCAGCGCCGCTTGGTTACCCCTTCGTGGAGCAGGCCTACTCTGCCTCTGCGTCGGGCTCCACGGGAACAACGGTTGGGGCTCCCGCGGCGGCCGGGACGGGCACCAGGGCAGGCAGGGGCCGCGACGGACGGGACGTGCGGATGGCGTCCTCAACCAAGGCAAGCGGGCGGCGCCACGCGTCGGAGCCCGGCTCCATGGTGTCCACTACGCCGATCAGCATGGCCAGCAGCCGGAACATGTCCGTCATCGAGATATCCGTGCGCAGGCTCCCCTGGCCCTGGCCCCGGGCCAGCAGGACACTGATGGACTCCATGAGCGAGCCGGTAATTCCGGTGAGGAGTTCACGCCGTCCTGCCACAGCACACAGCAGGTTGGCGTCGTCGCTTGCGGCCGCCATCAGGGCTTCCAGGACGCGCAGCAAGCCGGCAGCGGCGTCAATGTCGGCAAGGGCTCCGTCCATCACCGGGTCCACGGTGAGCCGGAGCTGCCGGTTGAGCGCTGCGAGTACCAGTTCCTCCTTGTCCGCGAAGTTCCGGAAAAGAGTTGCCGGTCCAACACCGGCAGTGGTGGCGATGGTCTGGAGCGGTACTTCCGGGCCGAACTCCCGGAAGCACTGGCGCGCCGCCGTGATGATCTTGTCCACATTCCGCGCTGCGTCTGCACGTAGGGGCTTTCGGGCGACTGCGAGGCTCATGCCCAAAAGGGTAGCAACGGAGCCTCCGGCCACCATGGTTACTGCGGGGTAAGCGCTTATGTGACGGCGGCCGGCCGTTGTCCGGCCTGTGGCGGTGCGGAACAGCGTGGGAGACTGGGGGCATGTTGCTTGCATTTTCTGTTGCTCCCTCTGGCGTTCCCGCTGAAGGCTCACGGCCCAACGATGCATCAGTGCACGACGCCGTTGCCGCCGCGGTGAAGATCGTCAGGGAGTCGGGGCTGCCCAACCAGACGGATTCCATGTTCACCACCATCGAGGGTGAATGGGACGAGGTGTTCGACGTCGTCAAGCGCGCCACGGAGGCTGTGGGGCGTTATGGCAGCCGCGTTTCGCTGGTCATCAAGGCCGACATCAGGCCCGGATACACAGGTGAGCTGACGGCCAAGGTGGACCGCCTGGAAAGCGCCCTGGCGCAGGAGCCTTAAGCCTGCCTGCCTAAGCCTGCCTGAAGGGGCAAAAGTATCTGGACCACTGCAGGGCTGCGTGCCAAACTGTGGCCATGTTCGAGCACAAGCCCCGCCCGGAGTGGATTGCCGTTGAGGAGTTCCTGTCCCGCACCGTGGTGCACCCGGACGCGGCGGTCCAGCAGGCCATCCGCACTGCTGCTGAAGCAGGAATGCCGGCCATTGAAGTCGCGCCAAACGCGGGAAAGCTCCTGAAACTCCTTGTCCAGATGTCCGGCGCGCACCGGATTCTGGAGATCGGAACGCTTGCCGGCTACAGCACCATCTGGATGGGCCGTGGCCTTCCGCGCAGCGGCACACTGGTCACCTGCGAGTACCTTCCCCAGCACGCGGAGGTGGCGTGGGCCAACATTGACGCCGCCGGCCTGGGCGAGCGCGTGGAGATCCGCCTGGGCCCTGCCCTGGAGACGCTGGCGGCCCTGGAGGAAGAAGAGCGGGAACCCTTCGACTTCATCTTCATTGACGCCGACAAACAGAACAACAGCCGCTACCTTGACTGGGCCGTCAGGCTCGGCAGGCCGGGTGCAGTCGTGGTCCTGGACAACACCATCTGGGAGGGGGCAGTCCTGGACCCCGGCATGGACCCCGTTAATGCGCAGGGGATCATCGAGGCGCTCAAGCTTCTCGGTGACCACCCGCGGCTCGATGCCACCGTGATCCAGACAGTGGGATCGAAAGGCTGGGACGGTTTCGCGCTTGCCCGCATCCTTCCGGCGCAACAGTAAGTAAGCTGTGTAAATGCCCGGCGCCCCGCCGGACATCTCAAAGGGGGATTTCTTGCCTGCGGAACGTGTTCCTGTGCTTATGGGCTCCACCCGTACAGACCTGTCCCCATGGGGCCCGCTCCTGGACTCGTTCGCCGCCGCAGCCGGCAACGTCCGTGCCCTGCTGGCCCTGGCTGTCGAGGCCGGGAAGGCGTGGCCCCGTCCAGGTGAGGGCCGGACAGTGGTTCTGTGGGAGCTGTTGGCTTCCGTGGCTGCCGCAGATGTGGCCGCGGCCCGGGTCCTGGAACCGCATCTGGACGCCGTCGCCATTCTCGCGCAGGCGGACCAGGCTTCCGGTAACCGTGTACCGGACGCGCCGCGCGCCGGGACTTGGGGTGTCTTTGCCGCAGAGGCGCCGGGGGTAAGGCTTGAGGCGCGCCAGACCGGGGACGGGATCGTCCTGGACGGGTCCAAGCCCTGGTGTTCCCTCGCGGGAAGTTTGGACAGTGCGGTCATCACGGCCCACACGGACGACGGCGGCAGGGCGGCTTTCGAAGTCGATCTCCGCCACCCCGGCGTGGCATGTGAGGAACCGGAATGGATCGCGCGCGGGCTCAGGGAGATACCCAGTGGAAGGGTGGACTTCCACGAGGTTCCTGCCACTCCCGTTGGCACACTGGGCTGGTATCACAGCCGTCCGGGCTTCGCCTGGGGCGGAATGGGAGTCGCGGCCTGCTGGCTGGGAGGTGCCGTGGGCGTGGCCCGGGACTTCCGCAATGGCCTGCTGGCGGGGGCCGATTCGGGACGGGAGCCGGACCAGGTTGCCTTCGCCGCCCTCGGAGACGTGGACCGGACCCTCACGGCGGCACTGCAGTACCTGGCCCGTACCGCAGCTCGAATAGACGATCGCAGCCTCGGCGGCGGGACGGGCCCCAGTACCTGGAGTGAAGCCCAGCGTGTCCGTGGCACTGTTGCCGCCGCCGTCGAACGTGTCCTCCAACTGGTGGCCTCCAACCGTGGCCCCGGCCCGCTTGCCTTTGACGAACCGTATGCCAAGAGGATGGCTGACCTGGCCCTGTACGTCCGGCAGCATCACGGCGCACGGGACGATGCCCAACTCGGCCGGCTGGCCTTCAAGGGGGACAGCGCATGGTGACCTTCTCGCACACTGACCCCGGGACCGGCGAAGCCGCCTGGACCCGCAGCGGCCTGGCGGTGGCCCCGGAACTGCCGCTCGCAGCCGCCGAACTGGCTGCCATGCGGTTCGTGGTCCTCGCAGCGCATCCGGACGACGAAACCCTGGGCGCGGGCGGCCTTATGGCGTCGCTGGTGGCGCTGGGAGCCAAGGTGCAAGTCCTGCTGTGCACGGCGGGGGAGGGGTCGCACCCGGACTCGCCCACGGCTGCCCCGGAGCAGCTGGCCGGGATCCGGCTCACGGAGTTCGGCACGGCCCTGGCCGCGCTGGGCCTGAAGGACTGCTGGACGTTCATCGGCTTGCCGGACCGCGGGCTTGCCAGCCATTCAGAAGCCATTACCCGTGCTGTCCGGGACGCTGTCCAGCGGCTGCCCGGTGACCCGGAGAGCCTGGCCCTCGTGGCCCCGTACCGGGCCGACGGGCACGGGGACCACGAGGCCCTCGGCGCGGCAGCCGCGGAGGTTGCACGCCAGGACGGCCACGCACTGCTGGAGTACCCCATCTGGTTTTGGCATTGGGCCACGCCCCAGGACCAGGACTGGCGGCCGTGGGTCCGTTTCCACCTGGATAAGCCGGCCCGCGCCGCCAAGAAGCTGGCGATGTCAGAACACGCAACCCAGGTGCGGCCCTTGTCCCCGCTCCCCGGGGACGAAGCACTGCTCAGCCCAGACTTCCTGGCGCACTTCTCGCGGAGCTATGAGGTTTTTGCCTGGACGCCTGCGCCGGAGGCGTTCAAGCGCCCGTATTCCAGCGCTGATGCCGAATCGGTCTTTGACGGTGTCCACAACGGAGCCGCGGATCCGTGGAACTACTCGGGCAGTTGGTACGAGCAGCGGAAACGCGCACTGACACTTGCCGCCCTCCCGGAAAAATCCTATGAACGGGCCCTCGAGGTGGGCTGTTCCATCGGGACGTTGACGGCGGAACTGGCCCCGCGGTGCCGCAGCCTTTTAGCGGTGGACGCCAGCGGAACCGCAGTCCACCGGGCACGCCAGTTGCTGGATGGCTGGCCCGGAGTGCAGGTAGAGCAGCGCGTCCTGCCGGGATCATGGCCCAGTGGCACCTTTGACCTGGTGGTGGTTTCCGAAGTGGGGTACTACCTCCCCAAGGAGGAGCTGTCGCAGCTGTGGGACCGGGTGGAAGCATCCCTGGCACCCGGCGGGACCCTGCTGTTGTGCCATTGGCGGCATCCCATCACCGGCTGGGAGCTCATCGGCGATACCGTCCACGCGTTGGGCCGGCAACGGCTGGGCTGGCGGACGGCCGGGATCTACCAGGAACGCGACTTTGTACTGGAAGTCCTCGCAGCCCCGGGCCGCGGGTCGGCGGGGTGACAGAAGTGGCATTGAAGGGTGACGAAGGAACGTCAGCGTCGGCCGGTTCTGCTGGTGGTGGGGTTGCCATTGGGCAGCTGGCTGTAGTCATTCCCGCGCACAACGAGGAGCAGCACCTGGAACGCGCACTCACGGCGGTCCGTGCCGCGGTGGAAAGGGCCTCGTTTCACCTTCCCGGGGTGGATGTGCAGGTGGTGGTTGTCCTGGACAGCTGCACTGACCGGTCCCCGTCCATAGCCGGAGGGTTTGCTGCCGGGAACCCGGCGTGGGCGGTGCTGCCGGTCGGATTCCGAAGTGTGGGCAGGAGCCGCAGGGCCGGGGTTGACGCCGCCCTGGCCAAGGCAGGCAGAGCCCTGCGGGCGGCAGGAGCGGCTGATCCCATGGGGGCTGTATGGGTGGCCAACAGCGACGCCGATTCCTGCGTCCCCGAGGACTGGCTGGTCCGGCAACTGGACCTGGCGGCAAAGGGCGCCGATCTTGTCCTTGGCACCGTGCAACCGGACGGCCAGGGCATGCACCACCAGCTTCTGGCCCGGTGGCATGCCCGGCACGCCTGGATTGAGGACCACCCCCATGTGTATGGTGCCAATCTTGGCGTCCGTGCTTCCTCATACCTTGCTGCGGGGGGCTTCCCGGCCGTCGAATTCGATGAGGACCGCGCCCTGGTGGACCGGCTCCGCAGCAGTGGTGCCGCCATTGTTGCTACCGACACCACCCGGGTCCTGACGTCCGGAAGGACAGCAGGACGGGCGCCCCGCGGCTTCGCCGCTTACCTGCTGGCGCTGGCAGAAGCGTAGCGGCGCGGTCCGTGCGGCACAGTCCGGTCGGCGCCGCGTGCAGGTATGGGAAAGGGCTGCTGCCTCTTGGCAACAGCCCTTTCCCTCAGTCGTAGTCCCCGGCGCAGGTTCCCGGATCGCGGAGCCGGCCTGCTTCAGGGAAGGCCCCATGGGGAATTGTCACACCAGGTCCGGAGCACTCGCAACGATGTAGTCCGCCGCGGCTGGACCGGTCATGGAGAGATTATTGCTGTCCGGGTTGATTCCGGCGTCCTGCATGGCCTCCCAAAGGGCGGCCGGCGGCTGGAGTTCAGCCTTGTGCAGAAGGCACCAGCTCGTATACAGGCCGTAAAGCTCATCGCGTCCGAGCCCCAGTCCGGGCTCCCTGTCAGCGATAACTGCTTCGGCTAGAAACTGTTCAAAATGGGTAGCAGGCATGTCCGCTCATAAGGGTTGACCGTGATGCCGCCGTCTGCTTCAGCGGACCTGCCGGTCTCCATAAGGATCCCGGCGAGGTATTCAAGAAAGTATTGCAGTTCGCTGCGCTTTGTCCAGTTGCGGTCCGCCGGAGGGAAAAGTTTGAAGGGGGCCGACGGCGACTGGGGGGACTGGCCTCGGTCTCAGAAGAGGCCATCTCACCGCCGACCCCGCGTAGCCCCGGGCATGCATTGCCCGGGAAACCTCAACAGGACCTTCAAGATGAATTTTCCTCCATCTTGAAGGTCCTGCCTAGTCCTTCTGATACTCCCTCTCCAGGCCCCTCTACACGGAACCTGGAGGCGCCGCTATGCGCTCCCGCCGCCCGGGCCGCCATCGGACTCTGCGGTGCCGGCACGGTGCTGTACCTTTTCACGGATCCGCTCGCGGTGGCTCTCGCCCGGGCGGTGGCCGTCCTGGCCCCTTTCCGAACCGTTCCGGCCCTTCTGGTCGTTTTCGGCGGCGTACTTCTCCCGGAGTTCACGGCCGTGCTTGATGTCGTCCTCAATCTGCTGCTGCAGCTTTTCGCTCTTCTTGGTATCGCGCGGCGGCAGCTGGATGGTTTCCTCCGCCTTGATACCGGCCTGGAGTTCGCGTCCCCGCTCCACCTCGGCGTCGAACTCGGCGCCGAACAGCAGCGACATGTTCAGGATCCAGAGCCACAGCAGCATGATGATCACGCTGCCCAGGGCACCGTAGGTCTTGTTGTAGTTTCCGAAGTTGCCAACGTAGAAGCCGAAAGCCAGCGAGGCGACCAGGAAGACCACCAGGGCGATGCCCGACCCCATGCTCATCCACCGGAATTTGGGCTGCTTCACGTTGGGCGTCGCGTAGTAGAGGACCGCAATGATGGCAATGATCAGGATGACCATGACCGGCCATTTGGCGATGTTCCAGACGGCGAGGAACGCGCCGCTAAGACCGATCAGGCCGCCCACTGCCTCGGAGACCGGACCGCTGAGGACCAGCATGCCGGCCAGCAGTGCCACGATGACCACCGCAAGGAGTGTGACGGCCAGCATGGTGCTGCGCAGCTTCACGAACGGGCGGCCTTCATCCACTTCATAGATGCGGTTCATCGCACGGCCAAAACCGCCGACGTAGCCCGATGCGGACCAGAGGGCGGTGACCAGGCCGATGACCAGGGTGAACCCGGCCGCGGGTGCGCTGGTCAATTCCGAAATGGGGCCGCTGATCGTGTTGACGGTCTCTGCCGGAGCAAAGCCACGAACGATCTCCAGCAGGGCATTGGTCGTCTTCTGAGGGTCACCAAAAAGGCCCAACACGGAAACCAGAGCCAGCAGCGCGGGAAACAGGGAAAGGACCGCGTAATACGTCAGGCCTGCAGCCAGGTCCGGGCACTGGTCCTTGCTGAACTCGCGAAGGGTCTTTTTGGTGATGTACTTCCAGGACGGCTTGTAGAGGTCCCTGGGGCTGCCGGGCTTCCTTGCGTCGTCGGGTGCCGGAGCCTGGGCCGCCTTGGCGCTACTGGTCTCGGAATCATCGTGAGTGGCCATGGGGCGTCCTCTCAATCAGGGGGCGAAGCAGACAGGCCGGCCCCGCGGAGGGCGGTGCCGGCCTGTCGAACAGAACGTGTGCCTTGCATTTCGGCGGTGACGGGCCCTAGGTGTTTTGGATGTTGTCTTTGGCGTCTGTGGCGTGGTCTTTGACGTCGGTGGCGGCTTGTTGGCCTTCGGTTTTGACGTTTTGGGCGGCGT
>NZ_JAUSRE010000034.1 GCF_030811655.1 Pseudarthrobacter enclensis | reverse complement strand
CCGCACACCGCGTACGCGATGACCAGGGACGGGCCAGCAGCGTTCAGGCGGCCGCCGGCGCCCAGGAACAGGCCGGTACCGATCGCACCACCAATCGCGATCATCTGGATCTGCCGCGGCTTGAGGTTCTTGTGGTAGCCCTTGTCCTCCGCGTGCAGGGAGGACTCAGTCGCATGCGCGTGACCACCATCAATAACGTGGTCTGGAAGGGGAGTGTTTGTCATGGGGGTGTCCTTTTTGGGATGGGGTGGGCCCAGGCCTGCCGGGTTCCCTGGCCGGGTTTGGGGGGCGAGGGAGCAGGTGGGGACTACTTGCTGAGGTTTGCCAGGCGTTCGGGGCTCAGGAGTTCCTGGAGCTGGGCGTCGGTGAGGAGCCCGTGTTCCAGGACGAGTTCGGCGACGCCCTTGCCGGTGGCAAGTGCTTCCTGCGCGATGGCGGTGGCGGTGGCGTAGCCGAGGTGGGGGTTCAATGCGGTGACCAGGCCGATGGACTGCTCCACGGTGCGGCGCAGGTGCTCGGTGTTGGCGGTGATTCCCCGGATGCAGCGGGCCGTCAGGGTGCGGCACGCCGATTCGAGGTGGGAGATGCTCTTGTGGAGGCTGTGGACGATGATCGGTTCGAAAGCGTTGAGCTGCAGTTGCCCGGCTTCGGCGGCCATGGTGATGGTGACGTCGTTGCCGATCACTTCGTAGGCAACCTGGGAGACCACTTCCGGAATGACCGGGTTGATCTTGCCGGGCATGATGGAGGACCCGGACTGCACGGCCGGCAGGTTGATCTCGCCGAAGCCCGCGCGGGGGCCTGAGGAGAGCAGTCGGAGGTCGTTGCAGATCTTGGACAGTTTCACTGCCACGCGCTTGAGGACACCGGAGAGGTGGACGAACGCGCCCACGTCCTGGGTGGCCTCGATGAGGTCCACGGCGGTGACCAGTGGCAGTCCGGTGATTTCCGCCAGGTGCCGGCAGGCTGTTGCCGCGTAGCCGGCAGGGGCGTTCAGGCCCGTGCCGATCGCAGTGGCACCGAGGTTGATCTCGTGGATCAGCAGCTCGGCTTCCGCCAGGCGCAGCCGGTCCTCGCCGATGGTGACGGCGTAGCTGCCGAACTCCTGTCCCAGGGTCATGGGGACGGCGTCCTGCAGTTGGGTGCGGCCCATCTTTACTACGGTGCGGAACTCCATGGCCTTGGCGGCGCAGGCATCCTCGAGTTCTTCGAGTGCTGCCAGCAGTGCCCGGGCGGCGAAGATGGTGCCCAGCTTGACGGCGGTGGGGTAGACGTCGTTGGTGGACTGGCTGAGGTTGACGTGGTCGTTCGGGTGCAGCCGGGCGTAGTCACCCTTGGGGTGTCCCAGGATTTCCAGGGCCCGGTTGGCGATGACCTCGTTGGCGTTCATGTTCGACGACGTCCCGGCGCCCCCCTGGACCACGTCCACCACGAACTGGTCGGCAAAGCGCCCGGCCATGACGTCCTGGCAGGCCTGCTCGATGGCGTCCGCGCGTTCGGCGTCCAGCAGGCCCAGCTCACGGTTGGTGCGGGCGGCGGCGAGTTTAACTGCGGCCAGCCCGCGGACCAGGTGCATGTTGGTGGACAGCTTCTGGCCGGTAATGGGGAAGTTCTCCACGGCGCGGAGCGTGTGGACGCCCCAGTATGCGTGGGCGGGGACGTCCCGGTCGCCGAGCAGGTCGTGCTCGGACCGGGTGGCGGTTGCGGTGTCCGCTGCGGTGTCAGTGATGGTCATGGATGTCCTCACAGGGCTTCGTTGTCGGGCGTGGACTGGTTGGTGTTCGGGAATGCAGGGTCCAGGAAATCGGTGGCGAGCAGCCGGCCCACCTGGTGGCCGCCGCCCAGCACCGGTGCCGTGGCAATGCCGCTGAGCGGCTCGGTGTCCAGGCCCAGTGCTTCCAGGAGGTGGACGGTGGCAGGCATCCGGGCGCGGTCGCCGCCGTCGGAAATCTTCACGGCCACTGCGCTGCCGTCGGCCAGACCCACCAGCTGAACGCCCTCAAATCCGTCCTTGGCGACGGCGCCGGGCAGCAGCCGCATCAGCGTGGTGACGTCGCGGCCTTCGCCGGCCACCATCTCCGGGTGGTGCTGCATGGCCAGGCCGACGGCGGCTTCCGGGCTGCCGTCGTCGAGCGCGGCTGCCTTGGCGATCCGGCCGAAGCCCCGGGCCATGCCGGGGAGCGTGAGGGCAAACAGCGGAGTGCCGCAGCCATCGGTGCTTACGGCGGCCGGGTCCTCGCCGGTCAGCTCGCTGACGGTCTCGAGCACGAGTTGCTGCAGCGGGTGGGACGGGTCCAGGTATCCCTGCACTGGCCACCCGTTGATCACGCAGGTGGCCACCATGGCGGCGTGCTTCCCGGAGCAGTTCTGTGTGATCTGGGTGGCGCTGCCTCCGTTCCGCAGCCACTCCTCACGCTCTCCAGTCCCGTAGGGGAGGTCGGTGCTGTTCCCCAGGTCTGTGGGGGCCAGGCCGTGGAGTTCGAGGATGCGCAGCGCGCCATCCCGATGGGTTGATGCGCCTGAATGGCTTGCTGCGGCCAGGGCCAGGAGGTCGGCAGGCAGTTCAAGGCCGGCACGGACCATGGCCAC
Source organism: Pseudarthrobacter enclensis (assembly GCF_030811655.1). Lineage (GTDB taxonomy): Bacteria > Actinomycetota > Actinomycetes > Actinomycetales > Micrococcaceae > Arthrobacter > Arthrobacter enclensis_A. The sequence goes on along the minus strand of NZ_JAUSRE010000034.1, from coordinate 26,659 downwards.
GGCCTGGAAAGGCTTGAGGGCAGAGCGTGGATAGAACGGCGCCATGGGGTTGCCTGCTGCTGCCGCCACTGAACCGTCAGCCGACAAGGCAACCGCGGAGCCGTAGTGGACGCTCTCCACCAGGCCATCACGGATGGCAGCGACCAGCGGAGCGTGCTGCGGCAGGGCCAGGTCGGCCGGGGCAGCGATATGGGCAGCAGAAAACACAGGGGATGGCATGGGGTCCTTGTGAAGGGTTGGATTGGCTAGTTGTTGAGGATGGAGTCCAGGGCCACGCCCACGGCTTCCAAGTGGTGGGCCATGGCGGCGCGGGCCTTCTCCGCAGAGCCTGCCTCGATGGCGGCCAGGATCTCCTGGTGCTCAACGTCGGAGGCATGCTGGCGGTCGGCCACCATGTTCAGCGTCTCGGACTGGTGGGCCAGCGCGTCCCTGATGTCGGCAACCACGCTTGCGAACACCCTGTTGCCGCTGGCGCGGGCTATGGTGGCGTGGAAGCTGGAGTCCAGGGCAACCCAGGACTCCGGGTCCGTTTCCGTGGCCATGGCGGCAACGATCCCGCGGAGTATGTCGAGTTCCTCGGGGGTGCGCCGTTCTGCTGCCAGGCCGGCTGCAGGGACTTCGATGTGTGGGCGTGCTTCTGTCAGGTCCCGCGCCGAGTACTGCCCCAACGTGAGGTCGTTGGCTACTTTGCTGGCAACAACGAACGTACCTTTGCCGGTCCTGGTGACCGTCAGGCCCAGGGCGGTGCAGGAGCGGAGGGCTTCCCGGATTACCGAGCGGCTCACTCCGTACTGCTGGGAAAGCGTGGCTTCCGAGCTGAGTTTGCTCCCCACAGGGATGAGTTCCGATTCGATGTCCCCGCGGATGGCGTTGAACACCGCCTCGGCAGCGCTCAGCCGGGCAAGGGGGCGGACTACAGGCTGTCCTGCTGTCCGGCTGTCTGACAGGTTCACGCCTTAAATATGGCACTGGTCACAGTTGGTGTCAAACTCCCCCTATGAATTCGAGGCACTGTCCTGTGGCCGGTTCGCCCGGCGCTGCCGCTGCTTGCGCCGTCGTGCCTGGAAATGCCAGGCAACAAGCGCCGCCACCGCCAGGACGGCGATGACGACGGCGAGGTCCTCGCCCACTGCCTTCGCCACGGTTTCGTAGGAGTTGCCTGCAAGGAAACCCAGCAGGACGAAGCCGGTCCCCCAGACGACGCCGCCCGTCGCGTTCCAGGCGAAGAACCGGCCATAAGGCATCCGGGACGTGCCGGCCAGGGCGGGCATGACTGCCCGGAAGAAGGCGGTGAAACGGCCCAGGAACACGGCGGACCCGCCCCTGCGCCGAAGGAAGTCCTGCGCATTTTCCAGCTTCTCGGAGTGGCGCGCCAGGAACCTGTTTTTCAGGAGCCGGCCGCCCAGATGTTTGCCCACTTCGTAGCCGACGCTGTCTCCAATGATGGCGGCGCCGACCACCAAAGCCATCATGGGGACAAGCTGCACTTCACCCCGGCTTGCCACCACGCCGCCCAGGACCGCCGCAGTCTCACCCGGAATGACGAAGCCGACAAACAGGGCGTCCTCGGCAAACACCAGGCAGAAGACCGCGATGTAAGCCACGAGCGGGCTGACGTTCAGGAGGCCGTCGATGAAGCCCGTCATGGCAGCGGATCAGGCCTGCGGCGCCGGAACTGGGCCGAGCTTCGCCAGGAACGGGATGCGGGAGAGCAGTGCCAGGCCGAACCTGTTCCACAGGCCGGTCAGGAATGCCGCGCCAGTGGCTGCGGTGAGGAAGGATGCCGTGACATCCGTGGGGTAGTGCACGCCGAGGTAGACCCGGGACAAGGCAACCAGCACCGGCACCACGATTCCCAGGACGGCCGCGGGCCGCTGCCACCGGGTGCCGCGGGCCAGCAGGAAGACGGCGATCGCCAGCGCGGAAGCCAGTGCGACGTGGCCGCTGGGAAAGCTGTCCGTTCCGGGTTCCGGGATCAGCGGGTTGAACAGTGCCGTGGAGTCGGGGCGGTGCCGGGCAACCAGCACCTTGAACAGTTCGCTGCTTACCCAGCCGCCGGCGGCCACCAGTCCGGTGGCTATCGCATTCACCGGGCTCCGGCGCACCAGCAGGAGGTAGAGGCACAGCGCGGCGATCATCAGCACGCCGCCCGCGGGGCTGAACACCACATTGATGAACATGGCGACTCCCGTGAGGGGTGCAGTGTGGTCGTGGCTCAGCTCCGCGTCCACGGACATGTCAGCCGAGGTAAGCGCCGGGATGAACCGCAGCGCCAGGCCGGCGGCCACGATCAGGACCGCGGCGAGGAGCGGCACCGCAATCCAGTGCCGCAACTGGGGAAGGACGGCCATGCGAACGGCTGCCGGGTCCGTTGGGGAAGCCGCAGCGGGGAAGCGGTTGGAATGGGACGTCAAGGTTCAGCCTGTTTCTTTCGCCGGTCAGAGTACCTATGAGTATGCGCCCGCACGCCTGAAAGAACCCTGGGAAACTGGCCCCTACAGGTGCTGGATGCCTGCCCGCTGCATCGCGTCCCGGTAGGTCTCCACGTTCTTGGCCAGGAGTTCTTCCTGCTTGGCCTCGGAAACAGCGAAGGCCCTGCCGCCAAGGGCGGAGGCCTTATAGATTTTGATGCCGTTGTTCTTCAAGGATGAGTGATAGGTCTTCTCGAACAGGGTCAGGAACGTGGAGGCATCCGTGCCGTGGGCGATGATTGCCGAGACCCGGGAGTTGATCTTGAGGAACTGGCGGAAGGGGCGGAGACCGTCGGTTTTCTCCTGGACGCTCAGCGCGGAAGGGCTCCCGCTCTCACGGACCCACGGGTAGGCGTTCCACGGCATGACGTAGCGCGGGTCCAGTTCTGCGAGCTCATAGATCTGGGTGGCGCGGCGGGCCGCCTCGTCATCGTTGTTGTGCGAGACGAATCCGGATTCCGTGCCCTTGCCGGGGCTGGCATGGAGGCTGATGATTCTGCACTCATCTTCATCGTGGACGGGGTCGATATAGGGAACGGTGGAACCGGGCTTCTTTTCCATCAGTTCATCGCAAAGCTGGGTCACCTTGGCGATGTTCGGTTCCTGTAGAAGGGCCTTTTTTTCGTCCCAATCAATCGTCACGATTTCTCCCTTGGCAGCGAGGCGTCCAGAATCAGGCGTCCTATGTCACTCTACGCTTCCCCGGGGAGGGGTGGGCACACCGAATTTTCCAGCGGGCCAATCTACCGCCGCCCGCGCATGTGCTGGCTGTTCAGTTCGTCGAGCTGTTCGTCGGTGAGTTTGTCAAAGACCTTCGCCTCCCGCTTGTCGCTGCGCGAGAAGCGGATGAACATGAGGATGATCAGCGGCAGATCCACAACTTCGCAGATGAACCAGAGGAGGTTTCCCGCGAACTGCTGGTCTTGAAGCGCGTCCCTGAACCACCACTGGGGATCGGGAACGGACGTTACGTGGTCAAGTACCTGGCCGCTGAGACTGAGCAGGATCCCGGGGATCGCGTCGATCAGCAGCTCAATGAACACGAACATGAATTCAAGGGTCAGGTAGGCACTGGAGCGCTGGAAGTCCGACTCTTCGATGATGGGAAGAGCCATCAGCATCCCCAGCAGCGGCACGGCGATCGTGAGGAGTGCATCAGCAGCAGGGTTGGTGCGCAACGTGTAGAAGGCGGGGGTGAGGAGTGTGGAGAAAAGTGCGAGCCCCAGCAGCGGCGCGCCGAACGAGTTGCTGACAAACCGGACCGGCCGGCTGGCCAGGACCGCGTCAAACGCGGCTATGCCCTGTGGCGGCAAGGCAGCCCGGGCCAGGGTGAGGGGCTTTCCCAGCCCGATGAGCAGGGGAACAACGAAGAGCAGCAGGGAGAGCTTAAGGGTGAACGCCCACCGCTGCTGTGCGCCGTAGACGCCCGTGAATCCACAGGTCAGCAACACGAACGTTCCCAGGCCAAGAACGTAAAACGCGGCGGCCCGCCAGGCCGGCCACCGGCGGCCCTTGTGGGTTGCTGCCCGCACCCCCAGCCCGTACAGGAGGCCTGTGACCACAACGAAAGCCGCCGCGGCCCAGTCGAGTCGCCAGGAAGAAATCAGGATCTCAAGGGGTGGCACGGGCCAAGGTTAGCCGTTGTTCCTGAAAGTAACCTGTCCGCGCACCCGGCAATGGTGGTGCGGTGGAGTGGTAGGTGTGGCTCGTTGGGGCGGTGGCTGCTCCTGATGCACCAGCGTTTCAGGAGATGCTGTTCAATGGACTATGCAGTTCACCAGGAAGGGCCTGAAGGTCGAGGGCTTCGCCGGCTTCAGACCTATCCAAAGCCTCGAAACCATGAGGATTCCGCAGGGAACAGGCCTCTTTGCGGTCGTGGCGCCCGAAGATTTCCAGGCGCGTTTTCTCGCGAAAAGCACCGCGGGCGTCTTCAGGAAGAAAGACCCGTCCCTCCCCGTGGCTGCATTGGCCGCCGAATGGGTGGATGCCGCCGTTGTTCTCTACGTGGGGAAGGCCGGCCCCGGCAGCAAGGGTAACCGGGGGCTTCGGCGCCAGGTCCAGGAGTTCGTCGACTTCGGGCACGGAAAGCCGCCCGGCCACTGGGACGGGCGGCTTATCTGGCAGTTGGCTGACGCCGGATCACTCGACATGGCGTGGAAGGAGCTTCCGGCGGACCAGCTGAACGGCGCAGAAGCGCGTTACCACGCTGCCTTCGTGGCCGAATTCGGCCGGTTGCCGTTCGCTAACCTTGTGCAGGCACGCACCAAAGCGGGCGCCTGACCTTGCGGGGCACACCTGTCACGCAGGTCCCCGGAGCCGCTCCATCTCCCGACGGTCCTTCTTGGTGGGCCGGCCTGCGCCCCGGTCGCGCTGCGGCAGCCCAAGCGCCGGAAGGACGGGCCGCGGGGGAGTGTGGTCGGTAAAGCAGTGCGAGGCGGCCTCGGCGCCTACGCGCTTGGCGATGAGCCGCCGCACCTCCAGGACGCGCTCGTACCCCGGCATCCGGACCGTGACGGTATCGCCGGTTACCAGGGTGGCCGAAGCCTTCGACGGGTTGCCGTTTAGCCGGACATGGCCGGCCCGGCAGGCCGCGGTGGCGGCTGAGCGCGTTTTGTAGGCGCGGACGGCCCACAGCCACGCGTCGATGCGGACACTGGCGGGGGAGGAAGGCAGGCTGGTCATGATTGGCACCGAGTATAGCCCGGGGCCCGCAGCGTCACTCCACCGTCACCCTGACCTGCTGTACCACGTTGTTGCCCATCCCCTGGTAGTTCCAGTGCTGCTCCAGGGGCTGGGTGGCGCCGGTGATGTCCGTGGCGCGGCAGGCCAGGACGTGTTCGCCGGGGTCGGCTACCCACGGCAGGCTCCATCTCCGCCACGCAAAGCCCCCGGCCGGTTTCTCAAGATGGGCCGGCACCCAGGTGCCGTCGATGCCCACGTCGACGGCGGTCACGGCGCCTTCGCCGGACCAGGCCCTGCCCTCCAGCATGACCGGGCCAGCAGGAAGGAACCGCTGCCGGGTGAAGAAGTCCGGAACGCCTGGCGGAACCATCAGCGAACGGACCCTTATGCGCGTGACCGGCGTGCCGGCGTCGTCCGCGGATTCCTGGTACCGGTACGCGGACTGCTGCTGGAACCCGGCGAAGGGCGCCCTGACCACCTCGATGGACTGCAGCCACTTCACGCTGGCCATGCCATACCAGCCCGGGACCACCAGGCGCAGCGGGTAGCCGTGCTGCGGCGGCAGGTCCAAGCCGTTCATCCTGTAGGCAAGAACGACGTCGGGACGCAGCGCTTCGCGGATCGGCAGGCTCCGCGCGTAGTGCTGGGGGACGCCGCCCTGCACGCCCGCGTCGGCTCCGGTGAACACCACCTCCCGGGCGTGAGGCAGCACGCCCGCCTTGCCGAGGAGATAAGCCAGGGGCACCCCTGTCCAGTGCGCTGTGCCAACCGCTTCGAGGACCCACGGCTGGCTAAGGGGCCGGGGCTCAAGGAGCGAACGGCCGTTGCCCGCGCATTCGAGGGTTACGGGAACGGTGATGGCGGGATCCCTGCGGAGTGCCGCCATGCTCAGTTCGAGGGCCCGCTCCACGGCACCGCCGATCCGCAGGTGCCAGGAGGAAGCGTCCAGGTCGGGGATGTCGAAGTGCGTCAGCACATAGTGGAGCCCGGGCGGCGTGACCTCGCGGCGGAGCGCTTCCAGCGGCATGGAATGGTTGCGGGCGGCGAGCTGCAGCTCCTCACGGGTAAGCGGACCGGAGTCAGGAACTGCCGTTGCAGGCAGGACCGGCGCCTGCTCCGCCGACTTCCGGGTGGACTGCTGGTTCCTGTAATTCATGGCGCGCTGCGATTCTGTGACGGATCAGGGACACCCCTGCCAACAGGTCTACGCCGGACCACCCCGCCCGTCAACGAAATTAACCGGCTACAGCACCGGCCGGGTCAGGAACTCGGCGAGGGTGATCGGGTCCTGCCCGGTCAGCCCGTGGACATCCGGCGAAAGCCCTGCCATCTCGCCTGCCGCCATCGCCGTGTAGGTGCTCACCCACGCGTCCAGCTGCCACTGCGGCGCGCCGTAGGAGGCCCGGGACGCGTAGGCTTCTTCCACCGTCTCCGGCTGGTACCTGACGGTCCGGCCGGTGCCTGCACTCAGCACCTCTGCAGCCTGCGCCATGGTCAACTCCTCCGGCCCGGTCAGGTCGTAGGTCTTGCCCTTGTGGATGGCAGGATCCCGCAGCACCGCGTGGGCGCAGCGGGCAATATCCTCGCGGGCCACCCCTGAAAAGGCGCCATCACCGGCGGGGCCACGGATCACTCCGTCGTCCCCCGTCATCAGCGGCAGGAAGTCCAGGTAGAAGTTGTCGCGCAGGAACGTGAAGTCCGTCCCTGACGCCTTGATCCGCTCCTCCGTGGCGTAATGGTCCCGCGCCAGCGTGAAGGTGGCATCCGGCGCCGCCCCGTAGAAGGACGTGTACACCACGTGCTGCACGCCGGCGTCGGCAGCGGCGTCGATAAACGCATAGTGCTGCTGCAACCTGTCTTCGGCCTCCGCGGCGGAGACCATGAACAGGACCTTCACCCCGTCCAGCGCCTGGCGGGAGGCGGCGCCGTCCCCGTAGGAACACACCACAGGGTGCGCGTCATCCAGCTGCGGCGCCCGGGAGGCGTCGCGCACCAGCAGGCGCTGGGCGAAACCGGACGCGGCAAGCTGCCGCGCCACCATTCCGCCCAGGCCCCCGGTGGATCCGGTGACAGCGAGCTCCGGGAGGTCCGGCGGGGACGCCACTTACGCTTCCCGGGTGGCCGGCGATTTGGTCTGTGCCGGGTCCCGTTCGGCGAGGCCTCCGACGGCGTCGTCGATCTTCTTGAGGACTTCGGCTTCCAGCTTTACGCCGGCGGCACCCACGCTGTCGGCAATCTGCTCGGGGCGGGAAGCGCCCACGATGGCTGACGCCACGTTTGGGTTCTGCAGCACCCATGCGACAGCAAGCTGCGGCATGGACAGGCCGGCCTCCTGGGCGATCGGCTTCAGGTCCTGCACGGCTGCAAGGACGTCGTCCCGCATCCACCGCTGGATCATCTTGGCGCCGCCCTTTTCGTCCGTGGCGCGGCTGCCTTCGGGAGCGGGTTGGCCGGGCAGGTACTTGCCGCTGAGGACGCCCTGGGCCATGGGCGACCACACGATCTGGGACACGCCCAGCTCCTCCGACGCCGGGACCACCTCGGCTTCGATAACGCGCCAGAGCATGGAGTACTGCGGCTGGTTGGAGATGAGCTGGAAACCCAGTTCCCTGGACAGTTTGTGCCCCTCGCGGAGCTGGTCGGCGGTCCATTCACTGACGCCGATGTACAGCGCCTTGCCCTGCCGGACGATGTCCGCGAACGCCTGCATGGTTTCTTCCAGCGGCGTTTCGAAGTCGTAGCGGTGGGCCTGGTAAAGGTCCACGTAATCCGTCTGCAGCCGGCGCAGCGAACCGTTGATGGACTCCATGATGTGCTTGCGGGACAGGCCAAGATCGTTCTTGCCCTTGGGGCCGGTGGGGCCGAAGACTTTGGTGAAGATTTCCAGGGACTCGCGGCGTTCACCCTTCAGGGCCTGCCCCAGGACGGTTTCCGCGGCCGTGTTGGCGTAGACGTCCGCCGTGTCAAAGGTGCTGATGCCGGCGTCCAGGGCAGCCCGGACGCACTGGGTTGCGACGTCGTTTTCCACCTGTGAGCCGTGGGTCAGCCAGTTGCCGAACGTGATTTCCGAGACTTTGAAACCGCTGTTTCCGAGGTATCTGAATTCCATGGGTTTCACGCTAACCCAGATGGTTGCTCAGGGTAAGGGCTTAGCCGTTATCCCGTGCCTGCTCCTTGAGCACCTGCTGGGGGCTGGCCAGGGAAACGAGGGACCCCGTATCCAGGGGCGGCACCGGATGCGGCGGCTGGGGCTTCTTGAAGGACCGCGGCATTTCGTGCGGCGGACGGTGGTTGTGCAGGGCCGACTCCACCAGTGGGGCCACCTCGGATACCTTGTCCGCCGGGACGGCGGGGTCGGGGAGGTCGCGCACGGACAGCTTGATTTCCGGCCGTTCCGCCTTGGCCCTGGCCTCGGCCCGCTTGTCCGCCTCGGCAACGGCAGAGGCCCAATCTTCGGCGAGGACGGGCGGCTCGGGACGCGCCGAAGCCAGTTTCGGATGGCGTACGACGGCGGTGCGCAGCGACTCTTTCAGCCGGTCCGGTTTCAGCGCGGCGGCTCGTTCCCGGAAGGGTTTGCGCGGTGCCGGCTGCCGCCCCGCTGCCCCTTCGGCTCCGGTGGCGTCCCGTTTCGCGGGGCCCCGTCCGAGCAGGGTCATCAGGACGATGACGGCCAGGCGCCCCATGCCTGCGAGGACCAGGGTGAGCACGCCGAGAAGGAAGAGGACTGCGAACATCAGGAGGGCGACGCCCATGGTGCCCAGGAAGGTCAGGTTGAGGACGAGAGTGTCCGGGGTCCCCACGTCTTCTCTCCTCTCTGCCTGCATCCGGGGCCGGTTCCCGGCATCCTGCGCCGGGGCAAGGCCCTTCTCCACCATACGGATTTTTGCCGGGCCGCGCCGCCCCGGACCGCGTCATGGCCGGGGTTGTAGCGAAGCTGTTACCGGATGTGACAGCATCGCCGGGTGACCGAATCGATTGACTCCGCAAACTGCTTGTGCCTGTCGGGGGAGCCGTACGCTGCGTGCTGCGGCAGGTTCCATTCAGGGCAAACCGAAGCTGCAACGGCTGAGCAGTTGATGCGGTCCCGCTATACGGCGTTCGCGCGGCTGGATGAGGATTACCTGCTCCGTACCCACCACCGGTCCACGGCGCCATCCGGCCTGGACCTGGACCCCTCCATGGAATGGCGCCGCCTGGACATCCTGGCCAAGAGCGGCGGCGGGCCCTTTGATACTGCGGGGACTGTGGAGTTCAAGGCCTACTACCGGCACGGCGCGGACCGCGGCGTCCTGCACGAGAACAGCAGGTTTGTCCGGGAGGGCGGCCGGTGGCTTTACGTGGACGGCGACATCCTCGCCTGACTAATCCCTGTCGACGTAGAACTCGCTGTCCGGAGTGAATCCGGCACGGTCCACTTTGCGGTGGAACCGCATGCCGGCCAGGCCGCCTAGGACGGCCCCGACCAGGGCCACTACCGCCACCACGACTGCAGCGATGATGCTGGTGGTGGTCAGCTGTCCCTCGTTGACGGGGATGCGCGGGAAGCTGTTGAGGTTGGCCAGGACGTTGAACTGCTGCCCTGCCACCAGGCCCAGGATGGCCACCAGGATGGCCACGATCAGCGCCCAGATCCACACCATCACCCCCTGCTTGACGCCGTTGAAGCGGGCCATCCGGCCTGCCACGTAGCCGCCGCAGTAGTAGGAGACGAACAGGATCACCAGCAGGACGATGATCCCTACCAGCCCCACCGTGCCGCTGTTCTGCGCGGCCTGGTTTACGGCCTCGTTCACGTTGGTGTTGTTGGCGAGGCCTACAGCAGTGCCCGCCGCCGCCACCAGTGCGGTCAGCAGCACGGCCATGCCGGTGGCCGTCAGCCAGCCGAAGAAGGCAGAGCCCGCCTTGATCCCGCCGAAACGTTCCTTCTGCCGTGCGACAGCGGTTTCCCTGTCCGCCAGCGCAGGATCCACCGCCGGCTCCACTACAGGGGTGGCAGTGGTGGGTGCGGGCTGGTACTCCCGCTCCGCGGAGGGCGGGATGTAGTCCCGTTCCACGGCGCGGGCCGGCGGCTGCTCGAATGAGCGCGTGGCCGCGTCGTCAGCTGCTGATTCCCGGTGGCTTCCGCCACGGGTGGTCTCGGCCTCCCGGGCGCGGCGGGAAGGCAGGTTCTCTGGGTCCGTTGAGCTGCTCATGGCTCAACATAACCACCCGCCTGCAGTGATAGCAAGCGTGCTTACTATTTTGTGACCTGCGGTTTTACCGGTATTTCCGGTGCAGGTCCTGTTTCTTCGACGGCCCCGGGGAGGCGTCGGCAATCCACGGGCCCGTGCCCTCGGACTGGTCCAGCACCCCCACTTCCAGCCACGTGTAGTCCCCGGCGAGGACTTTGCGCGTCAAAGCGTGGTCGGCGTCGTCCGTGTTCCGCCACAGCTGGTCGAAGTACTCGTCCACCCGTACCCTTGCCTGCTCGCAGTAGGCGTCGGCCAGCTCATAAGCCCCTGCAGCCCTTTCGGGAGACATTTTGAGGAGCATCTCGGCGCGCGAGCAGCAGGCGGTCATGGCGAAGAGTTCTGCGCCGATGTCCACTACCCGGCCCAGGAAAGCCTGTTTCCGCTCAAGCTTTGCCTGCCACCGGCCCATTCCGTAGAAGGTCTGCCGGGCAAGCCGGCGCGACGAACGTTCCACGAACCGGAGGTGGCGGGCGAGCCTGCCGAATTCGCCGTAGGAGCGGGGGTCCATGCCGGCGCCGGCCACCAGCTTGGGCAGCCACTTGGCATAGAAGCCGGAAGCGCCGACGGCGGCCTTCGCCTTGTCGGCCAGGCTGGCGTCAAGCGAGGCAAGGTCGCCCGCGGCGGCAAGGTGCGCGTCCACGGCTTCCCGGGCAATCAGGAGCCGCATGATTTCCGAGGATCCCTCGAAGATCCGGTTGATCCGCAGGTCCCGCAGCTGCTGTTCAGCGGGCACCGCGCGTTCTCCGCGTGCCGCCAGTGATTCGGCCGTCTCGAAACCGCGTCCGCCCCGGATCTGGACCAGCTCGTCGGCGATCCGGCAGCTGATCTCGGTAGCCCAGAGCTTGGCGAGGGCAGCCTCGATGCGGACATCCTTTTGGCCGGCATCGGCGAGTTCGGCGGAGAGTTCAAAGACCGCGTCCAGCGCGAAGGCTGAGGCGGCGATGAAGGCAATCTTCTTACCCACGGCTTCGTGTTCACCCACGGGCCTGCCCCATTGCGTGCGTGCGTTGGACCACTCGCGGGCGATCTTCAGGCTCCACCTTCCGGAGGCCACGCAGAGTGCCGGCAACGCCAACCGGCCGGTGTTAAGGGTGGTCAGTGCAATCTTCAGGCCCTGGCCCTCGCGGCCCAGCCGGTTGGCGGCGGGCACGCGCACCTGGTGGAAGCGGGTCACCCCGTTCTCGATACCGCGCAGGCCCATGAAGGAGTTCCGGTTTTCCACGGTGATGCCGGGTGAATCCATCTCCACCACGAAGGCGCTGATGCCGCCTTTGTGCCGGGTGCCGTCGGGATCGGTGTGTGCCGGCACCACTGCCATGACCACCACCAGTTCCGCGATCACCCCGTTGGTGGTCCAAAGCTTCACGCCGTCCAAAAGGTACGCGTCGCCGTCGTCGGTTGGCGTTGCGGTGCTGCCCAGACGGGCGGGGTCGCTGCCCACGTCCGGTTCGGTAAGGAGGAACGCGGTGACGGCGCCGGCGGCGCAGCGGGGCAGGTACTCGCGTTTCTGGTCGGGCGTACCAAAGACCTTGACCGGTTCCGGCACGCCGATGGACTGGTGGGCCGAAATAAGCGCGCCGAGGCTGGGGTGCACGCTGCCCAGCAGTGCCAGGGCACGCCCGTAATAGACCAGTGAAAGGCCCAGCCCCCCGTACTCCTCCGGAATCTTCATGCCGAACACACCGAGGTCGGCCAGGCCCTTGATGTAGTCGTCGGGAATCTTCGCTTCGCGCTCGATGACGCGGCCGTCCATGGTGCGGGCGTACTCCGTCAGGCGGGCCATGAATTCCTCACCCCGCTCAACGGAATCCGGCTCGGCCGCGGGCCAGGGGTGGACCAGGCTGAGGTCAAAACTGCCAAGGTACAGGCCCTTGGCGAAGCTTGGGCGGTCCCAGCCTGACTCACGGGCGGCCTCCGCGACGGCCCGCGCATCTTCAGCAGTGGCACCGGCGCCGATGTTGCCGGCAGGGACGGGGGTTTCGTCAGCGGGGGCATCCTTGGCCTGGCTGTCAGTGGCGGAGGTCATGGGTCATCTCCTTGGCCGGATCGGCCGGTGTAGCCATGGATCCGCCGGGGTTGGAGAACCCTTCAGCTGTCACTCAAGATTACCCGCGGGTAGGTTCCGGTACTAGGGGACGTTTGGCCCTGGAAATCTCCCGACAGATCCACCGCGGCGGCGCGGTGGACCAGCTTGTCCCATCCGGCGTTGATGCCGTGAACCACGGCGAGGAGCGTATTGGCCACCACCATCCAGGTGAGCTTGCCCGCCCCCAGCAATGCCAGGGCAATGAGCCCGGCCGTGATGACGAATGCGGCCAGGATGGCGCCGAACACCAGCGTTCCGATGAACACCATCGTGGCTGTTTCCACTGAGCTTGGATCGAACTGCATGAATCCCCCTGCTGCGGCGTTGCTGTGGTGAATAACTGCGGCGCGAACGGATTGCTTCGCGAAGACCAGTAGCAGAAGCGTAGGGGGACAGCCGCGAAGCGAGCCAGAGCGAATGGGGCAGAAGTGACTGTTGATACGGGATTGAAACACTACCCACAGGTAGGTCACGAAGTGGTCGCGGCGGGCTGAGTTAACCTTGTAGTTGGCAGTTTTCCGGTCCGCTCCCTTTCGGACCGCCCTGCCCAGTCCCGGAACAGTCCAACAGCCACCAGCCCAAGGAGAGTGCGTGCCCCGCTCCGCCAGGTCATCCGCTGACGCCATCAGCGCCCGGCTCCGGGACCTCGAACTCCTCACCAAGGGACCCGCGTGGGCCCTGACGCGCTCGGCGCCCTGGGTGATCGCGGTGCTCCAGGCGTCCTTTACCCGCACCCGTCCGCAGGTGCCGCTCGAGGAGTTCCACGCCGACGTCGACTCCTTCCTCGAGGAACTTCGGCGCCAGGATCCCGGGCTGGGAGGAGGGGCCAACGGCAAGGCATTCGGTGACGAATGGACCCGGCGGCAGTTCCTGACCCGTCGGAACCAGTCAGGGCAGATTGTCTACGAAGCCACCGAGCCCGCCGCACGCGTGCTTGCCTTCCTGGACAGCCTTTCCAGCGAGCGGTCCACCCTGAACGGCTCCCGCCTGGGCACCCTGCTGGGCGACGTGGAAAAGCTCGCCAACGAGACCAACCCGGACCAGAGTGCACGCCTCGAGGCCCTGGAAGAGGAGATCGAAGAGCGGCAGCAGCTCATCCAGGACATCAGCACCGGGGAGTTCGACGGCCTGCTTGACGACGACGAGGCCGTGGAGGCCGCCGGAAACATCCTGGACCTCGCCGCCAGCCTGCCTGCGGACTACAAGAAGATGCGTGACCGGATCGAGGAACTGGTGGGCGGGCTGCGCAACCAGATCATCGAAGAGTCGCTGACCAAGGGTGCCACCATGGCCCAGGTCCTTGAGGCCGACAAGCGGCTGCGTCAAAGCCCGGAGGGCCGCACGTTCCGGTCATTCACGGCGTTCCTGGAGGACCCACAGCAGCAGTTGAGGTTCCGCTCGGCCATCGGTGAGGTGCTGAGCCGCCAGTTTGCCGATGATCTTTCGCCCGAGGACCGGGAAACGCTGAAGAACCTGGTGGCTGAGCTCCGGCAGCAGCACAGCCAGATCCAGCGGATCTACGGCAAGCTCAGCGAAAGCCTCAACACGTATGTCCAGAGCGACGACTTCCGACAGTCCGTCCGGCTGCGGCAGGTTCTGCGCGAGGCGGAGCAGGCCATCCGGTCCCTCCCCTACGAGCGGGAACGCCCCGGCCTGGTGCCCGGCCCTGTTCTTTACAACGCCGGGTTCGAGTCACTGTCCATGGTGAAACTCTTCGATCCGGACGAGTTCGCGGCGCCGCCCCGCCTGGCGGACCCCATCGCCTTCACCGACTCCGACCGCGTGCGTTCGCCGAGGACGGGCAAGGCCAAACCGGCGGTGGTCCGGGCGGCCATGGCAGGAGCTGCAACGCTGGCCGACGCCTGGCAGCAGCTGCCGCCCGAAGAGCAGCACATCAACAGCATCCGCGCGCTGCTCTCCGAGGCCCTGCACCGGGGCGCGGACTTCAACCGCGGGGCCCTGGACGGCCTGGACTTCGAACAGATAGACGGTTCCACCCGCAGGGCCTACCTGCCCGTGGTCACGCTCGCAAAGGATTCAGATGACTGAGGAAATCACGACGCCGGTGGTTGGACCAGAACCGGTGGGTGAGCCCGTCGAAACCCGGATTTCGACAAGCTCAATCACCGGAGCAGTTACTCCCCGCGACACCTTTGTGGACGGCGCCGCCCTGTTCCCCGGCGATACCGGGGTGCTGCCCATGAAGGTGCGGCAGGCGCTGGTGAAACTCCTCAAAGGGCCCTACATCGACGGCGGCCGGGACGAGAAGTTGTGGACGGTGCTGCTGGACAACCAGCTGATCCTGCGCAGCCGGCTCTCGGAGCTGTTCCTGACCCTGCAGCTTGACCATGAGCGGAAGATCGCGGTCCTGCGTCCCGTTGACCCGGACGTGATCGGCGGCAGCACCAGGTCCAGCATCCTGCGCCAGCAGCGCGCCCTGAGCCGGGTGGAGACCATTGTGCTGCTCCGGCTGCGCCTGCTGCTGGACCGGCATGTCACGGCACAGACCGACCCCACCATCACCCGCGAGGAAATCACCGACCTCGTGGCGCACTACCAGCCGGCCGGCCAGCAGGATGCACTGCGCGACGCTGACGTGGTCACCCGCGCCATCACCAAGCTCCTGGCCCGCCAGCTCCTGCTCCCCACCGGACTGGACGAGGTGTACACCATCTCCAACGCGCTTCCCCTGGCCCTGCCGTTCGAAAACATCGGCGACATTCCTGCCCATATCGAGGCTTTGGTGGCGGCCGCGGCAGACGCAACGGGCACCGAGGCAATGCTGGACCTCGACGCCGGCCCGGCGGCTGGACCTGCGGATAGCGACGACGAGGACCCGGACGAAGCGGAGGCAGCCAAATGACGGTCGCGAGCATGTTGCCGTTAGGCGATGTGACCAACCCGGGGCAGATGCGCCTGGCCCTGGTGCAGGTGGTCAACTGGGGGACATTCCACGGCGCCCACACCATGCACGTGGACCGGAACGGCACACTGCTGACGGGCAACTCGGGCGTGGGCAAGTCGACGCTGTTCGATGCGATGCTGCGCGTTTTCGATGCCCGGCCCCGGTCCAACGAGGCGGCGGCGCAGCGTTCCGGCGGTGCGGTTGAAGACAAGCGCACAACGTTCACCTACATGCGCGGCAAGGTGGGTGACAAGGCCGTGGGCGAGGGCTCGGCGAGTGCTTTCCAGCGCCCGGGGGCCACCTGGTCCGCTGTCGCCCTGACGTTCGACAACGCCGCCGGCACGCGGGTGACGGTGTCCGCGCTGTTCGACTTGCCCAAGAACGGGACCGAGTCCAGCGTGGGCCGGTTCTACCTGATCGACAACGTCCCACTGGACCTCGAAGCCGTTGAAGGCATCGCTGACAAGCGCTTCACCAGAGGTGCGCTGGAGGCGCTCTTTCCGCACGCGCAGGTGTTCGACGTGCACAAGGCCTTCGCCGAGCGCTTCCGGCGACTGCTGGGGATCAGCTCGGACCAGGCGCTCCCCCTCCTGCGGGTCATCCAGGCGGGCAAGGGCCTCGGCGGCAGCGTCAATACCTTCTTCCGCGATCAGGTCCTCGACGCCCCGGCGACGCTTTCCGCCGCGGACGACGTGGTGGAGGAATTCAGCAACCTGATGTCCATCCGGCAGCGGCTGGAGGATGTCCGGCAACAGCGCGACCAGTTGGCACCGGTGCCGGGCCTGAACCGGGAGTACGCGCAGTCGCTGCTGGACGCGAACCGGCTACGGGAGCTGGTGGGCGGGGAGTTCGAGGCATACAAGCAGCAGCTCGCCGTCACGGTCCATCAGAAGACGCTGGCGCGGTTCAAGGAGCTGGCGCAGGCAAAAGCCAAGGAGCTCGGTGCCGAACGGGCGGTCCGCGATGGCCTGGCAAAGGAACTGCGGCAGCTGGAAACGGACTACAACAACCAGGGTGGCAACGCCATCTCGGCCATCGAGCAGTCGCTGGAGAACGCCCGCGTCGGCCTGAAGCTCCGCCAACAGGTTGAGGAGGCAGCCCAGCAGGCACTGGCCGACGCCGGACTGCAGCTTGAGTGGTCGGCTGAAGGCTGGGAGCAGGCGCACGAGCAGGCGGCGGCCAGGTCCGCCGAAATCAAGGATGATTCGCAGGCTCTCCAGGAGCTGCGGTTTGAGGCCTTTGACGCCCACGCCAGCCGGAAACGCGAGCTGGCGGCGGCTGAACAGGAACTCGTGTCACTGAAGACGCGCAAATCCCTGCTGCCGCCGTCGAGCATTGAAAACCGTGCCGCCATTGCCGCCGCCACCGGCATCCCCGAGGACCGGATGCCGTTCGCCGGCGAACTCATGGACCTCGCGGACGGGGAGGAACGGTGGCGCCCCGCTGCCGAACGCGCACTCCGCAGCCTGGCCACCACCTTGCTGGTGCCGGGCGAGCACTTCGCCGCCGTCACCCGCTACCTCAATGACCACAACGTCCGCGGTGCGCTGCGGGCAGTGGACGTGTCCAAGCCGCTGGCCGGCGGCGCGCTCGCGGTTGAAGATGTGCGCGACGGCGACCTGCTCACCAAGCTGGACATCCTCGCCAGCGGTGCCGCTGCCGAGGCGGGGGAGTGGGTCAGGGAGCGGATCGCCCTGGACTTCGCCTACCCCTGTGTGGAGGATCCGGACGAGCTGGCCGCATTGGACAAGGGCCTGAGCCTGGGCGGCGTGGTCAAGCGCAACCGGCACACGGTGGAAAAAGACGACCGTTTTACCAGCCGCCAGGATTACGTCCTGGGCTTCGACAACGCCGCCAAGCTGGAACTCGTGGCCGGCCAGGTGGAGGACCTCCGGCAGGAAGTGGCCAAGGCCGCCGAGCTGGCGCAGAGCCGCGAAGACTCCCACCAGGGCCTGAGCCGACAGCTCGATGCCCTGCGGCGGATCGCGGAAGACGACCGCCCCTGGGAACAGGTGTCTGCCGCCGTTGCCGCCGATGAGCTGACGCGGATCGAACAGCGGCTTAAGGACGCCCTGGCAGCGCAGGCGGACCTGGAACCGCTCCGCGCCACCATCGAGGAGGTCCGGCAAAAACACCAGTCCAGCACCGAGTCCGCCGCGGTCCTGCAAAGCGAATACAAGGCGCTCGACCGCCAGCTGACCGGTGCGGACGCGCTGCTGGAAGCCGCGCGCCACCGCCTTGCCGAGGCACCGCCGTCGGACGCCACAGTCGCAGCCCTGGAGCCGCACTTCGTGGAATTTGGCGACGTGACCGAAATGCACGAGCTGGACAACCTTGCCAACCGTGTGCGCACCGCCCTCCTGGGCGAGCTGCACGCCGCCGAGTCGCGGGGGCAGGCCACGGCCGAGCGGCTTACCCGGATCTTTGAAGGCTTCGTGCGGGAGTGGGGGAGCGCCATCTCGGCGGACCACGGCACCAGCATCGGCGCGGCCAGCGAATTCGAGGCCCGCTACCACGCGATCGTGAACGACGGCCTGCCCGCGCAGGAAGCTGAGTTCCGGCAGTTCTTCAACCAGCGCACGCACGAGTCCTTCAGCACCCTGCTGCACCTGCTGGACGAGGAACGCCGCTCCATCACCAGCCGTATCCTGCCGCTGAACGGCATCCTGTCGCAGGTGAACTTCCACGAGGGCAGCTACCTGGAACTGGACATCAAGCAGACACTGCCGCCCACGGCCAAGCAGTTCAAGGACGCCATCCAGAACGCGTTGAAGGCCCGCCACACGCGGCCGGTGAAGGCCGAAACCGGGCGACCCGACGGTTCAGGTCCGGACCCGGACGACGACGGTGAGCTCACCGCGCGCTACAAATCCTTGGAAACCCTGGTGAAGAGGCTCGGCTCCCAGGCGCCGGAGGACCGGCGCTGGCGGGCCGAGGTACTGGACGTGCGCGGGCACCTGTTCATCCAGTGCAAGGAGCACCGGGAGGTGACCGGTCCCCGTGGGGGCAGGAAGACCGAGGTGTTCATGCATGCGGATACCGGTTCCATGTCCGGCGGTGAGCGGCAGCGGTTCACGGCGTTCATCATGGCCGCGGCCCTGAGCTACCAGCTGGGCATTGCTGAACAGGGCTTCACCACCTACGGCACCGTAATGATGGACGAGGCCTTCGTGCTCGCGTCGGAGGAGTTCGCAGGTGCCGGGATCAAGGCGCTGCACGAATTCGGGTTCCAGCTGCTGCTGGCGGCCCCCGAAAACGTGATTGACCTGTCCCGGCACCTGGGTTCGGTCACGGAAATCCTCCGTGACCGGCGGACCAACCGCTCCGGCGTGCTCACCGCCCCCGTTATCCGGCCCCGTCCAGGGGAGGAAGGCGCCTGGCGGTCCGAGGCGAACCCGGTGGATATCGTCCTGCGGTAACCGGCCCTACCTGGACTGCGCCGCTATTTGGCCTGCACGCGGCCCAGGAACTGCGCGGTGCGTTCCTGCAGCCCCTGGATCTGGCGTTGCACCACGGCTGCGGGGTCCGGGTTGATCTCATTGACCGGCGGTTCCCTGCGGACGTTGCCGCAGCATACGAAGTCCGCGCAGATCAAGGTGCCGACGGTGTTGCCGTTGCGCCCGGACTGGCCAGACCGCCTGGCGACCCAAAGGAGGACGTCCTCCTTTGAGAACACATCGCGGCAGAGCTCGCACAGCACCGAGCGCTTCTTCCGGGCGCCGCCTTCGGGCGCCCTCAGCATGATGCCGGTGAGGCCCGTGGGTCCGGGAACCACCAGATAACCCCGCAGCGGCATCTTCTCATCGCGCCACCCCAGGAACTCCAGGCTGTCCCAGTCCAGGGAGTCGAAGTTTTTGGGCAGTGTCAGCTTCGCGGCTTCTGAGCGGCTGGCGTTGACGAAGGACGAACGGATTTGCTGAGGCGTGACTGATTGCATGGCTGAACTTTCGTGAAGGTGGGCAGCCCGGAGCCGGGCAAGGGGTAACGGGGGAGTCAGTCAGTCTCCGCGGAGCAGGCCAAAGCGGCCACCCCGCTCTCCATGGCAGCGGCGGCCCGGACGGCCTTTTGCATGCGCATCGTTTCCGTTGTCCTGTTCCTTGTTCAGCGTTCCGGTGGTTCTGCCGCCGGACCGGCAAGGCCATCCTGCCAAATTGGAAGTCAACTGTCCAAGGGGCCCCGTGGGGGTATCCACATCCCTTCGTCGCCGTTCCCCTGCAACGCCCCATCAGATCCTGCGCTCCAACCTCCAACGCCCCATCAGATCCTGCCCGTATTTTCGCAACGCCAGCTCACCTTTGGCCGCCAAAACCGAAACGCGCGCTCACTCGCTGTTCATCCCGGCGTCGTCCCTGCTTTTCCTTGGCCCGTTAGGTTGAGGCAGTGGTGCCTGAATCCTTGCTTCCTGACTCCGGGCGGCGGGTGTTTGTTGCCCTCGGTGACTCGTTTACCGAGGGTGTGGGGGACCGGGATGAGCGGCTGCCCAACGGGGTGCGCGGGTGGGCGGACCGGGTCGCGGAGAAACTTGCCAAGGCGCAGCCCGGGTGGAGGTACGCCAACCTGGCCATCCGGAGCAAGCGGCTGCGGCACATCATCGACGAGCAGCTGGCGCCCGCGCTGCGGATGCGGCCTACGCTGGTCACCCTCTACGCTGGCGGCAACGACATCCTGGACCTGAAGACGGACATGCCCGCGCTCATGGCGGACTACGAACAGCTCGTTGCGGAACTCGCCGCGACGGGGGCCACCATGGTGCTTTTCACCGGGTTCGACGTCAAAGTGTCTGCGCTGCTTGAACCGCTGAAGAAGCGCAACACGTATTACAACCAACGGGTGCGGGAGATCGCGGACACTCACGGTGCCGTGCTGGTGGACTACTGGTGTTTGGACGCCTTCCACGACCGCCGGATGTGGGACTCTGACCGGCTCCACATGTCCAAGGCGGGGCACAAGTACCTTGCCGGGCAGGTGCTGGACCAATTAGGGGTGCCGCACAAAATCAAGCCGAAGGACTGGGAAGTGCCGCCCAGGATGACCCTGCGGGAATGGGAACGGCGCCAGCGGCGCTGGGTCCACGACTGGGTCCTGCCGCTGTTCGGCCGTAAGCTGCGCGGCGTCACCCTGGGGGACACCCTCACTCCCCGCTGGCCGGAGCCGGTGAAGGTGCCCCGAAAAGGCGGGTTGAAGAAGCTGGCGGCGGAAAGGTCCGACGGCGGGACCGAGCCTTAAGGGGCAGGCTGGGGAGGGGTGTCCAGCAGGTTTTCAAACCCCGGCGCCACCCGGCCGGCGTGGAACTCCAGCACCTCGAAGTCGGCCACGCCGTTGGTGTAGAAAGGGTCCTGCGCCAGGCTGGCATCCAGGGTTTCCCGTTCAGCCTGCGACAGCAGCAACCCTCCGGTACGGGGGATCTTGCGGCCGGCAGCGATGAAGACGCCGTCGTCGAACGCCTTCTGCAGCCAGGCAATGTGTGCGTCGTTGTGGAAGTCGACGATCTCCTGGGGCACGCGGTAGGTGAGCGACACAACATACATGGGGCAAGCCTACTGGGGCCGGGCGGGCTACTTGAAAGATCAATCATAGAATGGGGCGCATGACCGAACCCCGCTGGCTCACCGCCGACGAACGCCGTGCCTGGCTGGCGCTGGTGAGCATCAACACGCTGCTGCCTGCGGCCCTCGACACCAGGCTCCACGCTGCGGGGAAGCTGTCCCTCTTCGATTACACCGTTCTGGCCATGCTCTCCGAAGCCGAGGACCGGTTCCTGCCCATGAGCGAACTCGCTGCCCGCAGCAGCGCCTCCCTGTCCCGCCTCTCGCACGTGGTCACCAAGCTGCAGAAGCGCGGGTGGGTGGAACGCCGCCCGCACCCCTCGGACGCGCGGGTCACCACGGCCCACCTGACCGATGAAGGCATGGCCACCATTGTGGGCCTGGCCCCGGCGCATGTCGAGGACGTGCGCGACCTGTTCCTTGACGCCCTGACCGAGCAGGAAGTTCTGGACCTGGCCCGGATCGGGGAAAAGGTAGTGGGACGGCTGGACAAGGACCACTGGATCCTGCGGGAAACCAAAAGCTGACCCGCTGATTGGTTGCTTCCGGCAACGGGTGGCAAACTAACCGCATGGATTTTACTTCCCGGTTCGTGGCCCTCGGCGATTCCTTCACCGAAGGCGTGGGTGACGATGACCCCTCACGCCCCAATGGCGTCCGCGGCTGGGCGGACCGGGTGGCCGAACAGCTCTGCGCCGCCGACCCGGAGTTCGGCTACGCCAACCTGGCCATCCGCGGCAGGAAACTCCGGCAAATCCTGGCCGAGCAGGTGGACGCCGCCGTCGAACTTAATCCCACCCTGGTGACCATCTACGCCGGCGCCAATGACATCCTGCGTCCCCGCGTGGACATTGACGATCTGCTGGTGGAATACAACGACGCCGTCGGGAAGCTCGCCGCCACCGGTGCTGCCGTGGTGATGTTTACGGGTTTCGACGCCCGGGGGTCCAAGGTCTTCGGCACCATGCGCGGCCGCACCGCCATCTACAACGAACTGGTCCGCGGAATCGCCGGGGACCACGGCGCGCTGCTGGTGGATTACTGGCGCTTCAGCGAGTACTACGACTGGGGCATGTGGGCGCACGACAGGATGCACATGTCCGCAGCCGGCCACGCCAACATGGCCAAGCGCGTGCTTGAGGTCCTCAAATACGAGCACTCCATCGATGTCCCGCCCATGACCCCGGTGCCGGAACTGAGCGGCGCCGAAGCCATCCGCGCCAACGCGCAGTGGTTCCGTGAGTACGCCGCGCCGTGGGTGGTCCGCCGTGTCACCGGCAAGTCATCCGGGGACAACCTGCAGCCAAGGTATCCGCAGCTCACCCGCCTCTAGCGGCAGCGCCGCCAAGGCCATCAGGCCGGTTGAAAGGCCGGCGTCGCCAGCATCGAGCCGTCGGCACGGATGGCCAGCACCGCGACGTCCCAGTTGTCGGCGGCCCGGTCCAGCATCCGCGTTCCGCCGGCAACAATCGCCGTGGCCAGGACATCGGCGGTGACGATATCCGTGGCGGCCACCGTGACCTGGACAAACTCGGCGCTGTTTCCCACCCGCCAAATGTGCTCACCGCGTTCAGCAGAGCCCGAGGTGGCGATCGCGCGGTGCGGGCTGTTGCCGCTCAGCGCATAGCCGGTGATCAGGGTGCGCCGGTCCGCTGGGTCCACGATTCCGGCCTTCCACGCTTCACGTCTGCCGGGCGTTGGTGAGCCGCTGACCAGCACATCGCCACCTGCATTGAGGCACCAATCGCGCCGCCCCAAGGCCAGGAGCGAGGTTCCCGCCTCCCGGATGGCGTGGCCCTTGATAATCCCGGACAGGTCCAGCACGCCGTCGGGCCTTTCGGGGGTGAACGCGCCCTCGGTTCGCAGGCGCCATTCGTGCGCCTCGGCGTACCGCTCGCGCATCCCCGCCGAGGCCTGGGACAGCTTCAGCTCACCACGGGCCAGCCTGCTCGCCTCCGAATCGGGCCTGTACAGGCTGAAGGTTTCGTCCAGGTCCCGGAAAAGAAGTTCGACGACGGCGGTTGCGGCAGCGAGCTCGTCGAGCCCCGCGTGCCCTTCCGCCGGGTTGCCCACCGGAAGCGTCAGGCCGATGACCGTTCCCATGCATTCAAAAGTGCGGGCCTTGAGGACGGTGCCCCCGGTGCCCGGCAGGGGGTCAGAGATTCGCTGCATCGAGGGCTGCCTGGAGTGAGGTCAGGTATGCGTCGCTGGTGATGGTGGCGCCGCTGACGGTCTGGACATTTGCTGACTGCGCGGCCAGGACCTTGCTGCGAAGCAGGGGGGCCGCGCGGTTGCTGATCTGCATGGACTTGCCGTCCGAATTGGTCAGCTGGAGTGCCGTGACATCGGTGATCTTGCCGTTTGCCACCGTGATTTGAACCTGGACCGGACCAAAACGCGTCTGCACGGTGCTGCCCTTATAGGTGCCCGAGGCAGAGGACTTAGAGGAACCGGAGGACCCTGAGGAGCTGGACGAACCCGACGCCCCCGCGGACCCGGTGGATCCGGACGCACCCGTGCCGGACGAACCTGTGCCGGATGGCCCCGGGCCGGTGGCACCCGTGGTGCCTGTCGCCGTCGTACTTGATGCGACGGTACTGATGCCGTTGACCTGGGTGCCTGTCTGCCAACCAGCCAGGAGGATCCCGGCGGAGGCCAAAGCTGCTGCGGCTGTTCCGCGTAATTTCACCAGTCAAACCTTTCGTGATGGATCTGTTCCCCGGGGACGCCGGCTTTCCCGGCATCCGCTATGACGTTGGCCGCCCACGCTGCGGGACCGCAGACGTAGACGTCCGCATCCCTGATGTCCGGCACGTAGGAGGTAAGGCTGTAGCCGTTGCGCACCGAGTCTTCGGGGAGCCAGGCCGAGTGGCCATGGGCCCGCGGACCGGTGAGGTGGAAGAGCCTGACCCCGCGGGACTGGCAGAGGTCAAGGATTTCGCTGCCCAGGTAAAGCTCCTGCTCCGTGCGCCCGCGGAGCAGGACCGTGGCCTCGCCGGGGGCAAACGGGGTGGTTTCCAGCAGCGCCCGCAGGGGGGTGATGCCGATGCCTGCGCCGATCATCACCACCTTGTTCTTCGTCCGGGCGGCCGTGCTGAGCAGGCCGTAAGGGCCTTCCAGGGCCACCTTGGTGCCTTTCCGCAGCCGGAGAAGCTGGGCGGAGCCGCTGCCAAGGTTGCGGACGGTCACCCGCAGCGTCCCCTGGCCGTCGGGACCATTGAAAACAGGCTCTGCGGACAGGCTGAAGGGGTGGGGGTGCCACCACATGCCCGGGGCCAGGAAGCGCCAGATGAAGAAACGGCCGCCCGTCCCAGCCAGCTGGTCCAGCTTCCGGCCCCGCATCACGATGTTCACCACGCCCGGCGCCACAGCCTCCACCCGGGACACGGTGAGCTGGTGCCGCGCCGTGGCCAGCACCGGCTCCAGGATGCGGAAGTACACCAGGGCGCTGCCGGTGTAGATGCAGATGGCCAGCCAGTACCAGCGCTGCCAGGTGCCGGCCGCAAAGAGGCCGCCCACGCTGAACTGGTGCGGGATTGATGTTGCGACCGCCGCGTAGGTCAGCAGATGCACTACGTACCAGAACTCGTAGGGGAAACGACGGCGGACAGCCACCAGGGACGTCACGACGACGGCGATAAACAGCGCCATGGACACGAAGGCCAGCCACATATCGGGGACCTGAACCCACAGGTTGACGGCCTCGCTGACAGGGTCCAGCCCCTCGGCCATGCCGTATCCGATGACGAGCAGGAGGCCGTGTGCCAGGAGGAGGTAGACGGAGGGCTTGCCCAGCTTGCCGTGGAACTCGAGGGCACGGTCGTGGCCGATGGTGCGGTCGATGAACGGAATCCTTGCGGCCAGGAGCAGCATGAGCAGGACCAGGTCCATGCCCGCCAGCCCGGCCACGATCCCCGCAGCCGTGAACAGGGAGGCGGGGGAAGTAATGTTGGTGGCACCGCCGTCGGCAAGCCACAGTGCGATGGCAGCGGCAACGGAGGCCCACGCAATGACGGTAAGCAGGTCCGTCCGCAGCATGCGCTGCCGGTACTGGCCGGCGAACCAGCCGCGGGGCGGTCTTTTCCCGGGGGAAAGCTCCGGGCGGCCGGAGCTGCTTGCGGCCGGTGATGCCGGCAGGAGCTGTGTGTTCATGCATCTAAAGATGCGGGGGGAAGCTATGTCCCTGCTGTGAATAGGGGACAGCCCAACCTGTGCCTTTGCGCCCACCGCGGCCTCTTATACACCCGATTGGTCTTTAATTGCGTCAACTCGTAGACTTGGTAGGCGCTAAGTGCGCGGAGCGTGCGCAATTGCTCCGGTTGCCCGGTAATTTTCTCCAGGGTGGCCGGTAGTTAGGGGCTCAAGTTGCGTAACTAACCGTTGCCCGTACATTCTGTGGGTCGCACTTGGCAGCATGGTCCAGCAGCAGATATGCGGATCATTACTTTCAATTCTTGAGGAGAAGTCATGGCAGCACACTGCCAAGTGACCGGGGCCGAGCCGGGCTTTGGGCACAGCATTTCGCACTCGCACCGCCGCAACAAGCGTCGGTTCGATCCGAACATCCAGAAGAAGCGCTACTGGGTTCCGTCCCTGCGCCGTAACGTCACCCTGCAGGTTTCTGCACGTGGCATCAAGACCATCGACGTGCGCGGTATCGACGCAGTCGTCGCCGACATTCTGGCTCGTGGGGTGAAGCTCTAGTGGCTAAGGACAAGGACGTACGTCCCATCATCAAGCTCAAGTCGACCGCGGGCACGGGTTACACCTATGTAACCCGCAAGAACCGTCGTAACGACCCGGACCGCATGGTCCTGAAGAAGTACGACCCCAAGATCCGCCAGCACGTCGAATTCCGAGAGGAGCGCTAAACATGGCTAAGAAGTCTAAGATTGCTCGCAACGAGCAGCGCAAGGTCATCGTTGAGCGTTACGCTGCCAAGCGCCTCGAACTGAAGAAGACCCTGGTTGACGAAAACGCAACTGACGAAGCACGCGAAGCAGCCCGCCTGGGCCTGCAGAAGCTGCCCCGCAACGCGTCCCCGATCCGTCTGCGTAACCGCGACATCATCGACGGCCGCCCCCGTGGCACCTTCCAGAAGTTCGGCATCTCCCGTGTTCGTTTCCGCGACATGGCACACAGGGGCGAACTCCCGGGCATCACCAAGTCATCCTGGTAATTCAGCACCGCTGATTCCAGCTGCTTGAGAAGGGCCGGCAACCTTAGGGTTGCCGGCCCTTCTGCGTTTAACCCACCCGGTAGTCGGTGGTTGAGCCTGTCGAAACCCGTGTGCGGCAGCACACAGGGCGGAATGACGACGCCGGTAGGCTGCCTGGGTACCCGGCCCCGGGTTTCGCCGCGGAATCCCGGGGATTTCCAGCCCCGGGAGGGCCGGTTTGCGGTGGGGGCGGGGTGCGTGTATTGTTTTCTAAGTCGCCGCGGGGGAGACAGTGAAGAACTGTTCACCGGGTGGCCAAAAACCCCCAAATCAAAGCCATTGTCTGGTTGCTCTTTAGGGCGCTGGAAAAGGGTTGGGGCGGTCTTCTTGCCGGTGGGAATCCTGAATGATGGATTTGCGTCGGGGCGGGGGATCGGGTAAGTTTGAAAAGTTGCTCCGGAGCGATCCTGAACGTTGGTTTGGGTGGTGCCGGGTGTGTCTGTTGTTTGAGAACTCAATAGTGTGCCAAGTTTGTTGATACCGATTATGTATGTAATTGGTTGAATTTGCCGAATCGTGC
>NZ_JAUSRE010000033.1 GCF_030811655.1 Pseudarthrobacter enclensis | reverse complement strand
TTTCGCTCTCGACAAGCACCACACAACACCCGGAGGTCCTCTTATTGCGTCAAATCCGTCCCCGTGTCACCAACCTGCCGGGACAGTACACCTAGTGAGACGTGAGTCGCTTGGTCTTGCCGCTGCGACGCTTGCCGACAGGGCCCGCTCCCGCACGTCATCTTGGAGTCCGCTGGAGAATCGAGGCGGACAGAGCTCGCAGCAGGGAATCCCACACCGGACGTGGGCGAAAGTTGCTGAGGGCTTGCTCGCCGGGACCCGATCAGATCACCGCCCTGGGAGCGGACGGCGGATCGCCTCCACCAAAACGGCGACACCCACCTCCGCAGCCTTCCTCCTATACTGACCAAGTTTAAGATGGGTAGGTGGAAGCTAAGGAACCCGTTCTGAGAGAGTACCTCCGCGTGTCCCAGGACCGCTCAGGGACCGGCAAAAGCCCCGCACAGCAGCACGACGAGATGGCGACGGCAGCCCGCCAGAAGGGCTGGGCCCTCCATCCGCGGCCATACCGTGACACCGACCGCAGCGCCAGCAGATACGCCAGGAAGGCACGTGAGGGGTTCGCCGAGTTGATGGCGGATCTCGAGGACGGGACCTTTGATGCCGACATGCTCGGCATCTGGGAGTCCAGCCGCGGCTCCCGCAGGACCGGTGAATGGATCGACTTGATCGAATTCTGCGCCGACCGCAGCGTGCTGATCTGGGTCATGACGCACAACCGCGTTTACGACCCCCGCAATGCCCGTGACCGGCGAAGCCTGCGCGAGGACGCGTCGGATGCCGAGTACGAGAGTGATAAGACCAGCGAGCGACTGCTGCGCGATATGCGCGCCAACGCCATGAAGGGCCGGCCTCACGGGAAGAACATC
Source organism: Pseudarthrobacter enclensis (assembly GCF_030811655.1). Taxonomy (GTDB): domain Bacteria; phylum Actinomycetota; class Actinomycetes; order Actinomycetales; family Micrococcaceae; genus Arthrobacter; species Arthrobacter enclensis_A. The sequence goes on along the minus strand of NZ_JAUSRE010000033.1, from coordinate 28,823 downwards.
TACGGTTACGACCGCGTGTACGACCAAGTGACCCGGCAGCTCATCGAGGTAGTCGAGCACCCGGAGCACGGACCGATCGTTCGGGAGGCAGCCAAACGGGTCCTCGCCGGCGAGACCTACTACGGGATCGCGAAGGACTTCAACGCCCGTGGGATCCAGCCGAGGCGACCCGCCTTTAGGCAGCGCCGCAGCGTCCTGGGCTGGACGCCTCCGGCCATCAAACAAATGCTTTCAATGCCCGCCTACGCCGGTTTGCGCCAACACCAAGGGAAGGTGCTCGAGGATGTCGAAGCAGTGTGGCCGCCGCTGCTCGAACCAGAAGATTGGCACCGGCTTCAGGCCGTCATGGCCGGGCGCAGCAGGCAAAAGGCGAACAGCTGGCCGGCGAAGCACCTGCTGGGCGGCATCGCCGAGTGTGGTGTCTGCGGGGCTGGGATGCGAGTCAGTAAGCAGAACGCGGGGCGACAGCAGTACGACAAGGAGACGGGCGAAAAGCTCCCGAGGAAGCACTACAGCATTTACCTCTGCCAAGGGACGCCCGGGAAGACCGGGTTCCACGTGGCGATGCGCGAGGGGCATTTGGACCAGGTTGTCACGGCGGTGGTGCTGGCGAGGATCCAGCGTCCCGACTTCCTTGCCCGGGTGGGCCAGGAAGGCGACGGCATCGACGAAGTGCGGCAAGCCCTGTTGGAAGAAATCAGGGGTCACCGTGAGTGGATCGAGCAGGTGCGGGAGCGCGCCGAGGCGGAGCGGAACCTGAGCCTGCTGTTCGACCAGGAGAACAGGGTGGCTCCCAAGATCGAAGCAGCACAGAAACGGCTGGAATCCCTGGCGGCGACGGATCCTTTGATCGTCGATCTCGCGGGTGCTGACGACGTCGAGGCGCGCTGGGAAGAACTTTCGTTGGTCGAGAAGCGCCATGCCATCCGGCTACTGGTCACGCCGCGGGTTCATACGGTGAGCGCGGACTGGCGGGGCAAGAGAGGCATCAACCGGGAGCGCGTCGAATTCGTGTGGCGCTGAGCGGTTTTGTCAGTTCTCCACGGTAAATTTGTGTACAAGGCGGCGCTCCTATAGCGCGGTCCCCCGGGTGGCAAGCCAGCAGAGACGGCCCCACCGAAGCGTTTTAGGGCGTCATGGCCTGCGTGGTCGAGGTAAGGCGGACTCGAATCCCAAGAGCAACCCCCAGGGATTCCCATGCCGACGATCACCAAGAATAATCCTGATGCAGTGACCGAGGAGTCACTGAAAGAGTGGGCGATGCGCATTGCCGCCGAAGCTCCCCCGCTCTCCGATGATCAGTTCCACCAGCTGCACGCCCTCTTCGTGGTAGTGCCGGCCCAACGAGGACGCAGGATCCAGGAGCCCGAGCGCAGAGCGGCCTGACCTCGGCGGGATAATTAGGAGCCCGTCGCCCACACCTAGGCCCGTCCCTAGAGATACGGTTCTCACCAGAAGACGAGAGATTCAAACGCACGCGGCCCGACGCGGAAGCACCTCGCCCGCTGGCTTCATGCGTTCCGCCGGACAGAACCGGATACCTCGAACGCCCGATGAAAGTGGCACACCAATAGCCACCAAGGATCCCGTAGCGCTGGAACGCTACCCGTATATACGGGCGCCCGCGCACTGGCCTGTATGAAACTTCATACAGGCAAGGTAGGGTTCTGCATACAGACGGCGAATAAGAGAGGTTGCCCATGCCACTACCGACATGGAACCGAGAGCCGGTCGACCAGGGATCGCCGGCGATGTACGAAGCGTCTGATCAAGCCTGGGATGTCCTGCGCGAAGCACTCGGTGGCTCCGGTCTCATGCGACAGTCGGCTAAAGACCTCCTTCACGCCCTGGAGGCAGCCGCTTGGCTCGATCGCTTCGCAGCAGCGGGCAGGCACATGCTAGTCCCGATGGCGAAGGCAAACGGCGCTTCGTGGGCGGACCTGGCTGCGGCAATGGGCGTCTCCCGGGCGACGGCCCAGCACCGCTACAAGCAGGAAGTCGAGGAGTGGGAGGAAAGCGTCCGGCGGGCAGCGACACCACCGCCCTGGGAAGGTGTCGAACCGCGCACTCCAATGGATCCGCCAGCCGACTTCGAGCCGAGCGATAACGACTTCGCCCGGATGGCCGACATGCCCGCGTGGGACTACATCGGACCTCTCGAGCCGGCGATCCAGTGGATTCGCGCCAACCACACCGACATCCGGGTCTATGTCGACGAGGATCTGCACGTAATCATGTCCTCGAGCAGCCGAAGGCGCGCCTCCACCGCGGCGGATTCTGAAGAGGAAGCCTGGCGCGGGCATCTCGGCCAAGCGTTGCTGGGCGCTGATCAGCCGTTCCCCGACGATGCGCGCCCTGGCGAGACGATCGCCCAATTCAAGACGCGCGTCCCGCCGGACCGCTGGCGGTCGTCGAAGTAGCAAGCCGGTTCTTCGACCCGCGGGGCCGCGAGCTCGTCGTTCTTCGCCATCAAGGGTGCCAGTCCGACAGGGGCTGGGTGGCCATAGTAGTCGAGAGTGATCGACGTTCGGGCATGCCCATCGCACGCGACAGCGGGATCGTCGGCGTTCAGGTCGCGCCCGAGCCCGGATAGAACGAAAGCGAGCTCGTCGGGCGTGAGCCTGCAATTCTGACGGAAGTGCGTACCCGCGCAGGCGACCAGGCGGGAGATCGGAGAACTGGAGCGCATGGCTTCCTGCATAGGCCGGGAGGCGGGCTAGAAGATGGTGAGCGCGAGGGACGCCGCCAAGCGCGGAACCCGGAGCGGAAGCTTTTGTGGAACCCGCAGCGCGAGATGATCCGCACCGAATTCCGTAAGGCTTCCGCGATCCCGTTTGCCCAGGTAACACGCAGGAAAGAGCCGCATGTGTGCGGAAGTGCGGACGGAAACCCCCAACTTCTCTCCTTGCAGCTCAGGAAGAGAAAGGGTTGGGCTGCAGCAAGAGAAGTAGGTGGAAAGTCTGCGCCGTTCCGCCTCCTCCGCGCCGCGGACTGGGCGGGTCGATTCACCCCTGGCGCGACGAGTCCAGCTGGGCAATCTCCCGCTCGATGGCGACCATCGCGGCTTGCGCTTGGTTGAACTCCCACTCTGCACCGCTCGCACGACCCCTCTGCCTCTCTAGCTCCCGCCGCAACTCGGCGATCCTGGTCTCGACCGTCCCGCCACTACTCACAAGGGCGCTGAGCGGAACTCCGAGCACTTCGGCCGCTGCCGCAGCCTCGTCGAGCTTGATCACGCGACCTGAGTCCGGGTTCTCTATCCTAGACACCGCGCTGGTGTCGAACTTGACGCCCAGCATCGCGGCCAGACGCTCGGCGAGCTGTGCCTGACTCATCCCCGCCTTCTGTCGCTCATCCTTGAGTCGGCCCGCGAATACGGCACTGAACCTCGGCATGGAATCTCCTCGTGTTCTCATCATGCTAGTCCAACACCATGAGACGATTACCTTGCTGGATCAACACAGTTGGATTAAGATAGGGGCAAGGCAGCACTCGAAAGTGCAGCCCTCCGCGTGCGGCCATTCGCTGAGCGTCTATCTTGGACGCGGCCGCACAAGAGCGTTCGGTCGTAGTGGCCGTCGTGGCTGAGGCAGGCGCGGACTCGGATCGAGAACACGATCTCTCCGAGAGGACGAACACGATGCCTGCGACTCCGCCACCCTGCACGACCACCCACTGCGAGGACGACGAGCTGACCGTACCTGAAGCTGCTCGAAGGCTGAAGCGCCACCCTCAGACCGTGCGGGAATACATTCATGCGGGAATGCTCCCGGCTCACCGCGTGGGTACCGGCAAGCGCTCGGAGTTCCGCGTCTATGCCTCGGATCTCGCACTGGTCGTCCACCCGGTCGAGCCCACGGGAGCTGCGGTACCTGCGCCGGACGACCCTTCCGCTCTTGCCGACCTGCTCGTGTCTTCGTGGCCAACCTTGAGTGACGAGCGCCGGCGGGAGCTCGGACAGCTCATCAGCGCGTCCTGACATAAAGAAGAAAGCCCCCGCCGAGGCGAGGGCTCTTCAAGAAATCCACCCCATCCAGATCACGAGTGGGCGCTCGTGAACGATCCGAAGGGACATCTTCATTATGTCAGATCCCCATGCGCGCGACAACGCAGCACAGGACAACCAGGACTTCGCGGCGGCGAGTCGGGCCGCCGAGAAGAAGTCAGCGGCGCAGCAGCTCGTCGAACTGGCGATCGAGTGCTACGACCTCGGCGTTGACACCAACGACAAGCCGTTCGCCGTCCGCAAGGGTGGGCACGTGACCCGTCCGCTTAAGGGCGGCAAGCGCTCGCTCCGGAAGGAGCTGGGCGGCCTCTTTTACCGCATGACCGGCAAGACGGCGTCCCAGAACGCACTGGCCGAGGCGATGGACGTGCTTGAGTTTGAGGCCACGGAAGCCGAGCCGGTCGAGCTCCACGACCGGCTGGCACGACCTACTGACGGCGAACTCTACGTCGACCTCGGCGACCAGAGCGAGCGGGTCGTCCGCATCACCGCCGACGGCTGGGAGGTCCTCGCCGGCGACGCCGACGTGCCCGTGCTGTTCCGGCGCTCCGCCCTCACGCTCGCTCTGCCGACCCCTGAGCCCGGTGGCGACCTCGAGCGGCTCTGGGCGTTCGTAAACGCCCCGCGCGACCACGACCGGCAGGTAATCCGCGGCTGGCTCGTCAGTGCCGTGGTTCTCGTCGGACTCCCGTGCCCCGTCCTGGCGCTGCTCGGGGAGCAGGGCACCGCCAAGTCGAGCGCCATGCGCAGGACGTTCCAACTGTTCGATCCGACCAAGGCCGAAGTGCGCATGCCTCCCAAGGACGCCAGCAAGCTCCTCCACTCCCTGCACGGGTCGCGGACCACTGGGTTCGACAACCTTTCTTCTATCCCCAAGTGGATGTCGGACATCCTCTGCCAGGCCGTCACCGGCGGCTCCGATGTCGACCGGGCCCTGTACACCGACGACGAACAGAGGATCATCGAGTTCCAGGGAGTGGTCGGTTTCACCGGCATCGATGTCGGTGCCCTCGCCGGCGACTTTGCCGAGCGGTGCGTCTGGGCCGACCTCTGCGTGATCCCCAAGACCGAGCGCCGCTCCGAGCGCGAACTCAACGCGATGTGGGACGAAGCGTACCCGTCGATGGTCGGCGGTCTGTTCGACCTCGTCGCTATGACGCTCGAGAAGCTCCCCGAGGTGCACCTTGCCGAGAAGCCGCGCATGGCGGACTTCGCCGAGGTATTGGCCGCCGTCGACCTCGCCACCGGCGCGAACGGGCTGGAGCACTACGCCCGCTCGCAGGAAACGGTCTCCGAGGAGATCGTCGCCACCGACAAGTTCCTCTCCGCGATCTCCGTGCAGATCACCGAGCGCTGGGAGGGCACCGGCAAGGACCTGTACGCCCTGCTGCCGCGGCCCGTCGACGACAAGTTCTGGCCCGAGCAGAGGGGCGTCAGCGGGAAGCTCAAGAAGGTCGCTCCCGACCTGCGCAAGGCCGGCTGGGTGGTCGAGCAGGTCGTGCCCGACCCGAAGAGCAAGCGCCCAAAGACCTGGGTCCTGGTGCCTCCTGGAGCGGAGCGCGTCACGGCCTCGGACATCGCCGTCGTGCGGGCCGCGCGCGAGCTGCACGACCTCGACGTTGCGCGGTGGACCGATCGCCTCGTCGCCGACGGCATGCTGCCCGAGGACGCTGGTGAACGGGCCCTGGTCCTGCGTGAGAGTCCAAAGTTTCACGGAGACGCCGACCTCCAGGCGATGGCCCTGACCTCGCAGGCCATCGACCAGCGCCTCTTCGACGACTTGGACCGCCTGGGCCTGACTCTCGCATCGTTTGACCGGATCGTCGCCGACCGCGGTGATGCTTGCGAGGGGACGCGGCGATGAGCCCCCTCGCCTCCCCGCAGGAGCTCTTCCCTGCGTTCTACGGCAACGCGGCGATCAGGGCCCTCGCCGACGCGTCGCGATGGACGGTCTCGGGACGCCTGGGAGACGACGTGGGAGCAAAGGGCAAGGCCCCGATCGACATGCGGGCCCTGCTCGACATCGGCAGGGTGCGAGGGGCCTGGTCGGTCGACGACCAGTGCCTGGTCAGGCTCGACGAGCTGACCGCTGCGCTGCCGAACGCGGCCAACGCGGCTTACTACTTGCAGGCGGCGGTCGACGGCCTGATGGTCATCGACGTCGAGCCGGACTGCCCGGCTGAGATCGCGGCCAATCTGCTCACGCTCCCAGGGCTCCTGTACACGGAGACCTCGATGTCCGGCCTTGGCTACCACCTCGTGGCCGCGCTGCCAGACAACTTCCACCACTACGGCGGCGCGTCCTCCAGTCGAGTGCTGCGAGATGAGCACGGCTGGTACGAGCTCCTGCTCGAGCACTGGGTGACCTTCACCCGTCTGCCCGTCCACGAGGACACCCGGTCGCAGGTCCGCGGACAGGTCCTCGCGACCGCCCCTTTCGTCTCGATCGAGGACCTGTACGCCTCGCTGGCGTCAAGGGCGAAGGCGTCGCCGAGCGCCTGCGCGACGATGGTAGGCACCGATGACGAGGCTCCGGAGATCAGGGGCGGCAAACAGATCGTCGAACGGACGCTGGAGGGCGCACTGCCGAGGCTGAAGCGCCTCGACGACTTCGGCGGCGACCACTCGCGCTGGGAGTTCTCGATCCTCGGGACGCTCTTCCGGGAGATGCGCCGCCACCTGGTCGTCGTTGGCTTCCGGAGCGTCACCACGTACTCGTCAAGCGATCAGGCCTGGCTGCTCTACAAGGCGGCCCTGGAGGCGATCCCGGGCCGAGCCAAGCACGAAGAGCGGCGCAACGGCCGACCGTTCCTGCTCGATCGAGCCGCCGCGATGGTCGCTGCCAATGCCCGATGACGTCCTCTGCAGTCCCCACCACCACGACTAAGGAGAAGAGATGTTCAAGAGCGAAGCCATGCTCAACGCCGACCGCGTCCCCGGCCACCCGCTCAGCACGGTGCCCGCCGGCTGCTGGCACAGGATCACGCTGACCTATCCCGATGGCGAGGTCGTCGTCCTCGCCTTCGCCGAACGCGGCCCAGGCTCGGAGGAGAACTACCGCGAGACGATCCTGCGCACGCAGATGTGCGCTCCCTCGAACGTTCGATGCATCGTGACGCGCGAGGACGGCACGACGTCCGAGGCCGAGACGTGGGGAGCCCCGCTGTGATCCCGGAACGCCTCCGCCGCGGGCAGCCGGCCTCCGCCACTGGGCGGACGGCGTCCTCGCCCAGTGGCCGCGGTTGGGCTGCTGGTCTCGTTCGGCGCGGGCCGCCTCGTCGACGGCCCGTGGGTCCGTCCGAGAGGCTTCGGTTGGTTCTGGTTCGGCCCCGACGCCCTGCGGTGCGTGTTCCATGCCCCGCGTGCTCGGGCGGACATCCGGCGACCACCGACGCACCTGAATGGGACCACAATGAGCCCCGTTGAGGCCCTCTACGCGACGTCGCGGGGTCTAACGCGGTCGGTGGCCTTCATGGGCCGCCGACCAGACCTGGCGGAGGCCACCGAACGCCGCAACGAAGACCTCGATGAGACCTCGAACTGTCCAATTGCACTAGACGCCCTGATGAGCCCCGAACGACGCCCGGCAGCGCCCCTCGAAGGTCCAGGACGCGACCGTCAGAAGCCCTGGAAGAGTCCAGCGTCCAGCAACACTGGAGCCGGGCAGGTCGGGACCGTCGCAAGACCGTTGCGAGACCTGGATCGGACCCATGCAGGACCACCCCGCAGCGACGCGCTTCGTGCGGTCCTGCGTGGTCTCGGGGCTGCTTTTGATCCCGTCGGCACGTGGAACTTCGCGGACGTGGCCGAAGGTTTCGTGAGCTGCCCCTGTGGGGCGGCGAGCGGAGCATGTGCGTTCTGCGCGGGCAGGCTGCCCGCGCAGCGGCCCCCGGAGGGCCCCGGACATTCAGGAGCGAAGCGAGTGAATGTCTTACGGGGCTATGACATTCCGTGTCTCAAGGTGCCAGAGGCTCCAACAACAGGGTGCAGCGGCCCCCGGAGGGCACCCGAGACATTGAATGTCGCGCTCCATCGGTGATCGGGGCCGCGGAGCGGTAGGGGTCCCCGCCGCCGATGGAGCGCTGCCGAGGGGTCCCTCAGGGAGGGATCGACGTCCGAAGTCGTCACATCATGAAAGCGAGGAACCATTATGAGCGAACAGACCGGGCACGCTGCCTTCCACCTCAAGCACGTTCCTCACGGCGTGAGCGGCAACCGCGCCGACAGGAGGGCGATCCTTCACGAATCGATGCGTCACCTCGACACGAATGACGTGCAGCGGCACGCCGCGAGGAATCCGTCGATTGTGCCGACCGACGCGCATTTGAACACCGCCTTCGTCAACGACGGTGCAGGTGGATTCAGGGCCGCACACAAGATTAAGGAAGTCCTCGACTACGGCGACGCGCGCCACAGGCGCGTGCTCCGGAAGGTCAACGAGAAGCAGGTAACGGTAAACCTTTTCGTCGTCCACCTGCCGAAGACGATGTGCATCGAGGTACCGAACCACTACCCGCGGCTCAACGAGGACGGATCCGAGCGTCTGGACCCGGTCACGGGCGAGCCGATGTCCAGGTCACGCTGGGTTCACAGGGATCACGACGAAGCTATGCGCTACTTTTATGATGCGGTAGAGCGCCTCGGCAGCCACGTTGTTCCCGGCGGGCAGGAGGCGATCCACGGCTGGGCCACCAACTTCGACGAGTCCACGCCACACATTCAGATCATGGCCGATCCGTTCGCACCCGATCCGAAGGCTCCGGCCGATAAGCCCGGCGCGCTGCGGACGGAGCACAGCCAGGCTTACGGGTCTCACCGCGAGGTCAAGGATGAGGCCGGCCGCCAGATCAGCGGACCGGCAAAGTTGCGAGGCCATCAGGCGGGGTTCCGCGAGCATATGGTCGCGCTCGGCTGGCCCGTCGAGCAGGAGGTCTCCGCACGGCACGGCATGGAGCTGTCAAAGCCCGAGTTCGAGGCGGCGATGGACGCCGCGGCGGAGGCGAAGGCCGCCCTGGAAGGCGCACGGGCACGGTCCGAAGCGACTAAGGAGAAGGTCGCAGAGTTCGCCGCCAAAGTGGCCGAGGTAAAGGATGAGTTCGATGCCCGCGCCGCCGATCTGGATGAGCGCGAGGCGGAGCTGCCGCGACTCCGTCGACGCATCGTCGATGAGACGAAGGCCGAAGTATGGAAGGAGGTGTACGAGGCCGAACGCGCTGCTGCGAAGCTGCGTGCCGACGAAGCTCTCAAGATCTACCTCGAGCGGCTCCGGGCACAGCCACTCCCGCGCCTCGTCGAGGAGTACCTCGACCGGACGGATCCGAGCGGACGCTCGTATCGTCGTAGTTTCGAGCGCTTTGTCGATCTGCGCCTCGCGCAGTTCGAGGAGGAGCACTGCGTGACCGGGGACCTCGAGCTCGAACCCGGCGACCGGGAACAGTTCATCGAGGACGGAGGGGAGCACCTCAGAGTCGAGGTTCCGCAGCTGAAGCGCGAGCGCGGGTACCGCGAATGAGTTGAACTTTCTTTGCACTGGTATCCGAGGACGAACTACCCTCCTTGACCGTTGCACCCTGGAACAGCGGTGAACGTACGGGTACAGTTGGATGCACGGGCGACCTCCCGATGGGGACGTCCGCCGGGCGCGAGCAATCGGTTTCTCTCACGGAGAGGACTGGCTCGCGCAGAGCGTTAAAGGGCGTAATGGCCTGCGCGGCCGAGTAATCCTCCGGGCTCGGATCTGAAGAAGATCCGAGCACTGAAGGAGTCGACCTTGACTTCCCCGTCGATCACCGCCGTACGTGAACAGATCCGCGACGAAGCCCTCACCGACGGCCACGACTTCACCACCTCCGCTTTGGCGGCGCTGTACCTCGGCATCGCCGAAGGTACGCTGCGCAAGTGGCGCATGCGCCGCTACGGACCCCGGTTCCAGAAGGTCGGCGGCGAGATCCGCTATCACTTTGCCGACCTCGACGCCTGGCTGGACGCCCAGTTTATCGACTCGTCCGACAGCGGTGAGTCACGATGAGAGCCGCAAACACGACACGTGGTTGCGTCGGCCTCCTGCGTCTGCTCGGCGTCACGCTGCTTGCAGCGATCATCGTTCCGCTGCTGATGTCGGCGTTCGCGCCGCCGGCGCGCGCCGACGACAAGGACGACCGCAGCAACTATTCGCTCTACACTTTGGCGTCCACAGCGTCGTCCTACTTTAGTGAGAAGAACTCGCCCGAGGGTGGGAGCGGGCTGCACGCGAAGTGGGCTCCGATCGTCGCCAGCCCGGCCGCTGGTGGCGACATGCTCGGCTACGCCGACCCGGAATTCAGCAAGGGCAACGTCGTCGGGTGGCTCTTCGCCGCGGCGACTGGCTCAACCCAGACCATCAGGTACGACACGCTCAAGACCTCGGGTCAGAAGGACGAGCTCTCCTACGCCGGGATGGTCGACTACGCCCATTTCGGAGCGGCCAACGCCGACCTCGGCCTCGACACCATGTCCTCGGGGGTGGGCGGGCAGATCCTCGCCATGATCGGCGGCTCCGTGATGTGGGTTCTGTACCTTCTTGCCCTATCCGTCGGCACGATGTTCTACCTCATCATCCAGCTGCTGAAGGCGCTGAATCCGTTCATGTGGTTCTACCAAGCGGTCGCCGGCGTCGCGGACTCCGAAGGCAACACGAACAGCGCGCACCAGCAGAACCTCGCCGACGGTATGGCCGGCGGCGACGCCGGCGGCGGTGCACTGGCGGGCTTGCAGCACTGGATCGCAAGCTGGTACGGCCTGCTGCAGTCCATCGCCTGGGAGGCGCTGGTCCCGCTTTTCATCGGGTTCCTGATCATCGGCCTGGTGCTCTTCAAGAAGATGGACCGTGGTTCTGCGATCAAGAAGCTCGTCGTGCGCGTCGTATTCATCGGTGTGGGTCTGCCGCTGCTGGGTTCGATGTACACCGGCGTCCTGGACAAGTTCGACGACTCGCTGCTCGGTCAGCATTCCGGGCCCACGCGGGTCGTGCTCTCGACCTACGTCGACTTCCAGGCGTGGATGACGAATGATCGGCTGGCAGTGCCCGAACAGGCGTCGATCTCGTGGGCGGACGGACAGGCGGGTTCTGAGTCCATGATGTCGGTCCGAAACAGCGCACTGGCGATCAATGCCCAGGCTCATCCCAGGTTCAGCGGCATCTCGATCGGCACGAAGACGCGCGACGCGCAGGTGGCGTGGCGCGCAGGCACCGTCGACGTTGGCAACTCCGCGGGAGACGACGTCCAGGCAGTGTTCTCGACGTTCGGCGTCCTGAACAAGTACATCTCAGGCCAGATCACCTCCGCTTCAGACTTCGAATCGGGCATCAAGAGCGCGATCACGGATCTGGACGTCGGCGACCGCGAGAAGAAAGAGTGGTTCGTCGACGACCGCACCTACGGCGACGTAAGGGGGTTCGGCGAGCAGGACGGACCTGCGCCGAGCGAGCACCCCGTCCTCGCCACCGCGGGCACGGAGGGCTTGGCCTCGTCGAGTCCGGGAGGGATCTCGACGACGTTCACGACCCAGGGAACCAAGCAGGGCTGCGGGTTCAGCGTCCTGGACGCTGACGGGAATCTAGCCTCGTGCAACCTGTCGGCGCTGTCGGCGTACAACTATCTGAATACCGGGTTCAGCCCCGACTCGCTGACCATGTACTCTTCGAACAACGTCACCAGCGGCCTGACCCGCGAAGACCACATGGCGGTAAGCCAGGTCGGTACGGGCCCGGCGAAGTTCATGTACTGGCAAAACGCCGCGACGGTCCTCGGCTGCATCGCCCTCCTCGGATTCTGGTACGCGATCGGGATGCTCGCGGGCGCGGTCAAGCGGACCTTCAGCCTCGTGGCGGCGATCCCGTTCGCCACTCTCGGAGCCCTCTCGGCGATCGCGAAGGTGGTGGTCTACTCGGTCGCGCTCATCCTCGAGGTCATCGTCACGCTGTTCATCTACCAGTTCGTGTCGGAGTTCCTGATCTCGATTCCTGACATCATCGCGGGCCCTCTGTCGTCCCTGATGGACCCGAACGGCCTCTTCGGCAGTCCGGCGCTCGGCGGGATCGTCGTGGTGCTCCTGACGATCGTCTCCTCGCTGGTGATCATGGGCGTGACTGTTGCCCTCCTGCGGGTGCGCAAGGTCGTGCTGCAGGCGATGGATGAGGTGTTCACGAAGCTGGTGGACAAGTTCCTCGAGACCAGTACTCCACCCAAGTCGGACAAGGTTGGACCGATGCCGTCGCCGGCGCATGCGTTGGGAACCGGAGCTGGCGCTGCGGCCGGGCACAAGCTCGCCTCGGGCCTCGGCGGGAAGCTTAGCGGCGGGTCGAAGTCGCCGAAGACGGGCGGCAACCCGGGCGGTGGCAAGAACGCGTCGACGAACGCAGGAGGGCTCAACGGTCAGCAGAGCTTCCCTGCTGCAGGCAAGACGCTTGCGATCGGCCCCCGTGGCCACGATCGCAGCCGAGCTGGTGAAGCACCCCCTGGACGTAGCCAGGATGATCGAGCGATTGAGGCCAGCGGTGCCCGCGCACTGCCTGCGGGCTCGAACGGCGGCTCTGAGGGAGCCAAGGGCGGCCCTCTGCAGCTCACCAGCGGCAACGCGGGCAGTTCGCGCTCCGACAAGGAAACTGCTCAGAGCCTGAGAAACAAGGGCGGCTTGACGAATCTCGGCTATAGCACGGGCGACCAGCCGAGGTCCCGTGGACGCGGAGACGGGCAGTCCAACCACAGCGAAAGCGCGCAGTCTGGCACTAATGGCCGGGGCCATTCCTCGCCCTCGGGCAAGACCGGCGGCCAGACCAGCTTCGGCCTTGGCGGGGCGCAGGGCACTTCGGGCATGAAGCAGCTGGGCCAACGCAGCGGCAGTCAGCCCAGCGCCGAACCAGCTGAGCACACAAGCAGCGGCCGCAAGGTGATCACCAGCGGGTCGAACTCTACGCACTTCGGCACCGGCGGTCAGAGCGCTCCGGCATCCTCGGGCCAGGACGGCCCGCAGCCGAAGGGCTCGCGGTTCGTCGCCGGCATTCCTGGCACCGGCGGTGCCACCCGGCTCAGCCAGGGTCACGCCGGGACCCCGGGGCACAGCGCTGCCCCAGGGGCCGGCACGACGCATCCGGTGCCGGGGCACGATCCCGAGATCGCTCAGGCTCCGGCCTCGGACAGGCGTCGGGCCGTCACTGATCCGGCTCAGCAGGGACAGCCCGAGACCGCAGGTCAGCGTCCGCAGCGGGGACAGCGGCGGGAGCAGGTCGACCGCTCGGTCGCGCCGACGCAGCCGGCTCCGAAGTCCGGGCGGGGCACGGCCCCGGCCAAGCCATGGGCCGGGCGGCCTGTGCCGTCTGCCCCAATCAACCACAAGCGCGAACCGAAGGAGTAAGAGATGAAGAACAACACCATCCGTGCCCAGGCCCGGGCAGACTTTCCGACCGGCTGGTGGCGCTCCTGGCGCTGGTGGGGCTCTGCGATCAAGAAGGACGTGACCGCAGCTCTCCTTGTCGTCGCGCCTGTGCTGCTCCCGCACCGCGCCGTTTTCGCCGTTCGTAATCGCCGTGATCCCGAGCAGCTCAGCCGGCTCGACGGCGAGGGCTTCGTCTACGGCTTCGTCGGCGCGCTGGCACTCATCGCGATGCTGGAATGGACGACGTCGGGAAGCAACGAGCTGCTGCCGTTCCGGCTGGGCTTGGGCGGCTTCCTGGCCCTGAACGCCGCAGTCTCTGGGACGGTCGTGGCCGTCCTCATCGCCGCGAGGCTCCGGGGTCGGAAGGAGGCCTTGATCGCGACGCCGACCATGTCGGACGAGTAGACGAGCAGTGAGAAAAAAGCCCACCCCGCCGCGTGGCGGGGTGGGCTTCTCTCGCATGGAAACTAGGAGGATGACTCGGAATCGCCGAACCGGCCGAGCACGAACCCTCGTGCGCGTCCGTCGTTCATCAAGTCTCCGAGGTGCGCCAGCAACACGGCCCGCTGGGTCGTCCGGCGGTCTTCGACGATGTCGTACTCCCGCAAGGCGTTCAGGTCGACGACCCAGCCGTCCTCGCGGGAGACGGCCTCCTCAAGATCGCAGCCGCCGGGCACGGCCATTCCGGTGTAGTCGTGGTCGAATTCGGGCGCGACGTCAAGGCGCAGACTCGGGTCGTCGACATAGAGCGTGTAGCCGCGCAACTGCCGTCCGGCACGGTCAAAGGCCGACAGCAAGGCGCGGTCGGCGCGCGAGATGTTGTCGACGTGGACGGCGGCCACCTCGTCGTCGCTGAGGAAACCGGTGCAGCTGAGCCGCTCGCGGACTCGGGCCCGTGACCGGTGATTGTTCATGAGCCGCTCAGCCTCATGGAAGCCGCGGAACTCGTCACTGGACAGGTCGTCGTGCATTGTGAACTCCGTTCGTGCCGAGGGATGTCGAGGTCGGAGAGGACCCGCCTCGACACCGGGCCCTTCCAAGCCCTCCCCGGGCGGGCTCCGCCCGCCGATAACCGGCGGAGAGCCTCCCGAACGCGCAGGACGTCGACGCGCCTCCAGCCCGAGCTCAGCACATCCCCTTGTAGACGCTCAGTGCTTCGTCCGCGTCCATGGCGGCGAAGTCGTAGTCGCCGAGCTTGAGGGCGTCGCCCGACCTGCTGATGTCGATGGAAGTGGCTCCACTGATCCGGTCGCTTCCGAGGTGCTCGTCGTCGGAGTTCCAGAGGACGTGAGAGCCGTCCCCGGAGATCTGGCCTTCAGCGCTCGGATCGGTCTCGATGACAGCGACGCCCCGCGTCGAGTCGGAGCAGCCGAAGGGGTAGAAGGCGACCGAGTCGCCCTGGACGACGAGCCGTCCCTCGTCGTTGTAGTACTCGCCGCTGGGGCCCGGTCCTCCGGAACAGGCGACCAGACCGGCGGCCAAACCGATCCCGGCGGCCCAACAGGCAATAGCTGTCTTAGACCTGGTACTGGTGTTGCGCATAATGCTCTCCTTCAGTTCGTTTGTGCGTCGACTCCTTCGTGCTTGATGTGCGGCGGCGCGCGTGCAGCCCTGAACATCTGGTCCAGCGCCTGGCGGGGCACCGTCGCAGTCCACAGACTGGACGTTCCCCTCATTTCACCCACCCGGCCCCGCCCAGCTGGACTGAAGCGCCCGAGCACGACCTCACTGGTCGGCTCCAATGTTCAGGTACCTGTAGAGCGTCGCGGGACTGGTCTCGCAAAGTCGCGCGATCTCAGCCATCGTGAACCGGTGTTCGTCATAAAGGGCTTGTGCCTTGGCGATCTGCTTGTCGGTAACCGCGCGCCTGCGACCGCCGACTCGCCCCTGTTCACGGGCGGCGGCGAGACCGGATCGGGTGCGTTCGATGAGGAGCTCCCGCTCCATCTGCGCCACTGGGGCGATGACGGTGAAGATCAACTTCCCCAAAGGCGTCGTGGTGTCGAGATCGAGATTGAGGATCCGGAGACCGACGCCGCGCTCTTGCAGTGCCTCGTCGAGGTTCGCGAGTTCGCCGGTGTGCCGGCCGAGGCGCGAGAGCTCGGTGACAACGAGCCGATCGCCTGGGCGAAGCATCCGCAGGCAGAGGTCGAACTCGGGTCGCTTGGAGTCCTTGCTGCCTGAGGCCTTCTCGGTGAAAATCCGTTCGCAGCCAGCGTCCTGAAGCTCATTGAGCTGGCGGTCCAGAATCTGGTCGCTGCGCGAGACGCGCGCATAGCCGATGTCCATGTCTCTCCACGATCTTTCGGTGGAGAGCTCCGATGTTCGGCGTCTGAGAGCTCAGGGCTCAAAAGTGTCAGTGTTGAACAAGCCCGGGGTCGACGCCTCGTCGACCTTGTCTCTCATGCTATCTAGCGTTTGCGACAAACCACTTCTGAGAGACCGACAGTGTCGGCGTGTCCTGCGTTACGACAGCGGTACAACCCACCGCCGGAGGTGAGTCACAGACGCTCGTTTGTGGACAGCACGTCTTGGCTCATCGACCCCAGCAGCGCGCTGGTCCACCTCACGCAACTACGGATGCCCGCGCAGTTACTGTCGGAGGTCCGGCGTAGGGTTCTCACTATGACGAGCAACGACGACGATTCGGACTTTGGCAGGATGCAGGAGGCGATCCTTCAGAAATAGGAGGACATGAAGAGCTGGTGTCCGTCCAGTGGCGAAAACGTCGGCTCGATAGTCGAGTTCCCGGGCACGGCCGAGTGGTACATCATGTGCCCCATCTGCGGGACCCGATGGGCCGGAGGGAGCACCTTGCTCAACGACCACAACAAGCCGGCTTCCCGGTGAGTTCTCCTTCATCGGCGGGGCGGTCCGGACCGCGTTCAGCGACTTTCGAAGGCCACGAGCATGCTGGCTGGGAGCCCGCAACGCCACTGACGGACGAAGATAAACGAAAGGTCGAACGCATTGAACTCGGACGCACCACAGTCGACTTCAAGCTCCAGCAGCGGTTCGACGACCTCCAGAAAGAACTCGAGGGCGATCTTGTTCCGGTTTGCTCTTGCGGCTGGCGCGGGCTGCCGGAGGACTGGCAGCCTCCCCACTCTCGAAGCCGCAGTGGCGGCCAACAGCAAAACTCGCACGAGCTCAACGTCCGCATGGAGCTGTCCGCCCAGCGGTTGGCCGCGGGCAGGGCAGCTGCTGCGCTGGTTCACGCCGCAGAAGCATGGACCGGCGACGAAGCCGTCGCGCAGTGGCTGCGAGCCCGGGCCGAGCACATCCTGAATGTAGGTCTGTATGACGGCGAAGTCTGGCCGTGACCTAACCACCCAGATGCACTGAAGCGGGAAGGACCGGCAGGAAAGATCAGAAACGTGCGCGCACCAGCGCCTAGCCGTGCCCCGCACGTAGAATTGACCCCGTGGAGAGCAAACGTCGAGAGGTTCACGCTGCTTCCAAGGCTGCTGCCCAAGCCATCGCGGTCCGACCGATCCCGCCGGAGGCGATCCGCTCCGCAGCCGCTGCCGCGGCCGCCATCGCAATCCGTCGCGACCAGGAGCGTAGAACAGCACTCGATGGTGACAAAGCCCGGCATTGATGCGGTCGAGCCGAAAAGGCCGCCCGAGAAGGCCCTAGCCCTGGACGTCCGAACCGTCGGGCTCGGTTGGTACCACCCGGGGTCCCACCGACGATGCTAGGTCGTTCGAATTGTCCCGATCAAGGTTGAGGTGCTTGTCGTCAGAGGCCCCATGCGAATGACTCAAGGACGTTCGTTTGCCGGAGACGCTCCCGCGCGGCCGGCTGCACCGGCTATGCTGAGACGCATCATGATCAGCCCGTTGCCGTCAGGCGCGGGCTGATTTTCTCTTGGCCGGAGATCGGCGGGCACGAGCGTCGAGTCGAACTGCCCCGTCACAGGCGGGCGGCAGATGGATGCTGGGCACCAATGTCAGCCCCGCTAGGGATCGTGGGCTGATGAGCAACAGTTGCGTCGGGTTGTACTGCCGGCCCTACAAAAGTTGCCGCTTGCGGCCCTGTCTAACGCTGCGACCGATAGCGCACGGTTTGAGCGCACCTTCGGTGATCCAAACACGGTCTTCAACAACCGAGACACCCCTGACTACCCATCTCCTAAATTGTCTTTCACTCCGCTTACGGCTGTCAGGTGCGTCATTCCGACGGCCTTCATAGCGTTGCCCAGCCCCTCGTCAAGCGCGCTGGTGTCACCGGTGACCATTCCCGGAAGGAGCCCGCGGGCGTCCGGCGCAAGGAAGGCCGACGCTGAAACGAACCGCCCGCGCAGTTCCCGCGCTCCCGCTTCAAGCAGGTCACCGCCGGTGGCCTTGCCCGGTGCGGCCGAGGCGGCCAGTTTCCCTGCCTCCTGCTCCCCGGGTTTCGCCTGCCGGAGTTTGCCGGTGGCCCGCAGTGTCTGCCCCGGCACAACGTCACCCCACGCGTCCCCGCCCATGACCACCAGACGGGCCCGGGTGCGCACCAGGACGCCTCCGGTGGCCACTTCCCGCGTCCAGACCGGCACCGCCCACCGTGCGTCCATGCCTCCAGGACCGGCGACCGCCCGCGGGTTTCCGGCCACTTCAACCACGGCAACGGCTGACTTGCCGGCCGTAACGGCATCGGCGAGGAGCCCGTCGAAGCGCTGGGTGGCGGATGTAGCCGAATGGGCCGCGGCAGCAGCGGCCAGCATTAGGGAAAGGCCCAGGGCAGCGATGGCACTCCGTCCCCTGGCGTTGTGGGTCGGGTATGCCGGACGGCCGACGACGGCATGAACCTTCAGTCCCTTTGATACCTTGGCGGCCCGGACAAGGATCAGTCCGCCGGCTCCGGCCAGGGCACCGCACAGGGTGGCGAGGCCGAGGGGCGGCAGCCACAATCCGGCAACTGATGCGGCCCATACCAGGGCTGCGGGCAGCACAAGGCGCAGGTCCGTCCGTCGGCGGGGTGCGACCGAGCCGGATCCGGCCCCTTCCTGAGCCACGGCACTGGAGGTTATCCGTTCGCGAAGACGGCCAAGACCCAGTGCCCATGCCCTCCGGAGAAATCCGGAGCGGGAAGATCCCTGGTGCCCTGGTGTTAGTTTGCGGGCCCGCTGAGACGGAGGTGGCTCTGTTGCCTGGACTCTGCCGGTTCGCCGTGGTTCCAGGGGCCATTCCTGCGCCGATATCGGTGGCCCTGACGGCTCGGGCGCCTGCCGTTCCTCGCCGCCGCGGACAGCGGAGTCGATGTACCGGCTCCAGCGACTGCCCGTTCCCGGCCGGCCGCTCCAGCTGGCTGAAGGACCCATCTGCCTGGCACCCCTGGTTTCCCCCTCCGGATCCACTGCCACGGCGGGCGCCCTACACCGTCACCAAGGGAAGGAGAGCCTCAAGCATTTTCGGCCCGACCCCATCCACGGCGTCCAGCTCGTCCACTGTCTTGAAGGGGCCATGTTCCTTGCGCCAGTCCACGATCCGCTGGGCCAGGATGGGACCCACTTTTGGCAGCGTATCCAGCTCCGCAGCGTCAGCGGTGTTGAGGTTGATCTTCCCGCCTGTCCCGGCGCCACCGGCATCCGAGGCCCCGGGTTCGGCGGCCACGGACTCCCCCCGCTGCGGAACGTAGACTTTCTGGCCGTCCTCCACCACGAGGGCAAGGTTGAGGCGGTTGGCATCCGCGTCCCCCGTTGCACCTCCGGCAGCAGCAATAGCGTCACCCACACGGCTGCCCTGCGGGAGGCGGATGACACCGGGCTGGGCGACGGCCCCGGCCACGTGAACCACCACGATCGGCTCGGCGGCTGGGCCGGCCTGCCGCCCAGCGTCCCCGGCAGTTCCTGCGGCACCACCTGATGCGGTGCCGGTGGCCGCAGGTGCACCGGCGGACCCAACACCGCTCAAGGGCACTACCTCCGGGGTGGCTGTGCCTGCCTGCCACCAGAACCAGGCACCCGCCACTACGCCCAGCCCGGCCAGCAGCACGGCAACACGCTGCCCTATCCGCCACCGTACCGAAGACAGGCCACCGGCAACGGCTCCCGAACCAGCGCCGGTTTCATCGGCCACCGCTTCATCCGGACCCCGGTACTCGAAACCGCCGGGGTCGGATCCGTTTTGAAGGAGCCCGGGAGGAGAGTCCCCCAGTGCCGCCTGCAGCCGTTCCCTCGCATGGCGCGCCCGCTGACCTGCTGCTGCAGTATCCCGGCGTGACATGGTTCAACCCTAGGAACCACGTCCAGGCACCGGCACCCGCTGACAGCCCTATGTGGAAACGTGGCTCAAAGGCGTTTACCGATTTTTCGTCTCGTCAACAAACTCCTGCGCAATCTGGAACATCACGCTGAGCGCCTCTTGCTCGGTTACTGCTCCCAGGTTCAACCCCATGTCGAGGGACACCGTTCCGGCAAGGACCCGGAGTCCGACAGCCATGTTGTTCCCGTCGATGGATTCCTTGGTCACGTAGGCCTTCTCCCCTATGTCCGGACCCGGGAGAAGTCGAATGGTGAGCTTCTGAGGCCCGGTAGCTCCGGACACTGTCTGGTCGAACGTCGCGCAGCGCACCATCAGCTCCTGGCTGTAATCGAAGTCGGCTCTGGCGAGGGCGTCCCGGGGAGCGCTTCGCACGTCAAAAAGAATCATGCCGGTTCCGTGATTGCCAATGTTGAATACCTCCCCTTGGGCAAAGCCCATGGAGAGGTCCAACTGCACCTCGTGCTGCCACGACCTATGGAACACGTTGCATTCAGCCGGCTCGGTGGGACCGAGTATGGACGACGGCGATGCAGACGCCGGCGGCTGCTGCATCACCGCGTAAGACTTGCGGGCCATGTCCGTATCGTCGGCTCTTCCGCCATGCGGCTCCAGGACTTTGCTGCTGATCGTCATGAGTTCCTGGTCAGTGAAGACCCTGGGAGACAGTGTGGTGGGCTCTGCCAGGGAAGACGTGCTGGGTGACGATGTCGGGGTGGTATTGCCGGCGGTGGGTGACGCCGTGTCAGGGGGTTGCGCGGACCCGCATGCGGTGAGGAATAACAGCCCTGCGCCCAGCATTCCGGCTCTTCTTAACCAGGCGACGCACGTGGGCTTTTGCACGCAGTTCCTGGTCTCTCGATGCATCTGGATCCCCTCCTTTTTGTGAACCCCTGGAGTTTGTTGGCGCAGCGGACATGCTCTGGCTCAGAAGTCGATGCCCTTGACCAAGGTGACGAACTGTTCCTTGACCTGTTCTTCGGTGCCCGGGGAGATCAGGATCTGTGCGGTGAAGATGGCCATGTTCTGCCCACGGGCGACCATGAGTGACATGACCGTGACCGGCGCATCGCTTCCTGGCCTGAGTGACTTCGGTCCGCCCGGTTCCGACCGGATGATGAGAGTTGCTTTGTCACCAACACCCTCGATGCTTTGGCCATCCGGCGGCAAAGGTCCCGAGAGCGCGGATGCACCTCCCTGATGAAGTTCAACGGAGAACATTAGCGAGTCCGGACCAGGTGTGCCCAACGCGCCAAAGAGGTACCGGCAGTTACCTTCACCAGGGAGGACGTCGGCCTGGGTTGTGGCACCGAATGCCGTCCTGAGAGCGTCGACACTGACCAGGGCGCATACGGGGCTGTTCGAAGAAGTCTGCGGTCCGACAGGTGGCGCAGCCGGTACACGAAGTTCAGTCCCGTTGCCCCACCCGCCCTCAACAACTGCCTGGGCAAGAGAGCGGGCCGCAGCATCCCCGTCCGGACCCGCGATTTCCGGCGCCCTGGGTGGCATGTCGATAATGCGCAGGTCGAGGGCTTCGCTGCCCCGCACTGCTTTGAGCACCGTGTTTGCCGACGCCCCTCCTGGCTCACCGCGGAACCACCCCGTCCACTGGATGCAGGCGAAATCACCGATTCCGGCCACAGCTGCACAGTCAGGAGTCTTCTTTGCTTCAGCGATCTCCGACTCCGACGCGGGCGTACTCAACGTGACGCTAAGTACCCGGCCCTGGCTCGTCTTACTCATGTAGCTGCACACAGATGCCCGGCTCCCGGCCGGTTTACCACCGGGCCCCTGTTGAGCAAGGGAAGGATCGATCCTCGCAGCGATGTCCGGCCTGATCAGGTCGCAGGCCGGGCTGCCCGACCCGCTTGGGGGAGACACGGTTGAGGGAGACTCGGTTGATGTGCTTGATGGATATTGGGCCGGCTCGGATGAGGAAGACCCGGGTTGGTGAGGAGGGCGTGCCCCCTTGCGCGCACCCCCCAAGGAGGAGTGCCAGTGCCGCGGAAAGCATAAGCACTGACCGAGGGACACGCTTCCTGTCGGCACGCCCTGTTTCCCTCGCGCCGTCCAAAAGCTTCCGGCCCCAAAATTGTCCCGGGGCACACGGCCCGCCGCTCAAAACCCGATCCCATACGGGTGCGGGTGGCCCGCCTCCCTGCGAGCACCCTGCCAGGAGAAGTGCCAGGAAAGTGCCAGGGGGCACGGGAAAACGACACGCAGACTGGCAGCACGTTTGGGCTGGGCGGGCATTGTTTCCCCCTTGCCTCTCGGGTGGGCCGCAGCCAACGCTGCGGTCGGCATAATGTGACGATGCTATGGATTCCCTGGGAGTACAGCCAGAGGCCAAGGACCCGCTCACGGCAAGCCTGGCGTCTCCCAGGCAGCAGGGCTTTGTTGCCTCACGACGTCTCCGGTGCAGGCGGCGGAAACGAGGGCGGAACAAACCCATTCAGGACCGCTGTCGGAGCCAAATGGGGAGCCGACCTACTACTCCCACACTGCACGTGACGGGCACAGAAAAGCCCCGGACCGCGGTCCGGGGCTTTTCACGTCTGCTATCGGTCGATAGTGACGCTGAGATCCAAATGGATGTCGGCCGTTGCGAGCCGGTCCTCCAGGAACCGGGCGAGGTCCGCATCGGTCGTCGTGTGCGCGCCCTGTGGGACGGCGCCGCGGAACACGGCCTGCGTACCGGTTGACCTGAGCACATCAAGGGGTGCCCAGTGCAGGTGTCCGGCGCTCAGCCGTTCGACGTCCGTACGGAAAGTGCGGCGGTGGCCGTCACGGGCTGAAGCGCGCATGGTGAAGGGAATGAAAGCTGTGGGCAAGAGGGTCCTTTCGAAGAGGCAACCAGAGGTCGGCGGCCCCACTTAAAGACAAGCCTCCGCCAAGCTTCCTTATTCCCATCCTGCTCCAGGAGTACTTCCAGCCCGGCACATGCCACGGCTTATGTCGGAGAGTGCGTGCCGCCGCCGGGCCCGCTGTCCACCCTGCCCACGATGACCGCGAGGACGCCCAGCCCCGCGTGGGCCGCCAGGACCGCCGGAAGGGAGCTGATCCGGGTCGGAGGACACTCGGGAAGGGCCGCTTCCAACCTGGCTGCCAGGCTCTCCGCCTCTTCAGGGTTGCCGAAGTGATGCACCGCAAGGCACACGGATTGGCCAGGGCGCGCCGTGGCCTCGGCCACCACAATCTCTTCAAGCCGCGCTACTGCCCTGGCAGTTGAACGGACCTTCTCGAGCGGAACGATCCTGCCGCCCTCAACGGCCAGGATGGGTTTGATGGCAAGCACGGTGCCCAGAAGCGATGCCGCGGCACCAATCCGTCCTCCACGCCGCAGCTGTTCCAGGCTGGGCACGTAGAAGTAGACCTTGGTACGAGACGCCTGCGCCACCGCGGCCGCGGCAACGGCAGCCCTGCCGGCACCGGCTGCGGCAGCCTCGACGGCGGCCTGCACCGCCATTCCTTGCGCCATTCCGACAGTCCGGGTATCCACCACGTCCACCGGAATACCCACCCTGGTTGCGGCCAGCCGGGCAGCGTCTGCCGTGCCAGACAGCTCACCGGAGATGTGGACCGAAACGATCCCCTCGAATCCCCGTTTCTGGGCAGCGCGGTACGCCTGTTCGAACTGGCCCGGTGAAGGCCTGGACGTTTTGACCGGGGTCCCTGCGGCGAGGGCCACGGCGATGGTCTCCAGGATGTCGTCTTCGCCTTCACCGTAAATCTCCGAGCCCACCATGACCGGCATGGGCGTTACGGTCAGGATTCCGTCCCGCGGCAATCCGCTGGAATAGTCCGCCGGCAGGGCAGCAGCCGAGTCGGTAACGACGGCGGTGCGCACCACGGCGCTTCCGCCACGCCGGGCGCCCGGGCGGCCCGCGGGACGAAGGCCCGACAACCGGGCGCGGACCCACGGCCAGGCGGCGGCGTTACTCTCGGGCAATGGGCCTCCTGGAGACGGTGTCCGGCTCAGTCGGCACAGGCCGCCGGAGAACCTCCGACGGCCGGTACCTGCTGCGGCTAGGCCGGGACGATGTTGACCAGCTTAGGCGCACGGACGATCACTGTCCGGATGCCGCGGCCGTCAAGGGCGCGCTGGACGTTCTCCGATGCCAGGGCGAGCTCCCGCAGCTGGTCCTCGGAGACCTCCGGGGATACCTCCAGGCGGTCACGGACCTTGCCCTGTACCTGGACAACAGCGGTGACGGTTGCCTGGACCAGCAGGGCGGGATCGTGGGCAGGCCAGCCTGCATTTGCCACCGACGCCGGGTGACCGAGCAGGTTCCACATGTCCTCGGCGGTGTACGGCGCGAACAGGCTGAGGATTACGGCCACAGCCTCGGCGGCTTCGCGGACTGCCGGGTCCCCTGCACCGGCACCGGAGTCGATGGCCTTGCGGGTGGCGTTGACCAGCTCCATCAGCTTGGCCACCACCACGTTGAACTTGTTGGCGTCCAGCAATTCGGCGGCGTCGGCGATGGTGCGGTGCGTGACGGAACGCAGCGCGCGGTCACCGCCGGCGAAGTCAACACCCGCCGCACTGGTGACAGCCTGCGCCAGGCGCCAGGCACGCGCCAGGAACTTGGCGGAACCGGACGGCGAGACGTCAGCCCAGTCCACGTCGTCCTCGGGCGGGGACGCGAACACCATGGTGAGCCGGACCGCGTCCACACCGTACTTGTCCAGCTGCTCGCCGAGGTCAACGCCGTTGCCCAGCGACTTGCTCATGGCTTTGCCGCCGTTGAGCACCTGGCCCTGGTTGAGGAGTGCGCTGAAGGGTTCGTCAGCGTCGATCATGCCCAGGTCGTGGATGACCTTGGTGAAGAAGCGCGCGTACAGCAGGTGGAGGATGGCGTGCTCCACGCCGCCTACATACTGGCCCACCGGCATCCAGTCATTGATCTTCCGCGGATCGAACGGGCCTTCGGTGTAGTGCGGCGAAACGAACCGCAGGAAGTACCAGGAGGAGTCCACGAACGTGTCCATGGTGTCGGTGTCCCGTTTGGCGGGGCCGTGGCAGGTGGGGCATTCCACGTTAACCCACGACTCGGCCGCGGCCAGCGGTGAGGTGCCCTTGGGCGCCAGGTCCTCACCACGGAGGTCCGAGGGCAGGGTGACCGGCAGTTGCTCGTCCGGAACGGGAACTTCTCCGCACGACGGGCAGTGGATGATGGGGATGGGCGTGCCCCAGAAGCGCTGGCGGCTCAGGAGCCAGTCGCGGAGCCTGAAGTTCACGAACTTCTCGCCGGTGCCCTGCCGCTCCAGCATGGCGATGGCAGCGGGAATGGCCTCTGCCTTGGGGAGGCCGTTCAGCTCACCCGAGTTAATCAGGGTGCCCTCCCCCGCCGTGGCGGTACCGGACACTGCCGGGTCCTCTTCGCCGGTGTCCAGGACGGCCCGCACCGGCAGGTCGAAGGCTCGGGCAAAGTCGAGGTCGCGCTGGTCGTGCGCGGGAACGGCCATGATCGCCCCGGTACCGTAGTCCGCCAGGACATAGTCGGCGGCCCAGACAGGCAGCTTCTCCCCGTTCAGGGGGTTGACGGCGTAGCGGCCGGTGAAGACGCCGGTCTTTTCACGCTCGGTGGACTGGCGTTCGATCTCGGACAGCGCCTTGACCCGTTCGCGGTATTCATCCAGGGCTGCGGCGTGCTCGTCGGTGACGAGTTCGACGGCGAGTGGTGCGTCGGCTGCGACCACGAAGAAAGTTGCACCGTACAGGGTGTCGGGCCGGGTGGTGAAGACAGTCACCTCTTTGGCGGCCTTGCCGCCGTCGGCCTCCACCACGAACTTGACGTGGGCACCCTCGGACCGGCCGATCCAGTTCTTCTGCATGGCCAGGACCCGCTCCGGCCAGTGGCCGCGCAACTCATCCATGTCATCCAGCAGGCGGTCGGCGTAATCCGTGATCTTGAAGTACCACTGGTTCAGGGACTTCTTGGTGACCGTGGTGCCGCAGCGCTCGCAGGCGCCGTTGACAACCTGCTCGTTGGCCAGGACCGTCTGGTCCTTGGGGCACCAGTTAACCGGGGAGTTCTTCCGGTAGGCGAGGCCGCGCTCGTAGAAGCGCTTGAACAGCCACTGAGTCCAGCGGTAGTACTCGGGGTCGGAGGTGTGCAGGCGGCGCGACCAGTCGGCGGAAATGGCATACCGCTTGAAGGATGCTGCCTGGGTGTCGATGTTGGCGTAGGTCCACTCGCTGGGATGGGCGTTGCGCTTGATGGCGGCGTTTTCCGCAGGCAGGCCGAAGGAATCCCAGCCGATCGGGTGCAGCACGTCGTAGCCCTGCTGGCGCAGGTAGCGGGCCACCACATCACCCATGGCGAATGCTTCGGCGTGCCCCATGTGCAGGTCACCCGAAGGGTACGGGAACATGTCAAGCACGTAGCGTCGCTCCCGGGACCCGTCGTCCACCGGGGTGAAGACCTTGAGGTCTTCCCACACCTGCGGCCATTTGGCCTCCATGGCGGCGAAACTATAGGTGCCCTCTTCAGGCTCCGCCGACACTGTTGTTGCTGTTCCGGTCTCTGTCTCCGGCTGAACGCCCACTGCTGCCCTCTTCTGTTCTGTTACGGCATCTGTGCTGCCATAACGGCCTGATCCCCCTGCTGCCGGCCCGGCGCATAGCCCCGGACACACAAAAGCCCCTCACCATGGAGGGGCTGCCGCTCAGCTGTCCGGTATTCGGAAGCCGGCGGCTAACTAAGCAGAAGGATCGCACGCATGAATCTACTTTAGCGCACGTCCACACTCCATCAGCGTACGTCGCAAACAAGCGGCTGAGGGAGTGTGACGGTGACGTTGATGGCAGCCGCACCTCGCCCGGGTGTGGTGGGCACCGCGAAGCGGGCGGGGCAGGTGCGGCTGCCATCAACGATGGGTCACACTAGCGAACGTCCTCGTCGACCCAATCCATGGACTTGGTGACGGCCTTCTTCCAGAGCCGCAACTGCCGGTCCTGTTCGGCCTGGTCCATCTGCGGTTCCCATCGCTTGTCCTCGGACCAGTTGGCCGAGCACTCTCCGAGGTCCTTCCAGAAGCCAACAGCAAGGCCAGCCGCGTAAGCGGCGCCCAGTGCGGTGGTTTCAATGACCTTGGGACGAATGACCGGGACGCCGAGGATGTCCGCCTGGAACTGCATGAGCGCATCGTTGGCGACCATGCCGCCGTCGACCTTCAATTCGGTGAGCGGAACGCCGGAGTCCGCGTTGACGGCGTCGAGCACCTCGCGGGTCTGGAATGCGGTGGCCTCCAGGGCGGCGCGGGCGATGTGGTTCTTGTTGACGAACCGGGTCAGGCCCACAATCGCGCCGCGGGCGTCGGAGCGCCAGTACGGAGCAAACAGGCCGGAGAAGGCCGGGACAATGTAGACGCCGCCGTTGTCCTTGACTGAAGCGGCAAGGGTTTCCACCTCGGGGGCGCTGCTGATCATGCCAAGGTTGTCACGCAGCCACTGGACCAGCGAGCCGGTGACGGCGATGGAGCCCTCCAGGGCGTAGTGCGGCTTGGCGTCGCCGAGCTTGTAGCCCACGGTAGTGAGCAGCCCGTTCTTCGAGTGGACGATTTCCTCGCCCGTGTTGAAAATCAGGAAGCAGCCGGTGCCGTACGTGTTCTTGGCTTCGCCCGCGTCGAAGGCGGCCTGGCCGAACGTAGCAGCCTGCTGGTCGCCAAGGATGCCCGCCACCGGCGTCTCGCGGAGCAGCTGCGAGCCGTGGACTTCCCCGTAAACCTCGGAGGAGGACTTGATTTCCGGCATCATGCTCCGCGGAACACCGAAGATGCCGAGGATTTCGTCGTCCCACTGCAGCGTTTCGAGGTCCATGAACAGGGTCCGGGAGGCATTGGTGACGTCGGTGACGTGGACGCCGCCGTCCACGCCGCCGGTCAGGTTCCACAGGACCCAGGCGTCGGTGTTGCCGAACACCAGGTCCCCGGCTTCAGCCTTTTCCCGGGCGCCGTCGACGTTGTCCAGGATCCACTTGATCTTGGTGCCGGAGAAGTACGTGGCCAGCGGCAGGCCTACCTTCTGTTTGAAGCGGTCCGCGCCGCCGTCCCTGGCCAGTTCGTCCACGATGTCCTGGGTGCGGGTGTCCTGCCACACAATCGCGTTGTATACCGGCTTGCCCGTGGTCTTGTCCCACACCACTGCCGTCTCGCGCTGGTTGGTGATGCCGACTGCGGCAATATCGTGCCGCGTCAGGTTCGCCTTGGACAGCGCCGAACCGATGACCTCGCGGGTGTTGTTCCAGATTTCCGTGGCATCGTGTTCCACCCAGCCTGCCTGGGGAAAGATCTGCTCGTGCTCCATTTGTCCGGAGGATACGATGGCGCCGCTGTGGTCAAAGATGATGGCGCGGGTGCTGGTGGTGCCCTGGTCGATGGCGATTACGTACTGGTTCATTGTGACGTCCTTGTCTTGTTGGTTCTTGAGTGGGTCCGGGTCAGGCAGCAGCCGTGACGATGATGGGAACAATGCGGGCCACGAGGCCGCCGAGCGCGCCGCCAATCAGCGGCCCGACCACGGGCACCCAGGAGTAGGCCCAGTCGCTGGACCCTTTCCCGCGGATGGGAAGTACGGCGTGGGCAATGCGGGGACCGAGGTCACGGGCCGGGTTGATGGCGTAGCCGGTGGGGCCGCCAAGGGACACACCAATGCCGACGACGAGCAGCGCCACGGCGAGCGGGCCAAGGCCGGAAGGCGTACCCCCGAAGGTGAGGATTACCAGCACCAGAACGAAAGTGCCGATGACTTCGGTGATGACGTTCCAGGGGGTTGACCGGATTGCGGGGCCCGTGGAGAAGACGCCAAGCTTGCCGGCAGGCTCCGGCTCGTCATCAAAGTGCTGCTTGTAGGCCAGCCAGCAGACCACGGCACCGAGGAATGCGCCCACCATCTCGCCGCCGAAGTAGGTCAGGGTGGAGGCGAAGTCCACGGTAACGCCCGGAGCGTATTCAGCCTTGCCGTTGAGCAGCAGGCCGAGGGTAACCGCAGGGTTCAGGTGCGCACCCGACTTCGCGGCGACGAAGACACCCGCGAAGACGGCGATTCCCCACCCCCATGTGACCATCAGGAAACCGCCGTTGTTGCCTTTTGTCCCCCTCAAAGCCACGTTGGCAACGACGCCGCAACCCAACAGGGTCAGCATGCCCGTACC
>NZ_JAUSRE010000032.1 GCF_030811655.1 Pseudarthrobacter enclensis | reverse complement strand
CGCCCCACCAAGATCCTCCCCAATGGCCTCCATAACCCCACTCTGCCAGCCACCACTGACAATGAAGACCACCCAAAACCCCTATGTGGAAAACCGGGAAGCACGCCGGATCAGCCTGTTAAACGCTGCTGGCCGCCACGTCCCCCAAGGATCGCGACGGCCAGCAAGGCTTTTGTAACACAACGCCGGGTCAAGCCGAAGTCACACTGCGGTGCTCCGTCATGAAACGGATTGGGGCGCTGTCAGGAGTTGGTTCCGGTTCCGTCCGAAGTGCCCAGATTGGTGGTCTCGGGATGGGTGCTGTGGGCAGGGACGTGGTCTCCGCCAAGGCTCCCCGCGCCGCCGGCAGTTCCCTGGGTTGGGGCAGGCGACGTACCGGCCGCAGCACCTGCGGATGTCATTGCGTCGGGCCCGGAAGCCTTGGAACCGGAGGTGCTGTCGCGATGCATGGCAGAACCAATCACCGTCCCGGCCCTGCGCGCAGCTTCGCCCAGCTGGTCTGCCACGTCAGGAGCCTTTTCCTTCAAGGTTTCCGTGGCCACGGAAACCTTGTCCTGGACCGGCTTGCTGTCCCAGATGCCGACCGCGCGGGCCTTCAGCTTGTCGTAGGCGGCACGGCCTGACCGCGAGCCAAGGACATAGCCGACGGCAACGCCTACACCCAAAAGAAGCTTGTTTTTCACGATGAACTCCTGCTCTGCGAGAAGGTTGTCAGTCCCGGCCGGGGGCGGCAAGGCGCCGGTGCCGGAGAAAATGAAAGCCGGCCCGGGGATGGTGTCCCCAGGCCGGCCTCCTGGCTTGCCCGTGCAGTTATCCGCGGGCGCTGCGCTTGGTGACCATGCCATAGATGGCAAGGACGATCAGCGAGCCGACGATCGCCAGCAGCCACGTCTGGATCGAGAAGAACTCCTGCAGTCCACTGCCGAAGATCATCCCGCCCAGCCAGCCACCGAGCAATGCGCCAACGACGCCCAGGATCAGGGTGATGACCCAGCCGCCACCCTGCCTGCCCGGGAGGATCGCCTTAGCGATCGCACCGGCAATAAGTCCGAGAATCAGAAATGCAATAAATCCCATTTGTCGCTCTCTTCCTAAGTAAAGGAGGCCCCCATGTTCCGGAGGCACTTCGTCCTTCTGGCTCAATAGTAATCATGCTTACTATCTTTTTGCCAACCCCGTTTCTCGTAAAAAGTGCACTTCTGGGCGGGTTTAGTGCCCGGTCCTGTCGGAATCATTGCCTGCCTCGGGCCCCTCGTCCAAGACCGAAAGTTCCGCTAGATCCTGCGGGTCCAGGGCGAAATCGAAGACGTCCAGGTTCTCTGCCATCCGGCCCGGTGAGGAGGTCCTGGGAATCGTTACCAATCCGTTTTGTACGTGCCACCGCAGGACCAGCTGGGAGGGGGTTTTTCCGTGTTTTTCCGCCAATTGGGAAAGGACGGGGGCGCTGAGCAAACCAGCGCCTGAGCCGCCAAGAGGGCTGTAGGATTCCGTGACAATTCCATGACGGGAGTGGAATTCGCGCTCAGCCGTCCGGGTGATGGCGGGGCTGAGCTGTATCTGGTTCACGGCCGGCACCACATCGGTTTCGGCCATGAGCCTTTCAAGGTGGGCAGGCTTGAAGTTGGATACCCCGATGGACCTGGCCTTTCCCTCTGCCTGCAGCCGCTCAAATGTCTGCCAGGTGGACACGTACTGGTCCCTGCCGGGCAGCGGCCAGTGGATCAGCAGCAGGTCTACATAATCCAGCCCCAGTCGCTTCAGCGATCCCTCCAGGCCGGCCACCGCGCGGTCATGGCCTTGGAATTCGCCGTCAAGCTTCGTGGTGATGAACAGCTCGCTGCGGTCCACGCCGCTGGCCCGGATGCCGTTGCCCACTCCGCGTTCGTTGCCGTATTTCACAGCGGTATCGATGTGCCGGTAGCCGGCTTCCACGGCCTGGACGACGGCGGCAGCCACCTGTTCGTCGTCCAGAGGCCAGGTGCCAAGCCCCAGCTGCGGAATCCCGTTGCCGTCATTGAGTTCGATGAGCGGTGCAAGTGTCATGCCATCAGTCTGCCCTCTGCCGGCCGTCCCGGCCCAGGGACGCCGGGACAATCTTGCGGGAATGGCCCGGACATTAACGGGAAATGGCGCTCTCCCGGTTCAGCAGCCCGTTGATCACAGCAGCTATCCGTTCCGCACCGGACCCGCCCATGGCAATCGTGTAGTGATTGACGTCCGGCACCAGTTCGGCCCGCAGGCAGGCACGGCCATGCAGGTGGCGGTCCACGATCTCCTGCGTGTACAGGCCCGGGGATTCGTCCCGGAGGCCGCGTGGCGCCCACAACAGCACCGCGGGATGCCGCAGCTGTTCCAGGGCCCGGGGGACCGCTTCCCCTGCCAAGAGGTCGGCGGAGTCCTCGCTCATGGCCTCGACGGCGGTCGAGGGGCGGAGTTCCGGCGGTTTACCCAGAAGGTCATACCGGGCATACGCTTCAACGGCGTCGTTCCAGCCGTCGGCGAAGGCCGGGTGGCCGCGCCAGAATTCCAGGTACGTCCCGTGATCGGGGAAGGTCATGGACAGCCGGGCGGCGGCAGGCCCGAGGATGGCCTGGATGGCCTGGGGGATGGTGACGCCGGGCGGAATGGGGAGCGGCAGGCCGCCGTCGACCAGGACCAGCGCGCTGACCCTGTCCGGGCGCAGGTGCGCGAAGACCTCTGCCACGAAAGCGCCCATGGAGTGTCCCAGCACCAACACCTGCCGCACATCAACAGCGTCCAGGAGAGCCGCCAGGTCCTGCGCGTGCGTGGCCATCCCGTACGGGCCCGGCAGGCTGCTGCTGCGGCCCCGGCCCCGCAGGTCCGGAGCGATAATGCGGGTGCCCGGAAGGGCGTCGGCGAGGACAGCCCACTGCATGTGCGACGATGTCACGCCGTGCACTGCGAGGACCGTGGGTGCCGTTGGGTCCGCAGGCCCCCAGATCGCGGTTCGGAGGACACCGCCGTGCACTGGAACGTCGAGGGTGGCGTAGCCAGTACGGCTGGTGGCGGTCAAGGCCGGTCCTTTCGGCAGAACGAAGGAAATTCCCAAGTGCGGCGCACTGATGGAGCACCTGGCCTTAGGCCGGGTCCTCCGCCAGCTTCCGCTTGAGGATCTTCCCGCTGGGTCCCAGTGGCAATTCAGAGAGGATCCGGACCACCCGCGGGTATTTGTAGGCCGCCAGCTGGGCGCTTGCGAAGTCGATCAGCTCGGACTTGCTGACCGTTGCCCCGGCGTCCAGCACGATGGCGGCGGCGATCTCCTGACCGTGAACGTCGTCCGGAATGCCGTAGACAGCGGCGCTGACCACCGCCGGGTGGGTCAGCAGGACTTCCTCGACCTCCCGCGGGTAGACGTTGTAGCCGTTGCGGATGATCATGTCTTTCTTGCGGTCCACAATGGTGAGGTACCCGTCGTCGTCCTTGGTGCCAAGGTCCCCCGAACGGAACCAGCCGTCCACCACGGCCTCAGCCGTGGCCTCGGGCCGGTTGAGGTAGCCCTTCATCAGCAGGTGCCCGCGGATGACCAGTTCGCCGAGCTCACCGTTGGGCACCAGTTCGATTCTCTCCACCACCTCCGGCCGGGCGATTTCGATGTCTACTCCCCAGATGGAGACCCCGATGGTGCCCGGCCGCGGCGCCGTGCCAACGTGGTTGAAGGCTGCCACGGGGGAGGTCTCGGTGAGGCCGTAGCCTTCATGGATCTCCACGCCGTAGACGTCGCGGAACTTGTCCATGACGGCCAGCGGAAGCGACGCACCGCCGGAAACGCCGTACCGCAGGGCTGCCGGCCGGTCCGGCACCGTCTTGGCTGCTTCCAGGAGCGCCACATACATGGTGGGCACTCCAATGAAGATGTTGACGTTGTGCCGGGCCAGGAGCTTCAGGGCGTCCGGGCCGGTGAACCGCGGCATCAGGACGATCGTGGCGCCGGCGCGTAGACCCGTGTTGAGCACCACCGTCTGGCCGAAGGTATGGAACAGCGGCAGGCCGCCAAAGAGGACGTCGCCGGGCCGGAAGTCCATCACGCTGGTCAGCAGGGTGCTGGTCTGTTCCACCAGCGCGAAGTGGGTGCCCAGCGCGCCCTTCGGTTTGCCCGTGGTGCCGGACGTGTACAGGATGGTGGCCGTGTCGGACGGGCGGCAGGGCTCGTACGTCCGGATCGGCTCCGCGGACGCAGCTTCCGTTTCGAGCCGTGGAAACCCGCCGTCGTCGGAAGCCATGACCGTCACCACGTCCACTCCGCTGGCCGAGGCGCCCGCGGCCCCCTCCCCGAGCAGCGGAGCGGCACAGATCAGCAGTTTGGCGCCGCTGTCCTGCAGGACATATTCGATCTCGCGGGCCTTGAGCAGGGCGTGCACCGGAACCACGATGGCGCCAAGGGACAGGATGGCGTAGTACACCCTCGCGAAGTCCGGGACGTTGGGAATCAGGACGGCGACGGCGTCTCCCGGGCCGATGCCGCGGGCCCGCAGCGCGCCGGCGTACGAGCGGGTCTGGCGCCAGAGGTCGCCATAGCTCACCTGGTCCTCGCCGACCACCAGGGCAATGCTGTCGGGGGTCCTCTTTGCTGATTCTGCCAGGACGGCAGCGACGGAGATGGTGGCGAAGCCGTCAGCGGAGTTGGTGTTGGTCATGGCCTGCTTCTTCGTTGGGATGGGTCATGCTTTGAGGATCAGGGCGTCACCCTGGCCGCCGCCACCGCAAAGGGCGACGACGCCGGTGCCTCCACCGCGGCGCTTCAGCGCCAGCGCCTGGTGCAGCACCAGGCGTGCGCCCGAGGCGCCGACGGGATGGCCCAGGGCGATGGCACCGCCTTCCGCGTTCACGGTCTCCGTTTCAATCCCGAGATCGTTGGCGGACTGGATGAGGACCGAGGCGAACGCTTCGTTGATCTCCACCAGGTCCAGTTCCTGCGCGGTGAGCCCCTCTTCCTTGAGGGCGCGCTCGATCGCCCGGGCGGGCTGGGAGTGCAGGGAGCCGTCGGGCCCGGCTGTCTGCCCGTGCGCCCGGATCTCCGCAATCCACTCCAACCCCGCGGCCTCTGCCGCCGCCTTGCTGGCAATGACCAGTGCCGCCGCGCCGTCGGAGAGCGGAGAGGAGGACCCGGCGGTAATGGTGGCGGCCGCATCCTTCGAAAATGCCGGACGGAGCTGGGCCAGGGATTCGGGCGTTGTTTCCGGACGGATGCCCTCGTCGTGCTCAAGGACCACGGCGGCTCCCTTGCGCTGCGGCACCTCGATTGGCGCAATCTCTTCGGCCAGCACTCCTGCGGCGCGGGCAGCCTCGGCGCGCTGGTGCGAACGCGCAGCCACGGCATCCTGCTCCTCGCGGGTGATGCCGCGTTCGGTGTTGCCGGCGTCGGTGGCCTCACCCATCAGCTTGCCGCTGACAGGGTCCTGCAGCCCGTCGTGGTTCAGGGAGTCGAGCATGGGGGCGTCGCCGATGACGACGCCCGCGCGGAGCCCGGGGACCAGGTGGGGTGCGTTGGTCATCGACTCCTGGCCTGCGGCGACGATGAAGTCGGCTTCCCCGGTGCGGATCATCCTGGCGGCGTCAATGACTGCCGTCAGCCCGGACAGGCAGAGCTTGTTGATGGTGATGGTGGGGACGTCCCAGCCGATTCCCGCGGCCAGGCTGGCCTGGCGTGCGGGCCCCTGGCCGGCGCCGGCCTGGATGACCTGGCCGACAATGACGGCCCCGATCTGCTCCGGCGCCACGCCGGTGCGTTCCAGCGCGGCGCGGATGGCATGGGCGCCCAGATCGCTTGACGAGAAGGGCGTCAGGCCGCCGCGGAACCTGCCGAACGGAGTGCGGGCGCCGCCCAGGATGACGGGGATGTTGGCGTTCTGGTTCAAGAACGGTCCTTTCGGGAAGGCCTGGCCAAGACCAGGGAGGGAGGTCAGGCGAAGGCGGAGGTGCCGGTGATGCCCCGGCCGATAATGAGGGCCTGCATGGTCTCTGTGCCTTCGTAGGTGTGGATGGCTTCGATGTCGGCCAGGTGCCGTGCCACGCGGTTTTCCAGCAGGATGCCGTTGCCGCCCAAGAGGTCGCGGGCATTTGAGGCTATGCCGCGCGCCGTCCGGGTGCAGGTGTACTTGACCAGGGAAGCCTGCTCGGGGGTCAGCGCTCCGGCTTCATCGAGCCGCGTCATCTGCACCACCATCAGCTGCATGGTGGCCAGTTCGCTGAGCATCCGCGCGAGCCGCTCCTGGACGATCTGGGAGGCGGCCAGCGGGCGCCCGAACTGCTTGCGCTGCTTGGCATACTGGACGGCCGTTTCGTAGCAGGCAGTGGCATGCCCGACGGCGGACCAGGCCACGCCCAGGCGCGTGGCCAGCAGGACGCGGGCCGTGTCCTTGAAGGTCCGGGCGCCGGGCAGGACGCTCTCTTCCGGAACGAAGACGTTCTCCAATCGGATGTGCGCCTGCCAGATGGCACGGAGGGCGAGTTTGCCTTCGATCTTGCTGGCGCTGTAGCCGGGGGAGTCCTGTGGAACCAGGTAGCCATGGACCTGGCCGTCATCGCCCCGGGCCCAGACGACCGTAAGGCCGCCGACGGAACCGTTGCCGATCCACTTCTTTTCACCGTTGAGCAGGAAACCCCCGTGGGTACGGGTGGCCGTAGTTTCCAGGGCCACGGAGTCCGATCCGTGGGTGGGCTCGGTCAGGGCGAAAGCCGCGTATTCCGCGCCGCTGGCTATCGCCGGAAGCCAGCGCTCCTTCTGGGGGCCGGAGCCGCACTCAGCCACGGACCGCAACGCCAGGCCGCCCTGGACTGCGACCATCGTTGCCACAGAGCCGTCGCCGCGGCTGATTTCCATGTTCACCAGACCGGCGGCCATGCTGCTCATCGGTGCAAAACCGTCCACCGGTACGCCGTCGCGGAGCAGGTCCAGTTCGCCAAGGCGCCGGAGGAGGTGCAGCGGGTACTCGCCGCGTTCCCAGTAGCCGTCGATGACGGGGAGGACCTCGTCCTGGACAAAGCGGCGGGCGCGGTCCCAGTACGCGCGGTCTTCGGCGTTGATGCCGGCGAAGACGGAGGCGGGATCGGTGCCGAGGGCTTCGGTGAGAAGGTACTCGGGCTCTACCGTTCCGGCCGGAAACTTCGGCGCACCTCCGGTGATGGTGGCCGCGGGGCCGGGTGACGTCGTCGTCATGAATATGCATCCTTCGAATCAGCGGCGGCGGGGAGGCCGGGGCCGTGTGGCCTGCACCACACGCTCTAAGGATGCATTGAAACGCAGTTCCACGTCAAGAAACTCAGTTTCAAGAGCGGTGGGGAGATCAGGGGAGGGCGTCGCGGACCGCCTGGGCCACCGCGTCCTTGTCCGCGGCACCGGAAAGAACGGTGACGACGACGGTCGGCGCAAGAGGAGCGGCGGCCCCGGCGCCGAGGAGTGCCGGCCTGAACGTTTCCGAGAGTGCCTGAAGCTCGGCGGCGAGGGCTGCCGCCCGCTTCCGGTCCCCGGAGTCGGCTTGTCCGGCGGCAGGCGCCGCACGAAGCCAGTCCCGGAGGAATGCGTTGTGCACGGCCACCACCGCGGCTGCGAAGGCCACGGCCTTGTACTCACGGCCGCCATCGCGGGGCAGTTTGTCATTGAGGTAGTGCAGGAATGCTCGCTCGTACCGGTGGGATGTCACCAGTTCCCGGTCCCGCAGGGCCGGAACCGCCTGGAGCAGCCCGTGCCTGGCCCGGGAGGTTGCTGGGTTTTGCAGGTGGTGCTCAAAGACCAGCATGGCTGCCTCCGCAACGGCAGCCAGCGGTTCCAGCCTTGATTCGGCGAGCCGCTGGTTCACCTGGGCCAGGATCCGCTCGTGGTCGGCGAAGACGACGTCCTCCTTGGACCCAAACCTGCGGAAGAACGTGCTGCGGCTCATGCCCGAGGCTTCTGCCAGCTCCTCTACGGATGTCGCATCGAATCCCTTGTTTGCCAGAAGCCCGATGGCCGCCGCAACGGGGCCGTCGGCGGGATGCCCGTCGGCAGGATGGTTCGAAGGGGACGAGGTCATGCGCCGAAATGTAGCACAGCGGTTAAACGCGTCTGGCCTGCCGCTGGATCCGGCAGGCCAGTTTCCAGTCCGTGGCCGGTGTTCAGGCGCCCCGGCGGGACCAGGCGGTGAGCTTGTCCGAAAGCTGCATGTAGGCCCCGTTTACCTGCTGCAGCTCCGGGTGGTTGTCGTGCCACTCCACGATCTCCCGGGCGCCGTCCGCGAACGGGATGGTGGCGGTGTAGTCCGGGACCAGGGATTTGATCTTGGTGTTGTCGAACACCACCGAATGGGACCGGTCGCCCAGGAGGTTGGAACCCAGTTCCTGGTCATGGGCGGCGATGGTTTCGGACGCCACATGCACCAGTTCGGGTTCGCCGACGCCGGCCGCCCGGGCGAAGAGCTGGTAAATCTGGTTCCACGGCAGGTATTCGTCCGAGGTGATGGTGTAGCTCTCGCCCACGGCCTGGGGCCGTCCGAGCAGCCCGACAAACGCCTTGGCGAAGTCTTTGCTGTGCGTCAGCGTCCACAGCGAGGTGCCATCCCCGTGAACCATGAGCGGCAGGCCGTTGCGCATGCGGTGGATGTCTGTCCAGCCGCCCACCATCGCGATCTTGGTGCGGTCGTAGGTGTGTGACGGCCGGACCACCGTCACCGGGAAGTCCTCCTCCCGGTACGCCTGGAAGAGCAGTTCCTCGCAGGCGATCTTGTCGCGCGAATACTGCCAGAACGGGTTCTTCAGCGGCGTGGACTCGCGGATGGGAAGCCTGGTGGGCGGCTTCTGGTACGCGGAGGCGGAGCTGATGAAGACGTACTGCCCAACCCGGTCCCGGAACAGGTCCATGCTGGTTTGCGCCTGGTCCGGGGTGTAGGAGATGAAGTCCGCCACGGCGTCGAACTCCCTGCCGCCCAGCACCTCGCGGACGGCCTCCGGGTCACGGACGTCGGCATGCAGCACCTCGGTCCCTTCCGGGACCGGCCTCGTGGACTGGCCCCGGTTGAGGATGGTCAGCCGATGGCCCAGTGCGACGGCGCGTTCCGCCGCAGCCGTGCTGATGACGCCGGTGCCGCCGATGAACAGGATGTTCGCCGGCGACACCGTACGGGACGGAAGCGTGGTTACCACGCGTAGTCCTCCGGTGCCGTGCGGTGGCCGGGGAAGATGTCGTCCAGCCGCTTGAGCGCGTCTGCGTCGAGTGTGACGTCCAGGGCGCGGATGGCGGCATCCAGTTGTTCCTGGGTCCTGGGGCCCACGATCGGTGCGGTCACCGCAGGCTGGTGCAGGAGCCAGGCCAGGGCAACGTCGCCGGGTTCGTGGCCCAGCTCGTCGGCGAAGTCCTCATACTGGCGAATCTGGTCCTCATGCTTCTTCAGCGTTTCGGCGGCCCGGCCCTCGGTGCGGCGGACTCCCTGGCGTTCTTTCTTCAGCACGCCGCCCAGCAGCCCGCCCTGAAGCGGCGACCAGGGGATCAGTCCCAGGCCGTACTGCTGCGCAGCCGGAATGACTTCGAGTTCCACCTGGCGCATGAACAGGTTGTAGATGGACTGCTCGCTGACCAGGCCGGTGTAATTCCGGCGGCGCGCTGCTTCCTGGGCCTGGGCGATGTGCCAGCCGGCAAAGTTGCTGCTGCCCGAGTAGAGGATCTTCCCCTGCTGCACGGCAACCTCGATGGCCTGCCAGATCTCGTCCCACGGGGTGTCACGGTCAATGTGGTGGAACTGGTACACGTCGATGTAGTCGGTCTGCAGGCGCTTGAGGCTGGCATCCAAGGCCCGGCGGATGTTCAGCGCGGACAGCTTCGATTCATTAGGCCGGTCCGTCATGGTGCCGTAGAGCTTGGTGGCCAGGACCGTGTGCTCGCGGCGCTCGCCGCCCTTGGCGAACCAGCGCCCGATGATCTCCTCGGTCCAGCCGCGGTGCTCCGCGCCGCCGTAGACGTTGGCAGTATCAAAGAAGTTGATGCCGGCTTCGTGCGCGGAATCCATGATGCTGTGCGCGTCCGCCTCCTCCGTCTGGGGCCCAAAGTTCATGGTGCCCAGGCAGAGGCGGGAGACTTTCAGGCCGGATCGGCCCAAATGGGTGTACTGCATGGAAAATCCTTTCGGTTTCGGTGGCAGCGAGTGCCGGAACCTACATTTGGGTGAAAGCGGCGACGGCGGGATCGGACCCGATGCGGGCTCCCGATTCCAGTGCGGTAATGGCGGCCAGTTCGTCCTGGGACAGGGTCAGGGATGACGCCGCGAAGTTCTCCCGGATGCGGTCCGGGTTTGCCGACTTGGGAATCACGATGTTGCCATTGGCCAGGTGCCAGGCGAGCACCACCTGGGCCGTGGTGGCATCGTGGGCGTTGGCGATTGCCGTGACGGCATTTCCGTTCAGGTCCCCGCCCTGGCCAAGCGGGCTGTACGCCTCGACGGCGACTCCCAGGCTCCGGCACTTGGCGGCAAGGTCTGCCTGCTGGTAGCTGGGGTGCAGTTCGATCTGGTTGACGGCCGGCACGGTTTCTGCCGACTCCAGCAGGGTGTCCAGGTGGTCGGAGAGGAAGTTGGAGACCCCGATGGCGCGGATTTCCTTGTTCTCATACAGCCGCTCCATCTCCTTCCACGCCTGGACGAAGAGGCCCTGCGAAGGAACCGGCCAGTGGATGAGGTAGAGGTCGATGAAGTCCAGGCCCAGGGCCTTGCGGCTGTTCTGGAACGCCTCCTGGGCCCGGCCCTGCTCGCCGTTGCGGAGCTTGGTGGTCACGAAGATTTCCTCGCGGGGGATGCCGGTGGCCGCAAGGGCTGCCCCTACCCCGGCCTCGTTGCGGTACGCCGCTGCCGTATCGATGTGGCGGTACCCGGCCTCGAGGGCATCCTCCACGGTGCGCTGGGTGTCTTCCGGCGGGACCTGGAAAACGCCGAAGCCGAGCTGCGGGATGGTGACGCCATTGTTGAGTGTCAGCTCTGACATGGGTGTGTGCTCCTTGGAACGTATGGTGCTGGGATTCGTTGCCGACTGCCCGACGAAGAAGAAAGCGGTTTCACCGGCTCACTCCCGAGCCTATGTACTTTCCGTGACCAAGTCAGCAGCCAAGGCTGTTCCTGTTCTTCCTAGGACCGCCAGTCCTACCTTCGTTGTAGAGCCGGGCACCTGACGCAGGCACAATGGTCTGCATGGGTCAAAGCGCCGAGTTCGGAAAATTCCTCAAAGCCATGCGGTCCCGGTTGAGCCCGGAGGTCGCCGGGACCGGCGCCAGCACGGGTGCCCGCCGCGTCCCCGGTCTCCGGCGGGAGGAAGTGGCGCGGCTCGCGGGAGTCAGTACCGACTATTACGTACGGCTGGAGCAGGGCCGCAACATCCACCCGTCGCGCACCGTACTGGACGCGGTGGCCCGGGCGTTGCGCCTGGACAGCAGCGAACACGCGCACATGCTGGACCTGCTCGAAAACTGCGCAGGCGCTCCGCGGGAGCCTGGCGCCAATGCCGCCCAGGGTGTCCGGCCGGCGCTTCGCCAACTGCTCGACGCGGTGGGGGATGTCCCGGCCCTGGTGCTGGGGCGCCGCAACGACGTGCTGGCGGGCAACAGGATGGCGTTCCTGCTGTTCGCCGATTTCCCGGCCCTGCCGCCCGCCGAGCGGAACCTCACCCGCTGGACCATCCTGGATCCGGCCGCCCGGGAACTCTTCAGGGACTGGAAGACGGTGGCTGCTGAAGCCGTAGGATCCCTGCGGCTGGATGTGGGGAGGCACCCCAACGATCCCCAAGCGAACCACCTGGTGGGTGAATTGGCCGTCCATAGTGAACACTTCCGCCAGTGGTGGGCGGGCCACCGGGTTGCCACCCGCGCCGCCGGGACTGTCCGGCTGCACCACCCTTCTGTGGGGGACCTGGAACTGAACTTTGAAAACCTTGTCCTGCCGGAGGACGCCGACCAGACGCTCCGGGTGTACTCCGCGCGCCCGGGATCGCCGTCGTCGGACGCCCTGGCCCTGCTGGGCAGCCTGGGCGCCGCGTTGGAGGCCACCGAGGAGCGGGATGCGGCCGCAGCGGACCGGAGCGACGCCGGCTAGGGGAAGCCAGGGGTGTGAGCCGCTGTATATTCGTCCAGTGGAAGCAGGCTTTTCTGGCCAGCCGCCCATTGGTGTGGGGGCGCCGGTTCCGTAGGGTGGGAGTACCAGCTTTCACTGCCCGGATTTTTACCACCCAGGATGGTCTCAACGATGAAACGCATCGCCCTGCTGAAGGAGCGCCAGGCGTCTGCCGGCGCCGCCTCCACCGCTACCGGTTCGCACTGCCCGGCGTCCGGACTCTGGAGCCCCGACGTCGACCCCCATACAGTCCTGTCCTTTTTTGAGGGCCACGTATTCCCGCCGTTCGACGGCGTCCCCACGGTCTGGCGGCGGCGCAGCCCGGGCACAGCAAACTGATCGCCGCGTAGACGCACAGCTGACCCGCAGCCAACGGTCGCCGGAACCATGTTCCGCGACGCCGGCTGCGGGTCAGCTCTGTTTAAGTCAGTGCTCTTCCAGGCGGAAGCCGATCTTGATGGTGACCTGCCAGTCCGCGACCTTCCCGTCCTCAAGGTGGCCGCGGACCTCCTTGACCTCGAACCAGTCCAGGTTCCGCAGGGTCTGGGATGCCTTGGCAATACCGTTGCGGACGGCGTCGTCCACGCCCTGGGTGGAGGTGCCGACAATTTCAGAAATGCTGTACGTGTGGTTGGACAACTTCGCTCCTCGTGGTCGTCAATGCTCCCGGTTGCGGGCCGTCCCTGAAGCCTAGTAGGACTCCGGGAACGTTGAAAGAGGAACGCGGAAAGCGTTGCTTCCGGCAAATGGCCGCTATTTGGCTTCCAGTACCAGCTGCTTCAGGTCGTCCAGGGTCTGCTGCATGTGGGCGTCCATGGCCTCGCGGGACCTAACGGAGTCGCGGGACCGCAGTGCCTCGGCAATGTTCTGGTGGTGGCCGATGGCGTGTTCCTGGATCTGGGGAACGGCAGAGGTCTCCGTCCGGCGCTTTTCCAGGACCCGGTGCAGCGGCTCGAACAGGACCGACACGAAGACGTTCCCGGATGCCCGCAGAATGACGTCGTGGAAAGCGAGGTCCGCTTCGACGAAGGCCGCGACGTCGTTGATGCTGTTGGCGGCCTTCATCGCTGAAACGTAGTTGAAGAGCGCGGTGATGTCCTCTTCCGCAATCCGTCTAGCGGCGAGCTCGCACGCTCCCGTTTCGAGCATCCGGCGGAGCTCGATCAGCTGGATGGAGGCATCGGCGTCGTTCTTGCCCTCCGCTGCCGCGCGCAGGACGGCTTCGAGGGAGGCCCAGCGGCTGAGTGGGTTGACGAAGGTGCCGCGGCCGCGCTCCACGCTCAGGATGCGCTGGGCCTGCAGCGTCTTCATGGCCTCGCGGACGGTCATGCGGCTGACTTCATGTCGGGCGCTCAGCTCGTGTTCCCCGGGGACGGTGGACCCTGGCGGGAACTCGCCGTCGATGATGCGGTCAAGCAGCTCATCGGCCACAACGCCTACCAGCGACTTCCTTGCCATGTTGCCCCCGATTCCTGCTTCCGGCTTCCGCGGCGGATATGTCAGACAAGTGTACTTGCGCGTCCGTATGCCGTGTGCCACACTAACATCAAATGCAAGATGTCAGACATCTTACAGCTACCTTTACATCTGGATCCGCCAGCCCGGATCGCTACACAACGGAGTGCACTGTGACGCTTGAAGCAGACGTTCTGGCCGCCTATCCGGCAGACCTCGAGATCCCGGCCGGCCTGGTTGCCGGCGCGCTGGCCGCGTCCAATGCGGCGGTTCCCCGCGTCCTGGTGGTGCTTGACGACGACCCCACCGGCACGCAGTCCGTGGCGGACCTGCCGGTGCTTACCCGCTGGGACGTGGAGGACTTCACCTGGGCCTTCGGCCAGGGCAAGCCCGCTGTCTACGTCCTCACCAACACGCGCAGCCTCGACCCCGCAGAAGCGGCAGCCCGGAATGAGGAAGTGGTCCGCAATGCCCTGGCGGCAGCAGGATCGCCGGACACGCTGCGCCTGGGCTTCGTCAGCCGCAGCGATTCCACCCTCCGCGGCCACTTCCCCCTGGAACCGGACGTCATCGCGGCCACCGTTGCTGAAGTCAGCGGCGAGAAGACCGACGGCGTTGTGCTGGTTCCGGCATTCCCCGACGCCGGGCGGCTCACCATTGGCGGAGTCCACTACATGCGTGGCGCCGAAGGCACCCTGGTTCCGGTGTCCGAAACCGAGTTCGCCAAGGACGCCACCTTCGGCTTCAGCACGTCCGTCATGGCGGACTACATCGCAGAGAAGTCGCAGGGCCGGTTCCCTGCCGACTCCGTCATCGTGCTGGACCTCAACATCATCCGGGCCGGAGCCGCCGCCCAGGACCCTGCTATCTCCGCCAAGGCCGTCGCCGACGCCATCGAGCCGGCCACGGACTCCACGCCCATCGTGGCGGACATCGTTACCGAGAACGACTTCCGCGCCCTGGCCCTGGGCCTGGAGGAAGCCGAACGCCGCGGCAAGAAGCTCCTGTACCGCGTAGGTCCGCCGTTTGTCCGCGGCCGCATCGGCCAGGAAGTCCGCGCGGCGCTCACCTCCGAAGAGGCCTACGCGGGCAATACTCCGTCGGAGGCCGGCGGCTTGATCGTCGTGGGATCGCACGTAGGCCTCACCACGCGCCAGCTCAACGTCCTCACCGCCGAACACAGCTCCGCCCGGATCATCGAGATCGACGTCGAGAAACTCCTCGGCGCCGAGCCGGAGGCCAAGGCGCACCTGGACCAGACCGTTGCCGCCGTCGTCGAGGCCCTCCACGCCGGCGACGTCATCGTCCACACCAGCCGCCTGCTCATCAAGACCGAGGACCCCGCCGAAAGCCTGCGGATCGCGCGCACCGTCTCCGC
This sequence comes from Pseudarthrobacter enclensis, assembly GCF_030811655.1. Classification (GTDB taxonomy): domain Bacteria; phylum Actinomycetota; class Actinomycetes; order Actinomycetales; family Micrococcaceae; genus Arthrobacter; species Arthrobacter enclensis_A. The sequence continues at coordinate 25,276 of NZ_JAUSRE010000032.1, read as the reverse complement.
CGCCGTCGTGGACGTGGTCAACCGCACGCTGAAGACCTTCCCGCCCCGGTTCGTCATTGCCAAGGGCGGCATCACCTCCTCGGACGTGGCAGCCCACGGCCTGGAAATCCGCCACGCCATTGTCCGCGGCCCCATGCTGCCCGGCATCGTCAGCCTGTGGGAACCGGTGGACGGACCTGCCAAGGGCATTCCCTACATCGTGTTCGCCGGCAACGTGGGCGACGACGACTCCCTGGCCCAGGTCACCCGCAAGCTCAGCACATCCCCATTCGCCCCCTAACCTCGCAAGCTCGGCCAGGGAACCCGCCGAGCGTGGCCCCTATTTAATTCAACGGAGAAACACCATGACCAGCAATTACACCGTCACCGTCCTGGGCCTCGGCGCCATGGGCCTGCCCATGGCCACCCGCTTGGCATCCCAGCTGACCGTCCACGGCTTCGACATCGCCGAGCCCCGCCTCAAGCTCGCCGAAGAAGCCGGCATCGCCACCTTCACCACCGCCCGCGAAGCCGCCAAGGGCGCGAACGCCGTCCTCCTGGCCGTCCGAAACGGCGAGCAGCTCAACGATGTCCTCTTCGGGGAGAACGGCGTGGCCTCCGTCCTGGAGCCCGGCGCCGTCGTGATCCTGGGCAGCACGGTGGGTACCGACGCCATCCCCGCCACAGTCGCCAAATTGGCCGAATATGGCGTGGACCTGGTGGATGCCCCCCTGTCCGGCGGCCCCAAGCGCGCCGGCGAAGGCGACCTGCTGATTGTCGTGGGTGCTTCCCCCGAAGCCCGCGCCAAGGCGGCCCCGGCACTGGACCTGCTGGCCTCCACGCTCACCGTGGTGGGTGACAACCCAGGTGACGGCCAGGCCCTGAAAACGGTCAACCAGCTCCTGTGCGGCGTGCACATCGCCGCCGCCGCCGAAGCCCTGGCCCTCGCCGACGCGCTCGGACTGGACCAGGCCAAGACCCTCGCCGCCCTCGAAGCAGGCGCGGCAGGCTCCTTCATGCTCTCCAACCGCGGCCCCCGCATCCTGGAGGCCTACAACGAGGAAGGCGCCGAGGTCCTCTCCCGCCTGGACATCTTCGTCAAGGACATGGGCATCGTGGGCAAGGCCACCCGTGCAGCCGGCCTTGCAGCCCCCGTTGCCGCTGCGGCCGAGCAGCTCTACCTGCTGGGCCAGGCCCAGGGCCTTGCCGCCGCCGACGACTCCGCCGTCATCAAGGTTGTCGCGCCCGCCAAGCGAACCAAGTAAGCCACCCTCCTGCCCTTGCGGCACTAAAAGGTACGACGACGGCGGTCCCCCCTCCGCCGTCGTCGTACCTCCGAGCGTTGCCGGCGCAGTCCCGCAACGTTTAATCCCCACCCCACCATTCCGTGATGCCGCCCTGCCCCGGGGCCGGCCCGTCAAAGGAGACAACTCCCCGTGAACCACCTGATGAGTCCGCTGATACAGCGGGCAGCCGACGCCCCGGCCATCAAGCCCGCCGTTGAGCTGGGCACCCCGGTGCTGCTCACCATCGCAGCGGCGGGCATCGCCATCCTGCTGGTGATGATCATCCGCTTCAAGATCCAGGCCTTCGTGGCCCTGCTCACCGTCAGCATCCTGGTGGCCGTGGCCGCAACCATCCCGCTGCAGGACATCTTCACGGTGGTCTCCAGCGGCGTCGGCAGCACCATGGGCAAGGTTGCCATCCTGATCGCGCTCGGCGCCGTGCTGGGCCGCATGATCGAGGTGTCCGGCGGCGTCCAGTCGCTGGCCGACCACTTCACCCGCAAGCTCGGCGCGCGCCGCGTGGCCGTGGCGCTGACCGCCGTCGGCTTCCTCGTTGCGATCCCCGTCTTCTTCGAGGTGGGCATCATCGTGCTGGTGCCCATCGTGTACGCCTTCGCCAAGATCGCCAAGGTGCACCCGGTCAAGTTCGGCCTGCCCATGGCCGGCATCATGCTTTCCATCCACGTAGCCGTTCCGCCGCACCCGGGCATCGTGGCCGGCGCGGGCGTGCTCGGCGCCGACATCGGGCTCATCGCCCTGATCTCGCTGCTGATCTGCGTGCCCCTGGGCTTCCTGTCCTACTGGGTGGCCTCCATCATGAACCGCAAGGACTACGAACTGCTGCCCGCCGTGAAGGCCCAGGTGGAGGAGTTCGGCTCCGATTCCCTGGTCAAGGTGGGCCACGACGGCCCCGGTGCCGCAGCCATCGCTCCGCCCCGGCCGGGCCTGATCATCTTCCTGATCGCAGCACCCATCGTACAGATCCTCCTCGGCACGGTTGGCACGCTCGTGATCCCCAAGTCCGATCCCCTCTACGGGCTTGCATCGTTCATCGGCAACCCCTTCCTGGCCCTCTTGGTGGCCGTGGCGCTGTCTTTCTTCCTGCTGGCCGTCCGCCGCGGCTGGTCCTTCCGGGAAACAGGTGAAATCTTCGAAGGCTCCCTGCCTCCCATCGCCTCCATCCTGATGGTGGTGGCCGCCGGCGGCGTGTTCGGCAACGTGCTGCAGGTCTCCGGCATCGGTTCGGCGCTGTCCAAGACCCTGGACACCCTCGGCGTCCCGCTGCTGCTGCTCGGCTTCATCATCTCGCTCGCCCTGCGCGCCGCCCAGGGCTCGGCAACCGTGGCCATCGTGACCACCACCGGCCTGCTGTCCGCGGCCGTCAGCGGCGGCGGCTATAGCCCGGCGCAGATCGCGGTGATCGTCATAGCCATCGGTTTCGGCGCCCTGGGCCTGTCGCACGTCACGGACGCCGGCTTCTGGGTGGTGGTCCGCTACTACGGCCTCACCGTTTCCGACGGCCTGAAGACCTGGACGGTCCTCACCACCATCCTGGGCCTGGCGGGCTTCGTGCTGACCTTCATTGCCTGGATCCTGGTGGGAGGCCTGGGGGTCTGATGCGTACCCGACTGGACCACCTGGTCACCTCCGCCCTACAGCAGGGTTCCGCCGTGCCGGCCTTCACCTGCTACGACTTCACCACGGCGCTGGCCGTGGTGGGCGCCGCCGAGGACTCCGGCAGGGGAGTGATCCTGCTGGTGGCCCCGAAGACCGCCGCCACTGCGAACGGCCTCCGGCTCATCGCGGCGCTGCGCGGACTGGCGGAGGCTGCCGCTGTGCCGGTCGCGGTGCAGCTTGACCACGCGTCGGACCTCAACGTGATGGCCGACGCCGTCGCGGCAGGGGCGGATTCGGTCCTCGCCGACGGTTCGTCCCTTCCCTACGAGGAGAACATCGCGCTGGTCCGGGATGCCCGGGCGCTGCTGGGCCCCGACGTGGTCCTCGAGGCGGAACTCGGCGGCCTGGCCGGCGACGAGGACCGCGCCTTCTCCGCCGGCCAGCCGGCAGGCCAGTCAGGCGTGGACGTGGCAGGCCTGACGGACTCCGCGCAGGTGGAGGACTTCGTATCCCGCACCGGTGCGCAGCTCCTGGCCGTCGCCGTGGGCAACGTCCATGGCAAGTACAAGGGTGAGCCGCGGCTGCGCTGGGACGTGCTGCAGGACATCGCAGCTCGGGTCCACATTCCGCTGGTGCTGCACGGCGCCTCCGGGATTCCTTCCGGGGAGCTGGTCAAAGCCGCCGCCATGAACGTTGGCAAGGTCAACTTCAACACCGAACTGCGGACGGGCGTGCTGGCCACTCTCCAGGATCAGCTTGCCGGCCACCGGGCCGACGGCGAGAACCTGCAGGGCCTGCTGGCCATGTGGAACACGTCGGCCAAGGGCTTTGCCGCCACCACCCTGGCCACGCTGGCGCGGTAGCGGCAGCCGGACCCGCCACAGACGGGAGGCCAGGATCAAGCAGCCGGTCCTGGCCTCCTTTTTGCCGGACGCAGGTACCTCCGCGCCGCCGTGACGCAGGGCAGCACGCCCGTGCCCGCCGTCGTCCTGGCGCTGCCCGCAGTCCTGCAGTAGGGACTCGCAGGGCCCTATGGTCCTTAAACCCGCCCGCTGCGGGGTGCACAATAGTGCCGTGGGCAGCGTCGAGTCGTTGTAGGCCCCAGTGCGCACCGGCGGGCAGGGGACAGAAACCGGGCCGGACACGGCAAACCGTGATCCGGCCATCGACCTTGTCCGTTTCATCTGCCTGGTGCTGGTGTTGGTGGGGCATTCGATGATGGTCAGCCCCGTCCTGCACCCTGACGGTACCGTGACCACGGAAAACACGCTGGCGATCCAGGACTGGTTCGAGCCCGTCATTTGGATCTTCATGGTGATGCCCCTGTTCTTCGTTACGGGAGGGGTGACGGGGCTGCAGTCCTGGCGGCGGCTCAAGGAGGCCGGCGGCACTGCTGCCCAGTTCATCCGCGCCCGCCTCCTGCGGCTGGTCCGGCCCGCCACTGCCCTGTTGGCCACGATGGCAGTCGGCCTGTCCGTGGCCGGCGTACTCGGCGTGGACCAGGAAGTGGTCCAGCTCATGGCCACCGGCGCCGCCATGCCACTGTGGTTCCTGGCAGCGTACCTCGCCGCGCAGCTGAACATTCCGGTGCTGGCCGCGCTGCATGGCCGGGCCCCCTGGCTGACCCTCGGCCTGCTCACCGCGCTGGTGGTCGCCGTCGACTGCCTGCGCGGCGCACTTCCGGACCTGGCAAATATCAACCTGGTGTTCGTGTGGTGCGCCGTCCAGCAATTGGGCTTCCTGGCCGTGGACGGCCATTTTTCCCGACTCTCGCGCTCCGGCCTGCTGGGCCTGACCATTGCGGCGCACCTGCTGCTGGGCCTGGTGACCGGGCTGGGGCTGTACCGGGGAAACATGCTGGTGAACCTCAATCCGCCCAACCTGACCCTGGTAATCCTGGGCGTTGCGCAACTGGGCGCCCTGGAGCTCGCCCGGCCGGTCCTGGCGCCCCTGGCCCGGGTGGGCTGGATCAGCCGGCTGCTGAGGGTGGCCGGGTCCAGGTCCCTCACCGTATACCTGTGGCACCTGCCCCTGCTTGGCGCCATGTCCGGGTTGCTGCTCCTGGCGCCGATCCCCAAACCGGCCTCCGGCACCGCTGGATGGTGGTGGTCGCGGCCTTTGGTCGTCCTTGCGCTGGTCCTGCTGCTCCTGCCGGTGGCGGCGGCCTTTGGGCACCTGGAGGAACGGACGACGGCGATGCACGCCCTCCGCTGCCGGCCTGCCGTGGCGGGGGCCGCCGTCGTCGTGGTGTTTATCCCGGTGGCGGATGCGGCCCTCAGCGGACTGTCGCTGGGACTGCTCGCAGCCGGCGCTGTTTGTTTTTTGGTGGCAGTGCTTTTGCTGGGCGGCTTTTCGCCGGGGCACCGGCGGATGGCTGTCTCCGGTGGCGGCCGCAAAGCCAGAGCCCACGTCAGAACCCGGGCGAAGAAGGGGAGAAGGGGCATTGCCAGCGGGGTGAAGTAGTGCCAGTGTCAGACCATGACCGAGAACACTGCGTCCGCGGAGGACAAATTCACCGCCAACGTCTCGCTGCGGCGCAACGATGCGCAGCACCGGTACGAGCTCCTGGTGGATGACAGAATTGCCGTGCAGGCCTTCTTCCGCGACCTTCCCGGGCACATCGATTTCACCCACACCGAGACCGGGCAGGACTTCGAGGGCCAGGGTCTCGCTAAAGTCCTGGCCCACTTCGCCCTGGATGACGTGGTGGCCACGGGCAAGCGCATCATTCCGCACTGCCCGTTCATTTCCAGCTATCTGCGAAAGCACGAAGGCTACGAACAGTTCGTCGACTGGCCCCAAGGCTGACGGCTGACAGCGGCGGCCGGCCGCCGGGCGGCGGAAAGCCCGTTAGCTGGCGAGCGCCCGGTCGCTGACTGCCATGGCGGTCCCAGGGTCATCAATGGTGAAACCGCAGGCGCAGCGGTACGTGACGATGCTTTCCGGCACTGATCCGGGCCGCAGGGCGACGACGGAGTTTCCGTCCACGTACACGGGCTGCCGGAGCGGCATCTCCGCGGGGTCGACGCGCTCCATGGGCGTGCGGCAATGCATGCGGGAGTTGAGGGTCAAAAGCAGCCCTGCGTCGACGGGTACTGTGGTGGCCAAAAGCTGCCCAGCTGCCTCATTGCGCTCCCCAAACGCGGCCGGCTGGTGTTCCATTGCGGTGGTCATTATGTTCTTCCTTGGGCTTCTTTCACGGGACCGCCAGCGTTGGCAACCCCGCCGCGAACTGCTTGCGGAGGTTCATCTATCCCCACAAGCAAAGCATGCTTACTAAATGTTGCACAAGTTGCACTTGGGAAAACCTGCACAGGGCACGGTCAACCAAAGGCTCGGCACGCGGCACGCCCAGGCACCTCGCGGCGCCTTCGGGGTGCACGTGCCGGCGCCAGCCCTGGCCTCTGTGGCTAGGCTTGCATCATGACTCCCTCCAGCTCACGGACCACAGCACTCGTCACCGGCGCCAGCGCCGGGCTCGGACACGAATTCGCCAAGCAGCTCGCCGCGCAGGGGAACGATCTGGTGCTGGTGGCGCGCAACGCAGCGCGGCTCGCGGAAACAGCGGAGGAGCTTCGGCGGCAGTATGGAATCACGGTTGAGGTGCTCCCCTCCGACCTGACGCAGGACGAGGACGTCGCCGCCGTCGTCGAACGCCTTCAGGATGCTGCGCGGCCGGTCGGGATCCTCGTGAACAATGCGGGCATCGGGCTGCTGCACAACTTCGAGGACAACCACGCGGAGGACGAGAAGAGGCACCTGAAGCTGCATGCCGAGACCTCCATGATGCTTACCCATGCGGCGCTGCGGGGAATGCTTGAGCGCGGGGAGGGCCGGATTATCAATGTTGCCAGCGTGGCCGCGTTCCTGCCCCGTGGCACCTATTCCGCGGCGAAGGCTTGGCTGGTGAGCTTCAGCCGGTGGGCCAACATGGCTTACCGCCAGCGCGGGATCAAGGTGACCGCTGTCTGCCCCGGGTTCACCCATACCGAGTTCCATGACCGGATGGGGATGGACAAGTCCGTGGCGCCGTCCTGGACATGGCTGCGTGCCGAGCGGGTGGTCCGGGAAGGCCTGGCGGACAATGAGCGCGGCAAGGCGGTGTCCATTCCGTCCAAGCGCTACAAGGCAGTGGCCGCAGTCGCCAAAGTGGCTCCTGCGCGGCTAATGGCGGGGCCGGCGCGGAAGCCGAAGTAGCGGTCCCTGGCCCAGGAAGGCCGGACGCTTCCGTGAACCGGGCCGGCGGACAGCCACCACTACAAGGATTCCCAACAACGCCCCTACCAGGGTCTCCACGGCGCGCTCGAGGATCAGGACCCGCGGTTCGATGGGTGCAGCAAGCTGGGTCATCAGCAGGACGACGGGAGTGAACCAGACCATCGCGAGGCCATAGTGCCTGGTCATGAACAGCTCTGTTGCGAACTGGAAGAGGATCACCAGGAGGGCCAGCACCACGGCCCGGTGTCCCGGTTCCTGCAACGCGGGGTAGAGGGCCGGCAGGCTCCAGGGCCCGGGGAGAAGTACGACGGCGGTGACCGCCAGGCCAATAAGCGTTCCCACGATGCGGTGGACACCCCGCCGGACGCTGCTGGGCAGGTCTGCGCCTGCCAGCGGTACTGCAGCGGCTGCCATTGCCCAGTGCGGATGGCCGCTGCCGCTGATCACGCCCACCGTCCCGGCAGCGCCCACGGCCAGTACATACCGGGCGGCGTGGACCACGAGTTCGCGCCGCCTGGCCGCCGACCGGCGGGGTACCTTCCGGGTGGCTCCGGGCTCCCACGCCCTCCGCCGCACCCAGCCGCTGAATCCGACCAGGATGGAGAATACGGATGATGCGGCCGCAATGACCATGGCCATGTGCCACGGGACCGCGGCAGGCACGGAAGCGCACGCGCCCAGTGCAAGGATGCCGAAGAAGGGCCCGTTCGGCTTCAGCCGCACCCGGTCGGAGTAGATCGAGCCCGCTCCGGCCAGCGTTGCCTCCACGGCAACCAGCCACCACGAGTGGACGTGGTTGACGGACAGCGCTACCCCCACCGCGACGCCACTGAGCAGCACCAGGGCACCCTGGCCCTGGTGGCGGAGCCGCAGCTGATGCGGCTCCGAACGGCCATACATGCCGGTAAGAGCACCGAAGACGGCGTAGATGATCAGGTCCGTGCGGCCAAGGGCGAGCAGGAACAGGGATGGCACCGCGACGCTGAGGGCTACCCGGACCGCCGCAAGGTGGTCATTAGTGGCAGGTTCCAACCGGTGGAGCGCACGTACCTGCTCCACTACGCGCTCCATATCCCGACCTGTCCCTCCAATGCTGTGCTGCTGCTTGCCTCTGTGGCCTCTTGGAAGCTATCACCGGGCGCCGGACCGAGTCATATACCTGCAGTCACACGGGGACATGTCGCGTGGACCTTGGCTCCGGCAGCCGGCTTGGTATCCGGGCCCGGGACATCCGGCCCTGCGGGCGTGGGCTACAAGCGTGCCCCGAAGGCCGGAATCAGGCCCCGGCCGGGACTCCGCGGTGTGCCTGCGGGTCGGTGCCGTCCTGGGTCTCGAACGGCAGTTCGTCCAGGTTGATCAGCGGGTTCTCGTCCTGGGTGGCCACCAGTTCCTTTGCCTCTGCCTGGGTGTCGACGCTCGGCATCGACCCCGGGAGGGGGCGGTTGGCGGACTCCTTCAGGAAGTAGATGGCGATCGCACCCACCAGGGACGTGCCCATCAGGTAGTAGGCGGGCATCATGTCATTACCGGTGGCGCTGATCAGCGCGGCCACGATGAAGGGCGTGGTGCCGCCGAAGATGGCCACGGCGAAGTTGTAGGCGATGCCCATGGCGCCGTAGCGGCTGGACGTGGGGAACTGGGCCGGGAGGGCCGAGGCAAGGTTGGCCACGTAAAAGGTGACAGGGAAGGCGACCAGGGCCAGGCCCGCCAGGGTGGACCAGATCTGCCCAATACCAATCAGCATGAAGGCCGGGATGGCCAGGACGATCGTGCTGATGGCGCCGATCCAGAGTACGGGTCGGCGGCCGATCCGGTCGGAGAGCTTGCCGGTAAGCGGGATGCAAAGGCTCATGACGACCAGGACGGGAATCGTCAGCAGTGTGCCGTGCACTTCGTCGTAGCCTTTGGAATCGGTCAGGTAGGTCGGCATGTAGGACGTCAGCGCGTAACCGGCCGTGTTGGCAGCGGCCACCACAACCATGGCAACGATGATGGGCCGCCAGTAGGCCTTGACGATTCCCACGGGGCCCTTGGCCGCGGAAGTGTCATCCGCGGAGGCATTCCTGGCGTTTTCCTCCTGGGCGTCAAGGGTGGCCTGGAACTGCGGCGATTCCTCGATCTTGCTCCGGAAGTAGACGGCGATGAGGCCCAGAGGACCGGCCACCAGGAACGGGATGCGCCATCCCCAGTCCTCCATGGTGCTCTGGCCGAGGGTCAGCTGCAGTACGGAGACCAGGGCGGCACCGATGGCGAAGCCCAGGTAGCTGCCGAGGTCAAGGAAGCTGGCAAAGAAGCCGCGGCGCTTGTCAGCGGCGTATTCACTGACGAACGTGGTGGCACCGGCGTACTCACCACCCGTGGAGAAGCCCTGGATGACCTTGAGGAGCACCAGCAGCGCGGCTGCCCAGAGTCCGATCTGGGCGTAGCCCGGCAGGACGCCGACGAGGAAGGTGCTTGCGGCCATGATCATCAGCGTGGTGGCCAGGATCTTCTGGCGGCCCATCTTATCGCCCAGCCAGCCGAAGATCACGCCGCCGAGCGGGCGGGCGATGAAGGTGGCGGCAAAGGTTCCAAGGAGGAACAGCGTCTGCGTGGTGGGGTCGGACTCAGGAAGGAATACCGGGCCCATGGTGGTGATGAGGTAGCCGAAGACGCCTACGTCGTACCATTCCATGGTGTTGCCAACGATGGTTCCGCCCAATGCCTTTTTAAGCATGGGCTGGTCCACCACGTTGACATCGGATTCCTTGCCGGCGGCGTGGCAGCAACCTGTGCTTCTTGGCAGCCGCAGCGGCTGACGGGTCGGTTCCGCGGGCGTTCCTGGCGCCTGCTGAAGAGTCGGTCTTGCTTCGGTCTGTGGGCATTTGGGCAACTCCTGTGGAGGTCATTTGCTTGCGACTTGTAGCTGCCCCGCTCCGGGCAGGCCTTCAATTTTACGGGATTTCTCTGGCGTCCGGGCAGTTTGATGGCGTAGAGTGCGCCCTTTTGGGCCCCTTCCCGGGCTGTTCCGGGGCATTTTTGTGCCACCGTTTCCCGCGCTATCACTGGGAAGCAGGCTGCTCAATGGCACTGTTACCAAAAATTTTCCAAGTTGCCCGGTTTCAACCCGTCGATTTCCGGGAAACGGGCCCCAAAGTGACCGCGGCCACCATCCTTGGAGGGGCTTCCCAGCAGGCGCCGAGGTGCCTATGGTAGAGCGATGAACACACTTCTTTCCGGGCTGTAGTCTGCGCGCCCGGACGCTTTTCGTTGGCGGTTCGTTTCAAGGAAGAACGAAGGAAAGAAGGGAAGAACCACATGGGTGAACAGTCCAACCAGTTCCACCTCAAGCCTGAGGTGGCGGACCATCTGGCGGCAGCAATGGATGCGGCCGCAGCACCGGGACCCGCGGCGATCGGCGGCGTTCCGCTGGCCCAGCAAGGCGGCTGGCCCGACGGCTACGGGAAGCGGCGGCATCCGAAAGACGACGGTGCCGGCCACGGGCGGATGGGCCATGAGGCAGCCGTGACAGCGGTTCACCGCACGGGCCGGCCGCAGATGCCACACTCCTCGTAGCCAGGGCGGGAGCGGACCCCTCGACGGCGACCCGCACCTTCAATATCGATTCGCACAGTACTTGGCGCCCACCAAATTCGGTGGGCGCCAAGTAGTGTGCGCGTCATTTCCTGGCATGCGCGTCGAACCTGCAGCACAGCCAAAACGCCCATCAGCTTTCGCGGACCACGTCCGACGGGTCCTTGTCCACGCGCCAGCCCCGCCACCGCGGATGCCGCAGCCTGCCGGGCCCGGTCCACTCGCTGTAGGTGACCTCGCCCACAAGCTCCGGCGTCACCCAGTGGGCGTCCGCGGCATCTGGACGGGGGACTTCGTGGAACGGCGAGGTCTTCCGTCCCAGCCGTTCCACGGTCTGCCGCAGTTCGGTGAGTTCGCGGGTGCTGAATCCGGAACCCACACGGCCCACGTACTGCAGCTTGTTGCCGTCGGGAATCCCCACCAGCAGCGAGCCGACGGTATCCTGGCGGCCGCCCTTTCCCGGCCGCCAGCCGCCCACCACCACTTCCTGGGTCTGCTCCGTCTTGAGTTTGATCCAGGTCCGGGTTCGCTGGCCGCTCACATAGCGGCTGTCCGTCCGCTTGGCCATGATGCCCTCAAGCCCCAGCTCCTGGGCACTTTCCAGCAGGAGGTCCAGGGGCTCCTCCAGCACCGGCGACAGGTCCACGGGGCACTCGGAGCGGCGGAAGAAGTCCTCCAGCCGCTGCCGCCGTTTGCTGAGCGGCAGGCGCCGGAGGTCCTTTCCGTCATCGAAGAGGAGGTCGAACAGCATCAGTTGGACCGGGATCGCAGCCCTGGCCCTGGTGACGTCCGCGGCCCGGGTCAGTTTCATCCTGCCCTGCAGCAGGCCAAAGTCGGGCTTGCCGCCCGGTCCGACGGCGATGATCTCTCCGTCCGCCACGAACGGCTGTGGCGGCCAGCAGGCCCTTTCGGTGAACTCGGGGTAGGTCCGGGTGACGTCGTTGCCGTTGCGCGAAAATATTCTGACTTGGTCCGCGTCCGCCACCAGGATGGCCCGCACGCCGTCCCACTTGAGCTCGTACTGCCATGAGCTGCCCTGCAGATCCGCCGTGGTCCCGGCCGTGGCCATCATGGGCTGGTATTCCAGCGGGTCGGCGGCAGCACCGTCGGCGGGGTCCGGGGCGCTGGCTGGCTCCGCGGCCTCGGCCGGGCCGGCAGCCGGGGCAGGTTCCACGCCGCCGCCATCCCGCGAAGGCTCTGTTCCCGCCCGGGCCGGCTGCCGTCGTCGTCCGCCTGGCTCCTCCTGGTCCATCAGGTGGATCAGCCACTGGCTTTCGGCGTCCTTGCCCTGGCCGCGCCCGGTGTGGATGAGGGCAATCTTTTTGATGCCGCCCAGCCCGCCATCCGGCGACCCGGCGAGCGTGACGATGACTTCCCTGCCGTTGATCCACTTGTGCAGTTCATAGGTGCCGGTGTCCCAAATAGTCATCTCACCGGCCCCGTACTGCCCCTTGGGAATGGTTCCGTGGAAGGTGAGGTAGTCCATGGGGTGGTCCTCGGTCTGGACCGCCAGGTGGTTCCTGCCGCCGGACTCCGGGACGCCCTTGGGGAGCGCCCAGGATGCCAGGACGCCCTCGTGTTCCAGCCGGAGGTCCCAGTGCAGGCGGCTGGCGTGGTGCTCCTGGATGACAAAGCTGTTGCCCCCGGTTGCAAGGCCCGCAAATGGCTCGGGCGTGGCCTTGGGGTCGCGCATGGAGCGGTACTTGCCCAGGCGCGCGTCGCCGTCGTGCGCTTCCTCCAGGGCAGCGTCAGCGCCGGCCCTCCCCGCTGCAGGCTTGACGACGGCGGCGAACGGGTCCTTGCCGTCCCGCACCCTTTTCAGCACCTCCTGATAGTCAAGATGGGTCAGCTTGGGAGACTCGATTTCCCGCCACGTCCGGGGCGCCGCCACCAGGGGCGTGGGCCGGCCGCGGAGCGAATAGGGGACCACCGTGGTTTTCGCCGCGTTGTTCTGGCTCCAGTCCACCAGCACCTTGCCGCGGCGCAGCGACTTCTTCATGTCGCTGACGGCGAGGTCCGGGTGGTCTGCTTCAAGCGCCCGGGCCAACTCCCGCGCAAAGGCGGAGATCTGCTCTGAGCTCTGGCTCCCGTCCAGCGCCGCATAGAGGTGGATGCCCTTGCTGCCGCTGGTCACCGGGACAGTGTCCAGGCCCACGTCCTGCAGGATGGCCCGCGCCAGGAGCGCCACCTCGCGGCACTCGGGCAGGCCCGCACCGTCGCCCGGGTCCAGGTCCAGCACCAGCCGGTCCGGGTTCAACTGGGTTCCGTGCGGGTCCACCCGCCACTGCGGCACATGGATTTCGAGGGAGTTGATCTGGCCGAACCACGTCAGCGTGGCGGCGTCGTTGACCAGGGGATAGTGGATGGTCCGGTCCTTGTGCGTGATGGCGGCCCGCGGCACCCAGCCGGGAGCCGAGTCCTCCAGTTCCTTCTGGAAGAAGACCTCACCGGGCTGGTCCTCCGTGCCCACTCCATTGACCCACCGCTTGCGCGTGGCCGGACGGTTGGCGGCGGCCGGGATCAGGACGTGGGCCACCGCAGCGTAGTAGGCCAGGACATCGGCCTTGGTGGTGCCGGTCTCCGGATAGATGATTTTGTCCAGGTTGGTGAGCGTCAGTTCGCGTCCCGCAACCCGGACACGTTCCCGGCTACCTGCCACGGGGCTTCACCTCCGGCCTGCTCTGATGTTGACTGTATGAATGAGAGCCATCTGGAAAGGTGCCATCGCGTTCGGCCTGGTCAACGTGCCCGTGAAGGTCTACAGCGCCACAGAGGATCATGACATCAGTCTGCACCAGGTTCACAACGCCGACGGGGGCAGGATCCGTTACCAGCGCCGGTGCGAGGTTTGCGGGGAGGTGGTGGACTACTCGGACATCGAGAAGGCCTTCGACGAGGACGGCCGCACAGTGGTCCTGTCCAAGGATGAGCTCAAGTCCATTCCCGCCGAGAACAGCCACGAGATCGAAGTGGTGCAGTTCGTCCCGTCCGAGCAGCTCGAGCCCATGATGTTCGAGAAGAGCTACTACCTGGAGCCGGATTCCAAGTCGCCCAAGGCCTACGTGCTGCTGCGGCGCGCCCTGGAGGACACGGACCGGGTGGCCATCGTCCAGTTCGCTTTGCGGGAGAAGACCCGGCTGGGTGCGTTGCGGATCAAAGACGACGTTTTGGTGCTGCAGTCCCTTCTTTGGCCGGATGAGGTGCGGGAGGCGAAGTTCCCGTCGCTGGAAGCCGACATCAGGATTTCCGCACAGGAACGCGACATGTCGGCGGCGCTGGTGGAGTCCATGGCCGCGGACTTCGAGCCCGATTCCTTCACGGACGAGTACCAGGTGCAGCTCCGCCAGCTCATCGACGCCAAGCTCGAACAGGGCGAATCCCTGGACACCGGGGAGACCTTCGGCGTGGAAGCCGGCGAGGGCGGCAAGGGCGAGGTCATCGACCTCATGGAGGCCTTGAAACGGAGCCTGGACAGGAAACGCGGCGGGGAGGGTGCATCGGCCACCGGAACTGCCGACGAAGCGGACGACGGGAAGGGGGACGCCGGGGAGGAGGAAGCCAAACCGGCCCGCAGGTCGTCAGGCACCAAGGCTTCGGCGGCCAAGTCTTCGGGGACCAGGGCTGCCGCGAAGACCGGCACGGATGATTCCGGGCCTGCCGCCAAGTCGGCCACGAGATCCACCGCCACGAAATCCACGTCCGCAAAGTCCACAGCCTCCAAGTCCACGGGAAGCAAAGCGGCAGAAACCAAATCCACCGGCTCCAAGACCGCAGCCAAGCCGGCCGCCAAGACCACCAGGGCGCGCAAACCGGCCTGACGGGCGGCGGGTACCCGCCAATCATTGCCCGGCCCCACCCTTTACAGGCGCCTGCAACGCGCCCACAATGAGTCGCATCACAGCCTCCGCTGTGCCAACAGCCCGCTGTCACCATCCTCGGCGGACATGAAAAGGGGCGCGGACATGAGCGATCAGACAGACGTTGCGGGGGCGGAGGCGGACCGGGAACTCAAGAGGAAGCACCGGGCCATGTGGGCGTCAGGGGATTACCCCGCCCTTGCCGACGAGATGCTCCTGGAACTGGGTGCCGTCCTGGTGGAGGCCTGTGGCATCAAGTCCCGCCAACGGGTCCTGGACGTAGCGGCGGGAACCGGCAACGCCGCAATTCCGGCGGCGATGATGGGTGCCAAAGTGGTGGCCAGCGACCTCACCCCCGAGCTTTTCGAAGCGGGACGCAAGGAAGCTGCGAACCGGGGCGTCAGCCTGGAGTGGCAGGAAGGCGACGCCGAAGCCCTCCCATTCGAAGACGCGGAGTTCGACGTGGTGATGTCCTGCATTGGCGTGATGTTCGCACCCCACCATAAGGCAGCTGCGGACGAACTGCTCAGGGTCTGTAAACCCGGCGGTTCCATCGGGCTGCTGTGCTGGACCCCGGAAGGATTCACCGGTCAGATGTTTGCCGCCCTGAAGCCGTTCGCTCCGCCGCCCCCGCCCGGCACCCAGCCTGCGGCGTTGTGGGGGAGCGAGGACCACATCCGAGAACTGATGGGCGAAAGAATCGCCGACGTCCACACCCGGAAGCAGAACCTCACCGTGAGGAGCTTCCACCAGCCCGCTGACTTCGTCCGCTATTTCAAGTCCCACTACGGCCCCATCATCTCCGTCTACAAATCCCTCGGCGAGGACCAGGACAAGGTCAAGGCCCTGGACACAGCTCTCACCGATCTTGCCGATTCCTTTGGCGACGCGCACGGTGATACGCCCTTCCAAATGGAATGGGAGTACCTGCTCTTCACGGCGAAAAAGGCCTGAACCATGGCGGAAAACCACGTGGCCACCTCCGTCACCATCATCGAGGCCCCACCGGAGCGCGTGTGGGAAGTGATGACCGACCCAGCCGCGGTGAAGGAGTTCATGTTTGGAACCACGCTGGAGACGGACTGGAAGGTGGGGAGCCCCATCACCTGGCGGGGTGAGTGGGAGGGGAAGGCCTACCAGGACAAGGGCCGGATCCTGGCGGTCGAACCGGGGCGGAAACTGGTCCACACCCACTTCAGCCCGCTGTCCGGGCAGGAAGACAAGCCGGAAAATTACCACACGCTTGACTGGTCGCTTGAGGACCGCGACGGCGCCACCCGGCTGACCCTGGCGCAGGACAACAATCCCAGCGAAGAAGCCGCGATGCATTCCAAGGGCATGTGGGACATGCTTCTGGCGGATGTGAAGGCGCTCGCCGAACGCACCCCCCGCCCCGCTCCTCCCAACTGACTGGCACTGTTGTCGTTTTGAAGGGTGAAAACGACAACTAATGCGACCTGCTTGGGTGAGGCGCGGTGAAGGCGCCAGACGCTTAAAGCCAAGCGGCCGCCGTCGGGCTTCTCCCATGAAGGGAAAGCTCGACGGCGGCCGCGCGGGTTGGTGCCGCTAAGCGGCGAAGCTGCTACTCGGCGTCGTGATCTGTTTCCAGGATCTGCACCAGGCGCTCCAGCGCATCGTCCGCGCCGGCACCTTCTGCTCGGAGGACCACCACGTCGCCGTGTGAAGCACCCAGGCTCATGAGGGAGAGGATGCTGGCGGCATCCATGGCCTCGTCGGCCGGCTCGCCTTCACGGGCGATGGTGATGTCCAGGTCGAACTCTCCGGCAGCCTCTGCGAAGATGGCGGCCGGGCGGGCGTGCAGGCCCACGCGGCTGGCAACGGTTGCGGTGCGTTCTGGCATTTTTGCTCCTTTGTCTTTCGGCGTGCTGGGGGTCCAGCGGCCGGTGAGGTGTGTGGCCTGCCGGCTCAGACGGTTACGGGAACCGGTTCAACCGTATCAACGGTCTTCTTGACTGCCCAGCGCTTCAGCGCGATGACGGACAGCGCCGTGACGACCGTGCCGACGATGATCGACACGACGAACATCAGGAAGTTGTCGATGGCGAAGAAGACGAATATTCCGCCGTGGGGTGCCTTGGATCCGACGCCTGCCGCCATGGAGATGGCTCCGGTCACTGCGCCGCCCAGCATGCTGGCGGGGATGACGCGCAGGGGATCGGCCGCGGCGAACGGGATGGCGCCTTCGGAGATGAAGGACGCACCCAGCAGCCACGCTGCCTTGCCGTTTTCCTGCTCAGCGAGGCTGAAGAGCTTCTTGTTCAGCACGGTGGAGGCGAGGGCCATGGCCAGCGGGGGAACCATGCCGGAGGCCATGACCGCGGCCATGATCTGCCACGGGGCCTGGTTGTCGATGGTTGCCGCGCCGAGGCCGGCGACGGCGAAGGAGTAGGCAACCTTGTTGACCGGGCCGCCGAGGTCGAAGCACATCATGAGGCCCAGGATGACGCCGAGCGCGATGGCGCCGGCACCGGTCAGGCCGGACAGCCAGCCGTTCAGGCCCTTGGTGATGGCCACGATCGGGCCGCCCAGGATGAGGAACATCAGGCCCGACGCCACCAGGGATGCCAGCAGCGGGATGATCACCACGGGCATCAGGCCACGCAGCCAGCGGGCTACCTGCAGGCGGCCCACCACATGGGCGATGTAACCGGCGAGGAGGCCACCTACGATGCCGCCGAGGAAGCCGGCTCCCATGAACCCGGCCACTGCACCGGCAACGAAGCCGGGGGCGATGCCCGGACGGTCAGCGATCGCGTACGCGATGTAGCCGGCCAGCGCCGGGACCAGGAAGCCCAGCGAGAGTGCACCGATCTTGAACAGGACCGCACCCAGGTAGGCACCCAGCGGACCCCAGGCGTTGTCAGGGAACTCGGTGGGCAGGTTGAACAGGCTGTTCTGGACCACGATCGTGTCCGCGTACTTGGTGATCAGGTAGCCGCCCATGAGGAAGCCGAGGGCGATCAGCAGGCCGCCGCCGGCCACGAACGGAATCATGTAGCTGACACCGGTCAGGAGGGCTTTCTTGAGCTTCTGCCCAATGTGCTCGCCCTTTTCCTCGGCCTCATGCTCGGCCTGTTCCTCAGCACCGAAGTGCGGGACGCGGCGGGCGTGCGGGTTGTCGGCAGCAGCGAGAGCCTCCTGGACCATCTTGTCCGGCTCGTCGATGCCGCGCTTGACCGGGGCGTTGACCACCGGCTTGCCGGCGAAGCGCTCCTTGCCGCGCACATCCACGTCCACCGCGAAGATGACGGCGTCCGCGGCGGCGATGACTGCGGGGTCCAGTGCTTTGGCGCCGGAGGAACCTTGGGTCTCCACCTGGAGGTCAACGCCAACTTCCTTGGCGGCTGCCACCAGTGAATCGGCTGCCATGTAGGTGTGGGCAATGCCGGTGGGGCATGCTGTTACGGCCACCAGGCGCTTTGGGCCGCGGGCGCCGGAGCCTGCGGGCGCACCGGAGGAAGCGGATGACGGGGACGAACCCACAGCACTCGCACCACCTGCCGCGCCAACACCGGCGGCCACTGGAACTGAATCGGCCGGAGCGGCGGCAGCGTGCGCCGCCGGCTTGTCCGCCAGGGCGCCGTCCACGAGCTCCACGATTTCAGCCTCGGAGGAGGCGTTGCGCAGGGCCGCGGTGAAGTCCTTCTTGATGAGGGACCGGGCCAGCTTGGAAAGCAGCTTCAGGTGCTCCTGGTCCGCCCCGTCCGGAGCGGCGATGAAGAACACCAGGTCAGCCGGGCCGTCCTTGGCGCCGAAGTCAACCTTCGGGTTCAGGCGGGCCATGGCCAGGGTGGGTACGGTGACGGCGGCAGAGCGGCAGTGCGGAATGGCAATGCCGCCGGGGATGCCGGTGGCCGTCTTCTGCTCGCGGGCGAAGGCGTCCGCGAAGAGGCCTTCAATTTCAGAGGCGCGTCCGGCGGCAGCTACCTTGCTTGCCAGATGCCGGATCACCGACTCGGGCGCGTTGCCCAGGTTCTGGTCGAGCTCGACCAGTTCCGTGGTGATGAGCTGGGTCACTGTCAATCCTTTCGAAGGGCCGTGATGGTTACGGCATCCGGGGTGGTTTGGTTTACTGCCGGAACTGTGGAGCCCGGCAGCGAGGCAGCGGCGGCACCGTGGGCCACCGCCTGACGAAGGCAGTCGGCGGGGGCGGCGCCCCGGCCGTGGGCGAGCAGGTAGCCGGCAAGTGCGGAGTCGCCCGCACCCACCGTGCTGACCGCGGCGACCGGCGGGTGCGTGGCCAGCCACGCGCCGTCGGCCGTTACCAGGACAGCTCCCTTGGAACCGAGAGTTGCCAGCACTGCACCCACGCCGGAACGTACGACGGCTGCTGCGGCGGCTGCCGCAGCAGCGGGGTCCGCTTCCAGTTCGTCACCGGAGGCCGGGGTGAAACCGGCGGCTGCGGCCAGCTCCGCCAGTTCCTCGGCGTTGGGTTTGAGGAGGTCCGGTTTCCCGGAACCCGTGGTTGTTCCTCCGGAGACGGTGCTGTCCCCGGAGGTTCCGCTGTCGGTGAGGGCAGCGGCGAGGGGCGCCCCGGAGGAGTCGACGGCGATCAGCGGCGCTGTGCCGTTGCCCGCCTCCCGGATCCGCCGGGCCACCGTGGCGTAGAAGTTGTCCGGGAATCCCGGCGGCAGCGAGCCGGCCAAAACCACCCAGCTGGCGCCGCGGGAGCTTTCCAGCAGCAGCTTGATGAGCGCTTCCTGCTGGTCAGCAGCCAGGACGGGGCCCGGTTCGTTGATCTTGGTGGTCACGCCACCGGGCTCGGTGAGCGCCACGTTGGTGCGCAGCGGCTCGTCGATGGGAAGGGACACGAAGGGAACGGCGCTTTCCCGCAGCCCGGCCAGGACGGGGTCACCGTCTGCGCCGGGAAGGACGGCAAGGGATTCCAGCCCGGAGGCCACCAGGGCGCGGGAAACGTTGACTCCCTTGCCGCCGGACTCCTGGCGGACGGAGAGAGCGCGCTGCACTTCGCCGCGTTCCAGGGGCCCGGGGAGGGCTACCGTCCGGTCCAGGCTGGGGTTGGCCGTGAACGTGACGATCATGCGACCACCACGTCTACGCCGGCATCTTCCAGGGCGGCTGCGAGTTCAGGTCCGGGTTCACTGTCTGTGATCAAGGTATCCAGATCTTTCAGGGAGGCGAACTGGACCAGGGTTTCCGTGTCCAGCTTGGAGGAGTCGGCCAACACCACAATGCGGCGTGCCGACTGGACGAAGGCTGCCTTGACGGCTGCTTCTTCAGGATCGGGAGTGCTGATGCCAAAGGTGGCGTGGATGCCGTTGGTGCCGATGAACGCGATGTCCGGGCGCAGCCTGGCGGCGGCATCCACGGTTGCCTGGCCTACGGCCACCTGGGTGATGCCGCGTACCCGGCCGCCCAGGATCTGCAGGGCTATACCGGGAACGTGGGAGAGTTTGCTGGCGATGGGTACTGCGTGGGTGATGACTACCAGTTCGTGCTGCTGCCCGTTTCCGTCGGAAGGTTCGACGGCGGTGCGCCGGGCCAGCATGTCTGCCAGCACTTCGGTGGTGGTGCCGCCGTCCAGCAGGACACTGGCGGTCGAGTTCCGGGGAATCAGTGCGAGGGCGGCTTCGGCGATCCGGATTTTCTGGTCCGGCCGCTGGATGGCCCGTTCGGTGACGCTTTCCTCGGTGGTGCTGAAGCGGTCTGCCGCCACTGCGCCGCCGTGGACCCGCCGTACGGTTCCGGCGTTTTCCAGGGCTGCCAGGTCCCGGCGCACGGTTTCGGTGGTGATGCTGAAGCGCTCAGCCAGCAGGGTCACGCTGACCCGGCCGCTGCCGGCTACAAGCTCGGCAATCTTTTGCTGGCGCTCTTCGGCGAACACTTACCCTCCGTTGCGTAGCTGCTCTCGTGATCTGCATCACTCTCGTGTTGAGTTACTTGACTTTATCTTTGCTTCTGTTGGTTTGTCAATGGAAACCAACATGAAACAAGATTCCTTGTCACTTCCCCTGTAGCGGGCGCAAAAAAGCCGGGCCGGACGCCTGTGGTCCAGCCCGGCTCTTCGGCCCGGCGGTGCCTTTGCAGGGAATTGGTCCCGTTCCGCTTGAGGTCAGATGCCGCCGTCGCGGGTTTCCTGCCGGGTGATGCGTTCACCGGTGTTGGGGTCGATTACGGAGCGGGACTCGCTCACCCGCCTGCTGCGGCCGGGCGAGGCGAGGATAAGTGATGCAATCAGCCCGATCACGCCCACAGCCATGAGGATGTACCCCACCAGCTGCTGGTCCAGGAAGGGAATCAGTCCGGGAGTGACTGCCCAGGCGAGGATGGCGCCGAGGGCGATAAGGAAGATTGACGAACCGATTCTCATGACCTGCTCCTTACGGCCGCTTCCATGTGCGGCGCTGGTATGGCGTTACGGAAGGGTGGTGCGTACTGCAAAAAAGCTAAGCCTGCTGTCTGTCACGCGTCACGCTACCGCCCGGGGGTTCCGGATTCAATGACCCGGCCGGGCAGCTCACCTGCGTCGCTAGGCTTGACCAGTGGAAACAGTTGTGTGGTCCAAGCCGGAAGGCCAGCGTGCCGGCACCCCCTTAGTGGTGATGATGCACGGGTACGGCACGGATGAGTCGCGGATGGTGCGCCTGTTCGGGCACCTGCCGGAGGAGTTCACCTATGCGGCACTGCGCGCACCAATGCCCATCGGCGACCACTGGGGCTGGTTCCTGCTCGACTACTTCCTGGCCAACGACTTTGCGGATGTCATCTCAGCCGCCAATGCTGTGCAGGCATGGGTCAAATCCGTGAGGGATCAGCACAGCAGCGTCAGCCTCATGGGTTACTCGCAGGGGATGGCCATGGCCAGCACGCTGCTTAGACTGCACCCGGATGACTACCAGGCTGTGGTGGGGCTGTCCGGCTTCGTCCTCAAGAACGAACTCCTCTCGGTGACCGACTCTTTCGAGGCCAGGCCGCCCTTCTTCTGGGGCCGGGACAAGGCGGACCTGGTGATCAACGACGATGCGGTCGCCTATACCGCTGAATGGCTGGAAAGCAACACGCTGCTTACCGCCCGGACGTACCCCGGAATGGGGCACGCCATGTCCAGGACGGAGATGGTGGACGTCGGCGCTTTCCTCTGTTATTACGTGCTCCGGCAGGGCGGTCCAGGAAATGCCTAAGCACTGATAAAAAACAGTTGCAAGTCAAAACTGCAAGCGCTTACACTCGTCTACGGCCATGATCGGTCCTGCAGTGGGCGGGCAAGGAGGCGATGCTATGCGTACGCGCGCAGGGCACCTCCTTCAGGCTGCCCGGCAGGGCCGGCTGTCCGCAAACCGAGAGGACACCGCACTGCCGATGACACACCAAACTGCAGCTGATACTGCCGCCTGGACCAGCGCCGCAGCAATCCTGTTTGACTTGGACGGGGTGCTGACGCCCACAGCAACCGTGCATGAGCGTGCCTGGCAGGAACTCTTCGACGGTTACCTGGCCTCGCGGCCCGGCGTCCCCGGGTACCGCGAAAGCGACTATTTCGACCATATCGACGGCAAGCCCCGTTTCGATGGCGTCCGGGACTTCCTGGCCTCCCGCGGGATCACCCTGCCGGAAGGCCCGCTGGATGACGACCCCGCCAACGACACCGTCCATGGCCTGGGCAACCGGAAGAACGCGGTCTTCAATGACATCGTGAGCGCCGGAGTCGAGCCGTTTGAAGGCTCGGTACGTTTCCTCCAGGCCGCGCTGGACCTCGGACTCAAGGTCGCCGTCGTATCCTCCTCCCGGAACGCCCCCGCAGTCCTGAAAGCCGCCGGGCTCAGCCACCACTTCGCCGTCGTGGTGGACGGGATGGTGGCCGCTCAGCATGGCCTGCCCGGCAAGCCGAGTCCGGCCACCTACGAGTACGCGGCCAAACTGCTGGACCTGTCCAGCTCCGAGTGCGTGGTCGTAGAGGACGCCGTGTCCGGCGTGCAGGCAGGGCACGCTGGATCGTTCCATGCGGTTATCGGCGTGGACCGGGGAGCGGGGCGGCAGACCCTTCTGGATGCCGGCGCCACCCTGGTTGTCAGCGACCTCCAGGAACTCATTCCCTAAACCCTTCGTCCAGCCCCCGTTGCCTTCCCCGGGCAACACTGCGGCTTCCCCCTGCAGCACGCAGCCGAGTACCCATTCCCCCAGAATTCCTGCTGCCGGCAAGCCCGGCAGCACAGCAAGGCCAAAAGGACCCCCACCATGGCACTGATTACCGCGGACCGCGAACGGTTCCCCGACACCCCCTGGCAACTCGTTGAAACCCGCTACGAACATGACGGCGCGGGAGCGCTGGAGACCCTGTTTGCCCTGGGAAACGGGCACCTGGGTATCCGCGGCGCCCATTGGGCGGCGGCGGACGCCGAACTGCCGGGCAGCTTCATCAATGGACTGCACGAGATCTGGGACATCAAGCACGCCGAAAACGCCTTTGGGTTTGCCCGGACGGGGCAGCGGATCCTCTACATCCCGGACGCCAATAACTTCGTCGTGGTAGTGGACGGGGAGAGCCTGAGCCTGGCCGAATCGGAGGTTCTCGACTACCGGCGGACAGTCGACTTCTGCACGGGAATCTACGAATGCCGCATCACCTGGCAGTGCCGTTCGGGCGCCACGGTGACAACCACCGAACGGCGGGCGGTGGGCTTTGCATCCCGGGGCAGCCTGGGCATCTCACTTGAGGTGGCTACGGACCGGCAGGTATCACTGGACGTCACCTCCTCGGTGATCAACCGCCAGGACCAGCCGGTGGAGGACCACTCCGTGCATGACCCGCGCCGCGCCGGCCGGCACGCGGGACGTGTGCTGCTGCCCCTGCGGCTCGATGGCGGCGACGGGTCCTTGCGCCTGTCGTGGGAGGCGGCCGAGTCCAAGCAACAAGTGGGCATCGCCGTGGACCACTGGACCTCCGCCGGGCACCAGCCGTTCGAGACCCTGGTTGACCAGGACGACAGCAGCGTCCGGTACGTGCTCGCGGTGGATGCCGACGAGCCGTTCCGGCTGGAAAAGAGCGTCAGCTACGCCGCCGGCCGCACCGTGCAGGACCCGGACATCGACGCGGCCGCGGTGGCGGAAGAGGGCCTGCGCACGGTGAATGACGTCTTTGCCGAAAGCGAGGCGCACTTCCGCCGTTACTGGGCCACCTCCGACGTTGTGGTCGAGGGCGGCCGGCCCGGGTTGCAGCAGGCCATCCGGTGGAACCTCTTCCAGCTGGCCCAAGCCACCGCCCGGGCCGATGTTGCCGGCATCCCGGCCAAGGGCGTGACCGGATCAGGCTATGAAGGGCACTACTTCTGGGACCAGGAGGTGTATCTGCTGCCGTATCTCACCTACACCAATCCCGACGGCGCCCGGCAGGTCCTGGAGTTCCGTCACGGGATGCTTCCCGAGGCCAAGATCCGCGCCAAGGAACTGAGCATGGATGGAGCGTTGTTCCCGTGGCGCACCATCAACGGGCTGGAGGCCAGTGCATACTATGCCGCGGGCACGGCCCAGTTCCACATCGCAGCCGCCATTGCGTTCGCCACCAACAGGTACCTCTGGGCTACCGGCGATGCCGCCTTCGGAGAGGGAATGGGCGCCGAACTGCTGATCGAAACTGCCCGGATGTGGATTTCCCTCGGCTTCTTCGGCAAAGACGGACTCTTCCACATCCACGGCGTCACCGGTCCCGATGAATACACCGCCGTGGTCAACGACAACCTGTACACCAACGTGATGGCCCGTTTCAATCTGCGTGCCGCGGCCGCCCTGGAGCACGCCGAAATCACGCCGGAGGAGCGCCAACTCTGGGAAGCTGCCGCCAAACGGATGCAGCTGCCGTTCGATGACCGCATGCAGGTGCACTCGCAGGACAACGACTTCATGACCCTGGAGCCCTGGGACTGGACCACTCCCCGGTCCAAGTACCCGTTGCTCCTGCATTTCCACCCGCTGGTGATCTACCGCCACCAGGTACTCAAGCAGGCGGACACGGTCCTGGCCATGTTCCTGCAGTGGCAGGACTTCACCGCAGAAGAGAAACACCGTGCCTTCGACTTCTACGATCCGCTGACCACCGGAGACTCAACCCTGTCCGCCTGCGTGCAGGGAATCATGGCGGCCGAGGTGGGTTACTCCCAAGAGGCGCTGGACCACTTCACCAACGCGGCATTCATTGACCTCGATGACACCCACGGCAACACCATCGATGGCGTACACATTGCCTCCACCGGGGGAGTGTGGAGCTCGCTGGTATGCGGGTTCGCCGGCCTCCGCGACCAGGGGGAGGTGCCGTTCTTCGACCCGCGCCTGCCTGCCGAATGGCATGGCTTGGCCTTCCATCTGAAGATCCGCGGGCGCCTGCTGCTGGTCCGCCTTGCCCCCGGCTCCATCACGCTCACCGTGCAGGAGGGCGCCCCTCTGGAAGTGGACGTCCGAGGGCAGCGGCTGGTGGTGGGCGGGGATCCCGTCGAGGTGCCCTTGGCGCCGGTCCCGCAGCCGGAGCCCACCGTGTTCCCCAGCGGCCTGCCGACGGCAAGCATCCCGGTGGTGCGCGGCAACAGCTGACCCAAAATGCCCGACGGCGGCCCGGCTGATAGTTCCGCGGGCCGCTTGGCTTCCTTCCGCCGTCGTACGTTCCTTCGGCGCTTATCCTGCCAGGAGGGTGGCGGCTTCCTGGCGGGTGGTGCCGGAGTCCTGGATGCCGTGGGCGATGTGGGCGAGTTCGGCGGGGATGTCGCGTCCTTTTTT
>NZ_JAUSRE010000031.1 GCF_030811655.1 Pseudarthrobacter enclensis | reverse complement strand
TCATGAAACGACTGGGGGCAGAAACCATGCCGGGACCGACCGGCCAACACACCCTCATCCTGCAACAGGAACGGGCTACGAAAAAGGTAACGGGGTAGCCTGGCCACCGAGCGAGGTAAACGTGACGGCGGTGTCAGGGGTGGCTCCCGCTCCGGCGCGCAAAAGGCTCTGTCCAACAAGCCCAGGCCGGCTCTTTGAAGGGTTCGCTGCGTAGAAAACCCACTATCGTGAGGCAGCAACACCGTCATACGCGGGACCGTCCCACCGCTTTCAAGAAATGGAGATGGGAGCCCATGCCCGCAGCTCCCACAGCCCTGAAAACACTGCTGGGGATACAGGTTCCGGAGGCGCCGTCAATACCGCCGATCTCACGATGATCGCGGCGATGTACTGGCGTCAGCATTCGTGCAAACCATCGGCTGCTTTCAGGACAACGCATTGATGAAGGGGACGGATGAGGAGTAAATCCCGCTGGGCCGGCCCAAACTAAAGGGGCGTCAACGACGATAAAAGAGGCCGTCATCTGTCTTCGGCGTAATCTCTATCAAGAGCATACCGAGGCCGTTGTGGCCAAACACCTCAAGCATGGCATTCATACCCAACTGGGCGAAAGACGAAAGATCGGCGGGGACACCGGTCGCGTCATGCACTCCGCTAAAGAAACTTAGGCATAATCCAGCAAGAGCGCGAAGACTTTCTCCCGCCAGCAAAGGGTGCTAGGGGCCGTAGAGGAAGCCTGGATGATAGAGAAAGGAAAGGGACGTTCTGGGATGGCAGGTAGCTCTCTGGCGATTGATTGCGAAGACGGCCACATGCTGCGGGGGCATCTATGGGAGCCGGCGTCTTCGGAACGAGGGGCAGCCGGCGCAGTTGTCGTCATCGCCGGTGCCACGGGAGTCAAAGCGAGCTACTACCACCGCTATGCAGCGTTCCTGGCAGAGAACGGGTTCACCGTGCTCACTTTTGATTACCGCGGTATCGGTCAGTCCAGGGGTTCCACGATAAAGAATCTGGCGGCCAGCTGGTACGACTGGGGCTTGAAGGACCTTGATGCGGTGTTGGGCTGGGTTCTGCTCCACTGCGGTGAAAAGAAGCTGAACGTCGTGGGCCATAGTTTCGGGGGTTTTGGTGTGGGGCTGGCGGCCAATGGGCGGCGCATTAATCGGCTGCTGACAGTGGGCGCGCAGCACGCCTACTGGCGGGACTACCGGCCCGGGCACCGCCTCGGGCTGTGGTGGCGTTGGCACGCCCTGATGCCTGTCGTGGCCTGGTGGTATGGCTACTTTCCCGGCAAACATCTGGGCTGGCTGGAAGATTTACCCCAAGGGGTAGCGATGGACTGGGCACGAGGCCGCAAAGATTTCACGGCGCGCCGAGCCGGCCCTCTCCGCCAGCAGATCCAGGCCAACCAGGCGTCCTTCACTGCGCCAACGCTTGCAGTGGCCGCCACGGATGATCCGTTCGCCACAGACGTCGCGGTCGCCCGCACACTGGCCTACTACCCCAAGAGCCCGGCCACTGTAGTCCGGCTGAAACCGCAGGATTTCGACCGAGCAGAGATCGGGCACTTCTCCCTGTTCCACAGCAGCTTTCGCCACACCTTTTGGCCCGGAACGCTGCAGTGGCTGCGCGAGGGGGTGAATCCCTGGCCACAACACCAAGCCCGGATCGATTGATACCAAACAGTACAACAAGAGATAGTTTGGCAGCGGCGCCAACCGACAGTGACGCCAGCAGGCCGGCGAAAGCGGCAGAACAAC
Source organism: Pseudarthrobacter enclensis (assembly GCF_030811655.1). Classification (GTDB taxonomy): domain Bacteria; phylum Actinomycetota; class Actinomycetes; order Actinomycetales; family Micrococcaceae; genus Arthrobacter; species Arthrobacter enclensis_A. The sequence goes on along the minus strand of NZ_JAUSRE010000031.1, from coordinate 42,202 downwards.
GGCGCATGCGCCCAACCACGTTGCTGCAGACGATCGTGCCTCGATGACCAAATCAAAAGCAGGACCCTCTACCCAGGAGAATAATGAACAACCTGACCTACCGCGCTTACCAGGTGTCTGCACCGAAACAGGAAGCGGAGCTGGTCACCCTGACTGAGTCAGATCTGCCCGAAGGTGACCTCACGGTGCGTGTGAGGCATTCGTCGCTCAACTACAAGGACGGGCTCGCCATGACCGGAAAACCCGGGGTCGTCCGGACCTTCCCCCTGACCTGCGGCATCGACCTCGCCGGTACGGTCGTGGACGCGGGCGGGGGCTTCGCCAACGGAGATGAGGTCGTGCTTACCGGCGCGAACCTCTCCGAGACCCGGCCGGGCGGTTACTCCGGCTACCAGCGGATCGAGGCCGAATCCGTCCTCAAAGCCCCCGTGAGACTCGGTACCTGGGGTGCGATGGCCGTGGGCACAGCCGGTCTGACGGCCATGCTCTGCATCCTGCGCCTGCGCGGCGCCGGCATCGACCCCGGATCAGGCCCCGTGCTGGTCACCGGCGCGACCGGCGGCGTTGGTAGCTTCGCCGTGGGCGCCCTCTCCCGCCTCGGATACGAAGTCCACGCCTCCACAGGCAAGGACACAGAGGAGCCTTACCTCAAGAACTTGGGAGCGACCGAGGTCATACCGCGTGAGAGCTTGGCTGCAGAGACCCCCGCGCTCGGCAAGCAGCGCTGGATCGGATGCATCGACAGCGTGGGCGGCGCAACCCTCGCCAACGTGCTGAGCCAGATCAAGTACTCAGGTGCCGTCGCCTCATGCGGGCTCGCCGGTGGATTGAAGTTGCCGACGACCGTCATGCCGTTCATCCTGCGCAACGTCTCACTCCTCGGCGTCGACTCAGTTAATGCATCCCCGGAGTTGCGCCGCGAGGCATGGGCGGAGCTCGACGACCTCTTTGCCGTCGATGACCTACGCGCGGTTGCAATCGATGCAGGCTGGGAACAGCTCCCTAAGCTGAGCCACAAAATCCTCACCGGAAGCATCCGCGGCCGCGTAGTCGTAGACATCACTGGCATGGCGAACTAAGCGGGGCCCTAACTACCCCAGCCCCGATTCGCAGGGCCTGCGGGACACGTCGCCAGTGCGGTATCCCAAGGTCGGCACCTTGGTGCCACGGCTCAGCTGAGCAGGCGGCAAGGACCCTCTCCAACGCGCTTGTTCGTATATTTATGGGCTGCCTGTCTTGCAACGCTGTTAATTACCGCTGACCTTTGCGGTCGCCGCGAGACAGGACCCAAATACTCTCTCAACCCTCTCTCGCAAACACCAGTGGCCTTCGAGAAGGCACCTCAACATTGATGGACTGGACTACACCCCAACCTGACGTGAGGGCAGCTGACAAGGGAGAACTCGCCTCCCGGTGCAGTTCGCTTTTGTTCCCAGATACCTACCCGCCGGCAGGAGGTGACATCACCGGCCCCTGCACGAACCGCATTCCATCAGGCACTCGTTTATCGGTCTATTCGGGCGATTCTCACGCTTACGCGCCTCGGTCTTCTGGCCCTCCCACTGTCAGAGTGGAGTCTGAGAACATCATGAGCCAGTGTCAATTAACCGGGCTGTCGCCGCTATTCTGACTCAAACGTTGAGCGCCGCACCTGATAGCACGTGCCGGATGAGGAGAGCCCTCCGGCCGCCCAAAACAGCCCGCTCTGCGCCACTCTCAGTAGCAACACCGGCTTTTGGTTCACGGCGTTGTGCTGCGACCCGGATACCGCCGATACCGCCACAAGGGAGTGCATGGGTAGCCTCGTTGAGTTGTACAGCTATGACTTGGTTTCATTCGGATGGCTCGTATGGACCTGTTCCAAGTAAACAGTCTGGCCCACGACGTAGAACCAGATGCGTGCATCACCTTTCAGGGTGGGCTTGTGCTGCCACCTGTCGTGATTTACACCGTCTCGTGTTAGGCGGCCCAACTCACCACGCAGTCGGTAGTTGGTCGGTGTCGTCAGTTGCGGCGTCCGCGTCAGGAAGTCCCACGAATCCACCAAGGCGTTCCTGCTCGTGGCCTTCAGATCCGTCCAACCGCGTTTAGCCTGCACAGAAGCGAACCGAAGCTCATATTCGCTCTTCTTAGTCGGTCTCTCGACCTTTTCGTTCTTCGCCATTCCTCAGGGGCGCTCGACAGTTTCGGCGTCATCAAGCCATTCGATGGCTTCCTTGCCGAGCCCGGCGGCGAGGGCAATTGCTGTCTCACGCCAGGCACTGAGTTCCGCGACGGCCAGATGGGGCTGGTTGGTGGCAAAAGAGGCCCGCGCCGCAGCCACGATGTCTGCGGAGCAGGCATCGCGGTCTGCCTCGCTCAAGGCAAGCATCCAAGGAAACCGATCACTCATACGGGTCGCAAGACTTCCCTCGGTACTGGTGGTAACGGCTATCAGCTGCGCGGCCAGTTCAAGCAGAGAAGCCCGCGCCCGGTCAGCACCCTCAGACATCAGCACCAAAGACTCACCGTCGCGGCGAGTGATCTGAATCGGGTGATCGGCTGCAGCAGCAAAGGCCTCAGCCGAAGCGCGGCTTAGCTCGGAAGACTGAAATGTCGTTCGGGAAGTGGCTAAGGCGTTCATGACTCAACTCTACTTCAGATCATGTTCTGAAGTCCACCAACGACGGCCCGCGTGGTTGACGAAATCTTCACCATCGGCGTTCGAAATTAAGAGGGGAAGAGGCGTAAAAGTGGCTCTTTCCTGCTGCTATTCGTAGAGTTTTAGGCCGCAGCCCCCGGCGTCAGAACAACGTAGCCAGCGTCCGGTTCACGTCGGCGATGTCCAGAAAGGCCGGGTCAAAAGGTTCAGTGGAGCCGGTCATATCGGCCGCCCAGGCAGGGTATCCGGCATGGTCAGGGTGAGACGGATCTGCCAAGGCGTCCATGATGTCCTCGTACCCCGGCAACCCGCCCGAGTCTTCGAGCAGACCGCGTCGCGCGCCGTCGACTAGGAGACTGCTGAACTAAGTGCTTCATGGGGCTGGTTCTGGGAGACTGCTGAACTAAGTGCTTCATGGGGCTGGTTCTGGCGTTCGCGTGCCGGGGCCAGCCCTTCTTTTGTGGGTGAGGGATCTGTGTATGTGTCGGCGGAGTTGGCTGGTGCCGCGAGAAGGGTTGCGAGTACTGCTGCCGCGGTCACGGCGGCAGAAAGTCGGCGCGTGTTCTTGTTTATGTGGTGCTTGTTCCTCAAGGTTGAGCGCAGATGGTGCCGCAGACGAAAAATAACGGCCCACGCCGGGCAAAAGTTGCCCGCACACATGTGTGCGGAACAGCGGAAAAGTCTCTCCCCTGTAGCGACCGAGGTTTTACCGCCCGATGAGCGTCCGGTCGGACGGCGGTACGGCGCCTGCGGGTCGTCGTCGATCCGGTAGATGGTCTCGAACCTGTCGGTGAGCAAGCTGATGTCTTCAAGGGTGATGCTGATGAATGCGGAGGGCTTCTTCAGGTGGAGAAACAGCTCGGTGGAGGGCCACAGAAGTTCGTCCATGTAGGTGTTGAAGCTCCTGCCGCTGGCCTTGGTATAGGCCCGCAGGATTGCTTGGTCTTTGATGCGGCGACCGTATGCGAGCTCGATGTCGACGTCGCCGATGGGGTCGATGTCCGGGTCCAGGTAGCTGCCGAAGACGCGAAGCGTGTCAATGAACATGGGCTTGGAGGAATCGGTGTTGTAGGCGCGGGCCCGGTCCAGCAGCTCGGTGACGAGCCGGTCCGCGGTCTTGCGGCTGATCGGCTTGCCGAAGCTGGCCATCGCCAGGGCATTGCCCAGGACGGTCGTGTCCCACCAGACGTCGCCGTCGTGGTCGGTCTGGACCTTCTTCAGGTAGCCGGTGGCCTCCAGCTCGGCGAAGACGGTGGCGAGGTCGTGCCCGGTGCCGGCCAGGATGTCTTCGGCGATCTCGGCGACCATTTCACGGCCGCGGAACTTCCGGCAGATAGCGCGGGCCAGCTCGGTCGGCACTCCGGCGATGACACCGGTCTTTGCAACCCTCACGACGGACAGTCTAAACAGTCGCGCGGACCGGTGCTTGTTTAGACCGCGATTTCCAAGAGGCCATGCTCGAAGGTCCTGCCAGTCACCCGCCGCTTTCGTCATCCATGCCCCGGGCCTTCCAGAGAGGCAGTACCCGTCAATCAGCCGTGCTGCCCTAAGTCATCTTTCTAGGGTGCTACTCCCCGTCCGAGGCCAACGGCTGGTCCAGGGTGCATTCGTCTTTACGTCTTTCCTGGGTCCCTCACGTCGTCTGAAAGTAAAGATGGGCGTGCGCGGCGCACCGTTCGTTAAACAGAGCGCTGCATTTAGGACAGGAAGTGGTGGCCTGATAAGCATCGATGGACATCTCGCTCTTGCATACACCGCACAGAACTGCTGGCGCTGACGACTGGTTCCTTGGCCAGGTTTGAGCCTGGTGATCTGCCTCTTCCTCGTGACAGAGATGGCAGGGATAGTACCGAAGGCAGCACTTGAACTTGATCGCGATCACATCTACGTCTGTGCGGTAGTGAATGCAGCGGGTTTGGTCATCTACGGTACTGCCGAAGATCTTCACGGCCCGGACCTCGCTCACTTCACTCGGCGGACAAGGATGTCGGGGAAGGCCCTGTGCACGGCCACCGCCGCGAAGGATGCCACGGCGTCCTTCACAATATCGCCCGGATAAAAAATCAGATCGCTGGCGAAGGCAGCTTGCCATGACAGCTTAAGGTTGACCATCAGGCCGAGCACGCCGAGCAAGTGCGATGCGACCACCGTCACGACGATGCTGGCGAGGAAGAACCATAGAACACGCCGCTTAGCCGGGAGGCGCCGGATGATCTGCTCGGCAGCGATGCCAACGAGAAAAGCGGCGAGGAGGAACCCCACAATGTAACCGGCGGATCCGCCAGCCAGGACACCCAGGCCCGCTCGGCCCCCTGAGAAAATCGGCAGGCCGGCGAACGCAAGGAGAAGGTATAGCGCTACCGCGGCCACGGCCCGGGCTCCCCCAAGGACGAGGCCGGTCACCATAATGGCCAGGGTCTGCAGCGTGATAGGCACCCCGAAGCCACCGACAGGGATTCCTGGGACTATCGCCGAGGCGGCAATCAACGCGGCGAACACAGCAATAAGAGCCAGCGACTGCGCGTCCCACAACCGACGCGGCGTGCGGGACCGTACTTTGGCAGGGCGGCGGGGCGCTGGGGTCGGGGTCGTCTGGTGGCTCATGGTTCCTCCTGGTGGTTTGGGCAGTGTCCTGCAAGAAGGCTACGCAGCCCTGCCTGAAACTGTTTTGTAGCGAACCACCACCAAGTCCACGGATCTATGGACCACTTACTACAAAACGCGTCGGGATTGCTGTCCCAGGACGCCTAACTCATAGGTGTGAGCTCTGCGGGCTCGATCAGCTCGGGCCCGTTGTTCCGGACACTGTTGACCCATGTACTGACGATCCGCGGTATCAGCGTGGAATCGGGCGGGGAGTCGAGCAGGTGCTGCACGTCGCCCTTGTCGGTCAGGTCCGGGTCCAGCCACTCGGCGAACCGGTCGCGCGGGATGAGGACCGGGGAGCGGTCGTGGACATGATTCAGGCATCCTGCGCGGTAGTGGTCAGCACGGTGCAGCTGAGCAGCCACTTGCCTGGGTCATCCTCCGGCAGGGACGGATCCGTCACCACTCATATAGGCCGGCACAGCCAACCAGCGGCTCCTCCTTGGAGTACAGGTAGGTCGGGATCTTCGTGCCGTCCTCGCTCTTCTGCCACTCGTAATCTCCCTCGGCCGGCACGATCGCCCGGCGCTTGACCGCGGCCTTCCGGAACGAGGGCTTCTCCAGGATGGACTCGCTGCGGGCGTTGATCATCCTGGACCCGCTCTTGATGTCCTTCGCCCAGGACGGAACCAGGCCCCAGCGGGCGATCATCAGGTGCCGCTCGACGCTGCCTTCATCCAGCCGCCCAGCCACGACGGGGACGTTCTGGGTGGGCGCGACGTTCCAGCTGGGCGACGGAGGGGTGCCCTCGACCTCTTTGGCGTCAAAGGAGGACAGGAGGTCGCCGGTGGCCTTGGACATCACGTATCTGCCGCACATGGGCCCATTGTGCCTGGCGACTATGGATTTCTTCCGTTGTCGGGTATGTTGCAACCGCCAACAACCCCCGACCAGAAAAGAGAAGCACCTCCGTGGCCACCGACTACGACGAACTGCGCACCGACGTCAAGGAATCCCAGGACAGCTCCCTGGAGGCTCTGAAGTCCGCCAAGGCACCGGACGCCAAGTCCGTTGTGCTGGAACTTGACGAAGCCGACGCGCTTGACGGCCTCACCCCGGGCGGGGAGTTCATTGCTGAAGAGCTCGTCGTTCAGGTCATCCCGCAGGCCGACGATGAGTTCACCTGCTATTCCTGCTTCCTGGTCCGCCACCGCTCCCAGAAGGTCCGGGAGAAAGCCGGACATGGCTACTGCGTCGAGTGCGAAGGCTGAGCCACTCTACGGGCCAAGCCTTGACCGGCAATGGTGGGAGGTGTGTCGGGAGGACATCGGGCTGCTGACGATGGGTGAGTGCGAGCAGCACGTCGACTCCCTGTACGGCGACGTCGTGCCCCACACGCAGCAGCTCAGGTCGATCACTGAGGCCCGATCCGATCCAGCCCCCAGAAGTAGACGTCGTCTTCCTCGCTGGCGTAGTCCATGAGCGCCTTCATGCCCGGCCGTTCTTTGGCTTCCCTGGCGCCGGAGAGTTCGTCCGTGAAGATTCTGTTCGGATCGACGCCGACCGAGATGAGCGCCTCGATCTGCATGCTGGCGTCCTGGTCGGAGGTGGAAAGACGTGCGTAGCCAAGTTTCATCAAATACCCCTGTCGTCGCAGTCCGGGTTTCCGTGAGGATTCCTGAGACAACAACTTGTACCGGGTTGGGGAGAAATTTTTAGCCTAGAAACCGCGCGGAATCAGGGATTATGGCATTGGTGTCATTACCTATAGTTCGTGAGACGCGTCAGGCGTTCTCCGTGGTGGATGTCTGGGCGTGACCGTATTGAGCGAATCATGCGGATAACTTGTACTGCCGTTGAGGCGGGGGATTTACCTTCAGAGCAGGGACCACGACGTTCTGCTGGTGGCCCTGAAAGTGGGGCAAGGCCGCTGGCGGGTGCGTCCGTTCTGAGACCAACGGACCCCCGGAGCATTCCGCCGCCGGCTGGCTGCTCGAGGATGTGCTGAGCTTCTTGCGCGCTGCGGAGACCAGACTGCGCTGCCCGGCTCCGGCGTTACAAGTCAGAGCAGGACGGAGTCGGTGACCAGCTGGGCGCGCCCTTCTGCGAGCCGGTACGCGACGCCGACGACGGCAGTGGCGGAGTCATGGACGGCGGCGGCGATCACCGGGGAGCTTTCCAGGAGCCGCTCGGCTGTCAGCCTGGCGTGGTCGACGACCATGTCGTTGATCTCGGTCCTGCCGTCCCGCAATGAAGCTAAAACCGACGGGGTGATGCGTTCGACCAGGTCGCGGATGAAGCGCTGGGGCATCTCCCCCGTTTCCACCGCGTCCTTGGTGGCAGTGACGGCGCCGCAGTTGTCGTGACCGAGGACAACGATCAGTGGGACGTTGAGAACCGAGACGCTGTACTCCAGGGACCCGAGAACCGCGTGATCGAGTACGTGCCCTGCGGTCCTGACCACAAAGGCGTCCCCGAGGCCCAGGTCAAAAATGATCTCGGCGGCAAGACGGGAATCCGAGCAGCCTAAAATGACGGCAAAGGGATTCTGCGTGTTCATCAGATCGCTGCGCCTTGACGCACTCTGGTTCGGGTGCTGCGCTTCTCCGGAGACGAAACGTGCGTTGCCTTCAAGCAGGCGCTGCCATGCCTGGGCCGGGCTGATGCTGGTAGTCACCCTACTTACCTTACGGGACTCCGCAGGCGCCCTTATCTGCTAGGGGGAGGCGGTAATTTCACCGCTGATGGGCTTGTCAACCCGATACTAAGCATGCTTAGTATGGGTGCAGCCGAATGCGAACGGCTACCAACCAGAGGAGGAAACACCATGGGATTGGGCGACAAGATTGAGAACGCTGCCGAGAAGGCGGGCGGCAAGGGCAAGGAAGCTGCCGGCGCCGCAACGGGCGATGACAGCCTGAAGGCCGAAGGCCAGGCTGACCAGGCCAAGGGCGACGTGAAGCAGGCCGGAGAAAAGGTCAAGGACGCGTTCAAGGGCTGACAGGGATTACGGGAAGGGCGCGCTCAGCGAACGGGGCGCGCCCTATCCGTGTCCGGGAACGGGCGCCGACTCTGTGTTCGCCCGCTCAAGCCGGGCGTGCTCGAGATGATTTATTTGTGCAGCTTTTGGTCTGTCCAGGCTCTTGGCCAGTCGATGCCGCGCTGACCAAGGCCATGGGCCCTGGGAATCCCTTGGTCCCAGCTTTCTCTACGACTTCATGGACAGGGTTCGCAAGGCGGTCTCTCCGCCCTTATTTATCAAGGAGGATATGTGGGCCCCATCAAGAGTCTCTGGGCCATGGTCCAGGGTGATCCCGTCTTTATGCGGCGCGTCAACGGCTGGCTCGCCATCTTTTGGATCCTCATGATCCCCCTCTCGCTGATAATGGGTTGGCTTGATTCAGTGCTGTACGTATCGGCGCTCTCGCTTTGGGCCCTGGTGTCCGGCCACTGGTCAGCCTGGCAGGCCGCCCGCGTCGAGGTCGCCCAGCAGGAGGACGCGAAGCGCCGGGAGAAAGAAGACCTGGTCGCCGAAGTGGTGGAGGCTCTCCTGGCACGCACGGATGTGGAACCAGCCGAAGCACCGAGCGCGGGCGGATTTCACCGACGAAGCAACAGTCACCAGAAGGAGTGTCCATGACCACCGCCATCTCGGTCATTGTCTTTGATGTGAACGAAACGCTGTCCGATATGTCCCCTATGGAGGAGCGCTTCCGCGAAGTCGGGGCGCCCGCCTACATGGCGAAATCCTGGTTCGCGACTCTCCTGCGTAACGGTTTCGCGCTGGCCGCCAGCGGAGACAACGGTTCGTTTGCCACCATCGGCGCCGACGTTCTCCGGGGACTGTTGAGCGGGGTAGGGCTCGTCCAGCCGCTGATATGTAGGTCTGGTTGTCAAGAGAGGCATGGATGAGCGGCTCCTGGGTTTGGTTCCTGGGGCCGCTCATCGTATGCCGGCCGGTCGGGATGCGGTTTGGAGGGCATGGCGAGTCGTTTTCGACTGGCAGTGTCAGGCTGACATTCGCGGGTTGGCTACCGCATGACGATTTGTTCGGCTGGAGCATATCGGTGTCTAGAATCGAGCGTGGACGGTGGTTCGGGCCGTCTGCTCATAGCGGGCTCTCGAGTTAGCTCCGGTGCTGCCATCGCCCCCCGCCGCTCGCTGTAGGCGGCAGTCTTGGGTCACGCAGCCTTCATGCGTTCTCCTTGCTGAAGCGGTGCGGCCAGGGACCAGCACCAGCCGGCAAGTTCGCGGGCGATAGCGGTGTTGGCCTTCACTGACATCTTGTGGCGTTCATCAAAGTGTTCCCATTTGTGGTGCAGCCGGTGATTTCCTTCGAGGGCGCGGATGCGGGTCGCTGGCGTTACAAGCTCAAGTTGGTGCAGCAGCCGTTCTCCTGGCCGTGCATAGGGGCGCCGGTGCTGCCAGGCGGCTTCGATGAGGAGTTTGCGGGCGTAAGTGTTGCCGGCTTTGGTGATCGGGCCCTGGTGCCGGGACTGGCCAGAGGATTCCTCACTGGGAACCAGGCCGAGATAGGAGCCGATGGATGAGCCGGTGAAGCGGGTCCAATCGCCGATTTCCACGGCCAGTCCGAACGCGGTCGTGAGCTGGATGCCGCGTAAACACATCAGGGCATCAATCACCTGAGCGTAGCGGCACGCTGCCGCCGTCACAATCACCTGTTTGTCGATCCGGGCCAGGTGTGCGGCGAGCAGCTCGGCCTGCTCCACGTCGGCGTCATAGGTGAACTGCAGTGCCGGTTCGTCAAAGCGCTGCTGGTGCAGCCACAACCGGTGTTCCTGCGTCCAGCGGGTGTCTTTTGGATAGCGGATCCCGTGGCGGAGCAGGACAGCATTCACATGCTGGCGGGCATGCGCAAGATCCTTTGCAGCGCCGGATCGCAGCCGGGACAGGTCCCGCAGTGCCTCCTCGTCAGGGTCTGGGATGCGCACCTTGGTGACCGAACCGACCGCGAGCATCTCAGCCAGAACCCGGGCGTCCCGGCGGTCGGTTTTCACGCGGTCCCCAGGTGCACGCAGCAGCTTCGATGAGGCTGCCACTACACAGTTGATGCCTGCCGCCCGCAGGTGCCGGGCTAGGACAAACCCTGTCGGCCCGGACTCGTAAACGACCTTCACAGGCGGCTCGAACCGCTGAACCCATTCCAGGACCACCGCGGGGTCAGCGGCCATCGTATGGACACTGATTTCACCGCTGCCCGGGTTCAGCGCATGGCCGACTACGTTAACGGCGTGAACATCGAGGCCGATGAAAGTATGCTCAAACATAGCCGGGACCTCCCAAACCTCACATGTGGCACTACCATTGCACCCCCGCGAAGCCGTCCGGCCAAGGGAGTCAGCCAATGGCAACCCACGGACCTCTGTGAAACAGAAGGCCCCGGCCCCCCAGCCGTTACCTGGACCCGTCCGGGATAGAGGGCATCAGCGCCGGGAACACGGCCCCCGAAGCGGCCAGCCCACCACGAAGACGGCACGGTTACAACCAAACTGGGCCGCTGCGGGCGGGCCCCCGGCAAAAATGGCCCGACCCCGGACGGGACCAGAACCCCGGCGTCCCTCACTTCATATCGTCTAGAGCACTCACGGCCGCAGGGTTCCGTCTGGTGACGCTCAGCAACGGCTCAGCCCAAATCGCCGGAAAGCTGTTCAGCGATGCCGGGATCACGGATGAATTTGAGTCGCTGCTGTCGGTTGAAGACGCGCCCGCGTGGAAGCCTGCCCGCGGCTCCTACGAATACGCGGCAGCCAGTACCAGAACGGACCCTGGCAGCATGCTGCTCGTGGCTGTGCATCCGTGGGACATCCACGGCGCCGCCCGGGCTGGGCTGCGGACAGCGTGGCTCAACAGGGCCGGAGACAGCTACCCGGCCTATTTTGAGGCTCCGGACTTCACGGTTTCAACTCTGACCGAGCTGGCGCCGAACTTGGCGGCAACCGCCTAAAACACGACCCGCAACAGGCGGGAAGGCCAACCGGGCAGGAATTTAATGCCGCGCCCTGGTCTTGCCGCTAATACGGGCTTCTCTACAACAGCCCATGCCAGGAACAATCGCCGAGACTTTCAAGGACACTTTCATGCCCAATCTCGATCCCCTCTGGACCTCCCTTCGAATCGGCTCCACCGAGCTGCACAACCGGGTGGCCTTGGCCCCGATGACCCGTGTCAGCGCCTCCGAGGAAGGCCACGCCACCGGGCGGATGGCATCCTATTACTCCCGGTTCGCGGCCGGCGGCTTCGGATTGCTCATCACCGAAGGGATTTACACCGACACCGCCCACAGCCAGGGCTACCTGTTCCAGCCGGGCCTGGCCTCCGCCGAACAGGCCGAGTCCTGGGTCAAGGTCGTGGACGCAGTCCATGCCCGCGGCTCACGCATCTTCGCTCAACTCATGCACGCGGGCGCCCAGTCACAGGGCAACCGGTTCGTTGACTCCACGCTTGGCCCCTCCGCTGTCGCCCCCAAGGGAGAACAGCTAGGCTTCTACCGCGGCGAAGGACCCTACCGCCAACCGCAAGAGGCCACGACAGCGCAGCTCGACGAGGTGCGCGAGGGCTTCGTGAACGCGGCGCTCAACGCGAAGGCCGCCGGCTTCGACGGGGTGGAGATCCACGGCGCGAATGGCTACCTGCTGGACCAGTTCCTCACGGACTACCTGAACCAGCGCACCGACCAGTACGGCGGCACACCCGAAAACCGGGTGCGGCTTGCCGTTGAGGTGAGCCGGGCCGTCCGCGACGCGGTGGGGCCCGACATGAGCGTCGGCATCCGCGTTTCCCAGGGCAAGGTCAGCGATTACACGCACAAATGGGCCGGCGGGGCCGACGAAGCAAAGACGATCTTCACCGCCCTGGCCGCCACCGGAATCGACTACATCCACACCACCGAATACCGTGCTGACGCCCCTGCCTTTGGCGAGGAAGGCGACTCCCTCGCCGCCTTGGCCAAGCAGCACGCAGGCTTGACGGTTATTGCCAACGGCAGCCTTGATGAACCGGAAGCAGCAGCCACCCTGATCGCCGACGGGGAGGCCGACGTCATCGCACTCGGCAAAGCAGCTCTCGCCACCCGCGACTGGCCCCGCCGGGCACGCAACAACGACAACCTCGACGAACTCGACGGCAGCCTCTTCTCGCCGGTCGCCGACGTAAAGGACTGGGAACTCGAACACACCGCCTAAATCCCGAAGCCAGCAACTTCACAGCAGGAGGGTAATCATGACACTCGTTCCGACACAGACAGCACCCGACCTTGGACTGCCACTGGTGGGCGGGGGAACCACCGATGATCTGAAGCTCGGCACCGGGGACGGCGGTCGTTTCAGCCTCATCGTCTTCTTCCGGGGCCTGCACTGCCCGATCTGCCGCAAGCAGCTGGCCGAGATCGACAAGCGGATCGAGGACCTCAAATCCGCCGGTATCGCTCAGGTGGCCGCCGTCAGCATGGAAACGGCGGATCGGAGTGCCCGGATCGTGAATGAATGGCACCTGGCCAACCTCCCGGTCGCCTACGGCCTCGGAGAGGAAGCCGCCCGGGCCTGGGGCCTGAACCTCTCCCACGCGATCAAAGACGGCGAGCCGGACCTGTTCAACGAACCAGGCATCTTCATCCTCGATGAGGACGGCACCCTGTTCTGGTCCAGCACAGCCACCATGCCCTTCGGCCGGCCGTCACTGGATGACGTGATTGCCGGTGTCCGTTACGCCAAGGACCACGACTACCCGGCCCGCGGCGCCGCCTGAGCCGGGCCGAGGTATTTCGGGAAGGGCGCGCTCAGCGAACGGGGCGCGCCTTTTTCGTGACCACGCTGCGGAGCTGCGTCCGGGAATACCGGACTTCCGGTCCTAAGCTTTCGCCATGCACCCGTTAGCGACGATCGGCCTGGTGCTCCTCACCGCGCTTGCCTGGTTGGGCGGCGTCCTGACTCTCCTGGTTGCCAGGGCCAGGGCCAGGGCCCGTCGCCCACGACCGCCCGAAGTCCCGCGCCCCGGTCCCAGGGTGGACTGACGCTTCCGGTGGTTCGAGAAGCCAGGCCAGTGCTTGTTCAGCTGACGTGAAGTACCTCATCGGAAAGTCCACTGGCAGAAGGGGTAGACGGAACATGGCGACCACCCGATCAACGGGGGACGACCCGAGCAGTGGCATGCGGGAAACATGGGCACCGTCGGGGAAGATCTTCCGTGCGGGGGCCGAGAAGGTCACCCCCTGGATGTTAATCAGCACCGGCAGCGGGACACCGTTGCCAAGATTGTCCATGGCGGTGATCCAGGCACGCACTTCCTCGGAGTCGACCGTGGCCCCTGGCTTATACCACATCTGCGGGACACGACGGGACAGCTCGAAGGTACCCTTGCCCGGAATGTCAATCCTGTTCAAGCTGCCCCCTCGCCCTCACGCCCGCAGTTTCCGTCCCGGCGGCAGAACAGTTTCGCTACTGCGGCCGGAACGGACCACTTCCTGAAGGATAGAAACGTGCCAGTGAGTCCGCTTTTGTGGGCGTGCTTGGCATTGTCGGAAGGCTGGCTGGGCCCGGGCAACCCTGGGCCTGGCAGGACGCCGGATCGGGGAGGGCTTCTCGTGGATGAGGGGGCCAACCCGCGGCAAGCAATTGAAAAGTTCTTCAGCACAGCCGAGCTGAAAACACTCCCCCGGATCTGTCGGCGGTGCCGCCATCGCGGCCCGCATCACCATGTCGCAATTCGCTGGCTCTCGTCCACGGTCTAAGGGGCGGGGAACATTTCGGATGCGTTGACCGGGAGCCGTCACCCGGGTGGCGCAGTCTCTTCGTCCCGGGTGTCGTCAGGGAAGCAGAACGTTCGTTCCTGGCTCTACTGCCACCGCACCGCATTGGCCACCTATGCCCAGCGACGCAGCATAGCCATCAGGTTCGGACCAGGGCTGGGCGGGGAGGCGCGGTCAAGTGCCGCGGGACTGATTGCCGCCTTCACTGCGAGTTCGTGGCGGATCCCCGGGGCCACGCTGTTGGACCAGTGTTCCAGCATGATTTTATCGGGTCGCGCTGACTGCTTGAAGGTCGGGCTGGGTCCGCATGTTGCCGGTTTCGACGAGTCTGTCGTGCCAGGAGAGGGCTTCGGTGAGCAGGTGGGGGGTGTGTTTGCCGTAGCTTTCGCGCCTGGCGCGGTCGTAGTAGTCCTGGAGCATTGGGGCGTAGTCGGGGTGTGCGCAGCGGTCGATGATTAGTTGTGCGCGCTGTTTGGGTGCGAGTCCGCGCAGGTCGGCGAGGCCTTGGTCGGTGACGATGATCATGGTGTCGTGTTCGGTGTGGTCGACGTGGCTGACCATGGGCACGACGCCCGAGATGCTGCCATTTTTTGCGGTGCTGGGTGACATGAAGACTGAGAGGGACCCGTTTCGGGCGAAGTCCCCGGAGCCGCCGATTCCGTTCATGACTTTGCTGCCGGCGATGTGGGTGGAATTGACGTTGCCGTAGATATCGGCTTCGATCATGCCGTTCATCGCGATCACGCCCAGACGCCGGATGAGTTCGGGGTGGTTGGAAATTTCCTGGGTGCGCAGCAGGATCCGGGTGCGGTAGAAGTCGACGTTCTCGTTGAACTCCTTGACGCCCGCGGCGCTGAGGGAGAACGAGGTGGCCGAGGCCATCTTGATCACGCCGTTGCGGATCAGGTTAAGCATGCCGTCCTGGATGACTTCGGTGTAGGCGGTGAGCCCTTCGTAGCCGCCCTCGGACAGGGCGGCGAGGACGGCGTTGGCGATGTTGCCCACCCCGGATTGAAGCGGGAGGAGGGTTTTGGTCAGTCTGCCTCGTTTGATTTCGTGGTCGAAGAAGTCCAGGAGGTGCCCGGCGATTTGCCGGGAGGCTTCGTCGGGGGCGCTGAAGGGGGAGTTCCGGTCGGGTGCGTCGGTGGTGACGACGGCGAGGAGTTTGGCGGGGTCCACGTGCAGGTAGGGTTCGCCGATACGTTCATCCGGTGCGGTCAGCGGTATCGGTTTCCGGTGCGGGGGCAGGGCGGTGCCGTAGTAGATGTCGTGCATACCTTCGAGTCCGGCGGGCTGGAAGGCGTTGACTTCGAGGATGATGTGATCTGCCTGTTCGAGCCAGGTTTTGTTGTTCCCGACGGAGGAGGACGGGATCAGCCGGCCGTCCTCCAGGATGCCGGCGACTTCGATCACGGCGAGGTCGATGTTGCCGAAGAATCCGGACCAGGTGTGCTGGGCGACGTGGCTCAGGTGCATGTCGACGTAGTCGATTTCGCCGTTGTTGATGCGCTCCCGCAGTGCCGGGTCGGACTGGTACGGCAGGCGCAGTTCCATGCCGTTGGCTTTGGCCAGCGCGCCATCGAGCTCGGGGGCTGTGGACGCGCCGGTGAGGACCTTGATCCGGAACTGGTCCCCCGTCGCGGCGGCTGCCTCCATCCGGGCTGCCAAAGCCTGCGGTACAGCTTTGGGGTACCCGGCGCCGGTGAATCCACTCATGGCTACCGTCATGCCCGGCTTGATTAGAGCAGCGGCCTGCTCGGCGGACATCAGACGGTCGTGCATGCCGGCGTGGCGGATACGGTCGTGCATCAAGGCTCCTTCGTTGGAAACTTCCGCATCAACTTTACGGCCTTGGCAGGACCGTCACGGACCACGGCCGAAGGCACGGGCCCCGACACATGCCCCGGTGGTCCAGCCCCCGTGTGCGCCCGGTAGCCGGCGCCCATTTATACATTCCGAGGCCAGCGCGGCCGGCGGCCGTTTGCAGCAGCTCTCGTCCGGGCACGTCGACTTGGACCGCTCGGTGGTGTCCCGGCCGCGGAACCACTTCACCTGTGCGTAGGGCACGCCTACGGAGAGCGAAAATTCAGCTGCTTGGGTGCATTTCTTGAGGATGCGGGAAGAATAGCATTTCTTTCCACCGTTTTCCCCTAGTAAGTCCCTTGCAAGTGAAGAAAAGTAGACCTCACGGAAAAGATTCAGCGCCCAGTTACCGGGCCATCGAAGGAGATTATGACGATGACTGCAGCTTTTGAGCCCACCCAGCAGACGCCCGAAGAGCAGGCCGCCGCCCTGGAGCTCGAGTGGGCCGCCAACCCCCGCTGGGAAGGTGTGACCCGGGACTACTCAGCCTCCGACGTCGTCCGCCTCCGCGGCCGCGTCTCCGAAGAGCACACCCTGGCCCGCCGTGGTTCGGAAAAGCTGTGGAAGCAGCTCACCGAGGAGCACAAGACCGGCGGCTACACCAACGCCCTTGGCGCCCTGACGGGCAACCAGGCCGTACAGCAGGTCAAGGCCGGACTCCGTGCCATCTACCTCTCGGGCTGGCAGGTTGCGGCGGACGCCAACAACTCGGGCCACACCTACCCGGACCAGTCCCTGTACCCCGCCAACTCGGTCCCCACAGTGGTCCGCCGCATCAACAACGCACTGCTCCGCGCCGACCAGATCGAATTCTCCGAAGGCATCCAGACCGTGCAGGACTGGCTGGTGCCGATCGTGGCCGACGCCGAAGCCGGCTTCGGCGGCCCGCTGAACGCCTACGAACTCATGAAATCCATGATCCAGGCCGGCGCCTCCGGTGTTCACTGGGAAGACCAGCTCGCATCGGAGAAGAAGTGCGGCCACCTCGGCGGCAAGGTGCTGATCCCCACCCAGCAGCACGTCCGCACCCTGAACGCCGCCCGCCTCGCAGCCGACGTCGCCGGCACCCCCACCGTCGTCATCGCCCGCACCGACGCCGAGGCAGCCACCCTGATCACCTCCGACGTCGACGAGCGCGACCAGGAATTCATCACCGGCGAGCGCACCCCGGAAGGCTTCTACAAGGTCCGCAACGGCGTCGAACCCTGCATCGCCCGCGCCAAGGCCTACGCCCCGTACTCCGACCTCATCTGGATGGAAACGGGCACCCCTGACCTGGAGCTGGCCCGCAAGTTCGCCGAATCGGTCAAGGCCGAGTTCCCGGACCAGATGCTTTCCTACAACTGCTCGCCGTCCTTCAACTGGCGCAAGCACCTGGACGACGGCACCATCGCCAAGTTCCAGCGTGAACTCGGCGCCATGGGCTTCACGTTCCAGTTCATCACCCTGGCCGGCTTCCACGCCCTGAACTACTCGATGTTCGACCTCGCCCACGGTTACGCCCGTGAAGGCATGAGCGCCTACGTCGAACTCCAGAAAAAGGAATTCGCCTCCGAGTCCCGCGGCTACACCGCAACCAAACACCAGCGCGAAGTCGGCACCGGCTACTTCGACACCATCTCCACGGCGCTCAACCCGAACGCCTCCACCCTGGCCTTGGTGGGATCCACCGAAGAAGGCCAGTTCCACTAACCACGTAGGTGCAGGGTGCGGGTGCCGGCTCCGTCCCGGAGAAGGCACCTGCACCGTTCCCTGAGCACGCCCCCGGCCGGGATGGCCTCCCAACGGCCCATTGGTCCGAGGGCGCGCCCCCAAAAGCTCTTTCAAGGAACAATTCCCATGAACAGCTTCACTGACGACTACACGATCAACGGGGTCATGCTGACGGCCCGGCCGGTTTCCCGGCAGAACGAGGTTCTGACTCCGGACGCGCTGGAGTTCGTCGCGAAGCTGCACCGGGCTACCGCTGACCGGCGGCAGGAGCTGCTGCAGGGGCGCCGCAGCCGGCGGGCCGAGATCGCTGCCGGCGCCGACCCTCGTTTCCTGCCGGAGACCGAGCACATCCGCAACGATCCGTCCTGGCGGGTGGCTCCCCCGGCGCCGGGCCTGGAGGACCGCCGCGTGGAGATCACAGGTCCGGTGGACAAGAAGATGGCCATCAACGCCCTGAACTCCGGCGCCAAGGTGTGGCTTGCCGACATGGAGGACTCCTCCACCCCCACCTGGCGCAACGTCATCAAGGGCCAGCTGAACCTCACCGACGCGCTGGAACGCCGCATCGACTTCACCACCGAAGAAGGCAAGGAATACAAGCTAAAGGCGGCCGGCGACCTGCCCACCATCGTGGTCCACCCCCGCGGCTGGCACCTGCCCGAGAAGCACATGCTCATCGACGGCCAGCCCATCGCCGGCGGCATCGTGGACTTCGGCCTGTTATTCTTCCACAACGCCCGCCGTCTCCTGGCCCAGGGCAAGGGCCCGTACTTCTACCTGCCCAAGATCGAGAACCACCTCGAAGCCCGGCTCTGGAACGACATCTTCATTCTGGCCCAGGACCTCCTGGACATCCCGCAGGGCACCATCCGCGCCACCGTGCTGATCGAGACCATCACGGCCGCGTTCGAAATGGAGGAGATCCTCTATGAACTCCGCGACCACGCCGCAGGCCTGAACGCCGGCCGCTGGGACTACATCTTCTCCCTGATCAAGAACTTCCGCACCCGCGGCCCCCGGTTCGTCCTCCCGGACCGGGCGCAGGTGACTATGACGGCCCCGTTCATGCGCGCCTACACCGAACAGCTGGTCCGTGCCTGCCACAAGCGCGGCGCCATGGCCATCGGCGGCCCTGCCGCCTTCGTGCCCAGCAGGAGGGACCCGCCAATGAATGCTGATGCTTTGGCAAAGACCCGAGACGACAAACTGCGGGACGCGAACGACGGCTTCGACGGCTCCTGGGTGGCCCACCCCGACCTGGTGCCCGTGTGCCGGGAAGTGTTCGACGCCGTCCTGGGGGCCAAGCCCAACCAGCTGGACCGGCTCCGTGAGGACGTCACCCCCGATGACCGCGGTCTCATCGATATCGCCTCGCTGCACGGCACCATCACCGAACACGGCATCCGGAACAACATCGAAGTCGGCATCCGGTACCTCGAATCATGGCTCCGCGGCAACGGCGCCGTCACCATCCACAACCTGATGGAGGACGCCGCCACCGCCGAAATTTCCCGGTCCCAGCTCTGGCAGTGGATCTACGCCCGGGCCATCACCGACCACGGCGAGATCATCAGCCACGAATGGGTCGAGGAACTCCTCGACGAGGAATTCGCGAAACTGGAGCGCTTCGACGGCGACCGGTTCGAGGACGCGCGCGACATCTTCGAAGAAGTCACCCTCAGCCGGGAGTTCCCGGATTTCCTGACCCTGCCCGCCTACGACCGATACCTGCACGAAGCCAGCGACCGGATCGTCACCAACTCCGTGGCCCGCTGAGGTCCACGGACAGCGATGGGCTCAGAACTCCCGCATTCCGTCGCAACAGGAAGCCCGACCGCCGGGCGCGAGGGTTCTTGACCGCGCGCGATAAAACGGCAGGGTGTCCCGGGCAGTCCCGGGACACCCTGCCGCACGACGGCTGCTGCCCGGTCCACAGAATTTGTTACCGCTTCGACGACCCGCCAGGAAAGGCCCCAGGAATGAAGAGAATGTTGATTATTGGCCCTCCCGGCTCGGGCAAGGGAACCCAGGCGGAGAGACTTTCCGCGAGCCTGGGCGTGGCACCGATTTCCACCGGGTACATTTTCCGTGCCAACGTCCGGGACCGGACACCGCTGGGTGTTGCGGCGGCCGCCTATCTGGATAACGGTGATCTTGTCCCTGATGAGATCACGAACGCCATGGTGCGTTCGCGGCTGGGGGAAGACGATGCTCGGGAGGGCTTCCTGCTGGACGGCTACCCACGCACCGTCGCCCAGGTTGAAGAGCTCGATGACATTCTTGCTGGCCACGGGCAGGAACTGGACCTGGTTCTTCAGCTCAGTGCCGGGGACGAGGAGCTCGTGCGCCGGTTGCTGGGCCGGGCAAAAGACGCTGGACGCAGCGATGACACCGAAAAAGTCATCCGCCACCGGCTGGCGCTTTATCACGGGCAGACCGAGGCCGTCCTGACCCGGTACGCCGAACGCGGCCAACTGGTCCGCGTTGACGGCTTCGGCGCCGTGGATACCGTGAGCGAGAGGGTCCTGCGTGCCACCACTCTCACCAGCGGGCGGCGCTAACCGCCCGCGACACCCACTGGCGCGAGGTCCCCGGCCGGGAGCGGGCGCAGGACCATACCTGTCTTCTTCGGAAACCTGGTGAGGACCGACAGCGCGGATCCCGGGATTTTGCGGCCGGATGCGGGTGTGGTCGAATCAGTGTGACGGGGGACATAGTGCGTGGCCCGGTGCCAGGCAGGCACGTAAAAACACCATGAACGTAAACGAAGGGGTTTACCCATGTCCGATAACCACGTCACAGGCCCGCCAGTCCTCGCGGATTCATCCGGGCACGGGGACGCGCTGGAGAACCTGATGCACGAAAACCGCCGGTTCTCCCCCAGCGATGAGTTCATTTCCGGCGCCGTCGCCGGGCCCGGGCTCCACGCGGAAGCAGAGAAGGACCGGCCCGGTTTCTGGGCCCGCCAGGCCCGGGAACTGCTGAGCTGGGACCGGGACTTTACCCAGGCCTTGGACTGGACCGACCCGCCGTTCGCGAAGTGGTTCGTGGACGGACAGATCAACGCCGCCTACAACGCACTGGACCGGCACGTCGAAAACGGTCTCGGGGACCGGGTGGCCATCTACTTTGAGGGCGAACCCGGCGATACCCGCACCTACACCTACGCCCGGCTGACCGAGGAAGTAAAAAAGGCGGCCAACGCCTTCGAATCCCTCGGGGTGACCAAGGGCGACAGGGTGGCGGTCTACCTGCCCATGATCCCCGAAGCGGTCATCACGATGCTGGCCTGCGCCCGGATCGGCGCCGTCCACTCCGTCGTCTTCGGCGGGTTCTCCGCCGATGCACTGCGCAACCGCATCGAGGACGCCCAAGCGAAGCTTGTAATCACCTCAGACGGCACCTACCGCCGCGGCAAGCCCAGCGCGCTGAAACCGGCCGTCGATGAGGCATTGAAGGCCGAAGGGCACACAGTGGGTCACGTCCTCGTCGTGCGGCGCAACAATGAACCGGTGGCATGGACCGAGGGCCGGGACCTCTGGTGGGAGGACACCGTGGACGCGGCCAGCGCTGAGCACATCCCCGTCGGGCACGACTCCGAGCAGCCCCTGTTCATCCTCTACACCTCCGGAACCACCGGCAAGCCCAAAGGCATCCTGCACACCACCGGCGGTTACCTGACCCAGACCGCCTACACGCACCAGAACGTCTTTGACCTAAAACCGGACACGGACGTGTACTGGTGCACCGCGGACATCGGCTGGGTGACCGGGCACTCCTACGTCACCTACGGTCCCCTGGTCAACGGCGCGAGCATACTCATCTACGAAGGCACCCCGGACTCCCCGCACCAGGGCCGCTGGTGGGAACTAGTGGAAAAATACAAGGTCTCCATCCTCTACACCGCCCCCACCGCGATCCGGACCTTCATGAAATGGGGCCGGGAGATCCCGGCCAAGTACGACCTGTCCTCGATCCGGGTCCTGGGTTCGGTCGGCGAACCGATCAACCCCGAAGCCTGGATGTGGTACCGCGAAGTCATCGGCTCCAACGCCGGGAAGCACGGCGAGCAGAAAGACAACCCGGCACCGATCGTCGATACCTGGTGGCAAACCGAAACCGGAGCCATCATGATCGCCCCCCTCCCCGGAGTGACCGCCACCAAACCCGGCTCCGCCCAGACCCCCCTGCCGGGCATCGTCGCGGACGTCGTCGATGAGAACGGCCAATCCGTCTCGAACGGCCACGGCGGTTACCTCGTCATCCGTGAACCGTGGCCCTCGATGCTCCGCGGTATCTGGGGTGACCCCGAACGGTTCAAGGAGACCTACTGGTCCCGTTTTCAGGACATGTATTTCGCCGGGGACGGTGCCAAAAAAGACGAAGACGGGGACATCTGGCTGCTCGGCCGCGTCGACGACGTCATGAACGTCTCCGGACACCGGCTCTCCACCACCGAGATCGAATCCGCCCTGGTCAGCCACCCCTCCGTAGCTGAAGCAGCCGTGGTCGGCGCCGCGGACGAAACCACCGGACAAGCCGTCGTCGCGTTCGTCATCCTCCGCGGGACCGCGGCCGAGGATCACGATATCGTGCGGACCCTGCGCGAGCATGTCGGCAAAGAAATCGGTCCCATCGCCAAACCCAAAACCATCCTCGTGGTCCCCGAGCTGCCCAAGACCCGCTCGGGCAAGATCATGCGCCGCCTGCTGCAGGACCTTGCCGAAGGCCGCGAAGCCGGAGATTCTTCCACCTTGGCCGACGCCGGCATCATGGGCACCATCACCGAGTCACTCAAAAAAGGAGTTCAACGATGAACAACGCACCCATTGCAGGACCGGGCTCTACCGGCCCCGGAGACCACCACCGGGTGCCGGCCACCCCCACCACAGCGGCACCGGCCGCCATCGCAGGGGCCACGGTTTTCGCTGACCCGGCCGCCCTGGGCCTGGCCGCGTTCGCGCTGACAACGTTCGTCCTCAGCACCGTCAACGCCGGCCTGTTACCGCCCACCGTGGAACCCGTGGTGCTCGGCCTGGCCCTGTTTTACGGCGGCATCGCCCAATTCGCCGCAGGCATCTGGGAATTCGCCAAGAACAACACCTTCGGCGCGACAGCCTTCTGCTCTTACGGCGCTTTCTGGATGGCGTTCTGGTTCCTCGCCCGCTTCACCGACCTCTCCGCGGCAGGGAAAGACGCCGGCAAAGGCGTCGGCGTGTTCCTCCTGGCCTGGGGAATCTTCACCCTCTACATGACAGTCGCCGCACGCCGGACAAACCGTGCCGTGTTCCTGGTCTTTATCGCCCTGACACCGACGTTCTTCGCCCTCGCCATCGGCGCCTACACCGCCACCGTGACCATCACCAGGATAGGCGGCTGGCTAGGACTCCTCACAGCCCTCCTCGCCTGGTACGCGTCCTTCGCCGTCGTCACCAACTCCACCCACCAACGCACCGTCCTGCCCGTCAACCCACGCTGACCGTTACCCCGGGCTGCTCACGGTAACTTTTGCGGGAAAGGCCGCCGTGCGTGGTGGCGAAAACGCGCCCAAGAGACAGGCGGCGACCAGGGAGACTGGGTCACCGCAACCGGTCACGAGCAACAGATGTTTTCTTTGAGCTGGTTCGGCAAAGGCTGTCTCGAGAAGCTCACGCCGACCCCAGAAGGGTCTGTTGCTCAGAAAATGAAAACTATCGTGGGGCAGCACCAGCGTGTTTGTCATGCACTGGACCGTCTCACCGCTTCACGAAATCCAGAGGAGAACCCCATGGCCGTACCATACCAAAATCCTGAAAACACCGCTGCGGGGGCCGGTTCCAATACAGCAGACCTTTACGACGATCGCGGCGATGAAGTGGCCTCCGTATCCGTGCAGTTTCAGTCCTTCGGCGGACGGTCGCACTTCAGCGGCCAGGTCAGGACCATCCGCTGCTTCCAGGACAACGCACTGGTGAAGGCGACGCTGGCCTCCCCCGGAAACGGACGCGTCCTGGTAGTGGACGGCGGCGGATCCCTGGGAACTGCATTGATGGGAGACATGATCGCCGAAAGTGCCGTGGCAAACGGCTGGGCCGGTGTCGTGATTCATGGCGCCATCCGTGACCGCCAGGCAATGGCCCGGCTGGACCTCGGCGTCAAGGCATTGGGGGCAACCCGCGCAAGAGCGCAAAGACGGGGGCCATGCTCGTGGCCCAGGTGCTCGGTTAGTTCCGCTTCCAGCGCCGTCTCCAGCACATTCCTCGTGAGCTGGTTCAGCAGCCCGCCAGGGCCCACCAGGCTCACGCCCTGCTCCTTGGCCTGCGCGAGCAACCGCTCCGCAAGCTCCTTCTGATCGATGATCTCTCCCGTCACAGGATCGATCATCACCCCTGTCATCTCGGTCGTAGACTCTGACACGGCCGTCTCCTTTCGGATCAGGCCGGACCCTCACACACCGTTTTTCTTACAGTCCCGAACAGCTAGCAGGCCACCCCTCATAATTTTGCGGTCGATTGCTCTCTCCCTGGATTTCCTAGACGAATAATCCACTCGTTGTTGAAAATCGTTGCATGTATCGTCTGTTTTCGGAAAGCCCGCCGATCCCCCATCGGCGGGCTTTTTCTCCCCCGAGCTGTTTGTCTGGCAGGGAAGGGCGGACGCCCGCATGGAAGTACCCGGGAGCTGAGGAAGGCTTTCGTGCGCGTGCGCACGTGAAAACCCGTTCGGCTAAGGACACTCTTTTAATCTGACCCTCAGGTTCATGACGGTCAAGAGGTTTCCGTTGTCAAGGTGCAACTCACGATGCATCCGAGCAAGTTGACCGGGCTAATGCCTCCCTGCGTGACCAACAAGTGAATCCTGACGAGAAGCGCATTGCCTTGCTCATTGATGCCGACAACGCACCAGCGTCGAAGATCGATCTCGTCCTTGCTGAAGTTGCACGTCACGGCGTGGCCAACGTGCGGCGAGCTTATGGGGACTGGAAGAGCCCCTACCTGCAGCAATGGCAAGCTGCTCTCCATCCGTACGCGATACGGCCCATGCAGCAATTCGCGTACAGCACTGGCAAGAATGCGGCTGACATGGCGATGGTGATTGATGCTATGGACCTGCTTACGACTAAAGGTGTATGGATTTGGAGAGAGAAAAACGCCGGAGCCGTTCGTTAACGCTTGCTCGCTGTTCACTTATGTCGAGGGACTGGGGCAACCCCACACGATCCCTGATAAGTCTTTAGACGGGCTTGGTGGAACGAAGGAGATGCGCGGCGACGCCAGACTTGTGCTTCTGGTACGCAACGCTGTCGAAGCTGCTAGTGGAGATGACGGCTGGGCGCACCTCACCGCAGTTGGAAATCAAATAGGTAACCAAGCATCGCTGGACCCGCGCAACTATGGCTATCAGAAGCTGAGTGACCTCATTGAGGGGTAGGGCTGTTCGAACTTAAGCGGGGGAATCAGCAAGTTCTCGTTCGGGATAAGCAAACCTTGAGATAGGGCACTTCCGGGTGGGGACCCATCCAACATCGGCTCGCTGCGATGGCTTGCGACCTGAATGCACAATCCTGTCCTGCTCGCACCATGGGTGCTTGGCAGCGGCATTGGTGCCTCAGCTCCTCGCGCGCCGGCCAGGGCAGTTCCTAGCGCAATTCTGCCTGGAAACTGTGGATAACCCAAGGAGTCCTTGATGCTGATCCGGCAGTCTGAAGCCAGCATCACAGTCGCAGGGCCAAAGCCGGGTTGGGAAGTCAACTCAGCGAGCCCGCTGGAAGAAGCAGGGAAAGCCATGGGTCAAGCACCAGCTCTGATCGAGTACTGGGCAGGAAGGACGGTCGCAGCCGGGCCCTCCGTCGATTTCCATCGTTTGGGACTTGCCGGCTGTATCGACGTGCTGACCGCTCCCCTTCGTCGAGGAGGAACCTACATCCGATGGGAGACTCCGCATCACGGCGTGGAGATTCCGGCAACGTCCGCAGCGCTCCTCTACCGTGCAGCACAGGTAACGCTCGAGAACGTATACGAACATGCCAAGGCCAGCCAGGTGACGATCCGCGTGGCGGCCGTCTACCACGGTATCCGGCTGGTCATTGCGGATAACGGGGTGGGCTTCGAATGTAATACCGCTGACAGCAGTCAACACGGGCCCAGCATGGGCCCGCTGCTTCTGGCCTTGCAGAAGCACGACGGGGTCATCACGATTGATTCCAGCCCGGGCAATACGAAGTTCGCCGTAACCCTTCCTCTGGATTAGCCTTGGCTTTTCCCGCGCTGTTTATGTCGGTGCCGGATCCTGATTTCTCCCGGCCGATCGGGGTTCTCATCCACCTTGTACTCGGGATAACGGGCCTAAGCTGGCCCTCGGGCTCAAGCCAGACCAACAACGGTCTCTGCCTATCCGCCCGAGCAGGGGCCGGGATCCGGTCTTTCAACTCTGGTCAGTAATTTCGCGGGCACGGGTCATCGCTTGGCGTGATGCTTCAGCGAGCCGATCCCGGCCGCCTGACTGGTAGAGGTCAGATGCCCATTCAAACTCTGCTGCAGCATCACGATATCTGCCCTCCTCAAAGAGCCGCCTGCCAATTTGGTGCCGCACGTGGGCTTCACGAGTTGGCGTGCCGGCCAGCCGCAGCGCTTCCTCGTGAAGTTTGGCAACCTTATGCCACCGGTACTGGCGCTGGTAGGCCTGGGCGAGGACGAGCAGGGGCCGGAACCTGTCACCCGCGCCAGCCAACAGGAGCCTTCCTGCAGCGACGGCTTCCTGTTCACGTCCGAGCAGCAAAAGGACCCACACTTTTTCAAGCTCGGGGCAGCCATCAAGACTGCTCTCCACCCGGGCCCAGTCAAGGAGGACATCACGCAGCGTGACTGGATCGGTATGCCAGATCTCCCCGTCCTTGCTCATCTTATCCACCCTATTTTTCCGTACGATGCGTGAGAGTAAAGCTCCTCGGCCTCCTGCCCGCCGGCTTGCGGCCTAACGTGCCGTGAGCGCCAGGGTTACGATCACCGCACATGCGACCGCCAGAACTCCAAGGAGAGTGTTGGCGAGCCACTTCGGTCGCTGCTTGGGCGGGTTTATATCAATGTATGGCATGCCTAGTCAGCAGCCTCGGGCGCGGAGAGCTTCCTGCCCCGGTGCTCCCGGTGAAGGGCCCACCTGAACAGGAGGTGTGCGCATAGCAGAGATAAGACCATTACGCCCAGCAGGACAGCAAGGCCGAGGGTGTACCGGGTGAGATCCAATGCGACTTCCCTTTTCAGTACCAAACCCGCCGAGCCTAGCTCAACTGACCGGTTCTACACAGTCAAGCCAGAAGGATGTATTAAGGGCTATCAGCGCGGCGGCCACCCTAAAACGGCTTATCCGTCGGATCATCCGGGATGTACGTCTACCGTGACTTACTGCCCTGGCCTCCCGGATAACGCCAGGTCCAAGCTTACAAAGGGGTATGCGGCGAGGGTTCGGCGGAAGGAACCAGCCACACCGAAAGTCCGCCCTGTCTGCACGATGCGCGTGATCCAGTTGCCGGCGACCGGGAACTGCGACTACTGAGCCTGGGCCTGGCCGGCATCCAACGATTCGTACTGGTTATAGGGCCTTCATATCCGACCATCGGCACCAACTACGAAGACAAGGGAATAGATCTCCTGCTGACGGCAGTGTCCAAGCAGCGCGTTTGCCGGATACCCTAGTTCAAGGTCGTACTGGGAGGGACCAATGGCACGCATTTCTACGGGCATGACCGTGCGCCCCGAGGCGGGCCGGCGCGACGGATTCCTAAGGGAATACGGCCTCCTACCCGAGGATCGGCTTGCGTACCCGGTCGGGACATCTCAGGAGCCCCTGCAGTGCCTGGTCGAGCTGGCCGCGAAGCTCTGCAGCGTCCCTTACGGAGTTGTGAATGTGGTGACCTCAGACCAGCAGCGCCAGATCGCGGCCGCGGGCCTGGACCCCGGCATCTGTGCCCGTGAAGATTCAATGTGCGCCAAAGTGTTCCTCTCCGGGAGCTCTACGGTGGTAGAGGATGCTTCAAAGGACCCTCGCTTCGCGTCCAACCCGTTCGTCACCGGCGACCTTGCCAGTGTGCGGTTTTACGCCTCCGTGCCCCTGGAGACTTCCTCCGGATTCGTGCTCGGATCCCTGTGCGTCTTCTCAGATGCTCCCGCTTCACCCTCTGCGGAACAGATCGGCATGCTGGAAATTCTGGCCCGCCAGGTGGTGGAACTGCTCGAACTTCAGCGCCGCACGCTGCAGCTGAACAAGGCCCTGGACGAGGTGCGCGGCAGCAATGCCAAGCTGGCGGACTTCGCCGGCCGAGTCAGCCACGACCTGCGGTCCCCCCTGACCGCTATCCTGGGCTACGCGGAGATGAGCGAGGATGATCCTGAGGTCGGCCCCGACCACCCTGCCACGAGGTATTTGCAGCTTGTAGACAGCGTGGCCCGCCGCATGCTAGCCATGCTCGAGGATGTTCTCAGCTATTCACGTGTTGGCGGGGGTCTACGTCCCCAACAGACCTCCCTACGGGAGACCGCTGCGGAAGTGGCCGCCGATCTGCGCATCAATTTCGGGCCTGGTGCAGTTCTGGACTGCGAGCACCTGCAGCTTTACGCGGACCCGGGGCAGCTGCGCACGCTGCTGCAGAACCTGCTGGTCAATGCCCTGAACTACCGGAGCCCGGAGCGGGAGCCTGCCATACGGATCAGCGGCATCTGCACTGACCAAGGGGCAACCGTATTCGTGGCCGACAACGGCAAAGGCATTGCTCCGGAGGACCGGCTACGGGCCCTGGACCCACTGGTCCGGCTGCACCGTGAAGGCGACGGCAAAGGGTCCGGCCTCGGCCTCGCCATTTGCCGGCGGATCGCACAAGCGCACGGCGGCGAGCTGAAGCTCACTGAGACGCCGGGCGGGGGAACCACCGCGGTAATCACTTTCCCTGGCGTCTGACGGCGTCTCCGGGGCAAGCCTGGCGTATTAAGCCGAACACAGTGTTGCCCCGGTGTGTCACGCTGGCATCGAAACCAGCGGGTCGGCCCTTGCTCTCTTGGGATCCACCCGGCATACACCGGACACTGCTCCAATACGAGCGTTCCGTGGTGCAGTCCCCGATCCCGTAGCGGCACTCTTTCTTTACCGACGCACTACTTCGTTTTGGTGGGACCAGGACCGTCCCGTGGGACTTCCCGGGCTGGCCGACAGACTCCGGAGCCGCGATCGGGTCACGTCGTGACCCACAGGCCGCGTGATGCTTACGACAACCTGAAGATCGTCCGAGTCCGCACCAACACGCAAGTAGGGACCGCCCGTGAGATGGTCCCTACTTGGAGATCTCAAGCGCCGAACTGATGCAGGTTGTTCTTGTAGGCAAGTTCCTTGGAGAACGAGTCCTTGACCCGGTCAAATAGCTTCTCCATAGCCCGATCAACCTGCTCAGGAGAGAGCGAGATGTCGTCACTGACCATGGAGCCTCCCCCGAGGTCGATGCGGATGTCGGTATCCGCACGACTCACCCGAGGGATCTTGCCGCGACGCTTCGGGGACTTGATTGTTGCCATTTCACCCTCCTTCGTTGAAAAGATTCTACGGGGCCTGCCTTTGCTTCAACAGACGCCGCCACACGCTCTGAAATCGATCTTTGACCGCGACACCCAACATTCGAAAGAAACGCCCGGCCCTGATCACGGCTTTCGCGGCTCCGCGTGGCGCGTTCGCCAGATAGACGACGAGGAGCATTAGTATCGCACCGGCAGAGATGGGAACACCAGTCCAAACCACATCCCTCGCCCACTTCTCCAGCGGAAAGGCCACGGCTACGCCGGCTGCAATGAGAACGGCCGTGCAGAAGATCAGAATCCATCTGAGGGGCTGGAGCAGCGTTGCAAGCGTCCTGTGCTCCGGCGCCCTTGCCATCCAAGACAGGAACAGGGCGGGGCCAATGAGAATAAGGGACACGGCTTGGGACGGAAGGGACTTCGTCGCCAAGACTTTCCAGCCCCAGAACTTCTCCCCTGCCACGAACAGCGCGAACACGGCCAGAGCCACGGCGGCGACGACTGTGAACGAGAGGATACCGGCCCCAGCGGGGGCGACCCTGACTCGGACAAAAGCACCCGATGTCGAGCGGAGAGGCGTGAACGCGACGTGGGCGCTTGCACGCGGCTCGTCAGGCGTGTCCACAAGTGGGTCCCTCACAGGCTCACCGGCGAACGTCTCGGTGACCTTGAGCTGTTTGACAATAAGGCCAGCGGGAGCTTCGAATTCCACGCTGGCTCCGGGCGAATCCCACGTCCGGCATCGTGAAGTCGATCACTCCGATCCGGTTCCAAGGCGACGGTGTAGGCAAGTCGCGGTCATAGGAGAACTTGAGGACCACTCGCTGGCCGACGAGATCAGAGTCCAGGACAGCGACCAGCAGGAAGTGGTCCAGGAAGCCTTTGGCGATCTCCCCGATGAGTTCCGAAACGTCCGCGGGGTAGCCCTTGGCCTGGGCCGCCGCCGCAATCCCAGCCTCCAGGCGTGTTCTTTCTTCAACGCTGCCGGTTCCGGGTTGGAACGCCACGACCTGCTGAAGGAGGGCGAATAGCTTCGCGTCGTGCCCCTCGGCCAGCCCGCCCGGGGTCGTGTCGAGCATGAAGAGGAGCATCTCGGCCGAGAGCCTGGAATTGTCATGAGCGCCGAGAATGGGCAATGGGTGACCGGATGGATCCTTGGCCGTGACCCTGCGTAAAGCGCCCTTCTCAACAAGCGCGAGGGGAACGAGGACTTGGACCTGCGCATCTGTCAGGGGAACCCGCAGGTCTGTCGGGACACTCACATCGAATGAGACGGAGCGGCGGGTAGTACCGCTCTGACCGAGGGTCAGCGAGTCGACGCGGCGGTGCACCCACTTGGCGGAGCCGAGTAACAACATTGCCAACGGACCACCGCGCGAGACGTCGTCCTTGATGATTGGCCAGTCGATCACGTTGGTCACCCATCAACAGTACTGACCCGTTCCGACACTTCCCGGCAGCACAGGTCCGTGTCGAAAAGGCGCGAGGACGGAAAGATACGGGCTGCGCCTGCCGACGGGACCAGGGGCTCGTTTCGGTCAAGTCCGACTGTAAAGCTGACTTGATCCCTGCCGAAGCACCGACGGTCAGGCCGTCGCAATCAGAGGAGGCGGAAAGCACAAAAGAACGCGCAATCTCATTTTTCGCCACGCCCCGCGCCTATGCTGCGTCAACGGTGTTGGATGTTGACGCTTCGCCGGGAGCATCAGCCCACACGAGCCAGCGGATGCAGCTCGGAGTCCGACTCAACATTCGGCTGGGTTTGCACCATCTTGAAGAATATGTCTGACTGTGCTGCGGTTAGATACTGGAAGCTCTGTGGGGGACGAAGCGTTGGCGTTGGCTCTGGCTTTACTTCCGGTTTCACCGGCTGCCGCTCATGACGTGCTTGAAGCGACCGAACCGGGTAACGGGGCTGCGGTAATGGCCGCGGATGATTCAGGCACTGACGGATTTCTCCATTCATCACGGACATGCGGCCGGCCGCGACGTAGCCTTCCGATAAGCTCTGTATGACAGTGCTACACGGGTCGTCATACACAAATATTTGGAGGGCGTTATGGCAGTTCTGAATATCCGAGTGGAGGATCGCGTCCGCGATCAGCTCAAGGAGATGGCGGACGACGAGGGCGTGACGCTCAGCGAGTTCGTCCGAGACCTGCTTATGGAGGCGGTCGTTCCCGTCTACGAGCGGGAGGTCAAGCACGGCGACGAGCCCGCCCCAGAAAGCATGCGGATCGTCGACAGGCAGGTGCTCTCCCTCCTGCACCGCATCCTCGCTCGGGTGCTACCGGAGGACGCCAATCACACCGACGGCGATCTCGAGTACCAGTTGATGCGGGCGAGCATCCTCGAGGCCGGCTTCACCGGCGAGTACTGGTACGAGGTGGCCGGCTTCAACACCGAGCTGTCGAAGCGCGACTGCGGGCGCGTATCCGACATCCTACAGATGTTCCGGGTAATCACCTTCAGCATCGACCAGCTCTCGAAGGACGGGACGCCCGTCGACGAGGAACTGGCCTACAAGCTCGAGTTCCACGGCTTCGACCACAACGATGCACTGGAGGGGCACATGGCTAGCTACGTGGACTTCCTAATGCGAGATGACCGCTGGACCGAGCTGAAGCCCCATCTGGAGCGCAACGACAACGGCAACTCGCACGCGCGAGTGCTCGACACGTATCTCCGAATGCTGGCCGAGTACCGCCGCATCATGGACAGCCGGGATCGTGGCCACGGCCGCCATTCCTACCTCCTAGCCCAGGAAGAGCTGGAGCGGATCGCGGCGGCCCGCATCCACCCGTCCAATCGCCGGAACTCGGAGAACTGACCGATGGAACGATCGCTCGTCGCGCTCCCCGAACAGACCTACCTCGCGAGGATCGGCGAGGTGGCATACACCGTCTCGTCGATCGAGTGGACGATCCTCGGCGATCTGCACCGCCTCGCTGATCGGCTGCCGGACGACCAGGCTGGAGTCCATGATGACCTCGGGGATCGCCGGCGCAGTCAGGGCCACCGCGAAGGCGGCCAATGATGGGCCGATCAAGGAGTATCTGACCGAGGTGTATAGGGCGCTCTACGT
Organism: Pseudarthrobacter enclensis; assembly: GCF_030811655.1. Taxonomy (GTDB): domain Bacteria; phylum Actinomycetota; class Actinomycetes; order Actinomycetales; family Micrococcaceae; genus Arthrobacter; species Arthrobacter enclensis_A. Next base: position 10,016 of record NZ_JAUSRE010000031.1, on the reverse strand, counting down.
CGCCGCAGAGATCAGGAGCGACGTGCTGCACGCCCGCCCCGCCACGCACCCAGATGAGGGGCAGCGGCTCAACCGCTCGGAGACGCGGAACAGTCGAACCACTGGCACGCGCTTCTGGATCGACGATGAGTGGTTCGACTCCGCGATCTCGGCGCTAAACGAGAAGCTCTCCGCCGTATCTCGCGTCAGGCCACCATTCGTCCACGCCGCCGAGGAGAAGTGATGCCGTCAGATAGCGAGCAGCCCGTAGATTCTGACAGTCTGCGGAAGTTCGATCGGAACCTGATCGAGACAGGCCGCCCACTCGCCCACCGAGTAGTCGAGCCAGTCCCCTTCTGCTGGTTCTGCGACAACGTCGCTGGGACTCGGTCGAAGGAGCACATCTTCCCCCAGTGGCTTCTCAAGCATCACGGGGCCATGGATGAGCGAGTCCACCCCATCCGCATCAGCATGCCTCTGGGCGGCGTCGTCGCGTCTGAGCGCGGAGAGCGTCCGCTGCGCGCCCATTTCAACGGCGAGGTCTGCGCCGGGTGCAACAACGGCTGGATGTCGTCGCTGGAGGTGAGCGCCATGCCGATCCTGACTCAGAGACCGCGCCGCGGGCGCATCACCGACGCCGAAGCCACGGTCCTTGCGCGGTGGTTCGCGAAGACGGCAGTCAACCTGAACGTGTCCCAACCCTTCAGACTTCTCGTCGACGGGCCTTCCCGGCACGCGCTGGCAACCAGCATCCCGGACCGATTCGCGGTGCACATGTTCCGCGTCCGCAAGCAGAACGGCGTCTTCGACTGGGTTCAGAAGTCACCGGATGCGGCGTCTTGTCCGCAGGCCCAGCTTGATGGAATGCGACGGCTCATGGAACTCACTTTGGTGACGCACATCCGCATCGCGGATCTCGTCGCGGTCGTCATCCACGCCCCGGAGCCGCTGCAGCCAACGGACGTGATCCCCGACCGGACCGCCCGGATTTACCCATTGCCCGACCGTCTGCCAACTTGGGAAGAGCTACCCTTCCACGACGACTACCTGGGACCATTCACCCATATTGACGTGATCTGAGATCCGCCGCAGCGGGAGGAGGGCCGAGTTACTCGTCCTGAGTGAGGCCTTCGAACGGGACATCCAACTCCCGGACTTCGCCTGCTCCATGAGAGTGGGTATGAGTACAACACGCATGACCTTCAGCTATACCCCTACCGAATCGGCTAGCGCCAACGTCCTCGCGTGCAATTGTGTCCGGAGTGGTGTCTTCATCCTCATCGCCCTCTTGTTCGACCCCTTCATTCCGGTCTACGCCGCACGGGGATCCTGGATTCCGTTCGATACTGCGGGATTCGTCCTGTTCTGGGTCGCTGGCGTCAAGCTACGCGCTTCGAAGCCCGCTCCGACAAACCCCTAGCTGAGGTTGTTTGAAACTGCCTGCAGGTGCAGCATCTTGGATCCAGTCCAGCAGGAGGATGGGGCATCACTTACTCTTCCATCCCCCTGCTCAGGACGGTTAGCATACGCTTTATGGGTCTCTTAGATGGCGCGGTGACCGGCATGATGGGCCGCTTGGCGGCGGCTGGGTACACCGAAGCGGAAGCGTTCTACCTCGCACAGGCCGCGTATATCAAAGAAGACAAGCGACATCGGGCTGTTCCGCCAACTCAATTGACCCGGAAGGACACCAGCTGGGAGATCAATCAATCCCTCAGCCGTATGGGCGCATACCCGATGGGTACCGCAGCACACCGGGAGCGGACCCGACTCTGGAAAAGATCTTCGGTTTCGGGTCCTGGCACGAGCCGATTGATCGGGCCGAAGTCTATGACAGCATGGAGCTGCTCAGGCTACGCCTGGCATCCGGTAGCAAAGTCTTTAATGTGATTTGCTTCGGTTCATCAGAAAAGCCGGACCGGCAGCAGGTCAAGGAAGCAAAGAAGAACGCGCTGGCCGTCCTCAGGAAACGAGTACTTGACGCTCGATATGCCTTCGACCTCGAACAGGTCGGATTGACCGTTCACCGGGTCGGGGATCCAACAGTGGCTGCGGCGTTGGCGAAATTCAGCATAGACATGCGGGAACTCCAGCCCTACCCGGTCGGTCGTCCCTTCGCGCTGGCGTGGCTGGTCGCTTTCCGCGGCTGAGGTATTGCGACATCTGTTGACTGCCCCGACAATCCTCCCTTCTCCGAATACACGGATGAGTGAGTGGTGGTGACGTGAGCCTGAGCGGGTCCATCCTTAGCTCTGCGTCGACGGCAACGACGTCGACCTCGCCATGACCGACCAAATAAGGGGGATGTCATGACTCCCTATCTCGATCTGACCAAGGCGAAGGCTGAGGCAGCCTTCCAGGAGTATCTGGAGGAGCGCGGGCCGGCACTGGGACGCCTGCGAGGAGCCCTGGAAGCCGACGGCGAGGAGACCAGGACGCCCTCCTGCATGGCTCCACGCATACACGGTTAAGGACATACCCCCGGGGGAGTGCAAACCTAAGCGTGCATGCTCCCTGACCAGCGGTTATGTCCCAAAACGGGCATCCCGTCGAGGGGACCCAGGCTTACTTCTCGTCCCGTCGCTGTCCCCGAACCTGAACGCCGCATCTCGACAGCCCTTCAGGACTTCGAGATTGTGCCGCTCGACCTCGGGGTCGTAGTCGAATGCCACCCGCAGCCGCGACATCTGTTCGAGCACCCCCTCATCGTTCAGCTGAGCCAGCCACCTGGCGATCTGCGGTTCGCTCGGGGAGCCATCTATCATGCTGATCATCTCGGCTAGATCACCACGCGCCGATGGTGCAACCAAGTCCTTTTTGTGGCGTTCCCCGGCCGATGTCGTCGACCCCGTCGACATCGCCTGGCGCTCGTCCTCATGTCCGACGGAGATCTCGTAGCGCGTCGGAAGCCCAGGCTCGGGTGGCTCGGTCCCTGTGATCAGGCGCGGAACGGCTTGCGTGCGTACCCAGTGGGCGATCTCCTCCAGCTCCTTGATTAGCACCGGCCACCGGTCAGTACCCGGCCGATTGATCCCGACTGTCGGGAACAGGGTGACGGGGACCTTCGTGCCGATGGGTGTCTGGGCGATGACCTCGCCGACACGCAGCGGTTCCTCGGGCCGAGGCGCAAGATCACGGATTGAACGGGGCATCCGGTCGTCCTCGTACATGGCAGCCAGGCGGACGGCGGTGATCGCCGGCATCCTGTGCTTCGCATGGTTGGTGTGCAGCACAAGCCGGGCAAGAGGATGGGACTGCGGCTCCATCCGACGGTGGAACGGCTGCAGGGCCTCCAGCCGTCGGGCGAGCTCTCCCCGCCCTCGCAGCGACGGAGGCCCCTTGCGGGCCCGCTTTTTCTTCCAGTCCTCAAATTTCTCCCAGGTGTCCGAGGCAGGCACTTCGACCAGTTTGGCCGCCTTCGCGTCGAGGGGCGCACCGTCCAGGAACTCGGCCTCTGCGAAAAGGGTGTGTTCGAGCGCAGCCCGAAGCGTCACGAGCACGTCGGCTACGAGGAGCGGCACTTTCCGTGGGATCGGAGCCACGCGCCCAACGACTGTGCAGCTGAACGCGGCGGTCGTGGGCACTTCCACCAGCCCGAAGATGCCCTCGGGCTGCGTCTGGTAGGCGAACAGCAGTGCGGAAATCTGTCCGATCAGCTCCCCTGCATGTGCCAGTGTGGCGGCAACGCCGAGGTGGCGGTCCGGGAGCCAGTCATGCCTCACGTCGGTCTGCGCTCAGGTCTCGTCGAACGGCAGGCGGACGACCTCATCGCCCGGGTCTTCCGGACCTGCCGGCGGAGCCGCGCTGGGGTGGTCCTGGTACAGCGCGTCGGAGGCGCTCTGGTCGTAGGCGTCGGAGAGGCCTGCGCCCTTGGCCCCGAGGACCTGCTCCCAGTTGAATCCCATACACACGATATTATTGGCCGTTATCGAACTCGAGAAGGATCGCCTCGACGCGCGCGGTGAGTTCGTCGGCGCGCTTGAGGATCTGCTCTTCCTCCTCATGTGACATCTGCCGCCGGGGGCTGGCCTGCATCGCAGCCGCAGCAGGCCCCGGCCCGGGCGCGGGGTCCGGACCGTCGAGCAGCAGTGCCGCGGCACTGATGACCGCCGACAGCGAGGATGGGTGCATGGAGCGGTAGGCATCGATCCATGCCCAGCGGTCCACGGCTGGCAGCATACCGATGGAGAAGTGCCAGTCCGGATTGGGGTCCGGCCGCAGGTGCCGGTGCGCGGGGCCGTCTTCGTCGCGGCGGTTCCCCAGGGCCCGGACGGAGCCGTGCGACCACCCGCTGTTGGTGCCGATCACATCGAGCCATGACCAGGTGGCGCATGCCGGACAGGCTCTCGGGTCCTCGGCGATGCCAATCCACTGGTGCAGCTCGCGCATCCTGTCCGGCCGCAGCCCAAGCGCCCCCGCCCTGTCCAGTCCGAGGCCTCCATGGGAGCGCGGTGCCAGCAGCACCGCCGCGAACAGCATCCGCCGCAGCCGCAGCCGGAAGACCCAGTGGGTGTCCGGGTGCTGGATGATCGCTGTTGCGCGCCGGATCAACCGCTGCAGGGAATCCGGGTCGTCCCGGTGCCCGCGCGGCCAGGCCGGGGCGACGGGATCTGTGGGGGGAGCCAGCCGCCGGCGCAGCGCCGCGAGCACAGCCTGGGACGGCTGCGCCTGCTGCGAGAAACACGATAGCGATACCTCGTCGATCTTATGGGTGGGCACGCCCGTAACCGAGCACCAGTCGGTCCAGAGGTCGGGAAGCGCCGTCGTCATCCTCACGATTCTCCTACCGCGGCTTGGTTCGACACGAGCGTCGCCTCAGGCGAGGGTCAGGCCTGCTATCCGCGACCGCTCTTGTCCGCGTAACTCTCGATGGGCCATCCGTCGATGCTCAGTCGTCAAGTCCGAAAGCAGCAGTGACGTGCTCGATTGTGAACTGGCTTCGCAACTTTGTAGCCGTATTCGGGTTGGAGAAAAGACCGGCTTTCCACACGGCCTGCGCTTGCGGAACGGCCCGTATCCAGTCGACCGGAACAACCCATTCAGCATTGTCGTCGCTCTCATCGCCCTCGTGGCGATAATTCCCGGAGAGGTCGAGTTCACGCAGCTGTCGCTCGGCCCCGTCGACGAGAAGCGTGCTTTTGTGGTACCGCTGGGCTTCGCCGGCGACGGTGCCAATTCCTACATATCCAACCTTTGGAATGTAGGCGAAGACTCTGGCACCAATCGGCACAGTCCTGAGCGTCCGGGAATATACCTTGCCGCCGCGGCCCGAGACGAAACCGTACTTCATGCCGTCGACCCATTGCCGGCCTGTTGGCTCTTCACCAAATGAGACGTACCAGTCAGACCCGTTCCACGGCTCACGTGTCTTGTTCTTCCGCGAGACCGCGGAAATGGACGACTTGGCTTGTTCGCTCTGATCGACCAGCCAGCTGCGGGCAAGGTACGAAGATCCGTTGTCCTGAAAATGCCTGAAGAAGACGACGTTGATGGGAACTTCGAAGTCTTCATTGAGGAACCGCACGATGCGCTCGGTAGCGTTGTCAACGCTGGCGGCAACGATTGTAAATTCTTGTGCAGTGTTGACCTCTTCAGGAAGAGTGTCGCCGAAACGATCGGCAAACGCTTCTTCTAGAGCAAGGCCTGGACGGTAGGTGGCGAAGATATGGTCGATATCGCTTCGGCCAAGGGTTGCTGCCCAGGAGCCGTAATCGAGGGTTTGAGCGGCAACATCGCGTGGAGTTTTGTCGCGTTTGAGTTCGATTACGTGCAGCGACGCCGTTTCGTCCAGGGCGAGCAGATCTACGAATCCCCCGTGCGCGGTCGGAACCTGCCGGCCAATGACGAGAAGCGGCTCGCCAAGCACTGACGGGTCAGACTCGATGTAGCCCTCCAACTGGGATTCCAATCCGATTGATGTCGGCACTATCCGGCTGAGTTGGCCGCCCTCTGCCCGCCACAAGCCCATCTCAACAGCCGTTCATCATTCCCATCCTGCCTGTTGTCGTTCGACGAGTTTCTTGAGCTGAGCGTCGTAGACATAGTCGGTGATCTCGCCGGACATGATCATTGCGACGGCTTTGTTGATGGTTTCCAGCGGCACCACGAACCACTCCGATGGGTCGTAGTCGCGTCCCTTCCGGTCGACCTGAGTCAGGTCCAGACGCACCTCGGCGAACACCCGGTGCAAGAGGTGCTCCAGCCACGACGCACGCACATTGTAGAGCCGGTAGTCCGCCAGCACCTTCACGGGTGCCATCAGGTAAGTTGGCGAATTCGTCGCGTTTTTGATGCGGGTTTCGACCTTGGTGGTGGAGAAGCCGATCTTGTGAAGGTCCTTCATTCCCGCGATTTGGGCGTCGTCGCTGAGCGACTGCAGCACGTAGATGTGACCGCTCTCTACGTCCGCATCGAGGACCTCGCCCGCATCGTGCCCCGTCCGTGCCAGGACCTGGCCCTGTGCTTCGTACATGCGGGTCATGAGGCTCTGTTTGTACATCGCCGATTCAGTGCCGTTTTCGAAGACTAGGCGGAGCCGCTGCTTCTGCCTGGGCTTGCCGCCGACAATCAGGTCCACGTCTTCACCGACCTCAGCGACAAAGCACATAACGCCACTGAGAACGAAGAACGCACCCTCACGGATAAGATCCATGCCGGTGAAAGGCACCAGACTATATGTGCCTTCGGCCAGCTCGGCGTGCTTCGCTTTGAACAAAGGTTCGAACAGGTCGAAGTCCTCGGCCTTTACCCGCTGAGCGACCGAGTCCGGAGACTCGGGCCGTTTGATCACGGGAAGATCCGATACGTCGAGGATGCCACTGTCGTCGCCGAGCAGATCGTCCAGGTCATCGCTGTCAAGAAGCTCGTCCAATGACTCTGGCGCTGCCTCTACAGCCAGGAGTTCGAACTCCGTGTCGAGGTGTTTGAGCGCTGCGATCTTTTCGTCGTTGGCCAGGATGCCCTCCAGGCGGGCCCCAAGCTTCCGCTCGGCGATCTCCCTCGTCGCCGAGCTCGGCAGACGCTCGTGTGTCCGGCGGAACTCCACGATCTCTAGGAAAGCCCGCTCAAGGCGGTCAGACGAGGTTACCTTCTTGGCTTTCTCAGGCACGTTGAGCAGGCCATCGAGGTCGTTGTCGATGAGGTCTTGCAGGGAAGCCGGCGCTTCCTCGAAAATTTCGTCGTTATCGATCATTCGTCCGTTGCCATTTCAGTCGCACGCTTTTGGGCTTCAAGTTTCTGCTTGGCCCGCTGGAGCCAGAGCAGCGCGTCTGCGTATCGTTTCTCAGTCGGTTCCTCGGCACGGGAGTCTGGCCGTCGATTGTTGACCTTGATCCAGTTCTTGATCCGGGGAACAAGAGCCAGAGCCTCTTCCTCAGTGAACTCGACGCGGGTAGCCGTGATCTGGTCCTGGATGATCCGCAGTACAGAGGGAGTCACCGACTTGGACATGACCTCGAAGGCGCGCTGGAAGGGGTTCACCGAGTCGATGAGGTTGATGGAGAGTTCATCGATGTTGACGAACTTCTCTGCCATCTTGATGAAGCGTTTGTCTCCGACTTCGCGGACCTCACCGTTCTTGACCACTGAGTCCACGACGACCTGCTGCCGCACCTCCTCAACCTGCGAGTCGCTGAGGTCCGGGTACTTTTCCCGGATGATCTTCGGGATCAGGAGCTTGTTGGCGGTCTCAGCGTCGATTGAGCCGGCAGCTGCGCGAGCGAAGGTATCGTCTTGCAAGATCGTAGCTTTCAGGTCGTTCAGGTCCGTCTCGACGATCTGCCTGACACGCTCCGTCGAGGGCTCCTTGAAGCCCTTGATCTTCAGCTGACCGGGGATCTTCGAGTCGTCACCATCGAACTTCTTAGTTTTGAAGGTGAAATTCTGTGCGAGTACCTGCTCCATAAGCAACGATGCCGTAATGGCCTTCAGCATGTTGTTCACCGAGACCTTCACTTCACCCTGAGTGGCGTCGGGCTCAGCAATCAGGTTCGTGAACTGGGCATGCTCCTTGCCGGGGCTGTCGCGGGTAACGCGGCCGATGATCTGGATGACCTCGGTCAGCGAGGCACGGTACCCGACGGTCAGGGCGTGCTCGGCAAAAGGCCAGTCGAAGCCTTCCTTCGCCATGCCCAGGGCGATGATGATGTCCACAGCGTCGCGCTCTTTCGAGGCGACATGGGAGAGATAGTGGAGCGTGTCAGCACGTTTTTTCTGGTCAGTGTCATCCACGAGGTCGGCGACGCGAAGAATTTCACCGGTATCTTTGTGGCGAATGCTGATGATTCCGGTATCGGGGTCAGTGGCTTCGACATGGCCGATCGCATCGATGATGAACCCGACTTCTTCGATCTTGTCCTTGGTGGACTCCCCCGAGTTGACGTTCGGAATATGAACGATGGTCTTCTTGTCCAGGTGCAGGACTTCACCGATAGCGTCCGTATAGCGGCCCTGGTAGAAGTGATGCCCGATGCCGAGCGAGTGCAGGTGCTCATAACCGTTGAGCTGGTCGTAGTAGTTGAACGTGACCGGCGTGAACTGTGCCTCGTCTTCAGCGGACAGAACCGGCACTGAGTCTCCGCGGAAGTACGAGCCGGTCATTGCCACGATGTGCACGTCCGAGCCGTTCATGACTTCACGCAGGAGCGCGCCGAGGCGGTTGGCTTCAGTGTCTGCAGAGACATGGTGGAACTCATCGATCGCCAGCACGGTGCCGTTGAGCGCTTCCGGTGCGAGCTTCTCAAAGGCGAACCGCAGCGTCGCATGCGTGCAGACCAGCGTGGCGTCAGGACCTCTGAGAAAGTCGATGAATGCGTCGACCTTGCCCTGCGAGGAACCGGCGTCGCAGAGGTTGTGCTCGGCTTTGATGTCCCAGTCGGCGAAGAATCCGTGTGACGTGAGCTTGGTCGAAGAGAAGGATGCACCGATCGACCGTTCAGGCACGGCGACGATGACTTTCTTCCGGCCCTGGTTGTAGAGCTTGTCCAGCGCCACGAACATCAGCGCACGCGATTTGCCTGAGGCCGGCGGAGCCTTGACCAGCAGGTGCTGGGCATCTCTCTTGGCGAAGACGCGCTGCTGCATCTCGCGCATGCCCAGGGCGTCGGTGTTGACCGACGCCTTCGTACGGGCATAGGTCACATCGACGATGTTTATCGGCTTGTTCACTTCTTCTTGCTCCCCTTGGCAGATTCTGCAGCTGTCATTTCCTCATACAAAGCAAAGAGGTCCGACAATCTTTGTTCGTCTGTCTCGTAATTACGCTTGGAGTAGATCGAGTCCACCAACGAATCAATCTTTTCATGGGCCGCTCGGAGGTCCGCAGGCATCAGATCTGGGTCGTACAGTTCCGCTAGTGTCTTTTCGCAGTGATATTCGCGTACGTCGAGTACCCGTAGCGCCGCCACGGTGAGTTGATCCTTTATCGAATCGGACAGCGGAGGGACTGGGAAGTTGTTGTAGACGAGCGTGCTCGAGTAGCGGTAGTCGGTTTTCATCTGACCTGCGACCGCACGGGTCCACGCCATTTGCATCGCGGACGTCAGCAGTGCGAACACCCACGGTTTCGCGTCATATGCGGCAAAAGCGAGATCAGAGATAACTGTGTCCGGATCCATGTAGCCAATCGGAATGTACTCGCGCCTTGCCGACGAAACCTTGGGGACGATGATAGATTCCACGTCCCGGTGCGCCCAGAAATAGAAGCGGTTTGGCGTGGCGGCCATCGCCTTCGTGGATTTTTCAGTGCTCTTTTCTCGGTGCGCCCGGACGCCATCGAGCCGTCGTGCGATAGCAAAGACTTTCGAGACCTCCTCCACGGCGCTATCAGGGATCACAAGGCACCATCTTGTTTTTCTTTTGATGAACTCGTCGGAACCGCTAAAGCCACGAATGAAGGTCGCAAGTTGTGGGGCAACTTCAAGCAGATCATCTTTTTCTGCATCAGGGACTGCTGAAGGTTTGATTGACACTTTGCCTGTGAGGATTTGATCCTTGCGGGTGGAAGGATGTTCCTCATGCCCAAAGCCTTTCCCGAAGAG
>NZ_JAUSRE010000030.1 GCF_030811655.1 Pseudarthrobacter enclensis | reverse complement strand
TCTTCGCCATGCTCCGAGACGGAACCCTCTACCAGGAGCCGGAACCACGAAACCACCCCGCAGCGGCTTGACGAAAACCATAGAGGCACCCCCCGGCCTGCCTAGTGGTCGAAGAACACCAGGCTGGAATTGATGAGCTCCGCGATCACTTCGGCGTCGTAGGCACGCCGAAGTGATTCGCGGAAGGATTCCTTCGAGAGCGACCGGGCCAGCGTGGCCAGCACCTCCAGGTGGTCCGAAAAGGAGCTGGCCGGCGTGGCAATCAACAGGATGACCGAGGCCGGGCCATCAGCGGCACCGAAGTCCAATGCATGCCCGTACTTGGCAATCCCGACCGCGATGGAGGTCTGGGAAACGAACTCGCTGCGTGCATGTGGCAGCCCGATGCCTCCCGGGAGCCCCGTAGCCAGCTGGTGCTCCCGGGCATTGACGTTCTTCAGGAACCCGTCAAGATCCGATATCCGCCCGGCGGCATACAGCCGCTCTGCCAGTTGGGTGGTGGCGTCGGTCTTGTCCTTCGCCTCCATTTCCAGGATCACCATCTCGGCGGTTGTCAGGTGGGCGTCATACGGGTCCAGTGGTTCCGCCAAGGCGTATCCCTTCAGTCAGCAGTGGGGCGGCCAGCCGCTCCACGCAGAACGGCCCCTCAACGCAAGGGCACGATGTCTTCCGCGCCCAGGCGGGCGGCGTCTGCGGATTCGTCGTCCGGCTGTTGCTGGCTTAGGCGTTCGGCCTCCACTCGGGCAAGGTAGTGGCGGACTTCGTTTTCGCGCTGTGTCTCACTCCAGCCAAGGACGTCACCCATCAGTTTAGCGACAACAGGGGCCGCCGACACGCCGCGGTCCCACGCTTCAATGGAGATCCGTGTCCGCCGCGTCAGGACGTCCTGCACATGGCGGGCGGCCTCGTGGGTGGCGGCATAGACGGCTTCTGCCTGCAGATAGTCATCCGCACCCGGGATGGGCTCGGCCAGTTCGGGATTCTGCTCAATGATGGCCAGGACCTCGGGAGTCATGGACCCATAACGGTTGAGCAGGTGCTCGATCCGCGCCACATGCACTCCGGATTCCTCCGCCGTGCGGTTCCGGCGGTTCCAGGCTGCCCGGAAACCACTGGCACCCAGCAGCGGGATGGTCTCCGTGCAGCTCGGCGGCACTCGTTCGTCCATGGTGCGGGTGGCCTCGTCCACCGCGTCCTTGGCCATGACCCGGTAGGTGGTCCATTTGCCTCCCGCCACCACCACCAGGCCGGGGACCGGGTGTGCCACCACGTGCTCCCGGGAAAGCTTGGCGGTGGAGTCGTTCTCGCCCGCGAGCAGCGGCCGCAGCCCGGCATAGACACCTTCAACGTCTTCCCTGGTGAGGGGGCGTTTAAGCACCTGGTTCACGTGTTCCAGTACGTAGTCGATGTCCTTGCTGGAAGCGGCGGGGTGGGCCTTGTCCAGGTGCCAGTCGGTGTCCGTGGTGCCGATGATCCAGTGGCGTCCCCACGGGATGACGAACAGCACGGATTTCTCGGTGCGCAGGATCAGCCCCACGGTGGATTGGAAACGGTCCCGGGGAACTACCAGGTGGATCCCCTTGGAGGCGCGGACTTTCAGCTGGCCGCGCTCGGTCACCATGGCCTGGGTTTCATCCGTCCAGACGCCCGTGGCATTGATCACCTGCTTGGCCCGGACATTGAATTGGCTGCCGTCCTCACGGTTTTCAACCTTGGCCCCAACCACCCGCTCACCCTCGCGCAGGAAGTCCACCACCTTCATCTGATTCACCGCGTGGGCTCCGTAATAGGCAGCCGTACGTATCAGGTTTGCCACATACTTGGCGTCGTCCACCTGGCCGTCGTAGTACCGGATGGACCCTACGAAGGCATCATCTTTCAGGCTGGGGGCGGCGCGGAGGGTGCCGCGCCTGCTCAGGTGCTTGTGGAATGGGACGCCCCGGCTGTGCCCGCTGGAGATGGACATGGCGTCATACAGCGCGATGCCGGCGCCCACGTAGGGCCGTTCGATGAACGGCTTGGTGAGCGGATACAGGAAGGGCACTGGCCGTGCCAGATGGGGGGCGATCTCGGAAAGCAGGAGCCCGCGTTCCTGAAGGGCTTCCTTGACCAGGGCGAAGTCCAGCATTTCCAGGTATCGGAGGCCACCGTGAATCAGTTTCGAAGAGCGTGAAGAGGTGCCCGCCGCCCAGTCGCTCGCCTCGACGATGCCAACGCTCAATCCGCGCGTCACGGCGTCCAGCGCTGCTCCTGTACCAACGATGCCGCCGCCGACGATCAGGATGTCCAGTTCCTGGCCCGGTTCGGTGGTGGCCCGCAGCCGCTCGATTGCCGCTTCCCGGGCTTCGGGTCCGAGAACCCCGCCGTTTACAGGAACACTCTTCATTGAACGCCTCCAGTGCCTCTAGTGCCGCCAGTAAGCCCACATTACTTGCAACCGGTGGCCTTTGGGCAGGGCAGCGCGGACCGCGCTGCCCTGCCTCCGGGTCAGTTCCCCTCGTAAGGCGAAACGACGACGTCGACCCGCTGGAATTCCTTCAGGTCCGAGTAGCCGGTGGTCGCCATGGAACGGCGCAGCGCACCGATGAGGTTGGACGTGCCGTTGGTGTGGTGTCCGGGCCCGAAGAGGACCTCCTCCAGCGGGCCGACAGTGCCGACGTTGGCGCGGTCTCCGCGGGGCAGCTCCGTGTGGTGCGCCTCCTGGCCCCAGTGCCAGCCCTTGCCCGGCGCCTCCTCGGCCCTGGCCAGCGCACTGCCCAGCATGACGGCGTCGGCGCCCATGGCGATTGCCTTGACGATGTCACCCGAGGTGCCCATGCCGCCGTCGGCAATCACGTGGACGTAGCGGCCGCCGGATTCGTCCATGTAGTCGCGGCGTGCCGCGGCGACGTCGGAGATGGCTGACGCCATGGGTGAGTGGATGCCCAGGGCGCGGCGTGTGGTGGTGGTTGCGCCGCCGCCGAAGCCCACCAGCACCCCCGCCGCACCGGTGCGCATCAGGTGAAGGGCGGGCGTGTAGCCGGCGGCGCCGCCGACGATGACGGGGACGTCGAGTTCATAGATGAACTGCTTCAGGTTCAGCGGCTCGTGGTTCTTGGAGACGTGCTCAGCTGACACGGTGGTGCCACGGATGACGAAGATATCGACGCCGGCGGCCACGACCGTCTTGTAGTGTTCCTGGGTGCGCTGCGGGGTCAGGGACCCGGCCACGGTGACGCCGGCCTCGCGGATCTCGGCCAGGCGGGACGTGATGAGTTCGGGCTGGATGGGTGCCAGGTACAGCTCCTGCATCCGTCCGGTCACGGCCGGGCTGTTGGTTTCATCCTCCAGGGCAGCGATTTCGTCGAGCACCGGCTGCGGATCCTCATAGCGGGTCCACAGGCCTTCGAGGTCCAGCACCCCGAGGCCGCCCAGCTTGCCCAGGGCAATGGCGGTGGCCGGGGACATGGCCGAGTCCATCGGGGCTGCGATCACCGGCATGTCGAACTGGTACGCGTCTATCTGCCAGGAGACCGAGACGTCCTTGGGGTCGCGGGTGCGACGGTTGGGGATGATTGCAATGTCATCCAGGGAGTAGGCACGACGCCCACGCTTGCCACGGCCGATCTCGATCTCATAAGTCACTGCTCTAGGTTATCCCAGTGGCTCATCGCGCCCGCCCAGCCGCGATGGGCCGCCGGTTGGTTACAGTGGCGTGATGGGCAGACGATGGATCTTCGATGGGCACATCGCCGGTGTTGGCACTGCCTCCGGGCTGCGCGCCGTGGTGGGCATGTGGCAGGACTCCGCTTTTGGGCCCTTCTCCGACGTTATGGTCCAGGAACCTTCCGGGCACCGCATACTGCTGGCACCCACACCACACGTCGCCGAATTCATTGCCGCCACATACAGCTTTGACGAAGTGCGGGTGGTGGAAGTCTGTGCCCGGCTGGCGGACGGGACGTTGAATGTCGACGCCGGCCCCCTGGAAATCAAGGCCGTCACCGGCTCCAGGACTTTCCTTGGCTCGGCACTGCGGTCACTGCCCCGGCGCCTTGCAGTCCATCCCCGCTGGCTCGCCGCGGTCAATCCGCTCGCTGCCCTTGCGGCACCCGGCGCCCGCACTTACGGAACTGCCGGCAGCGGAAGGACGGAGTTCTATGGGGTGAGCGACCTCCACCACGTGACCGCCGCCGTCGTTAGCTGGGAAGGGGGCGACGCCGGAGTGCTGGCGCCCATCCGTCCCGCGGTTACGTTCGGGTTCAGCAGCGTCCCGCCGCGGCCCAGCGTGGCCCGTGTCCGCACCACCGTGGTGGAGGGCTAGGAACCGGTGGGCTCCTCCACGGAAAGCTGGGATTCGAACATGCGGAAGTAGCGCCCGCGGAGGGCCACCAGTTCCTTGTGCGTTCCCTGCTCCACGATGCGCCCATCTTCCAGCATGTACACCACATCGGCCTTTTCGATGGTCGCCAGGCGGTGGCTGATGGCAATGATGGTGCTGCTGCGGTCAGCGAAGAGACGGGTGAATATCCTGTGCTCGGCCAACGCGTCAATAGCCGAGGTGGGCTCGTCCATCACCATGAAGGACGCATCCCGATAAAAATTCCGGGCCATCGCCAGGCGCTGCCACTGGCCTCCGGACAGGCCGCTGCCCTTGCGTCCGCGGGGGTCCTCCATCCAGTTGCTGACGTGGTTCTCCAGGCCGTTGGGCAGTTTGTTGATGAAGTCGAGCGCCTCGGCATCGGCGGCCGCCTTGCGGACGCGGTCATCGTCGCGCGGATTCTGCACATCCCCGAAATAGATGTTTTCCGCGGCGGTGGCGAACTCGTACTTCAGGAACTCCTGGCTGAGCACTGCCAGGTGCCGGTGCCAGGAGGTGACGTCGACGGCGGCGAGGTCCACGCCGTCGAGCAGTACCTGGCCTGAGTCGGGGCGGTAGAGGCCCGCGAGGATGCGGATGAGCGTGGACTTGCCGGCACCGTTTTCCCCCACAACGGCAATATGCTGGCCCTGGCGGATGGTGAGGCTGATGCCCCTGATGACTTCGATGTCGCTGCCCGTGTACGTGAAGCGGATGTCCTGCAGCTCGACTTCCCTTGGCGCTTCCATCAACGGTGGTGCGTGTTCAGCATGCAGGGGCAGCGCCATGAACAGCTCGTAGTCCGTCAGGTTGGCGAGGTCTTCATCGATGGAACTCAGGGACGAGACCAGATTGTTGGCCGTGGAAAGGGCGCGGCTGACGATCTGCTGCACGTAGAGGAACTGGCCAACCGGGGCTGCGCGGGCAATGATCCGGCCCACCACCCAGATCAGGGAGACCACCTCAGCGCCGTACTGCAGGGCATCCGCAGCGAGTTGTTTTGGAATGTAGCGCCGCTGGTAGTCGAGGCGCCGGCGTTCGTCCGCGTCGCGAAGGCGGGAACGCAGGTCCATGAGGAAACCGACGATGCCGTAAAGCCGCATCTCGGCAATGTGCTGCGGCCGGAGCAGGTTGGTTTCGATCATGCGGCGCTGGCGGCGGGAGTCGACCTGCGTGTTCCAGTGTGCGATCTGTTCCCGGGACAGCTTGAACTGCAGATACACACTGGGCACGATGGCCACCAATACGATGACGGCGATCCACCAGCTGACCAGCAGCAGGGCACCGATGGCCAGGAGCACCGAGACCAACTGCGTGAAAATGGCGGCAATCCGGTCCAGGACGCGGGCATAGGAATCGGAGAACCGCTTGGCGCGGTCGTACAGGTCCACCGTCTCCTTGTCGTCGTAGCGCCAGAATTCGAGCGCAAGGAAGCGCTCGTACATCTGGTCCCCCACGATGGCGCCCACCTTAAAGCTCATCAGCTGCTGGATGTAGCGGTCCACGCTGTTGAAGGCGCCCCAAAAGAGGCCGAGGGCAGCAGTGACAATCACGTAGATGACGGCAAGGCGGCCGGCCGCGCCGTCTCCTGCGTAGGCCGCTGCCAGTGCCGTGGTGGTGAGGGAGGCGAAGAACGTGGTGACCAGCGGCAACACTGCGGAGATCAGGGAACCCAGCACCTTCATGATCACGGCGCCGGGCGATGCCCGGAAGCTCACTCGAAGTACCTGGGCCACGGCCTTGGCATAGGGGCGCACGGCAAGCCGCTTTTGCGGGTCGCGTTTGGGGGTCAGTTCCGCCGGATGGCGCGGGTGGGACATGGAATCAGCCTAGTGCTGGCCCAGGGCTAAAAGGGCAGCGCCGGACGATCCGCCGACAGACGGGAGGCACGGGTCAGACCAACAGCACGAACGGCCTCGCGAAGAAATCCGCCCACACGGGGTCCTCCGGTGACAGGTCGTCGAGGTCGATGAGGGCTTCGTCGTCCGGTTCCCACGGTGGGAGGTCTTCGGGGCTGGCGTCGACGCACTGGTTGGATGTGGACGTCAGCCATTGTGGCCACTGTGGTGGTTCGGGGTTGGGGTGTTCGGGTTTGTAGTAGCGGCCGGTGGGTGAGGTCCAGCCGGGTGGGTGGTGGTTGGTTGCGGGGTCTGGTGTCCACCTGCTGTGGTGTTTGAGTCGGTGGTGCTTGGGGCAGAGCTGGGCCAGGTTGCTGGTTCCGGTGGTGCCGCCGCGGTGCCAGGCGGTGAGGTGGTCGGTGTCGTTGTCGGGAGTGCGGTTGGTGCAGCCAGGGAAAGTGCATTTCCTGTCGCGCATCCTGATCCAGCGTTTGATGGCCTCCGTGAGCCGGTAGCGGGTGCGTCCGATTTCCAGTGGTGCCCCGTCGCGGGGGTCGACCAGGACCCGATAGAACGAGTCAGCCCCGTCTGCCACCAGCTTCCGCGCCATCGACGCGGGGATCGGGCCGAACCCCTCCAGTGCTGCGGATTCGTCGGTGAGGCCGAGCAGGGAGAACACCGGCACGGTGACCAGGACATCGGCACGCGGCGTGGGAACTTTGCTGAACTCAGTGGCAGTTCCCGCGCCGAGCAGCAGGGAGGCGGCGATGTCGGGGCGGAGTTGGGTGAGGGTGCGGGCCTCGTCCGGGCTTTGGAGGCCGCGGGCGGTGGCGGTGGTGCGGTTCCAGATGGCGCACGCGGTGTCGCCGGGGAGGTAGAGCGAGAGCCAGGCCATGCCGTCCCGGTCCGGGCTGTATTCCATCCGCCGGTCCGCCACACCTTTGGCGTGGCGTTTCCCGATGGAGTCGGGGTGGTGCCGTTCCCACCAGGAACGCACCTTCGCCCGGAACCGTGAGGGGACAAGCTCACCGGGGGCTGCGCCGCGTGCGGGGTTGGGGGCGTCGGGGTCGAAGAAATGCGCCACCAACGCAGCAGCCCCAACCGCGTCGAGGCCCTCGGTTTCGTCCGCAACGATCTTCGCGTGCTGCCAGGACATGTCCCCTGCGGCCAACGCATCCAGGACCGGCGGCAGCGAACAGACCCGGCGGGACTGGTCCACGAAACCACTTGCGGCTGCGGAGCTGACGGTCAGGACCCCGGCGATCTCCTCCACCACCGACATCTCCGCATAAGTGCGCTCATGCACAGGGGCGTCCGGAGCAAGCATCGCGCTCTGGAACTCAACGGCGTCGGCAACATCGCGTGCTTTCACCGCGGCGAGCTGGCCCTCCAGCCGGGACACCACCTCCAGCCGTTCCAGCCGGACCTCATACCGCCGCTGCAACACATCAACATCAGACCCGGCACCAGGCCCAGCACCGACCCCCGCAGACTCCAGGCGAGCGTCCTCAAGGAACAGCGCACCAAGGGCAGCAACAGAGGCATGGACACCGCCCAACTCCGCTCCAACACCCGCGCTGACTCCCATACTCCCATCATCCAACGGGGGTCTGACAGTCACGTCCGGCAGCTCCGCCGGGTGGATGCATTCGCAGGGAAGACTGCGAAGGGAAAACAAAGGAGGCAAGGCCGAAACCTTGCCTCCTTTGGTCACTCGGATGCCTAGCGCGAACCGTAGTTCGGTGCCTCAACAGTCATCTGGATGTCGTGCGGGTGCGATTCCTTCAGGCCGGCGGAGGTGATGCGGACGAACTTGCCGCGGGCCTTCAGTTCGGGAATGGTGGGCGCTCCGGTGTAGAACATGGTCTGGCGGAGGCCACCGACCAGCTGGTACGCCACGGAGGACAACGGACCGCGGTATGCCACCCGGCCTTCGATGCCCTCCGGGATCAGCTTGTCGTCGCCGGAGACATCGGCCTGGAAGTAGCGGTCCTTGGAGTAGGAGGTGTTCTTGCCGCGCGACTGCATGGCCCCGAGGGAGCCCATGCCGCGGTAGGACTTGAACTGCTTGCCGTTGACGAAGATCAGCTCGCCCGGGGACTCGTCGCAGCCGGCCAGGAGGGAGCCGAGCATGACGGTGTCGGCTCCGGCAACCAGCGCCTTGCCGATGTCGCCGGAGTACTGCAGGCCGCCGTCGGCAATCAGCGGCACACCGGCCGGAATGGCAGCCTTGGCGGATTCGTAAATGGCGGTGATCTGCGGGACACCCACCCCGGCCACCACGCGTGTGGTGCAGATGGAGCCGGGGCCCACGCCCACCTTGATGCCGTCGGCGCCGGCGTCGATCAGCGCCTGGGCGCCTTCGCGGGTGGCAGCCTGGCCGCCGATGATGTCCACGTGCGCGGCGGCGGGCTCGGACTTAAGCCTGCGGATCATGTCCAGCACACCCTGGGAGTGGCCGTTGGCGGTATCCACGAACAGGGCGTCCACGCCGGCGTCCACCAGGGTCATGGCGCGCTCCCAGCCGTCGCCGAAAAAGCCGATGGCGGCACCGACCCGGAGCCGTCCTTCGTCGTCCTTGGTGGCCAGCGGGTACTGCTCGGCCTTGGTGAAGTCCTTGGTGGTGATCAGGCCCTTGAGCCGGCCCTGGTCGTCAACAAGGGGAAGCTTTTCGATCTTGTTGGTGGCCAGCTTGTGCGAGGCTTCCTCGCGGCTGATGCCCACGTGCCCGGTGACCAGGGGCATCTTGGTCATGACGTCGCTGACCAGCCGCAGTGGGAAGTCGGACTCCGGCACGAACCGGGTGTCGCGGTTGGTGACGATGCCCAGCAGGCGGTTGTCCTCGTCCACCACGGGCAGGCCGGAGACGCGGTAGTGAGCGCAGAGGTCGTCCAGCTCCCGCAGCGTGGCCTCGGGGCGGATGGTGAGCGGGTTGGTGATCATGCCCGACTCGCTGCGCTTGACCCGGTCCACCTGGTCAGCCTGGTCGGCAATGGAGAGGTTGCGGTGCACCACGCCAAGTCCGCCCTGGCGGGCCATGGCTATGGCCATGCGGGACTCGGTGACGGTATCCATCGCGGCGGAAAGCAGCGGGGTCTGCACGCTGATCCGCTTGGAAATCCGTGAAGAGGTGTCGGCTTCGGACGGGATGACGTCGGTGTGGCCCGGCAGGAGAAGGACGTCATCGTAGGTCAGGCCAATGAAGCCAAAGGGATCGTGTTGGGGCTCGGTCATGAGTGCGCCTCTTACCTTGGTTGCTGGGTCACGGGTAGGGGTTGCAGCCGATGACCAGCCCGTTATTACGGAACTGGCCTGTGCAGAAGATCCTGCGGGACCACCGTGGGATACGGCGTTCCGGGGGCAGAAAGTGTTGAGTAAATATTAGAACCTCGGCGCCGATCCCCCTATTCCACGCCGCCAATGTGAGCAACGGCACCCTCCAAGTGATCAGCTCCAGCCCGTTGCCGCCAGAAGCCGCTGCTCGAACATGGGGATCATGGTCTGCACATAGGTCCTGGTGAGATGGTTGTCGTCCTTGTACACGTACACGTTTCCCACCACGGCCGGGCAGACGCCCCGTGCACAGATGAAGTCGCTCATGTCCATGAGGTGCAGGCCCGGCAATTTGCCCCTGTAATTTTCCAGGGGCGATGGTTCCACCAGGGACTCTGACATGGGTGGGTTGCAGGCGGGCGCATCGGCGCCGTGCCGCTGGGCGCACTGCGGCATGTTGAACGTGAACCGCGGGTTGTCACGGATGCCCACAATCTCGATTCCCGCGTCCGCGAATGGCTTCACGCCGTCCAGGTAGCCCGGCACCTCCGTTTCGAACGGGGCGTCTTCGTGGGTCAGCGAGGCCACGGTGAACACGGCGTCCGGCCGGTGTTCCAGGACATACACGGAACTTGCCTTGTTGTAGGCGTTGCACTCGGCGTTCCGGGCCTCCGATTCGGCGCCGAACCGGCACGCCGGCATCAGCAGCGTCACCAGTTCCCAGCCACGGGCCGCTGCCACGGGTTCCAGGGCGGCGAGGTACTGCTGGGCGTGGGAATCACCCAGCACCACGACGCGCTTGGTGGCCGGTTCCCCGGGCAGCTCCTGCCGGCAGCCCTCCAGGATTGGATCGATCGTGGCGTTGGAGCCCGTGCAGGGTGAGGTGATGCCGGCCCAGTCGTTGTCCAACGCGGCCGGTCCCGGAATGGTCCGGGCCCGGGGCGCGGGAGTGTTCCCGCTTTCCGGGGCAAGTGCCAGCGCCCCGGGGGTAAGCTCGCGGGGTTGTGCCGCCGTCGCGCTTTCCTCCGCCGTGAGCGATGTCTGCCAGACAGCCACGGGGCCGGCCAGCACGGCCCCGCAGGCAACAACGACGACGGCGGTGCGCCAGGTGCGCAGCTTGGGCCAGTGCCAGTCACGCAGGGGCTTTTCCACGAAGCGGGTGGTCAGGACGGCAAGCACGATGGAGGCTCCGACGATGCCCAGGCCCTGCTTGAGGTTTGGCGTTTCCACGCCGGTAGCCGCGAGCGCCAGCACCAGGACGGGCCAGTGCCAAAGGTACAGCGCGTAGGAGTTGTCTCCCAGGGCAACCGCGGGGCGGCTGCTGAGGAGTCGGTCCACACCGAACCGGCTGCCGGTCTGCCCGGCAACGATGATCGCGGCTGCCGCAAGCGTGGGCCAGAGAGCGACGTAGCCGGGGAAGGAGCGGTCCACAGTCAGGACCAGGC
Organism: Pseudarthrobacter enclensis; assembly: GCF_030811655.1. Lineage (GTDB taxonomy): Bacteria > Actinomycetota > Actinomycetes > Actinomycetales > Micrococcaceae > Arthrobacter > Arthrobacter enclensis_A. Next base: position 34,591 of record NZ_JAUSRE010000030.1, on the reverse strand, counting down.
CGCAGGAAACCATGGCTGCCAGGCCGGCCCAGCCCAGGCCCACCCGCAGCGTACGTCCGGGCTTCAGGTAGGGCAGTGCCAGGGCCAGCAATGACCCAAGCGCAAACTCCCACAGCCGTGCCCGCGTTTCGAAGTAGGCGTAGGCCTGGTTCGTGGCGGTCTGTTCTATGGAGTACGCCAGGGACACGGCAAATACCGCACCGAACACCATGGCCAGCAGCGCGCGGTAGGTTACCCAGCGGAGCCGGGGAACCCGGCGCAGCCCCGTCAGGACGGCAGCGGTAGCGGCAAAGGCCAGCGGCCACAGGATGAACACCTGGCCCTGGATGGACAACGACCAGAAGTGCTGGAGCGGGCTGGCTCCGGCGTGGTCCTGCGCGTAATAGTCCACCGCGGCGTCCGCCAGCAGCCAGTTCTGGCGGTACAGCAGCGAAGCCCAGGCCTGGTCGAGCACCTCGGGCCAGCGTCCCTGCGGCAGGATCAGCCACGTGCCCGCCAGCACGCCCAGGATCACAACGACGGCGGCGGGCAGGAGGCGCTTGAACAGGTGCAGCCAGTGCGCCAGCAGCCGGAAGGGGGTCCCCGATTCTGCCCTGCGAACAAAGGAGAGAGTCAGCAAGAAAGCCGAGACCAGCAGGAAGATGTCCACGCCGCCGGACACGCGGCCCAGCCATACGTGGTAGGTGACCACTATCAGGACGGCCAGGGCGCGGAGCCCCTGGACCTCGGGGCGGAAGGTGGCTTTGCGTTGCCGGGAAGCTGCCCCGGATTCGGGATTAGGTGCCTGTGGGCTCTCCGTTATCGACACAAAAACCCCTCGGGACGCCCGCCAGCCAAAGCATCAAGCCTAGCCAGCGGCGTCTTTATCAGCCAATCACGCCGCCCGTTGGGACTATGCTGGGCCCAACGGTGGAAGGGGGCGGGCGTGGTTGTCCAGCTGCGGATCTGTGTGCCTGCGGAACTGTCCGGCGTGACCCTGAAAACGTGCCGCAACCAGCGGGGGACGGCAGAAGTTGCGTTGGTTCCAGGGGCTGCAGTGGTGCCGGAGGGCGATCTTATCGAGGTCCTGATCGCCCGGGAGTCAGTGGAGGAACTGCTCGAAAAGCTGGAAATCCTCAAGGTCCAGGACGTGGGGTCCATTGCCATGACCACGCCCGAATTCGTCCTGTCCAGGAACGCCGACCGGGCGGAGCATGCCGCCCCCGGAGACGGCGCGGACGCGGTGATCTGGGACGACGTTACCCGGCAAACCGGCGAGGACTCCCGGCTGACGTGGAACTTCCTTGCGTTCCTGGTGCTGGCAACACAGCTCGCCGGAATAGGCATCGTGACAGACTCCCCCATTGCGATTGTGGGGGCCATGGCGGTGGGGCCAGAGTTCGGGCCGTTGGCCGCCCTGGCCGTCTCGCTTGCCACCCGGAAGTGGAAGCTTGGGCGGCGTGCCGCGGTCGCGTTGGGCGTCGGCTTCCCGGTTGCCATGCTGTTGGCGGCACTGACGGCGTGGCTTTCAATCCCACTCGGACTTTTTCCGCGCGATGCCCTGGACAAGGGCTCCGCCGTCGAATTCATCTACCATCCCGGGCCCTACTCACTCATTGTTGCCCTTCTGGCCGGCATCGCCGGGATGCTCTCCATCATCGGCCGGCGCTCCGCAGCATTGATCGGCGTCTTCATCTCCGTGACCACGGTGCCGGCGGCCGGGTACGTTGCGGTGGCCCTGGTCCTGGGTGAATATCAAAAGGCGGCAGGCTCGGCCCTCCAGCTGCTGCTCAATCTCGTGGGCATCGTGGTGGCCGCTCTCGCGGTTTTGCTCTTTTACCGCACGGTGTCCAGGCGTGTACCGCACGGGGTGGCACGGACCCTGAAGCGTCAGCGGAGCGGAGCCCGCGATTAAGCAGCGGGCCGGCCAGGTACTCCGTTAGGGACGCAGCAGGGCGCGCAACGTCTGGATCGTGTCCGCGTCGGCGGGTGCCTTGTCCTCACGGTAGCGCTTGACGCGCGCAAACCTCAGGGCGATCCCGCCGGGGTAGCGCGGCGACTGTTGCACGCCGTCGATGGCAATTTCGACGACGGTGACCGGCTCAGTCCACACTGTGCCTGCCGTCCGCCGCACCTCGAGCTCCTGGAACCTTTCGGTCTGCCACCGCAGCAGCTCATCGGTAAGCCCCTTGAAGGTCTTGCCCACCATCACATAGCCGCCGGGTTCGCCGAACTCCCCGGTGGGGTCAAGGGCACCAAGGTGCAGGTTCGAGAGCATCCCCGTGCGCCGCCCTGACCCCCATTCGCAGGCGAGCACCACCAGGTCATAGGTGTGCACCGGCTTCACCTTAACCCAGTTGGAGCCGCGCCGCCCGGCCGCGTAGGTGGACTCGACCGCCTTCACCACGACGCCTTCGTGGCCAGCGGCAAGAGCATCCTGCGACACCCGTTCGGCAACCGCCGGATCAGCCGTGACCTCCCCGGGTATCCGGTGCGCCGGGGCAATGCGCTCCAGCACCTCGATCCGGACGGACAACGGCTCATCCAGCAGGTCCTGCCCGTCAATGTGCAGCACGTCGAAGAACCAGGGATGCAGGACCGTTTCCCGCACCGCGTCCGCCCCGAACCGTGACATGGTTTCCTGGAAAGGCCGGGGGACGCCTTCCTCGTCCAAGGCCAAGGTTTCGCCGTCGAGAATCACATCCCGCACGGGCAGGCTGCGCACCACCTGCACCACCTCGGGAAGCCTGTGGGTCACATCCGCGAGGTTGCGCGTGAAGATACTGACGTCGTCTCCGGCGCGGTGGACCTGGATGCGGGCGCCGTCGAGCTTGTGTTCCACCGAGGCCTCCCCCGTCGCCTCCACGGCTGCGCTGGGACTGGCGGCGGTGGCGGCAAGCATGGGCAGCACGGGCCTGCCAACCACCAGGCCCACAGCATCAAGCTCAGCCTCGGTGCCGGTCAGGGCCAGCATGGCGGTTCCACCAAGGTCGCCGGACAGCATGGCTGCCCTACGTACGGCACCGGCCGGCCTGCCGGAAGCGCGGGCAACGGCATCCGTCAGCACTCCTTCCAGGGCACCGGTACGAAGCTCCCCGAGCAGGACGCCCGTAACAAAGGACTGTTCGGGCGCGGTGGCCGCAGCCATCAGTTTCCGCAGGGTGGCTGCCCGCTCCGCCCCCGATCCCGTGCCCGCCGTCGCCAGCAGGCGGTCCAGGCCAGCATCGAGGTCCGCCACTGTCAGGCTGGGCTTCGCGGCGGGCTCCTCCTTGGCCGCTGCCACCGTGCTCCACCCGACGCCCACGCGGCCCTGGCGCGGCTTGGCACTGAGCAAGCCGACCGCCGTCGGGATTTCCGCGGGATCAAGGCGGCGCAGGAGGTGTGCCAGGGCATCCACCTTCGCCAGCCGGGACCGGGTCGACGCGACGGTTTGCGTGGTTTCCACGAGCTCAAGGAGCAGCATGGCACCATCCTGCCACGGGCACTGGACAGTATTTGGGGGCAGGTCCACAATGTCCGCGTGGGGATCATCGTGGCGAACCTGTTCATGACACTGGACGGCGTGTACCAGGCCCCGGGCGGCCGTGAGGAAGACACCGAAGGTGGGTTCTACTTCGGCGGCTGGCAGGCACCGGTATCCGACGACGAGGCAGGCGCTTCGATTGGGGCCGAGATCAGCCGGATGGATGCCCTGCTCCTGGGTCGGAAGACCTACGACATTTTCGCGTCCTACTGGCCCAGGCAGTCCGGTGGGATCGCCGATGCACTCAACCGGGTCCCCAAGTTCGTCGTCTCCGGCACGCTGGCCACCGCGGACTGGCCCGGCACCACTGTCCTGCAGGATCCACAGGCGGCCGGCAGGCTGCGGGATGAGTATGGCCAGGTGCATATGTTCGGCAGCGGCGTGCTGATCCGTTCCCTGCTGGCCGCAGACGTGCTGGACCGCCTCCACCTCTGGCTGTACCCGGTCACGCTTGGGCATGGCAAGCGCCTGTTCGACGCCGGGACCGCCCCGTCCACGTTCCGGCTCGCCGAGCCGGCACGCAGCTTCCCGAAGGGCGCAGTGTCGCTGGTGTACGAGCCCGCAGGAGGAGTGGAGACCCAGGAAATGACTGCCACTTAGTCCCCACCGTCCCCTAACCTCACTTCGCCCGGCCAGGGAACCCGGACGGCGTGGGCCCACCCACCGTCCCCTCACCTCACTTCACTCGGCCAGGGAACCCTCACGGCGTGGGCCTACCCAGGCATACAAAAAACCGGCCCAGCGGATGCTGGACCGGCCTTTTGTTGGGCCTACGCCCGCGGGGATTAGTGGCTGTGGCCTGCGTGCTCGTCCTCTTCGGCCGGCTTCTCCACTACCAGGGTCTCGGTGGTGAGAACCAGGGCGGCGATGGAGGCCGCGTTGCGGAGGGCTGCACGGGTGACCTTGACGGGGTCGATGACGCCCGCGCCGATCAGGTCCTCGTACTCGCCGGACTTGGCGTTGAAGCCGTTGTTGGTCTCGAGCTCGGCCACCTTGGAGGTGACCACGTAGCCGTCGAACCCGGCGTTCTGGGCGATCCAGCGCAGCGGCTGGACCAGGGCGCGGCGGACGATGCCCACCGCAGCGGCGGCGTCGCCTTCGAGGGCCTTGACGGAAGCGTCCTCATCCAGTGCCTTGAGGGCGTGGATCAGGGCGGAACCGCCGCCGGCCACGATGCCTTCTTCCAGGGCCGCGCGGGTGGAGGACACCGCGTCCTCGATGCGGTGCTTCTTTTCCTTCAGCTCAACCTCGGTGGCAGCTCCGACCTTGATGACGCCGATGCCGCCGGCCAGCTTGGCCAGGCGTTCCTGGAGCTTTTCGCGGTCCCAGTCGGAGTCGGTGCGGGTCAGCTCGGCGCGCAGCTGCGCGACGCGGGCCGCGACGTCTTCGGCCGAACCGGCGCCGTCCACGATGGTGGTGTTGTCCTTGGTGACGGTGATGCGGCGGGCTGTACCCAGCACCTCCAGGCCCACGGAGTCCAGGCTCAGGCCCAGCTCCGGGGAGACAACCTGCGCACCGGTGAGGGTGGCGATGTCCTGCAGCATGGCCTTGCGGCGGTCACCGAAGCCCGGAGCCTTGACGGCAACGACGTTCAGGGTGCCGCGGATACGGTTGACGATCAGCGTGGACAGGGCCTCACCCTCAACGTCCTCGGCGATGATGAACAGCGGCTTGGAAGCCTGCAGAGCCTTCTCAAGCAGCGGCAGGAATTCCTGGATCGAGGAGATCTTGCCCTGGTTGATCAGGATGAGCGCGTCCTCAAGGACTGCTTCCTGGCGCTCCGCGTCGGTAACGAAGTACGGGGACAGGTAGCCCTTGTCGAACTGCATGCCCTCGGTGAGGACCAGTTCGGTCTGGGTGGTGGAGGACTCTTCGATGGTGATGACACCATCCTTGCCCACTTTGCCGAAAGCCTCGGCGAGCAGCTCGCCGATTTCGTCGCTCTGGGCGGAGATGGCGGCGACGTTCGCCACCTGGGTGCCCTCGACCGGACGTGCGTTTTCCAGCAGGCGGGCGGCCACGGCTTCAACCGCAACCTCGATGCCGCGCTTGATCTGGCCCGGGGCAGCGCCCGCTGCCACGTTGCGCAGGCCTTCCTTGACCAGCGCCTGGGCCAGGACCGTCGCGGTGGTGGTGCCGTCGCCGGCAACATCGTTGGTCTTGGTGGCTACTTCCTTGGCCAGCTGTGCGCCAAGGTTCTCGTAGGGGTCGTCCAGTTCCACTTCGCGGGCGATGGTGACGCCGTCGTTCGTGATGGTGGGGGCGCCCCACTTCTTGTCCAGGACGACGTTGCGGCCGCGGGGGCCGAGCGTCACCTTGACGGTGTTCGCGAGCTTATCGATGCCGGCCTCAAGGGACCGGCGGGCAGCGTCATTAAACGCAAGCTGCTTTGCCATGGTTTTGTCCTTTCAAAGACAGAACCCCGCACTGCCGGCCAGCGTGAGCATGGCCGGCAGCACGGGGATCCGGAAGGGTTACTTGACGACGATTGCCAGGACGTCGCGGGCGGACAGCACGAGGTACTCTGTGCCGCCGGTCTTGACTTCGGTTCCGCCGTACTTGGAGTAGATGACGACGTCACCAACGGCAACATCAACGGGAACACGGTTGCCGTCTTCGAAGCGGCCGGGGCCTACTGCAACAACTTCGCCTTCCTGCGGCTTCTCCTGCGCGGAGTCCGGGATGACCAGGCCGGAAGCCGTGGTCTGCTCGGCTTCGAGCGGGCGGACAACGATACGATCCTCAAGAGGCTTAATAGAGACCGACACTCGGACCTCTCCTTTTCGTCAGCAAATTCGTGGACTGGAAAGCTTTCCGCCGTAGCTGGCAAACCGTCGTCGCGGTGCCGGCAGCAGCCTGGCTGGCAGCTCTTCATGTATTAGCACCCTCCTAGGGAGAGTGCTAATACAGACTCTATGTAAGGGTTAGCACTCGGTCAAGGTGAGTGCCAACGTTTCGTCGTGGGCGTACACCGTTCGGGCATGCACGACGCCGGGCGGCCGGCCGGGAAGGCGAGGGTACGGCTAGCGGCCCAGCTCTTCGAAGTCCACGTCCTCGCCGCCGTCGTTGTCACTGCCGCCCTGCTGCCGTCCCCGGTACAGGACCCAGCCGGACACTGCTGCGGCGAGCAGTGAAATGACGAGGAAGACGATGCTCCCGGCACGCGCGCCGTCGTACAGCCCGCGGATGTCCCGCGACTCCTGGGTGTTGTCATGGATGTCATTGCCGCCCACGGAGTAGACCGTGGCATTGAACGAATCAAGCAGGAAAATGATCACCAGCAGGGCAATGCACACCACGGCAATAACGGCGGCCGCGATCAGTACAGGACGGGCAAACCTGGCCGCACCGCGCTTCCCTGGTTCCTGGTCGCCGTTCTCTGTGGGTGCTGCGCTCTCATCCATGTTTCAACAGTATCCGCATCCCGGCATGTCCTCCTCCATTAGGCTGGAACCCATGGCTCACGCTCCCCAGGACCAGACTGCACAGGACCAGATCGCACCGCTGTTGACGCCCGAAGGCTGGGATTTGCTCGCATCCCTGGGCCCCTACCGGGACGAGGACTCCTTCGAACTCAATTCCGCCCTCCGGAAGGCCGGCCATCCTGCCGAACTGGTCTCAGCAGTCCTCACCCAGTCAAGGCTGCGCACAAGGGCCGAAGCCAAATTCGGGGAATTCGCCCGCCAAATGCTCTTCACGCAGGCCGGACTGGAGCAGGCCACGCGGCTGAACGTGGCCGCCCACCACGCGCAGCGCTTCGCTGCCGCGGGGATCGGCCAGGTGGCGGATTTGGGCTGCGGCCTCGGAGCCGACTCGCTCGCCCTCGCTTCCCTGGATCTCAATGTCACCGCCGTCGAAATGGACGAAACCACCGCGGCCTGCGCCACGGTGAACCTCATCCCATTCCCCAATGCCACGGTGGTCCACTCGGATGCGGCGTCGGTGCCGCTGGAGGGGATCGACGGGGTCTGGCTGGATCCTGCGCGGCGGGTCACCTCCACATCAGGCACCAAGCGGATCTGGGATCCCGAGGCGTTCTCCCCGCCGCTGTCCTTCGTGGAGTCGTTGGCGGCGCAGGGCAAGGCAGTGGGCGTCAAGATGGGCCCGGGCATGCCGCACGAGTCCGTCCCCGCGGACTGCGAGGCGCAGTGGGTATCGGTGGGCGCAGATGTCACCGAAGTGACCCTCTGGTTCAATGCCGTCCGCCGGCCGGGGGTGCGCCGCGCTGCCCTGCTCCTGGGTCCGCAGGGGCCGGCCGAGCTGACCAGCACGGAGGATTTCGATGCCGGCCCGAGCGCCCCGGTGGGACCCGTGGAGGGCTACCTGTACGAACCGGACGGCGCCGTCATCCGCGCCGGACTGGTGGCGGACGTTGCCCTGCAGCTCGGCGGCCACTTGGTGGACGAGCACATCGCCTACATCTGCGCTCCGGAACTCCTGGACACTCCCTTCGCCCGGGCCTACAAGGTCCTGCGGGTCATGCCTTACAACGTTAAGGCGCTCAAGGCCTGGGTGAAGCAGGAGGGCATCACCGTGCTGGACATCAAGAAACGCGGCACCGCGGTGACGCCGGAAGAGCTGCGGAAGCAGCTGCTGCCCGGCGGAAAGAATGCCAAAAAGGGGTCCGGCAAAACGGCCACCCTGGTCCTGACCCGCATCGGCGAGGACCGGGTGGCCATTGTGGTGGAACCCGTTTTAGCTGCAGCTACTGGGCGCGCATGAACTCCTCGGCCGCCCGCACCTGTTCCGCCGTCGGCCGCACGCCGGTGTAGAGGACGAACTGCTCCAGCGCCTGGATGGTGGCCACTTCAGCTCCCGTGATGACCGGTTTGCCGGCAGCGCGGGCCGCCTTGATCAGCGGGGTCTCGGCCGGCAGCGCCACCACGTCGAAAACCACCTGCGCCGCATCAATGGCTTCGGCAGGGAAGGACAGGGTTTCAGCTTCGGCGCCTCCCGCCATGCCGATCGGGGTGACGTTGATGATCAGGTCAGCCGTCCCGCCGTCGAGCGCTGGACGCCACTGGAAGCCGTACTGGTCCGCAAGCGCGCGCCCGGCTGTTTCGTTCCTGGCGATGACGGTGACGTCGGTGAAGCCGCCGTCCCGGAGGGCCGCCACAGTGGCCTTGGCCATGCCGCCGGCGCCCTGGACCAGCACGGAATAGTCCGTCGGAACCTCGTTGGAAGCCAGGAGCTGCTCAATGGCGGTGTAGTCGGTGTTGTACGCCTTGAGGTGCCCGTCGGTGTTCACGATGGTGTTCACCGAATCGATGGCCTTTGCTGAAGGATCCATCTCGTCAACCAGGGCGATGACGTCTTCCTTGTACGGCATGGAGATGGCGCAGCCGCGGATGCCCAGCCCGCGCACGCCGGCGATGGCCTGTTCAAGGTTGGTGGGCGCAAACGCTTTGTAGATCCAGTTCAGGTCCAGCTGTTCGTACAGGTGGTTGTGGAACCGGGTTCCGTTGTTGCTGGGCCGGGCAGAGAGCGAGATGCAGAGGGTCATGTCTTTATTCAGAATGGGCACCAGACCATTAAACGCGCTCCGGCCCCCGTGCGCGTTCCGGCATCAGGGGCAGCCGCTCCCGGCCGGGAAAGGCCCGACGGCGGCGGGCAGCTTCCCCGGCGCCGGCGCCTTGCCGGCAAGCACGGCTGCCAGCGCGTCGAAGGCCGCGTCCGTGCGGCCGTACAGCGCCAGCTTCACCGGCGCTGTGGAGCCCTGGAGCGGCCAGGGGGCATCCAGGGCCACCGCGATGTCGCCGCCGGCTGGTTTTCCGCCGAACCCGATCAGGCTCACCAGTGGTCCTGATCCCACCGTGAGCCCGGCCCGGGCGGCAGCGGCTTCGAAGCGCTCCCGGTCCCCCGGTCCCCCGCCGGCCACGCGTACCGCACCGGGCACCAGCGGGCCGCTGCAGGGACCGGAAACAACCGTGACGGCCGACGCCGAGACCTGGGCAGACAGGGCCGCAGCACTTCCGGCCGGAGCGCCCGCACCCGCTGCTCCGGGAGCAGGCGCGGTGCGTGCACGCCAGATCATCATGGTGGCCACCCGCTGCGCGGCCTCGTCCAGGCGCGCCTCCGGCAGGGTGCCGGCCGCCAGGGCCTGGAGGATGGCGGCGTGTGCCTGTGACACATCGGCTGGCATCAGCAGCAGGTCCGCGCCCGCGGCGAGGGCCTTTACCGCTGCGGCGCCCGCAGGGTACTGGTTGTCCACCGCACCCATGTTGAGGGCGTCAGTGACGGCAACCCCCTTGAAGCCCAGTTGCCTGAGCGCCGCGTAGCTTGTGGCAGAGAGCGACGACGGCACGCCGGGCTCCAGCGCGGGCACGGCGATGTGCCCGGTCATCACGATCGGGAGGCCGGCTGCGACGGCGGCCTGGAATGGCTTCCAGTCGCGGCCCCGGAGCTCATCAAGGCTGGCCGGCTGCACGGGAAGGCTGAGGTGGGAATCCGTGGTGACCGAGCCGTGCCCCGGAAAGTGCTTGACGGTGGGCAGAACGCCGGCGTCCAGCATGCCTTGGGAAAAAGCCACTCCATGGGCTGCCGCGGCCGCCGGGTCTGCTGACATGGAACGCGCCCCGATGGTGGGGTCGCTCGGGCCAATGGTCACATCGGTGTCAGGGGCGAAGTCGAGGTCGAAACCCAGCGGCAGCAGTTCCCCGGCCAGGCCTTTACCGGCCTGGCGCGTCAGGCCCGGATTGCCGGCGGCACCGTAGCTCATGGGCATCGGCCACTCCGTGAGGGGCGCCCCGACGCGTGCCACCGCACCTCCTTCCTGGTCCACGGCGATGATGCCGGGCCACGGCCGGCCATCAGCGGCAACAGCCTGCAGCAGCCGCTGGTTCACGGCGCCCATGGCGCCCAGGTCCACCCGTCCCTGCGGATCGCGCGGCACGTTGTCGCCCATGATGATGGACCCCGCCAGGTGCAGGCGCTGGATGAGCGCGGCATGTGCCTCCACCTGGTTGCCCTTGAAGAACGGAAGCAGGACCTGCCCGGCCTTTTGCTCCGGCGACATCGCCGCCACGGCCGCCACGGCGGCATCCTGGTCCCGCTGCTCCGGGCCCCACCCCAGAGGTCGGGAACCCGGGTCCGGTGCGGGAGAAGCGGAAGGGGGCGCCGTCGTCGTACTTGCTGATGCTGAAGGAGCCGCCTCCGTTGGGGCAGCAGAAGACGACGGCGGGGCCGGGCTTGGGGAGGCGGAACAGGAGGCCAGCGCCAGGGCGGACAAGGCCAGGAGAAGGGGGAAGGACGTGGCGGGCTTGTGATGCAAGGGGAACGGTGCCATCACTACGATGCTACCCCTGCACTAGACTTGAACCACCCGTTCGCCTGCCGGCTGCAGCCTGTGAGCGGCATCAGCCAGCGGCAACCGGACAGTAAGGAAGCGTGTGAAGATCGACTTCGCCCCATCGAGGCAGTCAACCCTCGGTGTTGAGTGGGAGCTTGCACTGGTGGACGGGAAGACGGGCGAACTCGCATCCGTTGCCAACCAGGTGCTCCGCGGTGTGGCCGCGCGCCATCCGGAACTCAACGAAGACGACGAACATCCGCACATCAAGCAGGAACTGCTGCTGAACACCGTGGAGCTGGTCACCGGTATTTGCGAGACCGCCACAGAAGCCAAGGAAGACCTGAACCGGTCCGTGGCCGCTGTCCGCGAAATCACCGATCCCATGGGCGTCGAACTGTTCTGTGCCGGCAGCCATCCGTTCAGCCCGCCGCAGCTGCAGCCCGTGACGGACAAGGCGCGCTACGCGAAGCTCATCGACCGGACCCAGTGGTGGGGCCGGCAGATGGTCATTTACGGGGTGCACGTGCATGTGGGCCTGGACCGCCGGGACAAGGCGCTTCCCGTACTGGACGGCCTGGTCAACTACTTTCCGCACTTCCAGGCGCTCTCTGCGTCCAGCCCGTTCTGGGGCGGCGAGGACACGGGCTACGCCTCCCAGCGGGCGCTGATGTTCCAGCAGCTCCCCACCGCCGGACTGCCCTTCCAGTTCAAATCCTGGGAGGAGTACGAGTCCTACGTCCAGGACATGTTCACCACGGGTGTCATCGACACCATCTCGGAGATCCGCTGGGACATCCGGCCCGTGCCCGCCCTCGGCACCATCGAAATGCGCATCTGCGACGGCCTGGCCACCCTGGAGGAAGTGGGCGCCATCGCGGCCCTCACCCAGTGCCTGGTGGACGAGTTCTCCACCATCCTGGACAACGGCGGCACCATCCCCACCATGCCGCCCTGGCATGTGCAGGAGAACAAGTGGCGCGCAGCCCGCTACGGGATGGACGCCATCATCATCCTGGACGCCGCGGGGCGCGAGCAGCTGGTGACCGACCACCTGCTGGAGACGCTGAACCGCTTGGAACCTGTCGCGGCCAAGCTGCGCTGCGCTGACGAACTTGCCGACGTCGAGAAGATCATCCGCCGTGGCGCCGGCTACCAGCGGCAGCGCCGGGTGGCAGCGGAGAACGGCGGGAACCTCCAGGCCGTGGTGCTGGACCTGGTGAAGCAGATGCGCAACGGCCCCACCGCCTGAGTGGTCCGCCCCGAAACGGGGCACTTCGACACGGACACGCCGGCCGCCGTCGTGATGTCCGTCGCGGAGCCCCCGAAGTGCCCCGCGACGGCTCCCCGGGGCCAGGGCTGGGGTCAGGCCGGAAGGGATACCGAGGTGACCGGCATTGACGAATCCGGGGCGAACCCAATTCCGCTTGGCTCCACGCCTGCCATCACCAGCTGCGCGCCGAGGGCGGCCACCATGGCGCCGTTGTCCGTGCAGAGATCCAGGGGCGGGACGTGCAGCCGGATGCCGGCGGACGCGCATCGCTGCCCGGTCAGTTCGCGGAGCCGTGAGTTGGCCGCCACTCCCCCGCCCAGCAGGACGTCCTTGATGCCCTGCTCGCGGCAGGCCAGGACCGCCTTGGATGAAATCACGTCCACCACGGCCTCCTGGAAAGCGGCCGCAATGTCGGCAACCGGGAGCTCTTCGCCGCGTGCCTCGAACTGCTCCACGCACCGGGCCACGGCGGTCTTGAGTCCGCTGAAGGACCAGTCGTACCGGTGCGGCCCGGGTTCGTCCGCGGTGCCCATGTACTTGGGCTGGGTCAAGCCGCGGGGGAAGCGGATTGCCTTGGGGTTGCCATTGCGGGCCATCTTGTCGATGGCCGGGCCGCCCGGATAGCCCAGCCCCAGGATCCGCGCCACTTTGTCGTAGGCTTCTCCGGCGGCGTCGTCGATGGTGGAGCCCAGGAGTTCAACGTCGCCGGTAATGCTCTTGATCCGCAGGATCTCGGTGTGGCCGCCGGACACCAGCAGGGCGCCCAGGTTTTCCGGCAGTTCCTGCTTCCGGCCGCTGGCGCGGTCGTCCAGCAGTCCCACGCCGACGTGCGCCACCAGGTGGTTGATCGCGTACAGCGGTTTTCCGGTGGCGACGGCGAGCGCCTTGGCGGTGCACACGCCCACCATGAGCGCGCCGGCCAGCCCGGGCCCGGAAGTGACGGCGATGGCGTCCACGTCGTCCAAGGTGACGCCGGCGTCAGCAAGTGCCTGGTCGAGGGTGGGGACGAAGGCGTCCAGGTGGGCGCGGGACGCGATCTCGGGAATCACGCCGCCGAAGCGGACGTGCTCGTCCATCGAGGAGGAGACGGTGTTGGTCAGGAGGGACGTCCCGCGGACGATGCCGACGCCGGTTTCGTCGCAGGATGATTCGATGCCCAGTACCAGGGGCTGGGTGCGGTTCATGCCTGGCCTGCCTCCGTTGCTTCGTGTCCTTCAGGGTGTGATGCGGCCAGCTGGAGCCGCATGATGAGGGCATCCACGCCGTCGCGGTAGTAGCGCGGCCGGACATGGATCTGTTCAAAGCCGAACCGCACGTACAGGTCCTGCGCCCGCGGGTTGTCGGCACGGACCTCGAGCAGGACGTCGGCGGCGCCGCGGTGCCGGGCCTCATCGATCAGTTGCGTGAGCAGGGCGCTGCCGATGCCGCGGCCCTCATGGTCGGGGACGACGGCGATCGTCTGGACGTCCGCGATCGGCTCGATGCACATCAGGCCGGCGTAGCCCACGATGCCTTCGTCCGTTTCCGCCACGAGGTAGCGGCGGGTCTCCGGCTGGGACAGCTCGTCCAGGAACATCTGCACGGGCCACGCGTCGATGGGGAAAAGCTTGTGTTCCAACACCCCGACGGCGGGGATGTCGTCCAGAGTCATGTCCCGGATGGTGATTCCTGCCAGGCGGAGGTGCGGGACGGTGTTCACAGTGCCCGCTTCCGTGGTCCGGGTACCTGCGCGTCGGACTCGCGCAGGTACAGGGGGGTGGAGTCCAGCAGTTCGGCGCCGGAAGCCAACCGGGCCAGCGCAAACTGGCCCAGGTACAGGGCGTCGGGCTGCTCCCCGGCAAAATCAGGATGGGCCTTGAGCACGTCCCTGTACAGTCCGGCACCTGCCCCGAATGCCGGCAGGTCCGGCAGGTCGGCCGCGAATCCTACGTGCGGACCGTCCTCCAGCAGGGGAAGCTGGTCATCCGAGAGGCTGTAGCGGGCCCAGTAGACCTCCTTGCGGCGGGCATCGGTCACCACCAGGAACTCGGGAACGGCGGCCGTGGACTCGGCGACTTCCAGCGCGACGGCATCCAGGCTCATCACCCCGTGCAGGGGTTTGCCCCAGACAAACGAGAAGGTGCGGGCGGTGGCAATGCCCGAGCGCAGTCCCGTGAACGGGCCGGGTCCCACGCCCACCACCACGGCGTCAACGTCCTGGCCCCTGACACCGGCCCCGGACAGCATCGCGCTGATTCCCGGGGCGAGCACCTCGGCGTGGCTCCGGGTGTCCTCCGTGGAAAAGCTGGCCAGCACGCTTTCCGGCGCGTCATCGGATACCAGGGCTGCGCTGGCGACCGCCGACGTATCGATGGCAAGGATCAGCATCCCGTGCCTCCTTCGAAGCCTCCGAGTTCGGGGGCGGTGGCCCACCGGGGCCCGTATCCGCGCATCACAATGGTGCGGGGTTCGTCCGTGTCTTCGCCATCGAAGTCCAGGTTCACGGCCGGTCCGGAACTCCCGGCAGCAGCCAGGCCGCCGGCCCCCAGCCCGATGGCCCGGTGCAGATCGATCTCCAGCCGGCTCTCGCTCAGGTGCTCCACCCGCTCATGCCCCCACTCCACCACGGTGACGGAGGAGTCCATGGTGTTTTCAAGGTCGATGTCGTCGATTTCAGCCGCCGAGCCCAGCCGGTAGGCGTCAACGTGGACCAGGTCGGGGCCGCCGGGACGGGGACCGTCCGGCAGGTTGGGGTGGATCCGGACCAGGACGAAGGTCGGGGAAATGATGCCTGGCCGGACGCCCAGACCCTCGCCCAGGCCCTGGGTGAACGTGGTCTTCCCGGCACCCAGCTCGCCGGACAGCACCAGCAGGTCCCCGGCCTGCAGTACCTCCGCCAAACGCGCGCCGAAAGCGTGCGTCTGGTCCGCCGTCGTCGCCGTGAAGGTCTTTTCCCAGTTGGCAACTGGCTCTTCAGGCGCGCTCACGGGGTGCCCGCCTTGCCGGGGACGGCAACCAGGCCGGTGTCGTTGCGTGCCGGTTCGTCCTCGTTGATGAAGCGGCGGGGTACGCGGGGGCTGATCCTGGTGACGATTTCGTAGTTGATGGTCCCGGCGGCGCGTGCCCAGTCGTCAGCCGTGGGGCCGCCGTCGGACCCGTCACCGAACAGTTCCGCTTCCGCCCCGTGCAGGCCCGCTCCTGAGGCCTCCGGCCCGAGGTCGATGACCATCTGGTCCATGGCGATCCGCCCCACCACCGGATAGGTCTTACCGGCCACGCGGACTGGGCCGCCCGTGGCGACGCGGGGAACGCCGTCGGCATAGCCCATGGGGATCAGCGCCAAGGTGCTGGCCTCCCTGGTGCGGTAATGCAGGCCGTAGGAGACACCCTGTCCCGCGGGCACCTCCTTGCACTGCGAGACCAGCGTGCGCAGGGTCATGGCAGGGCGAAGTCCCAGCTCGGCGGACGTCTGCCCCTCAAAGGGCGAGAGCCCGTACATTCCGAGGCCCACCCGCACCAGGTCGAAGTGCGTGTCCGGCCGGGACAGGGTGGCCGGGGTGTTGGCCAGATGCCGGACTTCCGGGTCAACGCCTGCATCCTCCGCTATGGCCAGTGCCTCGCGGAATGCCGCCACCTGCTGGTCCGTTTCGGGCCGCTCCGGTTCATCGGCCACGGCCAGGTGGGAGAAGATGCCCACCACGCGCAGCAGGCCCTGGTCCTGGTACTCCACGGCCTCCCCCACCAGGCGGTCCCAGGTCTCCGGAGTTGCGCCATTGCGGCCCAGTCCGGTGTCCACCTTGAGGTGAATGCGGGCAGGGCGTTCCTGCTCACGGGCGGCGGCAACAATGCGTTCCAGCTCCCACCCCGAGCAGCCGATGTCGACGCCGGCAGCCACGGCGGCGCCGAAGTTGCTGTCGGTGGTGTGCAGCCAGGCGAGAAGGGGGGCGTCGATGCCGGCGGCCCGCAGCCCGAGGGCCTCGGAAATGTGGGCGACGCCCAGCCAGGAGGCACCGGCCTGCAGGGCGGCGCGGGCCACCGGGACGGCCCCGTGCCCGTAGGCATCGGCCTTGACGACGGCCATGACTTTCGCTGGGGAAGCTGCGTCGGCCAACCGGCGGACGTTGTGCCGGATGGCGTCCAGGTCGATCACGGCGGACCGCTCGTGGCGGGGGTCCGGCCCGGAGGCAGCACTGAATTCACCGGTTGTTGCGGGGTAGGTCACCTGATTGATTCTAGTGCGGGCACTTCACGCCGAATAATCAGGGGCCGCGCCGCTTAGGCGTCCGACAGGTGCGCGATGGTTGCCGCCGCCCTGCGCTGGGCAGCCAGCGGCACGTCTTCGATGATGTCCGCGAGGAACCCGAAGCGCCTAAGCCACTGGCTGGTCTGCCGTTCCGGGCGCGCATTGGCGCGTTTCCACCAGTCGGCGATGTCCCCCCAGCCCGGAGCGGCCAGGGATCCGCCCACCTCCTGCACCGCCAGGGACGCGCACAGGTTGGCGAACCGGAGCCTGTCCCCCAGCGGCCAGCCAGCCAGGGTTCCCACGATGAACGCCGCGTCGAAACAGTCCCCGGCTCCCGTGGGGTCATGGGCCTTGACCGGAAGGGACGGCACCCACTCCTCCTCACCGGTTTCCGAGTCCACGGCCATGGCGCCCTGCGCTCCGAGGGTCACCACGGCCACGGGCACCCGGTCCGCCAGCGCGTAGAGGGCGCTCCACGGATTGTCCTTGCCCGTGAAGGCCATTGCCTCGCGCTGGTTGGGCAGGAACGCGTAGAAGTACTTCAGGTTTTCGAGCCGCACCGGCGCCCACTCCCCGCTGGGATCCCAGCCTACGTCCCCAAACAGCTTCACCCCGGACGCATGCGCGGCCCGGGCCCAGGTTTCCATCTCCAGGCCCAGCTCGGCTATGCCGGCGAGCGCTTTGGGCGGCTTTCCAATGAGCTCGGAGTTGGTCACGGGAGCGGAGTGCCCGTGGGTGACCAGCGAGCGGTCCTGGTCCACGCACAGGGACACAGTGACCGGTGAGTGCCATCCCGGGACGCGGCGGGAGAGGCTGAGGTCCACGTGTTCCTGGTTGGAGAGGATTTTCCAGTTGAAGTCCCCGTACCCGTCATCCCCGAACGCTGCCGCCAGCCCGGTGCGCAGGCCCAGCCTCGCGGCGGCGATCGCCTGGTTCGCCACCCCGCCGGGACAGCTGCCCATGCCGTCGCTCCAGATCTCGGTGCCCGGTTCCGGCCCGTGGGGAAGGCCGGTGAAGATGATGTCCTGGAACACGGTTCCGGCCAGCAGGAGGTCGAATCCCGGCTCGGCCGGTGAGCGGACGGCCGCCAGCGGATCGAAGGGGCGGGCTGGCATCGCGTCCATAGTGCGCAGGATACGCCGGGCCGCAGCCCTGCGGTAGGGGGTATGGACACGTTGTCGGAGGGCGGTCCTAGACTGCATCCATGCGGCTTCTGATTGCCGGCGGCGGGGGTTTCCGGGTGCCGCTGATATACCGGGCGTTGGTGTCCGGGAGCTTTTCCGGGCTGGTCACCGAGCTGGTGCTGTACGACGTCGATCCTGCCCGCCTGGATGCCGTCACCGCGGTGCTGAAGAGTATGCCCGGGAGCCACGGTGCGCCACTTCGGGTCAGCGCCACCACCGATCCCGCCAAAGCCCTGGCCGGGGCCGGCATGGTGTTCGCCGCCATCCGGCCGGGCGGGACAGGCGGGCGGGTGGCCGACGAGAAAGTGGCCCGCGACCTGGGGCTGCTGGGCCAGGAAACCACCGGGGCCGGCGGGATCTCCTACGCCCTGCGGACCATTCCCTATATGCTTCGCCTGGCCCGGCGGATGCGGGAACAGTGCCCGGACGCGTGGCTGATCAACTTCACCAATCCTGTAGGCATGGTCACCGAGGCGCTGCTTCCGGTCCTGGGGGACCGGGTCATCGGGATCTGCGACTCGGCGTGCGGCCTGGTACACCGGGCAGCCCGCGCTGCCGGCGTCCCCCTGCGGGAGGGACATCTCGACGGCGTGGGCTACTACGGGCTGAACCACCTGGGCTGGCTGTACCGGCTGGGGTCCGGCGGCCGGGACGTGCTGCCCGGGCTTTTGGCGGACCCGGCAGCACTGCGGTCGTTCGAGGAAGGCAGGCTCTTCCCGCAACCCTTCCTGGCCGGGCTGGGCCTGCTGCCCAACGAGTACCTGTATTACTATTACCGGTCAGGTGACGCACGGCAGGCGATTCGGGCCATGGCGCAGACCCGCGGCGAGGCCATTCACGGACAGCAGCTGGAGCTGTACCCGCGGCTCGCCGCTGCCGGACCGGATGCGTACAGGTTGTGGGAGGAAGCCCGGCGTTCCCGCGAAGAGGGGTATCTGGCGGAGGCCCGGAGCGACGGCGGGCACCGCGATGAGGAGGACCTGGCCGGCGGCGGCTATGAACGGGTGGCCCTGGCGGCGATGCGCGCCCTCGGGGGCGGCGGGGACACGCAACTGATCCTCAACACCCGCAATTCACTGCCTCCGCCGGACAAACTGACTCCGTCCGCACCCCCGCCGGCCACCACCGTCCCCGGCAGTGCCCAACCAGCCATTCCGGGCCTGCCGGCGGACGCCGTCGTCGAAGTTCCCTGCACAGTCACGGCCAACGGCGCCGTCCCGCTGCCCCAGGAGCCGCCGGACGGTCCACAGCTGGAACTGCTGCAGCGGGTCAAGGACGTGGAACAACTCACGGTTAATGCCGCCACCACCGGGAACCGTGCTGCCGCCCTTGAGGCCTTCGGCCGGCACCCGCTGGTGGATTCCGCGGAACTGGCGGCAAAGCTCCTGGCCGGCTATGAGGCGGCGTTTCCGGATTTGGGGAAGATGTGGGAGGGCAGTGGGCGTTAGGGGAAGGAGTAGTGTTTTATCGAATGCGCACTGAACCGGCTCCCCTGAAACGCGCCGGCAGCCGGAAGGAGGTCCCGTGGCACTGATCCGCAGGGTTGCTTTGCTCTCCCTCCACACCTCCCCCATGGAACAGCCTGGCTCCGGGGACGCCGGCGGAATGAATGTCTATATCCGCGAACTCGCGTCGGCACTGGCTGAGGCGGGGGTGGAGGTGGAGATCTTTACGCGCGCCACCTCAGCCGACCAGCCCGCCGTCGAACATCCCGATCCCGGCGTGTGCGTGCACAACGTCATGGCCGGCCCGCCCAGGAAGATCCCCAAGGAAGAACTCCCCGGGCTGCTGCACGCAATGGTTGCCGAGATCGAGCAGATCCGCTCCCGCCAGCCGCATGGGCGGTATGACGTGATCCATTCGCACTATTGGGTGTCCGGGATCGCCGGACTTGAACTGTCCGAGCTGTGGGGCGTGCCGCTGGTGCACACCATGCACACCATGGCCAAGGTCAAGAACCTGTTGCTGGAGTCCGGCGAAAAACCGGAACCCCGGCGGCGGGAACTGGGCGAGCACCGGATCGTGGAGGGCGCTGCCCGTCTGATTGCCAACACCAGCTCGGAGGCGGCAGAACTCGTTTCCCACTACGGCGCCACGTACGACCGGATCGACATCGCCCCGCCCGGCGTGGACCTGGCCACCTTCACCCCCGCCTTCCGGGCCCGCTCCAGGGCCGGGCACGGCATCAGCCCGGACACCTTCCACCTGGTATTCGCAGGCCGGATCCAGCGGCTGAAAGGGCCGCAGGTCCTGGTCAAGGCCGCCGCGCTGCTGCGGAAGCGCCGGCCGGACATCGACCTGCGCGTCACCATCCTGGGCGCCCTTAGCGGCAACAAGGAATTCAACCTGCGGTGCCTGGTTGCGGAGGTGGGGATGGACGACGTCGTCACGCAGCTTCCGCCGGTGAAGGCACCTGAGCTTGCATCCTGGTTCCGCGCGGCCGACGTCGTGGTGATGCCTTCCTTCAGCGAATCTTTTGGGCTGGTGGCCCTGGAGGCCCAGGCCTGCGGCACCCCCGTGGTCGCAACCCGGGTGGGCGGACTGTCGCGCGCCATTTTCCACGGCCGGACCGGGCTCCTGGTGGACGGCCACCACGCCGCGGACTGGGCCGACGCGCTTGAGGCCCTTCACGACGATCCCGCCACCCGCGAGGACCTGGGCCGCGCCGCGGCGATCCGTGCCCAGAACTCCGGCTGGCAGCGCACTGCCGCCATTACGCTCGAAAGCTACCATGCCGCCGTCGACAACTTTGTGGGCCGCCGCCTGGCTCCAGTGGTTCCCGCGTCCTGAAGTCCTTCGCCCCCGGGCCTGCTCCTGTTAGCTTAGGGGCAGGTCTCCGGCCGCCGGCCGGTGCCCGCGACTGCGCTGGAAAGGACAACGATGTCTGCCCTCCCTACCGATCTTGAAATCGCCCGCGCCGCCCGCATCCGGCCCATCGGCGAGATCGCGGCAGCGGCCGGAGTCAATGCCGACGCCCTGGAACAGTACGGGCGGTACAAGGCGAAGATTGATCCGGCCCGGCTGGCGGCGCCTGAACCGCACGGCAAGGTGGTGCTGGTGTCCGCCATGTCCCCCACTCCCGCCGGCGAGGGGAAGTCGACCACCACCGTCGGGCTGGCGGACTCGCTGGCGCGCGCCGGGCACAAAGTCATGATCGCGTTACGGGAGCCGTCGCTGGGCCCGGTCCTGGGCATGAAGGGTGGTGCCACGGGCGGCGGCCTGTCCCAGGTGTTGCCCATGGACGAGATCAACCTGCACTTCACCGGCGATTTCCACGCGATCACGTCAGCCAACAACGCGCTGATGGCCCTGGTGGACAACCACATTTACCAGGGCAACGCCTTGAACATCGATCCGCGGCGCATGACCTTCAAACGCGTGCTGGACATGAACGACCGGTCCCTGCGGGAGGTGGTGATTGGCCTTGGCGGGCCGACGCAGGGCGTGCCGCGCCAGGACGGGTTCGACATCACCGTGGCATCCGAAGTGATGGCCGTCTTCTGCCTGGCCACGGACCTGGCGGACCTGCGGTCACGGCTGGGCCGGATCACGTTCGGCTACACCTATGACCGGAAACCCGTGACCGTGGCGGACCTCGGGGTGGAGGGGGCGCTTACGTTGCTCCTCAAGGAGGCGGTCAAGCCCAACCTCGTGCAGACCATCGCGGGTACCCCTGCCCTGGTGCACGGCGGCCCGTTCGCCAACATCGCCCACGGCTGCAATTCGCTCATCGCCACCCAGACCGCCCGGCGCCTGGCCGACATCGTTGTGACGGAAGCCGGGTTCGGGGCTGACCTGGGCGCCGAAAAGTTCATGGACATCAAGGCCAGGTACGGAGGTCTGGCGCCGTCCGCCGTCGTGGTGGTGGCCACTGTCCGGGCGCTGAAGATGCAGGGCGGGGTTGCCAAGGACCAGCTGGCCCGTCCTGATCTGGCTGCTCTTGAGGCAGGCGTGGCCAACCTGCGCCGGCACGTGCACAACGTGGAGAAGTTCGGGGTCACACCGGTGGTGGCCATCAACAGGTTCTCGTCCGATACGCGGGAGGAACTGGATTGGCTGCTGGCGTGGTGTGCCGCCGAGGGAGTGCGCGCCGCCGTCGCCGATGTGTGGGGCCGCGGCGGAGGTGGCGACGGCGGTGACGAGCTCGCAGCGCTGGTTGCGCAGGCCGTGGAGGCGCCGAGCAGCTTTCGGCACCTGTATCCGTTGGAACTGCCTGTGGAGGACAAGATCCGGACCATTGCGCAGGAGATCTACGGGGCGGACGGGGTGGACTTCTCAGTGCCGGCCCTTCGGCGGCTTGCCGACATCGAGCGGAACGGCTGGAGCTCGCTGCCCGTCTGCATGGCCAAAACCCAATACTCCTTCACGGACGACGCCTCCCGCCTGGGCGCACCCAAGGGCTTCACCATCCACGTCCGGGATCTGCTGCCCAAGACCGGCGCCGGGTTCATCGTGGCCCTGACCGGCGCGGTGATGACCATGCCCGGCCTCCCCGCCGTTCCCGCCGCCCTGCGCATGGACGTGGACGACGCGGGCAACCCTATCGGCCTCACCTAGAACGACGCGTTGCTCTATCAGATCTGGTCCCTAAAACCCCGGGTTGGGAACCGTATCTGATAGAGCAACGCGAGCTGTGGATAAGTTCTGCGGGGCAACCGGCTTCCGGTAAACAATGTTCCCCATGCGTCTTGTTTCACCGCTGCCGGCCCACCTCGAAGCCATTCCCTTCACGGTCGCTGAAGCGCGGGCGGCAAACCTCAGCCGGGGTCGATTACGCTCTTCCGATCTGGCTTCGGCCGGACGCCTCCTGTATCTGCCGGCAGGGCGGGACTTCGAGCTTCCCGCAATGGCACGCGCCCTCTCCGCGGCGACTCCCGGAGCGTGGATATCGCACGCAACGGCCGCTATATTGTTGGGGCTCTGGCTCCCGCCGTGGCTCCAGGATTCCCGGGACCTCCATCTCAGTAAACCTCGAGCGTTGCCGCAGGTTCGACGGATGGGCGTCGTGGGGCATACCGTGCTGGCCTATAAGGACGAGACCATGGATTGGCAGGGCATTCGTATCTCGACGGCCTCACGGACGTGGCTGGACCTTTGTCGCCGGCTTCCCATGGAACATGTGGTGGCAATGGGCGACCAATTGGTCCGACAGCCGCACGACGGACTTGAGCTTCGGACCAAGCCCTGGGCAACGGTTCAGGAACTGCGGGAGATGCTGAAGCGGCATCCAAAGATGCAGGGCATTGTGAAAGCTCGGGCCGCCGTCGAACTGATCCGTGTAGGTGCTGATTCAGCACCCGAAACCTTTCTGCGTCTTGCTCTGGTTGACGCCGGATTGCCGGAACCTGAGCTACAGGTTCGGGTTGACGCCGGTAATCCGCGCTCCCCTGCTGCGGACCTGGGCTACAGGCGGCGGAGGATCGGCATCCAGTACGACGGCGGCCATCACCTGACACGCGAACAGCAATCCCGCGACAACCGCCGGGATGCATGCTTCCACTCCGCCGGCTGGCAGTACTTCAAATTCAACGCTGATGATCTTGCGAACGACTTCCGGCGGGCGGCCGGTCTGGTCCGTGCAGCGCTGCGGGAGCCTTAAACGCCAGTTGCTCTATCAGTTTTGGTCCCTAACCGGTAGGTTTAGGGACCAAAACTGATAGAGCAACCAGGGGTGAGGGGTTAGCGCTCCACGTCGCCGCGGATGAAGGCTTCCACCTTCTCGCGGGCCAGGTCGTCGTTGGACTGCTCCGGCGGGGACTTCATGAAGTAGCTCGATGCCGACAGCAGGGGGCCGCCAATGCCGCGGTCCAGGCCGATCTTCGCCGCACGGATGGCGTCGATGATCACACCGGCGGAGTTCGGTGAGTCCCAGACCTCCAGCTTGTACTCCAGCGACACGGGGGCGTCACCGAAGTTGCGGCCTTCCAGGCGCACGAAGGCCCACTTGCGGTCATCAAGCCACTGAACGTAGTCCGACGGGCCGATGTGCACATCCTTCGCCGCCAGCTCGGCCTCCACGTTGGAGGTCACGGCCTGGGTCTTGGAGATCTTCTTGGACTCCAGCCGGTCACGCTCCAGCATGTTCTTGAAGTCCATGTTGCCGCCGACGTTCAGCTGGTAGGTCCGGTCCAGGGTGACGCCACGGTCCTCGAACAGCTTGGCCATCACACGGTGGGTGATGGTGGCGCCGATCTGGCTCTTGATGTCATCGCCCACAATGGGAACACCCGCGGCAGTGAACTTGTCAGCCCATTCCTTGGTTCCGGCAATGAAGACCGGCAGGGCGTTCACGAACGCAACACCGGCGTCGATCGCAGCCTGGGCGTAGAACTCGGCAGCCTGCTGGGAACCGACCGGCAGGTAGCAGACCATGACATCGACCTTGGCGTCCTTGAGGGCCTGGACCACGTCCACAGGCTCTTCGGTGGACTGCTCGATGGTCTCAAGGTAGTACTTGCCCAGGCCATCCAGGGTGTGGCCGCGCTGGACCGTAACACCGGTGGGCGGAACGTCGGCGATCTTGATGGTGTTGTTCTCGCTGGCCAGGATGGCGTCGGAGAGGTCTACGCCGACCTTCTTGCCGTCCACATCGAACGCGGCGACGAACTCAACGTCACCCACGTGGTACTGGCCAAACTCAACGTGCATCAGGCCGGGAATGGTCTCACCGGGATCGGCGTCCTTGTAGTACTGGACGCCCTGCACCAGCGAGGCGGCGCAGTTGCCCACGCCAACGATTGCAACACGGATCGGATGTGAAGACACAGAACTCCTTTGGGGACAAACGTTTGCCGGCCGGACAAGCCTTCCCAGAGAGGACGACGGCGGCCGGCTGGCACGGCGCCGCGCGGCGCCTTTTCATAGTACCCAACACAGCAGGACCGGCCGTTGTTCCGCCGGTCCCGCCGTGTAACGAAAACAGACCGGTCAGGCGTTCTGCTTCCAGAGGTTGATGTCCGATTCCACCGCGAATTCATCGATGGCATTCAGCTCGTCAGCGGAGAAGCCGAGGTTGTCGATCGCGGACAGGCTGTCCTCCAACTGCCGGACACTCGAGGCACCGATCAGGGCGGACGTGACGGGCGAGCCCTTGGGCTGATCGCGCAGGATCCAGGCGATGGCCATCTGGGCCAGCGACTGCCCGCGGCCTTCGGCAATCTTCCGCAGCCCGCGGACCCGGTCCAGCTTCTCCTCCGTGATGGAGTCCTCCGAAAGGAAGCGGGCCTTGGCTGCCCTGGAGTCGGCGGGAATGCCATGGAGGTAGCGGTCCGTGAGCATCCCCTGCGCCAGCGGCGAGAACGCGATGGAGCCCGCGCCCACCTGGTCCAGCACCTCGTACAGGTTGGGCGAGCCGTCCTCCGTCCAGCGGTTGAGCATGGAGTAGCTGGGCTGGTGGATCAGCAGCGGCGTACCGAGTTCCTTGAGGATGCGGGCGGCTTCAAGGGTCTGCTCCGGCGTGTAGGAAGAGATGCCCGCGTACAGCGCCTTCCCGGACCGGACGGCGTAATCGAGGGCGCCCATCGTTTCCTCGAGTGGCGTATCCGGATCGGGCCGGTGGCTGTAGAAGATGTCCACGTAGTCCAGCCCCATGCGCTGCAGCGATTGGTCGAGGCTGGAAATCAGGTACTTGCGGGAGCCCCATTCACCGTACGGGCCGGGCCACATGTAGTAGCCGGCCTTGGTGGAGATGACCAGTTCGTCACGGTAGGGCTTGAAGTCGTCCCTCAGGTGCCGTCCGAAGTTTGTTTCCGCCGATCCGTCCGGGGGACCGTAGTTGTTGGCGAGGTCGAAGTGGTTCACCCCGAGATCGAACGCCCCGCGGAGGATGTCGCGCTGCTCCTCGAACCGTTTGTCGTCCCCGAAGTTGTGCCACAGGCCCAGGGAGATGGCCGGGAGTTTGAGGCCGCTTCGGCCGACGCGGCGATAGGGCATGGAGTCGTAGCGGTTCTCCGCTGCAGAATAAGTCATACATTCCATCCTGCCACCTGTGAGCTGCGCCACGCGGGAGATGTTAGCGCTCAGCAGAAAAAGTTGTGCCGCGGGCGAGGCCCGCGGCACAACTTCCAGGTTTAGGACTTGAGGATCGCGGCACTCCACGGCGCGAGGTCAAGCGAACCGTCGTTCAGCCCGGTCCCTTGGTCGGTGGCGAGGAGGACTGTGCCTGCGCCGTCCACCCGGACCTTGGAGTCCGAGGCGTTGACCAGCACCTCGACGGCCCCGCGCCGGAAACGCAGCCAGCGGGCGTCGTCGTCGAACGAAACCCCTGTCTCACCAAGACCAAGGGAAGCCAGCTCCGGATATTCGCGGCGCAGCGCCGTGAGCGACCGGTACAGCTCAAGGAGCCGCGCATGGTCACCGGTGGCGGCCTCGGCCCAGTCCAGCTTGGACCGGCGGAAGGTTTCCGGGTCCTGGGGATCGGGCACGACGGCGGGATCCCACCCCATGCGCTCGAATTCCTTGATGCGCCCTTCCGCGGTGGCCTTTCCGAGCTCCGGTTCGGGGTGCGAGGTGAAGAATTGCCACGGCGTGGAAGCCCCGTATTCCTCACCCATGAACAGCATGGGCGTGAACGGGGACGTCAGCGTGAGGACGGCGGCCACGGCGAGCTGCCCGTATGACAGGGACTGCGAGAGCCTGTCCCCCGTGGCCCGGTTGCCGATCTGGTCGTGGTTCTGGTTGCAGACGACCAATGCCGCGGGGTGGACCAGCGAAGCGTTGATGGGACGGCCGTGGTGCCGCCCGCGGAAACTGGAGTAGCTGCCGTCGTGGAGGAATCCGTCCTTCAGCACCTTGGCCAGCACGGACAGCGATTCGAAGTCCGAGTAGTAGCCGGTGGTTTCGCCGCTGACGCTCACGTGGACGGCGTGGTGGAAGTCGTCGCTCCACTGTCCGGCCAGGCCGTACCCGTTCGCATCCCGGGGGTAGATCAGGCGCGGGTTGTTGAGGTCCGATTCGGCGATGAGGGTCTTGGGCAGCCCGGTTTCGGCCGAGATGGCATCACCCAAAGCGCCCAGGTCCTCAAGGATGTGTACGGCACGCTCGTCGCGCAGCGCGTGCACGGCATCGAGCCGGAGCCCGTCCACGTGGTAGTCCCGCAGCCACAGTGCCGCGTGGTCCAGGATGTACTCCCGGACCACGTCGGAGCCGGGCCCATCCAGGTTGACCGAGTCGCCCCAGGTGTTGGCGTCGCCCTGCTTGAGGTACGGGCCGAACTTGGGCAGGTAGTTGCCGCTGGGCCCCAGGTGGTTGTACACCACGTCCTGGATGACGCCCAGCCCCGCGGTATGCGCGGCATCCACAAACCGCTGGTAGGCCGCCGGTCCCCCGTAACCCTCGTGGACTGCGTACCACTGCACGCCGTCGTAGCCCCAGTTGTGGGTTCCGTTGAAGCCGTTGACCGGCAGCAGCTCCACGAAGTCGATGCCGAGGTCTACCAGGTAGCCCAGTTTGTCCACGGCTGCGTCCAGCGTTCCTTCGGGCGTGAAGGTGCCGACGTGGAGTTCGTAGATCACCGACCCTTGCAGGTCCTTGCCGCGCCAGGCTGAGTCCCGCCAGGCATGGGCGGCGGGATCGTAGGTGCGGGACTGTTCGTGGACACCGGCAGGGAGGCGGCGGGACCGGGGGTCCGGGATGGGGGTAGTGTCCCCGTCCAGCAGGTAGCCGTAGTCCACATCACCCTCGCCCGGAGCGTCCGGAGCCGTCCACCATCCTTCGCTGCCTGGCGCCGTTTCCTTCGTCCGCATGGTGTACTGCCGGCCATTGGCCAGCAGTACCACGGATTTGGCGTCCGGTGCCCACACGTCGAAGCGTTCGGGTCCAACGTTGGCCAGGGTCATGCCTTTTCTCCGTCCACAGGTGCCAGCAGGGCCACCGGGTAGGTACCCAGGACCTCCGCCACCGAAACCCGGCCGGGTCCGTGGCTGGTTCCAGTGAGTTCGTCGCGCATGGCAGTGGAAAGGTCGACGGCGGTGTCCCGCCAGCCGCCCCCGGCTTCCAGTCCGGCGGGGAGCCGCGTGGCAAGCGTGAGGGCACCGGAAGTGGCGTCGGTTCCGCGGGTGAATGCCAGCAGGTGGTCAGCGGCGGCTCCGGTGGCCGTCACGGCCGAGTATCCCTGGAACAGCTCCGGGCGGTCCCGCCGCAGGCGCAGTGCGCGCGAGGTGACCAGAAGCTTGCTTGCTTCCGTGCCCGCGTCAGGCAACGTCCCGGCGTCGAGCTTTGCCAACTCTGCCTGCCGCGCAGCGAAGTCCACGGGCCGGCGGTTGTCCGGGTCCGTGAGTGACCGTTCCCAGAATTCGCTGCCCTGGTACACGTCCGGCACGCCCGGCATGGTCAGCTGGACCAGCTTTGCCGAGACCGAGTTGGCGGCGGAGAAGGCATCGATGCGGGCCACGAAGTCCTCAACCACCTTGGCCACCTTGGCGTCGTCGAACACGGCGTCGACGGCTGCTTTCACCTTGGACTCGAAGTCCTCATTGGGATCGGTCCACTTGGTGGAGTTGCCGGCCTCCCGGGCCGCCTTTTCCGCATAGCCCTGCAGCCGTTCCCGGCTTGCAGGCCACGCACCTACGATTGCCTGCCACAGCAGGTTCTCGTAGGGGCCATCCGGAATCGGAGCCAGGCCCCGGAGCGTCTCCAGGGTTTTGGCCCACTCCTCCGGCAGTTCGGCGATGACCGAGATCCGGGCCCGGGCATCCTCGCTTCGCTTGGTGTCGTGGGTGGACAGGGTGGTCATGGACAGGGGCAGGTCCTGCTGGCGCCGCTGCATCCGCCGGTGGAATTCCTCCGGCGCCACGGCGAACTCGGTGGGTTCGGCGCCCACCTCGGTCAGGGTGCCCAGCCGGGTGTACCGGTAGAACGCGGTGTCCTCCACGCCCTTGGCCATGACCATGCCGGAGGTCTGCTGGAACCGGATGGCGATGGGGTCGGCAGGATCCAGCAGCAGCGGCAGGAGGGTGCCGACGGCCACTTCCAGGTCCGGCCGGTGCGCCGCGGCGGACTCGCACGCCTCCTTGAGGACGTCGGCGCCCACCGGGAGGTAGGACCGGTAGACGGGGAAGGACGCGATGATCTCTGCGATGCCGTCCGCTGCCTGGTCCACCGCGAGCCCGTACGACTCGGGAACCAGCCGGGCCAGCCGCAGCACCTCGGAGCGCAGGATGCCGTCGGCGATCATGCGCTTTGTGCCGCGGATCATCTCCGCGTAGTCGGCCGGCTCAGGCGTACCCCGCAGCGAAGCGTCCAGGGCGTCCAGGGCCTGCTGCCCTGCCGGGTCCACGAAGACCCGGTCCACGTCCGCCAGTGCGTCATAGCCCGTAGTGCCCTCGCAGGCAAACTCCTGCGGCAGCACTTCACCCGGCTCCAGGATCTTTTCCACGAGGACGTACGCGCCGCCGCTGAGGTCCTTGAGCCAGCGGAGATAGCCCGCGGGATCAGCCAGGCCGTCGGGGTGGTCCACGCGCAGCCCGTCCACCAGGCCCTCCGTGAACCAGCGGCCCACTTCGGCATGGGCCTTCTCAAACACGGACGGTTCCTCCACCCGGATTCCGGCCAAGGTGGTGACCGCGAAGAACCGCCGGTAGTTCAGTTCGGCATCTGCGCGGCGCCAGTCCATCAGCTGGTAGTGCTGCCGGCTGTGCACGTCCTGCGGGGAGTCACCCTCGCTGTACGTGCCGTCGGCCAGCGGGAACCGGTGGTCGTAGTAGCGCAGTTCGCCGTCCTTGACCTCCAGCTTGTCCAGGTCGGCGTCCGAGCCCAGCATGGGCAGCCGCACCTTTCCGCCGCCCAGGTCCCAGTCGACGTCGAACGCTTCGGCGAAAGGCGAGCCGCGGCCCTCCTTGAGCAGCGACCACCACCACGGGTTCTGCGGCGGGGAGGCCACGCCCACGTGGTTGGGCACGATGTCCACCAGCACGCCCATGCCGTGTTCGCGGGCTGCCTTTGAGAGGGCAAGCAGGCCTTCGGGGCCGCCGCGGTCAGGGTCCACGGCGGAAGGATCGGTCACGTCGTAGCCGTGGTCCGAGCCCTTCTCCGCGGTGAGGATGGGCGACAGGTACACCCAGTCCACGCCAAGGTCCTTCAGGTAGGGGACCTGTTCGGCGGCGTCGAAGAGGGTGAAACTGCTGCGGATCTGCAAACGGTAGGTGGAGACCGGAGTCCTCATGCTTTGGCTTTCTTGTCGGCGCCCGTTGCCCTTGCCTCGCTCGCCTCGGCTGCCTTGGCCTGGGCCTCCGCCATCTCCTCCTGGGCCTCCTCGTGCTCCACCCTGGACGCCAGGGACGCGGCCGCGGACGTATCCACCTCAGCCTCGGGGCCGGAGTAGGCACGCAGCACCACCATGGACTTCGCGTCCAGGGTCAGCGTGGCGCCGGCCTTGAGAGGTTCGTAGGCGTCGGCCTGGGCGGCGGTGTCGACCAGGACCTCCCAGTACTGCGAGTACTCGTCGGACGGGACGCAGAAGTCCACCGCGTCGTCATGGGCATTAAAAGCCATGAGGAAGCTGTCGTCGGTAATCCGGCGGCCACGGGAGTCCTGTTCCTGGATGCCGTCGCCGTTGTAGAACACGCCGATGGTCCGGCCGAAGCCACTGCCCCAGTCCTCGGGCAGCATTTCCGTGCCGTCAGTCTTGAGCCAGACGATGTCAGGCAGCTTCTCGCCTTCGCCACGGCGGACGGGGCGGCCGTCGAAGAAGCGGCTGCGGCGGAACGTGGGGTGGTCGTGCCGGAGCTTGTTGACGAATGCCGTGAACTCGACCAGTGGCTGGTCCATGGCTTCCCAGTGCACCCAGCTCAGCTCGGAATCCTGGCAGTAGGTGTTGTTGTTGCCCTGCTGCGTGCGGCCCAGTTCGTCGCCGTGCAGCAGCATGGGGACGCCCTGCGAGAGCAGCAGCGTGGCAATGAAGTTCCGCTGCTGGCGGGCACGGAGGGTCAGCACCTTCTCGTCGTCGGTGTCTCCCTCCACGCCGCAGTTCCAGGAGCGGTTGTGGGATTCGCCGTCGTTGTTGCCTTCGCCGTTGGCCTCGTTGTGCTTCTCGTTGTAGGAGACGAGGTCCCGCATGGTGAAGCCGTCGTGGGCGGTGACAAAGTTGATCGAGGCCACGGGACGCCGGGCCGAGCTTTCGTAGAGGTCAGCCGAGCCGGTGAGCCGGGACGCGAACTCGCCCAGGGTGGAGGGCTCGCCGCGCCAGAAGTCGCGGACGGTGTCGCGGTACTTGCCGTTCCATTCCGTCCACTGCGGCGGGAAGTTGCCCACCTGGTAGCCGCCGGGGCCAACGTCCCATGGCTCTGCGATGAGCTTGACCTGCGAAACGATGGGGTCCTGCTGGATGAGTTCGAAGAAGGTGGAGAGCTTGTCCACGTCGTAGAACTCGCGGGCCAGGGTGGAGGCGAGGTCGAAGCGGAAACCGTCCACGTGCATTTCCGTGACCCAGTAGCGCAGGGAATCCATCAGCAGCTGCAGGGAGTGGGGGTGCCGCACGTTCAGCGAGTTGCCGGTGCCGGTGTAGTCCATGTAGTGCTTCAGGTCGTTGTCCACCAGCCGGTAGTAGGCCTGGTTGTCGATGCCCTTGAAGGACAGGGTGGGGCCCAGGTGGTTGCCTTCTGCGGTGTGGTTGTAAACGACGTCGAGGATCACTTCGATGCCGGCCCGGTGCAGGTCGCGGACCATGGCCTTGAATTCCTGGACCTGGTGTCCCACGTCGCCCGTGGAGCTGTAGGTGTTCTGGGGGGCGAAGAACCCGATGGTGTTGTAGCCCCAGTAGTTGTTGAGGCCCTTCTCCACCAGGGTGCCGTCGTTAACGAACTGATGCACGGGCATGAGCTCGATGGCCGTGACGCCGAGCTTCTTCATGTGCTCGATGACGGCAGGGTGGGCCACGCCGGCGTAGGTGCCGCGCTGCTCTTCGGGGATTTCCGGGTGCAGCTCGGTGAGGCCCTTGACGTGGGCTTCGTAGATGACGGACTCGTGGTACGGGATCTTCAGCTGGCGGTCGCCGTCCCATTCGAAGAACGGGTTGATGACCACGCCGTGCATGGTGTGCGGCGCAGAGTCTGCATCGTTGCGGGAGTCGGGGTCACCGAATTCGTAGGAGAAAAGCGCCGGGTCCCAGTCAATCTGGCCTTGGATGGCCTTGGCGTATGGGTCCATCAGGAGCTTGTTGGGGTTGAAGCGGTTTCCATCGGCGGGATCGTAGGGTCCGTGGACGCGGTAGCCGTACTTCTGGCCCGGCTGGATGTGCGGCAGGTAGCAGTGCCACACGTAGCCGTCCACTTCGGTCAGTTCGATCCGGGTTTCGGTTAAGTCGTCGGCCAGGAGGCAGAGTTCAACCCGCTCCGCCCGTTCGCTGAACAAGGCGAAATTAGTGCCGGTGCCGTCAAAGGTAGCCCCCAGCGGGTAGGCATTTCCAGGCCAGACTTCCATCGTGCTCCTCATTTATTGGTCAGCAGCAGACGGCATCGGGACGCCCCTGCTGCTGGTGCGAACTAATGCCTACCGTAGTGGTTGGCTGTGACTATTACGTTTCCAGGCTCCATAGTTACTAAGCATGCTGACTTTACCCCAGATTTCGGGTAGGGCATCCGCAATTCCGCCAGCGGCGATCGGGCCGCCTGACGCTGCCTCCGATGCAGCCTTCCCTGCCCGGCCGTGCAACGCCGCTCCCAGCGCGGCGATGGCAGCCCACCGTCCGTCCCCTTCAATCCCCAGATCCGTGAAGCGGCCGACGTCGGCCCCGGCCTGCGCGAGCAGCGCGCCGATGACCCCGGCCAGGACGTCCCCGCTGCCGGCGGTGGCGAGCCAGGGCGTACCGTCCGCCTGGCTGAAGGTGGTGCCCCAGGGTGCAGCCACGAGGGTGGTGGCGCCTTTGAGCAGGACGGTGGCCCCGGTGCGGACGGCGGCCTGGCGGACCGCAGCGAGCGTACCGGCTTCCACGGCTTCCCTGTCCTCGCCGTGGCCCAGCCGCTGGAACAGCGATGCGAGCTCACCGGCGTGCGGGGTGAGCACCACGTGCGGCGCAAGCATGGCAGGCAGCGCGGGCAGCGCACCTGCATCGGCCACGACGGGAAGGTCCGATGCAATGGCGTCGCGGGCGCGGGTCAGCTGTTCGTGGTCATGGGGGCCCATGCCGGAGCCCACCAGCCAGGCCTGGACGCGGTTCTCTGCGACGGTTCCGGTGCTGCAGACCACCTCGGGACAGGACTGGCGGACCAGGTCGGCCACCGACGGCGGACCAAGGTACCGGACCATGCCCACCCCGGCGGCCAGCGCACCCCGGCAGGCGAGGACTGCAGCCCCCGGGTAGTTCTCTGACCCGGCCACCACGCCCAGCACACCGCGTGAGTACTTCTGGGCGCGCCGGGACGGGTGCGGCAGGAGTCGGGCCATGTCGGCCTCCTCCAGCCGGCGCATGGAGGGCGCCGGAAGGTGCTCTTCGATGCCGATCTCCACGACCAGGACGCGGCCTGCGTAGTCGGCGCCGGGGTCGGCCAACAGGCCGGTCTTCGCTCCCCCGAACGTCACAGTGATATCGGCCGGCAGGACGGGACCGGCAGCTTCGCCGGTGTCCGCGTCGATGCCGCTGGGAAGGTCGCAGGCCACCAGCAGGCCGTCGCGGTGTTCAGCGTCCCGTGTAGCCGTGATGGCGTCGATCAGGTGGGCGGCACTCCCCCGCAGGCCACCCTTCGCGCCGGTTCCCAGGACGGCATCAATGACGGCGTCCGCCCCGGCGGCTTCGGCGGCGAGTGCCGGAAGCTCTGCTTCGGTGAGCCGCTGCACCCGGCCGCCTGCCCGCTCGAATGCCGCCAGACCGCCGGGGTGGGCGGCATTGCCGGTGAGGACCGCCGTCGTCCGCATCCCGCGGGCTGCGAGGAAGGCGCCTGCGTACAGTCCATCCCCGCCGTTGTTGCCCTTGCCCACCAGCACCACCACGCGGGAACCGTTGAGGCGCGAGCCGCGGGACTTCAATTCATTGACGACGGCGGCGGCCAGCCCGTAGGCGGCGCGCTGCATCAGCACGTCCCCCAGGCCGTCGGCCAGGAGGGG
Source organism: Pseudarthrobacter enclensis (assembly GCF_030811655.1). GTDB lineage: Bacteria > Actinomycetota > Actinomycetes > Actinomycetales > Micrococcaceae > Arthrobacter > Arthrobacter enclensis_A. Next base: position 1,087 of record NZ_JAUSRE010000030.1, on the reverse strand, counting down.
TTCTTCGGCTGCGCGGACCTGCGTTCCGGTGTACGCGGTGATCATGCGGCGGCCGCCGGATCAGCCTTCGGCCAGGACCGTGGCGGTGGCGATGCCGCCGTCGTGGCTGATGGACAGGTGCCAGCGCTTGACGCCCTTGGCCTCGGCCACTGCCAGGACAGTCCCTTTCACCTGGACGGTGGGCCCGTTCTGGTCCAGTCCGATCCAGCAGTCCTGCCAGTTCATGCCGGCCGGGGCACCGAGGACCTTGGCCACGGCTTCCTTGGCGGCAAACCGGGCAGCCAGGGAACGGGTGTTCAGGTCCCGTTCCGCCGGCACGAACAGCCGGTCCCTCAGGCCCGGCGTGCGCTCTAGCTGGCGGCCGAACCGCTCGATGTCTACTACGTCTACCCCAATGCCAACGATCATGCGGTTCATTCTACGGTGGCGGTCCCGGCCGGAGGCCCTCCTGCGCCCCCGTTTGGGCCGGATACTGTCGTTGTCCGCCGTCAGCGCAAAGGGCTTGTTTTTGGGCCGGCAGTGTTAACGCAGGAAGCCCCGGACCGTGAAGGTCCGGGGCTTCCGCTGTCCGCCAGTGGCGCGGTTACTCGACGGTGACGCTCTTGGCGAGGTTGCGGGGCTGGTCCACGTCGTAGCCCTTGGCTGCGGCGAGTTCCGCGGCGAAGATCTGCAGCGGCACGGTGGTCAGCAGGGGCATGAGCAGGGTGGGGGTCTCCGGGACGTAGAAGACGTACTCGGCGTAGGCCTTGACGGCTTCGTCGCCTTCCTCCGCGATGACCAGGGTGCGGGCGCCGCGGGCGCGGACTTCCTGGATGTTGGAGACCACCTTGGAGTGCAGGGAGTCGCGGCCGCGCGGGGACGGGACCACCACGAACACCGGCTGGCCTTCATCGATCAGGGCGATGGGGCCGTGCTTGAGCTCGCCCGCGGCGAAGCCCTCGGCGTGGATGTACGCGATTTCCTTGAGCTTCAGGGCGCCCTCGAGGGCTACGGGGTAGCCGACGTGGCGGCCCAGGAACAGCACCGATTTCTCGTCCGCCATGCTGCGGGCCAGTTCACGCAAGGGCTCGGCGTTGTCCAGGATCTT
>NZ_JAUSRE010000029.1 GCF_030811655.1 Pseudarthrobacter enclensis | reverse complement strand
CTCTTCGCCATGCTCCGAGACGGAACCCTCTACCAGGAGCCGGAACCACGAAACCACCCCGCAGCGGCTTGACGAAAACCATAGAGGCACCCCCCGATGGCAGCCCAGCGCTACCATCACGGCAAGTTTACTCCTGAGCAACCATCCTCCGGGGGCCGGGGGGTGGAGGACGCAACGATCGTTTGTCCGTGCCGCTCTTAAAGACCAGTGACAGTTCCGTCAATTGATAGTCGGGCTGGGTCCGGTTCATTCACATAAATTTGCGGCGGGGTCCATGTGGCTTGAAGTCGGCGTGCACCTTGGTGTGCGGGACCGAGGGCGAACGAGTCGATCCGCGCTGCGGATCCGTCGGTAATGAGTTGTTCGGTGAACAGTAGTCGCGCGATCGGACGCAGAACGCTGTCGTCAAAACCAGATCCCCGTAAAGGGGCCAAGGGATCAGTTGGACGTGCGAGCCACCTAGCTTGCTCGCCGAGCGTAGAAGTTCCGAAGAGGCCGTCGGACAGTGCGCGACGTGCCACTTCATCGGCAGAAATACCATTGAGTGCAGTTCGCATGTGCGACGATCGCCGCTCCTGAGCTACCAGCGTCAGACGCTCCTCGTGCGCAATGGTCGAGATTGTTCGAGTTGATAGCTCGGCCAGCTGCACCGACAGAGCTTCAGTGGGAGAGGCAAAGGCGACGCCGCTGGCCCGGCCGTCGCGCAGACGCACCAACTCGGCATGCACTGCATCACTTCGCACGTCGGCCGTGATCGAGATCGTCCTACCGTCACTGGTGATCTCACGTGCCCGGAAGAGTACTCGCCCAACGCGCACCCATGGTGCCAGCTCCTCAGCTGCCAGATCCTTTAGCCGCCGAATTACTCGCTGTTGTAAATCTGCTGGATCGCTCCAAGAACTGGTCGTATAAAGGTTGCGGGCACCCTGAATGAGATCGCGTTGTGCGCCGTCCATCTCGCCAGATGCCTCGCCATGTACAAACAGGCAGAGCCTCAGTCCGTTGCGTTCGGCTTCTCTATACTCAGCATGGGTCGCTGAGTATCCGTCGGACATGCGTACGCCGTAACGGGGTCCCCACATGCCTATATAAACCTCGGAGCTGCGCACCCCCGCCAGATAAGCCTGATCTGCGGACACATCCAAAGGACCTAAATCCTCGAACATCACCGGCGTCGCGCCGATGGTCTCGATTGCTGCACGGACTGCTGAGCGTTCCTGGGGCATGTCGGTAATGAGACTCGAAACGAACACCCGTCGCCCGCTAGCCCACGCCTTTACATCTTGTTCGGAGGCAGTCAAAGATGCCGAGCGTTGATCAACCAGCAACGAAGCGTCAGTCATGCCCCAAGTTCACCACAGTGGTACGCCGTTTACACTTTGGCAAGCGAACCAATGGTCACGTTCAATCTCAATTCGTTGCTGAGCAAGTCAATCCCGACCCAGAAAGGATCCTCGTGCGGGCTGTGGACGTTGCAGCAATAACGAGCGAGCAACTGCAGTCTGAACAGGCCATCGCAATTTCACAGCAAATGCAACCGTGCTTCACCCTGGGTCAGATCATAGAAGAAGAGCATCTCGAACCACTCCCCGGTTGCATCGGGCGCGAGGATGCACATGATCGGTGCGGGACATTGGCTCTCGGGCGACTTGGCAATTAAGTTCAGAAGCGCTAGGTCGGTCTTGCTGGGACAGGGGAGACCTTGGGGATGAGTGTGCCAATCTCCAAGGTATGCAAGGGTGTCTTGAGACCCACTGAACAGTTCATCTATCCGTTCGTACTGCCAGTCGCGATCGGGAGTGAATGTACTGCGCTGGTGGTGGGCGTTCGGGCCAGGCCCAATCGCGTGAGTGATGTGGATGAAGTCTTTTTGACAGTGGCCGAGGAGGATGCCCCCAGTTTCGTTGGGAAATGCAGCATCGGCTTCCTGGATGATGTCGAGTTTTGTGTGTGCGTCCCACCGCACCTTTTTTCGCGTCTCGATTATGCGACCTCGTGATTTCCGCACTTCGTGTGCCGAGAGACTTGGAAGCCCTGCCATGTTGGCGGAATCGGTCTGCCACCAGGTTCACGAAGGCTAAGGATGTGTGCGTCGTAACCGTCTTCAGGGTAGCCGCCTACCGTTGATCTCATAAGGGCACCAACTATCACTCTTGCAGCCTGAAGTGCTATCACCGACAGGTCAAATCCAGTGCCTGTGAAGGTTGGAGAGGCACAACCCGCAGGTTGTATAAGTCCTCCGTGAACTACGGGCGGTTCAGGTATCGAGCCGGTGTTTTGATGCCATTGGAAGCATCCGAAACAGCCTTCAGCTGCGGGATCTATCTTGACAACGCTGCCCCCGGCGATTCCTGGCGAACCCTCTAGTGCCACCCACATGGTCCCCAGATCTTGGGCAAGGAGGCTTGAGTATTGTTGCACGCCAACTTCCACTGTTGCGTCTACGACCACATCGACTGAGTTGAACACCGTAGCGAGGAACTCTGTTTCTGTCTGGCCCTCGATCAGAGATGCCAGTCCAATATGGAGTTTCTTGGCCGTAGATCGGGCATAGGGATTTATTTGGTGGATACGGTGAGCCATCGCTGAGCTTTTGTCTGTGCAGATTGTGTCTAGAGCGCCAGCATGTCGGGCCAGGTTTCCTGGCTCCAAAGTGTCCTCATCGAGCAAATAGAACTCGCCCACTCCCGCGCGCGCTAAATGTTCCACGACCATACTGCCGATAGCACCGCATCCGAGGACTGCAACCTTTTTTGTTTCCAGTCCATGAGTTTCGGGGGCTCTAAAAGTGAGATCAGAATGACCTGCTCGATAGGCGCGAACTAGTCGGTGTGAATCGGAGCTTTTGAGCGGGGTGGGAGCCCCCTTGCCTCTGCCCTTCTTCTGCAGGAAGCCCCCAGGCTCCTTAACGACAAGGATCCAGCCCATGCCAGTGACATCTGCACCGTGCTCTTCGGGAAAACCAACTGCCAGAACCTCTAGTGGCACATTGTTATGTCGCGGAAAAACTGGACAAGCCTCCCGCGCGATCTGCCATATCTCTTTTGCGTCGTTAGTGGCAGGAGGTTTGTCCAAGGTGACCCATCGACCCCTTATCGTGGTGGGCGGGTAAGGGTCAAAGGCGGCGTGTAGCTCTTTAGGGGCTTGGTAGACCAGATCTGCACCCTTCCACATCTGGTTCAGAATAACGAGCAGCCGCTTTGCAGGACCATTGCTTTGGGTAAAGGACGCTTCAAGTTCTCCTGAGGCCCCAACAGGAAGATCCATACCGGCGGAATCGATCAGGAAACCAGCGGGTTCGGCGTAACTGTAATATGCGCTAAATGGTTCGCCCTGTTCGAACTCATCGATGCCTTGACCTGCCGTGGCCTGTCCGGCGGCTACTGCGCGCCTTAACTGATTGTCGAGTAGGCCGTCTAGATGCCAGTCCGGAATCCAATTTTCGGTGGACCGTTCAATGAGGCAAAGATCTTTTGAGAACGGGTGTTGGTGATGACCCATTGTCAGGTCCGACGTAGTTACCCTCGGGGGTAACAACGGGTACGAATCCGGAATAGTTATGGAAAGCGTAAGAGGACCAACCCCGGTTTTTTCCGCTGGAGCCAGGACGGTCAACACCCAAAGTTCCCCCTCCGGCGCGTCTTGTTTGAGGACACCGTAGCCGGCCTCTTGCAGTCGAAGGACTTCCTGCTGCAAGAGACCGTCCCGCAGTGAGCGGAGCTGCCGCATAGTTAACCGACCTTGCCCGGTTTCGGTGGGCGGGGCGGGAAGCCCGGATTGTTTGGGGTGTCGGGGTGCTCCGGGTGCTCTGGGTGTTGCGGATTTTCCGGTTTGTTGGGGTTTTCCGGTTTGTTGGGGTTTTCAGCCATAATTCAGTCCTTATCTGTGTACGGCGCGTTGAAACACGTGCCTGGTCACAGTCTTGCCTAAGGGGCTGACAATTTGGCGGAGGCGAAGCAAAATCGCGTCGTTCCTAGCGCCCGACGGCTTTCTACTGGGTTCGTTGGACGATGCGGTATAGGGTGCTCGGCGCGACCTTGAATCGGCCGTGGGGTGTTGTCCTCTCTTATATTCGAAACGGTCGAACGGGTTCAGCGTCGGAGTGTCGGAGGCCCAAAGTATGCTGAACGTGCAAAGCGAAGGTCTGCACAAGGGGGAGCAATGAAGCTGACATCGTTCCGGGTTCGCCGGTACAAGAACGTGTTGGACTCGACGGAGGTGTCGGTGGAGTCAGACGTAACAACTTTGGTCGGCATGAACGAGTCGGGAAAGTCGACGATGCTGGACGCCCTGTACAGGTTGAATCCGGTCTACGGCGACACATTCGTCGAGCGCGACGACTACCCGCGCTGGCGGTGGAAGCGCGACGGCAGGAAAGAAGACCTCTCGGTGGTTTCGCCAATCGAAGCGACTTTTCTGCTGGACGAAAATGACCTAGAAGCGTTCCGCGACGCACTAGGTGAGGGCGTCGTCACTCGGGAGACCGTGACCGTCGGACGGCGCTACAACGGCAGCCTCTGGATAGGGGTGTCGGTCGACGAGCCCCGGTTCCTGAAGAACGTGCTCACGGATCATCCAGAGGCCGAAACCCTTCTGGAGGTGCACGCCACCGTCACATCGCTCAAGGAGGCCCTCGCCTCCAAGCCCAAGCCTGCGCCGGCCGTCGTCGAAGCAGCGGAGGATGCCGAAGAGGACGCAGACGAGAACGCTGCTGCCGCCGGCGAGGCGTTGCGGAGGATCACGTCCCTGATTGGCGATGCAGAGGACGTGGGGGCGATCGCCAGGGAGACTGTGCGGTCGCGGATGCCGAAGTTTTTCCGCTTCGCGTCATACCAGAACCTTGAGGGCCGCGTGGACGTCGCCGCTCTGCGAACTCTTGAGAACGAGCAGCCCGGTGCGTCGCCGAAGCAGACGGCCCGCGCGCTGCTCCGGCTGGCCGACACCGACATCGACTCCGTGACTGACGCAGAATTCGAGTCGCGCACCGCGGAACTCGAGGCCGTGTCCAGCGACCTCTCCCGCGAGATGGCCGAGTACTGGAGCACGAATCCCGAACTGCGGATCAAGGTGGAGATCGAACCGGAGACCGTTGCAGCTTCGAACGGCCAGACGAGCATCGTGCGCTACCTCAACTTCCGCGTCGAGGATCGCAAGCACGATTTCACGAACAATTTCTCCCTCCGGTCGTCGGGTTACCAGTGGTTCTTCTCCTTCCTCGCGGCCTTCAGCGAATTCGAGGACCGCGACGACGTGGTGATCCTGCTCGACGAGCCCGCGTTGACGCTCCACGCGAAGGCGCAGCGTGACTTCCTGCGCTTCATCAACAAGCGACTCGCCCCGGTCGGGCAGGTCATCTACACGACGCATTCGCCTTTCATGGTCGAGGAGATCGAGCGCGTGCGCGTTGTGGAGGACCGCGGCGAGGACGTCGGTTCCGTGACGTCCTCGGATGCCCTGGAGGTCGGCGAGGACAGCGCGTTCCCCCTGCAGGCCGCCCTCGGCTACGATCTCTCGCAGAACCTCTTCATCGGGGAGCGGAATCTGCTGGTCGAGGGCCCGTCGGACCTGGCGTACCTCGACGTGATCGGTCGTTATCTTCGTGATCAACGGCGTGAAGGACTCGACGAGCGGTGGCGGATCCTCCCAGCCGGAGGGGCGTCGAACGTGCCTGCGTTCGTCTCCCTGCTCGGGCAGAAGGTGTCAGTGACCGTGCTCCTCGACTCCGGCACGGAGGGCGGCGGGAAGGTCGAGGCCGCGATCAAGGCGAACAAGATCGCCGGCAAGCGGGTCGTGTTCGTCGGATCCGTGCTGGAGCAGAAGCACAGCGACATCGAAGACCTGTTCACCGCGGGCGACTACCTCGAGCTGTACAACGAGGCCTTTGGCACCTCGCACAAGGTGGGTGGTCTGGCTAAACATCCCGACCGCCTGATCCTGAGGTTGGAGGCGTTGGATGGCAAGTTCGATCACTGGCGTCCGGCGGAGATACTGCTCCGCAACCCCGCCAAGGTCGAGAAGCTCTCGCAGACCACGCTGAGCAACTTCGAGAACCTGGCTCGGAGGATCAACAAGACGCACGCGTGAGTCATAACCCTTGTGACAGAGGGGTACGCAATTGCCGCCGGGTTGCCTATGCACGCCCTTCCAAGCGGGCCGTGCTTTGGGCCTTATGCCACCCATCTCCCTTCTCAACGTTCGTCAGTCAATCTCCTATCAAATGGACTCCCGCTAAGGAGTCGCTGTCCACTCACGAACGGAAAAATGGGTTTGATCGTCCGCCAGTTCCACCATTGGATAGCACGAAGACGCCGTTGACCAGCGAAAACGCTGCTCTAAAGAGACCCACCTCATGGTTTAACTTTCACTGGGGCCAACTGCAGCCTGGTCCTGGGGGCGCTGCTGGTGCTGTGCAGGCGGTTCCGGCTGCCACGCGTTGCCGCTGCAGCCTGCGCCCTCACGGGCCTGGCCCTCTTCGTGGTCCTGGTGGGACCCGATGCCAGTGTCCTACGCGCAGCACTGATGGGCGCCATCGGTGTCGCCTCCCTCGCCGGCGGCCGCTCTGGACGCGGGCTGAGCTTCCTGTGCCTGGCTGTCATCGCCCTGCTGCTGACCGATCCCGGGCTGGGCTCAAGTTACGGATTCCTGCTGTCCGTCCTGGCCACCTTGGGGATCATCCTTCTGGGGCGCAGGTTCGTCGACTGGATCCCGGCACCGGTGCCACGGTGGATGGCAGCAGCCGTGACGGTCCCGTTGTCCGCCCAGCTGCTGTGCGGCCCCGTCATCATCCTCCTGCAGCCGCAATTCGCAACGTATTCCCTGCTGGCCAACGTGGTTGCCTCACCCCTGGTGGCGCCCGTGACCCTCCTCGGCACGGTGGCGGTGCCCCTGGTAGTCCTGCTGCCGTGGGCAGCAGCGGCACTGATCGCCGTGGCCGGACTGTTCAGTGCCGGCGTCGCTGCCATAGCCAGGTTCGCCGCACAGTTGCCCGGCTCCGCTCTTCCCTGGCCCGAAGGGGTTCCCGGGCTGGTCTCCATGGTGCTGATGTCCTTGGTGACAGTTGCCGCTGTATGGATGGCCACAGGGCCGGCCCGCCTCCTCCACAAGGTAACGGAGGCGCACGCCGCCACCATGACGCTGATAGAACTCGTGGAACTGCGGCTGCAGCGGCTTGCCGGGATGCACGGCTTGGACGGCGGGCGCAGACGTGGCAGGCTGGGATACTCCAATAAAACCTCCGGAAGGGACCGTCGATGGCCGCTGTGCAAAAGCGAGCAACCCGCTCCCCGGCATCGAATGCAGCATCCTGGCGGGACGCGGCCCCGGCCTCGATTGTGCTGGTCAGCGGCCCCGAGGAGTACCTGGGGATCCGGGCCATGGACAGCATCCGGTCCCGGGTCAGGGCCGCCGCGCCGGACGTCGAACTGAGCCGGATGAACGCTGCCGGTTATGAACCCGGAGCCCTGGCCATGCAGGTGAGCCCGTCGCTCTTCGGTGAAAGCAAACTGATCGAGGTCGAGGCTGTGGAGGGAATGAACGACGCTTTCCTGGCAGATGCGCTCACCTACCTGCAGCACCCGGAGCAGGACGCCGTCGTTGTGCTCCGGCATGCCGGCGGCAACCGGGGCAAGAAGCTCCTCGACGCCGTCAGGAAAGGCGGCTGGCCGGTGGTTGACTGCCAGCCGCTGAAGAAGGATTCAGACAAGGTGCAGTTTGTCACTGCTGAGTTCAAGGAGGCCGGGCGCCGCATCAACCACGAGGCCATCCAGGCGCTGGTGAACGCGGTAGGTGCAGACCTGTCCGAACTTGCTGCTGCCTGCGCGCAACTGATTGCGGACGCGGGCAGCACCGTCACCACCGAGACCGTGGACAAGTACTACGGCGGGCGGATCGAGGCCACGGCGTTCAAAGTTGCCGACGCAGCCATGGCCGGAAACGCGCCCCTGGCACTGTCAACGCTGCGCCACGCCCTTGCCACCGGTGCTGACCCCGTGCCACTGGTTGCCGCCTTGGCAGCCAAACTGCGCACCGTGGCCCGAGTGGCCGGTGCCTCCGGGTCATCCGCGCAGATCGCCGCGGAACTTGGAATGCAGCCCTGGCTTGTGGAGCAGGCACAGCGTGACGTGCGCCGCTGGACGCCGGATGGGCTGGTGCGCTCAATCCAGGCAACTGCCGAGGCGGACGCCCAGGTTAAAGGCTTGTCCCGCGACCCCGTCTACGCCGTCGAACATGCCGTGACCGTGATCGCCATGTCCGTCCAGGGCCGATAGCAGCGCCGGATGGGCTAAGCCGCCCGACGGCCGGGCTGCCGCGGAGTCCGGTGCGGCGCATACCAGGGCTTAAAAGGCGTCTGGCCGGTACCCAGGGGTACCGGCCAGACCATCAGTTCGTGGGAACTGGAAACCTTAGAGTGCGTTGACCTTCTTGGAGATCGCCGACTTGCGGTTCGCTGCGTTGTTCTTGTGCAGAACACCCTTGCTGACAGCCTTGTCCAACTTACGGCTGGCAGAAACGAGCGCAGTAGTAGCAGCTTCCTTGTCAGCGGACTCAACGGCGGTGTTGACGGCGCGGATGGCAGTCTTCAGCTCAGACTTGACTGCGTTGTTGCGCAGGCGAGCCTTCTCGTTGGTCAGGATGCGCTTCTTCTGGGACTTGATATTCGCCACGTGTGAACTCTCTTTGTAATGCGGAAATGGTCTAGAGGGCTTTCAGGCTGGCCTTGACTGAGCGGCGTGGGGATACCTATGGCGGCCAACCATCAGTGACCGTCGACCTGCACGGACACACAGCAATAAAGAATAGCAGGTCAGTGGCGGGACTGGCCATTTACGCCGGTCAGGACCAGCCGTGTCTCCGGCGCAGCCCTGCCGCCACCTTTTCGAACCGCGTACCGTCCAGCACCGCCCCTTCCCGCCGGATGCTTTCCGGGCGGAGCTGCAGGACGCGGTCCAGCCGCACCTCGCTGGCCCTGCCCTGCTTGTCCCAGCCGCCTGCGCCAAGATCCACGTACCCGTCCGACGCGGTTCCGGCCGGGATCCTGTCCCTGCTGGTCATCATCAATGCCAGGAGGTAGGGGCCGTTGCGCCCCACCAGCAGGACCGGCCTGTCCTTCCCCCTGCTGTGGTCCTCCTCGTAGGGAACCCAGGCCCACACAACTTCGCCGGGGTCCGGATCCCCGTCAGGCTGCGGCGCGTACCGGACCGTGGCACGGCCAAGGTAGTCGCCGGGGTAGCCGGCACCTGCGGACCCACCTGTTATACCGCCGGTTCCTGCCAGTGGACGGCGGTACCTGTCGGGGGCGGGGGCAGCGGACTGCCCGGTCTGCAGCATCCGCAGACCGCGGCGCACTGCCTTTTGAAGGGAACGGAGATTCAGGGCCATCCCGAAAGCCTAGGCGGCTGTCCACCTGAACCCCGAATAAGCTCCGGCCGCGATGCGGTGGCGGTGTCCCGGACGTGGGACACTGGACGTTGAAGATGTGTGGCTGGCCCGCAGGCGCGTTTTGTGTGCCTGGCGGATGGCTGCAGAAAAGCCAACAGTAAGGACCCTGCGTGTCTCCCATGGCCCGCACCGCACCGGTGCCCGCCGCGACAGATCCGGCAATTATTCGGAACTTTTGCATCATCGCGCATATTGACCACGGCAAGTCCACCCTGGCTGACCGTATGCTGCAGTCAACCGGGGTGGTCCAGGCGCGCGACATGAAGGCCCAGTACCTGGACCGGATGGACATCGAGCGCGAACGCGGCATCACCATCAAATCCCAGGCGGTCCGCATGCCGTGGGAGGTGGACGGCGTCAGCTATGCGCTGAATATGATCGACACCCCGGGGCACGTGGACTTCACCTATGAGGTGTCCCGTTCCCTGGCCGCGTGCGAGGGCGCCATCCTGCTGGTGGACGCAGCCCAGGGTATCGAGGCCCAGACCCTCGCGAACCTGTACCTTGCCATGGAAAACAACCTTGCCATCATCCCGGTGCTGAACAAGATCGACCTGCCGGCAGCGCAGCCTGAGAAGTACGCAGCCGAGCTGGCCAGCCTGATCGGCGGCGACCCCGAGGACGTCCTGCGGGTCTCGGGCAAGACCGGCATGGGCGTCGAAGCCCTCCTGGACAAGATCGTCCGCGACCTGCCGGCACCGAAGGGCGACCCCGATGCGCCGGCCCGTGCCATGATCTTCGACTCGGTCTATGACACCTACCGCGGCGTGGTGACCTATGTGCGCGTGGTGGACGGCATGCTCCACCCGCGTGAACGCATCCAGATGATGTCCACCAAGGCCTCGCACGAACTCCTGGAAATCGGCGTCAGCTCTCCGGAACCCACCCCCTCCAAGGGCCTCGGAGTGGGCGAAGTGGGCTACCTGATCACCGGGGTAAAAGACGTCCGGCAGTCCAAGGTGGGTGACACTGTCACCAACCTTGCCAAGCCCGCTGCCGAATCGCTCCCCGGCTACGCCGATGCCAAGCCCATGGTGTTCTCAGGCCTGTACCCGCTGGACGGTGCCGATTACCCGGTACTCCGCGACGCCCTCGAAAAGCTCATGCTCAATGATGCAGCCCTGGTGTACGAGCCGGAGACCTCGGCTGCACTGGGCTTCGGGTTCCGGGTGGGGTTCCTGGGTCTCCTGCACCTGGAGATCACCCGCGAACGCCTGGAGCGCGAGTACAACCTCGACCTCATCTCCACCGCACCGAACGTTGAGTACGAGGTGACGTTGGAGGACAAGAAGGTGGTCCGCGTTACCAACCCCAGCGAGTACCCCACGGGCAAGATCGCCGAGGTACGCGAGCCCATGGTCTCCGCCACCATCCTGGCCCCCAACGAGTTCGTGGGCGCCATCATGGAACTGTGCCAGTCACGCCGCGGCGTCATGAACGGCATGGACTACCTTTCCGAGGACCGGGTGGAAATCCGCTACCGCCTGCCGCTGGCGGAAATCGTGTTCGACTTCTTCGACATCCTCAAGTCGAAGACCCGGGGCTACGGCTCCCTGGACTGGAAGGCCGACGGTGAGCAGGTTGCCGACCTTGTGAAGGTCGACATCATGCTCCAGGGCGAACAGGTGGATGCCTTCAGTGCCATCACGCACCGGGACAAGGCCTACGCCTACGGTGTGATGATGACCGGCAAGCTTCGCGAACTCATCCCGCGGCAGCAGTTCGAGGTGCCCATCCAGGCCGCCATCGGTTCCAGGATCATCGCCCGCGAAAGCATCCGGGCCATCCGCAAGGATGTGCTGGCCAAGTGCTACGGCGGTGACATCTCGCGTAAGCGCAAGCTGCTGGAGAAGCAAAAAGAAGGCAAGAAGCGCATGAAGATGGTGGGTACCGTGGAGGTGCCGCAGGAAGCGTTCATCGCCGCCCTCACCACCGACGAATCAAAGGACAAGGCCAAGAAGAAGTGACCACCGCACTGCGGGGAGCGCGCTGATGCCCAGCGTGCTTCCCCTCGGCGACCCGGCGCCGTCGGACGGTCTGCTGCCTGCCCAGGCGGCGGACGGTGCGGCGGCCCGGGCCTTTGGCCTGTACGTCCACATCCCGTTCTGTGCCGTGCGCTGCGGGTACTGCGACTTCAACACCTACACCGCCACGGAACTGGGCGGCGGTGCGTCACAGGATGCGTACGCGCAGACCGCTGTATCGGAAGTGGCCCTGGCAGCCAAGGTGATGGCACGGTCCGGGCTGCCGGAGCGGAAGCTCGGCACTGTCTTTTTCGGTGGCGGCACGCCCACCCTGCTGCCGGCTGATGACCTCGCCCTGATCCTTCGCGCTGCCATTGACCAGTGGGGCATCGAGGACGGCGCCGAGGTCACCACCGAAGCCAACCCCGATTCGGTCACCCCCGAATCCCTCGCCGTCCTCAAGGAGGCGGGCTTCACCAGGGTTTCCTTCGGCATGCAGTCCGCCGTCCCGCACGTGCTCAAGGTCCTGGACCGCACCCACACGCCCAGCAGGGTTCCGCAGGTGGTGCAGTGGGCGCGGGAGGCCGGACTGGATGTCAGCCTGGACCTGATTTACGGCACTCCGGGGGAGTCGCTCGCAGACTGGCGACACTCCCTGGAGACTGCCCTGTCCTACCGGCCGGACCACATCAGCGCCTACGCCCTGATTGTCGAGGACGGCACCAAGCTGGCAGCGCAGATGCGGCGCGGCGAGGTTCCGGGAATTGACGACGACGACCACGCCGACAAGTACGAGCTCGCCGACCAGCTCATCACCGCAGCCGGACTCGGCTGGTACGAGGTCAGCAACTGGGCGCGGAGTCCGGAGCATGCTTGCCGGCACAACCTGGCGTACTGGCGCGGTGACGACTGGTGGGGGATCGGCCCAGGCGCCCACTCGCACATGGGCGGGGTGCGCTGGTGGAATGTCAAGCACCCGTCCGCGTATGCAAACAGGCTTTCCCAGGGGCTCTCACCGGCCGCGGGCCGGGAAACCCTGGACGCGGAAACCCGGAACCTGGAGCGGGTGATGCTGGAGGCTCGCCTGCAGTCAGGGCTGGACATGTCCACGCTTAGCGCAGCGGGACGGCACCAAGTGGCCGGGCTTATCGCTGACAGCCTGGTGGAACCTGCTGCCGCCTTCAAGGACCGCCTGGTCCTCACGCTCAAAGGCCGGCTCCTGGCGGACGCAGTAGTCCGGCGGATACTGCCCGACTGACTGGGCCCACGCCCGTCGGGTCCGCCCCGTGGGGCCGGTGGCCCCGCGGGAGGCTCGGCTACTTAATCCAGCGCAGGTTGTACTGGTAGCGGTGCGGCTGGCCCTTGTTGACGTGGATGCCCGCGGCCACGGAGAAGCACGTGAGCGCAACCCAGATCAGGGTGGCGATGACCGCGAAGATGTTCCCCACGTAGGGAATGAACACCAGGATGTTGGCCAGCACCGCGGCGATGGTGGGCGGCAGGCTGAAGTTCAGGGCTTCCTTGGACTCCTGGGCGGTGAACGGCCCGCGGTCGCGGAAGATCAGGTAGATCAACAGGGAGGGCACGCATCCCAGGATCCCCCCGAAGTGCGCCAGGGTTGCCCACTGGCGGTCTTCGCTGGCCGTCAGCGGCAGGGCATTGGCGGGGACGCCATGGTACTCGGAACGGCCCTGGCCGTCCCTGTGATCACGCGCGTTTTCTGCCACAGTCGTTTTCCTTCGGGGTGCAAGTGGTGCTGACAACTACCAAGAATACTGGCTTTCGGGGCCGTGCCGCCCGTCAGGGCACGGTGAGGAAGTCAATGACCTCCTCAACGCGGCCCAGCAGCGATGCTTCGAGGTCCGCGTAGGTGCGGACGGCGCCCAGCAACTTCTGCCACCCCAGTCCGACGTCTTCCTTCGTGGCGTGGGGCCAGCCGAAGGCTTTGAGGATGCCCGTCTTCCAGTCCTGCCCCCGGGGCACGGCGGGCCACTTGTCGATCCCCAGGACAGCAGGCCGGATCGCCTGCCACACGTCCACGTAGGGGTGCCCCACGATCAGGACGTTGCCGGCAGCGCCGGGGGAGGCCATAACGGCGTCCGCGATGCGGGATTCCTTGGAATCGGGAACCAGATGGTCAACCAGGACCCCGAGCCGCCGGCCCGGACCGGGCCTGAAGTCCGCGACGGCTGCAGCCAGGTCGTCGATGCCATGCAAAGGTTCGACGACGATGCCCTCCACGCGCAGGTCGTCACCCCAGACCTTTTCCACCAGTTCGGCGTCGTGCTTGCCTTCCACCCAGATCCGGCTTGCCTTCGCTACCTGTGCGCGTTGGCCTTCCACGCGTACTGATCCCGAGGCAGTCCTGCCGGCGGCCGGACCACCGGCAGCGGGTTTCGGCGCCGGCGGCATCAGCCGGATGGGCTGGCCCTCGAGGAGGAAGCCGAAGCCGAGCCGGAAGGACCGGGATTTTCCCCTCCGGTCCTCCAGCGCAACCACATGCATCCCGCCGGATTTCTCCACGCGGGTGACGGCTCCTACCCACCCGGACTGCACTTCCTCGAGCACCATGCCCCGCTCCACGGGCACTTCGGGCAGTTCCGTCCGGTTTGTAGTGGAAATGCCGCGAGGCCCCCAGTTCTGGTAATCCATGGAATCGATCCGCCTAGCGCTAGGTCCTTCCTCCGGAATTTCGCCCGGAGCGGTACCAATGCTAACAACGGGCCAAGGCATAATAGACTGTTAGCACTTAGGCATGTCGAGTGCTAACCCTTGCGTTGCACCGGGCGGGGCATGTACCCGGACCATGGATGGAGGTGGAGAGTGAGCGAGCCACGCAAACTGGAAGTACTGCGGGCCATCGTGGAGGACTACGTCCACTCCCGCGAGCCGGTCGGGTCTAAAGCCCTGGTGGAGCGGCATCATCTTGGCGTTTCCAGTGCCACGATCCGCAATGACATGGCAGCCCTGGAGGATGAGGGGCTGATTACGGCCCCCCACACCAGTGCCGGGCGGATTCCCACGGACAAGGGCTACCGGCTTTTCGTCGACCAGATCTCCGCGGTGAAGCCACTCTCGGCACCTGAACGCCGCGCCATCCAAACCTTGCTCGAGGGTGCCGACGATCTCGACGACGTGCTGGACCGCACCGTCCGGTTGCTGTCCCAGCTGACCAACCAGGTGGCGGTCGTGCAGTATCCGCACCTGAGCAGGGCACTTGTCCGCCATATCGAATTCGTCCTGCTTGCCCCCCGGAAGGTCCTGGTGGTCCTCATCGCCAACAGCGGCAAAGTGGAGCAGCGGGTCATCGACGTCGGGCAGGACCTTGGTGACGAAACGGTGGCAGCCCTGCGCACCCGGTTCCTTGGGGCTCTGGGCGGAACACGCTTGAGCCACCTGGCGCAGGCGCTGCCCGCGGTGGTGGCGGCAACTCCCCATGCGCAGCGCCAGGCAGCCCATGCCCTGGCCCTGGGCCTGGAGGGGCTGGCCCAGAGCAGCCGGGAAGACCGCATGGTCATGGCCGGAACCGCCAACCTCGCCAGGTCCAATGTGGACTTCCCCCTGAGCATCGGTCCGGTGCTCGAGGCGCTGGAGGAACAGGTGGTGATGCTGCGGCTGTTGAGCGAAATGGCCCAGGACCACCGTGGCGTGGCCGTCAGCATCGGAAGGGAAAACCCGTATGACGGCCTTGCGGAAGCCTCCGTGGTGGCCACCGGCTACGGCCCGGACAGCGCCGCGAAAGTAGGCATCCTGGGCCCCACTCGGATGGACTACCCCACCACCATGGCCGCCGTCAGGGCAGTGGCCCGTTACCTGTCCAGGATTCTGGGGCCCTGACTCTTTGCAGCCGGAGCATGCTCGGGCTGGCCATCAAAGCAGCCAGGGTGCCCAACTGAACGCAGTACAAGAAGGAAGAGACACGAACTTTGAGCAGCCACTATGACGTCCTTGGAGTCTCACCCGAAGCAACGGGGGAAGAGATCAAAAAGGCCTACCGCAAGCTGGCCCGCACCCTCCACCCGGATGTGAACCCCGGGGAGGACGCTGCAGAACGCTTCAAGGCCGTAACCCACGCATACGAAGTCCTTTCCGATCCCCAAAAGCGCAGGATCTACGACACCACCGGCAACGAGAACGGAACGGACAACGGGTTCGGTGGCGGCGGGTATGCCGGCCAGGGGTTCGCCTTCCAGGACATCTTCGACACCTTCTTCGGCGCCGGCGGCAGCACCGGACCCGCTTCACGCGTCCGCCGCGGCCAGGACGCGCTCATCAGTGTCCGCATCGACCTTCGGGACGCCGTGTTCGGGGTCAACAAGAAGCTTGAAGTGGACACCGCGGTGGTATGCCCCACCTGTGACGGATCCTGCTGCCGCCCCGGCACCCAGCCTGAACGCTGCGACATCTGCGGCGGCAGCGGCCAGGTGCAGCGGGCCGTCCGCTCCATCCTGGGGCAGGTCATGACCGCAGCACCCTGCGGCACCTGTGAAGGATTCGGCACGGTCATCAAGGACCCCTGCAACGAATGCAGCGGCCAGGGCCGCGTCCGCAGCCGCCGTTCCCTGACCATCAAAGTTCCCGCCGGAGTCGCAACCGGAACCCGGATCCAGCTGTCCGGGCAGGGCGAAGCCGGTCCCGCCGGCGGTCCCGCCGGCGACCTGTACGTCGAGATCCGGGTTAATAACGATGCCACCTATGTACGCGAGGGCGACGATCTGCATGCCACCCTGCACATTCCCATGACAGCGGCGGCACTGGGCACGGATGTCAGCCTGGAGACCTTCGACGGTACCCAGGAAATTGACGTCAAGCCCGGTACCCAGTCCGGTGAAATCATCACCCTCCGCGGGCTGGGCGTCACCCACCTGAGGGGTTACGGCCGCGGCGACCTGAAGGTCCATCTCCAGGTGGATACCCCGGCCAAACTCGATGCCGCCCAGGAAGACCTTCTGCGCCAACTGGCCAAACTGCGTGGAGAACAGATCACGGAAGGCAAGCTGGCGGCCAGCGGCGGCATGTTCGCGAAGCTCCGGGACCGGTTCGGTAACCTGTAGCGGTGAGCAATCCCGTCTTCTTCACGTCGCCCGGTTCGCTGGCCGGGATGCTGCCTGGGCATATTTTCGTGCTCGAGGGTGCGGAAGCACGGCACGCCGTTACCGTCAAACGGCTGTCCCCGGGCGAGGCGGTGGACATCGTCGACGGTGCCGGCGCCCGCATGACCGGGAAGGTCGTCTCCGCCGCCGCTTCCGGGATGGAGGTGGAGTGCGGTTCGCTGACAGTGGAAGAAAGGCCGGAGGTTCGGCTGGTGTTGGTCCAGGCGCTGGCCAAGGGCGACCGGGACGAGCTTGCCATCGAAACCGCCACCGAGCTGGGGATCGACGCCGTCATACCGTGGCAGTCCGAACGCTCCATTGTGCGCTGGAAAGGTGAACGGGCCGCCCGGGCGCACGCCAAGTGGGAGTCTTCGGTTGCCGCCGCCGCCAAGCAGGCGCGGCGGGCCTGGATCCCCGAGGTGCGGGCCGCCGTCGACACACCCGGACTATCCGCTGCGGTGGAGGCGGCAGACCTGGCTGTTATCCTGCATGAAGACGCCGTCCGCCCCCTCCGGACTGTCCTTGAGCAATGGCACTCCGGTGAGGGCGCCGGCCCCCGCGAAGTCCTCCTGATCGTTGGACCGGAGGGCGGGATCGGACCTCGCGAAGTAACGAAGCTCTGCGACAAAGGTGCCGTGACTGCCCTGCTGGGGCACCATGTCCTGCGCTCCTCCACGGCCGGGCCGGCCGCCGTCGTACTGGCCAGCGACATCCTCGGTCGATGGGCCGCTAGCGCACTTTGAAGGACCTGGTGTCCTCGTTCCGGTCCGGTTGGCCATCCTGGCCCGCCTGGGCCACCCTCAGTTCGTAGTCGCCCACGGGCAGGTTGAGGGCAACGGTAAAGGCGCCGGCCTGGGCCGGGTCCGTGGCCGCAGTGGTTTCGCCGGTCAGGAACGGTGCCTTGCTGCCGCCGTCCGTCGACTGCAGGATCTGCCAGTGGAGCTTGGACCCCGGAGAGGTGCTTCGTCCGGTGATCTTGACGCTGCCTGCCGGCACCTCGGTGTTCTCCTGGGGGTCGATGATCCAAACCGGTGCCACCAGGCCGGCAGCGCGGGTCATGAGGGACCCCAACTGGATCTTGCCGAACGCAACATAGTCCGTGTGGCCGTCCACCAGGATCCGGACGCGGATCTGCTGCCCCGCGTCGATAAGGCCCGAACTGGCAGCAGCAGCCGTTGCCGTGTAAATGAGCTGCTGGATGGCGCGGGCCGCCATGTCGGCGTCCAGGTTGCTGTTGAAGGCATCGGAGGAGACATCGACTGTGATGACGTCCTTGCCGGAAATGGACGTGGCAAGTTTGTCCGGGTTTTGCCACGGGGTGAAGAAGTCGGGATCCAGCGGCTTCTCCGACATCATGGCCCGCAGGGCCCGGGTGACCGGGTTCTCCTGCTCCGGGACGTCGCGGAATTCGCGGTACAGGAAGATGTTTCCGCCGCTGCGGCCGATCCAGTAGACCGGGGCCTTGTTGGAGGACTGGGTGGTTTCGAGCGGAGCGCTGGTGGCGGGAGCATCGGGCATGGTGCCGCCGGATGCGGGGACGGACGCGACAGTGGCTGCGGGCGAGGACCCGCCGTCGGCAGTGCAGCCCGCCAGAGCCGGAACCAGCACCAGGATCCCTGCCAGGACAGCCGGGCGCAGGCGGCCCTTGTATCGTCCTGCCCCGTAGGGCGCAGAGGTTACCGGCACAGTACTGCCCTTGTCCTTTCCTGGCATGGCGGGCCGATCCCCTGGCGGCCTGGTGTCCCAACAGATGCTGGATTTCCAGCATTGCACAGCGTTGCGCAACATCAGCCGCTGCCAGCCGCTTCCGGCACAACTGCAACGGGAACGATATGAGGCCGATATGAAGTTGATATCTAACGGCGGGCCCGGGCAGCCCTGGAAGGACCGTTTCACGCGGGAAGCAGCATCCCGGTATCGGGAGCCTCCAGGTGCTGGCGTAAGATAGAGGGACCGCTGGGCGCGGCGCTCCGGGCAACGGGAGCCGGCATCAGCAACAAAACTAATGACGTCGAACTTCGAGGGGACCACGGGCCTGCGGGCCAGCACCATGACTGAATCAGCGAATGGTAAGCGCCGGCTCAATACGGGCGAAGGCGGTCCGGGGGAATTCCCGCACTCCATGCCCGGGATCCGGACAGAAGTAGTCCTCTTTGAGAACTCCGACCAGATGGTTCAATCACTCGGCAGCCATGATGAGGCCCTGCGATTCATCGAAGAGCAGTTCCCGGATGTCAACTTCCACGCGCGCGGCAATGAACTGTCCATCAGCGGCCCGGTCAGCGATGTACCGCGGATCATGCGGCTGCTCCAGGAGGTCCGTGGCCTGGTGGCCCGCGGCACAGTCATCACTCCGGCGGTGCTGCAGCAACTGGTGTCCCTCCTGCGCACCCAGTCCCTGCAGAACCCGGTTGAGGTGCTCACCCACGACATCCTCTCGAGCCGTGGACGGACCATCCGGCCCAAGACGCTCAACCAGAAGAATTACGTTGATGCCATCGACGCCAACACCGTGATCTTTGGCATCGGCCCTGCCGGCACCGGCAAGACCTACCTGGCCATGGCCAAGGCAGTCCAGGCGCTGCAGCAGAAAGAGGTCAGCCGGATCATCCTGACCCGTCCCGCGGTTGAGGCAGGGGAGCGGCTTGGGTTCCTGCCCGGCACGCTCAGCGACAAGATCGACCCCTACCTGCGCCCGCTCTATGACGCACTGCACGACATGATGGATCCAGAGTCCATCCCGCGGCTGATGGCCGCCGGAACAATCGAGGTGGCGCCGCTGGCCTACATGCGAGGCCGGACCCTCAATGACGCCTTCATTATCCTGGACGAGGCCCAGAACACGACGCCCGAGCAGATGAAAATGTTCCTCACCCGCCTTGGCTTTGGTTCCAAGATGGTGGTGACCGGAGACGTCACGCAGGTGGACCTGCCCTTCGGGACGCGCTCCGGGCTGCGGATCGTCGAGGAGATCCTTCAGGGCATTGAAGGCGTAAGCTTCTCGGTCCTGGACGCCGCAGACGTTGTGCGGCACCGGCTCGTGGGGGACATCGTCAACGCCTACAGCATCTGGGATGAAACCCAGCGGAACCGCGTCAAGCACTCAGCAAGCAGGGAAAAACGGGGGGAACGCGCGTGAGCATCGAGGTGAACAACGAGTCCGGCATCCAAGTGGAGGAGTCGGAGCTCGTTGCCCTGTCACGGTACATTTTCGAGCAGCTCTACATCCATCCCCAGGCCGAACTGTCCATCCTGCTCGTGGATGAACCAGCCATGGAGAAGCTGCACATCGAACTCATGGACGAGCCGGGCGCCACGGACGTGCTGTCGGTTCCCATGGACGAACTGACTCCCGGAACCCCGGACCGGCCCACCCCGCAGGGCATGCTGGGCGACATCGCCATCTGCCCGCAGGTGGCGAAGGTCCAGGCCAGGAATGCCGGCCACTCGCTCCAGGACGAGATGCTGCTGCTGACCACGCATGGCATTCTCCACCTGCTGGGCTACGACCACGCCGAGCCCGAGGAGAAGGCGGAGATGTTCGGTCTTCAGCGTGAATTGCTGTCCGGCTTCACCGGCAAAGAAGCACCCGCCGAGACCACCCAGTGACGCAACTGCTCCTGGTCGCGGTGGCACTGGTCTTCCTTGCCGTCGCGGCTCTGCTGACAGCTGCCGAGGCGGCGTTCAGTTTCCTTCCCCGGCATGACGCCGAAGAGGCACTGCACAGAAGCCGCGGCACCGCCATGCGGCGCATCCTTGCCGAACCCGTAGCCCACACCCGGGCCCTGCGGTTCTGGCGTGTCTGGTTTGAGATGGCTTCCGCCGTCGCTGTCGCAGTCCTTATCGCGAGCCTCCTCGACAACGTGTGGCTGGCCGGGCTGGTGGCCACCGGCATCATGGCTCTCCTGGGATTCGTGATCGTGGGCGTGTCGCCCCGGCAGCTCGGGCGGCTGCATTCCACGGCCGTGGTGCGCTTCACCGCTCCGATGGTCCGGTTCCTCACCAGCGTGCTGGGACCGATTCCGGGCTGGCTGGTTGCCCTGGGAAGTTCGGCAGCTCCTGGTGCGCCCGGCGGCGACGACGCGTTCTTCAGCGAGCAGGAGTTCCGGGAACTTGTGGACCGGGCCAGCGAGTCCGACATGATCGAGGACACCGAGGCGGAGATGATCCAGTCCGTATTCGACTTCGGTGACACGCTGGTGCGGGCAGTGATGGTGCCCCGGACGGACATCGTGAGCATCGATGCCGGCTCAAGCCTGCACCAGGCGATGTCCCTGTTTCTTCGTTCAGGCTATTCCAGGATTCCGGTCATCAACGAAAACACGGACCACATCCTTGGCATCGTCTACCTCAAGGATGTTGCCGCGGTCGTCCACCAGCTGGGCGCAGGCCAGCAGCCGCCGGTGGTTGAGTCACTGGCGCGCGAAGTCCGTTACGTGCCGGAATCGAAGCCGGTCAGCGACCTCCTGCGCGAACTGCAAAAGGAATCCACACACGTCGCCATTGTCATCGACGAGTACGGCGGCACGGCCGGCCTGGTGACCCTCGAGGATCTGATCGAGGAAATTGTGGGCGAGATCGTGGACGAATACGACACCGAGAGCGCGGATGCGGTGGCCCTCGGTGACGGCTCCTACCGCGTCAGTGCGCGGATGGGCATCGACAACCTCGGTGAGCTTTTCGACCTGGAAATTGACGACGACGAAGTGGACACCGTCGGTGGCCTCCTCGCCAAGGCGCTTGGCCGCGTCCCGATCGTCGGAAGCAGCGTTGAGGTGCAGGGCGTGTCCCTGCGCGCGGAACGGCTGGAAGGCCGGCGAAACCGGGTCAGCCACATCATTGCGGCACCGGTACCAAGAGTAGAGACTGACCTTGAAGGCCTCCTGGAAGAGGCCGAAGCAACCCAGCAGGGAGTTCCACGTGAGCAAGAAAAATAAGGTTGCGGATACGGACGACTTTGGCGGCTTCCGCGCAGGGTTTTCCGTCCTGGTGGGGCGCCCCAACGCGGGTAAATCCACCCTCACCAACGCGTTGGTGGGTAAGAAAGTGGCCATTACGTCCGCCAAGCCGCAGACCACGCGGCACACCATCCGGGGAATCGTGCACCGGGACGACGCCCAGCTGATTCTCGTGGACACGCCGGGCCTGCACCGCCCCCGCACCCTCCTCGGCAAGCGCCTGAACGACCTCGTCGCGGACACTCTCGCCGAAGTGGACGCCATCGGATTCTGCCTTCCGGCCAACGAGAAAATCGGCCCCGGTGACAAGTTCATCGCTGCCCAGCTCGCCGCCGTCGGCCGCAAGCCGGTGGTTGCCATCGTCACCAAGGCTGACCTCGTGGACAAGCAGGCACTGACCGAACAGCTCCTTGCCGTGGCGGCCCTTGGCCGTGAGGTGATGGGGGAGGACGGCTGGAAGGACATTGTTCCCGTTTCCGCCACAGACGGTTTCCAGGTTGAGACCGTTGCTGATGTGCTGATCAGCCACATGCCGCCGTCCCCTCCGCTGTACCCGGACGGAGAACTCACCGACGAACCCGAAGCCGTTATGGTGGCTGAGCTGATCCGCGAAGCCGCCCTGGAAGGGGTCCGGGACGAGCTTCCCCACTCCCTGGCTGTCGTGGTCGAGGAAATAGTCCCCCGGGAGGACCGGCCGGAAGACAACCCCCTGCTGGACGTCCGCGTAAACCTCTATGTTGAGCGGCCATCGCAGAAGGCCATCATCATCGGTAAGGGCGGAAGCCGGCTGCGTGAGGTGGGCACCAACGCCCGCAAGGGCATCGAGGCGCTCCTGGGCACCCGCGTCTACCTGGACCTTCACGTCAAAGTGGCCAAAGACTGGCAGCGTGACCCCAAGCAGCTGGTTAAATTGGGTTTCTGACCCACGACTAGGGGGTCCCCGGGAGCGGGGCGGGGAAGTTCTCCCAACTGGACCACTAAGTTGGGCCGGGTTTCGAATCTAGAGGAAGGTTCAGCACGTGGGTCAAGGCCGCGATCAGCGCGACAACGAGGCTGACCTGTCAGTCGGGCCGGGACCGGTGTCCCGCCATTCGGACGGCGGGGCTGTTGGGGCTGCCCGGCACCTTGGACCTTTGCGCGGGATGCCCGTATGGCTGAAAGCCGTGACCGGCGTGGTGGCACTGGTCCTGGTGGCCGGAATCGCTTTTGCCGGATTCTGGTTTTTCAGGCTCCAGAACAATATTTCCAAAGCACCCCTGAACGCTGGTGGTGAGACCACCGAGTCGCCCGGGAACGATGCCACGGGGCGGCTGCAGATCCTGATTCTTGGTTCGGATACCAGGGACGGAAAGAACTCCGAGTACGGGACGGCTGATGATTCCACCGGTTACGGCAAGTCGGACGTCATGATGCTGATGGACATCTCCGAGGACAACAAGCGCGTCAACGTCATCAGCTTCCCACGCGACCTGCTGGTGGACATTCCCGATTGCAAGGACAGGAAGACCAACAAGGACTACCCGGCCCGTACCGGCGTCATGATCAACGAGGCCATGAGCGAGGCCGGCATCGGCTGTGCCGTGGACACCATCAACAAACTCACCGGTATGCAGGTGGACCATTTCATGATGGCCGACTTCAACGCCGTGAAGGAGCTGTCCAATGCGGTGGGCGGTGTTCAGGTCTGCATCAGTGACGCAGTTTATGATCCCGACTCGGGGCTGCGGCTGCCGGCCGGGACGTCCTCTGTGCAGGGGGAGATGGCCCTTGCCTTCCTGCGCGCCCGCCATGCCTTTGCCGACGGCGGCGACCTCGGCCGCATCAAGGCGCAGCAAAGCTTCCTGTCGTCGCTGACCCGGAAGATCAAGGACGACGGAACCCTGTCCGATCCGGCCAAAATGCTGAAGATTGCCGATGTGGTGACCCAGAACCTGACGGTTGACGACGGGCTTGCTTCCGTTCCAGCTCTGTTGACCATCGGAAACCGACTCAAGAACATCGACATCACCAAGGTCGCGTTCGTGGCAGTACCCACGACGCCGGCGCCCATCGACCCCAACCGGCTGGTGATCGCGGAGCCTGCCGGCGCACAGCTTTTCTCGGCACTGCGGAAGAACGTTGATTTGACCGACCCCACCGCACCAACAACTCCGTCACCAAGTGAGACGGCATCCCCGTCCGCGTCTCCAACCGCGACAGCCCCGCCGGTGCCGCCCTACAACAAAGCCATCCAGCCCGTAACCGTTGCGAACGGCAGCGGCGTCAACGGCCGCGCGCAGGAGCTCGTGCAGGCCCTCGTCGCCGGCGGCTTCACCCAGACGGGGCAGTTCCTGGCCCAGCCGGTCGGCAAAACGGCTGTCTATTACGGCAACGGCTTCAATGATGTGGCGGCTGACGTCGCCGCGCTGTTGGGGATCCCTTCGACACTCATGATTCCGGCTCCCGCCGTGACAGGAGTCCAGGTGTATGTTGGCAGCGATTTCACCACAGGCACCGCTTTCGCGGCCGGCTCAGGGGGTGCCGCCGCGGCCGCATTGCCGCAGGACATCGTCAACCAGACGGCAGGCGACAAAGTCTGCCAGCAGGCCAATCCGAACGTCATCGTCCGGCAGTAACGGTACCGCCGCAGTCCCCATAGGACCGGGCTGCAGTCAGCCAACGAAATGGGCCCCCGTCAAAGGGGGCCCATCGTGCATTGGGTTCCGGCTACCAGATGCTGACGCGCTCCGTGGGGGGCATCCACATGCCGTCCTCGTCGGTGACGTCGAATGCCTCGTGGAACGGGTCCAGGTTCCGGGCGATGGCATTGGTTCGGAACTCGTTAGGGGAGTGGGGATCGGTGGCCAGCCGCCGGATGGCCTCTTCCTGCCGGATGACCTGGCGCCACCCGGCAGCCCAGGAGGCGAAGAAACGCTGCTGACCCGTCATACCGTCAAGGACCTCCGGTTCCTTGCCCTCGAGGCTGATCAGGTATGCCTTGTAGGCGATGGTGAGGCCCGCCAGGTCTCCGATGTTCTCACCGAGCGTGAGCCTGCCGTTGACATGGTGCCCCGGTGCGGCGGTGGGGGACAACGCCTCATACTGCGCCACGAGCCGGGCCGTCAGTGCCTCGAACGCCTGGCGGTCCTGGTCCGTCCACCAGTTCCGCAGCGCCCCTCCGCCGTCGAACTGTGATCCCTGGTCATCAAAGCCATGGCCGATTTCGTGGCCTATGACGGCGCCAATGCCGCCGTAGTTGACCGCGTCATCCGCGTCGGCAGTGAAGAACGGAGGCTGCAGGATGGCCGCCGGGAACACGATCTCATTCATCATGGGGTGGTAGTACGCATTGACCGTCTGCGGCGTCATCAGCCACTTGTTCCGGTCCACCGGCTTGCCCACCTCGTCCAAGTGCCTGTCGACGTCCGCATTGTGGGCGCGCTCCACGTTCCCCAGCAGATCGCGGGGGTCGATTTCCACGGCGGAGTAATCGATCCATTCGTCCGGGTAGCCGATCTTCGCCCGGAAGGCTTCAAGCTTGCGAAGGGCCTCTGCCTTGGTGTCCGCACCCATCCAGCCGACGTCATTGATGCTGCGGCGGTAGGCCTCAATGAGGTTGGCCACCAGGGTCTGCATGCGCGCCTTGTGCGTCTCGGGGAAATGGCGCGCCACGTATATTTGCCCCACGGCCTCGCCAAGGGCGGCTTCGACGACGGCGACGCCGCGCTTCCACCGGTCCTTGTTCCGGGGCGTGCCGCTGATGGTGGTGCCATAGAAGGCGAAATTGGCGTCCACAAACGCGGGGGACAGGTACGGTGCAGCCGCGCTGACGACGCGCATGGCCAGCCATTCCTGCCACGTGGCCAGCGGTACTTCGTCCAGGAGCGCCGCCGCCCCGGAGAAGAAGTCAGGAGTGCTCACCACGATTTCGGCGCGCTTGTCCGGGTCGATTCCCGCAGCGTCAAACCAGGTGGACAGGAGCGGGAAGAGCGCATTGGCCTGGTCTGCAGTCTTCAGGTTGTACGTCTTTTGCGGGTCCCGCAGTGTGACGTTGTCCCAATGGTGCGAGGCCAGCTTTGTCTCCAGTTGGACCACCCGCCCGGCAGCGCCGTGGGGATCCGGAAGTCCTGCCAGTTCGAACATCTTCTCCACGTGCGCCGTGTAGGCCGTAACGACGGGCGCGAACTTCTCCTCCCGGTAGTAGGACTCGTCCGGCAGGCCCAGGCCGCCCTGCCCCGTGTACAACAGGACCCGGTCCGGATTTCCTGCATCGGGAGCGGGATAGATGTAGAACAGGCCGCCGACGTCGGCACGGAATAACCGGCCGGCAAGCGCAATGAGTTCCGGCACCGATCCGGTGGCGGCCACTTCAGCGAGCCGGCCCCGGATGGGCTCCATGCCCTTGGCTTCCACTGTCGCCTCGTCCATGAAGCTGTTGTAGAGGTCCCCGATTTTCCGCTCGATCCCGCTGGCGTCCGCGCCCTTGGCCGCAGCTTCCTCGATGATGTCCCGGACAGCAATCTCCGACCCGTCGCGGAGTGCCGTGAAGGTGCCCTCAAGGGGCCTGTCGTCGGGAATCTCGGTGGTCTTCAGCCAGGCGCCGTTGACGTGCTGGTAGAGGTCGTCCTGTGGCCGGACTGTGTGATCAAAGGTGGACAGATCGATCCCCGAAATGGGCACGGCAACTCCTTTTGCTGGGACGCCGCTGCCGGGCGGTACACCCGAGGCGTCTGCATGCTGGACTTTACGGACGGTAGTGCCCTTTCATCTTACGCACCCGTGTTACCCTCAAAGAGTGCGTGCAGAGCTCCTTCTCCTTAGCTGCCGCGGCGAGGCCACAGACGCTATCTAGCGGACGGCCCACCCTCGCTGCGGAGTTTGTGTTGCCCGGCCACCCTTTCACTGAAGATCGATAGAAAAGGCCACGAACATCATGCGAAACGCACAGAAGCCCTCCGGAATGCCTGCCCACCGGTACACGCCGTTCCAGGACCAGATCAAGGTTGAACTCCCGGACCGCACTTGGCCGGACAAGGTCATCACCAGGGCGCCGCGGTGGTGCGCGGTGGATCTGCGCGACGGCAACCAGGCACTGATCGACCCCATGAGCCCGGCCCGCAAGATGAAGATGTTCGACCTGCTGGTCCGTATGGGCTACAAGGAAATTGAGGTCGGATTCCCTTCCGCTTCACAGACGGACTTCGATTTTGTCCGCCAGCTCATCGAGGGCAACCACATTCCTGATGACGTCACCATCCAGGTCCTGACCCAGGCACGCGAACACCTCATCGAGCGCACCTATGAGTCCCTCGTAGGCGCCAAGCAGGCCATCGTCCACCTCTACAACTCCACCTCTGTACTGCAGCGGCGCGTGGTCTTCAACCAGGATGAGGACGGCATCCTGGACATCGCACTCCAGGGCGCGCGCCTGTGCAAGAAGTACGAGGAAACGCTCGCTGACACGCACGTGACGTACGAATACTCCCCGGAGTCCTTCACGGGCACCGAGCTCGAGTACGCCGTGCGGGTCTGCAATGCTGTGGCCGATGTCTTCGAAGCTTCCGCCGACCGCCAGGTGATCATCAACCTGCCCGCCACGGTGGAAATGGCCACGCCGAATGTCTACGCCGACTCCATCGAGTGGATGAGCCGCCACCTCCACCCCCGTGAGGGCATCATCCTCTCCCTGCACCCGCACAACGACCGCGGCACCGGAGTGGCGGCCGCCGAGCTGGGCTACATGGCCGGCGCAGACCGCATTGAAGGCTGCCTCTTCGGCAACGGCGAGCGTACCGGGAACGTGGACCTGGTCACCCTGGGGCTGAACCTGTTTGTACAGGGCATCGACCCCATGATTGATTTCTCCAACATTGACGACGTCCGCCGAACCGTGGAGTACTGCAACCAGCTGCCCGTCCCGGAACGCTCCCCGTATGGCGGTGACCTGGTGTTCACGGCCTTCTCCGGCTCCCACCAGGACGCCATCAAGAAGGGGTTTGAAGCGCTGGAGCGTGATGCTGCCGCGGCCGGCAAGGCTGTGGACGACTTCACCTGGCAGGTTCCGTACCTCCCGGTCGACCCGAAGGACCTGGGCCGGAGCTACGAGGCTGTCATCCGCGTGAATTCCCAGTCCGGCAAGGGCGGCGTGGCCTACCTGCTGAAGAACGAGCACAGCCTGGACCTGCCCCGCCGCGCCCAGATCGAGTTCTCCGGGGTCATCCAGCGCCGCACGGATACCGTGGGCGGGGAGGTCAGCGGCGCCCAGCTCTGGCAGATTTTCCAGGACGAGTACCTGCCCTCCGGCAAGGCGGACGGCCAGTGGGGACGCTACTCCCTGGGCGGGGTCAAAACGGAGACGGACGCCGACGGCGGCATGACGCTTCACGCTTCGCTCACCATTGACGGTGCGCAGGTGAGCCGGACGGGCACCGGAAACGGTCCTATTGCTGCCCTGCTGAATATCCTGCACGAGGACGGCGTGGATGTCCGGGTGCTGGACTACAGCGAGCACGCCCTGTCCGAAGGCGGCAACGCCATGGCCGCGGCCTACGTCGAATGTGCCGTTGGTGAACGCGTCCTCTGGGGTGTCGGCATCGACGCCAACACCAGCATGTCCTCGCTCAAGGCCGTTATCTCAGCGGTCAACCGGGCCATCCGGGACGCCCAAGCCTGATACGGGACGGTGGTGCCGCCGGTTTGCTCCGGCGGCACCACCGGGTCCTGCCAGCTCCTGCCCCCGCAGGATGGGAAGATAGAGCGTGGTCCAACAGTCTTTTGCCTCCCGGGCATACCGGGACGACGCCGTGGTGCTCCGTACCCACAAGCTGGGCGAGGCGGACAGGATTATTACCCTCCTGACCAAGCACCACGGGCAGGTTCGCGCCGTCGCCAAGGGGGTCCGGCGCACCAGCAGCCGTTTTGGCGCCCGGCTTGAACCTTTCATGGTGGCGGACCTCCAGCTGGTCTCGGGCCGCACGCTGGACATTGTCACGCAGGCTGTTGCCAAAGGTGCATACGGCGGGAGCATCGCTGCTGACTATGGCAGGTACACCGTCGCCGCGGCCATGACCGAGACGGCGGAAAAGCTTACCGACGTGGACGGTGAGGCCGGAACCGCGCAGTACAACCTGCTGGTGGGGGCCCTTGCTTCCCTGAGCCGCGACGAACATGCCGCCGGCCTGATCCTGGATTCCTACCTGCTGCGCGCCCTTGCCACCGGCGGTTGGGCTCCGAGCTTCACCGACTGCGCCCGGTGCGGTGTGGCCGGTCCGCACACCGCGTTTTCCGCACCGCTGGGCGGCATGGTCTGCCCCCAGTGCCGCCCGCCAGGGTCCCCCGCGCCCGCGCCCGAGACCGTCATCCTGCTGGCGGCGTTGCTGACGGGGGAGTGGGCCACGGCGGACTCTTCCCTGCCCCAGCACCGCAAGGAAGCTGCGGGATTGGTAGCTGCATACCTGCAGTGGCACCTGGAACGAGTAC
Organism: Pseudarthrobacter enclensis; assembly: GCF_030811655.1. Classification (GTDB taxonomy): domain Bacteria; phylum Actinomycetota; class Actinomycetes; order Actinomycetales; family Micrococcaceae; genus Arthrobacter; species Arthrobacter enclensis_A. The sequence continues at coordinate 21,977 of NZ_JAUSRE010000029.1, read as the reverse complement.
TGAAGTCCCTCAAACATGTGGAGCGTAGCTGACAGTGGCCATGGGAAAGAAGAACGACGCAGCCCGCAGGCGCACCCATCCCGTGGTGGCGCCCTACCCGCACCCCTCCGGCGCGGTGGCGCCGTCCATCCCGGCGGAATTCATTCCCCGGCACGTGGCCATCGTCATGGACGGCAACGGCCGCTGGGCCAATCAGCGGGGCCTGCCGCGGATCGAGGGGCACAAGGCGGGCGAGCCGGCGTTGCTGGACGTGATGGCCGGTGCCATCGAGTTGGGCATCGAGTACGTCAGTGTCTATGCCTTCTCCACCGAGAACTGGCGCAGGTCGCCTGAGGAAGTCCGCTTCCTGATGGGATTTAACAAGGATGTGCTGCGACGCCAGCGGAACCAGTTGGATGACTGGGGAATCAGGATCCGGTGGGCAGGACGGAGGCCGCGGCTGTGGGGCTCCGTGATCCGGGAACTGGAGGAGGCCGAGGAGTTCACGGCCGGCAACTCGACATGTAATTTGACCATGTGTGTTAATTACGGCGGCCGCGCTGAGATCACTGATGCCGTGTCCGCCATCGCCGCCGACGTTGCGGCAGGCAAGCTAAAACCGGGTGCCATCACCGAACGGACCATCCAGAAATACCTCGACGAACCGGACCTCCCGGACGTGGACCTCTTCCTGCGCAGTTCGGGGGAGCAGAGGCTGTCCAACTTCCTGCTGTGGCAGTCGGCCTACGCGGAGTTCGTCTTCATGGACACGCTGTGGCCTGACGTGGACAGGCGCACGCTCTGGGCTGCCGTCGAGGAATATGCCCGGCGTGACCGGCGCTACGGCGGTGCGGTGGATGCCGCCGCGCCCGCGAACCCGGGCCAGAGCCTTCCCTTGCAGTAACTCAGCCGTACGCCCGCAGCCAGCGGGACAGCCGCGAGTAGGCATCGGACCGGATGGGCTCGGGGGACAGGAGCACGTCGTGGAGGGCGCCGTCGATTCGTTCCACGGTCACCGTGCGGCCCAGACTGAGTGCCCTCGCGCTGATGGTGTTGACGTCCAGGACGGCGTCCGTGCGGCGCATTTCCTCCGACCACAGCAGCCCATTGGCGCTGCCCTTGGAGAGCAGGACAAGTATCGGCGCCTCGATCTCCAGGCCCCGGGCCACCCTTGCGTGCCCGGCCAGCACCGCACTTAGCCAGCCCGCCCGCACGGGGAAGGCCATCCGCGGCCGGTAGCGCTCGTCAAGCGGCCACTCGCCATCGGCCGCACTGCTGATGGTGCGCCAGTAGTGGCCCCGCTCAGGCAGGCGGAGTACTGTCTGAGGCCGGAGACGGGCCACAGGACCCACCATGCCGGAGGCGGCACGCCGCACCAGCGAACTGCCATGCATCTCAAGCCACGGGCTGTTAAGGACCAGCAGCGATACCGCCTCCGGATGCCTGCTGGTCCACAGGGCCGCCACCAGTCCGCCGGTGGAATGGCCCATCAAAGCCACGGGTCCCGGCGCCCCTTCAAGGCTGATGAGCCGGCATGCCTCCTCGATTTCGGCATCGTAGGCGGCAAGGTCGTCCACGTAACCGCCCGGTGACTCCGGACGCAGGCTCCGTCCATGGTTGTGCATGTCCAGGGCGTAGAAGTCGTAGCCGGCCGCAGCCCAGAACCGCGCCAGGTCGGTGTTGAAGAAGTAATCGCTCCAACCATGCAGGAAGAGCACAGCGCGGCGGGGGAGGGCGGCGGCGCCGTCCTGCCGCGGCGGCCGGAGCCGGACCAGGGTGGCCGTGCGTTCCACCCCGTCAGGTCCCGCCGCCACGAAGGAATGGGACTCGAAGTCCGCGCCCAGGATGTCCTGCTCCCACTGCATGCCCTCATGCTAAACCGGCGCCCCGGTACTTATGTCCTGCCGCCGGCTTCTTCGTTTTGGCACCGCGCCCAAGAGACGGGAAACTGGAGCCATGCGCGTTTACCCCACTTTCTTCAGGCTGGCCTTTTCATGGATGGACGCCGAGCGCGCCCACAAGATCGGATTCAAAGGCATCCGCCTCGCGCATGCATCAGGTGCCGGGAAGGTGCTTCAGAAGCTGACGGCGCCGGCCCCGTCGCTGCGGACCACGGCCTTCGGTGTCACCTTTCCCTCGCCTTTCGGGCTGGCTGCCGGTTTCGACAAGGAAGGCCACGGCATCGAGGCTCTCACTGAGCTTGGCTTCGGCCACGTGGAGGTAGGCACCATCACCGGACAGGCCCAGCCCGGCAACGACAAGCCGCGGCTGTTCCGCCTGGTGAAGGACCGTGCGGTCATCAACCGCATGGGATTCAACAACGACGGCGCCGCGGCCGTGGCCCCCCGGCTCAAGGCAGCGCGTGCCGCGCTTCAGCGCCGCTACCCGGCGGTGCGGCCGGTCATCGGCGTCAACATCGGCAAGACAAAGGTGGTGGAGCTGGCCGACGCAGTGGACGATTACCTGGTCAGCGCCCGCAGCCTGGCACCTGCCGCGGACTACCTCGTGGTGAACGTGAGTTCACCCAACACGCCCGGACTGCGGCTGCTCCAGGACGTGGAGACGCTGCGTCCCCTTCTCACCGCGGTGGGGCAGGAAGCCGACCATGCCGCCGGGCGCCATGTGCCGCTGCTGGTGAAGATCGCCCCTGACCTCAGCGACGAGGACATCGACGACGTTGCACGGCTTGCCTTGGACCTGAAGCTGGACGGCATCATCGCCACCAACACCACCATCGCCCGGACGGGACTGACCTCGCCTGCGGACGAGGTGGAGAAATGCGGTGCAGGCGGGCTGTCGGGCGCACCGTTGAAGCAACGTTCGCTCGAGGTGCTGAAGCGGCTCAAACAAGCTGCCGGAGACGCTTTGACCCTCGTTGCGGTCGGCGGCGTGGAATCGGCGCAGGACGTCCAGGAGCGGCTCGACGCCGGTGCAACCCTGGTGCAGGGCTACACCGCCTTCCTGTATGAGGGACCGTTCTGGGCAGCCAGGATCAACAGGCAGCTGGCAAAGAACCGCCGCTCCTGACCCTGGGGGTGCCGCGGGCACCCCGGGAGCGTGACAAGGATCAAGTGACAGAAAACCCCGGCGGGATCATCCCGCCGGGGTTTTCTGTCTTGAAGTGGTGACGGTTCAGGCGGGGTACTGCCCGCGCTGCACCTGGGGCTTGGGAAGCCGCAGTTTGCGGAACTGAAGGGAGCGCATGGAACCGTACCAAACGGTACCGCCCTCCACAGCGCCAAACTTTTCGGCCAGCCGCTTGCGAAGCTTCCGCGAAAGGATGAAAACGTCCACGAAAACGGCCAGGAACATCACCCAGAAAGCACCGAGGACGTAGATCATCATGTCGCTGGAGGCCGGGACTACCAGGGAGACCAGCACGAAGAGCAGGGCGCCAAACATCAGGTACTCGCCCAGGTTGAACCGCGCGTCCACGAAGTCACGGGCAAAGCGCTTCTGCGGACCCTTGTCCCGCAGCGGCAGGAACTTCTCGTCGCCGGTATCCAGGGCCCGGCGCATCTTCAGGCGCTGGTCCTGGACGGCCTGGCGTTCGGCAGCTTTGGAGGCCTTGCGGTCCTCGGGCACCAGCGGGCGCTTGCGGGCAGCTTCCTGTGCCTTGCGCGTAGGGGTTGGCGCCCCCTTTCCGACGGCGCTGTTCTGCCGCGCAGCCGCCTCCGCTGCCTGCTGGTCTATGGTTTCCTGCGCCGTGGGCGCTTCTTTTCTACGTCCGAACACCTGACCAGAATACCTTGCAGCGGCCCGCCCTTTGCCTGTGCCCGCGGTTGGCGCAGACGGCCGCCGAATGTGACGGGGGTAATGTTTTGGCCATGACTTCATCACCGGCGGCCACCCCGCACAGCACCACAGACACCCCGGGAATGGACACCGGGACAACCGACAGGACGGAAGATCTCCGTTCGGCGGTAGACCGCTCCTTCGACCGGACGCTCTCAAGGCTCAAGGATCTCGTATCCATCCCAGGTATAGCCTGGCCCAGCTTTGACCGGGCACCGCTGGAACGCAGCGCTGACGCCGTCGCCGAACTCCTGCGTGGCGCCGGCCTTGCCGACGTCCAGGTACTCTCCGTCAACAAAGCGGACGGCACCCCCGGCGGGCCGGCCGTCGTCGCGCGCCGTCCTGCCACCGAAGGAAAGCCGACCATCCTGCTGTACGCCCACCACGACGTCCAGCCGGTGGGCGACGAGTCGCTGTGGGAAACCGAGCCTTTCGCCGCCGTCGAGAAAAACGGCCGCCTGTACGGCCGTGGTGCCGCCGATGACAAGGCCGGGATCATGACGCACATCGCTGCATACACCGCCGTGGCGGACGTCCTGGCCGGTTCCCTGGGGCTTGGGGTGACCTTCTTCATCGAAGGCGAGGAGGAAGCGGGATCACCCACGTTCCGCCCGTTCCTTGAGGCAAACCGCGAGCTGCTGCGGGCCGACGTCATCGTGGTGGCCGATTCGGGCAACTGGAAAGTCGGGGTCCCTGCGCTCACCACCAGCCTTCGCGGCTTGGTGGACGGCACCATAGAGGTGCAGGTCCTGGAGCACGCCGTGCACTCGGGCATGTACGGCGGTCCGGTGCTGGACGCACCCACCCTGCTGTCCCGCCTGATCGCAACGCTTCACGACGACGACGGCACCGTGGCCATCGAGGGCCTGGTCGCCCGGGACACGGCCTCGGTCGACATGCCGGAAGCGGACTACCGCACCGACGCTTCGGTGCTCGACGGGGTCAGGCTTGCCGGGACGGGAAGTATCGCCTCACGGCTGTGGACCAAGCCGGCACTCTCCATCATCGGGTTCGATGCCCCCGCCGTGGACGTGGCATCCAATACCCTGCTGCCGCGCGCGCGGGCCAAGTTCAGCCTTCGGCTGGCGCCGGGCCAGGATCCCGCAGAAGCCATGGAAGCTGTGCGCCGGCATGTGGAATCGCACGCGCCGTTCGGGGCCAGGGTCGTCTTCACTCCGGGGGAGGCCGGCAACCCGTTCCGGACCGACACTTCCTCGCCCGCTGCGTCCGTGGCCCTGTGGGCCCTGGGGGAGGCCTGGGGCGTTCGCGCCGTGGAAACCGGAATTGGCGGCTCCATTCCGTTCATTGCGGATCTGACTGAGCTGTACCCGGCTGCCCAGATCCTGGTTACGGGCGTGGAGGACCCGGATTCGAGGGCCCACAGCGCCAACGAGTCCCTCCATATCGGCGACTTCCGCAACGCCATCCTGGCAGAGGCGCTGATGCTTGCCCGATTCAACGGCGAAGGTCTTGCTGCGCAGCACTAAGGTCCTTTTTAAGGCATCGCGAATCGTACGGGCTTCCAGGGAACAACCGGACTGCTTTGACGGTTACGCCAGGAGTTAGAGCTACAGGACTGCCGCGCGTAGCATGTAGCTATAGCCCATACCGTATTTGTAGGGGCAGGCGCCGTTCCGGCGGCGCCGCCAGACCGTCCTAAGAAGGTAGGCCAATGAGCACCTCAACCAACGAAACCAGCACCGCCACCACCGTGGCCAGCGACGAACTGCCCGTTCACGAGGTCAACCTGACCGACGTCGCCGCCGGGAAGGTACGCAGCCTCCTTGAGCAGGAAGGCCGGACGGACCTGCGCCTGCGCGTGGCAGTGCAGCCCGGTGGATGCTCAGGGTTGATTTACCAGCTCTACTTCGACGAACGGCTCCTTGATGGCGATGCCGTGCGCGACTTTGACGGCGTCGAAGTTGTTGTCGACAAGATGAGCGTTCCGTACCTGAGCGGGGCCAGCATCGACTTCGAGGACACTATCTCGAAGCAGGGTTTCACCATCGACAATCCGAACGCCGGTGGCTCCTGCGCCTGCGGTGATTCATTCCACTAAGCCGGTTATTTCGCCTGATGTCCGCGCCGGGTTTCCTGCCGTCCAAAACGGCACGGGGGCTCGGCGCGGACATGTGGGCGAAACGCCCGGCGGAGCGGTAAGCTCTACACCGAGTAGTAAAACTTTTTTGTGCCCGGAGCGCCTTTGGCTGCCCGGACAACAGCAACAAGTAGGAAGGGCCGTCTGTGAGTTCGCAGAACCGAACCGGCAGCCGACGCAAAACGATCACCACGATCTCAAGCTTGGCAATTGCCGGCGCGTTGGTTTTGACCGGATGTTCGCCAGAGGTAGAGAAAGGGTGGATGCCCACTGAACGTGGCACCACCAGCAACACCGACCGCATCATGGACCTCTGGGTCAACTCATGGATTGCTGCGCTCGTGGTGGGCACCATTACATGGGGCCTGATCATCTGGTGCCTGGTTGCCTACCGCCGCCGCAAGGGAACCGTAGGCTTCCCGCGGCAGACCAGCTTCAATCTCCCGCTCGAGGTCTTCTACCTGACTATCCCCATCTTCATGGTCCTGGTGTTTTTCTACTTCACCGACCGCGACCAGCAGGCCATCGATGACCGTTCGCAGCCGGCCGACGTCGTAGTTGACGTCCGCGGCAAGCAGTGGGCCTGGGACTTCAACTACAAGTCCGGCAACGTCATCCAGGAAGACCTCCACGAGGCCGGCGTCCAGGCGCACCTCACGGGCAACCCCATTGACAAGGAACAGCTCCCCACCCTGTACTTGCCGGTCAACAAGTCCGTCGACCTCGAACTCAACTCCCGCGATGTCATCCACTCTTTCTGGGTCCCCGCTTTCCTTCAGAAGCGCGACATGATCCCCGGCAAGACCAACTACATCCGGTTCACCCCCACTAAAGAGGGCACCTACGACGGCAAGTGTGCCGAACTCTGCGGCGAGTACCACTCCGAAATGCTGTTCCGAGTGAAGGTGGTGTCGGAATCCGAATTCCAGGCCCACATGGACCAGCTCAAGGCTGAAGGCAACACCGGCCTGCTCGGCGTGGATTACGACCGCAACCCGAACCTGAACGAAACCAAGTAAGGGGAGCGACGTGGCTACGTACACCCAATCCGCACCAGCGGGAGTCCTGCCGGCTCCCGTGGTACCCAAATCCAAGGGGCGCATCGTCGTCAACTGGATCACCTCCACTGACCACAAGACCATCGGGTACATGTACCTGATCGCGTCGTTCGTGTTCTTCTGCCTGGGCGGCGTGATGGCGCTGCTGATCCGCGCCGAGCTGTTTGAGCCCGGCATGCAGATCCTGCAGACCAAGGAGCAGTACAACCAGCTGTTCACCATGCACGGCACGGTCATGCTGCTGATGTTCGCCACCCCGCTGTTCGCCGGGTTTGCCAACGTAATCATGCCGCTGCAGATCGGCGCCCCTGACGTTGCTTTCCCCCGCCTGAATGCGCTGGCGTTCTGGTTCTTCCTGTTCGGCTCCACCATTGCCGTGTCCGGGTTCATCACGCCGCAGGGTGCTGCGTCCTTTGGCTGGTTTGCCTACGCGCCGCTGTCCAACACCACGTTCACCCCCGGCATCGGCGGTGACCTGTGGGTCTTCGGGCTGGCACTGTCCGGCTTCGGCACCATCCTCGGTGCGGTCAACTTCATCACCACCATCATCTGCATGCGCGCTCCCGGCATGACCATGTGGCGGATGCCGATCTTCACGTGGAACACCCTGATCACCGCCATCCTGGTGCTGATGGCCTTCCCGCCGCTGGCCGCCGCCCTGTTCGCCCTGGGTGCGGACCGCAAGTTCGGTGCGCACATCTTCGATCCCGCCAACGGTGGCGCTGTCCTTTGGCAGCACCTGTTCTGGTTCTTCGGGCACCCCGAGGTGTACATCATCGCGCTGCCGTTCTTCGGCATCGTCTCGGAGATCTTCCCGGTGTTCAGCCGCAAGCCGATCTTCGGCTACAAGGGCCTGGTGTACGCCACCATCGCGATCGCCGCTCTGTCGGTGACCGTGTGGGCGCACCACATGTACGTCACCGGTGCAGTCCTCCTGCCGTTCTTCTCCTTCATGACCATGCTGATCGCGGTGCCCACTGGCGTGAAGTTCTTCAACTGGATCGGCACCATGTGGCGGGGGTCGCTGACGTTCGAGACCCCCATGCTGTGGAGCATCGGCTTCATGATCACCTTCCTCTTCGGCGGCCTTACCGGCATCATCCTGGCCTCGCCGCCGCTGGACTTCCACGTTTCGGACTCCTACTTCGTGGTGGCGCACTTCCACTACGTGGTGTTCGGCACCGTGGTGTTCGCCATGTTCGCCGGCTTCTACTTCTGGTGGCCCAAGTGGACCGGCAAGATGCTCAACGAGCGCCTGGGCAAGATCCACTTCTGGCTCCTGTTCCTGGGCTTCCACGGAACGTTCCTCATCCAGCACTGGCTGGGTGTCGAGGGTATGCCCCGCCGGTACGCCGACTACCTGCCAGAGGACAACTTCACCTGGATGAACCAGTTCTCCACCATCTCGTCGTTCGTTCTCGGTGCGTCCCTCATCCCGTTCTTCTGGAACATCTACATCACCTGGCGCAGTGCAGAGCGTGTCCAGGTTGATGATCCGTGGGGCTTCGGTGCATCACTCGAGTGGGCCACATCCTGCCCGCCGCCGCGCCACAACTTCACGTCCCTGCCCCGGATCCGTTCGGAGCGTCCCGCACTGGACCTGCACCACCCCGAACTCCGCCAGGTCCACACCGCTGAGTCGCCGGCTCCCGCAGCAGCGGTTCTCGGCAACGCCGACCAGAAGGACACCGCACTGTGAAAATCGAATCCTGGATTTTTGGTTCTGGAGTCTTCTTCTTCGTCCCTGTCGCACTCGTCTACGGCTTCCTCACCAGCTGGAGTGAGTGGGTGGGTACGCTGGGTATCCTGCTGGTGGGCGGCCTCGCCGGCATGATCGGCGCGTACCTTGGCTTCACGGGTAAGCGCGTAGGCCTCCGGCCCGAGGACCGCAGCGACGCTGAAATCCATGAAGGCGCCGGCGAGCAGGGCCACTTCAGCCCTTGGAGCTGGTGGCCCCTGGTTCTGGGGATTGCCTGCGCCACCGGCTTCCTCGGCCTGGCCGTGGGTGCCTGGATCATTTTCATTGCCGGTGGCATCGCCATCGTGGCACTCGTTGGCTGGGTGTATGAATACAGCCGCGGCGACCACGCGCACTAAGTAAAACACCTAAAACGACGTCGGGCCCCACCAATGGTGGGGCCCGACGTCGTTTTTGCGGTTTCCGCAGCCTTTAGGGGGCTCCCTGCGACTCCAGGAGTTCGCGGATGCCGCGGAGTGCGTCCAGTGCGGTTTGATGCGCCAGAGCGTCCTGCAGGACGTTCCCGCTGACGGACAGTTCTACCTCGCACCCATGGGGGAAGTCGGCAGTCATCACCTGCAGCAGGGAACGCGCGTCCACCTTGGCGGCGCCGGCCTTGCTGATGGTGACCGGAAGCCCGGTGTCGGTGACGGCGCGGACAAATACCGCGGCAGCACGGGCATGCAGGCCCACAGGTGCTGCCACCACGGCCTTCTCTGTTAGCAAGGGGACTCCCTACCTTGAAACGACGGCCCCCGCCCGTCTATTGCGAAATTTCCTCACCAAATATAGCGGGAGCTGGGTGGCCTCACTAAAGACTGCCGTGGTCGCCGCGCTGGTCTAGACCGTTCTAGAATTGGCTGCAAACCCGAAAGCAGGAGAGAAACCATGGCAGCTGGCGCCACGGCCATTACGGGCGAGATAGATCGCACCAGTGGGACCGCCATATACGTTCAACTGCGTGAAATTCTTCGTACGTTCATCGCGGAGTCCTGCCCTCCCGGCTCGGCTCTTCCATCCGAGCGCGATCTTGCCGAGCGTTTCGGCCTGGCAAGGATGACAGTCCGGCAGGCCATTGACGCCTTGGTGGGGGAGGAAGTCATCGAACGCGTAGTGGGCCTGGGGACGTTTGTCCGGCGGCCCAAGGTAGACCTCCAGGTGAAGCTGACCTCCTACAGCGAAGAGATGCAGCGTCGCGGCATGGTTCCGGCGGCCAAGGTGCTTAGCTTCGAACAAATAGGCGCCAGCGCGTTCCTTGCCCGCGAACTGCAGCTGGATGAAGGGACCCCGCTGGTCCGCTTCCGGCGGTTGCTCCTTGCGGACGGCGAGCCCATGAGCGTGGACGAAAACTTCATTCCGGCGCACCGCGTTCCCGGGCTGCTAGACGGCGAGCCGCCCACGTCGCTGTACAACGTGCTCAGCGAACAGTTCGGCCTGGTTATGGAGTGGGGAGAGGACATGATCGAGGCGACCGCCGCTTCGCCCTCCACTGCCCGGCTGCTGAATGTTGAGGTGGGGGCGCCGCTGTTGAAAATCCAGCGGCACGCGTTCGTTGCACGGGCCATGGTGGACTACTCAGTTTCGTACTACCGCGCGGACCGGTACAAACTCTGGGTGCCTCTGCAGCGGCCCGGAGCCAGGCGCGCCCGCAACCACTAGCCCTTTACCCGGCAGCACCGCCGCCGCCCTCTTCAAGCGTGGCCTGGCAGGGTCCTCCAACGACCGCGATACTGGCGGGCTCTACAGCTCCCTGCCGGCCCGGCAACGCAGAAAAGGCCCGATCCTGAATGGATCGGGCCTTTCCTGTCCACACTGGGGATTAGTGCGTCAGGCTCTTGCTTCCCTCTGCGGCTTCAACAGCTTCGTGGCCGTGGCCGTGGGCTGCCTCAAGCTCAGCAGGCGTTGCCGGGGCAACGCGGTCCTCGAAGAACCAGCGGGAGAGGAAGGCGCGCCGCTTTTCCTTGCGGGTGACGACGCCGTGCTCGTTGGGCTGGGCCGGAATCACCTGCGGCGACTCAAAGCCAACCAGCTTGTAGCGCTTGTACTCGTCCAGGGGCGCGTGGACTTCGATGAACTCGCCGTGCGGGAGTCGGACGATACGTCCGGTCTCACGGCCGTGCAGTGCGATTTCCCGGTCCTTGCGCTGCAGTGCAAGGGCCACACGCTTGGTGACAATGAAGCCGATGATCGGTCCGATGAAGAACAGTGCACGCAGCCAGTACGTCACGTCGTTCAGCGAAACGTGGAAGTGCGTTGCGATGAGGTCCGAACCTGCAGCGGCCCACATGACGCAATACCAGACGAAGCCGGCCACACCGATGGCGGTGCGGGTGGGTGCGTTGCGCGGACGGTCAAGGACGTGGTGTTCCCGGTCGTCCTTGGTAACCCAGCGCTCGATCCACGGGTACGTGAACATGACGGTGAACAGGATCCCAGCCGGTACCAGTGCCGGCAGCAGCACGTTGAAGGTGAACACATGTCCGAACCAGACCTGCTCAACGTGCCAGCCGAACGGGTTGCCTGGCATCAAGCGGAGTGCACCGTCAACGAAGCCGATGTACCAGTCAGGCTGAGTGCCGGCCGAAACAGGGGAGGGGTCGTACGGACCGTAGTTCCAGATGGGGTTGATGGTGAAGAACGCAGCCATCAGGGCCAGGACACCAAACACGATGAAGAAGAAGCCGCCGGCCTTCGCTGCGTACACAGGACCGAGAGGGTAGCCCACAACGTTGTTGTCGTTGCGGCCAGGACCGGGGTACTGCGTGTGCTTGTGGATGACCACCATGAACAGGTGCAGGACGATCATCAGCAGGATCATGGCCGGTACCAGCAGGATGTGCAGCGTGTACAGGCGGCTGATGATGGCCGTGCCCGGGAACTCTCCGCCAAACAGGAAGAAGGAGATGTACGTGCCGATAACCGGGATGGACTTGATAACACCGTCGATGATTCGCAGGCCGTTGCCGGAAAGCAGGTCATCGGGAAGGGAGTAGCCCGTGAAGCCGGCTGCCATGGCCAGGATCAGCAGCACGCTGCCGACAACCCAGTTCATTTCACGCGGACGGCGGAAGGCACCGGTAAAGAACACCCTAAGCATGTGGACCGCTACGGATGCCACGAACAGCAGCGCAGCCCAGTGGTGCACCTGGCGCATGAACAGGCCGCCGCGGATATCAAACGAGATATTCAGGGACGAGCTGTACGCCACCGACATTTCCACGCCCTTGAGGGGCGTGTAGGAACCGTCGTAATGCGTCTCGGCCATGGACGGGTCGAAGAAAAACGTCAGGAAAGTACCCGACAGCAGCAGGATGACGAAGGAGTACAGCGCCACCTCACCGAACATGAACGACCAGTGGTCCGGAAAGACCTTGCGGCCGAATTCGCGAAGGATGCCGGAACCGCCGACGCGGGAATCAACAAAGTCGGTAAACCGGCCCGCCTTTGTTTTAGCGACGAAAGCGGGTTCAGCTGTTGATGTTGCGCTCATGCTCATCACGCTCCCAGTAACTTGGTCCTACGGGTTCATGGAAGTCGCTGGTAGCGACGAGGTAGCCCTCGTCATCAACTGCGATGGGCAGCTGGGGGAGAGGACGGCTGGCGGGGCCGAAGATCACCTTGCACTCTTGCGTGAGGTCAAAGGTGGACTGGTGGCACGGGCACAGCAGGTGGTGCGTCTGCTGCTCGTACAGAGCAACGGGGCAACCGACGTGGGTGCAGATCTTGGAGTAGGCAACGATGCCGTTGTAACCCCACTGCTCGCGTCCCTTGGAGGGATGCAGCGACGAAGGATCCAGGCGCATGAGGAGGACAACAGACTTGGCCTTCTCATTGAGCTTGCCTTCCTGCAGCTCGTTCAGGCCCTCCGGGATCACGTGGAAGGCGGAGCCGATGGTGACATCCGAGGCCTTGATGGGAGTTCCGTCGGGGTCGCGGGTAAGTCGTTTGAGCTTTCCGTCCTGGGGAGCCCACATAGTGTGTGCGAGCTTGTCGTCAGGCCGCGGACCAAGATCGCCAAAGATGGCAACCGCGGGAAGCGGAGCAAGCGCTACAGCACCCAGGAGGGTGTTGCGGATCAGCGGGCGGCGCTTAATGCCGGTTTCCTCGACGATGTCGTCGACGATGCGGACAGCAGCCTGGCGGTCCTCCTCGTAGCGGATCGCGTGGCGCTCCTCGGAGACTTCGTGATCGGGCATCAAGGCCTTGGCCCAGTGCACGATGCCGGTACCGATGCCCAGCATGGCGAAGGCAGTGCCTATGCCGAGCAGGGCGTTCTGGAGCCGGATAGTGGCAATGCTGGAGTCGTTGCCCAGATCAATGGCGAAGTACGCCACCAGGAAGATCAGGGTTCCAACAACCGAGATGCCAAACAGTAAGGCGACCTGCCGTTCTGCCCGCTTTGCGGCCTTCGGGTCCGTGTCAGCCAGGCGCAAACGATGCGGGGGAATTCCAGGATCCTGGAACTTCTCCACCTCATTCTGACCAGCCGTAGCTACGGTGCCCGAGTGGTTCGGACTGCCGTCACTATGGTTGCCCATAATTCGCCTCATCCTTCTCTCGTCCCGACTCTCGCCGGGTTAGTTTCTAATTTCAAGCTGCTGACAGGGCAGCAGAAGTGTGTTGGTCCCGCCGAAACGTCAGGACGTGCGGGAGGTCAGCCAGATGGTGAAAGCGATAATCACACCGAGACCAGCAACCCATACGAACAGGCCTTCGGCAACCGGGCCGAGGGAGCCGAGGTCGGCACCGCCCGGCGAACCGGTGGTCTCGATCTGCTTCAGGAATGTGATGATGTCCTTCTTGCCTTCAGGGCTGATGTTGGCGTCGTTGAACACCGGCATGTTCTGGGGGCCGGTAGCCATGGCCTCGTAAATGTGCTTACCGGTGACATCGGCCAGGGCCGGTGCGAATTTACCCTGGGTCAGCGCACCGCCAGCTGCTGCGGCATTGTGGCACATGGCGCAGTTGGTGCGGAAAAGCTCTCCACCCTTTGCGGCGTCACCGCCACCATTTGTCAGGTCGTCCGCAGGAATTGCCGGGCCGGCTCCCAGGGAAGCTACGTAGGCTGCAAGCTGTGAGGTCTGCTGCTCATTGAACTGGACCGGCTTCTTCATGGCCTGGGGACCGTTCATCTGCATCGGCATGCGGCCGGTGCCCACCTGGAAGTCAACTGCAGCTGCGCCAACGCCCACGAGTGAAGGGCCGTCTTTGGAACCACTCGCGCCCATACCGTGGCAGGTGGCGCAGTTGGCGGCGAACAGTTTGCCGCCTTCTTCGACGTCGCTTGCGCTTGCGGTGGTGGTGCTCGCCTTGGCCTCATTCATGGAGGTTGCCGCGGCGTACAGCCCACCCGTGACGAGTAGCCCCATCAGAAGCAGCGCTATTGCTGCAAGTGGGTGACGCCGCTTTTGTGAGAGTGCCTTCACGTGGTGGTTCCTTTATTCGATCCTGCGCCGGCTCCGGGAGCCGCTACCTGAAATTCTGCCTCTTGTAGAAAAAGAATCAAAGCTGGCTACTTGAGTACGTAGATGACCAGGAAGAGGCCGATCCACACGACGTCAACGAAGTGCCAGTAGTAAGAAGTGACGATCGCGGATGTTGCTTCGAAGTGTCCGAACTTCTTCGCGGCGAAGGACCGGCCCATGATGAGCAGGAAGGCGATCAGGCCGCCGATGACGTGGAGGCCGTGGAAGCCTGTGGTCATGTAGAAGGCGGAACCGTAGGCGTTGGAGGAGAGCGAGACATGCTCCGAGACCAGCATGGCGTACTCGGTGGTCTGGCCGGCAACGAAGAACGCGCCCATAAGGAACGTAAGGGTGAACCATTCGTTCATTCCCCAGCGGGCGAACTGCAGCGCACCTCCGGTACGCCGGGGCTGTAGCCGCTCTGCAGCGAAGACGCCCATCTGGCAAGTGAAGGAACTGGCCACGAGGACAATCGTGTTAACGAGCGCAAAGGGGAAGTTGAGCTTGGCTGTCTCTTCCGCCCACAACTGCCCGCTGGTGGAGCGGAGCGTGAAGTACATGGCAAAGAGACCGGCGAAGAACATCAACTCGCTGGAGAGCCACACAACGGTTCCGACGGAAACCATGTTGGGGCGATTCAGCGTTGGGTGCGCCGGGGTACTGGGGGCATGGGTCGCAGATGTCACATAGACATTATGTCTGTAAAAGTCCGTGCTGCCCAACGCAAACCGCCTTTTCGGGGGACTTTTTCTACAAAGACGCGAAATTGCCCGGAAAAGTTCCGGACCCCGTTCACATTGGTCAGTGCACCGTATGGGTAGATAGCATCAGCAGGTGACTTCACTGGCATCTGCAGCGTCCGGCAACACCTGGCCCAGGCTGATCTGCGCGTTGATCAAGGGCACCGACCTCACAGCGGAGAACACCTCCTGGGCCATGGATACCATCATGTCCGGGGAAGCGACGCCCGCCCAGATCGCCGGATTCCTGGTAGCCCTCAGCGCCAAGGGCGAAACGGTGGACGAGCTGTCCGGCCTCGTTGAGGCGATGCTTTCCCACGCCAGGCCCGTGGCAATTTCCGGCGAAAAACTCGACATCGTCGGCACGGGTGGTGACCAACTTAACACCGTGAATATCTCCACCATGGCCGCCCTCGTCGCGGCCGGTGCCGGGGCAAAGGTGGTCAAGCATGGCAACCGTGCCGCGTCGTCGTCGTCGGGATCGGCGGACGTGCTCGAGGCCCTGGGGGTGCGGCTTGACCTGACCATCGACCAGGTGGTCCGCAATGCAGAAGAGGCCGGCATCACGTTCTGCTTTGCGCAGGTCTTCCACCCATCATTCCGGCATACCGCGGTTCCGCGCCGCGAACTGGCCATCCCCACTGCATTCAATTTTCTGGGACCGCTGACCAACCCTGCCAATGTGCAGGCCTCGGCCGTAGGCGTGGCCAACGCCCGCATGGCGCCGCTGGTGGCGGGCGTCCTGGCACGGCGGGGGAGCAGGGGACTGGTGTTCCGCGGCAACGACGGCCTGGACGAGCTCACCACGACCGGGCCTTCCACTGTCTGGGAGATCCGGAACGGCAGCGTCAACGAACTGCGTTTCTCCCCGCAGGACCTCGGAATCAGACTTGCCACGGTGGAGCAGCTGCGGGGCGGCGATGCTGCGGCCAACGCAGGAGTTGTCCGTGACGTACTGGCCGGCAAAGAGGGCCCGGCGAGGGACGCAGTGCTGGTAAACGCCGCCGCCGGTCTGGTCGCATTCGACAGTGACGCCGAGGGTCCGTTCCTTGCCCGGATGCAGAACGCCTACGCGCGGGCGGCCCGGTCGATCGACACCGGTGCTGCCGCTGCCGTCCTGGACCGTTGGGTTTCCCTATCCCGCGCCTGAAAAGTCTCCGGGGTCTCCAACGGTGGGCAGCTTACTGTTCGAAGCCCAGCGAAAACGCAGCGTCCAGGTCGTGCTGCGAGTAAGCCCGGAACGCGATGTGTGTGGTGGTGTGGACTACCGCGGGAACCTTGGAGAGGCGGTCGGCGATGACGTCGGCAAGGTCCTCGTGCCGGTGCACGCGTGCCACCGCAATCAGGTCCCATTCACCCGTCACTGAATAGACCTCGCTAATGCCCTCGATGGCCGAGATCTCCTCTGCCGTCTCCGGAATGCGTGCGGCGTCAGTCTTGATCAGAACAAATGCGGTAACCACGTTTGAACCCCTTCAATCAGTTCCGCCGCGGCAGGGCCCGGCAGGTTTTCTCTGCACCAGCCTATTACACGGGCGACATTTCGCGGCGGCCGCCCCTGCTGCGGTTCCGGCGGCTATTTTTTGCGGAGCCTGCCAAAGCCCGCCACCAAAAGACGGTAGCCCAGCAGGAACACGGCCAGGGCCAGGGTGGCCACGATGATGAAAGGAAGCACAACGGTCTGTGCAGTCAGTGCCCGGAGGAGCATGCCCCCGACCAGGCTGCCGAGCCATACCGGAACACCTGCCCGGAGGAAGGACAAGGGTGCACGCCAGGCCCGGGATGCGATCCATCCCGCAGCCGCGCCTGCCAGGAAAGGCCATGCCGTCTGGAGTACGCCCAGGACGGCCTCCGCGCGGTGGTGCGCATCGCGGCCTATCGCAGCGAACGCGAGGATCAGCAGGATGTCCGCTGCCACCGCCGCAAGTACCGCCTTCACTGAGGTGGATTTCGCCGGCGTGGTTTTCAAGGAACTCATGGTTTCGAGCTTAGCGGCCGATGCGCAGCCGGACTTCCACGCGCCTACTTCCCGGCCACGCCCTTTCCATACCCGGCATCGCACTTGCCGTCATGAATAACGCCGTGACCGGACGCCACAGGATAGTGGTCCTGCGGGTTGAAGATCGCAGTTGTGATTCCTGTCGCCTTCCGTGCACAGTTTCGGACGAAGGAGCCTGACTCATCCTTTCCGCCGATCCACATGTCGATCCACAGTGAAGCATTCCCGAATTTCGCGGCGCCGGTATGGCAGGGGCCTTCTTCAGGTCTTGGCCCGTCCCCGCAGGTGTCTTCAACGATGAAATAGCGGCGGACGTCCGGGAGGTAGATCCGCGTGCCTGCCGGAATGTCGAGGACGTCCTCACCAGTGGAACGGGAATGCCCGACGGCGAGAGTCACCGGATCAGAGTACGTCCCCGTACCCCCGGCCGTTTTGTGGAGCACGGGGTTGCTGATGAGGGCAGAGCCAGGAGGTGTGTTGTCGAACCAGGTGTAGGCCGTGACAACAACGTCTGTCCGCACTGATTCGTCCCCGCCATGGGAGGCTGTCCCGGTGCAGGCATCGACCGCCAGCGCAAGGCAGCATGAGACTGCCGCCGCCAGGCCGGGTTTGACCCGCCGCCTGGCGGATGCGCGGGCCGGCCGGTCCGGGCTGGAGGTGTTCTGCGGTCCCGTCATTGGCTGCTGCCGGTGAAACTGTTGCTGAGCGCCCTGGTAAAGTCGCCGGCGTCCTGCTCGACGCCGCTGCAGTCAGCTGATGGCCCCGGGGGCCCATCCGCCGCCAGCGGGCTGCATCCGTTGTCCCTGTTGATGGACCAAAGGGACAGCCGGCCGATGCCCCGTTCGCGCGCAAAGCTGTTCAGGCCTGACGCATCCTGCACGGAGAAAGTATTTCCCGCCACATCGTTGTCGCCCACCATGGGAGTGAGCCCGATGCCCTGCCAGATCTTTCCGGCATCGGCGGGTTTGCCGGCGCCGGAATACAGTTGCTCCAGGTCCTGGTGCGTGGCCTCAGCTGCAAGTTGTGACGCTGCGAGCATGCTCTCTCCCTCCCGGAGTGGGCCGAAATTCATGGTCATGATGTTCACGCCCGCGAGTTCCACCCCGGCGGAGAGCATCGCCTTCACGTTGTCCTTACCCTTGCTGCCGAGGCCATCCCTTGCCACGGGGAGTGTCAGCCAGACCCGCAGGGGGTTGCCCTTGGGCCTTTGAGCCTGGATCCGGGCCAGAGCCTCTGCCCGCGCTTTGGCCGCGACGGGGTCGGCTGCCTGCCCTTCCACGTCCAGATCCACTACGTTCAGTGAATAGCGGTTGATGACAGTTGTATAGGCATCCGCGAGAGCGGCGGCGTCCTGGCAGACGGTTGCCAGTTCCGGTCCGCGTTGACCACCGAATGAGACCGCAACGTCATTGCCTGCCGCCCGGAACTTCCGGATCTTGTCATCGAGCTGCAGCGTCCTGGCCGCTTCATCGAGGCTGACGGTTCCGCCCCAGGAAGGAACGCACTGCTGCGCGGGGTCGGCAGTGACAAAGGCGAGCAGCGTCGTGGCCCGTCCGCCAGCGGCGTTCTCCAGGACCGGCCCCGGCGGCACTGTGACGTCAAGGTAGCCTCCGAACCAGCCGACGGCCGGCACTGGAGTTGGTTCGTTTGGTCCCTGGCCGCCCGCCGGAGTGCCCGCGCAGCCTGTCAGGACGAAAGCCAGCGCCAGAAGGGGCGCTCCCCACCGCTTTAGACGCGTATTTTGCAGCGCTGACATGTCACACGGAGGTGGGGGAGAGTGGGTGGTTGTCGGTAATGGAGGATGGCAGTACGGCGCTGTTGGTCCGCTGGGGTTTGTACCAGCCGACGGCGGATCCCCTCAGTGCCCTCAGGGCTGCGCCGAATACGACGTATGCGCGCAGGGGTTCGTAGATGAGCCGGTAGATCGGCACTATGAGCAGATGCGAGGGACTCTCATGCACCATCAGGACCGCGACCACGGAGATCACCATATGAGTTGCCATGACGAAGGCGGAAAACAGCGCGATCGCCTGCCATTCGCCGCGTGCAAGGCTCAGTACGGCTACGCCCACGGTCAGCGGCATGAAGATGAGCGGAACCAGGACCGAGACCAGTGCGTAGGGCATGGTGAGCAATCCCAGCGCACCGAACTTGGGGTTGAAGAGCATGGAGCGGTGTTTGTAGAGGGTCTGGATGTTGCCGTAGGTCCATCTCAACCGCTGCTTGAACAGCCCCCGAATCGTCAGCGGCGCCTCCGTCCATGCCACGGCGTTGTTCTCCTGCACGATGCTGTAGCCCAGTTGCTGCAGGGACAGCGTCAAGTCCGCATCTTCCGCCAATGTTGCATCGGAGTATCCACCGGCTTTGACCAGCGCCTCCCTGCGCCATGCTGCGCATGCTCCCGGCACGATGGAGATGGCACCCATCAGGCCTTCTGCCATCCTGGTGACGCAGATGCCTGAGAGATACTCCAGGCTCTGCCACGCCGCCACGAGGTTACGCCGGTTGCCTACCTTTACGTGACCGGCAACGGCGCCTATCTCCTTGGTCCCCGAAGGTGCCACAAAATGGCGGGCCAGCATCCTGACGGTGCGCGGTTCAAACAATGTGTCGCCATCCAAAGTCACGATGACTTCCCCCTTCGACTGCGCTATGCCGTAGTTGCTTGCCGCGGGTTTGCCCGAGTTGGCCTGCGTGTAGACGC
The DNA here is from genome assembly GCF_030811655.1 of Pseudarthrobacter enclensis. GTDB lineage: Bacteria > Actinomycetota > Actinomycetes > Actinomycetales > Micrococcaceae > Arthrobacter > Arthrobacter enclensis_A. The sequence continues at coordinate 2,401 of NZ_JAUSRE010000029.1, read as the reverse complement.
GGAGCTGCGGCCACTTCTCTGCGTAGCTGCTGAGGACCTCAAGGGTGCCGTCTGTGGATCCGTCATCTACCGCCACCACTTCGAAGTGCGCATAGTCGCTGGCCCTGAGTGCATCCAGGGTCTTGCGGACGACCGGTTCCTCGTTGAAGACCGGGAGGACAACACTGACAAATGGCCAGTCCGTGGAGCCGGGCGGGTCCCACTTCCTTTTCCTTTGCTTGAAATTGCTGATGAGGGCCAGCAGCACGAAAAGGAATGTCAGGATGGTCAGTGACCCAACGCCAAACCAGAACAACCAGGTCAGTACCACGTTCGGCGTTACCAGGTAGGCAGTAAGAGCGCCGAAGGTCAGGCTGTCCTGGAAGCCGGGGGTGACGCTGTGCTGGGGGACAAAGGCAGCTGGCAGCATGGGCTCCAGGGTGGTAAACCGGTACCCCTGGGCTTTGGCCTTGGGAATGAATTTCTTCAACATTTCAATTGTCGCTGTCCTGTCCCCGCCGCCGTCATGGACCAGCATGACGTGGCCAAGTCCATCCAGTTCCGGGGCAGGAATCGGGGTTCCCGGCTTGTACTCCCAGTCCCGGGTATCGAGGTCCATGTTGACGTCCAGATACCCCAGTTGCTGTGACTGAAGCAGGGCGAGGGTGTTGTTCTCAGGGTTTCCGGCTGGGATCCGGAACAGCCTGGAGGCGTAGTTGTCAACAGCCCGCAGCACACGGTCCTCGCCGATGATCTCTTGCCGGTTGAAGGCGTCGTCATGCGCCCAGAAGTCGATATGACTCATGGTGTGGTTGCCCACCATGTGGCCTTCCCGGATCATGCGGCGGATGATATCCGGACTTTCGACGACATTTTGACCGACGACAAAGAAGGTGGCGGGCACTCCTTCATGCGATAGGAGGTCCAGGATTTCCGGGGTGAATCGAGTATCCGGTCCGTCGTCGAAGGTGAGCATGAGCGTGCGGTCGGGAGGCAGGCCATAGGCTTCGAGGGCGTACGGTTTGTTTCCTATGGTCGCGGCTTCCTCTGCTGTTGCCTCCCGCCATACTTGGTTGCTGAAGGGATCCTTCAGGTAATCGATGCCGTCGCGCCGCTCCACGAGCGCAATGCGGTGGAAGATCTCATTGCCCTGGTCGTACCCGACCCGGGGGATGTCTTTCAGGTCCTGTTGCGCAAGCAGTTGACGGGGATAGTCCGGGGTCTGGTTCAATGGGGCATGCTGAAGCGGCGCGGTAACTGCCGGCAGCACCACCCCGAGAACCAGCCCCAGGGCCAGCGTTGAGGCCAGGAAAGCATTCAGGATCCTGTGCCAGCGGGTGCCGGTGACATCGAAGAACACTGGTGGCTGCACAGCTGGTAAGTGAGGTGAGAGGTTCGACATTGGGCCTCTTCCTACAAATGGGAACTGCATTGGAGTCGCCCGTGAGGGCTGGCCGGAGACACGAGAATAGGTTTCAGCGTTCGGGCCCATCACGCGTAACGCGTACCTCAATGAAGAGTTAGGTATTACCTACCTATGCGAGGGGGCAGGTCCCATGGCCCCAAAGCGCGAGGGAAGGGGTACGTCATCCTTGCTGTTCACTGCCTGTTGGCCGGTGCACCTGCGAACCAGCCAACTCGCTTCCCACCGCAGGTGGTAGCAGGAGTCTTCGTCCCATTCCACGAGGACGTCCGTCACCGTGTAGGCCACGGCATTGCCCACACAGGACCGGACCTTGACCGGCGCCGGGCGCAACAGCAGGACGGGTCTTCCGGGGGCATGCTTCAGGGCTTGGTCGCGCATTAGCGATCGGCATCCCTCACAGGTGGCACCGGGATGGGTGCAGTTTACGGGGCGGAGGACTTCACGCATGGGGCGTCCTTGGAGCTAAAGGGAGAACCGGGCGCCGCCGCCGTCTGCATGAACAAAAGAAAGGCCGGAAAGGCTATTTCAATGCGCGCCCGCAGCAGAACCGGCTGGCCTGCCGCCGTGTCCAAAAGAGTAGGACGTCCACCGGCAGCGCGCATGGGTGTGAGCTACCCAACTTCCGGGCCATGCCCCCCGTTTCCGCCAGATAGGGGGAGGGGGATGCAGTAAGGTCACAGCAGGACCATGGCCAGCCCACTCGGACCGGAGGCGCAGTGAACAAAGCCCTGTGGATTTGCAGCCTCGTAGGAGCTGCCTTGGGAATCAGCCTGGGGCTGGCCATCTTCCAATCACCATTCTGGGGATGCGCGCTGGGTCTTGGACTCGGATCGGTGGTGGGCGCCTCAATCCGGCGTCGCCATTGAGGGGTACCGGAGGACCGCACGGTCCAGGTTCGCGTTACTGGCATCCCTGCGGATTGAGTCTTGGCGTATTCCTTGATCAGACCCCGGCGTCAGGGGTGACGAGGGAAGCCAAAACACCCACTTGGTCATG
>NZ_JAUSRE010000028.1 GCF_030811655.1 Pseudarthrobacter enclensis | reverse complement strand
ACGCCTGACTGGCCGGCCTCGTAGCCCCAGAGACCGGGCACGATGCCTCCGTCCACGGCCCCGCACATGCCCGGCACCTCACGCAGTTCCGCGCCATTCATCACGTGGCAGGTGGACGTGCCCATGATGGCCACCAGCTGGCCGGAGTCCACTGCCTTGGCAGCCGGGGCCGTGACGTGCGCGTCAACGTTTCCCACGGCCACGGCGATCCCCTCCGGCAGGCCGGTCCATGCAGCAGCCTCCGCCGTCAGGGTGCCAGCGGCGTCGCCCAGCCTCCCGATGGTGTGCTCCAGCTTGGAGCTGACAAAGTCCTTGAAATCCGGATTCAGGGCAGCGAGGAAATCCTCCGACGGGTAGCGCCCGTCCTGGTAAATGCCTTTGTAGCCTGCCGTACACGCGTTCCGAACGTATCGGCCGCAGAGCTGCCAGACAATCCAGTCGGCCGCCTCCACCCAGTGGTCCATCTCGGCGTAGGCCTCCGGATCCTCTTCCAGCAGCTGCAGCCCCTTGGCGAACTCCCATTCCGAGGAGATCAGGCCACCGTAGCGCGGGAGCCAGTCCTCGCCGCGTTCGGCGGCAAGCTTGTTGATCCGGTCAGCCTGCCCCTGCGCTGCGTGGTGGCGCCATAGCTTCACGTAGGCATGCGGACGGTTGGCGTAGCCCGGCAGTTCATTGAGCGGTGTTCCGTCCGCCTTGACGGGCACCATGGTGCAGGCGGTGAAGTCGGTGGCAATTCCGACGACGGCAGCCGGGTCGATCCCTGCGCCAGCCACCGCCCCGGGAACAGCCTTGCGCAGGACTTCCCGGTAGTCGTTGGGCACCTGAAGTGCCCATTCCCCCGGAAGACGCGCCCCGTCGTCGCCCGCTGTGTCTTTGGGCAGCGCACCGGTAACGACCGCGTGCGGGTACTCGTGAACGGCGCTGCCCAATTCCATTCCGTCCCGGACCCGCACCACCACGGCACGGCCCGAAAGGGTTCCGTAATCCACTCCGATGACGAAATTCTCGCTGGCGTCTCCGGTGACGTCCATAAATCCTCCAGTAGTTCACGCGACCCAGTCGCAGTCAGAAATCTTTGTTAGCGCTCACGCACATGCGCGTGGCTCCATAGTGAAAAACTAAAACGTCACCAAGCAGGTCTTTATCTGCCTGCCTCAGCAAAGCCACAGCAGGGCGGGGAATAGACAGCAATGACTTCGGACCGGACCTGGAGCGGCTTTCCGAAGGGGATCGTGTCTTCGCGATTCCTCCCTTTTGGCCCGAAAGACACCACTTGGGCAATGGGGGCGCCGACGCCTGCCAAGGCAGACTTCGACGGCCCCGCACCACATCCACGAAGAGGAGGTGGCCGGGTGCGCGTTGCGCGCACCCGGCCAGTCTGCCCGCCTAGGCCTTGTAGCCGGACGGCGGGGTGAGGACTCCGCGCTCGATGAGTTTCTCGATATTCGCGGCTCGGGTTGAGTCTTCCCGGGCCAGCCAGCCCTCGCTCGGGGGCGCGTCGAGGTACTGGTTCTTCGGATAGATCGGGGTGTCGTAAATAACGCGGTACTGCTCGGTGCGCAGGTCCTTGAACTGGTTGTACAGGCCGTTCGCCATTCGCGCCCGGCGGAGCGCTTCGATGTCGATTGTGGTGCAGACGAACGAGTCACCCGACGTCCAGCCCTGCTGCTTGGTCAAGATCTGGCCGCGTGGACCGACGATCATGGACTGACCGCCAAACAGGTCCTGCATGCTCCCGTCATCACGGACTTCGGGCCCCAGGTTCGGGGCGACGACATAGGCCGAGTTGAACATGGCGTGCGCCCGGTTCTGCAATTCCCACATGCCGTTCTGCACGGCCGGCTCGATCAGGGTGCCCCGGATAATGATCTCGGCGCCGTTCATCGCGAGCCCACGCGGCACCTCCGGGTAGACGCCCTCGTGGCAAATGGCGTACCCGATGTTGCCGATCTCGGTTTTTGCCACAGGGAAAATGGCATCCATTGCATTGCCATTGCCCTTCTTTTCAATCCACTCGTCCCACACGTCGTGCGGGTTCATATTGCCGAGCATCCCGCCCTCGTAGGCATCACTGGTCGCTTTGTAGCGCTTGTAGATAATTTCGCCCTGCGGATCGATGATGAACGCGACGTTGAAGTGACGGTCCGGGAAGTCCTCGTCCTTCACCATGTACAGCTCAGCAGCGATGTAGGTGTTGTGCTCAACGGCCTTCTTTGCCAGCTCGTCCGTCTCCGGCCCAGGGATCGTCACGGCAAAGTGGCGCTCCCGTTCGCGGTTACCCGGGGTGTTGGCCATCATGCCCTGGATAGCCATCTCGGGCAGGACAACCAACTTGACCGGAGAGCCCTCCCAGGCCCCGACCATGACTGCCGTGTCGATGAATTCATTGATGCGCTTGACGTTTGCAACGCCGTCACCGGGATTCTTCACATTGATTGTCCGCGGCGAAACCGCAACGACTACATATGGATCAACCATCGTTTTCTCTCTCTTTTCTCTTCTTTGAGTACCTGAGTTAGCGCTAACTCAAGATAATCGGGTTAGTTACAGAATTGCAAGACCTTTCGGTCAGGGATTTTAGAAGGCGGTTCAGAGCACTTTAGGTCGCGGCTTTATGGCTAAGCCCGCGTACGGGCCCAGGCAATCCCCGGTCAGCGCTTGCTTCGCGGTGCTGCTGTGGTGTCGCGGAGTATGAGGTGCGGTTCCAGCAGCGGGATGTCTCCCTCCGCCTCCTCCTTGATCATGGCGAGGATACGGCTTACAGCGATGTGGCCGATAGCTTCGAAATCAAGCCTGACGGTCGTTAATGCCGGCCGGAAAAAGGGTGCTTCCTTGACGTCGTCGAATCCCACCACGCTGACATCGCCCGGCACGTTCCGTCCTGCCTCGTCCATAGCTTTGATCACTCCCAGCGCGAAGGGGTCGTTGGCGGCAAAGACCGCCGTGACGTCCTCCTTTGTGGCGAGCTCACGTCCGACACGGTATCCCTCGGCAGCTGACCAATCGGCCGTTGCGAGCGGCGTCGGAACGAAGCGTCCAGACGCCCCCAGTTCGGCTGCCCATCCCTGGACACGGGAAGAGGTAGCCATCCATCCCGCCGGACCTTGGACATGCCACACTGTTTCGTGACCGAGGTCCAGTAAGTGGCGCACCACCATCCGGGCGCCGCGCACTTCGTCAACGGAAACGCTTGTCGGACTGGGGTGCGATCCTTGCTGGAACGTCACTACGGGGACACCGATGTCGAGGTCCTCGAGCACCGTTATCGCATCCAACAGGGGCGCGAGCACTATTACGCCGTCAACCGTGTCCGAGTTGATGGATTCGAAGGCAGCCCGGATATCGTGCCGTTCCAGGCTGGCCAGAGTGACCAGCCGCGTCGCGTAGCCATGTTTCCGGGCTTCCTCCGAGATACCGTACAGGGCCACCGTTGGTCCCAGGACCGACAGTTCGAAGCTGACAACCCCGATCGTCATGGTCCGGTTGCTGGCGAGCGCTGCGGCTGCGGGATTTCTGCGGTAGCGCAGTTGTGCGATTGCGTGCTCGACGCGTTCACGGATATCCGGATCGACATTGGTCGCTCCCCGTACCACCCGTGACACCGTCTGCTGGGACACTCCGGCGAGGCGGGCAACATCGGACATGCGGGGAGCCTTTGACCTGGAGGCAAGCCGCTCCCCGCGTCCATTGGCGTTTCGGCCGTTTGAGGGCGCAGGGGTCGTAGACACCCCTTCATTATCCCCGGTCGCCCGAGGGGAGCCACGGAATGCGGCTCCCCTCGGCGCGCCTGCTGTCACGGGCGGCGGTACCGGAGGACTTCGGGATGTTGATCGTAGGGCCACTCCGCCCCTTCCACCATGTACTTACGGGTCGTGTAGCTGCCGTCCATGGTCGATGCCAGTGACGGAGGCCCGTCAAAGCCGATGACACCCCAGCCAACGCGGTTCTCATTGCCCCCATATACCGGGTCCCCGTAAAACCCTTGGCGGGTATTGAGTACCAGAAGGGGGAAGAATTCCAGAAAATCTTCGTTGACGGGTTGGTTGCCTGCCGGCGCGCCCCCAAGACCGGCCTCGGAGTACGCCAGGGAGAAAGCGTTTGGCTTGGCCGCGCCGGAGAGCGTCTCGAGCACTGCATCCTGGTCCTCTTCCGCAAGGTCGAGGAACTGGACGTCGGCACGTTCTTTAGCCAGCCTGTCCAGTTCCAGGACGCCCTCGCGGTAAAACTCCCGGCGCTGTTTGATGCGCTCCTGCCATGCGGCCTCGTCGCGGCCTTCCATCCGGAGGAACCCGTTGCCGTCCGCTGCCGGGAAGATGAACTGCGTTCCTGCGAGCATCCGGTCAATGAAGCGCACGACCTTTGCCTCACGTGCACCGGGGTGATGGTCTGTGGGAATGATGCGGGCCGAGGCCGCTTCAATCGTGTTCCATTCGTGCTCGCTGAAGAAGATCGGCCCGTCGACGTCCCGCGCTGAGATGGGTACCGTAGCCCATTCCGCCTGTCCCATGTGAATTCCGTCCTTTCGTGTCCTGTGTGAAGTGCGAATCAGTTTTCGGACCAGCCATGGCGGTCGACCTGGAGGATGCGGTCAGAGCACCGCCAGGCGTTCGCCATGATCGTCAGGGCCGGGTTGATGCCGGTCGCGGTCGGGAAGAAGCTTGCGTCGAAAACATAGAGGTTTGGTACCTCGTGGGAGCGGCACCAGCGGTCGACGACGGACTTTGCCGGGTCGTTACCCATGCGGGCGGTGCCCAGCTCGTGCGAGGTGTTTCCCGTGATCCGCTCCATGTTGACCGGAATGACCTTTTGGGCCCCTGCGGCCTCAAGAATTTCACCGTTTTTGGCCACCTGCCAGCGTTCCTGGGCAAAGTCGTTGGAGTGGGGCGTATGGGTAATCCGGGCGACCGGCAGACCCCAGGCGTCCTTGACGTTCGGGTCAAGGTCGACGCGGTTGTCCTCAACGGGCAAATCATGCAGGAGGACACCGATTTTCATGCTGTGGTTGAAAAACTCGCGGTCGGCGTCCTTTGCCGCTTGGCCCCAAGTGGGCCTGCCGGGGAAGCTCCAGTTGACTGGGTGGCCGATCATGGACGGGAAGATCAGCGATCCCAGGATGTGCCCTCGACTCTCGTCTGTCTCGTAGAAGTCGAACGAGCACAGGCTCATGTAGTGACCCGCCCACCCGTAGAGCGGGTCGCTGACCTCGCGGTCGAACAGGCCGACCGAGAATGAGTACTGGTGGAAGGTGGCGTTCTTACCGACCATACCGCTGCCGTTGCCGAGGCCGTCCGGGAAGAGCCCTGACTTCGACATGAGCAGCAGGCGGGGGGTTTCGATTCCACCGCCACAGACGATCACGGCTTTCGCGTGCTGGACGAATTCGTCGCCGTCCTCATCCTGGTAGCGGACACCGGTGGCGCGGCCGTCCTTGCCGACGAGTATCTCGCTGACGTAGCAATCGGAGCGGAGGTCATAGCGCCCGGTTGCAATCGCGTCAGGAATGAAGCTGATCAGCGTGGATGACTTGCCGTTTCCCGGGTCAGGGTACTGCTGCCAGAAGCCGTTCTCACTGAATGGCTGCCGTCCCCGGTAGGGTTCGGTCACCATGCCCTGCGGCATGGGGAACGTGCTGTGCCCGAGCTTTGACATCGCAGTGGAGAAGGTCCGGCCGATCTGGCTCAGCGGTGATGGCTTGGTGGGGTAGCCGCGGCTCCGCCACGCTTCCCACTTATTCGCCCCGGCAAGACCCGACGTGCCGAACTCCCACTCGACGCGTGTGTAGTAAGGCTCCAGTTCGTCATAGGAGATGGGCCAGTCGACCAGGCTGGCGCCCGGAACATCGCCGTGCAGGCTGCGCAGCTTGAAATCGCTCTCCGCCATGCGCGGAACCATGCCACCCCAGTGGGTGGTGCCGCCGCCGACGACCTGCGGTGTGGCGGAGAAGTTGGTGATTTCCGCCTCTACCTTGTCGTTCGGGCGGTAGGTCCGCGGTTTGATCTTCGGATCCTGCCAGATGAAATTCCGGTTGAGGAACTTCAGCTCGTCTCCCGAGGCGTGCTCGGGCTTCAGCCATGGCCCACGTTCGAGGCCTACCACCTTCAGGCCGGCCTCCGACAGCACCTTTGCCGCGGTTGCCCCGCCGGCGCCTGCACCGACGATGACGACGTCCACCGGCTCAGGCTGCTTCTTCCTGGTCATTGCTTCGTTTCCTTTCGTAAATGTCTGCTACTCGCCCCGGCACTCAGACCGTCACGGCGTCGATGCCGTTGCGGCCCTCGTGTGCCAGAGGCAGGAGCTGGTCCCAGAGTTCCTGAGGGATGTCACGGTTGAGCAAGCCGAGGGTCTCCTCGACCCGGCTCGGCTGGGACATGCCAACGATGGTCGACGCCACGCGCTCGTCACGTACCGAGAATTGCAGGGCAGCTGCAGCGAGCGCGACGCCGTGCTGGCGGCACAGCTCCTCCATGCGCAGAACCCTGTCGATCGTGGCCTGGTCCACGGGTGCGTAGCAGTACCGCGGGACTGCCCTTGGTCCCTTGACGAGCATTCCGCCGCCGAACGGGGCGGCGTTGACGAAGGCGACTCCGCGGCGGGCCGCGTCCTCCAGGAGCGGCTCGGCTGTCTGTTCAACGAGGGTGTAGCGGTTGTGGCTGATGACGGCGTCGAACGCGTCCGTCGCCAGGTACTGCAGCTCTAGGTCGATGGGGCCCCCGGCTACGCCCAGGTACTGGATAACACCCTGGTCCCGGAGATCGATGAGGGCCTCCAGCGGACCTCCCTTGGCCACTCCCTCGTCGAATGAAATCTTCTCGGGGTCGTGCAGGTAGACGAGCTGGAGTTTATCGAGGCCAAGACGCTCCAGGCTCTCCTCGACGGACCGGCGGACGCGGTCCCCGGAGAAGTCGGTGCTGCCGGGAAGCGGGTCGACTTTCGTGGCGACGACATATCCCTCAGGGATGCCGCCACGCTCGGCGATGGCCCTGCCGATCCGCTCTTCACTTGCACCCCCGCCGTACTCATTTGACGTATCAATGAAGGTGAAGGGCCCGTCGAAGACACGCTGTATTGTGGCGACGGCGGTGACTTCATCGACCTCGTAACCGTACTGGGCGGGAAAGCTGCCGAGCGCACTGGTGCCGACACAGATATCGGAGACGGTCAGGCCGGTGCGGCCAAAGGGGCGGATGGACATGGTTCCTGCTTTCTGAGCTAAATGGAAAGACGATGGGTGGGCCGTCAGGCGGCCCGGGTGCGCGGGAAACGTTTCGAGAAGAATCCGGAGATCCTCTGGACGCCGCCGGCACTGGAGAGGAAGACGGCGAGAATGATGACTGCGCCCTTGATGACCAGTTGCGGCTCGGAGGAGATCCCGACGAGGTTCATGATGTTGATGATGGTGGTTAGGATGAACACCCCGATCACTGCGTTCAGGGGATCGCCTTTTCCGCCCATGAGGGAGGCGCCACCCACGACGACGGCTGCGATGGCGTCGAGCTCGTAACCTACGCCAATGAGCGAGCTTCCCTGCCGCAGCTGGGAGGCGGCGATGAGGCCTGCCAGGCCGGCGAGCACCCCGGAGATGGTGTAGGTGATAATCAGGTTCCGCGCGACCGGCAGGCCCGAAAGTCGCGAGGCTTCAGGGTTGCCGCCGATTGCGTAAAGCGAGCGGCCGAACGTGGTGTACTTGGCCACGAGCGCGGCGACCACGGCCACGATAATGAAGATCAGGACGGGGTTGCGGATCCCGAGGAAGCTGCCGCGGGAAAAGGCCTCGATGATCCACTGGTTGCGGATCTCAATCAGGCTTGTCGACTGGATGATGTAGCTGAAGCCCTTGACGGCGCTCATCATGGCCAGCGTCGCGATGAACGGGGGGATGTTCAACCAAACGACGAGGATGCCGTTGATCAGTCCGGCAACCGCGCAGCAGATCAGCACGAACACAACGGACGCGCCGGCGGGCATCCCTGCCTGCAGGGTCAGTGCCGTAATCACCGTGGACATGGCCAGGACCGAGCCTACGGAGAGGTCAATTCCGCCGGTCAGGATGACAAAGTATTGGCCGATAGCCAGCACCACGACGATCGAAGCGGCCGTGATCACGTTCTCAGCATTGCGGAACGTCAGGAAGTCGTCGGAGACGTAGTAGCCCACCGCGATGATCGCGAGAAGCACGAGGATAAGGTAGCTCTTTGGCAGGGCACGGAGGGCGCTGCCCCGCAGCCGGGAGCTGATACTGGATGATGGCGATGGGGAGGGGGCGCCACTCGTTGGCGGCAGGGACGACAGGGTCCGGGACATGGTTGTACTCCTGAATAGAAACTGATTGAGGGGGCCGTCAGGCGAAGCGCTCGAGGATGGCGTTGCCGGAGGGGTCGATGTCGTCATGATCGAGTTCGGCGACGACTTTGCCGCGTGCCATCACGAGGACGCGATCGCACATCATCGCCTCCGTGATCTCCGAGCTCGCCACCACGACGGTTCCTCCCGCCTGCGCGAACTCACGAATGAGCTCGTACATGTCTTCCTTCGCCCCGACGTCCACGCCGCGGGTGGGTTCGTCGCACACGAGGATGCGTGACTGGCGGACAAGCCAGCGGGCCAGGATGGCCTTCTGCTGGGTTCCCCCGCTCAGCGTTTTGAGTGGCTGGTGCACACCGGATACCTTCATGCCGAGCCGGGCCACCATGTCCCCGGCCACGTTGCGTTCCCGCCGGGACTGGATCACGCTTAGCCGACTGAATTGCGGCAGGCTGGCCAGCGTGATGTTGCCTGCCACTCCCATGTCCGGGATGAAGCCCGCTGCCTTACGGTCCTGCGGCAGTAAACCAACCCCCCGACGGATTGCGTCACGGGGGGCACGGAAGTCCACTGCCTTCCCATCGACGCGGATCTCGCCAGAAGTCCGCCTCCGTGCACCCGCAATGAGGCCGGCCAGTTCTGACTGGCCGCTGCCGATGAGCCCGGAGATACCGAGCACCTCACCTTCACGCAGCTCGAACGTCACGTTTTCCACGTAGCCCTGCTCGGAGAGGTCGCGGGCAGAGAGAATGACACGCTCCCGGGGACCGGACCCAAGGCTGGGCGAGCGTTCCCCGCGGAGGGCCGCATCGGCGATGGACCCTTCGAGGCTCTTCCCCACCATGGCCGTGACGACGTCGGCAGGTTTAGAATTTGCCGTTTTCAGGTCCGCCGCGTTCACGCCATCGCGCAACACGGTCACGGCGTCGCAGAGCGAAAACAGTTCGTCCATGCGGTGCGAAATGTATAACAACGTCACGCCTTGTTCCGACAGGGAGCGGAGGACGGTGAACAGCCGCTCAACATCGGGCAAGGGCAACGTGGAGGTGGGTTCATCCAGGAGCAGGACCCGGGCGTCCTTATGCAAGGCCTTGGCCAACTCCACAGCTTGTTGCTCCGCCGTGGAGTAACTTCCGACCGGGCGGCGGACATCGAGATGGAAGCCGACGCGGTCCAGCGCGGTCCGGGCTTCGGCCTGCATACGCTGCCAGTCAACGAATGCCCCCGCCCGTCGGGGCAACTGACCGAGGAAGATGTTCTCTGCCACCGAGAGGGACGGCACGAGCGAGAGTTCCTGGTAGATGGTGTGGATCCCGGCGCGCTGGGCGTCCATGGGGTCACGGAAACGCTGCAGCTCACCGCCGAGGCGTATCGTGCCGTTGTCCGGGGACTCCGCTCCAGAGAGGATCTTTACGAGCGTCGACTTGCCTGCGCCGTTCTGTCCGGCGAGTGCATGGATGGATCCGCGGGCGACGCTGAAGCTGACTCCCTTCAGCGCCTGAACGCCAGGATAGGACTTGGTGACGCCATCGAGCCGCAACTCCGAAGCGCCGGTGTGGGTGTCTCGTGCCGCCTCCGCCGCTGCGGTGGAAGGCGAGACCGGGTTATGCGCGAGCATCATGCTCCTTATATAGGGCTCTGGGTGGATCGGCCGGCCACGGGGCAGCGCCGGCCAGGGAGCTCAGTTCTTAGCGCGGACGTAGGTGTCCGAGGGGACGTAGTAGTCTCGCGCCTCGGCAGGCGTGACCACCGTCGTATTGATGTAGTTGGTCTTGTCCGGGCACTGGGACTGGTCGCCGTTGAAGGCGGCAAGTGCCATCCGCACTGCGGCAGCTCCCTGGTCCCACGGCTGGTTGGACGCATCAGCCTGCAACGGACCCTTCGGGTCGTCCACCATTTCCTTGATTGCTCCCATGCCGCCGTCATAGCTGGCCATGAGGATCTTGTCACCCCAGAGACCCGCCTGCTGTAGGCCCTGGACAATGCCGCCATGCATGACGTCGCTCATGCTGTAAATAACCTTGAGGTCCGGGTTGGCGGTGGCCACGTCCCGGATCGGGGCGAGTGCTTTATCGGGTTTCCATTCCCCGTACTTCGTGTCGAGCTTTACGGTGGTGACCCCCGGGTGCTTGTCCATGACACGGTTCCACCCGGCCATGAAACCGTTAAAGCGGAGGTCGCTTAGCACGTCTCCCGGGAAGCCTCCGATGCCGACGAGCTTGATTTGACCTTGGTCACCGTACTTTTCGAGTGCTTTCTGGGCAGCCGTTTCCCCGGCAAGTGAGCCAGTGTGCTCCTGATCCTCCGCAACGTAGCAGAACATGTCCGGAACCAGCGACTTGTCCACGCTTGAGTTGACGGTCACGACGGGTATTCCCGCATCCTTCAGGGCCTGAACCGAGGGTCCGACGCCGATTGGGTCGTTCGGATTCATGACCACGACGTCCACGCCCTTCGTGATGAGCGTCTGAACATCCCCATTCTGGCGCACGGTGTCACCATTGGCATCAAGCAACTCGAGGCGTGCTCCGATCTTTCCCGCCTCGGCCTGGCCCCCCTCAACGAGGGTCTTCCACCAGTCGCTGCCGCTGATGCCGCGCTGGCTCCAGCCGATGACCAGCCCCTTGCCGCTTGCCTTCTCCCCCGCATCGTGTGCGGCAGCGCCGCCCTTACAGCCAGCCAATCCAAACATGGCGACCGTCAGGACAGAAACGCACAGAGCCGCCCTGCCAAGCTTTTTGTTCCGGTGAGATCCAGTTGTACTTCTTTGCATGAACAACACTTCCTTGTGGTTCGCGTACGCCCCATCGTCGTGGGCTTAGTGAGCTACGCTACAACGTGAGTTAGCGCACTATCAAGGAGCTGTGCGCAAATATTTTTAATTGGGATTGATGCTGGTATTTCTGCGAAGGGATGTCGATAATAAAGGAATCGCACTCATTGCTCAGCCATTGGCTAGATAGTCAGCCTGCTAAGTTACCGCTAACTCGTCACCTTCTACCTCTTGCCGGCCAACCCGCGGGTTGCCCCACAGGCAGGGCACTTATGCTCAGATCAAAATGGCCGGAATCGGCTATGGCATCAACCGGGGCCACCTGAACTGGTGTCGAACGGACGATTTTCAAAGGACACTGGAACGAAAACCATGGCCACCAGCGCTGCTAAGACAATCACTAACCGTGTCTCGATAGTGGACGTCGCGGTGCTGGCAGGAGTCTCAACCCAGACTGTGTCCCGCGTTGCAAACGGGAGCCCCGACGTCCGGGAAAGTACCAGGGACAAGGTTGTTGCTGCGATGCAGCAGCTCGGATACAGGCCAAACGGCGCCGCCCGGGCGCTGAAGCGTGGCAGCTTCCAGACTATCGGCGTCGTCGTCTTCTCGCTCGCCTCGAGCGGCACCATGCGCACTTTGGAAGCCATTGCCCTGCATGCGGCGCGGCAGGACTTCGCCGTCACCCTGATCCCCGTCACCGCCCACACCCAGGCCGGCATCCGGGATGCGTTCTCGCGGGTGAGCGAACTCGCCGTCGACGCTGTCATCGGCATTATGGAAATCCACCTGCTCGATGCAGCCTCCGTCACCCTTCCTCCCGGCGTCAAGGTCGTCTTCGTCGACTCCGACGCGGGCCAGCAGTACAGCATGGTGGACACGGACCAGACTGACGGCGTGCACAAGGCACTCCAACATCTGCTGGGCCTGGGGCACCGCACCGTCTGGCACGTAGCCGGGCCCGAAGAATCGTTAGCCAGTGAACGGCGTGCCGCCGCGTGGCGGGCCGCGCTTACCCGTGAAGGCAGGACTGTCCCGCCCGTGCTCCGAGGCGACTGGTCCGCCGACTCCGGTTACGCCGCCGGTCTCCGGCTCGCCAACGAACCCGACTGCACCGCCGTCTTCGCCGCCAATGACCACATGGCCCTGGGTCTGCTCCGCGCCTTCCACGAAAAAGGAAAATCGGTTCCTGACGACATCAGCGTTGTTGGCTTTGACGACGTCCCGGAAGCCTCCTCGTACACACCGCCGCTTACCAGCGTCCACCAGGACTACACCGAGATCGGCAAACAATGCATTGACAACATCCTCCGGCAAATCCGCAGCAACACCACCGAACACGGGATCACCCTAGTTCCCAGTCAGCTCGTTCTCCGCCAAAGCACTGGTCCCCGCGATCGAACCACGACGCCGGCTTGACTGATCCAACATGGAGATGGTTCATGATGGCCCTTCACTACGACAGCGTTACGAGTCGACCACCGAGAAGGCGGGGCTCCGCCTCCTCGCAGTTGGGCAGCGTTCGCTGCCGTGTCCAGCTGGTTGCCGGTTCGCCTGTGTTGTCTGTGAAGCGACCCTGCGGCGCTTTGCCGCCCCCCGCTTATTCCGCACCCGGGACCCACATTCTCGACGCTTTCTTGAGCCCGTCGCGCCCTTGGAGTGCCGGAGCACGTTGGCGATTATCTCCGGGGCATGGTGGAGCGGAGGTCGGCGGCGCCATCGGAGGCGTTCCGGGCAGGATAGTCGATAATTGCTGACCCGGGCCGCCGAACCTCATAGACCTTTGAGGAGGCAGCGGTCCTGCCGAAGGGTCTCATATGGCGTCACGACGTCGCGCGAAAGTCCTTGCGATATCCAGCCTTGCCGGGGGTCCATATCGAAACATGTTCAAGACGAGGCGAATAAGGAGAGTTCCGACGGCAAGGAGTTCGACAGGGGCGATGCGCGGCCTCGACGCGGCTGAGGTGAGCTGGGCCTGTCGAACCAGCAAGCGTCCCGTCAAGAGGACGCCTCCCTCACCGCCGGCCCCACCCCGTCCATGGTTTTCGAACGGGCGGCCGGAGCGCGGATAACGACCGAGTGATCTTCTGGAACGGGCGAGATACCGTGGTCCCTTCTTCCAGCCCCAGCTCCGGGGACTCCAGTACCAGAAAGACCCAAAGTCCGCCAAAGGGACTCTTCGCCGGACCTGGATGACCTGCGCGCAGGTACGAACACAGGAGGCGTGCACGATCTCCCTCCTGCGGATCGGGGCATTTTGCCTGGGGTGCAGCCGACAAACAGGAACGCCAAGAAAGTTAAGGCTTGTCAACAGCAGTGAATCAAAACACGCCTGGCCCGCAGAAACACTCTGCCCGAGGTAGGACTCGAACCACATTCCCCCTGCAAACACTGGGAACCCGCGAACACAAGCAGATTCCGGAGCAGTAAACGGGCAGTAAGACTGGATCCGATGCCAAGGGTGGAGCACTCCTTTTCCCACTAGTGCCGTAGCGCGTCGGCTGATTCTCACCCCAAGCGCGCGCTGCTGCGGCTCATCCGGAGGGCTCGAGTGGGCCGTTCCGCCGGTACCTGCTGGACCCGGCTTGGTGGCCACGTCCTTGCTCCCACACGGAGGTCAGTGCCCGCAAGCGATCGGCCAAGCCCTCGACGGCCGAGGGCGGGGCTTCGGCGAGTAGGGCATCTTCGAAGGCGAGCTGGGCGGGAATCACCTCGTCTACGAGCGCGACGCCAGTGTCGGTGAGGACGAGCAGCGAGGAGCGGCCGTCGGCCGGGTTGGCCGTTCGGCTCAACAGTCCCCGAGCCTGGAGGGCGTTCAGCCGCATGGTGATCGCGGAGCGCGGGGCAAGCAGCGTCTGGGCCAGTGTCGTTGGGCTCAGAGGTTCGCACGTACGGCGCAGCGCGGAAAGCACGTCCAGCTCGCCACGGGTGAGCCCGTAGTCGGCGAGGAAGGCGTCGCTGGCTTCGAGGATGAGGCGGGAAGCGCGCAGCACGCGGTGGATCACCCCGAGGCTGGTGAAGTCGAGGTCCGGGCGCAGCCGGGCCCACTCACGCTGCATCCGGTCCACGGCGTCGCCCTGAGCGGGCAGGCCGTCTGCGTCCTGATCCATCCGCCTCCTCCGCGCCCCTGTGACCGTCGTCTCCGTCAACTTCAATGGTAGTTCATTTATGTAGTAACCTTGAAATACTTCATTCCTGTATCACCTCGAAAGGTTAAGATGACGCCGGCCACCCCCACGCGGTCCTGGTGGGCGGCAGTCTTCGATCTGGGCCCGCATGCCGGCGCCCATTGGACCGCCCTGCGCGCAAGCCTGTCGATCTTCGTGCCGCTGGTGGCTTGCATGGCGTCCGGCCGCGGCGATCTGCTGCTGTACGCGGCGATCGGCGCCTTCACCGCCCTGTACGGCCGACACGAACTGCGTCGGGTACGGCTAGCCACGCAGGCGCAGGCGGGCGTGGTGCTGGTGGTCGGCGTCGTCGTCGGTGCCCTGGTGGCGACCGTCCCGTTCAGGCTCTGGCTGCTCGTCCCGGTCGCGGCCGCCTGGGCCGGCGTCGCGGTAGTGCTGGCCGAGCTGGGCCGATGGCATCCGGCCGGAGCTCTCAACCCGGTTTTCGCCCTCACAGCCTCGGCCACGGTCCCGATCGCTCTGAGCACGGTGCCCGCAGCCGCCCTCGCTGCGGGAGGCGCGGCCGTCTTCGCGCTGCTGCTAGCCCTCCCGGGTTGCACCGCCCGCGACCCAGTGCGGTACCGGCTGTCGTCGCGTCGCCTACGCCCGTCCGACCCGGTGGGCCGACACGCCGCCCGGTATCTGCTCGGAATCGCGGCCGCCGGCCTCGCCGTCGCGACCAGCGGCATCGGCCACCCCTACTGGACCTTCGTCACGGCATCCGTCCCCATGTCGGCACCCGACCTGCACGCCCGCCTCACGCGCGCTGCCCAGCGGGTGATCGGCACCGCCGCCGGCCTCGGCGTCGCAGCCCTCGTACTGGCCACCCACCCCAGCAGCTATTCCGCGATCATCTTGATCGCCGCGCTCCAGGCGTGCACCGAGCTGACGACCGGCCGCAACTACAGCCTCGGCCTGGTCTTCTTCACCCCAATGGCCCTTCTGCTGGGCGATCTCATGATGCCAGCCTCGATCGGCACCCTCCTGACTCAGCGCGCCCTCGAAACCGTCATCGGCCTCACCATCGCCCTGGCCGCCACTGTCATCACCCACGAAAGGCGCACTCCTCCGAGCCGGACCCCACCCTGCAATCATCCGCTCGACCACGCGTAGAGCCCGCCACGATTTAGCACCGACAAGGCGCTCTAGCCGGTGCGCAAAATAACCACGAACGGTCCCCCTCAGGTGATTGAGGGCGGACCAAACGTGGTTCAGCCTGCCAGAGTTGCTTCCGGTGGGCTGGTAACTAGCGGTTGGTACGCCCGCCGTCATCAAGTTCGATGTTTTCCTTGCGGACTTCTTCCGTGACGGTGTGTTCGTCGGTGATGGTTTCCTTGCCCAGGCGAACCGTCGACGGGGACCGCTTCGTTTAGTACGACCGGGCGTTCTTCGTCAATGACCGCTTCGTGCTCTTCTTCCGTGCGCGCATCTCGCCACGATCAAAACACCACCCCTCGCCAAGCCTGGAGCCAAATCGACACGGTCATGTCGTTCCTACTCCCCCGGGCCCGTGAGTAGGTGTGGGCCAGCCGGCCCCCAAAGAAGCTGGATCGTGGAAACGAGAACCGGGTTACAGGAGGCCGAGGGGCCGTCGGCCAGGGAATTTAACCCGCCACACACCTGAACAGGCACGGGGCGGCCACGCCAAAGCCGCAACCCAACCATCAGAGCGACGCGACCAGAGGCCTTGTCAACACGTCAAAGAAAAATCGCCTTTGACGAAGGAATCTGTAGTGCCCGTGTGGACTTTGTCCACACTTCCTTTTAGTTCAAGTCCATTGTCCTCGAACGGTAATCGCCAGGTTGCAGACAACGCACGTACGCCAGCGAGTACCAGTTACTTCGGTCAAGAGTGCTGTCAGCGCTCGGCCGCGGATCCTTTGGCCCACCGATAGTCGGGGAACGAGCCTTTGCAGTGGAAATACCCCAACTGTCCTACATGGATGAGGTTCGAGGAACCCGTCTGCACAAGCCCCGGAATTCAGCGGGAAGTGTGCAGTCAGCAGTCCTTTGCACTTCTGACTGCATTGAGCCCCATCGTTTAGACCTTCCTGGTCCACGTACAGGGGTATAGCGGCTTCCCCTCATTGCAGATTTCGGTCAGATTGTTCTTTTCCGCGATTGAGGGGCGGCTTAAACCTGGAGTAGGTCAGGCAGATCGGCCGCGAAATCCTGTTACTGGAGTGTGTCGTGGCCGCCCTCCCTTTCGAACAATCCAAGCCGCTGTCATCGCGTCCTGGCGCCGGGCCGGTTGCTGGGCTCCGGGTGCTTCCCTCCCTGCGTGGGGCCAGAACTTCGGCTGACCTGACCACATTCAGGCTGATTGACTCTTCCAGGCAGTGGCCGCTCGTCCTCACTGAAACCTTCGTCGGGACAGCAGACAGGCTCCAACGTGCACTGAACTATGTGGGACTTGAAAGGGCCGGGGGCCTCATTGACCGCATCGACCAGGAACTGCGGTCCAGGGCACGAACACGACCGCACCCTGTCGATCCTGAGTCAGGGCCGTAACCCACGGGATGTGGCCCAGCGGCTGTGATTGGGTGTGGACCACGTACCCTCTCAACCCCTTCGGAACCCGGCAGCGTCGCTGGACCCCAGGGACAACACCAAAATCAGCGACGAAGCTCGGGGATTACCGATCTCTTTCCCGTTCATCGTGGCTCGACTAGTTGGCGGCTACTGGTAATCGGGGAGGGCACGGCGTGGGTGACAGGCAGAAGAATCCGGTACGTGTCGGTATCGCCGAGCAGTTGCAGGACATGGTCCTGGAGTCAGCCGAAGTGGCCAACATGCTCGACGAGCTTGTCAAACACGCAGCAGCAACGCTTGCACCCGGCCACGCCGTGCTCTGCGGAATAACCCTGGTCCGAAAAAAGCTCCGGGCCACTGTTGCCACCAGCGCCCCACAGGTAAAAGCCGTGGATGAGCTGCAATACAACTTTGGGGACGGCCCCTGTCTCACGGCCCTACGCGAGGAGGTCACTGTCTACGTGCCCGACCTGGACCGGGAGCGCAGGTGGCCACGGTACTGCGCTGTTGCCTGGTCCGAAGGCATCGGCTCGATCCTCTCCATCCCACTGCCCCTGGACAATGACGCAGGGGCCGCCATCAACCTGTACGCGGCAGACAGGGAAGCGTTCACCGACGACGACATTGCCAGTACCCAAACCTACGGGGCGCAGGCCTCCAAGTCCCTACGCCTCGCCGTCCGCATCGCGCAGTTGCTGAGCGCCCAACAGAACCTCGAAGCAGCGATGCGGTCCTGCACCATCATCGATCGATCTCGCCGCAGGCATCATCATGGAACGCCACCACTGCAGCCAGGACACGGCCCTGCAAACCCTCCGCGAGGAATCAAACAACCGGAACCGCA
This sequence comes from Pseudarthrobacter enclensis, assembly GCF_030811655.1. Lineage (GTDB taxonomy): Bacteria > Actinomycetota > Actinomycetes > Actinomycetales > Micrococcaceae > Arthrobacter > Arthrobacter enclensis_A. Next base: position 34,431 of record NZ_JAUSRE010000028.1, on the reverse strand, counting down.
AACTGCGCGACGTCGCCGCCGCATACGTGGCAAAAACAAACACCCACGCATCAATTCACACTCATTTCGACCACTAATCGGAGGACCGCGCTGTTCACATCCAAGAGGGTCAGGAGTTCGAATCTCCTTAGGTTCACAAAGACCCGCTGCGTAAGGCTCTTCACACACCGATGTCTCTAGCCGCTCGCCATGGTCCGCGAAACGGCCGTGCGGGCCCGACCCATTCCTACAGGTCAGGTCTAGAGTGTAGTCATGGGAATCATCATCGGCCTTCTGGTCCTCTGGCTCATACTGTCCATCGTCGGCTTCGTTGTAAAAGGACTTCTCTGGCTCGCCATCATCGGCCTGATCCTGTTCGTCGCTACAGGCGTATGGGCGTGGCTCAAACGCAAGACCAACGCCTGACCCCTAACCTTTAACAGCCTGTACCCGCCGCCACCAGAGCTACCTGATCCAAATGACACATCAGGATTATCCCAACGGCGGATGCGCAAATGTGACTCCAGCACGTCTGAACGGGCCTGTGACGTCAGACAAACGATGCCCCAAGCGGCCCAGCGCACCTATGTAGAGGACAGCGGTCCGTCTGGGCACGCAAGTAGCTACCGTCCACGAGTGTTTCGAAGCCATCGCGAGTGGGCGGGGCATTGCGTTCAACCAGGCCTCCACCCAGCATTAGCATGCACCGCACACCCCTGCAGGGGGCCTAAATGACTGCCTAAAAACCATAAAGATGATGTGGAAAGGGACCCGGGGAACGTACTGTTAGGATTTCTGGCCCGCTGACTTCAGTAGGCCGGCTTGCGTACGGGTGCTGAGGAGTTGCCGTGGAACTGAATGGGCAGGAACGCACCGTCGTGACCATTGATCTTTCCCGTCACGGTTACCTGCATGTTCGATGGACACCCGGAGCAGTGGTCACTGCAACCGAAGCAACCGCCATGAAGAGCCGCGCGGTCGAGATAAGTTCTGGGCGGGCCCTCCCAATGCTGGTGGAAATGTCCAACTTGGAGTGGGTCGATCGCCGTGCCAGAGAGATTTTTGCAGCGCCGTGGCCGCTCGCACGGATGGCCCTCGTCGGTGCCAGTCCCGTAGACGAGGTCATCGCCATCTTCTATGCCTCACAGCATGACCATTCATGTCCGACGCGGTTCTTCACATCAGTGGACGAGGCGGTAACCTGGCTGACCGAGTGAATCAACCGGGGCCCGTTCAGTGATGCTTACGCTCATGCGCCCCGCAGGCGACTCTTCCGCCCGGGCCTGGCATCTGCATCCGTAATAGTCGCTGACCAATGCGGTCTCCCCGCGTACCTGGGATTTGCAAAGGCCGTCGTAAACGTGCGTTTGCGACCCGGCTGCGCTAGGACAGCGCGAAGAAGGGGAAACGGACTCCCTGACCGATTGGTTCGGCCGGTGAAGGCGTTAAGCGCCGCGGCTGAAAGGCAGAGTCGCAGGCAAATGAAGCGGTCAGTTCGAGTCGAGAGAGCTATATTTTTAGAGTGCGCCTCCGCCCGTTTCTGCGGGCGGCCCGGGTCTCAGATTTTTTCGGGTGCGAGACGCTCTATTGGGAGGGCTCCACGTGTCTCAGAACGTTCTCCAGGAACCGCGACGGCGTATCGGCCGACGGGGGGCCCGGCTCGCTTGGCTCGTTGGATGTGCTGCCCTGCTCCTTGGGGCGCTCGCGTTGTATTTCTTTTGGAACAACGGAACGGTGCAGGCGAGGGTAACGGGCGACTTCTTCATCCTTGCCGCTGCCCTGATGGCCGGCATCAGCTGCAGCAGGGCCGCTCGGCGCGGTGAGAATGCGCGGGCGTGGTCTCTTCTGGCCGTCGCCGCGTTTACCTGGGCTGCGGGCCAGGCGCTTTGGACGTTGTTCGGCCTCACCAACAACAACACATATCCCTTTCCCTCGATTGCCGACGTCCTGTTCCTCGCGTACTCCGTGCCTGCCGCCGCCGCGCTTTTCAGCTTCAAACGTCCAGCCGGCACAACCAAGGTGGGCTGGGTCAGGTCATCCCTTGATGCCTCGGTGATCGCCGGCTCCGTCTTGGCGATCAGCTGGTACACCGCACTCGGGCCGGCCCTTAACTCCGATGGCGACGTCCTGACCGTGCTGGTCAGCGTCGCATACCCCGTGGTGGACGTGGTCATGACCTGTCTGGTGCTGGTCCTTGCCATGCGCCGGCAACCAGGAGAACGCCTCCCGTGGCTTTGTTTCGGCAGCGGGCTGCTCGCCCTGACCATCACGGACAGCACGTACATCAGACTCACCTTCGACGGCGTCACGGGCGTCACAGGATCGCCCCTGGCGGTGGGGTGGATTGGCGCCTTTCTCCTGATTGCGCTTGCACCGCTTGTCCCCTACGCGCAAAGACCGCAGCCCGAGCGCAAGGCGTTCGCTCTGGCCCTGGAACTGCTCCCCTACGCGCCTATCCTGGTGGCCCTCGTAGTCGTCGCAGGACCCCACGTTCAGGAACTAAGCACTTTCCTGTTGGTGGTGGCCAGAACCACGGTCGTCCTCATCCTGATCCGCCAAGTGCTGATCGTCGTTCAGAACATCACTTTGACCACCGGCCTGGAACAGGAAGTAGCCGTCCGCACTGCAGAGCTTGAAGGTTTGGGCGCCATTGTGAATTCGTCCACCGATGCCATCTTGAGCACCACCCCCGAAGGCCTCATCACCAGTTGGAACCCCGGCGCCGAGCGGCAGTACGGCTACTCCGCAGAGGAGGTCATCGGCCGCGACGGGCGAATCCTCCTGCCCGCGGGCAGCGCCGACAGGATCCAGGAGATCTTTGAGCGGCTCCGGGACAGCGGCGACGCGATGAACTTCGAATCCGAACACGTCAGGAAAGACGGGACGGTCATCCCGGTCTCCGCGACGGTCTCACCAATCCAAAAAGACGGGAACCTACTCGGGATTGCGATCATCGCCAGAGACATCACTCTCCGCCGGGCCGTCGAGGACGAACTCAGGGCAGCACGGGCAGCCGCGCTGGAAGCCAGCAGGCTCAAGTCCGAATTCCTCGCCACCATGAGCCATGAAATCCGCACGCCGATGAACGGCGTCGTGGGACTAACTGCCCTGCTGCTCGACACCCCTTTGGATGAAACACAGAAACAATACGCCCAAGGCGTCAAAGGCGCCGGTGAAGCGCTGCTGGCCTTGATCAATGACATCCTGGATTTTTCCAAACTCGAGGCGGGCAAAGTCGAACTGGACCTGCGGCCCTTCGATCCCCGGCTCCTGGTTGAGGACGTCGCGGCGCTGTTAGCGGAACCGGCACAAGCCAAGCGGTTGGAACTCATCGCCTACTGCGAGCCAGGCCTTCCCGGCAGATTGATCGGAGATTCAGGCAGGATCCGCCAGATCCTGTTGAACCTGGCCTCCAACGCCGTGAAGTTCACCGCGGCAGGAGAAGTCGCCATCCGAGTCAAGACGGAAACAGGTGATGCCCGGCACGGATCCGCTGCCACGATCTATTTCGAAGTCCGCGATACAGGAATCGGTATCGAACCCACCCAGCATGCCCGGCTGTTCGAATCATTTTCCCAAGCCGACGCCTCGACCACCCGCCGCTACGGTGGCACCGGACTGGGGCTGGCAATCTGCAACCGCCTGACCGAAGCCATGAACGGTGAGATCGGGATGAAAAGCGTGCCGGGACAAGGCAGTACCTTCTGGTTCCGGATCCCGTTGCCCGTGGCGCCACCGTCCACCGATCCCCTGCCAACCGCAGACATCCTCACCAAGATGCGCGCACTGGTGGTGGACGACAATGCCACCAACCGCCTGGTACTGGAGTCACAGCTGCGCGGCTGGAAGCTGCAACCTCACGCCGTACCTGACGCCAAGACCGCCCTGGTCAGCGCCCGTAAGGCCGCAGAGCGGGGAGAACCCTTTGATCTTGCGGTCCTGGACCTATGCATGCCCGGAACCAACGGCCTGGAACTGGCACGGGCCATCAAAGCTGACCCTGCCCTGGCCAGCATCGAACTCATCATGCTCACCTCGACCATGCAGATCAACGGCTCAGCAATCGCCGACGCCGGAGTCCGGGAATGGCTCATGAAACCAGTCCGCAGCTCCGAGTTCTACAACCGCCTGATCCGCCTAATGTCCACCAGCGAACAACGCCCCCCAACTGAGCGGCTCGCAGGTAGGACTAGCTCGGCTATGCGTGAACTGACCGGCACCGGCCCCTCCCATCAAAGGCCCGTCCGCGGCCGCCTCCTGGTCGTCGAGGACAATGAAGTCAACCAGCTCGTGGCCCGATCAACAGTGGGGAAGTTCGGCTATGACGTGGACGTCGTCGCCAACGGCGCCGACGCAGTGGCCGCCGTCGAAACAACAGAATATGACGCAGTCCTGATGGACTGCCACATGCCGGTGATGGACGGGTTCGAAGCCACCGGGATCATCCGGAGCCGTCAGGACGGGAACAGCCGGCTTCCCATCATCGCGATGACTGCCGGTGCCCTCGACGGGGACCGTGAACGCTGCCTCGCCGCCGGCATGGACGATTACCTCGCCAAACCCGTCGACTCCGCTGACCTCGAAACAGTCCTGGCCCGATGGGTCCCCGACAAGGTCGGCAGTTACCTGCCCGAGCAACCTTTGGCCGTCACGGGCGGTCATCCATCACCCACCAGCGGGCATGCCAGGCAGGGGCTCGATAAAAGCCGGCTGGCGACTCTTCGTGACCTTGGGCCATCCGATGGGCTGGGCCTGTTGCCGGCCGCAGCAGAAGCTTTCCGCAACGATGTCCCGGACCGGATCGCCTCCCTGCATCAAGCGATCAACGACAACGACGGTCCAGCCCTGGCCCAGGCGGCCCACGCACTCAGAGGTGCCGCGGCCAACATCGGCGCCACCACCGTCGCGGCCCTGTGCGGCGAGCTGGAGGCTATCGGGTCGGCCGGAAATCACGGCCACGCCGGGCAGCTTATCAGCCGACTCGAAGCGGAACTCGCGCACGTCAATATCGAACTTGATCGGGCCCTGGACGGTGCGCCGTGAAAATCCTGGTGGCAGATGACGATCCGGGCTCGCTCCTGGTAGCTAAGGCAGCCGTCGACCGATCTGGTCATGACTGCCTGACCGCGAGGGACGGCGACGAGGCGTGGGCTATGTATCTGGAGCACGAGCCGGACGTGGTGGTCACGGACTGGATGATGCCCGGCCGGGACGGGCCCGCCCTCTGCCGTGCCATTCGGGCACGGGCGGCAGACCTGTACACCTACATCGTGCTGCTCACCTCCCAAGGGTCCCGGGACGACGTCCTTGCCGGGCTCCAGGCCGGCGCGGACGACTACGTCACCAAGCCGCTGGACCCTTTTGTCCTGCACACCCGGCTGCTGGTGGCACAGCGGGTCACCACTTTGCACGCCGACCTGGCCCGGTACCGGGACATGCTCACACAGCAGGCCCGAACCGATCCCCTGACTGGGTTGAGCAACAGGCTCAAGCTCACCGAAGACCTCACACAAGTGCACGCCCGCAGCCAACGGTACGAGGAGGAATACTGTCTCGCCATGTGCGACGTCGACAACTTCAAAAGCTACAACGACATCTACGGACACCAGGCCGGCGACCAGGCATTACAAGCGGTTGGCACCGCACTGGCAGCAGCGGCACGCAGCAGCGACGGGGTGTACCGGTACGGCGGCGAGGAATTCCTCCTCGTCCTGCCGAAGCAGTCACAACAGGGCGCCAAACAGATGCTGGAACGGGCACTTCACGCCGTCCACGCCCTCAACATCATCCACTCCGGGGACCCGACGGGCCACCTAACAATCAGTGCAGGAATCTCCGCCTTCACCCCCGCGCACCACCCTGACGCGGACGCCGTAATTGGAGAGGCCGACGCGGCCCTCTACACCGCCAAAGCCGGCGGCCGGAACCGGGTCGCACTAGCACCGTAGACAAGCCGCCGCCACCACTCCCAAGTCTGTCCTCCCTGGGCCACTTCGGACGAAACGAAGGAGTCACTGTAGCTCGGGAGACGTGCTACCTAGGGTACGGTGTGTCCACGCTGCGCGGAGGACATGGGCTGAAGCCAGCTGCAAGGCCACCGTCGTCGTACGGGCAGGCGAGGAAGTGCGCACACGCCACAACGCCTACCACGCGGAACGCTGCATGGCCGCAGTTCTGTCCAACACGGCCTGATAAGCGGCAGCCGGGTAATCGACCAGAAGCGTGCAGGGGATTTCCTCTCCCGGCATGCTGGCGGCGTCGGACCCCCCGGGTAGCCGAACAAGGCTCACATAAAGCAGGCGTAAGTATGGACGCTGTACACCCACCCTTTGGCAGGACAAAGCGGCGCACACATAGCGGCCTCAGAGGACCAGGATCAGCCAGTCGGAGAAGACCACGAGATCCTTGCGGTCATGTTGTTCCCGCTCCCCCGGCACATGAATAGGTGTAGGCCAACACCGGCCCACCCAACAGAGCGAAACGAGGAAGCGCCAGGACCCACTCTGAGCAAACGGAAGGCCCACCAGCCAGGGACATGGACCCGCACCCCACACCTAAATAAGCTCCGCAGCAGCCAGGCCAAAGCCCGCACTCCCAGCGTCAGAGGGACGCCACCACAAGCTTTGTCAACACGTCAAAGCAAAATCGCCCCTGACGAGGGAATCCGTCGTGCCCGAGGTGGGACTCGAACTACATTCCATCCCCTGCAGGCACTGGGAATCCGCGAAAATATGCGGAATCCGAAGCAGTTCGCTAGCGGTACGAAGCACTCCGGTATGAAAATTGTGGACATTGTCCACACCATCCGCGGGGGCCAACTTTCGAACTCCGCCGGTCGTCTTCAGATCGAATTTCATACGCCCATCACCTGTAACTCCAATAACGGCGCCGGCCAACGATTCCACCCCGACGGCACCGCCATCAGTCCAACTCCCACTGCCAATTGACGGAAGATACGCTGTAGGGCCCTCACATAGTGTCTAGGGGCTCAGAGAAGGACGCGCCTGGCATCGTGACTGAACCTTCCCCCAACCGCCCCGGCGCGACGGCGTCATCCACACCAAATGCCGAGTTTCAACCGCCGTCGCCGGTGCGGCCATCACTTGGGAGGCGTAGTGCCTCCTGGGTAGCCCACGGCGACCCTCCGGAGCCATGATGGCACTATGACTGATCCCCAACGGAAACTGTCCGCCGCCGAACTCACCGAAGCAGGACTTACGGGCTGGCACCTGACCGGCGAAGCCCTCACCGCCACCTTCAAGACCCGGAAGTTCTCCACCGGGCTCGAGCTCGTGAACCGCATCGGCGCCTCCGCCGAGGAAGCCAACCACCACCCCGACCTCACCCTCACCTACCCCCAGGTAAGCGTCACGCTCTGAAGCCACGACGTCGGCGGGATCACCAGCCGCGACATCGACCTCGCCCGCACCATCAGCGGCCACGCCGCTGACCTCGGGGTCGCCGCTGCGGAGTAAGTCCACGCAGTCGAACTGGGGGCGAAGGCTCGTCGAGGCGCGCAAAACCGCCTTGACGGAATCTTCATTACCGGCGCTCAGGTGCGACGCGCCGAAGTAGATGTGGACAGCTCCCCTCCTATAAGCAGACCCACGAAGACCACCTGTTTTGTTGCTCTAGCGGGAGCTCATTTGGCACGTTCAGAGTTCACACTTCAATTGAGCCGACTCCGCGGCCAGGTCGGTGATGCGGTCCCAGTCTTTGGCCGCGACGGCGTCGACAGGGGTGAGCCAACTGCCGCCCACGCAGGCCACGTTGGGCAGTCGCAGGTAGTCCGGTGCGGTGGCCAGGGTGATGCCGCCGGTGGGGCAGAACTGCACATGCGGGACGGGCGCTCCGATGGCGGCCAGGTACGAGGGGCCGCCCGCGGGCCCGGCGGGGAAGAACTTCATCGTGTCCAGCCCGGCCTCCAGCACCGCCATTACCTCTCCTACGGTGGCAACACCCGGAAGCACCGGGACATCGAGGGACAGCATTGAGGTTAGCAGGGCGGGGGTGACGCCGGGGCTGACCAGGAACTTCGCCCGGCCTGCACTGCGGCATCGGCCTGGGTGGGCGTGAGGATGGTGCCGGCGCCGACCAGGATTTCCGGCACCTCTTCTGCGATCAGCTTCAGGGAGGTCAGCGCGGAGCCGGTCCGGAGGGTCAGTTCGATGATCTTGACGCCTCCGTCCACCAGCGCGCGGGCCAGAGGCACCGCGTCCTGGAGGTCGTCGATGGTGACTACCGGGATGACCGGCGAGACGTTGAGGACGTTGGAGGCGTCAGACATGGTTGATCTCATTTCCCAGGCCGTCCGGCCCGTCAGTTTCCAGGATGCGGTACCAGTGCAGCAGCAGTTCCCTGAACCGCGAGTGCTCCGCCAGGTCAGGGTCAAAGACGGACCGGAAACCGAGCAGTGCAGGCACCACCGTGTCCGCGGATTGGGTGGTGGGAAGGGCGGCCTGCAGTTCCTGCGCAAGCGGGTCGTTCAGGTCTGTTTCGAGAGTGGTGGTCACGTGGTGCATCCACGACGCGACGGCGAGTGAGACCCATCGTGGTTCGCGCCCGGCGTCGATCGTTCCGCGGATGGTGGGAAGCAGCCGGAGGCCGATCTTCTGCGAACCGTCGCTGCCCACCTTCGCGGTGGTGTGGCCCAGGGCGCTGTTCGCGAACCGGCGCAGGACTTCTTCACAGTACTGTTCGCCGTCCAGGCCGGCGGGCAGGGCAATGCTGGGCAGCGCTTCGTCCAGCATCATGCGCCGGCAGGCCGTGCGGAAGGCGTCAACGCCCACCGCGTCGCTAATGGTTTCCTTGCCTGCAGCAAGGCCCAGGTAGGCCAACATGGAGTGGCTGGCATTGAGCAGCCGCAGCTTGGCGGACTCCCAAGCGGCAACATCTGTGGTGAACAGGGCGCCGGCGTCTTCCCAGCGTGGCCGGCCGGCAGCGAAATTGTCCTCGATGACCCACTGCTTGAACGGCTCGGCGACGACGGCGGCCTCGTCGCGGAGGCCGAGTTCACGTTCGACGGCGGCCAGGTCGGCGTCGGTGGTGGCCGGCACCATCCGGTCCACCATGGTGGACGGGAACGTGGCGTTGCGGTCGATCCATGCGAGGAGTTCGTCGCCTTCCCCGGCTGGGAGGGCTGCGGCGAAGTTGCGGACCAGTATGCCGGTCAATTCACCGTTTCCGGGCAGGTTGTCGCAGGACACCACCGTGATGGGTCCGGCGCCCGCGGGCGCCCGGCGCTGGAGGCCGCGCGCAATTTGGCCCACGGCGGTGCGCGGCGGCCTGCCTTCGAGGTCTGCGCTGGTCTCCGGGTCGTCCAGGTCGAGGGTGCGGGTTTGCGGGTTGAACCGATAGCCCTTCTCGGTAATCGTGAGGGTGACGATCTTCGTTGCCGCGGCGCCGATTCGTTCCACCACTAGCTCCGGGTTATCCCGTCCTGAAACTGCCTCAACGATGCTGGAGACGACACGTGCCGGTGCGGCACCCTCGCCCCGTTCGGCCACGGTGAAGAGTCCGTCCTGTGGGGCCAGCTGCCGGGCCACGGTGGCCGAGCGCTGGGTGACCCCTACGATGCCCCACTGCGGATCGCCTGCCGCAAGCATGGCGTCCTCCGTGAAGACGGCCGTGTGGGCACGGGCGAAGGCACCCAGTCCAAGGTGAACGATTCCGGGCTGCAGGCCGTCCCGCTGAAGCGCAGCCTTATGGCCGTTGCCCGCCAGGGTGGAGTTACTCAGGCGTTCGATGGCACTGCTCCCTTCACGGTTTCCCCGGCGGCATGTGCAAGGGTCTGCCCGAACGTGGGGATGAAGCCGGTGCCGCCCTTGCCGCCCACCACGAGGGAGGATGCGGCAGCACCGTAGCGGGCGGCCGTCGGGAAGTCATCGTCCAGTACCAGGCGGGCCGTCAGCGTGCCCACGAACGCGTCGCCGGCTCCGGTCTGGTCCACGACAGCGGGCGCCGGGATGGCTGGAACCCAGGCCGAGAGGGCGCTGGCCTCGAGCTGGACGCCCTTTGCGCCGCAGGTTACGGCCACATTCTCCGTGCCCAGCGCGCGAAGCTTGGCGGCCGCTTCCTCAGCGGTGGCGGCGCCCAGCAGCGCCCTCGTCTCACCGGGGAAAGAGGGGGTCACCAGGAAGGCGTGCGGCGCCAGTTCGGTGAGGGCCGCCGTCGCATCCTCCACCGAGGTGAGGCGCGGACGGAAGTTGGGGTCATACACGAAGCGCTTGGCCAACGAGGCGGCCTTGGCGACGGCGGCGTGGGATGTCGTCGATATGGCGCAGGCAATGCCGCCCGCCACCACGGCGCCCGCCGCGGCGAAAACTGCCGGGTCGACGTCGTCCGGGCCAAGTGTGGACCCCACGCTGCCGGTGCGGGCGTAGGAGAACTCGCGCTCACCGTCAGGATCGCTGTGGACGAGGTAGACGCCCTGCTGTCCCTTGCGGAACGTCAGGAGGGCCGTGGAAATGCCAAGCTCGGCGATCCGGGCGGCGATGGCGGAGCCCAGGTCGTCGTCGGTCAGCACGGACAGCAGGCCCACCCTGGCGCCTGCAGCAGCGGCGGCTGCGGCGACGTTGAGGGCGTCACCCGAGATGCCCAGCTGTGCCGGCACGCCGTGGGCGAAGGGCAGGTCGGTGGCGACCTCGACGAGGATCTCCCCCATCACCACCACATCGAGGGTGTCTTCGTTTACAGAGCTCACCAGTCGTGCACCGACCCGTCGAGGCGCCGGTTGACCGGCAAGTATTTGGCGTCGAAGGGGAAGCGCGCAGCGGCGTCCTCGTCGAACTCCACGCCAATGCCCGGAGCATCACCGGGGTGCATGTAGCCGTCAGTGAAGGTGTAGGAGGTCTTGAACACTTCGCCTGCCGGGTCGCGGTGGCCCATGTGTTCCTGGATGCCGAAGTTGGGGATGGACATGTCCACGTGCAGCGCTGCCGCAAAGGACACCGGTGACAAGTCACCTGCGCCATGCGAACCGGAGCGGACACCGTACAGGTCGGCGAGCGAGAAGATGCGGCGCAGGTGCGTGATACCGCCCGCGTGCGAGACGGAGGTGCGGATGTAGTCGATGAGGCGTTCGGTGATGAGCTGCTGGCAGTCCCAGATCGAGTTGAAGACCTCGCCCACGGCGACGGGGGTGGTGGTGTGCTGGCGGATCAGCCGGAACGCAGACTGGTCCTCGGCCGGGGTCGGATCCTCGATCCAGAACGGCCGGTACTGCTCCAGCGAGGCACCCAGCCGACCGGCTTCGATGGGCGTGAGCCGGTGGTGGACGTCGTGCAGGACGTGGACGCCGTAGCCGAACTGTTCGCGGACGTGGGCCATCATCTTCGGCGCGAAGTCCAGGTATGCGGTGGTTTCCCAGGTGTCTTCCTGTGGCACATTGCTGCTGGCCGGTTCGTAGAGCTTCCCGTCCACAGGTGCGATGCCGTAGGTCTTGTCCAAACCCGGAACCGCGGCCTGGGCGCGGATGGCCTTGTAGCCGAGGTCGAGGTGGCGTTGGAAGTCGGCGCTGAGGTCCTCCAGGGTAGTGCCGCTGGCGTGGCCGTAGACCATCACGCCCTCGCGGGCGGCGCCGCCCAGGAGTTCGTAGACGGGCATGCCGGCGGCCTTGCCCTTGATGTCCCAGAGCGCGACGTCGATGGCGGCTATAGCGGTCATGGTTACCGGGCCGCGGCGCCAGTAGGCGCCCTTGTAGAAGTACTGCCAGGCGTCCTCGATGCGGCGGGCGTCGCGGCCGATCAGCAGCGGGCAGAGGTGCTCGGAGAGGTACGACGCGACCGCCAGCTCGCGACCGTTCAGGGTGGCGTCGCCGACGCCGGTGATTCCGTCCTCGGTTTCAATTACGAGCGTGACGTAGTTCCGTCCGGGTGACGAAACCACTACCCGTGCGTCGGTGATCTTCACTGGGATTCCTTCAAATGCTAAATGTTCAATATGGGTCGCAGGAGATGCTGTCTTGAACGCTCAAGACGGCATCTCCTGCCAGTCGGTTGGGTCAGGAGAGTCGGAGCATGACCTTGCTGCTGCCGGCGGCCGGATCCGAGGCGGTCCGCATGGCTTGTTCGGCGTCGTCGATGCCGAACCTGTGGGAGATGACGGGCGAGACGTCCAGCCCGTCCTTCATGGCCAGCAGCGCGTCGGTGATCTCCTCGACGAACCGGTAGGAGCCGACCCAGGTGATCTCCCGGGTGACGAGGTCCCCCAGCGCCGAGGCCGTCGGGGCGCCTGGCAGGTTGCCCACCTGGACGACGGTGCCGCCGCGGGCCGTGGCCCGCAGGACGCCGCCGAGCACTGCCGGGATTCCGGTGGCCTCGAAGACGAGCTCCAAGTCGGCCGGCAGCGGGTGGTCCGAAACGTTGAGCACCTCGTCGGCGCCCATAGCCTTGGCTATCCGGAGGGAGGCGTCGCTGATGTCCGTGGCGGTCACGGTCCTGGCCCCCGCGAACTTGGCAGCGGCAGTGACCAGCGACCCGATGGGTCCGGCACCGTTGACCAGCACGTCGCGGCCTTTGAGGCTCCCCGCGCGGCCCACCGCGTGCATGGCGACGGCGAGCGGTTCCGCCAGCGCCCCGCGGAGGGTGTCCACGCCGTCAGGAAGGGGACGGACCTGGAATGCTTTGGCGAGCTTCCGTTCGCTGAACCCGCCGTCGGTGTGCGGATCAAACGCCGCCGACCCGAAATAGCGGATCTGCGGGTACAGGTTGGTCCGGCCCTGCAGGCGCTCCGGCAGGATGCCGTCCCCCACAGGTTCGGCCGGGTGGACCGTAACTGACTGGCCCACCTCGAGGTGGTCGACGCCGGCGCCCAGCTGGGCGATCCGGCCCGCCACCTCGTGCCCCAGGACCAGCGGTGACTTCAACGCCGCCGTCCCCGACGCTCCGTGGCGCCAGTACGAAAGGTCACTTCCGCAGATGCCGCCCCATTCGACGTCGAGCACCACTTCCCCTGGCCCGGCAACCGGTTCCGGCCGGTCATCGATGCGCAGGTCGTTGGGGCCGTGGACTACGACGGCTTTCATACAGCGTCCTCGAGGCGGACCAGGTCGCGGCCGCGGACCTCGGGGCCGACGGCGGCCGAAACGAGGGTGATCAGCGAGTAGCCAATGACCATCGCGGCCAGCGGCCACCAGTGCCCGGTGACTGCTGTCAGCGTTGCCGCCAGCAGCGGGCCGATGGCGGTGGCCAGGATTCCGCCGATTTCCTTGGCGAGGGCCAGCTGGGTGAAGCGGGTACGGGCGCCGAAGAACTCGGCCATCGTGACGCTCTCCATGGCGAACAGGCTCAGCACGCCGAGGTTCAGGCCGATCACCATGGCGATGGTGATGATTGCTGTGTTGCCGCTGGTAATCATCAGCATCATGGGGATGGCGTACAGGGCCGTCAGGGCGCTGAGGGCGATATACAGGGGGCGACGGCCGAACCGGTCGCCGAGGAGGCCGATCAGGGGGATGGTGACGAAGCCCAGGAGGGAGCCGTACATGATCGCGTTGGTGCCCACCGTCTTGTCCGCAAGCAGGACAGTGGCGAGGTAGCCCACCAGGAAGGTCTGGACGAGTCCGGAGTTGCCGGCCTGCCCGAAGCGCAGGCCGAGGGCGATCAGGAAGGACTTCCCCTTCTTCTGGTGCAGGGCGGCCTCGATGGTGCTGGTGCCCTTGAGTTCGGGTGCCTTGGCGGCGGCGGTCTTGATCTTGTCCTTGGTCAGGGCCACACCATCCACGACATCGGCGCGCTGTTCAAAGACCGGGCTTTCCTTGATCGAGCGGCGGATCCAGATAGCGAAAATCATGATCAGGAAGCTGGCGAGGAAAGGTATTCGCCAACCCCAGCTCAGCAAGTCCTCCTGGGAGAGCGAGGCGACCAGGATGGCCCATAGGGCCGATGCGCCCAGGGTGCCCGAGTTGGTGCCAAGGCACACCAGGGAGGAAATGACGCCGCGGCGGCGCGCGGACGCGAACTCCGCGAGCATCACGGTGGCGCCGGCGATCTCCGCACCGGCCCCGAAACCCTGGATGAGCCGCAAGGCCACCAGCAGGATCGGCGCCCAGATGCCCACCATGGCGTACGTGGGGAGGACACCGATCAAGGTGGTGGAGGCTCCCATCAGGGCGATCGTGATGTACAGGACCTTCTTGCGGCCGATCCTGTCGCCCATGCGGCCGAAGTAGACGGCGCCGAACAGGCGGGCCACATAGCCAACGCCGTAGGTGGCCATGGCTGCAATCAGGCCGATGACAGGGCTGACGTCCGGGAAGAAGATCTTGTTGAAGACGATGGCCGCCGCCAAGGAGTACAGCTGGAAGTCCATGAACTCCATGGCCGTTCCGAGCCAGCCGGAGACGGCAACCTTGGCGAGGTCGCGGGTGCTTCGGGCCTCGGCCTGCCCGGGGGTGGGCGGCGCAATGCTTTCGGTCATCAGTTGCTCCTTTGCATGTGATGCAGTCGAAGGGGAGAGCGGTGAAGGGGATGGTTCAGCGGAAACCCTGTGGTCTGCCCGGCCCTCCGCGTGACAGGGCGGAAGCGACGGGCAGCACCTCGATTTCACTACCATACAAGCACTACCATTCTAGTGTGTCAACCAGTTAGACTGAACGCATGGCAACGGACAAAAGAGGCGCCTCACCCCGGCTTTCGGTGCGCGACCAAACCCTTGAGACGCTCCGGCGGCGGATCATTTCCCTGCAGCTGCCCCCTGGCGAGCCCCTCTCTGAGAACGAGTTGGCTCAGGAACTCGGCGTCAGCCGGACGCCGGTGCGCGAGAGCCTGATCCTGCTCCGCGAAGAAGGTCTGGTCCAGGTCTTTCCCCAGATCGGGTCATTCGTTTCGCTGGTGGACCTCGGGCGCGTTTCCGAAGCCCAATTTGTCCGTGAGGCTATCGAATGCGCTTCGCTGCGGGACCTGGCAGTCGACGCCGCGGGAATTACCGGGCTGCGGGACAGCCTGCAGGCCCAATCCGACGCGGATGCCCACGGAGACGTGGAGGAATTCTTCCGGCTGGACGAGGACTTCCACCGGGAACTCCTGCGCCTGGCAGGGCACGAGTCCGCCTGGGCCGCGGTTAACTCTGCCAAGGCACACCTGGACCGGGCGCGCCGAATGAGCCTGTTGGACACCCGACCCGTGTCCACCCTCATCGAGCAGCACACCGCCGTGGTGGACGCGCTCGAAGCCAACAACCTCTCCCGTGCGGACAGCAGCCTGCGCCTGCATCTCCGCGCGGTCTTCGAAGACGTCCAGCGGATCCAGGAAGCCACACCGGAGCTGTTCTCCGACGGCGTCGCACGGCGCCCCCGACGAAGTGTTGCACGTCTCTCTTAATAGCGTACCCGCATAAGCAGCTCTTCAGCCTGCAGCCGGCCCATCCACGGAAGGGTTCCTTGTTTCAGGGCGGGAGCGGCGGCTTGGTTGAACTCCCGCCGCTGGATGGTGCCCGCCAGCGGCGGGACCTTGAGGCGTGGCCCACTAGGAACGACAAGTAATGTCCTGGAGTCCGTAAACCGGGCACGGCTCGAATACGGCCCGCCGGCTCCGAGAAGGACGCGCCTGGCATCAGACCGAGCCTTCCCCTCACCCGCAAGGGTGTAACAGCGTCATCCCCGAACAGTGCGGAGATCCACCCGCCGTTGCCGCCGGCCATCACCCTTGAAGGCGTGGCGCCTCCCAGGGGTAGCCCACGGCGAGGATCCGGAGCCATGATGACACCATGACTGATCCACAACGGAAGCTGTCCCCCGCCGAGCTCGCCCAAGCCGGGCTCACCGGCTGGAACCTGACCGGCGAGACCCTCACCGCCACCTTCAGGACCCGGAAGTTCTCCACCGGGCTGGAACTCGTGAACCGCATCGGCGCCTCCGCCGAGGAGGTAAACCACCACCCCGACCTCACGCTCACCTATTCAACGGTCGGCGTCACGCTCTCAAGCCACGACGTTGGCGGGATCACCAGTCGCGACATCGACCTGGCCCGCACCATCAGCGGACACGCCGCGGACCTCGGCGTCGCCACCGCGGAGTGAGTCCCCGCCGTCGGGCAGGCGGCGAACGCTTCGTCGACGGACTAAGCGGCCTTGGCGGAATCTTCATAATCGGGGGGCCTACAGGCAACGAGAGCGGCTCGGCCTTTTGCATTCCTGCCGAAGCACTCAGGGATTTGGTGACTTCGCCATTGACCAACCGGAGCCGCTCGAACTGATCATCGGCTGGGAATTGTTCGAGTCAGCTTGTGCGGTCCCGGGACAGGTAGCTTGTCCCGCGTCGCGAATTTGGGCTTGAGCCGGGGAGGCAAGCTCTCGGAAGCGTTACCTCCGGCCCAACCGCATCCGCCGGCTTTAACTTCAGCTCCAGCGACTCCACCAGGAGGTCCAGCGGCTGCGTGATGTCGCCCAGCACGTGAACTTCGTCCGATTCCAGGTCCTCAAGGGCGGCGAACTGGGACTCCAGCAGTGCGCGCGGCATGAATTCGTGGGAGCGCGCGTCCATCCGGGCGCCGATTGTTGCCGCAGTGCCGGTGAGGTGTACGAAGACAACTTCCGGTGCATAGCTGCGCAGGAGGTCCCGATACCGGCGCTTCAGCGCGGAACAGGCAACAATCGGTGGGACTCCGGCCCCGCAGTCGTCCTTCCCTGCAAGCAACTCCCCCAACCGGGCCAACCACGGTTCCCGGTCCGTGTCCGTCAGTGGAACCCCGGCGGCCATCTTTTGCTTGTTCGTTGCTGGATGGAAATCATCCCCGTCCAAGAACGGCATGCCCAGTCGCTGCCCCAGGAGGGCGCCGACGGTGGACTTCCCGCAGCCGGAGACGCCCATCACCACCAGCGGAGGTAGCTGCCCGCTCATTTGACCTCCCCATCGCCGAAGCTCAGCAGGACCTTGCCGGAGGCTGTGGAGTCCTTGGCCACCTCGAACGCGTGCAGTGCGTCGGCCAGCGGGAACTCGTGCGTGATGACGGGCTCGATGTGGAGGGAGCCGTCTGTGAGGGCGGCGATGACGTGGTCGATTTCGTTGTTGAAGCGGAAGGAGCCCTTGAGGTCCAGTTCGCGGGTGATGGCCAGCGAGATGGGGACCGGTTGCATGCCGGTGGGCAGCAACCCCACCATCACCACGGTGCCGCCGCGCACCGCGCCGCGGATGGCGGAGGCCAGCCCGTGGTGGTTGCCGGAGGACTCAATCACCACGTCCGCCTCCACGGCGGCGATGGCTGCGATGTCCGCGGCGTTGATCACGCGGTCCGCGCCGACGGCCGTGGCGATCTCCAGGGGCTTGGGATGGAGGTCGACGGCGGTGATGCGGGCCGCGCCGGCGCGTTTCAGGACCGCGACGGCAAGGGCACCGATGGGGCCGGAGCCAATGACCAGGGCTGTTTTGCCCGCCACATTCCCGGCGCGGGAGACGGCGTGCCAGGCGACGGATGCCGGTTCCACCAGCGCGGCCGTGCGCAGGTTCATGCCGTCCGGCAGGGGCCGCAGCATCCGCACCGGAAGGGTGACGTACCGGCTGAAGGCGCCGTCGGTGTGCGGGTAGCGGGCGGCACTGCCCAGGTAGGTGCAGCCCGGGGACAGGTTGGGGCGGTCCGCGGGGTACTTCGCAGCGCCGGGGCCGGGGGTTGCCGGGTGGACGGCGACGGCGGTTCCGGGCTGCGGTCCCTGGCCGTTGGCGGCGGCGCGGACCACGACGCCGGAGATTTCGTGGCCCAGCACCAGGGGCGCCTTCAGGATGGACTCGCCGGCCGCGCCGTGCAGCCAGTAGTGCAGGTCCGAGCCGCAGATGCCGCCGTAAAGGACTTCGACGACGGCCTGGTCCTCGGCCGGCGGGGCCAGCGGGACTTCGTCGATCCGGAGGTCCCCGGCGGCGTGGGCCACCAGGGCGGGGCCGGAGGCAGGCAGCTTTTCAGCCAGTGTGTTTGCGGGCATCAGACCACCACCGTCATTCCGCCGTCGATGAAGATGGTTTGGCCGTTGACGAAGTCCGACCCGCTGGAGGCGAGCCACACCACGGGCCCGGCGAGGTCCTGCGGTGTGCCCCAGCGGTGGGCCGGGGTGCGGCCCAGGATCCAGGAGTTGAACTGTTCGTCGTCCACCAGGTTTTGGGTCATTTCGGTGTGGATGTACCCGGGGGCGATGCCGTTGACCTGCAGGCCGGAGGCGGCCCACTCGGCCGTCATGGCGCGGGTGAGGTTCCGCAGGCCGCCTTTGGCTGCAACGTAGGGGGCGATGGTGGGGCGGGCCAGGTCCGTCTGCACCGAGCAGATGTTGATGATCTTGCCGCGTCCGCGCGGAATCATGTGCCGGGCGGCCTCGCGGCCCACCAGGAACGCGCTGGTGAGGTCCGTGGAGATGACCCGTTCCCAGTCTGCCACGTCCAGGTCCAGCATGGGAACGCGGTGCTGGATGCCGGCGTTGTTGACCAGGATGTCCAGCGGGCCGATGTTCTCTTCGATCCACGCGACGCTGCGGGCCGCAGCCTCGCCGTCGGTGACATCGAACGCGATGCTGGCGATGCGGCCGGCCGGGAAGGCGGCGGCGAGCGCGGCTTCGGCTTCCTTGAGCCGCTCCGGGTTGACGCCGTTCAGGACCACCGTGGCGCCGGCGTCGGCCAGTGCCCGGGCCAGCGAGGATCCGATGCCGCGGCTGGAGCCGGTCACCAGGGCGACGCGGCCGGTGAGGTCGAACAGCGCGCTCATGCGGACTGCCCCTGCCGGGAAGGGACCTGCTCGAAAGGCCCCTGCTGGACCAGGTTTGCCGGGGTTTCGCCCGCGGCCAGGGCGTGGAGCTGGTGCTTCAGGAGTTTGAGGATCCGCGGCTCGAACGCTGAGGCGTTGCCGCCCACGTGCGGTGTGATCAGCGCGTTGTCCGTGGACCACAGCGGGTGGCCCTTGGGCAGCGGCTCGGGGTCCATCACGTCCAGGGCGCACTGCAGCCGGCCGGAGACTACCTCGGCGGTGAGCGCGTCGGTGTCGACCACGGGGCCGCGGCCCACGTTGACCACCAAAGCGCCGTCCGGCAGCGCAGCCAGGACCTTGGTGCCCACGAGGTGGTGGGTGTGGTCGTTCAGGGGAAGGACGGAGACCAGGATGTCGTGGCTCCGTGCCAGGGTTTCCAGGTCGGCGGAGGAATGGACCTGGCCCTGGTCGTCGGTGCGGGCGGTGCTGCCCACCCGGGTGAGGGTCACTTCGAACGGTTCCAGCCTGCGGGCCAGTTCCTGCCCGATGCCGCCGATGCCAAGGAGGAGCACGCGGCGGTCGGCCAGGGACTGGCGGCGCTGCGGTGCCCAGTTTTCGGTTTGCTGGTCCCGGACGGCCTGGTCGATGCCGCGCAGTTTGGCCAGGATGAGGCCCACGGCCAGTTCGGCGGTGGCTGCGGCGTGGACGCCCGAGGCGTTGGCCACCGCGGCGCCCGGTCCTGCTGCCTCGCGGACGCCGTCGAACCCGGTGGACTGGGTCTGGACGAACTTCAGGTCCGCCACCTTGTTCAGGTTCGCCAGGACCGCACCGGCGTTGAGGTACGGCAGGATGACCCCGTCGATGCTGCCGTGGGCCTCGTCCGGGGCCCCCTGCATGTCCCACACCACTCCCGTCAGTCCCTCCGGGAGCGGGGACAGGTCGGCCAGGAGCTGGGGTTCGGGGAAACTGACGGTACGTATCAACTGCATCGGTTGGGCCTATCGGGTTGGCGGTGTGGAAGTCCGATGCCCGGTGCCGGGCATCACGGGATGAACTGGGATTCAGTCCTCGCGGCGGTCGAAGGTGAGGCCGCCGGGAACCTGGAACGTGGGCATGAGTTCAAGCATGCCAACATTCACGTGGCGCGGGGTTTCAATGGCGTAGTCCAGGGCGTTGACGATGTCGTCGGTGGTCAGCGACTCGTAGCCTTCGTAGTAGGTCTGCCAGGCTTCTTCCATGGCCTCGGGGCTGCCGCCCATGTTGCGGCCGAAGATCTCGGTTTCCACGCGGCCGGGGCAGATTTCGGTGACGCGGATGCGTTTGCCCACGGTGTCGTTGCGGAGTTGCCGGGAGATCTGGTGCACGGCGGCCTTGGTGGCGTGGTAGACGGTGTGGCCGTAGAAGTTGTAGGTGCCGGCGATGGAGCTGATGTTGACCACGTGCCCGAGGTCCCGTTCCACCATGCCGGGCAGGACCAGCCGGGTGAGCTGCAGGAGCCCGCGGAGGTTGACGTCGATGAGTTCGTCGATGTCCTGCTCGGAGGAGTCCAGGATGTTGCCCGGACGGGAGACGCCGGCGCAGTTGACCAGGACGTCCACTTTCAGGTCATTGACGACGGCGGTCAGGGCGGCGGTGTCGGTCAGGTCCACCACGTGCGGGACTACTCCCGTCCGGTCCGCCAGCTCAGCGAGGCGTCCCTCGTTGCGGGCCACCGCCTGGACGGTGAGGCCGCGCTTGGCCAGCCGTTCGGCGATGGCGGCGCCCATGCCGGTGGACGCGCCGGTGACGAGGGCGGTGGTGTAGTCGGAAAAAG
Organism: Pseudarthrobacter enclensis; assembly: GCF_030811655.1. Lineage (GTDB taxonomy): Bacteria > Actinomycetota > Actinomycetes > Actinomycetales > Micrococcaceae > Arthrobacter > Arthrobacter enclensis_A. The sequence goes on along the minus strand of NZ_JAUSRE010000028.1, from coordinate 13,980 downwards.
GCATTTGGTACTCCAAAAAGTGGGAAGGGGCGGGCACTTACCTCCGGCGGTGGGCTGGACGTAGTAGCTCCGGGTTGGCAGTGGTTAGGGATCGAGTAGCGGTTTGTGGGCGCGGTCCTGGGCGGTGGGATAAACATTCATGATGTTCAGGCCCCTGACGCTGGGCTGAGTTCGTGCCAGCGCTGGCCGGCACCGATCCCGAGGAGACCGAAGACTGTGTTGATGGTCTGCCGTAGTCTCTCCAGTTCCAGGCAGGCTGTGCGGTGCGTGGCTGTTGCTTCCGCCACGGTTGTCTTCCTGAAGGTGACGGTGTGTCCGGGCCTGGCTTGGGCCAGGACGTCCAGGGAGCGGCTGGTGACCACTGCCAGGACCGGGTACCCGGCCGTTACACCCCGCCCCCGGTGCAGGACCAGCAGCTCCTCCCGGGACGGAACCTCGATGGCCCCGACCGGGACGCCCCTGGACAGCACTTCGGACGTGAGCTGGCGCTCGGGCAGGGCGCCGCCGAGCCGGAGCCCAATGTGGTTGCTGCGGGAGCTGACGGTGTACTGCGTGCTGAACAGGAGGTCCGCCGTGTCCCCGAATTCCGCCACGTCCGGCCCGTCGGTGACGTCGATGACCGGGGTGGTGGTGAAGGCTGGTTTGGTGATTGCCAGCCGGAACAGCGGCAGGCCAAAGTGTGGTTGGGTGATGGGCGCCGTGGTCTTCCGTGTTTCCAGGCGGAAGCCCTCCACGAGCTTCAATCCGAAACCCACCACCGTGTCAGGGGCACAGCTGCCCAGCAGGCTGGGGACCGTGAAGGACCCGTGAACGGCGACGTAGGCCCGCAGCCCGGTCCGGATTCCGCGAACGGCCACCACTTCGCCGGCCCGGACGGACACGGGCTCCCATTGCGGGCACTCGCGGCCGCCCACCGTGAGGTCCAGGGGTGCACCGGTGACGGCGATCAGCAGGTCGGTGGTGGCGCGCATCCGGAAGTCCAGCGCGGTGAGTTCCAGCAGGGGGTCGTTGTCTTGGTTGCCGGCGAGGATGTTGGCGGCCTTGGCTGAAAACTGGTCCAGGGCGCCGTTGACGGGGAGGCCGTAGGCGGGGCCCTTCGTCCGGCCCAGGTCCGTGACCACGGAGTGTCCGGGCTGCAGGATGATCAGGGAACCGGTCATGGCCGTGCCTCCAGGAACTGCCCCGTGAAGTTTCCGAAGTCCTCCGCCGATATCCGGTAGAAGCGCAGTTCGTCGCCCGGGACGTAGGGCACCAGGGGTTCGCGGGCTGCGTCCAGGACTGTTAGGGGGGTCTGCCCGATAACGCACCAGCCACCCGGTGCCACTGCGGGGGCGATCACGGCCTGGCGTCCGGCCACGGATACGGCACCGGCGGGAACCGACAGCCGCGGGTCCTTGAGCCTGGGGACGGGGACCGGGAAGTCTGGCCCATCCATCATGGGAGATCCTGCCGGCGCCCCGAGGCAACGGATGATGTAGGTTTTGGCCGTGTGCCGGGCGATGACGTCCTCAACGTCCAGGCCCTGGTGGTCCGCCACCCGGTCCAGGTCGGGCCCGTAGTCGCCGCCGTACACCACGGGCACCTCGAAACGGCGGGGTTCCCGCATAGGGGTGCCGGTGAAGTCCAGCTGGCGCATGCCCAGGAGGACGAACGCCCGGACCTGCCGCGCGGAGGTGCGGTAGGGGTCGAATTCCACCAGGACCGAGTCGTAGGTGGGAACGGCGCCGTAAATGCCGTCGACGCCGGCCGTGGCCAGCCAGCCGGCCAGGGAGTGGACGGTGGACCAGTTCGCTTCCGCGTCACCGGACCGTGCCACCACGCGCAGGGCGGCGTCACCGGATTCGAAAATATCCAGTGCTGTTGGCGTTGTCGTTTCGGCCATCGTCAGGAAACCTTCTGCTTTGCGGCGAGCACCTCTGCCAACGGGGCGATGGTGACGCCCGCGGCAATCAGTTCGCCGCGGATCAGGCGGGCCAGTTCGACGGCGCCCGGGTTGTCGCCGTGCAGCAGCACCGTGTCTGCCTGGATGGCGATGTCCCTGCCGGAGGCAGTCTTGATCAGTCCTTCACAGACCATCCGCACGGTGCGCTCGACGATGACGGAGGGGTCGTGGATTACGGCGCCGGGCTGGCTGCGCGGCACCAGTGTGCCGTCATCCTGGTAGGCCCGGTCCGCGATGCCGACGATGGCCACCCGCAGGCCGCGATGCGCCGCGGCGGTGGCGAGTTCACCGTCCTGCGCCAGGATGATCAGGGCCGGATCCACGCGCACGGCGGCATCCGCTACGGCTCCCGCGTAATCGGCGCGTGTTGCCACCAGGTTGCCCAGGCGGCCATGCGGGGCGAGGTGGGAGACGGAACCGCCATGGTAGGCGGCAAACGCTGACAGGGCTCCCAGCTGGTAGATGACGTCGGTACGGACTTCGTCAGCGGTGAGGTCCATGGCCCGGCGGCCAAAGCCGCGGAGGTCCGGGAAGCTTGGATGGGCGCCGATGCCGACTCCCCTTCGGATACATTCGGCCACAGTGGCGTCCATGATGTCAGGGTCCCCTGCGTGGAAGCCACAGGCGATGTTGGCGCTGGACACGATCTCCAGCAGGGCTTTGTCATCGCCAATCGAGTAGGCGCCAAAACCTTCACCAAGATCCGCTACGAGATCGACTGTGGGCATTACGGGCCTTCCTCTGCTGGTGCTGGGTAACGCGTGGTGTAAATGAGTGTGACACTGGGATTTGCCTCACACAAAGACGAATCCGATGTCATGGGATAGAGAACAGTTATGACCTTCGTCTCCACTATTGGCACTTGCCCAAAGAATGTACGCCTTGTTTCGTAGCTGTAAAAATCGTGCGGCCAATAAACTCTTTCCCCGCTTATGCAAAAGGCGTATGCCGTCATCAAAATCGACGATGGCTAGGCGGGGATAGAATGTTCTGGTCATTGGAAAGTCATCTGCAATTAACCTATGCCCGAGACTCGGATCACACAAAGACGTAATGCCTGTCCCGCCATAGCGCCAACGTATGACCCCGCATGCTGTGCCGTCCCCGCTGAAAGAGGAGCGCTATGGACACCCGGAAGCTGGCGTACTTCGTCAAGATCGTCGACTCAGGAAGCATCACCAAGGCGGCCGCCGCCCTCCACGTGGCCCAGCCGGCGCTGAGCCAGCAGGTGTCGGCCCTGGAAACTGAACTAAAGCAGCGGCTCCTGATCCGCAGCAAGCAGGGCGTGGAGCCCACGGCGGCCGGCCATACCCTGTACCGGCACGCGCAGACTATCCTGCGGCTGGTAGAGCAGGCCAGAATCGACGTTGCAGCCTCCGGCGCTGCCCCCTCGGGCCGCGTCTCCATTGCCATTGCGCCGTATAGCATGGCATCCAGCCTTACCCCGCGGATCATCAGCGAGGTGGGCCGGCGCTACCCGGACATCGTCCTCCACGTCACCGAAATCTATGGCGGCGTGCTCAGCGAGGCCATCAAGAACGGGCGCCTGGATATGGCGCTCATCTACGAGCCCGGACCGATCCGTGGGGTGCAGTTCACCACTTTGATCGTGGAGGACCTGTACCTGATCGTGAATGGCCGCCGGGAACTGCCTGTAGCGGCGGACGCAGAATCCATCACCCTTGCGGGGGTGGCAACCCTGGGTCTTTTCCTGCCGGAACAGAACCACACGCTGCGGCAGGTGGTGCAGGCAGGCATCGAAAACAAGGGCATGAAACTGAAGCTGGTAGGCGAAGTGGAATCGGTCCCCTCCCTCACCCGGCTGCTGCGCACGGACCTCGGGGCAACCATCCTGCCAAAGTCGGCCGCGGACGCCCTGTTCCACGAGGAGGACTTCCGGGTCCTGCGGATCGTCGAACCCGCGCTGCAGTGCAAAATCGCACTGTGCACCCCCGACCATGAGCCCCTGTCCGAAGCCGGTTCAGCGGTCCTGCTGGTACTGAAGGAAATGCTCCAGGAAATGCTCCGCAGCAAATACCCTGCCATTCCCGGTCACTGACCGGACGGCACCATAAGGGAGGCTTATCAGGGCACTTTTGTTTTGTCTTATTCAGGGCCCAACCGAAGTCCTAGGATAAAAGCCATAAAGGTCCGCTCAAACAGCGTTCACCTCGGTAATAAATTTCCCGGAGCCCACCATGAAAAAGATCACCAGCCTGCAATACCGGAAAACTGCGGAAAGAAGAATCCAGCTCAAAGCAAGCACCGGTTCGCACTGCCCCACCAACGGCTTCTGGCGCCCGGAGGACGGCCCCTCCGCGGAGCCGGTGTTCGTGTTCGAGGGAAGCATGATGCCGCCGGGCAGGAGCGGCTCCACCATGTGGTACCTGGACGACTCCCAGGTGGGTCCGCCGGCCTACCTCCTGCCCGGCATGAACTAAGCCGCACGAGGGCGGCAAGAGGCAAAGCCCGGAGTTCCGAAAGGAACCCGGGCCTCTTGGTTTTTAAAAGAGAGTTGCTGCGTAACTGCCGTCACAACGAAGGAGTCATGACCGCAATTACGCAGCAACGAACGAGCTACATCGCAGGCTGCAGTTCAGCATCCTCGACCAGCAGCCCCTTGGCTTTCAGCACATCGGTGAGCTTGCACAGCTCGATGGTAGTGCCGCCGTCCTTGTAACGGCGGATGAGGTCGTCCTCGGCATCCACGCGTGCCTGGGACAGCTTGATGACTTCCTCGATCTCGTCCTTGCGGACCACAACCACGCCGTCGGCGTCGCCCAGCAGGACATCGCCCGGGTAGACAATCTCGTCACCGAACACGAGGGGATGGTTGATGGGCCCAATGGTTTCCTTGACGGTCCCCTTGATGCAGACGCTGCCGGAGAACACGGGCAGTCCGAGTTCGATCAGGTCCTTGGTGTCGCGGACGCCGGAGTCGGTGACCATTCCGGCCAGGCCTTTCGCCTTCATGGCGTTGCCGAGGACATCGCCGAACGTCCCGGCCTCTTCGTACTCACCGGCGGAGACCAGGACAACGTCGCCCTTCTGGGCGTAGTGGATGGCCACTTGGAGCATCAGGTTGTCCCGTGGTGCACAGACCACGGTGACGGCGGGGCCGCAGAACGTCATGCTGCGGTCGATGGGCTTAATCTTGGAGCTCAGGGCGCCCTTGCGGCCCTGTGCTTCGTGCACTGTGGCGGAGGAGAACTTGGAAAGGCGCTGAATGGCGTCCTCCGATGGCCGGTCGAATTTCGTTTTGACGTGGATCATTGGTGCTCCTGTTGTTGGAAGGCGTAGGCAATGGGATGGTTGGGTCAGGCCAGCGCCGTGACGGCCTTTTCGATGGCGGCAATGGATTCCTCGATCACCGGCAGGCCGGTGGCGTAGGAGATTCGGAAGTATGGGCTCAGTCCGTAGGCGGAACCCTGGATGACGGCAACAGACGCTGCTTCAAGCAGGTACAGCGTGAAGTCCTCGTCGTTGGTGATCTGCCTACCGTCGGGCGTCGTCTTGCCGATGACCCCGGCGCAGTTGACGTACGCGTAAAAGGCGCCATCCGGCGTCGCGCACCGCAAACCTTCGATGGCCTTCAGCCCGGCAACTGCAGCGTCGCGCCGCTCCCGGTAAACCGCCACGCTGTCGCGGACAAATGCCTGGTCGCCGGTGAGAGCCGCAGCAGCTGCAGCCTGGCTCACCGAGGACGGGCAGGAGGACATCTGGGACTGCAGCTTGTTGATGGCAGCCACCAGGGGCCCCGGCCCACCGGCATAGCCCAACCGCCAGCCCGTCATGGCATAGGCCTTGGAGACGCCATTCGTAACCAGCACACGGTCCTTGAGCTCAGGGGCAACGGCCACCAGGCTGGTGATGTGCTCTTCGCCGAAGTGGATCTCGTCGTAGATTTCATCCGTGAGGACGTAGACGGCCGGATAGTCCTTGAGGACGGCGGCCAGTCCGGCCAGTTCCTCACGGGAGTACACCGCTCCCGTGGGGTTGGAGGGGGTGTTAAGGATGACCCACTTGGTGCGCTCCGTCAGTGCCCCGGCCAGGGCGCCAGGGGTGAGTTTGAAGCCAGTATCCTCCCCGCAGGAGACAACGACGGGGGTTCCTTCGTTGGCGAGCACCATGTCCGGGTAGGAGACCCAGTACGGTGCGGGGATGACCACCTCGTCGCCCTGGTTCAGTGTTGCCATGAATGCGGTGAAGATGACCTGCTTGCCGCCTCCGCCGATGGTGATCTCACCCGGTGTGTACGGCAGGCCGGTTTTGCGCTGCAGCGTCTGCAGGATGGCCTTCTGCAATGCGGGCGTCCCGGTCACCGACGTGTACTTGGTTTCACCCCGGCCGATGGCTGCGATGGCAGCGTCCTTGATGTGCTGCGGTGTATCAAAATCCGGCTCGCCGACCGTCAGGTCCAGGATCCGGCGTCCCTCAGCCTTGAGCTCCCGTACTCGGGCCGCCGCGGCAACGCTGGGTGAGGATTTAATACGGGTAACGCGTGATGCGGGCACGAATTCAGGCATGTTCTCTTCCAGGCTTCCGATACGGATGAGGGTGGTTCATTCGAGCCTAGGGAAGGAGCCATGCTCTTGGATAAGACCTAAAGTGCGTGGACAGATAAGCAGCCCTTATGACGGAGCAGGCCAGAACTTTCGCGTATCGCTCCACGCACTTTCGGTATTGCCTCCCGGGCTTGCCCGCGGCGTAACCTGCAGGGTGGAGAGACCTGAGGAAGGCACAACGCCGGCCCCCGGCACGTTCCTCCCAGGCCGCCGGGACAAAGCCCGGGAAAGGTGCCGCTGCCACTGGGAAACCGCGTTGACATGGAAACACCACCAACGAAAGACAAGGAGCAAAGGTGCCCGGTAGAGAGATTCAGGAACGAATACCTCCGCGTACAGCCGGCACCGGGACGCGCGGGGCCGGCGTGGCCGCTTACCGGTACCGGGGCGTGCCGAAGCCGGACCCAGCCACTGCCCGCGCCCAGCAAGCCCTGGCCATACTGGCCCAGCTGCGGACGACCATCGCGCTCGGGTCCAGCCGGGTGCGTGCCCTCACCGCCGAGCTGGGTGACTGCGTTGCCCAGGCCGTGTGCGACGGCGTAAAGGTTGCCGCCGTCGCAAACGCCGCGGGCGTGCCTGCCGCCAGTATCCGGTCTGCCGCGCGGGCACGCGGCGAGCTGTACCCGTCGGGCCAAACCCGAAGGGAGCATCTTCACCTCATTGCCGGATTGGCTGCGGAGTTGGCGGCAGCCAAGGGCACCCGGAGTGCCGCAGAAGAAGAACGCACGCAGGTACTGGCCCTGGCCAGGAAATCCCGACTGCTTGACGACTACCAACTTGCCGGGGCAAGCGGCCTGAAGTCCGACGAGATCCGCAAAGTGACCAGGGGCGTGGGCTTGCGTGTGGCCTAGCCGCAATGATCATCCCGGCTGATCCGCTGCCCGCCGTCTATCACCCCGTTGTCCCTGGCGGACACCGGCGAAGACGAGTTCCGGCATACTTCACGCCTCCGCTCTGGCGGCGACCGGCAGCCAAGCGTAGCGTCTTTTTCGAAGAGGCCGCAGCAAGCACGGTGTCTGCTTGTACGGTGCTTCGTCGCGGAGGAGGCCAGAATGGCGGGGTGGAATGCAGATACCGCGGCCGGTCCACTTGGGGCTGGCTCTGTGATTGGTCGAGGGCTCATCCTTTTGTATTTCGTCGTCCAACGGAGATATTCAAGCCGATCGTCCGCACGGCCTCTTCGTGGCCGACGTCAGGATCCTTTCAACCTGGCAACTCACAGTGGATGGACAGGGGCTTGAACCACTCACAGCGGAGACAAAGGAGCCGTTCCGTGCCGCATTTGTTGCAAGGATCCCCCGGTCCGACGGCTACGCTGACAGCCCACTTATCGTGGAAAGGCTGCGGGAAGTAGGGGCCGGCCTCCAGGAGCAGCTCACCGTCCACAACTACTCCCAGGAGCCCGCTGAGTGCCTCATCGTCCTGGAAACGGGGGCCGACTACGCGGACCTCTTCGAGGTGAAGGAGGCACGGAGCCGGCGACGGTGGGAGGAAACACGAGAAGCCGACGACGGAATGCTCACCATTCGGGGCACCTGACAGGACGTCCGCAAAGGCACCGCTATCCACGTACCTGGTGCCGGCATTTCCGGTAACACCGTCCAATATCGAGTCTCGGTACCCGCTCATGGGCAATGGAGCACACTCCTGACCGTCCTGCCCACCGACGATGGAGCCCAGGCACCGGCTTTCGCCCATTCCGAGGGGGATAGTCTGTCCCCCCGAGACCGTCGCCGCCGGGAGTGGGTGGCGAAGATCCCCGTACTGCAAGTGGCCAACCGCTCCGTGGAACGGACCCTGCGCCGCAGTTACGACGACCTGGGCGCTCTTCGGATCGAGGACCCCGACCATCCGGAGCGCGTTGTCGTCGCCGCCGGTGCGCCGTGGTTCATGACCCTGTTCGGAAGGGACTCCTTGTGGGCCTCGGTGATGGCGATGCCGGTAGACCCTTCGCTGGCCCTGGGCACACTCCAGACCCTCGCCGACCGCCAGGGCACCGTGGTGGACCCCATGACGGAAGAGGAACCGGGCAAGATCCTCCACGAGGTCCGGCTTGATGTCTCCAGCGGCCTGTCCCTGGGCGGCAAGTCGAACTACTACGGCAGCGTGGACGCCACTCCCCTCTTCCTGATGGTGCTTGGGGCGGTGAGCCGTTGGGGATTCGCTGCGGATACCATCAAGGCCCTGTTGCCCCACGCCGACCGCGCACTGGACTGGATCGTGGACTACGGCGACAAGGACGGCGACGGCTTCGTCGAGTACCAACGGCTCAACGATCAGGGGCTGGTCAATCAAGGCTGGAAAGACTCCTGGGACGGCATCAACTTTGCCGACGGCACCCTGGCCGAGCCGCCCATCGCGCTCTGCGAGGTACAGGCGTACGTCTACGTCGCCTACCTGTCACGGGCATGGCTGGCCTACGAGGCCGGTGACATGGCATTAGGCAACGACCTCACCGATCGCGCTGCCCGGCTGAAGAAGCAGTTCAACGAGCAGTTCTGGATCCCGGAGCGCGGGTACTACGCCATCGCGCTCGACGGCAGGAAACGGCAGGTTGATGCCTGTGCCTCGAACATGGGGCACTGCCTGCTTCAAGGTCTGATCGACGAAGACAAAGCCCCGCAAGTCGCCGCGCACCTGATGTCACCGGAAATGTTCAGCGGCTGGGGCGTACGCACCCTGGCCAGCAACATGGGCGCCTACAACCCGGCCAGCTACCACAACGGGTCCGTCTGGCCCCACGACAACGCCATAATCACGGCCGGGCTCCTCCGGTACGGCTTCGTCGCCGAAGCGCAGAAAATCGCCACCGGGATGATGGACGCGGCAGAGTTCTCCGACGGCCGCCTCCCGGAACTGTTCTGCGGCTTCAGCCGGGACCACCTCGCCACTCCCGTTCCGTACCCCACCGCCTGCTCGCCTCAGGCGTGGGCAGCCACCGCACCCATCCAGATCGTGTCCAGCCTGATGCGTTACGACCCGGTCGTGTCTGCCGGCGGCGTGTGGCTCGATCCCGTCCTCCCCGGTCCTTCGGGGATCTGCACATCTCCAACGCCCCCCTTGGCAATGGCCGCATCACCATCGACATCGCCAGCTCCGTCCCGTCCATCCAAGGACTACCCCCGGAGATGGCCCTTCACCGGGGACACCGCCCGTGGATGTCCGAACTGGTTGAGGAAGCGGTGCGGCGTCGTGGAAATAGTCGCCCCACGTCAAACCCTCTTGGTTAGGGAACCACGTCGAGCTTCCTGTTGTCCAAGGCCTCCCGCGCTTCACCTCTGTGCCATAACGAATCGCTATGTAGGTACATAAAAGCGGACTTTGTGTGACCCAAACCGCAAACGTTAACTTGATGTCTGGGGCCGGTCCGCAAAGCCGTAAACACGACTTGCGAGAGAGCTCACAGCAGGACCAACCGGATATTCCACTCGAAATCTCTTTCCCAGAGCCCAGGTGTAGCGGCAGCCGGTGTTCACCCAATCACCAACGGAGACGAAATGACTGAAACCTTACTTCCGAAGAAGACCCCGGTCAGGGCCGCAGTCGCGGCCTGGATCGGCACGACGTTGGAGTACTACGACTTCGCGGTGTACGGCACCTCGTCGGCGTTGATTCTGAACGTCCTCTTCTTCTCGCCCGAGCTGCCCCAGGGCATCAGCGTGCTGCTCGCCATGATCACCTTCGCGGTCGGCTACGCGGTACGCCCGCTCGGCTCCCTCATCTTGGGACCATTGGGTGACCGCCGCGGCCGCAAATTCGTCATGATGATCACACTGTTCGGCATCGGCGGCTGCACCTTCCTGATCGGCTGCCTGCCCACGTACGCCCAGATCGGTCCTCTTGCTCCGATCCTGCTCGTGCTGATCCGCGTCATCCAAGGACTGTGCCTTTCCGGCGAACAGCCCAGCGCCATCACCATGAGCCTGGAGCATGCTTCCGAGGGCCGACGAGGGTTCCTTGCCAGCTTCACCACGCTGGGCTCCTCCTCCGGCACGCTGCTCACCCTGCTGGTCTTCATCCCGATTGCAGCCATGCCCTCGGAGCAGTTGCTGTCCTGGGGCTGGCGGCTTCCGTTCTGGGCCTCCGCCGTCGTGGTCGTCGCTGCTTACCTGATCCGCCGCCACATCCAGGAGCCGCCCGAGTTCGTAAAGGTCCAGGCCGCCAAGGTGAACGTCGCCCCCCTCAGGCACCTTCTGCGCTTCCACTGGCGCGCGGTGCTGCGGATCGTATTCTGTGCGCTCATCGCGGGCACCAGCTACATGATGCAGACCTTCTCGGTAGCATTCGGGACCGCCGGGTACAAGCTGGATAAGCCAACCATGCTCCTGACGACCACAGTCTCGGCAGTGATCGCCCTCGGAATCACGCCCCTGGCAGGATTCCTTGTGGACAAGATCGGCCGCAAAACGATGTTCCTCATCGCAACGGGCGGCGTAGGCATCACCATGGTGCCCTACCTGTGGTCAATCACGACCGGCAACTGGTCGCTGATCTTCCTGTTTGGCATCATCAACTACTCCCTCTTCTACTCCATGGTGAACGCGTCCTGGCCTTCGTTCTTTGCAGAGATGTTCCCCGGCCGGCTGCGCGTCTCCGGACTCGCCCTTGGCACCCAGATCGGCTTCGCCATCTCGGGCGTCATCGGCCCCGTTCTCTCGACAGCACTCGCTGGCCCCGATTTGAAAGATTGGGTTGGCCCGTCCATGGTCGCGCTCGGGTTCATGGTCCTGGCAGGAATCTCAGCCCTCACCGCCAAGGAAACCAAAAAGTACACGCTCAAGGAACTCGACGAGGTGCAGCAGAGCGAGCGGGAGACGGCCGTCCTCACGGCCGCGACCGTGTCCCCGGGCACAGCTACAGCTACCCACGGCCTCGCTGGTTAGCCTGGAATGCAGATGTGACGGGTAAACGCCCGCAACCTGATCGCCAACCAGCTGTACGGGTCAGGATGTTCGTTACATCGTGAATAGTGAAGACCTCTTAGTCTTGGTGGCTACTACACACAGCCAACGACTAAGAGGTCTTCACGTTCCGCCCGTAATGCCCGCCTGGCATAGGGCCCTCTGCGTCCGGGGGGGGGAAGTGCGTAAGCCAGAGGTACACCCAAATCTGACTTCAGACCGTGGCGTGAAGTCTGTCCGAGGGAGCTTGATATCTCCCTGTTCTGACACTGGCGCTCGGAACCCATGTGCCCAGAAGTGACAGTGAACACGGCCCCACGACCACGCCAATTAAGATTGCGAAAGTGTGGACAGTACACACCCTCTATGACGGGACAAAAGCAGCTTCTCAACAACTTGTCCAACGAAAATCGGCAACGTCATGTCGTTCCCGCTCCCCCTGCCCATGAACAGGTGCAGGCCACCCAGGCCACCCACACAGAACGGAAACGAGGAACTGCACAACCCCACCAGAGCAGGCGGAAGGCCCACCAGCCAGGGACTTGAACCCGCCACCCCACACACCTGAACAGGCCGCCGCGGCAGCCAGGCCACAGCCCGCGACCCAACCCGTCAGACCGACGCGACCACAAGCTTTATCAACACGTCAAAGCAAAATTGCCCCTGACGAGGGAATACTTTGTGCCTGAGGTGGGACTCGAACGGCATTCCCGGCCTTGCAAACACTGGAAAATTCGCGAAAACACGCGTGGTCCGGAGCAGTACGCGGGCGTTACGAGGCACTCCGATACGAAAAGTGTGGATATTGTCCACACCCTCCTTTGGGGCCAATTTCTCGACCTCGATAGGTCGTCTTCTGGGCGAATTCACGCGCCCCGATCATCGCCGCACCGTACCTCCGAAAACGGTAGCCAAAGCAAAGATTCCACTCGGACGGCAGTGTAGTCATTTTGAACGGCACGATGATAGCTTGCCGGGTCCTCCGCGCAACCATAGCGCTTCCGCGCCGGCCCCGGGAACCGGAAACTTCCCCGCAAGGTGACTGCTACCTCGGCCGGACGAAGTTTCCGAACCCCGACCCCGTCCCCCAAGTTGCACTCCAGTCCCTCCAGCCAGCAACTACTCCGCTACCAGAAAGACGAACTGACTCAAAGACCAGAGCGATGTCAGGATGCCAAGGCCGCCAAGCCAAACACGACCACATCCGAGGACACCGCCATCCGACCAACTCTCAGTCGCTAATTGACGGTAAATACGCCATCGGCTCCGTAAATTGGGCCTGGGGGAGCTAATACAAGGACACGCACCGGACATCGTGGCTGGGCCTTTCCCGCACTCGTCAGTGCGTGACAGCGTTAGCCCCGCGCAGTGCGGAGTTTTACCCGCAGCCACCGGTGCCTGCCATCCCGTTGGGAGGCATGGCGCCTTCCAGGGCTGACCCACGGCTGCCCTCGGGAGCCATGATGGCACTATGACTGATCCCCCAGCGGAAGCTGTCCGCCGCCGAGCTCGCTGAAGCCGGGCTCATCGGCTGGCGTCTGACCGGCGAGACCCTCACCGCCACCTTCAGGACCCGGAAGATCTCCACCGGACTGGAGCTCGTGAACCGCATCGGCGCCTCCGCCGAGGAAGCCAACCACCACCCCAACCTCACGCTCACCTACCCGAAGCAGGCGTCACGCTGTCAAGCCACGATGTCGGCGGGATCACCATCCGCGACATCGACCTGGCCCGCACCATCAGCGGCCACGCCGCGGCCCTCGGGGCCGCCCCCGCGGAGTAAGTCCGCGCAGTCGGGCAGGGGCAAAGGCTCGTCGAGTCGCTAAGCGGCCTTTACGGAATCTCCAGTATCGGCTCTTTTAGATCGACGGGGGATTCCCGCTGTCGAATGGGTGGTCGGCGTTTGCCTAGAGTGTCGGCGGTGGCATTGAATCTATCCGGCCGAGCAGCACTCGTTGTTTTCAAATGTTCTGCAGGAGCCCCCGGGGATCTCACAGTTCGCCCACAGGAGAGGGAAAGGACCTGGACAGCGCGCCCCCGCAGGATTGGAACAACTTCGAAATACGGAGTGGCATCAACAAGGAGAAAACTGATGAAGAACGTCCGGAGAATCGCGGCAGGGGCCAGCCTTGTCGGTGCACTGATCGGAGGCGGCGCCCTCACTGCAGCCGCACTGCCGGCCAACGCTGCCACCACGGCGCCCAGCCCCTCCAGCACCGCCCAAGCCGGTGCCGCCCATGGAAACGAAACAGCCCTCACCGGGGACACCGCGGACAAGGTCAAGGCCGCCGTCCTGGCCGCCAACGCCGGCGCCACCATCGATGCCATGACCACCGAAGACGACGGCTCCGCCGCCTACGAAGCCCACATCACCAAATCCGACAACACCCACGCCACCGTCAAGCTCGACACCAACTTCACCATCACCGCCACCGAAACCGGCGGCCCTGGCGGTGGCCGTGGCGGCCATGGACACGATGGAAACGAAACAGCCCTCACCGGGGACACCGCGGACAAGGTCAAGGCCGCCGTCCTGGCCGCCAACGCCGGCGCCACCATCGATGCCATGACC
>NZ_JAUSRE010000027.1 GCF_030811655.1 Pseudarthrobacter enclensis | reverse complement strand
ACACTGGTAGGTCCCGGCCCCGCGCATCCCAAGACCGGCGCCGTCAGCTCAACGCGCCCGGCAGTACCACACTTGTACCACACCAACGCCACGCCACGGCGCCAGCCCGCGGCCAAAGCCCGCACAGCCACGAGAGGAACGGGAAGCCAGGCGCGCCCCTGCGGGCCACACCAGTACCGTACTGGTACCACACCAAGGCCACACCGGTACGGCGCCAGCCTGCGGCCAAAGCCCGCACAGCCACGAGAGAAACGGGAAGCCAGGCGCGCGCTTGCCTAGCCACACCAGTACCGTACTGGTACCACACTGTTTTAGGTCTCGGTCCGCCCCCCATCCCAAAACCCGCGGCACAGCTCAACGCGACACCAGTACCACACTGGCACCACGCCAGTGTGGTGCCAACGCAGCCGTACCACACCGGTATCACACTAGTACGGGCCGGCCCGCCGAGCCGGCCCGTACTGAAGCTGCGAGAGGAACAGCGACTGGTTTCCCCCGGACCAAGGACCACACTAGTATCAGGCCGGTACCACACTAGTATGGAGAAGGCCGAAACCACGGGCATACCAGGAACTGCCCCACGCCGGCGCTAGTACCGGGCACCACTGCGCATTAACAGCACGCATCCGCAGGCCAACACCGAAAGATATACCAGACCAGTACCGCACGAGTACCGCATTGGTAGGGCAAACAAAGTTAGGCAGGGCAGGGGAGTGGCAAGGCCTGGAGACTACTGCGGACGGCACCCAACCAAAGGTTGATTGCCGCCCGCAGAGACACGTAGGGGAGTGAGGAGAGGGCTATTCGGAAAGGCCCGAACCGTACCTCTCCTCGAGGACGGGCCAGACGAGGCGCTCCAAGATCTTTTGCTGGCTGATCTCCTCGACGAGTGCCGCAGTTCGCAGCAGCTCCAGCTGGGAAGTGCTGGCACGGAAGTTGATACCGCCGGTCTTGGGCTCGCGGTTCCGCTGTTTCCAGGCTTCCATAGCAGGAGCAAGGATGCGGGCCCTGGCGGAAGCGGACTCAGCCGGTTGCGGAGCCGCCGGCGTCCTCGACCTGCCGGACTTGTCAACTTTGGACATCGAGGGCTCGACCGGCTGGGGAAGTGCCGTTACAGGGGCAAGGGGCTGTTCCGCTTGAGCTGCAAAGGCCTCGATCTGCTTCTCGGTTTGCGGATCTGTGCGACCGCGCTGCCTCACCATGCCATGACCTCCTCCGTCAGAAGCTGGATCTCACGTTTAGCCTTTGAATCCTTCATCTCGACGACACCCAGCCCTTCCGAGACGCTGGTCTGATAAACCTTGCGGTCGTGCAGCTTGGTGTGGGCTATGCGTAGCTCGGGGAAATCGGCTAGGTAAGTGCGTGCCTCGGAATCGGCGTCGGAGAACACGTTCGTGGGCACCCGGTTGAGGACGGCAAGCGCCTTCAGGTCAGGATTGAAATCCCGTGCCTGATTGATGGTGACGACCAGGCTCTCGGTCGTGTCGAGGTCGGGCTGACTCGGAGGAATCGGCACGAGCATGAGATCGGCGGCTGTCATGGCTGTCCTCATCTCCGAGGAATCCTTACCCGGCGCATCGACGATCACCACGTCATACTTGTCGGCCAAGTCAAGTAGCGTCCCGCGGAGGTTGCCAGTCTGGCGAACCGTTGTGATGGGGGAGTACCCACCGTCTTCACGGTCCTTGGCCCAGGTGCTGGACGTCTTCACGGTCGGATCAGCCTCGACGATGATGACGCTCTTACCCTTGGAGGCGAACTCTACGGCTAAATTCACGGCGATGGTGGACTTGCCAACCCCGCCTTTCTGATGCGCGACCAGAATGATCACTTGGGATACCGTCCTAGTGTGGTGTCAGTGTGGTACCACTCTGGGACCAGAGCGCTCCACTGCCGAACTTGAGCTTCAAGGCCCATTACGGACCTTCTTTAGGTCTATGATTCCGGACCAGTCAGCCCTATCCCGGGAGGCGCGCCGCGACTGAATCCTGTGTTGGGCCTTAGGAAACGATCATCAAATCAAAACCCTGGTAGGCGCACGCTCACGAATCAGGGCTGGGCATACTGCCAGTTTCACGCGCGACGGAACGCTATGTCGGAGAGTGACCAAGCCTCGGGCGGCCCCTCGAACATCTCCCATGGATAGTCATCGTCGGGGGAGAGGAGTTCAGCGACAGTGTTGACGTTCTTAGCCAGCCATTCACGCCAAATGATCCGCTCGTTGCGGTAGCGCTGAATCTGGTTCGCAACGGCTTCCAGAACGCCAAAGTGTTCGGCCAGCTGCTTGAGGGAGGTACCCGGAACCACCGACCAGGCGCGGCCGGCGTCACGGGCGACCAGGTTCCAGCCAGCGAGGACTTCGAGTGCTTCGTGGACCGCGGAGCGGGAAAGTCTGGTGGCCGCGACGATGTCGGTGCTGGACAGGCCTGGAGAGTGTTCCAGGGCTTCGTAAACGAACGCTGCCGGCATACCCAATTCCCTGAACACCGGCCGGAGCGCGTGGATCTTCCCTTTCTGCCAGGTGGCGTCCTCGGCCGCGTTCTTCAGCTGTTCGGGGACGGTGAGCATGTAGAGATCGCCCTTGGTTCCCCGCGCTTTTTCAACGAGGGTGACCAGGGGATCCTTCTCACCGCGCAATTCCCTCAAATGGAGCCCGACGGTGGTGTGGTCAAGGCCCGTAGCCACGGCGATGGACCTGACACCGAATTCTATGAACCGGGAAGCCGTCATATGCGCTGCCTCTCCCAAAGCCCGCAGCACCATCCTCCTCGCCATGCCCGTTCTAGATTGCTGGTAACTCACTTCCCTGATTCTGAGTGCATTGCGCCAGGTCCGGATGAACCGATGCTCTGCATCGGGATTAGAAATCTGAGCAGGAGCCTTTATCCCTGCCGCCTGTGTATTTGGCTGGCTTGTGGGGGATCTGCGGACATTGTTCTTCCCGTCCTCGTTGGCCTTGTTTTTGCTGAGGTAATTGACGGCGCTCATCCAGTCCCGCCGCAGGGACGGCAGCCGGTGGCGGGCCGCGTACCGGGCGTAGAAGGAGGCCAGGCCCGGCCAGGTTCCCTGGAGCATGCGGCGTTCAACGTCGACGAGCTCGAGGCCGGCGGCTGCGGCAGCAACGATGACCGCCTGGCGGGCATCGGAGTCTGAGGCGTAGCGGTTAGTGTCGTACAGTCCGGTCTGGGCGAGCACCTGCATCGCACGGGACATCCGGCCGACGGGTCGGTCGACAACGGACGCGTCTATGTTTGCCGTGGTGAAGGTTTCCTCCTGACGGAGTGCCCTGACGGCTTTGATCTCGGCGGCCAGGTCCTCGATCATTGCAGCCCAGACCGCTGGGCTGTTGGGACGCCGGGCGATGTCGTAGGCCATGGACAGGCTCATCGCCAGCTGCTGGTGGCCACCGCGCTTATGCGGTGAACCGGGGGTTCGCATGCAGCCGTGGAGCAGGTTCTGGTGCGGGGTCTTGTCCAGGGTCCGGTACCGGGTGCCCAGCGCCTCGACAAGATCACGGGCTTCAGAGAAAGTGACCCGCTGCGCCAGCGGGACGTAGACGTGGCGGCCGCCGTTGGGGGAGTAGTCCTCAATCCAGCGGGCACCCACCGAGTGCAACCAGGTCTGGACGGCCCGGACCTCGGCCTGGACCCAGTCCTGCCCGGCTACGGAGGAGTCGAAGTCAAGGAAAATGGCAGCGCAGGTGCCGTCCTTACCAAAGATCCGTACCGCAGCAGGAACAGAAGGAAGTGCCTCGGTGAGGTTCCGTTCATGTTTTTGCGGATACGACTTGCCAGCGTCCTTGGAAAGGCGAACGCGCGGCTGACCTGCGAGAACAGGTGCAAGGGCGGCCCAAGCTTCAGCGGGCGAGCATGACGTGGAGAGGTTGCGCGACACGCCAGAAAAAGGTATGGCTGGCGACGCACATGGGAGTCCATGTACGATGAGAACAATCCTTTCGGGGAGAGTTGCTGACAGGCAATGAAAAGGGCCGATCTTGGCGGATCGGTTTTGTTACACAAATGAAGCCCTGTAAAGGACTTCCAAACGATTCGCGGACTGTTCGCCGGCAAGCATCCCAGTTCGTGAATCAGAAGCTTCGAAGGCCCGCCTCGTGCGGGCCTTCAACTTTTAAGAGGCTAAGCGGCCGAGTGGCAGCTCGTCCTGCTGGTGGATTGCGTGAAGCCTGGTGTTGGCAAGGCGCTCCTCAACCACGTCGGACAGCCAGTCGCTGACGTACTGGTACCCCTCCGCTTTTGCAATTTCCTCCATTGCATCCGCCTTAGGAGTAGCGATGCGGAAACCGACGAATTTGCGATCGCCTTTGGAGCGCCTGCCCGTACGAGTAGTTGGAGCCATCATCCCTGTCCTTTGAACTACGGCAGCCTTGGCTGCCTTTACTTCAATAGAGTGGTCGAGCCAAGTACTCAGCGGCCCTAAAGGAGCGAAATGCTGGACCTTCCAGCTCCTCTGAAACTGAACCTACCACCGGCGACTTCTACCTTCCGGCATTGAAACAGAAACAGCCTCGGCGTGTTGAAGTGGAAAAGACCCTGTAAGGCCCGTAGCTGGATTCGGGCTTGGATCGACGGAGTGCAGCATGTTCTCAATAGTAGTGCATCTGCACCTTATTGGCATTCGTTGGGTGCGCTTGCACCCCATGATTGCTTCTCAAAATCTCTCGGCGCGCTGAGCCTCGCGATCCTTAATCCACGTGGCGATTTCCTTTTCGAAGCGTGCCGGAGCTGAGTTCCACTCGCATTGGTGGGGGACTGGCGGAAATTCTACGAGCGTGACGGTTTCAGGGTTGCTCTTGGCGAATTGGGCCGATAGCTCGAAGGGGACCTCTGTATCGCCTGGCGAGTGGAGTACCAGGGCAGGTACGCGCAGTCGGCCAACGGGGTTGGTCCAGTCGAGCGTCTCGAAGTTAACCGGCTTGTTCAGGGAGGCGAGCCGGCTAACGGCGGGTGTTGAAAGTATGCGTGGCACCACCTTTGCGACGGCCCGGGGGAGGCCTGCGGTCTGGGCATTTTCGGAAATGACAGCTTCTGTGTTCGGGCCCGGCGATACCAGCACCAATCCGGCTATGACCTGCCGGTTGGCGGACGTTTCTGAAAGTAGTAACGAGATGGTTGCTCCCATTGACCAGCCAAAAAGATAGACCGCTTTTGCCCCACGTTCCACCGCGTAGGTGAGTGCCTTTTCCACGTCTTCCGCCTCCATGTGACCGTAGTGGCTCACCTGGCCCTGGGCGTGGTTCTCTGCGTCTCCGTAGTAGGACGGGACAATCGAGGTTAGGCCCAGCCGCGTGGCGGACTCTACGCTCCGAAGCATGGATTGGCGGGATGAACGCAGGCCGTGGACGTGTATAGCCCATGCGTCAGGCGATGGGTTGGCAGGATGGAAAACCCACGCGGGGAGTCCCTGCGGAACGAGCTGCACTTCTTCAAAGTCGAGGTGCAGTTCCTCGGGGGATGAGAATGCCTGGCCGGTCCAACTTCCGCGAGCAGCTCCGGCATCCAGGGTGCCAGTCCAGCGCAATATTTCCCTAGTTACCTCATGAGTGCCTGCATCATGCCGCAAAACCTCGCCGACGACGAGGTGCGTGTTTGGCATGACGATCCCATAGGTGCCCGGCGCTAGCGTTTTTGAATCTGCGTTCAACACGACGGTGGTGCGATCTCCCGATATCCGTAGGTCTACTACTTTCGGGTCTTTCCACGCCGTCATCTTTTTTCCAAGCGCTGCCGTTGCGGCGATCGGAAGCAGAAGGGCGGCGAGGGATGCCGCAGAGACCAGCCAAGGGTTGGGAGTCATGTACAAAGATCCTTACGTCGAAGACTTGATCGGGGAGTCAATTAGAAGTGCGTCGGCCTTGTGGGTCAGGCTTACCTCAGGGGTGTTCAGTGCAAAGCCTTTGAGTGTCACTAGGTCCCGCACGTGGATGAGCATCTGGTAGCAGGCAATTTTTGGCTGTCTCGCCACGTCCAGGAGCGGACGTTTGTCCTGACCGGCTCGTCCCAGGATCCGGCGGAGACGCAGCGCGTAAGCAAGGAATGTGCAGAATTCACGGAGGGACCGCACAGAGCCCCTTAGAAAGCCCACGCAGAGCAGGATTGCGCCCGAGAAGAAGGCGCTCACGTACACCGAATACAGCAGGGTCGAGAGTGCCATGCTGACAACATTGAAATGCTGCATCCAGAGCAGGACGACGTCTACAGCGTTCCCCAGTACTACCAGAGAAAAACCAGCTACGAAGATCTTCGATCGATTGGCAGAGCTCAGAATTGCAGCGAGCGAAAGAGCAGCAATGATTGCCACAAGCGATAGGTATACGGACAGGTAGAGGGCCGTCCACGGCTGCCTTATGAGCGCTGCGATGAACGCCTCTACGGAGGTGAACCGGTTCTGCTCGCCTGCGATCATGGTGAACGCGGCGGAGTAGGTGATGATGCCAAGCCCAAGAACCCTGCGATAGTAGGGTGGCGAATCCTTGGACGTGTGGATGAGAATCGCTCGATACATGAAGTGGAAGGCCGACGTCGTAGACGTTGCCCCCAGCAGGTTCCAGTAGCCCATTGATCCCATGGCCGCATCAAGCGTCGGGACGGGAACAACGAAGCCCAGACAAATTATGGCGATCAGTCCACATGTACCTGCAAGCCATCCAGGACGGGATGCTCTGACGCCTAACGCGTATGGCGCCCGGAGCACGAGAATCAGTCCGGTCAAGTAGAGCATGAGAGTGGCGAGTTCCCTCATCATCCGAAGGCCTGAATGCTCCGGGACTTACGGCTGATAAGAGAGGCGATTTTGAAAGCGAGGAACTCTGCTTCTCGTTCCGCTTCGCTCCAGAGCACTAACTCCAGGGCCTCTGTCTCGAGCTGCGTACCGGGCCGGCTGCACTCTCTATGCCGGCAAAGGAGGTGACCCAGCTCGTGGAAGAGGCTGTGCATCTGGTAGGCCTGAGGGTCGATTCCACGGAAGACAATGAGCGCAAAATTCGGAGTCAGCGCGAAGCTTCCGGTGGTCTTCTTAAACCTCTCGTCTACGGTCTGCTCAAGAAAGATAGGTTTTCCTAGGACGGTAGCAACGGCATCGACCACGTCCTGGGCAAGCATTCCCGGTTCCAGCTGAAGTTCCGACAAAGCCCGACTCGTCAGCGCCCTGGACTTGCGGGAAAGGGGCACTGGAATGCCCTCGTAGCTTCGCTCAAGCACCATCGTTCAGTCTTTTTTGGACTAGTTCGGCAAGTGCCTGCAATGCGCCGGCGTCCAAAGCACCTCGTCCCCCAAAACCCGTAACGCCGGCCCAAAGCAAGGCATTCTCAGCCCGCATATGGTTCTCCACGTCCTTCAGCACATTCTCGTCATCAGTGGACAAATAGTCACGATTACCAGTCAGAACATCCGAAAGCTCACCGAGCACGTGACGGCTTACAGGACCACCATTTTCGAGGAGCCTAACCCAGTTCCGGAACGGCAGTTCGATGCCCCGTTCGGCGAGCTGCGGGCTGTATTTAGCAAAGGCGGCACTGGCCTCTCCTGCGTTTTTCAACTCGAGGGTTTGGCGGAGGCGCGAAGCGACAATAGGAGAACGATTGACCTGAAGGTCAGTAGAGGATGCTGCAGCGAGAACCTCATGCATGGGGCTCTGCTGCGCAGAGAAACGTTGTTCCAGCACTCCCAAGGTGGGCACCTTTCCCTGGAGTGAGCGGAGCAGGTTTACCAATTTGGCCGTGCTCTCCGTAGGGAGGTCTCCTACGAAATTCTGCAGAAGGGACAGATCCGCCGCGACGATGTCTGCCGCGGCTTCGGCGCCGGCGGCCGTAAGCGACCACAGCACCTTCCGCTTATCTTCACCCGATCCACGCTCAACCAAACCCTTGGCGACTAATGAATCGACTGACCTAAAAGGGTCTCGGTTAAGGAGCAGCATCTGGCCCAAGTCCTGCATGGAGTAAGGGCCGGATTCGTTGAGCACCAGAAGTATCTCTACCTGTGCGCTGGTCAGATCACGAGCCTCGGCGTGCTCCAAAATCGACCGCTCCCACTCCTTTGAGAGGGCGAGAAACAGGTATCGCAGCTCCGAGGGAGCCACTTCTTCTTCGGACATAGCTCCCTAGCGTGACGTTGTACCTCGCACCATTCTAACGCGCACCGATTTCACGTCCTCCGGGCAAGAACTTGTACGCGACTCGTGACTTGCATCGAGACTGCGTGGGTGCTAGCGCATTACATCTTTTCGGTTACAGTGCACATGCACCATAACGTGGTAAATTTGGTGCATAAAGCTTTCGGGACACGGATCGACGTCCCACTTTCTTAGGGGACGGGGGACAGGCTGGTGCAGCGAAACACCGCCACGGTCGGAGCAGCCGTCATCGTTCCTACGCTCGTCCTTGGCCCGGTCTTCTCGATCCTGTTGCTCCTCACTCCGGCCAAGCCTGCCGCAGCCGACTGCGGCCCGGCAGTTTCGGTGTCGGTTGATGCCAATACCAAGGTCGATGGTTACTCCCAAGAGCAGTTGAAGAACGCTGCGGCGATCCTGGGTGCTGGCAACGCGCTGAATCTGCCCGCGAAGGGCCAGATGATCAGCGTCATGGTCGCCCTAGGAGAATCTGGAATGCGTGTTCTGGACCGTGGCGACGCCGCCGGGCCGGATTCCCGTGGTTTGTTCCAGCAGCGTGGGAACGGTGCCTGGGGCTCGTACTCGGATCGTATGGACCCAACCATCAGCGCGACCAACTTCATCAAGGCGCTGCAGAAGGTAGCCGGATGGGAACTGCTGGAGCCCACCATTGCCGGCAACAAGGTCCAGCGGAACGCGGACCCCTACCACTACCAGAAGTACTGGCCCGAGGCCGTGAAACTCGTCCAGGCACTCTCTACCGGCAAGTTCTCGCTGGAAGGCGGCGGCTGCGCCATTCCAGGACAGTCGGGCGCCGGGGATGACTACCCGTGGAAGAACTCACCCACGTGGATGCAGGCCGGAGCGGGAGCAGCGGTGGCGTCGCCGCTGGGCATGTTCTACCGCGAATGCGTGGATTTTGCCCTGTGGCGGGTGAATCAGCAGATGGGGTCCACGAGTGCACCGTTCAAGTTCCTCAATGGCACCTTCCGCCCCGACGGACAGGGCCTTGGCTCGGCGCTGACGTGGAAGGCCGGCTGGGACGCCAAGGGCTGGGCCACCGGCAACATTCCCCTGGTTGGGGCGGTCGTTTGGTACGCGCCCGGTGCCGGGGGAGCGGACCCGACCTTCGGGCACGTCGCCGTGGTCAAGGAAGTCAAGGACAACGGGACCTACGTCGAGGAGGGCTACAACGGCAACCCGCCGCCGGATGACCACAACTACTACACCCGCACCGTGAGCAACACGGTCCCGTCAGCCTTTCTGTACCTGCCCATCCAAGAAGGGAAGAAGTGAAAAAATCCCTGGCACTGACCGCGGTGGTCCTGCTGTGCGCGGCTTGCGCACCTGCAGCGAACACCATAACGGCCCCGGCGACCAGCGCGGTCGCCACAGCTTCTGCACCGGTCTCCCTGAGCGCGGGCAGCGGCCCGCAGGCCCCCGACGGCACCGTCCCGGCCACCATCGGCATCAGCTGGGACCAGGCCAGCAAGGACGCCGCAGTAGACACGGCCCGAAAGGCCATGACGGACTTCGCCCGCCCGGGCCTGGAGGACAAGCAGTGGGCCAACGACCTCGCCCGCTGGCTCACACCTCAGGCCACCGCCGACTACTCCGCCGTCGACCCCGCCAACGTTCCCGCCACCAGGGTCACCGGCCCCGTGACGCTGACAGTCGATGACACTAACGGCTACGGCGTTCTTGCAGCTGTGCCTACCGATGCCGGGACGTACGCCGTGCAGCTGCTTCGCACCGGCCCGCAGGCCCCCTGGAAGGTCAACCGACTCACGCCGCCCGCCTCGTAAGCGCCCGCACTTTGCCAACACCGTCAACGTAAGGAATCAGGTTTCATGAGCACTACACCGACAGAGGTCCTGGCCTTCCCGAACATCAAGGCCATCATCAGCGGCAACGGCACCGCCGAGGTCGTCGTCGCAGGAAATTCCCGCGTCGTCCCGGCAGGGGAGACGCTGCAGGATCTGCGCGACAACGCTCTGGCCCTTGTCGTGGCAGAAGCCAGGACGCTGCAGCGCCCCGTCCGGGTCCGCATTGAGGATCCCGAAGGCCACGGTGAACTGTTCGTCCACCCGGGCGGTAACGTCGAATCCGTCTCGTACGAAACCCGCCCTGTTCGCCGCCGCACGAGCGGACCCGCCAGCACGCGCGCTGCGGCCGCAGTCGAATCCACCGACACCACTCCAGCGCCAACGCCTGCGCCAAAGGAAGCTGCCCGGCCGGTGGCGGACCGTCAGCCGTGGCCGCCCCTTGCCGCGGAGACCGCCTTGGTTGAGGACGTTGCTCCGATCTCCGTGGCACCCGAGCAGGCTGTTGCAGCTGACGCTCCGGTCACCCGACGTAGTTTGAAGGAGACCTCCTTCCTGGTCAGCGCCCCGGTGCTGGAGCCGGCCACGCAGGGCTGGCGCGGGGCCCTGACCCGGCTGGGCTTTCGAATGGACCCCTCGGAGGAGGAGCTGTCCGAGCGGGAGGACATCCGCATCGTCAGCCAGCACTGGCCGGGCCCGCGGACCATCGCCGTGGTCAACCGCAAGGGCGGGTCCAACAAGACCCCCACCGTTGTGATGCTTTCGGCGATCCTTGCCCGCTACAGCGGCGCGGCAACGGTGGCGTGGGACAACAACGAATCCCAGGGCACTCTGGGATGGCGGACCGAGAAAGGTGCGCACGACCGCAGCGTCCTGGACCTGATCGATTCCTCCACGGAGCTGCTGTCCCCGTCCACGAACGCGGCCGAGATCGCCAAGTTCGTCCACCACCAGACCGCCGACAAGTTCGATGTGCTGCGCTCGGATGAAAACGAAGAAGGCGACCACGAAGTCACTGCAGAGGAAGTGGACATCGCCCACCAGGTCCTTACCCGCTACTACCGGCTGGTCATCGTGGACTCCGGCAACACCGCCCGTGCAGCGAATTGGCGGCGGATGATCGACCACACCAACCAGCTCGTCGTCCCGGTCACCGCCATTGAGGACCGTGCAGAAGCCGCGCGGCTGACGCTGCAGACCCTCGAATCCCGTGCTGGCCATGACGCCGAGCTGGCACGCAACGCGGTCGTGATCGTCTCCGAATCCACCGACGCCAAGCGCAGCATGACCGGAGACGCCCTGAAGCGCGCAAAAGCCGAGGCACAGCGGATCGCGGACGGCTTCGAGCCGTTCGTCCGCGCGGTCGTCCGTATCCCATACGATCCCGCCCTGGTCAACGGCCCTATCCGCTACGAAGCGCTTCAGCCCGCGACCCAGCGGGCATGGCTCGCGGCGGCGGCTGCCGTCGCCAGCGGCTTCTAGAGCCGGCCCACGGAACGTACGAGTTGGAAGGAGGAACCGTGCAACAGACCCTGAACCCCTGGATTACCCGCCCCACAGCGGATGAACCGGCAGAGGAAACACTGGCTGTGGCTGTTCCGCCGGCGGCGGCTATCAGCGCGCCGCTGCGGGGCATGGTCGAGCCAGACGCGGCAGACCGGCTGGCGTCCCGCAGCATGGTCGGCACAGCCCGTCTATGGGTTGTTGGGACCCATGGGGGAGCGGGTGAAAGCCGGATCGCTGACCTCATCGAATCTGCCCGTTCCACGGATCATTGCTGGCCGGTTCTCCCCAGCGGCGGAAAGCCGCGGGTGCTGCTGGTCTGCCGGGCAGACATGCGGGGCCTGACAACTGCCAGGAACGCGCTCACGCAGTGGGCGTCAGGGGCAGCCCCGGAGATCGACTTGCTTGGACTTGCCGTCCTGGCAGACGCCCCGGGAAAGACACCCAAAGCACTCCGGGACTTCGCCGTCCTCGTAGGCGGCGGGGCACCGCGATTCTGGACTCTGCCCTGGGTGGACGCATGGCGGCACACCGACACGACAGCGCGGCCAGCCATGCGCGGATACCAACGCTTCATTACCGATGTGGCCGCCCTGGCCACGGCAACCAACCCCTGAAAGGTCTCACCATGAACACGTTCACTGCACTCTCCACCAGCGTCATTCCCAACCCCACCCCCGTCGTCCCGGCACAGGCCGGCGGCCTGCTGACCATCCTGAACTGGGCCTCCGGCATCGGCCTGGTCCTCGGCGTCCTGGGCGTCATCATCGTCGGCATCGGCATGGTCATCCAGCTCCAGCGCGGTGAAGGCGCACAGGCGATCGGCAAGCTCGGCTGGGTCCTCATGGGCTGCATCATCATCACCGGCTCCGCAGGCATCGTCCGCGCCTTCGTCTAAGCCACCACCATCAACCGGAGGTTCCGTATGAGCCAGTCAACAGAGAGCACCACCGAAAGCAATCCGTTCACCAGACCCGGCTTCATCATCGCGGCGGCGCTGGTGGTCGCACTGGTTGCGGCAGGGATTGTCATCTTCTTGCTCCCTAAAGGACAAAGCAACGCTGAGCCCGCACCGACTTCAAGCGGCACAGCCACCGCCAGCCCCAGCTCTTCGAGCAACGGAGGCAAGAGCATTTGCGGGCTACCGTCTTCCTCGGAGACCTCACTGGGTACAGCGCCCACCTCAAAGTGGGAGTTGGTAGGCAAGATGGCGACCCCCACCGACCCGGAAGTTGGACCGGGCATAACCGATACGAACGGCTTCCGCTCATGCTTCGCACATTCACCCACGGGGTCCCTCTACGCGGCTATGAACGTCGCTGCTCTTGGATCCTCAGGGAAACCCGACATTCTCAAGCAGGTAGCCGACAAGCTTCTCGTCCCGGGAGCCGGTAGAGACGCCGCGCTGAAGGAGACGGCCAGCAGCACCTCATCCAGTGGCAGCAGCACAACGATTCAGGTGAAGGGCTTCCTGCTCAAGTCCTACACACCGTCGGAAGCCTCCGTCGATCTCGCCTTTGCTACGGACACGGGAGCCTTGGGCCGCACAACGTTCTCCATGCGCTGGCTGGACGGAGATTGGAAGGTCAAACCCTCGGACGACGGAGCCACCTTCGGCCATATCTCCCAGGTTAGGGACCTTACCGGCTTCATCCTCTGGTCGGGAGTCTGACATGGCTGAATGCAGTTGGGCAGACCTAGGTTGTGGCTTTGGCAACGCCCTTGAAGACATAGCCAACGATGCAATCGGCAACTTAGCGAAGTCCATCATGGAGGGAATGAGCCAGATGGTGACAACTCTGTCTACCTTCTGGGTGTCCATGCCGACTGTGAACCTCACCAGCGAGGATGGGGCAACGGCCAGTCCGGTCGTATCCGCTGTAAACAGCGAGTTGATGCCTTGGACACTGGCCCTGGCAGTCCTCGCCGTCATCATCGGAGGCATCCGGATGATCTGGGAGCAGCGCGGGGCGCCGCTCCAGGATCTGCTCCGTTCCCTGCTCACGCTTACTTTGGTATCGGCCATAGGCCTTGGCACGATCTCGATTCTGGTAGTTGCCGCCGATGCCTTCGCCAGTGCCATTATCGAACGATCCACTGACGGCAAGGGCTTTGCCGACGCGTTCCAGAAAATCGCGGCTATCCACACAAGCGATGCGGTCTTCATTCTTATCGTCCTGGGCTTGGTCGGATTGATTGCTTCCTTGGTTCAGATCGTTCTCATGGTGGTCCGCAGCGGCATGTTGGTAATCCTGGCCGGCATCCTGCCCACGACGGCCGCCTTCACGAATACCGAGATGGGCAGGCAGTGGTTCCAGAAGGCAGTTGGCTGGACCATCGCCTTCATCCTTTACAAGCCGGCTGCCGCCATCGTGTATTCGGTCGCGTTCCTGTTGATGAGCAAGACCAGCGGGAAGGATGCTCTGATCGGCTCCATCACGGGGTTCACGTTGATGATCGTTGCCCTGTGCGCCCTTCCAGCCCTGATGCGGTTCGTCACGCCGATGGTGGGAGCCGTTGCCGCCGGCAGTGGGGCAGCAGGAGGAGCCGCAGTGGGTGCCCTTGCCACAGGGGCTGTGTCGATGGGCCGGGTTGGCAGTGGACGGGGCAACGCCACGCCCACTCCAGCCAGCACCAGCAGCACAACCAGCACGAGCACAGGCAATGCTCCCAAAGGCAGTTCTGGATCTTCAGGCCCGCGCGGTGGGGGCGGGCAGCCCACGCCCGGCTCGTCAGGTCCGGGCGGCGCCGCCGGCACCGCAGGCAAAGCGGGAGCAGCAGCACCGGCCGGGGGTGCTGGGGCCGCGGCCGCGGGTCCGACTGGCATGGCTGTAGCCGCCGGCGTCCAGGTGGCATCCAGGACATCAGAGGCAATCAAGACGACCGCGCAGGATTCAACCGGTGAGGGCCCCAGTGGCAGCAATTAACACCGAATACAAAGAACCGTCCTACGGCAACTGGCGTGTTCCGCGCTCAGCCGGGCTGGGCAACCTCGGGGCTATCGGCACATGCATTGTCATGGTCGGCCTCCTGCTGGGCATCATCAGCTTCGCCATCTGGGGCCTGTTCGTCGGCCTTGGCGTCCTCGCCGTCGCCGGCGCCTGCGCCTTGTTGCTGACAGTGAAGGACAAGCATGGCCAGTCCGTCGTGGACCGTATGGGTATTCGCATGGCATTCAAGGTCTCGAAGTCCTCCGGAACCAACCTGTACCGTTCGGGGCCGCTGGGCGTGACTGAATGGGGCATTTACCAGCTTCCTGGGCTGGCCGCGAAGTCCACCCTGTATGAGTTCACCGACTCCTACAAGCGCCCCTTCGCCATGCTCCACGTACCGGCCACCAGCCACTTCACCGTGATCTTCTCCACCGAACCCGACGGGGCCTCACTCGTTGACCCCGAACAGGTCGAT
Source organism: Pseudarthrobacter enclensis (assembly GCF_030811655.1). Taxonomy (GTDB): domain Bacteria; phylum Actinomycetota; class Actinomycetes; order Actinomycetales; family Micrococcaceae; genus Arthrobacter; species Arthrobacter enclensis_A. Next base: position 41,494 of record NZ_JAUSRE010000027.1, on the reverse strand, counting down.
GCCTGGGTCGCCAACTGGGGCGGCTGGCTCGCCGGGCTCGCCGACGAGGCCGGCCTGGACGCCGCGGCCGTCACCGTCGAGACCGCCCCAGACTCCGGCTACCGGCTGCGGAACGAAGTCCTGATGAACATCGACCCTAACGCTCCGAAGTTCGCCAAGGACATGCTCCACGAGATCGTCCAGACGTACCCGGAAGGCTCGGCCACGGTCCGCGCCTGGGTGTCCCTGACTTTCAACGCCTCCCTGCGCGCAGGGTCGAAGAAGCGCGCCCCGGAAGATGTTGCCCGCGACCTGGCCTCCCGGATCCCCGGCCTGTCAGCAAGGCTGCAGTCCACCGGTGCCGGGATCGCTCGGCCCATGTCCGCGCAGGAACTCTGCGAGGTCGTCCGGATCGCCTACGACCCGCCAGCCGCGCTGATCATTGACGAGGCCCACGCGGCCGGCACCCCGGTCTCCCTGACCTGGGACGAGGTCGGCCCGACCGCAACGCAGGCCAACTGGGACGATTACCGCCACGACTCCGCATTCTCGGCCTCCTGGACCATGACGGGAGCACCGCGCGGGTCCGTGAACTCCTCCGTGCTGTCACGTCTGCTGGCCCCGCACGGGGACATTGACCGGAAACGCATCTCTCTGCTCTACCGCCCGATGGACTCCGCCAAGGCAGCAACCATCGTCGAAAGGGATCAGAACAACGCCAACGTCCGCATCACCTCAGGCACCCGGCCCACGGCCCGCGCCCTGGTCGATGCCCGCTCGGCCGTGCAGACCGCGCAGGAAGAAGCCCAAGGCGCGGGTCTGGTGAACTTCGGCATGGTCGTCACCGCCACCGTCATCGACAAGGAACGCCTCCCGGACGCGGTCGCAGCCATTGAACAGACCTCCGGTACCGCCCGGGTGCTGCTACGCCGCGCTTACGGCTCCCAGGACACCGCCTTCGCCGCGTCCCTGCCCTTGGGGCTGGTCCTGCCCAAGCACAGCATGGTGCCCTCCGAGATTAAGGACGCCCTCTAATGGCGCGCATGAGGCTTTTGACAGTAAAGAAGTCAAAGACAGTAAAGACAGCAAAGACAGTAAAAGCCTCGGCTAAGGAAGCAGGACCGGGCTCACGGGGCTGGATCGGACGGGGCGGCGGCATGGCCCAGCTGCTCCCCTCCGTCCGGGAGTACCGGGGAACGACCGTTCAGGTCTGCGGCCTGTGGCCGTTCTCTTCGGGCGCATCCTCGCCCATGATCGGTGTCCCTATGGGCCGGCATGAGGAAACCCAGGCCACAGTCTGTTGTGACCCGATCAGCTGGTTCCAGCGGGCGCGGCTGATTTCCAACCCTTCGGCGTTCATCCTCGGCAAACCTGGCCTAGGAAAGTCCACGGTAGTGCGGCGGATGTTCATCGGCCTTTCCGCCCAAGGCGTGCACCCGCTAATCCTCGGCGACCTCAAGGGCGAGCACGTCAAAGCCGTCAAAGCCCTGGGCGGGCAGGTCATCAAGCTCGGCCGCGGCGTCGGCTATATGAACATCCTCGACCCGGGCCAGGCCGTTGAAGCGGCCCAGCTGCTCGAAGACAGCGGCCACCACGAAGATGCAGCCCGGGTCCGCGCCGACGCCCACGGCCGGCGCCTGACCATGGTCGTCTCCCTCATCACCATCAGCCGGAACAACCCGCCAACGGACCAGGAACAGACCATCCTGGACCGGGCGCTGCGGGTCCTCGATGAACGCTTCGACGGCGTCCCGGTCCTGAAAGACCTGCTGGACGTGATCGTCTCCGGTCCGGACGAGTTGCGCCAAGTCGCGCTGGACCGCGGCGACATGAACGTCTACCTCCGGGAAACCCGAGCTCTGGAAGCAACCCTCCTGGGCCTGACCGGAGGCGGAAAGCTCGGCGAAATCTTCTCCCGGCAAACCACGAACCCGATGAAGCGCGACCGCGCCGTGGTCTTCGACGTCTCCAGCATTGACGAGACCGAGACGGACCTGCAGGCAGCTGTGCTGTTGGCCTGCTGGTCCTACGGCTTCGGGACCGTGAACGTCGCCAACGCCCTCGCCGACGCAGGGCTGGAACCACGCAGGAACTACTTCGTGGTCCTGGATGAGCTGTGGCGGGCCCTGCGCGCCGGCAAGGGCATGGTGGACCGGGTGGACGCCCTCACCCGGCTCAACCGGTCCGTCGGCGTCGGGCAGATCATGATCTCCCACACCATGTCCGATCTGCTGGCGCTCCCGGCAGAAGAGGACCGGATGAAGGCCCGGGGCTTCGTCGAACGCTCAGGCATGGTCATCTGCGGCGGCCTGCCCGCCTCCGAAATGCCGCTGCTGACCTCCGCGATACCGCTGTCCCGGCAGGAACAGCAAAAGCTCATCTCCTGGCAGGACCCGCCCGCGTGGGACTCCCGCGGGGTCGACGTCGAACCGCCGGGGCGCGGGAAGTTCCTCATCAAGGTCGGCGGCCGTCCCGGTATCCCGGTCCAGGTCGGGCTGACCTCCGTGGAACACGGCCCGGACGGGGTCAACGACACCGACGGGAAATGGCACGGAAAAAGTGAGAAGTTCGCGTGAATTTTGACGCTTTTGGCGTGAACTTGAGTACGCCCGGCGATTGCAGCGGGTGTGGGTGCTTAGGTTCAGGGAACCTGTGTGTCCTGACGGGTGAGGTCGGGGTGCTCGAGAGTGTTCAGGTAACGGGTGGCGCCTTCGACGCTGAGTCCGAACAGGTCGCAGATTCGGCGGATGTCCCCGCCTGTCGCGTGGATCTCATGCAAGATGCGGTCTTCGCGCAGGACTCGGGGCCGCAGCGTCCGGCCGGCCCAGGGGAACTGTCGACTGGCAGGCAGGAGCCTGGGCGCGGTGCGCCGGTTGATGAGCAGGTGCGGGTTGGCCGTGCCTGGCCAGGTTCGGTTGCGGTGGTCGAGCCAGGCCGTCAGGCGTGTGCGTACGGGGGCGGCCAGTGGGATGTCGCGGTCGCCGAGTTTCAGGTGTCCGTCGCTGATGTCGGTGAGTTTCAGCTCGCTGATCTGTTGCGCGGTCAGGGCGTGGAAGGCTACCAGGGAAACCGCGAGGGCAACGGCTTGGTTCGGGGAGTTCAGCTCCTCGCGGATCACGGCGGCGTCCAGGGCGAGGGGGATTGTGCTGCCTTTCGGGGACGCCTTCATCCCTCGGGTCGGGTTGGCGAAGATGAGTCGGCGGCCTTTGAGTGTCGTGAAGAGCGATTTGAGTCCGTTTCCGGCGATGTGGCGCCGGGCCGTGGTTTCGTCCAAGGCGGCTGTGATGTCGGCGCGGGTGACCTCGGCGAACGACTGGAGCCCCGCCTCGGCCCAGGCGTGGATGATGGGTTCGATGCCCAGGATGTGCGCCTTGATGGTCTTGGGGTCCCGCGGGATCTGCCGGGGCGCCTGGTGGGCGCCGTTGATCAGGACTTGCAGCCATATTTCGAGCTGGTCCTTCATGGCCGGTGGCAGTGTGCTGGTCTTGGCAGCGAAGTAGCGTTCGATGTGGGTCGGCCGGTCCTCGATGAGGAGGCCGGCCGCGGCCAGTACGTCGATCGTAGAGAGGACATTGCCGGAGTATTGCCGCAGTTGAAGGACGTCGGTGGCGCGGACTTTAGCGGTTGGGCTGGGCCGCAGGCCCTCAAGGAGCCTCAGGGACCGGGTCACGTCGTTGCGTTGCCGTTTGCTCCAGCCGGCCCTCTGGGCATGTTGACGGACGATGGCGGCGCAATAGCGGGTCAGATCGTTATCTTCGAGTCGGGCACGGGCCGCGACAGCCTTTTGGTCGGGCGGCATGTCGAACAGCGTCGTCTGCATGCCCATGTCGGCGGCGGGTGCGGTGACCCGCTGGTTGTTCTTGTCTCGCAGTTTCCATGGCGCGCGTTGTTCCGGGCTCAGCTTTGGCGCCCCATGACGGTGGAAGCTCATGTTGGCGAAGAAGAGCTGGTGGCCGGCCTTGGTCGCGCCCGCCAGGTCCAGACCGCGTCCAGGCTCTTGGAGCATTCGTGCCTGTTCCAGGCAGAGCCGGCAGGCCCGCCGCTCTCCGACTCGGGTGGTGCGTCCGCAAAAGTCGCAGATTCCATCAGGGTAGTGGGAGCGCCACCACCGGCAAGGCCAGCACGTCCAGTTGTAGCGGCGGTAGACACCCCAAGCAAAACATTCCTTGCACGAGCCTGGGTGTTGCGGACTGCCGGGATGGCAGATGGCGCACATGCCCTGGCTGAAGTAGTCCCTGCTGGTGCCGCATTTGGAGCATGGAGGTGGGCTGAACGGGCCACCGGGAAGGCAGTCGTAGCAATAGTCCACCCGTGGATAGGCCCATGCGACCCTGTTGATCTGACAGCGGGGGCACATCGATGGCGGCCGAAGCGGCGCCATCGGGCCCGGAGCCGGACTCACAACAGCCCTGCCTACAGGGGAGGCTCGGACCGTGGCTTGCCGAATCTCGGCGTTACGACCGGTGATACCTTGCCAAAACTCGGAGACACAACGGAAGACGGCCTACCATCGCCGGTGCCGGCGCCGGTGTCGTTGCCGTTTATGGTCTCGGTGACGCGTGGGCGACGTGCGGCGACCTTGTCAGGTTCGGGGGTCATCAGGTCTGCCGGTGTGCATTTCAACACCGAGCAGAGCACGTCAAGCTCTTCGAGTCTCATCGTGGCCGGCGTTCCGGCCCACCACGAGGACATCTTCCCGGCACTGATCTCTAGGCCGGCATCGGCGAGCATCCGGCGTATCTGCGCTGACTTCCAGATCCCACGTTCAGCGGCGCGGATCCGCAGGTTCCACTGCACGGTCTCATCCTTCCTTTTGTGTTGTCGCGAATCGGGACTCGATCCGCTCATTGGCGTTTTTCCAGGCTTGCTCGACGTACTCGCTGCGCACGTGGATGTAGCCCGAGGTAGTCGCAAGCCACTGATGACCCAGCAGTTCCTGGAGGGCCTTGATGTCCATCCCGGCCCCGTAGAGCGAGGAGGCGCAGTAATGCCGCAGGACGTGGGGAGTCATCCGCCCCGACCATGCCGGCAACCACTGATCGATCTGCAACCCCAGGCTGCGCCGCAGTGCGTTGTCACCGACCCGGCCGCATCGGCCCAGCTCACGGTCAAAGCGCTCCGAGGGCAGCAGAGGTGCGTCCGGATCCTCCCAGTCCCCGCCGTACAGGTGTCGGACATCGCCCAGCCACCAGTCGATCAGCTCTGCAGCGCCGTTGATCGCGGGCACAAGACGCGGCTTCGGGCCACGGCCGTGAGCTCCTTTGCCGAACCGGACATGGAGCTTGCCGAACCCGCCCAGGTCCGGGCGCCAGTCACGGATATCGAGCATCACCGTTTCGTTAATCCGCAGCCCCAGCCGACGCCACAGCGAGGCAGCGAAGTAATCCCGCGCGGCAGGCAGATACTTGCGGGCCTGCGGGATCGAGTGCCGCCAGGAAGTAAAGAACGTTTCGATCTCGGCATCCGACGGTGGCACCCGGACTTTGCCAAGGGATGCCCCGGACGGGCGGTTGAACTCATCAATGGGCTGTTCGACCAGCACCCCGGTCGCCCGATGTATCCGGCCCTGGTAACGGCTGATCACGAACTCGTAAAACAGCGCCAGCGTCCCTGCCTTGCCGGCTCTGGTGCTCACACTGCGTCCCAGCCGCTTCTGCTCGGCAAGGAACCGGTCAGCATCCTGACACGTCGCCGTCCACAACGGTCCAGTCACCGACCGGGCAAATTCGATGATTGTCGCCCGGGTATTGCGGATGTGCGAGTCGCTCAGACCAGCCGCCGCCATCGCCAGCGCGTACTGGTCAACGATCTCCTGCTCGAAGTCCTCGGCCGCCTGCACACTCCAGAACCCCGGATCCATGGCGGCCCCACCAGGCAACACCACCAGCGCCATCAGTCAACAACTTCAGAAGGAGCGAGCATGCGTCGACATTACGCCCAAACCGTCACTCTCGTCGATGGTTCATCGGTTTGGTCCCACAGCGGCTTCGATCCAACGCCACCTGCCCAAACGCGACTTCAAGCCCCAAATCAGCCCAACGAACCTGAGCGAATAGAGACATCCCCTGAACCGATCCTCGACCCGCCAGCACCCATCATGCCAACTGAAGGAGGACCCCTGTGAGCGCACCGAACCGCAAAGGCCTGGGCCTCGGGGACGCCGTCCTCGTTTGGCTGGCCATCGGCTTTATTGTCGTCTTCGGCGGCGGCACGTACGCCGCTGTGCACCTCGGGTCGTGGATGGCCGGCATGGACGCGCCTCCGGCCCACCCCGTTGACCTGATCGCCGGGCTCATCAAGGGCAAGGTGCCGTGGCCGCCCCAAGCCACCGTCGTCGTCTGCGTGTTGGTCGGACTGATTCTGACGCTGGGCGTCGTCGTCCTGGTGGCGTGGCGGCAGGGTGCGTCCAAGCGTGCCCGCGTGGACAAGGCCGCCCGCTACCTCGGTCGCGGACAGTCCCTCAATGCTTTCTCAGAGAAGGGCGCTCAGGCCAAGGCCGAGCGGCTGGGCATCAAGGACAACCCCGGCATCGTCGTCGGCAAGGTGGTTTCCACCGGCCAGAAGTTCGTCCAGTCCTGGGAAGACCTTAGCCTCGACATCTGGGGACCCCGGACCGGTAAATCGACGTCCCGGGTGATGCCCGCAATCCTGGATGCCCCCGGAGCGGTGGTTTCGACGTCAAATAAGCGTGACGTGGTGGACGGCACCCGTGGTGTCCGCGAGGCCACGGCCCCGGTGTGGGTGTTCGATCCGCAGAAGATCGCCCAGGAAGAACCGGACTGGTGGTGGAACCCCCTCTCCTACGTCACCGACGAAGAGAAGGCGTACAAGCTCACCCAGCACTTCGCGGTTGGTTCCCGGGTTCCCGGGTCGAAGCCGGATGCCTACTTCGACCCCAAAGCGGAGGACATTCTCTCGTCGTACTTCCTGGCGGCAGCACTGGGCGGTCTGCCGATCACGCAGGTGTACCTGTGGGTGACTGAGCAGGTCAGCCAGGAACCCATCGAAATCCTCCGTGAGCATGACTACGAGCTGCAGTACAAGGGCCTGGAGTCCACGCTGAAGCTGGCCGACAAGCAGCGGGACGGTATCTTCGGCACCGCCGAGAAGATGATCCAGTGCCTCAAGAGCCGCAACACCCTCCGGTGGGTCGCCCCAAGCCGTGGTGCCAACGTAGCCACGGATGCGCGCCAGCAGTTCGACCCGCACGCCTTCGCCGCGTCCCAGGAGACGATCTACATCCTCTCCAAGGAAGGGGCAGGTTCAGCCGCCCCACTCACCACGGCACTGACCGTGGCGATCGCTGAGGCAATGGAGGAACGGGCAGAGCGCAGCGGCGGCCGCCTGCCCAAGCCGGCCCTGTTCGCCCTGGACGAGCTGGCCAACGTAGTCCTTTGGGCCGGCCTGCCGGACCAGTTCAGCCACTACGGCTCCAAAGGCCTGATCGTCATGGGCATCCTGCAGTCCTGGTCCCAGGGCGTCGAGCTCTGGGGCGAGGCGAACATGCGAAAGATTTGGTCCGCCGCGAACGTCAAGGTTTACGGCGGCGGTGTCGCTGAAGAAGGCTTCCTCCGCGCCCTTTCTGACCTGATAGGCGACTACAGCTACATCAACGTCTCCGTCTCATCAGGGAAGTCAGGGTCCAGCCGCTCTCGGCAGGAAAGCAAGGAACGGATCTTCGACGTCTCCAACCTTGCCGAACTCGACCGCGGCCGCGCCGTCGTCCTGGCATCCGGCGCCCCAGCCACCCTGGTCAGGACCATGCCTTGGTACACAGGCCCCCACAAGGAAGCCGTAGAAGCATCCATCAAAAAGTACAGCCCGCAGCAGGAGGAGGAGCCGGTACCGGTTGCAGCGGCGGCCGCAAATCCATGGGTGACCCGGGTAGGGGAGTAGGGCATGACCATAGACATCGGACGCTTCAGTGAAGCTCCCAGTTCGGACACACAGGGAGCTGGCGCTGATGATGGCGAGCAGCAGAAGCCCCCGGAGCTGGTCTACGGCTCAGCCGAAGAATTCCTGCACGAGCAGCTGTTGCCTACGTACGTCCGTGACGTGGACGGCCGGGCAGCGAAGTGGTGCACCGAGTGGTATTTCCACCCCGAAGCTGTCTGCCGTGTAGAGGCGCTCTGGCGGGCCTGGGAACACCTCAGGCTCGACGGGGCCACCGGCATGAGCGTCTGGTTCAAAGACCACGCAGACCACCACATGAGCATCCTCCTGGACCCGCGCGGACCGTTCTACAAATGCGACATGCAAAAGCACCGGGACCCCGAACACCTCGAACCAAAGAAGGCCCCGGCCGGCTGGTTTCCGGACGTGCGGACTATTCCCTCCTAGAAACAGGAAGCTGCGGGATGAGGTCAGTCCAATAAAATAAGTCAGGGCTGGAATCTGTTATAGATCCCAGCCCCGACTTTCCTTCGTTTCGGCCCTAGTGAGCGGCTTCGTACTTCTCCACGACTTCCGCTTGAATACGACCACGAGTATTTACCTGGATGCCGTTCTCAGCCGCCCACATACGTACCGCTTTTGCATCCGGCCCACCCTGGGAGGACTTCGTGCGGGCCGCCGCCGAGCGACCACGGCCGCTAGATACCCTGCGTCCAGCATCGGCAAAACGGCTCAGGGCTCCGCGCAGTTCACTCGCGTGCCCCTCGTTCAGATCAATCACGTATTCACTGCCGTCGAGGGCGAAAGATATCGTTTCGCTAGCTTCCGAGCCATCAATGTCATCTTCCAAAACCACGACCGTCTTTTTTGCCATAAAACAATTTTAACAGCCTGCTGAACGAAAGGATGTGCCACTTGACAGGTGATTGATGGCCAACCGAGGAGACCAATCACGACGTCGGCTAATTTGCGAGTCAGCTGGGCAATAGGAAGAGCGCAGCGAACGGCACTCACGAAGCGAGCAGTCCGCGGTTGGGGTCAACCCGGGTTATCCACGGCTGAAACCGGGAGCTATCGGGAAGGCTCCCTCAGCAGCAGTAGCGGTGGATAACCCATCAGGGTTCTCCCCGGCTGTGGGCAGCGGAACCAGCTGTGCCGGCGCCTCCAAAACTTGCGCAACAGCTTGTTGCGCAAGTTGAAATGGACTCACAAGGAGTTGGCTTTCGACCGCGCGTCCATGAGCTTGTACACCAAGTCTGACTTTCGTTGCTCGAGAGAAGCAATCTTCGACCTCGCGTTGGACTGCCGTTCCTGTTGATTTCGCACAATGGTCATCCAGTTCGGATTATTCATGGACGGGGACCTTGCTGATAGGGCTCGCGAGTATGAATCTTGGGCACGGTAAAGCGCCGCCTCTGTGTTCCTCAACTGCTCTTCCAGGCGAGAGACCCGTTCCCACGCGCGTTGCCTGCGCTCGGCAGCGCGTTGTTCCCCGTCTCGTTTCGCCGCTTCAAATAGGCGGTCTTTTGCTGACTTAAAGTCATTCCAAAGACGCTCCTGATCGGATTTTTCACATGGTCCGACAGCCCGCCACTGGTCCGTCAAGGAGCGAGCTTCATCCTTCGCTGCCCGATAGTCTGACGATGAGGAAAGGGAAGACATCCGGCCCACTAGGCGTTCTTTTGCGCTTCTGTTTGCTGCCCACTCCGCTTTGCGCTTGTTGAACTCCTGGTCCTTGCGTTCACGAAGACGCGTGCGCGCAGCATTGAATCGTCCCCACAGCCGCTCATTATCAGACTTTTCGCACGGGCCTATGCGCTTCCACTCATCGCCGAGGGACTTCATCCGATCGGAAGCCGCTCGGAGATCCGAACTGGACGCGAGAGACTCAGCCTGCGAAACCAGGCGTTCCTTCGCGCTCTTATTCGCCGCCCAATCGGCTTTCATTTGGTCAATTCGCTGCTTGTTTGCGGCAAAGATTTCATCCATGGCAGACCGGAATGCATGATAGTTGGCCGGAGAGGCCTTGCCTGCAGATTTCCATTCACGATCGAGTTCTCGAGCCGCGGATATAGTCCTAGCGTCCGGCGTCCCAGAACGCGCAAGGCTTTGGGCCCTGCTGACCAAATCAGCATGTCTCGCTTCGTCCCGTGGTGTCGGCCGATTTCGCTCGTCGTCTCGAATGTTGGGTAGCAAGCTGCGTGAGAGACGCATGTCATGGAGTCGAAAGTCACCGGTAGCTAAGTCCCAGACATGAACGTGGTCGTTACCTGGCTGGACATCTGCCAGGTGTCCCCTGGCAACAAGCGCGTCCTGTCCGTCAGTGGCAATTTTGATCGTTACCTGTTCGCCGTTAAACGTCCTGTGCAGGACCCGGGCGCGAGTCCACTTACTGCCAGCGCTCATTGTTCCCCTCTTCAATGTCGATAATCTACAGACGGAATGCACTGGGGCATTTCGGTTGAGACAAATCTTAGGGTTTGCGTGAGTGATTTCCGGGTTTTCTTCGGCTAGCGGCGAGGGTTTGGCAGGCCAAAAGTTCCTTAGCTTGACGCAAGGTCCAAAAGCTCGGACCAAAGCATGTTTATTGGTGAAGCCAGAGCGCAGCGTGGAGCGTCAGATCAGGTTCTATGACCCACGCGTCGTGATGTCAGGATCGGAGTGTAAGCAACCATCTCTGACGCACGTTTGGGGAGTACCTGACGTCAAATTAGGGTGTGCTTCAACAGGACGCGGAATCAGGCAGGTAGTGTTGTGCTTTCTGCGCCCAGAGCGCGATGGAACAGTTCCACGCAGCAATGCTGCCGGGGCAGTGGGATAACTTTCAACTCGTAGGTCGGATTTGTAGTTCAGCCTGCGTTTCGGGGCGCGAACATGATCACGGCTACCCCGAGCAGGCAGATCGCCGAGCCGGCAACATCCCACCTGTCGGGTCGGAAACCGTCAAAGGCCATGCCCCACAGCAGTGACCCGGCTACGAACACCCCGCCGTAGGCGGCTAGTATTCGGCCGAAGTGCGCGTCCGGCTGCAATGTCGCTGCGAAACCGTAAATACCGAGGGCGATGACGCCCAGTCCGGCCCACCACCAGTCCTTGCCTTCCCGGACGGACTGCCAGACCAGCCAGGCGCCGCCGATCTCGGCGGCGGCGGCAAGAATGAACAGCAGGGTGGTCTTCGCGATAGTCACAGGGTTCATCATTGCAGCCGCGCGGCCATGCGGATTAGCGGTACGGGCGGCCAAGCTGAGTTGCCGGTAGTGGAAGTCGAAGTGCTTGGCGGGTCTTTAGATGCTGGTTGAGCGGCGTTCGACCAGGAGGGTGTCACGCCACTGCCCGTTCAGTGGACCGTGGGCCATCCGGGCGATGCGTTGCCGGCGTCCGACGATGGAGAAAGTGGAGTCTGAGGCTGGCTTCGTTCTCGGGGAAGACGCTGGCCTGGATAGTCCCGATGCCATGGCTCTCGGTGGACTTGATAAGCGTTTCAAGGAGGGCTTTGCCAATGCCCATACCCATACCGCGGGCAGCAGCGGCTATGTACACGAAGTGTTCGACCACGCCGGAGTACGCGGGGCGGGCTGAGGCGGCGGAGGCAGCAGCCCACCCGAAGAATTGGTCTTCCCGCGTTGCGGCGACAAACCGATGGCCGGGAAGCCAGGAAGTGTCGAACCGGTCCCAGTCGGGTGCAACGGAGTCGAAGGTGGCTTGGCCGGTGTCGATTCCCGCCTGGTATATGTCCCGGACGTCCGGCCAATCCTCCCGGAACATGGGGCGAACGGAGGCGCCCGCCGGAACTGGTGGGGTCACAGGGTCTCCAGCAGTCCTGCGGTGCGCTCGAGGGCGCCGGGGACGAGTGAGAAGTAGGCCCAGGTTCCGCGTTTTTCGCGGTGCAGCAGGCCGGCGTCGACGAGGATCTTCAGGTGGTGGGAAACGGTCGGCTGGGTGAGATCCAGTGGATCGGTGAGGTCGCAGACGCAGGCTTCGCCGCCTTGGGCGCCTTTGACGATGGACAGCAGCCGCAGCCGGTTCGGGTCGGCAAGGGCTTTGAAGACCGCCGCCCTGTCGTTCGCCTCGGCAGCGCCCAGGCTGGGCGCTGCCGGCGGGCAGCAGCCGGTGCGGGAACCGCTTTGACCTGGCCCTCTACCTGGGAGCGGCCAGCTGGTAGGCGTAGAGGAGGGGAGCATCCACACTGGACGTACGTAGTTCCAGCATGCCCGGGTCGGTAACGCTGACTTTGGTTGTCTCCTTGGCGCCATTGCAGGCCGCTCCGAGTTCCACCAGGTCATTGCCCCCGGAGCGCACCGTCAGGAAGGCCTTGCCGACGCCTTCGCAGACCAGAGTCAAAATGTAGCTGCCTGACTCTACGTCTTTCCGCTGAACCACAGGTTGCCGATCGAGAATTCGGCCTGCGTCTGCCGCTACGACTCCTGGGTCAGAGGGGAGCGTAGTGGCCTGCCATGTCGGTACGTCACCCGCCGATACCGGGGTGGCGCAGCCGGAGACGGCCGCCAGGACAACGATGGTGGCCGCACAGGAAAGGACACGCAGAAACTGGGAAGAAAAGTGGGGCATCCCTCCAATTTACCCGGCGCTCGACTCCGGAATGGATCGACCGGTTTATGAGGCCGGTGCCGGTGCCGACTCTCGGTTAAGTGACAGCGCGTGGCAGATGTCGTGATCTTCGGCCCGTAATTCTCGATCCGGTGGGAGGACTGCCTGAAAACAAATACGGCGAGTTTCTAGTTCGGGTTGGCAGCAAGAATGAGGTGATGGAGGGGACCTGCGTTGCAGCGCGACCAAGGTGCGCGAGGACGTCGGGCGGGTCCACGCCGGCAACGAACTTTCCCCGACATATCCCAGTAGGACAAGACACGACCATCTAGTCCAAAAGTTTGGGTGATGGTCGGGAATCAGTACGCCATCCCCCGCGCCGGGCAACGACTGGCCAGAAATGATGAGGGACTGCGCCAAGGAGTTCCATACCTGCCTGACGGCCTCAAGCCGGCAGGGGCGTTTAGCCATCAGGGGCGTCTAACGTGCCTACCGCGGCCAGAGTGATAACCAACAGGGCATTCCACCAGGCGGGGTCGCGGGAAATCTCCCGGAGATAGGACAGTATCTGCAGCCACCGCTTGCAGGCGCAGCCTGCCAGGGCCCATCTATCGCCGTCCATCGACCGGGTTCCCATGCTAAAGGCCTAGTCAGGGGTCGGTGATGGTGAGGCTTCTATTAGGTTTTGGGTTCGCGGTAGGCCAGGAGGCGGAGGGCGTTGGCGACGACGAGCAGGGTTGATCCTTCGTGGATCAGGACCGCCAAGCCAATGCCGATGGCCCCGGTGATCGTTGCCGGGATCAGGATCGCGACGACGCCGAGGCTGGCCCAAAGGTTCTGCCGGATGATTCGGCTGGATTGCCGGCTAAGATTCACGGCGAAGGGGAGCCGTTTCAGGTCATCTCCCATAAGCGCGACGTCGGCGGTTTCCATGGCGACGTCCGAGCCGGCGGCGCCCATCGCGATCCCGACAGTGGCGTTGGCCATGGCCGGTGCATCGTTGACGCCGTCACCGACCATCGCGACCTTATTTTCCCGGCCCCGCAGCTCGACTACGGCTTTGACTTTGTCCTCGGGGAGCAGGTCGCCGCGGGCCTCATCGAGCCCGAGCTTCCCGGCCACAGCACCGGCGACGGTCTGGTTGTCACCCGAGAGCATGATCATGTGCCGTATACCGGCCTGGCGCAGCTGTGTGATAACTGTTGCTGCGGAGTCCCGGGGAGTGTCCATCAGGCCCAGGACCCCCAGGTACCTGGACCCCCGGCGCACTACCATGGTGGTCCGTCCCCCGGCCTCGAGCCGGGCAGTGGAGTCCAGGATGTCCTTGGTCAACGGCGACCCGTCGGTTTCGGTGAAGAGCTGCTGCTTGCCAATGTGGATCTGTTCGCCGTCGATCAGGGCGCTGACCCCGCGGCCGGTGATGCTGGTGACAGCCCCGGCGGTGAGCGGCGGTGTGCCGTCCAGCCGGGCGCGTGCCGCCGTCACGATGGCCGAGGCCAGCGGGTGGTCGCTTTGGGATTCGACGGCGAGTGCGACGGATAGCAACTCGGATTCCTTCACCCCCGCCGCGGGTTCCACGTCAGTCATTTCGGGTTTGCCCTCCGTAAGAGTCCCGGTCTTGTCGAAGGCGATCGCGCTCAGCGTGCCCAGGTTCTCCAGAGGTCCCCCGCCTTTGATGAGCAGGCCGCCGCGGGCTGCCCGGGCCAACCCGGACAGGACGGCGCTGGGGGTGGAGATTGCCAGCGCGCACGGGCTGGCGGCGACCAGGACGGCCATGGCCCGATAGAGCGTGGCGGAGAACGGTTCCTCGATGACGAGGCCGGCGAAGAGCAGGGCGAGGACGAGGATCAGCACGGCGGGGACGAATACGCGCTGAAAGCGGTCCGTGAAGCGCTGCGTGGGCGAAATTTGGGCCTGGGCTTCGCTGACCATCCGCACCACGCGGGCGAGCGTTGAGTCCTTAGACAGCCGTGTCACCTCGATCTCCAGGACGCCGGGACCATTGACCGTTCCGGCATAGATCCGGCTTTCGGCCGGGATGTCGGCCTCCTTCCGGGACGCCTCTTGCCCAATGGGGGTCTTGTCAACTGGGATGCTTTCCCCGGTAACCGCCGACTGGTCCACACTGCTCTGCCCGACGGTTACGTAACCGTCCGAGGGAATGCGGGTGTTGGGTTTAATGATGACGGTGTCGCCGATCCGCAATTCCCCGACCGGGATCTCCTGCTCAGCACCGGCGCGTCTGACCAGTGCGGTGTCCGGGGCGAGTTCGGCCAGGGCCTGGATGGCGCGCCGGGCCCGGCCCATGGCATAGCTTTCCAGGGCGTGGCCGATACTGAACAGAGCCAGCAGCAGGGCGCCTTCGGCCAGGTCCCCGAGCACCGCGGCCCCGGCGGCTGCGACCAGCATCAGGAAATCGATCTCGAACCGTTTGGCCATCACCGTCTGGATGGCTTCCTTCAGGGTGTAGTAGCCGCCGAAGAAATACGCGGCGATATACAGCGCCGTGGAAACTACGTCCGGAACCGCAGAGCTGAGCCCCAGGAGGAACCCCGTCGCCAGGGTCAGGGCACACAGGACCGCGAAGATCAGCTCGCTTCGCTCACTAAAGATCCCGCCGTGTTTGTGATCATGTTCTTCTTGCTTTTCGTGCCTGCGGTCATGCGCGTCCGCTTCTGGCAGGCCAGCTTCGACGGCACCTGCATGGCGTGCCTCGGAGAGATAGAGCCGGCCTGCGCGCGGTGGTGTTCCAAAGCGTGCCAGAAGGTCCAAAACCGCCTTCTCCGAGGTCCGGTCCGTGAGGTATTCAACCGTAACGGAGCCGGTGGCGGAGACGTGGGCCTCCGCCACCCCGTCCAGCTCGCGCAGCCGCTGTTCGAGCAGTTGCGCCCGGGCGGACCTGGAGATGCCGTCCACATCAAGGCTGAGGTGGCCGAAGTCGCTGTCCACCCGGGCGCCCAGGGACACGGCCAGTTCGCGGATCCGGCCCAGGCTGATGAGACCGGGTTCGAAATGCACACACAGCTGCGCCGCTTCGGCGCCGTCCGGGCGCTTGACATGGGCATCGATAACGCCCTGCCGGGCCTGCAGGCCCTCGGTCAGACTGCGCACGCAGGCGTCCTGTTCATCCAGCGCCTCGGGCAAAACAGTCTTCAGGTCAAGCTGGGTGTCGATCGCCACGCGTGCTCACTTCTCATAGTCAGGGCCGGTCAGGTTGAGGGGTGCTGGTGCAGGGGCTTCGGGGTTCAGCCGAACAGATCCCCGAGGAACCCCCCGCGCTTGCGGCGGTCGTGCCGGTCACCATGACCACTGTGGTGACCGTCCCGCCGGTCCGCATAGGGAGACTGGCCGTAGGGGGGCTGCGGAGTCTGGGCATAGGGGGGCTGTGTCATTCCGGGTGCGGCGTTCCGGGCAGCGTAGAACGCGGCTTCAGCATCCATCAGGGACTCCAGTTCACCGCGGTCCAGGAAGATTCCGCGGCACCCTGTGCATTGATCGATGATGACCCCGTTGCGTTCGTAGGGACGCATCTCTGATTCGCATTTAGGGCAAGTAAGAGGGGCAGGCGAGGCGTTCATGTGGGCTCCTGACGAGTGGGGTCGATAGGGGAAGAGACTGCGGTGACTGCGGGGGAGTGCCCGGCGTGGGTGATCGCCAGGTCCAGCAACATCCGAACGTGGTTGTCGCCGAGACGGTAAAACACGACCCGGCCAGCGCGGCGGGTTTCCACGACTCGGTGCGCGCGCATGAGTCGAAGAGCTTGACTCACTGAGGATTCGCTGAGCCCGGCCACCGAGGCGAGGTCATGCACGCATACCTCCCCGGCCTCCAGCAGCGTGGCGAGGATCCGCACCCGGCCGGGATCTCCCATCAACCGGAACACCGCGGCAACCCGCTCAACATCCTCGCCTGGGGGCAGTGCCTCCCGAAGAAACTCAATGCGGGCAGAGGCACGATCGTTGTCCCGATATCCGGGCAGGGCATCCGGATCGGTAATGGAACGTAATCGACGACTCATCTGAACAGATTATCATTTGTTCAGATATTGACGCCGCGAGTCATTCACCAGTTTTCAGTCTTGGTGCTGCCGTCCGAACCGCCAGGATGTCAGAACAGCAGGCGGGGCATGGCGCAGTACTATCTGTTGCGTGTGACGGCTGGTGTGATTGCGGCGCCTTTATGGCTCCCCGAGCCCCTGTTTCCGTCAAAGCATCTACGTCCTCGACCGTGAATCCTCCCTGGACGTCGGTGAAAGGATGGGGGAGATGGCCCGAGGGGGATTTCACTAAAGCGTCAAGGAATGCAGGCTTTGAGGCGGCTCTTTACAGTGCCCCCAGGATGTAGATGACGAGGAACCCGAGGAAGAACATGGAACCCAAAAACACCGTTTCTTCCTGTTCATGCGCTTCAGTCAGCAGTTCCTCCACCGTGAGATACAAAAGAGCGGCAGCACCAAAGGCGAGAACAAGGGCCAGTAGGGGCGCGCCGGCACCACCGAGGAAGATAGCACCGCCTATCGCACCGACGGCCGTCAGGAGTCCAAGTCCGCTGCTGGTTGCCGCTGCACGGACGTTGGATATGCCAATTTCCTTGAGCTCTACTGTCAAAGACAGTGCCAGGAACAGGATTTCGATGGTGAGGGCGATGGTGAGGATAAGCGCCTCCCTGGCACCCAGAACAGTCCCCAGCCCCACGAGTAAACCGTCCAGCAGCAGATCGATTCCGACGGCGGCCAGCAGGCCTGTCGGCAGTGTCCCGGACGCCGGGGACTTTCTGTCCATTTTTCGGCCCAGGGCGCCTAACGCCAGCATGACAGCTGCGCCTGCGGCAAAACCGGCGGCCGCGAACCCGAGGTTTCCTTCTGCCCGCAGGTCCGGTAGTACTTCTCCGGCCAATGCTGCCAGGACCACGCCCGCCGCGAAGTGTTGAATCGCACTGGAGAGTTTTGGCCCCGGGGGCTTTAGGACAGCGATGACCGACCCCAGGGCCGCCGCGGCGACCGGGAACGCGACCAGCACCAGCGTTTGGGCGGAAAGACTCACACTGTCAACACCTTTCAAACCACGCCTTGCTTTAGGCAACCCAGAGGACATGTGCCCTACCCGCCCAGTGCAGGCGGTCTTTTGCTGCCTCACGCTACCGCCAGCGCCCTACCGGAGTCACGGCAAATGTTTCGATATTTGAACCTCACCCCGCTCGGGACTCCGGACGGCGTGCCCGAAGCCCTCCGTCAGGTTCCGAAGGACGAGAAAACCCATATCGAGTTCCCATCGTTTTAATCGGATATCATCGCTGCATGACGATACAAATGGCTGGTTCGGGGGATGCTTGCGGTGGGCTTGAACCCGCAGCGGCTTTGTTTCATTCGTTAAGCGATCCGACGCGGTTGAACATCGTGAAGCGAATGGCCGCCGGCGAGATCCGGGTGGGGGATCTGGCGGGGGAGCTGGGGCTTGCCCAGTCCACCGTGTCCGCCCATGTGGCGTGTCTGCGCGATTGTGGCCTGGTCCAGGGCCGCGCGCAGGGCCGCAGCGTCCATTACTCGCTGTCGCGCCCCGAGTTGATGGACATGCTTGCCCAGGCCGAGATCCTGCTTGCCACCACCGGCAACGCGGTCAGCCTGTGCCCGAACTACGGCACCGGAAGCACCGGCGCCGTACTGACAAACGTGGAACTGACGAAGGAGAACGCCCGATGAGCGATGCCTGCGGCTGCAGCGACGACAAGCCCGAAACCGCGGCCGAAGAGGCCGAGGAAGCTGTCGGCTTCTGGCAGATCAACGAGATCCGGGCCGCCGCGATCTCGGGTGTGCTGCTCGTGGCCGTCTGGGCCCTGTCCCTGACCGGGGGCCCGGACTGGCTGCGCCTGGTCCTGGAAATCGGGGCGCTGCTGGTCGCGGCGTGGACCTTTGTTCCCTCCACCCTGCGCCGCCTGGTCAAGGGCAGGATCGGCGTCGGGACCCTGATGACGATCGCCGCCGTCGGCGCCGTCGCCCTTGGCGAGTTCGAGGAAGCGGCGATGCTCGCCTTCCTCTACTCCATTTCCGAAGGGTTGGAGGAATACTCGCTGGCCAAAACCCGGCGCGGCTTGCGGGCCCTGCTGGACCTCGTCCCGGCCGAAGCGACAGTCCTTCGCGGCGGAACGGAGGTCACCGTTGACCCGGCCGAGCTCGTTCCGGGGGACCGGATGGTCGTCCGCCCGGGCGAACGGCTGGCCACCGACGGCCGGATCATCACCGGCCGCACCTCCCTGGACACCTCGGCCCTGACCGGTGAATCCGTGCCGGTGGAGGCCGGTCCCGGCAGCGAGGTCTACGCCGGGTCCATCAACGGCACCGGGCCGCTGGAAGTCGAAGTCACCAGCACCGCGGAGAACAACTCCCTGGCCCGCATCGTGCACATCGTCGAGGCCGAACAGTCCCGCAAGGGACCCGGGCAGCGCCTGGCGGACAACATCGCCAGCAAGCTCGTCCCCGGCATCCTGATCGCCGCGGCCCTGATCATCGCCTTCGGCTTCATCGTCGGAGAGCCGCTGCTGTGGTTCGAACGCGCCCTGGTCGTCCTCGTGGCCGCATCGCCGTGCGCTTTGGCGATCTCCGTCCCGGTCACCGTTGTCGCCTCCGTCGGCGCCGCCAGCCGCATCGGCGTGCTGATCAAGGGCGGCGGCGCACTGGAAACCCTCGGCAAGATCCGCACCATCGCCCTGGACAAGACCGGCACCCTGACCCGGAACAAGCCCGAAGTCATCGATGTCGCCGCCGCCGGGACCACTACCCGCGAAGACGTTCTTGCCCTCGCAGCCGGGCTGGAGGCCCGCATCGAACACCCCCTGGCCCGAGCCATCCTCGCCGCATCCCCGGCCAGGGCCGACGTGACCGACGTGGACACCGTCCCCGGCGCCGGCCTGGAAGGCCGCTTCGAAGGCAAGACCGTCCGGCTGGGCCGCCCCGGCTGGATCAACGCCGGCGCCCTTGCCGGGGATGTCGAGCGGATGCAAACGGCAGGCGCCACCGCCGTCCTGATCGAATCCGCCGGCGAAGTCATTGGTGCCGTGGCAGTCCGTGACGAACTGCGCCCCGAAGCCCGGGACGTCATCGCCCGGCTGACCGCCTCCGGGTACACCACGGCCATGCTCACCGGTGATAACGCGATCACCGCCGCGGCCCTGGGCAAGGACGCAGGCATCACCGAAGTCCACGCCGACCTCCGCCCGGAAGACAAGGCCGAGATCATCCGGACCCTGAAGTCCCGCCAGCCCACCGCCATGGTCGGTGACGGCGTCAACGACGCCCCGGCCCTGGCCACCGCCGACACCGGTATTGCCATGGGCGCCATGGGCACCGACGTCGCCATTGAAACCGCCGACATCGCCCTGATGGGCGAGGACCTGAACCACCTGCCCCAGGTCCTGGACCACGCCCGCCGGACCCGGTCCATCATGCTGCAGAACGTGGGCCTGTCCCTGCTGCTGATCGCAATCCTGATCCCGCTGGCACTGGTCGGCGCCCTGGGACTGGCTGCGGTCGTCCTGATCCACGAACTCGCCGAAATCGTGGTGATCGGCAACGGCGTCCGCGCCGGCCGGATCAGCCGCAAGACAGCACTCCGGGCGGCCAAACCCGCGCCGGCACTGGAACCTGCCGCGTGAGCGTCCCGTCACCGGCAGATCCGGCAGATCCGGCAAGGACACCACCAATTGGCGCCAAAGCATGGCGGGTAAAAATTGGCCTGCTCGTCTCGGCCGCCGTGCTCGGGGTGGCCGACCTGGTTATCAAGGCCTTGGCCGAGGAACTGCTCTCCAACGGTGCCACGGTCGATCTGGGCCTGGTGAACCTGAAACTGCTGTACAACACCGGGGTCGCTTTCAGCCTCGGGGCTAACCTCGCCCCGTGGCTGGTCATTGCCGCGACCGCCATCATCGTCCTGGCCATGGCCTGGTACGCAGTGTCCACCGCCCCCGCCATGCCGGCGCTCTCCCGGGCGGGTGCGGCGATGGTGGTTGGCGGCGGTGCCGGGAACCTTGTGGACCGGATGGACGGGCGCGGCGTCGTGGACTACCTGCACAGCGGCTGGTTTCCCACCTTCAACCTCGCCGACGTGTTCGTCACCGTCGGCGTAGGGCTGTACGTGCTGGGCAGCCTGCTGGGATCCCGCGAACAGGAAAAGGCGTAACCAGCTGCAGTCCGGACACGGGCCTCCTGACGCTGGAAGTGACTTGCTCATCCTGGCCACGACGGCCGTATTAGCAGCGACCAACATCGATGACATTGCTTCCATGCTTTTCCGGTCCTTGAAAATGAAGGATCGATGGGCGCTGGGATTGAACGGCTGTGGAAGGCAGTGCAGGCACCGGCGGGGTCTGACCAGGTCACTGACGACATCCCCGAAAATACCCCCGCGTATCTGCCGGGTGCCAAGCAGGTTGTTACCACAGTCAGGGCGTTACGCAAATGTGACAAATGGGGCTTTTGTGACATAGGGTCTGACCGTGCCGGTTTCTCCGAATACGGCACTCCCGAGCAGACTTGCCTAACTCTGCCGCTGCCAGGGATCCGTTCGTAAAATTCGTCCGGCAGAGACGGGGAACCCAGAGTTGGCCCGCTTCGAGCAGGCCTTGGGGTGAAGCCGTGCCTGGTGCCTTTCGTGCACCACCGCGGCCGGGTGTCTCCCATCCGAATCCGACAGCTAACCTCGCAGGCAGTGGGAGAGGCCCTTTCATGCCCATGCGCAAAACTCACGGCCGCCACCGCGCGGTCTCCGTCCAGACCAGCGCCATCGCCGTGCTGTCCCAATCCGTCGCCGCAAACGCCGGCACCGCAGGCCGCCAGGCAGCCGTCCTCGCAGCAGCCTCCGGCCTCGTCCTGACCGGTGGCATCACCGCCGCCCAGGCAGCAGACACCCCGGCCCAGCGCGACGCCGAGCCGGCATCCACCCTCGAAGTCGCAGGCCAGGCCCAGACCCCGCTGACCGCCGACGCCACGATCCAGATCACCTTCGAGCGTCCCGCAGTGGAAACCACGCCTGCACCCGTCGTGGAAGCACCCAAGCCAGTCGCCGCCGAAGCGCCCAAAGCCACGGTCCCCGTGGGCGCTGCCACTGTGAAGCCAGCCGCTGCGCCCGCCAAGGCCCAGGTCACCGTCACCCCTGCCGCGCCGGCGCCCGCGCCGGCCGCGGGCGGGATCAACGCCATCATGCTGTCCTCCGCCTACGCCCAGATCGGTATGATCCAGGACTGCACACGGCTGGTCGAAAACGCCCTCAACGCTGCCGGCATCCCCGTCGGCGACCTCGGCCCGATGCAGTTCATGAACTACGGCACCGTCGTCACCGACCCCCAGCCCGGCGACATGGTCATGCAGCCCGGCCACGTAGGAATCTACGTCGGCAACGGCCAAGTCCTCAGCTCCGGCCTGAACGGCAAGAACGAAACAGCGGTCCACCCCCTGACCTGGATGACCTCCAAAGGCGCCGTGACCTTCGTGCGCGCAGGCAAATAAAACCACTGAAGGCCGGTGATTCAATGCCTTGGGGGCAATGAATCACCGGCCTTCAGCATGCCCTCGCACACTGGACCCTCTGTCGAGGGTCGAGTACCCTGCCTCTTACTCCGGTCCGGCGCCTCAAAACCTCTGCACCCTCACACCAAGGGACCGGAGACGCCGGAAGGTCCCGCCGAAGCCTGTTGTGCTGAGGTGCAACCGTACAGCCGAAGGCTCGCCCGTTTCCACGGACAGGCCCCGTGGCTGTTGAACCCTCCAGAGGAGTTCCGGCGAGAACGGCAAGACGTACTGCGGGCGCCAACCCCCTGCGTGGCGGCACGTGAAAAGGTGGGCATGGCTTTTCCGCATATGCTGGATGGGTGCTAAACGAGTTTTGGGCCACCGCACCTGCATCGTACAAAGCGGTTGTTTTCAGTGCCATGGCCCTGATTGCGCTGGGAATCGCGATTAACATTTTTGGCCAGACCGCCAAAAATGAGGCCCTGTCGTTTGCATCGCTGGCTGTCATAGGCGCGGGACTGCTGCTTCACGCTGCAGGGGTTGTCATCCGCGGACATCAGGTCCAGAAACGCCTTCGAAATTCTTCAAGAAAAGGATGACCCAGTGCAGAACGCTTTCGTCGCGGCTGGCCTGCAGGCCCTAAGCACGATGCCTACTCCCGGTCCCGGAACTGACGGGCTGAGGCCCGGTTTGAGTCCCGATCAGGTATCACCGGGATTTCTCGGGTTTCTGATGACCGCGTTTATGGTCATAGCCGTCGTGATGCTCATGGTGTCCATGACCCGGCGGATCCGCCGGGTTCGCTACCAGGCGCAGGTCCGTCTGCCAGGGCAGGACAGTCCGGACGCAGCGGATACGAACCTTGCCACCGCCGGTGAGCCGCAAGCCGGCAAGCCCACACCCTAACGAAACTTCCGGGGCCCTGTCGAGTGGTTCGCCAATATGTTCCAGCACCAGCCACGTGCATTGACGCAGTGGCTGACCTGCACGGACCTGGTGGACGCGCGAGTCCATTCATCCATTCCTGTACAGTCGTGAGGAGCCTCATCGCGCCCCACGGATGCTGTCCCGCCCCCGGGCCAGTCCTGACGATGATTCAAGGAACCGTATGACCGCTGAAAATACAATGGCCGAGGGTCCTCATCGGCCGGCCGCGCCGTCCCGGGCATCGGGTATGCCGCTTGGTTGCCGGCGTTTGTTGATGGTTGGCGGTATCTGCGTTCCAATCGGCCTCGTTGCCGGACCATTTTTGCTGCCTGCTCAACTGTTGGCCGTCGCGGGAATTGTCCTGCTGGCTGTTGCGTTGTCCCACGGGCCCGGTGAACGCTGGTTTTGGCGCTGGTCGTTGGCTGTCGCCGCGGCTGGTGGCCTGTGGCTGGCCGCTACGGCGGCGTACTACATCACGATCATGGTCGCCGCTGAGGCGTCTGCCCCGTTGCCGGTTTTCGCGCAGGGACTCTTTACTGCCGGGGCGGTGTCCGTTGCGGTCATGGCGGTCGCAGCCCTGACCGCGGCGCTGTTGAGGATGCTGGCGAATCGCCGGAAAGCCCGGGAAGCGGGAGCGTCTGTCCGGTCGTAGGCCGTTCCTGGGTTCTTTCCGGTGCTCCCGCGCGACGGGAACACCGGAAAGACGTAGGTCAGGAGCGCTGTCCGGCGTTTCTGCGGCGCACCCACCAGGTCACGGCCAGCGCCGCTGCCAGGATCCCGAAGGCGATTCCCACGGCCAGCGGCGCGTTATCGTCGTTGGGCCTCGGGGCCGTCGGCGGCATGGCGTTGGCGGTGTTTTGCGGGGCCTGCGAGGAGGCGGCAGCTGAAGGGGTTGCGGGTACCGACGGTTGGGATGATGCCGCGGTCGCGGGCGCTTGGACGGTGAAGGCGTAATTGCCTTCGATGGGGTGCCCGTCCGAGGACACGGCCCGCCAAAGCACCTTGTAGCTGCCCGGTGTCCCTGGGGCGATTTTGGTCGACAAGGTCGCCCCATTGACGCTTACAGTGCCGTCGCTGACGGTGTTCCCGGCGCCGTCGGTGACGGTGATGACACTCAGGTTCAGGGACGCTGAATCCGTGGGAGGCTCGGTGAGGGTCAGTGACACCGTTTCGGGCGCGGTGGCCACGACTGCGTCGCGGGCCGGAGCCGTGGAGGACAGGGCATCGTGGGCGACGGCAGGGGAGGCCACTGCGGCGGCGGGCAGCAGCAGAGCGGCGACGGCTGCCAGGCGCAGGCGGGTACTAATTCTGGGGCGCGATTTCATGGTTGGTTTCCTTTGGGAAAGATTTTGGGTGCACGACGTTTCCGCTGAAACGTGCTTGCAGGGTGCAGGCGCGGCCGTGGCTGCGGGCCTGCGAAAAGGGCTTCAGGCGGTAGCGGGCGGCCCGCGCCGGGAATGGGTGTGGAGTATTATCCGGCGCAGAACCGGGGCCCGGGGCGGGGCCGGAACCAGCGCTGCCAGGGCCGGAACGAAGGGGACCGGCGCGAGGAAAAGTACGGGTCGGAGCCAGGTTGCCAGCGCCCAGAGGGCTGATTCGCCTTTGGCCAGCAGCAGCGCGGTCAGCACCGTCGCGCCGAGGTGGGCGGTGATCATGGCAGGTCCCAGGTCCCACACCAGATGCGGATGCATGTCCTGCCCTGCGGGCAGCAGCGCCCCGGAGCCGATCAGGGGGTGGTGGTGTGTCCCCGGCGCGACAGCCGGGAGGGCAGGGCCGACGGCCGCTGTCGGAGGGAACGCGGACATCACTGAGTGCAGCAGGCCCTGACCGCCGGCCAGGACCATACCAAGAACCGGCGTCTTCAGCTTCCATCTGGTCAGGATGATGATGGCCAGGACCAGCAGGGACGTGCAGGCCGCCAGTACCGGTGCCGGGGGCAGGAGGCCGCCGGCGGAGACGTGCGCCGCCGCGGCCAGCGACAGGGTTGATCCTGCCAGGGCGGCGGTCCGCAGCAACCGGAACGGCGCGCGCTGAACTCTCATCCCGGTCCTTCCTGTGGGGCTGGTTCTTTCCGGAATCTGCTGGCGGCGGCGGGAAACCGCTACTGGGCGGCGTCCGCCAGTTTCTGGCGGAATTCCTCCATCGTGTTCGGCGTCAATTTTTCACCGTTGAGGAAGAATGTCGGCGTCCCGGTCACGCCAAGCGCCTTACCGTCCGCGATGTCCTGACGGATCCGGTCTTTGGTGGCTTCGTTGGCTACAGCGGCGTCGTAGGCGGTCAGGTCCAGTCCGAGTTCTTCGGCGAAAGTGCGGAACAGGGGTGCCTGGGAGTCCTGCTTTTCACCCCACTGCGGCTGGGTCTCGAACATTTTCGCGGCCATCTGTTCGTATTTTCCCTGCTGGGCGGCGGCTTCGACGGCCAGCGCCGCCTGCCCGGAATTCCGGTGGGCCGGGAGCGGAAAGTAACGGTGGACGACCGTGATCCGGTCACCGAATTCTGCCTTCAGCTCGGCCACGACGGGTTCGGCAGCCTTGCAGGCTTCGCACTCGAAGTCCAAAAACTCTACCAGCTGGGCCTTCTCGGTTGCCGGAGCGGTGACCCGGTGGCTGTCCTCACGGACGAGCTGGGCCTCGGCGACGGGTTGGACGGCCACCGGCGCGGGTTTGTTGAGCGTAAACACGGCGTACCAGATGGCTCCTGCGGCCAGGATGACTCCGAGCAGGATCCAGATGACGGTCCTGGCGCGTTTGGCAGGGTCTGCCGGGGGCGTGGAAGTGGCTTTTGGTTGTGACATCAGTGATGAATGCTTTCCTGGTCGCGGTGGGCTGCTGCTTCAATCTGGAAGGTGGAGTGTTCGACGCTGACGTCGAAATGTTCGGCGACGCAGCGCTGCAGGTCCGCCAGGATGGTGGAGGCGTGCCCGTCCGTCATGCAGCCGTCTTCGACGGTGACGTGGGCGGAGAGTACCGGGGTTCCGGAACCGACGAGGGACGCGTGCAGGTCGTGGACGTCGATGACGTGGGGAAGGGCGAGGATGTGCTCCCGGACCTGGCCCAGATCCAGTCCGGCGGGCGCGTTTTCCATCAGCACATTCACCGTGTCCCGGAGCAGTCTCAGGGTGCGGGGGATGATCAGGACCCCGATGAGCAGGGACACCACGGCATCGGCCTGCACCCAGCCGGTCAGGGCGATGATGATCGCCGCAACGATGACGGCCACGGATCCCAGGGCATCGTTGAGGACTTCAAGGAAGGCGGCCTTCATGTTGAAGTTATGATTCCGGCCTGATGCCAAAACAATCAGCCCGATGGCATTGCCGGCCAGACCGATGACGCCGAACCACAGCATCGTCGGTCCGGCGATTTCCGGCGGTTCGAAGAACCTGCGGATGCCCTCGATAATCACGAACGCGCCAACGCCCAGCAGAAGGGCAGCCTGGAAGGCCGCTGCGATGATTTCGGCGCGCTTGTAACCCCAGGTGCGTTTCAGTGTCGGTGGTTTCAGGGCCAGCGAGGCTGCGATCAGTGCGATCAGCAGACCGGTGGAGTCGGTGAACATGTGCCCGGCATCGGCCAGCAGCGCGAGGCTTCCGGTCAGCACGGCACCGATGATTTCCGCGGCCATGACGCTGAACGTAACAGCGAAAACGATGATGAGTTTTCCGCGGTGGCCGGCACCTGCCGCAGCGTGGTCGTGGTCATGTCCGCTCATGAGGGATCCTTCACAGTGGTTGGCGGGGCAGGGGTGAGGGCTTCTTGTCCTGGCCGCAGCCGGATTCTTTGCAGGTACCGGGCGGATCTACGCTGCGGATCATCGGGGGCGTGCGCGGGCCGGAGGCCGGAGAGTTCGGGGCGAACCCGCTCGTCCGGCTGGACTGACCGGACCGTGGACCCGCAGACAGGCCCAGGGGTTGGACCGGACCGGCCGGTTCATCCCGGTGTTCGAATTCATGAACGCCTGCACCAGGTGTGGCCGGGATCGGCGGAATTTCCGTCGTCACCGGCGCGGCCCGCCGCTGCCGCCGGGGCCCGGGTGGGTGCGTTCGCCCAGTTGGGCGAGCATGGCGTTGTAGGCCTCCAGGTCGGCATCATGGTTTCTGTCCGCTGCCCGGTCGGTCCGACGGGTTTCCCGGGCATCGGAGCGGGACCACATGACGGCGACTCCGATCGCGATCAACAGGGTCGGAACCTCACCGATTCCCCAGGTGATGGCCCCGGCCATCTGCTGGTCAGCCAGCGGGGAAAGACCCCAGTCCCGGCCCAGCCCGGTAAACCACTCCGGCTGCAGGAGCGTGGTGGCCCCCATCAGGGCGACGCCGAAAAATGCGTGGAAAGCCATCGTGGCCAGCAGCAGCAGCAGCCGCAGCGGATACGGCGCCCGGCGGGGCACTGGATCGGTGCCGACCATGGACAGGACGAACAGGTAGCCGGTGATGACGAAATGCACGGTCATCAGTTCATGGCCGGCATGCTCACGCAGGGCAAACCCGAAGGCGTCGGAGTAGTAGAACAGCACGATCGAGCCGGCGAAGTTCGCGGCGACAAAAAGCGGATGTGTCAGGACGGCGGCCGGCCGGGAGTGCACCAGGATCATGATCCATTCCCGCGGTCCGCGTGTCCCGTCATGCCGGGGAGCCAGGGCCCGCAGGGCCAGGGTGACGGGGGCGCCGAGAACCAGGAACACCGGAACGATCATGGTCAGCGCCATGTGGTCGAGCATGTGGGCACTGAACAGGACCCGCCCGTAGACCGAGGGCCCGCCGGAGGTGAAGAAGACCAGGGCAGCCAGGCCCGTCAGCCACATCAGGCCCCGGGGCCAGGGCCACTTGTCCCCTCGCCGCTTCAGCAGCCGGGCGGCCCGAAGGTACAGGTATGCCGCTGCCAGTGCCACAGCGATCCAGAGCCAGTCCGGGCGCCAGACCGTGAACCAGCGTTCGGGGGTCAGTTCCGGTGGCAGCAGGTAGCCGGTGAGGATTTGTGCCGGCGTCAGGGCCGGTTCGATGTCCTCGCCCAGGGGAGGGGGAGTGCGGCTCAGTGCGGCGGCCAGTCCGCTGACGGCGCCCATGATGAGCACCTCAATAACGATCAGCCGCCAGAACAGCCCAGTGGCGCGCGTCGCTCCTGCGGCGGCTGACAGAGCCGGAATGAGACGCCTGCGGTGCAGGAGCCCGAGGCCGCCCAGGACGATGGCGCCGGCCGTTTTCCCCATCAGCAGCACCCCATAGGGTGAGGCGAGGCCGGCGGGGGAATCGATGCGGATGGCCGCGTTGATCACCCCGGAGGACACGACGAGGATTAAGGCGAACCCGGCGAGGGTTGAAAACCGTTTCACGACGGCGGCGGTGTCGCTGCCCAGCGCGGTGCCCGCTGCCGTCAGGGCGACCAGTCCGCCGAACCAGAGGCAGACGCCCACAAGGTGCAGGCCCAGTGAGTTGATGGCCTGTTCATGATCGCTGCCCCCGGCGGCGTGGCCGATCAGGATCATCGGAATCAACCCGCCCATAGCCAGCACGGCCGTCGCGGCCAGGCCGGCCGGGGAGCGGAGGCCGAAGGTCGCCGTCGCCACCGTCGCGGAGATGATCACCACCCACAGCCAGGCCGTCCCGGTCGGGAGCTCTGTAATGTAGGACGCCAGCTGCGAGGCGAATTGCCGGCTGCCCGAGATCGGTACCCCGGCGATATCGGCGAAGCTGAACACGATGACCGCCACCGCCGAGAGCATCCACAGAATGCTCGCCGCACAGGCCAGGTTCATGATGCGCCCAAATGCAGGATGCTCCGGGGCTGGAGCCCCGGCGCTGCTGCCGGCCTGCTTGTTCTTCCGCGTCCGTGACATGGACGGCGGAACAATGAAGGCCGCGAAAACCAGCGCCCCGATGGTGGCCGCCGCAGAGATGTTATGGACCGTCTGAACTATGCCAAAGCCCCACCGGACCAAGGACCCCGGGTCCCGGGTTTCAGCCGGCAACGTCCCCCTGCCATAGGCAGTCGCGACAAGGACCGCAGCGATGGCGAGAAGCCCGGCAATGGCCAACCACCAGAGCCTGGGCACTGCTGCCGGCCGCCCGGTTGGAAGCTTCACAGCCACAAGAAATCCTTCGCACTAGACCTGCCGCACGGCAGGGACACCGGGGCACATGCCGTCAGGACCGACACCAAACCAGATTATCTGTAAGGTTGTTCAGACGATAATCTGGCTGGTTTCTGATTCTGTGTCGGGGGCCGGCCCGGTCCTGAAGCGAATGTGAAGCATTAGCAGTCGAAGGTAATCTTGATGAATGACCACCTCTCCGATGCCCCCGGCGGCAGCCCGCGGCAGCGACTGTGCTGTCCGGCTGGTGGACGCCGACCGGGTCCGCTCCGTCCGGGACAGGATGCCGCAGGAGTCCGACGTCGCCGACCTTGCCGTGATTTTCGGTCTCCTGGCCGATCCCGGACGCGTACGGATCCTCATCGCCCTGCTCGAGGGGGAGATGTGCGTCTGCGACCTGGCTGCGACAACGGGTCTGAGCGAATCCGGTGTTTCGCACGCCCTGCGCCTGCTGCGCGGGCCCAAGGTCGTCACGGTCCGGCGTTCGGGCCGGATGGCCTACTACTCGCTGGCCGATGCGCACGTCCGTTTACTCCTGGATCTCGGCCTGACCCACGTCGGGCACACGGGGCAGGACCGTCTGGTCTCAGCAGCCAGCAGCTAAGACCGATACAGCGGGGGAAGTGCGCAGGGGGGTTCGGGCATGAACGGTGATTACAGTATCGACGGCCCGGTCTGGCTGCCGACCCTGCCCCCGTCATTGGGCGAGTATCTGGCCCCGAACCTGCAGCCCGTTCCGCTCATCCCGGCGCTGGCGCTGGCCGCTGCCGTCCTCTACCTGGCCGGGGCCATTACTCTCTGGCGCCGGGGCAGGGCCTGGTCGCCGATACGCACCATCTCGTTCCTGACCGGCTGCGCCGCCATCGCCGTGGTCATGGGAGCCGGGATCGAAGGCTACGGGCTGCGGATGTTCTCCATCTTCATGTTCCAGCAACTGACGCTGATGATGGCCGTTCCGCCGCTGCTGGTGGTCGGCTCACCCGGCACCCTGCTGCTGCGCACGACACCACACAACCGGCTGGGCCGGCCCGTGCTTCAAGCCGCGATCTGGGGCCTGCGCTCCAGATGGGGACGACTGGCCATCCACCCGGGGTTCATGGTCCCCCTGTTCCTGCTGAGCTTTTACGGCGTGTACTTCTCCGGGCTCGCCGATCTCCTGCTGCCCAGCTGGTACGGGCACGTCGGGCTGGAGCTGCTGTTCCTGCTCGCCGGGATCCTCTTCACCGTGCCGCTGATCTCGGCCGACCCATTGCCCACCCGGCAGACCCATTTTGGGCGATTGATCGATATTTTCGCCGAAATGCCACTGCATGCCTTTTTCGGGGTGGTCATCATGATGGCAACGGATCCGATGGTCGAATTCTTTGCCGTCCCGCCCGAAAGCTGGAATATCAACCCAATGCAGGACCAGGGAGTCGCCGGCGGGCTGGCATGGTCCTACGGGGAGCTGCCGGGGGTACTGCTGCTGATGTTCATCCTGGTCCGGTGGCAGCGGGACGAAGCCAGCGGCTGGGCCCGGTCAGAACGGGCAGTAGCCACCGCCGGCGGCGATGCGGACATGGATGCCTACAACCAGTACCTGCAGCAGCTGGCCAACAGGCCCGAACGGCACCGCTGAACCGGCCTGGCCCGCCGCGTCGTTACCTTCCGAACACTTCCCTTTATTGTCCGGCAAGCGCCGAAACGATGAGCGCCTTCAGGGTCCCTTTCTCGGAGATCCCGAGGATCCTCGCGCTGACCCGGCCCTCCCGGTCCAGGACAAGGGTGGTGGGAACGGCGCGCGGCGGCACATAGGTCGTCATGGCCAGCAGGATCCCGCCGTTGCTGTCATCAAAACTGGGATAACCCACCCCGAACGTGCGTTCAAAGGCAGCCGCAGTCGGCGCATCGTCCCGGACGTTCACGCCGTAGAACAGCACTCCCTGGTCCCGGAATTCATTGTTCAGCGCGACCAGGTCCGGCGCTTCCTTCCGGCAGGGAGCACAGCCCGCGTACCAGAAATTCAGGACCACAGCATTGCCCGCCCAGTCCTCCGAGGAGACGGTTTCCCCGCTGAACAGCGTCCCGGTCAGGGAAACCTTCGAACCCCGCGCATCGGGGCGGTACTCGTTGACCGAACCATCACCTGCGATGTAGTTCTTGTCGTCCCCTGCGCGCGCCTGCGCGGCGAGCGAATCCTCCCGCCCCCCGCAACCTGACAGGGCCAGCGCCGCAGCACCGAACCCCAGAACAGCCCGCCGCGGCGGGCACTTGCCTTCTCCTGCACGCTTGAACAGATCCACAGTTGTCGATTCTATCCCGTGTAGAAAAAGGGAGCGGCGGGCGGCTTGCAGACGACTATCAGGTAAATCACAGGGTTATAACGATTCCAGGACCTGCCTGTAATGTTGATACAGGCATTTGTGTATCAGTGCCTTCGAGGCCGAAAGCCCAGCCCCGCCCGGGCCTCGCAAACGACGAGCTTCACAGGCGGGGGCGGAGAACCCATCTTCCGGCAGCTGCGCTGCCTTGGGGTGAAGCCGGAGCTGAAGACTGCATCGAGCGGTTCGAGTCCCCGGCCGGGCTTGATCCTTGGCCCGAACCCGACAGCTAACTTCGCAGGCGCTGAAAGGACCCCATGCCGTCTTCCCCTGCCCGCGGCCGGCACCGTAGCCCGGTGCCCGCCCGAGCCTGGCGCGTCGATTCTGCCGCACCCCGGCACAGCCGGCGCCGGCCCACCAGCCGGGACTTCGCCGTCCTTCGACGCAACCTTCCGGCAGCGGCCACCATCACCGCAGCAATGCTGGTCGGCGCAGCCATCACTGCGGCCAATGCCGGCACGGGCACTGACCGGCCCGCTGCGGCAGGCGCGGAACAGGTGGCCGCAATCGAGGTTCCGGCGCAGGCTTCCCCGGGCGCCAGCATCTCCTTCGACCGGTCCCCGGTGGCCACTGTCCCGGCCCCGGCCGTACCCGAATCCCCGGCGGCCGGGTCTGCCGGGGCTTCGGCGCAGCTGGTCCCCGCGGCAGCTGTTCCCGCCGGCCCGGCGGCTTCTTCCGGGCTCGCCGCACCATTGGCGAGCATGTCCGTAGCGTCGCCGTTCGGTTTCCGCACCAGTCCGATAACCGGGGGATCCGGGGAGCTTCACACCGGCCTTGACCTGGTGGCGTCCTGCCAGACAGCGGTGTTCGCGGCTGGAGCCGGAACGGTGGTCGAGGCAGGATGGTCCGCGTACGGCGGGGGAAACCGGATCGTGGTCGACCACGGCAACGGCCTGAAAAGCACCTACAACCACCTGGCCTCGATCGAGACGAGCGTCGGCGCCCCCGTCGCCGCCGGGCAGCGGCTGGCCGCTGCCGGAACGACGGGCAACTCCACCGGCTGCCACCTGCATTTTGAGGTGCTCTTCAACGGCCAGACCGTTGATCCGCAGGGCTGGCTGTGACCGGGCCGAACCTTGGCGCGGGCGCGGCAGGCCGCGCAGCACGGCCGGTTCAGCGCCGCGGCCTGCTGTGGGCCGTCTTCGTCACCGTGGTTATCCTCACCGCGCTGGCTTTCTTCGCCATCGGCCGGCTCTCCGGCGCGCCGCAGCAGATCTCCGATGATGGACCGGATGCCGGATTTGCCCGTGACATGCAGGTCCACCACGCCCAGGCCGTGGAGATGGCCCTGATCATCAGGGATACGTCCACGAACGAAGAAATCCGCGCGGTCGCCTATGACATCGCGACCACGCAGCAGCACCAGAAGGGTCAGATGTTCGCCTGGCTGCAGGGATGGGGCCTGTCCCAGGCAGGCAAAGGGGCGCCCATGGCCTGGATGGGGGCCGGGAGCGGGGACCACGGACAGTCCCACGGGGCCTCTGCTGCCGCGGCACCGCAGTCACAGATGGAGGGCATGGCAACCCCGGAACAGATGCAGGCCCTCCGGGCTGCTTCCGGGACAGAGGCGGACCGGCTTTTCACTGATTTGATGATCCGCCACCACCAGGGCGGGGTGGCGATGGCCACTGCGGCCGTGAACCTCGCCGAGACCGCCCGCGTCCGTGACTTCGCTGCCGGCCTGGTCGAAGCCCAAAGCGCTGAAATACTGGCCTTGCAGGATCTGCGCGCCCGACTTTGACCACCCGCAGCCCATTCCGGCCGCACCAGCGACGAAAGCGAGCCCACCTGATGTCCCAGCCCCGGCCCTCCCATGAGGAACGACAGGCGATCCTGAAGGCCCTGCAGGCAAAACAGCGGGCCAAGGCGCGCCGTAAAGCCTGGCTGCTCTACGGTGCGGCGGCGGCGGTCGTCGCCGCGATCATTGGTTCGGTGGCGTTTGTCGTCGTCGGCGAGGTACGCCAGCGCGAGGAAGCCACCGCGGCGGCGTCCCGGCCGATAGAGGGTGAGCAGGACTTCCCGGACCAGTCCAGGAACCATACGAGGGAACCGGTCAGCTACCCCAGGATCCCTGCTACCGGAGGGGATCACGCCCCGGTCTGGACCAACTGCGGAATCTACACCGCCCCCGTGCAGCAGACACAGGCGGTGCATTCCCTGGAGCACGGTGCCGTGTGGCTCTCCTACCGTCCTGACCTGGCTGCGGACCAGATCGCGGAACTGACCGCTGCCGCCGAGGGGCAGCAGTATCTCCTGCTCAGTCCCGTCCCGGACCAGGAGGCTCCGATCGTGGCCACGGCATGGGGCAAGCAGCTGGCCTTGCAGACCAGCGGCGATGAACGCCTCGCCACGTTCATCAAGAAGTACCGTCAGGGCCCGCAGACCCCGGAACCGGGAGCCGTCTGCACCGGCGGAATCCAGGGCTGAACCCAGCCGCAGGGGTGTTCTCAACGTCGGCTGACAGGTCCCTGGCATTGCCTAGACGGGCATGAGGAAGGTCCCTGCCAGGTTCTGCAGCTGATAAATCCACTTCACCCACAGCCCGGAGACCATCAGGACGCCAAGGATGATCAACATCGCCGCCCCGGCGATGTTGACCGCACGGATATGGGCCCTGACAACGGCCAGGACCCGGGAAACCCAGTTCAGGCCGAAAGCGACCAGCACAAAAGGGATCCCCAGGCCCAGACAATAAACAAACGCCAGCAGCGCACCGCGCCAGGCGCTTGCGGCCGCGACGCTCAGGCTGAGCACGGCACTGAGGGTCGGACCCATGCACGGGGTCCAGCCGAGCCCAAACACCACGCCCAGCACCGGGGCGCCGGCCAGGCCTTTCCTGCCCGGAGCACGGAATTTCCTGGTCTGCTGCAGCCAGGAGAAACCGCCCAGCAGGACCAGGCCCATCAGGATGACGACGACGCCCAGGACCCGCATCAGTGGATCCTGCCACCGCACCAACCACGACCCGATGGCACCGAAGGCTGCACCATAGAGGGTAAATACCGCCCCGAAGCCCAGAATGAACAAGGCCACCCCGGTCAGGACACGCCGCCGGTTCCCGGGCTGGCCGGGATCGGTCAGCCCGGAGACGAACCCCAGATACCCCGGAACCAGCGGAAGGATGCAGGGCGAGAGGAACGAGACCAGGCCCGCGACCGCTGCCAGCGGCAGTGCCAGCACCAGCGCACCGGAGGTCACGCTGGAAGCAAAAAACTCTCCGATGTCCACTTACTGCCCTTCCCTTACCGCGCCGCGTACCGTTCCCAGAACCAGCAGCCCTGCCCCGGCCACAACGAAAACCCCGGCAAGATTCGAACTCGGCAACCACCCGGTGTGCAGGTAATCCACCACCCCGGCCCCATCCAACAGATCCGCAAGATTTCCCAGGGCACCACCGAGCAGGAGAGCCGCAGCGGACAGGGCAGGCTTCCTCAAACGCGGGGCGGACCGGACCAGGGCGGCGGCCAGCACAGCAACAAGCAACACAGCACCCAGCACCAGCGCCCCAGGGGGAAGCCAGGACAGGGGACTGAAACCGGCACCGGTGTCGTAGGCCAGCCAAACGGTAAACAATCCGAAGTCCGTGTTGTGTCTGTCGTGGCCGAGGGCCTGGACCAGGGCGGCCTTGACCAGGAGATCGGTCACCGCCAGGGCTGCGGCAGAAAAGACCAGGACAGATCTGGCGGCACTGGAGTGCTCAGAGCCCAGTACGCTCACGTGCTCGATGCGGCGGTGCCGCGCACCGCGGCCCGCAAAGATTCAGCGGAAGGCAGCCCGGAAAGACCGGTGCCCGCGGGATAGAGCCGGCAGCTTAATCCGGCGTCTGCCGTGGAAGGAAACAGGTCCTTCCCTCCGGCCGTGAATGACGGGGAGCCGCGGAACAGCATCTCGGCGGCCTCGGATTCGGAGCTGATCTCACGAACAGTCACCAGTTCAGGGTCAAGGCCCTCGGCGTGCAGGACGTGCCTGAAGAGCTCCAGTGCAGGTCCGGAGTTGGGGCAGCCAGGTATGGTGCGCACTTCGTAGGACATGCCTTACTCGCCCCGGGGTGCCAGCGGCAGGGCAAGGCTGAGGGGTTCCGGTTGCGGTGCAGCCGCTGTTCCGCAGCCCTCGCAGCGCGGTGCCGCCGCAGCGACGGGAGAACTGCCGGGGTGGGGGAGGGGGGCGCCGGCGTCGTGTTCGGAGCCCTTGTCCGGTCCGGCAGGTGCGCAGCAGGCGTCCTCAGTGGCCTCGCCGTGCTCGGCGGTGCTGTGCGGGACCGCACAGCAGACATCGCCCTTCCAGGCGTTGATGCCTTCCCGGACGGCGATCGCGGCGATGACCAAGGCCGCCCCTGCATCTGCCCACCACCAGCCCAGGGTGCTGTTCAACACCAAGCCCACCAGCAGAACAGCCGAAAGATAGGTGCACAACAGGGTCTGTTTGGAATCAGCGACAGCCGTGCGGGAGCCCAATTCCCGGCCCGCGCGGCGCTGCAGCCAGGACAGGACCGGCATGATCGCCAGGGACAGCGCGGCGATCACGATGCCCGCCGTGGAGTGCTGCGCCTCACCGCCGCCGGCCAGAGAACGGACCGAATCCACGGTAACGAACAGGGCCAGGGCGAAAAAGGACACCGCGATGATCCGCAGCGTCACGTGTTCGCGCCGTGCCGGGTCCTGTGCGGAGAACTGCCAGGACAGAGCAACCGCCGATGCCACCTCGATCACCGAATCCAGACCAAAGCCGATGAGCGCAGAGGAGTCCGCCAGGTTGCCGGCCCAAAGCGCGACGACGGCTTCGACGACGTTATACGTGATGGTCGCGGCCGCAAAAAAACGGATCCGGCGGCTCAATACTGCACGGCGTCCCGTATCCGCAGTGAGGAGGAGTGCCCCGCTCATGCCACGCACGTCCCGTCAGCAGCGCAGCAGGCCGGATCAACGGCCAGCACCACACCCAGAAGATCCCTGATCGCGTGCCCCAGCCGGGCATCAGCGAGCTCATAACGGGTCCGCCGGCCATCCGGAACGGCCACCACCAAACCGCAGCCACGCAGGCAGGCCAGGTGATTGGACATGCTCTGCCGCGAAACACCGAGGGATTCGGCAAGTTCGGACGGGTACCCGGGCCCCTCAGCCAAGGCCAGCAAAACCTTGGCCCTGGTCGGATCCGAGACCGCATACCCAAACCGTGCCAGAACCGGAGCGTTCGTGAGCGTTTCCATAACCCCAGAGTACATTTAGGAATGTATCAATGTAAAAGTCTCGGTTCCGGCCCGCCCTGGCATCACGCATGGAATCCTTCAGAGACCCATCCGGTCCAGCAAAGCGTCCTCTTCGTCGTCCGACGTGTTGCGCTTGCGGGCCTTTTCTTCGAGTCGAATTTTCGGGGCCGGGTCCTGCGGGTCACCCTGCGTCTGGTCTTCGCATTCCTCCCGGGAGATGCGGGCCTGCTGCCGGGCCGTGTATCCGAAACCCACGAAGGCAAGTATTCCAAAGGTCAGCCACTGCATCGCATAGGACAGATTCGATCCTTCCTGAACAGCGGGCATGGCGAGCTGTTCAGGCGCTACGTCCGGAGCGGGGGATTCGGAGGCCATCAGTCCATAGCTTCCGGTCAACAGCGGGTACTCCAGCTGCCGGGCATAGTCGGGCAGGGCGATGCTTGGCAATTGGCCCTCGGGCGCGGTCCTGCCATCCAGCGTCTGTTCGGACGGTTGGATCCGGACCACCACCTCAACGTTTCCCGCCGGCGGGGACGGGACAGCATCCGGGTACCCCGGCTTCACGTTGCCAATTGGCAGCCATCCCCGGTTCACGACCACGGTCTCGCCGGAGCGGAGCCGAAAGGGAACAAGAACCTCATAACCGGGCGCGGAATTGTTTGGCCTGTTCCTGACAATCCGCTGGTCCTGCACCAGATAGTGACCAGCCAACGACACTGTTGTCCATTTCATGTCCGGGTCAGCCACGGAGAAATACTGCTTCACCTGCTCGAACGGCACAGGGGATTTTTCGTAGTTTTGCTGGACGCGCCGGATCTCAGTCACCGCCTGATTGCGGCGATCCATCTGCCATTTGCTGAGTCCGGCACAGGCGGCCGCAACTACAGCGGCAAGGATCAGAAACCCCAGCCAGCGCCTCGTCAGGAGGAACCGGTAGGTCATGGCCGCAACCGCCGGGAGTTGGAATCCTTCAAATATCCTGACGCGGCTGGATAGCCGATAAACGACAGGCGCTGTAGCAGCGGTGGCCGGTCTGGGATGGGGCGCGGGAAACGTCGGAGCACCCGTCCAGCGTAACCGCGGGATGTGCAGTCCTCTTCCCTGCCATCAGCACAATCGGCCCTGCGCCCACGAAGTGAATTTCCTAACCGCGGGCTGGTCCTCTCCGGGGCTGGCAGTGGGATGCTGTCGGTGTGGGACCGACTTAATGTTGCCTTTGCTAAAGTGCGGCATACCGAAGGACGCCGGGGTCATCGGGACACCACGGGGAAGCGCAAGCTCAGCCCAACTCCATTTGTGTTAGGTAAGGCTATCCTTTACAGTTCAGGCGTGACTGTACAGCCGGAACTGGCAGGAGTCTCGTTCGCCGCCAAACTGGCCGGCTTCGGAGACCGTCCCGCCATCACGACCAAAGACCAATCCGTGAGCTACGGGGAACTTGCGCGCCGTGTTGAGGATATGGGCCGGGCCTTCGGGCCAGGCCGCCGGCTCATTGCCCTTGAGGCTGAGAATTCCCTGCCGTCCCTGGTGGCCTACCTGGCGGCCCTGTCCTCCGGCAACCCGTTGCTAATCCTGCCCGCAGGCGGCGGGACGGCAGCCGAGACACTCGTTGCCGTGTACGATCCCGATACTGTGGTCCGCGCGTGCCGGGGTGAGGTGGTCCTGGATGTGCGTCGGGACGAAACGCACCATGAACTGCACCCGGAGCTGGCGCTGCTGCTGAGTACTTCCGGATCCACTGGATCACCCAAACTTGTGCGCCTGTCCGCAGGGTCCTTGCAGGCAAATGCCTCAGCCATAGCCGATTACCTGCACCTGCGCCCCACCGATACTGCGGCCACCACCCTTCCCCTGTCCTACTGCTACGGGATGAGCGTGGTGAACAGTCACCTTCTGGTGGGCGCGTCCCTCGCGCTGACCGACCTCTCAGTGGTGGACCCGTGTTTCTGGGAACTGGCCAGAGCCGAAAACGTCACATCCTTCGCCGCCGTGCCCTACACGTTCGAGCTCCTTGAACGGGTGGGCTTTGAGGACATGGATCTGCCCAGCCTGCGCTACATCACCCAGGCCGGCGGGCGGCTCGATCCGGACCGAGTGCGTTCCTACGCAGACATGGGCCGGCGGCAGGGCTGGGACCTCTTTGTCATGTATGGCCAGACCGAGGCCACGGCCCGCATGGCCTACCTGCCCCCTGACCTGGCAGCCGAGTACCCGCAATCCATCGGCGTGGCCGTGCCCGGCGGCTCCTTCCGGCTGGAGCCCGTCCCCGACCTGGAAGCCGCCGAACTCGTTTATTCAGGTCCCAACGTCATGCTGGGGTACGCCGAACGGCCGGAAGACCTGGCCTTGGGACGGGTCACTACAGAGCTTCACACGGGCGACCTGGCCCGTTGCGGAGCCAATGGCCTCTACGAAATCGTTGGCCGGCGGACCCGCTTCGTCAAAATCGTTGGCCTGCGGGTGGACCTGGGCCAGGTGGAACGGCTGCTGGCCGGTCTCGGCCTGACCGCCGCGGCAGCAGGATCGGACCAGGCAGTGGTCGCCGTCGTGGAGGGCAGCCAAGATCTTGCCCTGGTGGCCAAGACACTTGCCCAGGATTTGGGCCTGCCCCGTTCAGCAGTCCAGCTTCATGGCGTGGAGTCCATACCGCGCCTCGCCAACGGCAAACCGGACTACCCGGCGGTCCTGGCCCTGGCGTCCAGGAATGATGACAATGACGGCACCGGCGGTGCTGCCCCGGAAACGGCAGGACACCCGACCGACGCGCGAAGGATCTTCGCGGAGGTCCTCGAACAGGAAAACATCGCCGACTCGGACACGTTTGTTTCCCTGGGCGGTGACTCGCTGTCCTACGTGGCGGCGTCGGTCCGGCTGGAGCGTGCCCTCGGATACATCCCGCAGGGCTGGCACCTGATCCCGGTCTGTGAACTTGTGCCTGCCGCCCATAACGCACCAAACACGTCGGCCGTAGATACGGATGAGCACTCAGACCAGCGGACGGGGGGAGCTGCACGAACTTCCCGGAGCTGGCATCGGCGGTTGCTTGCCCCCATGGAAACCGGAATTGTGCTTCGCGCTATTGCCATCATCTTTATCGTCTCCACGCACATCGGTTTCTTCCACTGGGAAGGGACCGCCCACGTACTCATCGCCGTCGCCGGCTATAACTTTGCGCGCTTCCAGCTAAGCGGTACCCGCCGTTCCCGGCTCCGGCGGCAACTGCGCAGCATTGCCCGGATTGTCGTGCCCAGCGTTGCGGTCATCGGCTTCGCCTTTGCCGTAACCGATACCTATGCCTGGGCCAACGTCTTCCTGCTGAACAACCTGCTGGGCCCGCCAGGATGGACCGACTATTCAAGGTTCTGGTTCATCGAGATCCTGGTCCAGATCCTGCTGGTCATCGCCGCCCTGCTGGCGATACCCGCCGTTGCCCGCGCCCAGCGCCGGTGGCCATGGGCGTTCCCCCTGGCATTAGTAGTCATTGACCTGCCGATGCTCTTCGACCTTGTGGACAGCCGGTATCCGGGGCAGGGGCCAGTCCTGTGGCTGTTCGGGCTCGGCTGGGCCGCCGCCGCGTCACGGACACAATGGCAGCGGGCAGCCGTGACCGCCATCGCCCTGCTCACCATCCCCCAATCGTTCGAGGATCAGTACCGGAGTACAACCATCCTGGTGGGCTTCCTCATCCTGCTCTGGCTGCCCACCCTGGCCGTCCCGCGCGGGCTGCACCGACTCGCGGCCCTGCTGGCCAGCGCCTCGCTATACATTTACGTCACCCACTGGCTGGTGTACCCGCTTGTTGATCCGGAGTACAAGGCACTGGCGGTCCTCGTTTCCCTGGCGGCAGGCATCCTTTACTGGGCCGCCGCCACCCAGGCAATGACCACCATAGAACGGTGGCTGCGGCGACGAAACAGGCAACACCCGAGAACAAGGACCCCCGGAAATCGCCAGCCATTACGCGTCCTCGGCGGCAGCCCAACAGATGGCGCCGAAGCCGCGCCTATAGACGACTGACCGCCGTTCCTACAACGGCGGTGAACAGTAAATCTGAGCTTAGCCCTGTCGGCCGCACTGCGGCGTCATCCATTCCTGCAACCGGAGCGGTCTGTGGTTTGGAGAATGTTTATGGCCCGGTACGAACGGACGGGCTGACAGGACAAGGGACAGAATCGTGGCTGCACTTCAATACTTTCGGCTAGCCTCCCAGCACTCCACGCCTCACGTTGAGGGCTATTCGTTCACCAGGACGGGAACTCCGACAGCGGCGGACACTGCTTTGCCTTGAAATTCCGGAGGTACCCGGATGATGAACTCTTCACGTTCCTCCGCGGACCGGGGATGGTTCTGACCTTCGCTGCGCATGTCACGGATAATTCGGTCCGTGACGAGGAGGGCGCCTTTTTCGTCGTAGAACCCTGCCAGCACCTGCAGCTCAAGAAGATCGCTGACGTCATTGGTTACCGTGACCGTACCCATAGCTGCTGATCCGTCGAAGGCCAGGTCTTTCAAGACGAATCTGTCATCAAACGGCCCGGCGACCTGGACGATCTGGCCTTTGATCGGGGCAGTGGTGTGGAGACCAGTCAAGTCCGGTTCATCTTCGGTGGCGGCCGCAAGTCCAGGGAAGGATGTCTTTGCGGCGGCGGCCATCGGAACGCTTTCAGCCGCGGAAACCTGGGTGGGTCCCGCAGGGTTCTGCAGACCGACAGCGGCAACCACGGCCAGGGCCGCAACGAGCAGACCGGCGAGCAGGAGAAGTTGTGGTTTGCGGGTCATGCTGTTCCTTCAGTGTGGCCGGGGCCCGGGCATCCTTTGATCCCCGGGCCCCAGAGTCATAACAGGTCAGCGGAGGACGCGCAGGGCGCCGCCGACAACGTCGAACACGCCTGTTTTCCAACTGGCATGCACGGGTATTCATGGGACGGGAGTAGCCGCCTCCGTGATTTGCCGACGGTGAACGGCACTCATACTGCTCGGTGGCGGGGCCGG
>NZ_JAUSRE010000026.1 GCF_030811655.1 Pseudarthrobacter enclensis | reverse complement strand
TCTTCGCCATGCTCCGAGACGGAACCCTCTACCAGGAGCCGGAACCACGAAACCACCCCGCAGCGGCTTGACGAAAACCATAGAGGCACCCCCCACTCACCCGACGCGTTTAGGGCTGCGCCTCCGGAAGAAACGGCGCAGCGCACCAACTCCCGCCAGAACGGCGGCCAGGAGGCCTATCGCGCCAAAGATCACGGTCAGGACAACACCCGCACCGCGGAACCACACACCGTCACTCTGATAGCCGAGAACTATCGCCCTTCCGGGGTCGTTACCGGCATAGACAACCGTTGCCTCGTCGCCCACCACTGGGTGCTGGTCGTGGTCCACCGCCGCGAACGTCCGTCGGGCCGAACCGTCCGCCGCCGCGAAGTCAACCTGGATGCGGCGGTTCGAGGCCTTGGTGACGTCGTCGAAGTGGACGATTGTCCCGGTGGCCTCGACGCCTGTGCGCGCAAGCTCCGCATCTGCGTTGATCATGAAGCTGCCCACGCCGATCATGATGGGGCCCAGGCAGAGGACCAGGACGGTCACCGCCAGGCTCAGCTTCTTCTTCCACGTCAGCGCGGGTTTTCGGTTTCCGTCAGCTCTGCCCCCAGTCACGGATCCTATTCTGCCTGAGTCTGTCGCCAACGCCACACCCAAAACCGTTGCCACGGGCAAGCATTTCGGACACAATAGTTAGCAGAACTAATTAGCAGTGCTAAGGATGCATGCAGGAGGCGCACCCGCTTATATGTCCCCTACCTCAACGAAGAACCAGCCAGCCGCAGATCCCACCGCCCCGGACACCCTCGCCATCGATCTCCGCACCGCCGTCATGCGAACCTCGCGCCGGCTCCGGGTCGAAGCCACCGGCGAGATCATCACCCCCGGCCAGTACACCGTCCTGGCCCTCCTGAACGGCAGCGGACCCAGCACGCTCCGGGCCCTCGCCGAAAGCGAGCACGTCCAGGCGCCGTCCATGACCAGGATCGTCAACGCGCTGGCGGACCAGGGCTTCGTCACCAGGAGCACCCATCCCGACGACGGCCGCCAGGTCCGCGTGGACATCACAGATGCGGGCAGGACAGTCCTGGCAGAGGCACGAAGCCAGCGGACCGCCTGGCTGGCCCAGCGCGTGGCAGGCCTCAGCGAGGAAGACCGGCTTGTCCTCAGCCGCGCAGCCCGGATCATGCAGGAAATGAGCGGCAAATGAGTGCAATGTTCCGGGCTCTCGAAAACCCCAACTACCGCATCTGGGCCAGCGGCGCGATTGTCTCCAACATCGGCACCTGGATGCAGCGCGTGGCCCAGGACTGGCTGGTCCTGACCGTCCTCACCGACCACTCGGGTGCTGCGGTGGGCCTCACCACCGGCCTGCAGTTCCTGCCCATGCTGCTGTTCGGCCCCTACGGCGGAGTGCTGGCGGACCGTTACCGCAAGCGCATCATCCTCATGTGGACGCAGCTGGCAATGGGGTTCACCGGCCTTGCCATCGGGCTCCTGGTAGTCACCGGCACGGCCCAGCTGTGGCACGCCTACGTGGCGGCGTTTTGCCTGGGGGTCGCGAGCGCCGTGGACGCGCCCGCCCGGCAGGCTTTTGTGTCCGAACTGG
This sequence comes from Pseudarthrobacter enclensis, assembly GCF_030811655.1. Taxonomy (GTDB): domain Bacteria; phylum Actinomycetota; class Actinomycetes; order Actinomycetales; family Micrococcaceae; genus Arthrobacter; species Arthrobacter enclensis_A. The sequence continues at coordinate 61,854 of NZ_JAUSRE010000026.1, read as the reverse complement.
TGGGCCAGGACAACATTTCCAATGCGGTGGCGCTGAACTCGGCGTCCTTCAACACCGCCAGGCTCACGGGGCCGGCCATCGCCGGCGTGCTCATCGCCTGGGTGGGCACCGGTCCCGTGTTCCTTCTGAACGCCGCGAGCTTTGCCGCCGTCCTGGTCTCGCTGTTCAGGATCCGCCTCACCCAGGCCGCCCCAGGCGGGAAGGGCGTCCGGAACAAGCACCAGGTCGTCGAAGGAATCAGGTACGTGCGCCGGAGGCCCGACCTGATGCTGATCATGGTCCTGGTAGGCATCCTGGGCGCGTTCGGCATGAACTTCCCCGTGATCAATTCGCTGATGGCCACCACAGAGTTCAGCATGGGACCCAGCGAATTCGGGCTCCTGGGCTCGATCATGGCCGTGGGCACCCTGGCAGGCGCCCTCCTCGCGGCGCGCCGATCCGGCCCCCGGCTGCGGTTCCTGCTGGGCGGGGCGCTGGGGCTGGGGATCTTTACGGTCCTTGGCAGCGTCGCGCCGACGTTCTGGGTTTACGCCGCCGTCCTGATTCCCGTGGGCCTGGCGTCCATCACCTTCCTGAACAGCTGCAACACCAGCATCCAACTCTCCGTGGAGCCCCAGTTCCGCGGCCGCGTCCTGGCCCTGTACCTGGCCATCCTTCAGGGTGGGACCGCGGTGGGTTCACCGCTGGTCGGCTGGATCGGCAGCCAGTTCGGCGCCCGATGGGCGGTCGCGGTGGGCGGGATCGTTGTCCTCGTAGCGGGCATTGCCGCCGTGGTTGCGGTGACCCGGCGGAACCGGCTCACCTTTCGGGGCGCAGTCCGGATGGCAATTGGCAGGCGGGAGCCCGCAGTGTGAGCAGGGCGGCCAGCCTATCCTTCACAAGGTTGCCCCAGGCAAAGCGCTCTATGCCGGCTTGGTGACGATGTCCACCGAGATCTCCACGGCCGGGAGCGTTCCGCGGTTCTCCAGCCATTGGTTGGTGTTGCGGTCCTCCGGCCATCCCACGCCCGGCCCGTATTCTGTGGCCAAGCCATCCCGGTGGTCGGTGATGGTCCCTTGCAGGATGTACACCGTTCCGGGCCGCCCTGCGTGATCGTGAAGGGGCCCGAACACTCCGCCGGGTTCGATGGTCACCATCCTCATCCGCAGTTGGCGGCCCTCCATGCCGTCGATCTCGCCGGCGAGGTCCACCGTTGCCAGCAATTCCACCGTGACGCCCCTCGTCGCCTGTTCCGCCTTCTCCACGCCCATCGCTTCCCTTTCCGTTGGACACACACGACGGCGGCGCCGGCCCGCCGCTGCAGCGCACCCGGGTGACGGGTGCTTTGGGCGGTGCGTGCCGGCGTCGTCGTTGTTTTCAGAGCCTGCGCCTGCAGGCCCTGACGGTCAAGACGGAATCGAGGAAATGTTCAGGATGTTTCCCTCGCTGTCCAGGAACCATGCCGCCTGGCCGTAACCCTCCATCGTTGCGATGCCGTTCTCGGTCTTCAGCCCAGGCATGTCATAGTCCTCGAAAACCACGCCCCGGGCCCGCAGTTCATCCACGTCCCGTTGAACGTCATCACTGGCCCAGCCAATTTGCGTGTTCTTGGCCGAGCCGGCGTTGTCCGTCTGGTAGATCAGGAACGATGTCCCCTTCCCGCAGCGGTAGACAAGGCCGCCATCAGCCATCGTCCGCTCGGGCTCAAACCCCAATTTGTCCCGATAAAACTCCCTGGCCCGCTCAATATCCTTCGCAGGCAAAACAGCCATGACTTCCATATCTTTGAGCATGACAAATCTCCTTGTGCTTGGATGGCGTTTGCTCTCCCCCTGAAACAGTCCGGCCGTCCCCCGCCGGGCCTCGTGGCCGTCCTTCCCGCCGATTGCCGGGGCGGCCGCCTGGAACCACGCCTGCCGCCATGGCAGCAGCCATCGACGCGGGGTTCCCGAAGTCTACGAGGACATTATGGGCCCGAAAATCACACAGCGGAATAGGCTATTTATTTGCCGTCCTGCTGCCGTTTTGGCCTGCTACCTCCGCACGGCGCGGACTGTTTTGCGCACCGCAGCGGCCGCCACGGATACCAACGGAAACAGGCATACCAGGGCGGCGATGGTGTTGGGGCGGAAGGCGGGCCGGCCATTGACGGTGCGGTACACCCCAAGGGGGACAACGAAGCCACCGCCTCCACCGCCGGAGGCCCCCTCTTCTGATTCCGTCCCGCCGCCGAAGCCGAAGGACACCAGCGCCACCGGCACGATCTCCTCCCCGCCCAGGTTCACAGGGGTGCCGTAGGCGCGCGAGACGCCCATGTTCTTGAACGAGTCCGCCAGGGATGCAAGAGTGTCAGCCATGGCAACAGGCTAGGCAGCGGGCCGTGTAACCGGAAGGACCGGAAGTCCTGCTCAGCGCGGTCCCGGACTCCTACTTCCGGATTTCCGCCATCCGCAGCCTGACGATGTCCGCCAGCACGTCATCCGGCACAGGATGGTCAGCGGTAAAGCGGATGGTTCCCTTGGACAGCGAGTAACCTTCCAGGCGGCCCGCCACCGCTTCTACCACGGCGGAGGAGAACGGGAAGATGGAAAGGTGCGTGGCTGCGGCCACGGCCGCGACCAGGGGTTTGCCGTCCAGCTTCAGTGCGGGCATGCCGTAGCTCATGCCCTCCGCGGCATCGGGAGCGAGGGACCGTGCGATCTGCACCACGCGCTGGAGGCAGCTGCGGTCCGGTTCGTCCAGTGCGGCCAGCGCATCATCCACAGCCCCCATCAGGAACCCCAGGTCTTCCGTGCTGCAGGCTCATCGGCAGAGACGGGCATGACGGCGCTGCGGCCCTCGGATGTGGACATGCGCCCAGCATAGGCCCGGGAACCGCTGCCGTTAAGGGAGGACAACATTCACCGGGTCCTTGCCCTCCTGCAGGAGCCCGATCTGCTTCCTGAGCAGGCGCACCATGCGGGGGAACATGGCAGAGCTGGCACCGCCGACATGCGGGGTGATGAGGACGCCGGGAGTGGTCCACAGCGGGTGGTCGGCCGGCAGTGGCTCCGGGTCCGTCACGTCCAGGGCAGCCCGAAGCCGGCCGCTAGACGTCTCGGCGAGCAAGGCGTCCGTGTCAGCCACCGGCCCGCGGGCCACGTTCACCAGCAGGGCACCGTCCGGCATGGCGGCCAGGAACTTGGCGTCCACCAGCCGTCCAGTCTGCTCGCTCAAGGGAACACTGACCACCACGATCTCGTGCAGCGGCAGCTGCTCATACAGCGAGTCGATCCCATAGATGGTGCCGCGTTCGTCTTCCCGCGCACGGCTGGCCATCCGGGTGACCTCCGTTTCGAACGGCAGGAGCCGGGCCTCGATGGCTTTGCCCACTCCCCCGTAGCCCACCAGCAGCACACGCCTGTCGGCAAGGCTCGGGCGCTGGCTGTTGTCCCACGTCCCGTTCACCTGGTTCCGGACAAAGTCAGGTATCCCGCGCTGGGAGGCCACCATCATGCCCACGGCGAGCTCCGCCGTCGACGTCTCATGGACTCCCGCCGCGTTCGCGAAGGTGACACCGTCGGGCAAAACCGAGGCGACGCCGTCGTACCCGATGGACTGGCTCTGCACCAGGCCGACGTCCACGCCTTCCAGCGCGGCGAGCGCCGTCGGCTTGCCCATGTAGGGCGGAACCAGCAGGTCCAGCCGGCCCTCCGGAGCAGGCCCCGTTAGGTCCCAGAGGACAAATTCGACGCCGTCCATGGGCGCAAGTGCGTCGAGCAGGTTTTGGGCGGGCAGGCACACGCGGAGCCGGGCGCTCATGCGGCGACCATCAGCTTCACGTTGGCGGCGCTCAGGGCGTTCTCGATTTCGCGTGGCGGCGGCGCATCCGTCACCAGGAGGTCCACCGCGTCGAAAGCCGCCAACCGCGCGAGCGCGTACCGCAGCATCTTCTGGTGGGTTGCCACCACCACCACCTGTTCCGCCGAATTCATAAGGGCGATCTTAGTGGCGCGCTCCACGTCCCGCTCGATGTAAAACGCCTCGTCGTGGATACCGGTCACGCCGATGAACGCTGTCTTGGCCCGCAGGCCGGCGGCGGCACCGACGGTCATGGGGCCGTTAAAGGCCTGGCTGTCCAGCAGCAGTTCCCCGCCCAGGCAGATGGTCCGCGCTGCCGTCAACTGAAGGCAGCGCTGAAGGGCGGGCACGGAGTGCGTGATGATGGTGCCGGTAAAGGACGTGGGCAGTTGCTGTGCAATCTGGTACGTGGTGGTGCCGGCATCCAGGATGATGGCGTCACGTTCCCCGATCAGCGACACACAGGCCCGGGCCACGCGGAGCTTTGCGTCGGAGTCCTCCCGGACCCTTGCGGCAAAGTCCGCACTCTGGCCGTGGCCGTCCACGGCGCTGACCCCGCCGTGGACCACCCGGGCCAGCCCGCGCTTGGACAGGACCCGGGTGTCACGCCGGACCGTCATGTCAGAGACGGAGAACCTCACGGCCAGATCGTTCGTGGAGATGAACCCCCTCCGGCCCAGCTCATCAAGGATGGTCTGCTGACGGGGCGTCAGCGGCCCTTCCTTCTGTGCGGTACCCATAGGCCGTTCTCCCTCCCCAATATGCCGGGCAGGCGCCTGGCGGGATGTTGCAATTCCAACATGTATCTTCTTACGAACGTACCCCGATGGCGGCATCGGCAAGCTCCACGGGGCGCCCTTCCTTAATAGAACGCTCAGCCGCCAGGCCCATCCGCACCGACTGCAGCCCGTCAGCGACGGTCACTTCCACCGGCCCTTCGCCCAGGATGGCCTTCCGGTAGCCCAGGTGTTCGTAGTAGGTGGAACCGTGGTGGGCGCCTGCTGCGAGGACGGCCTCATCCACCGGAACCTCATGCTTTTCCGGACCCAGCGGGGCCCGCGGGCTGAACTCAACGGTTGCTTCCGCCTCGTCACCGGGGATCCAGTGGTTGGCTGCAACCGGGATCAGGGTCTCGATCTTGGCGGCGTCACCCACGATGGAGATGCGCTCCTGGAACTTGGACCCTTCAGCGAACATGGACAGCTCCAACATGGCCCGGCGGCCGCCCTTGAAGTCCACGATGACGTACGCGTTGTCCACCATGTCGGAGACCCGGCCGTCATAGACCTCGTCCATGTGGTTCACATCGTGGCCGCCGCTGGCGTAAACACGGACAGGTTCGTCCTGCAGGATCAGCCGCATCAGGTCGAAGAAGTGGCAGCACTTTTCCACCAGCGTGCCGCCGGTCCGCTCGGCGAAGCGGTTCCATGCATCCACCTTGTGCAGGAACGGGAACCGGTGTTCCACGATGGAGAGCATGTAGATGTTGCCCAGCTTGCCGCCATGCGCTGCCTGGATGACTTCCTGGACTGGGGGCATGTACCGGTATTCCATGGCCACCCATACCGGAGCGGGGTAATTGGCGGCGAGCGCCTCCAGTTCGTCGGCCTGCTCCGCGCTGGTGCATACGGGCTTTTCCACGAGCACGGGCAGGTTGGTTCCGCTGGCGAAGATGTCCTTCAGGATTCCAAGGTGCGTGTCGTTGGGGCTGGCGATGACCAGCGCATCCACCAGGCCGGAGGCCAGCAGTTCGTTGTGGTTGGAAAAGGTCTGCACCTCATAGCCGATTTCCTTGGCCGTCTCCGCCAGGGACGAGGGCGTCGGATCCGAGACTGCGGTGATCGTGCTTCCCGGGATCAGGGCGAGGTTCCTGACATGTTCACGGGCCATATGGCCGGCCCCGATCAGGCCGTACCGGATTGTCCGTACTGATTCCGCAGTAGGCAATGACATGAACTGCTCCGTTTCTCTACGTTGAGTGGGGGGACCGCGGCGTTGCTTCCCAAACACAACTATACAGAAAGTGTTGTTTTTCCAACATAGCGTGTGTATATTTCTTCAGTACCAGCCGGAACTACAACGAGGTGGATCGTGCCCCAACCGACAACTGGAACCCTGCTCTTCGTAGGATGCGCCACTCTTGACTCCATTGCCCTGGTGCAGGATTACCCGGCTGCGGACAGCCGCACGGTCGCCGCGGATTTTGCGACGGCGGGTGGCGGCCCGGCGGCTACCGCAGCTGTGGCGGCGGCCCGGGCAGGGGCAAGGACAGCCTTTGCGGGCGTCCTGGGCATGGACGAGGAAGGTGACCGCATCATCCACGGCCTTGAGGCCGAGGGCGTGGACACGTCCGCCGTGGTCAGGGACGCCGGCGTCAAAACCGGGGCCAGCGTGATCGTGGTCAGCAGGGCCACCGAAAGCCGGGCCATCGTCACCCGCCCGGTGCCGCCGGTCAGCTTCCCCGCAGGCAGCACCTTTTTCGAGCTGCTGCAGTCCGCGGTGTGGGTCCACACCGACCACCTGGGCTGGAACGCCGTGGCTAACGCGTCCGGCCGTCCCGCCCGCCTCAACATCAGCGTCGACGCCGGCAATCCGATCCCGGACTTCAGCCCCCGCGGCGTCGCCCTCTATGTCCCCACCATTGAAAGGCTTCGTGCAGAGTACGGCGAGGACCTCTCCCCTGGAGCGCTCCTGCAGAAAGCGCTCGACGGCGGCGCCTCCGCCGTCGTCGCCACCGCTGGCTCAGACGGTGCCTGGGTTTTGGAACGGGGCGGCGAACCCGTCCACGTACCCGCAACCCCCGGGACCATCGTGTCCACCCTCGGGGCCGGCGATGTGTACCACGGCGCCCTGCTCGCCGCCGTCGCAGCCGGCCTTCCCCTCGTGGACGCCGCCGCATTCGCCGGCCGCACCGCCGCCGCGTCGTGCGGCGGCCTCGACGGCCGCTCCGCCATCCCGCACCAAATCATCAATTCCGTCCCAGCATCCATCTGAACCAGCTGAAAGAAGCAGCCCATGAGCCCCACAGACCTCTCCCCCCTCCAGCGCCCGTCAGGCGCCTTTGCGATGCTCGCCGTGGACCAGCGTGAAGCAATGCGGAACATGTTCGCCGAGCACACCGACCAGCCCGTCACCGACGAGGACCTGCGCGACTTCAAGCTCGAAGCCGCCCGGATCCTTACCCCTTACGCCTCGGGTATCCTGATCGACCGCCAGTTCGCCCTCGACCAGGCCATCGAAGCGGGCGTGGTGGATCCCAGCTGCGGTCTTATTGCCTCCGCCGACCACTTCGAGTCCGCACACGGCGAGCTGGTGGGCGAGGTGACCATCGACCGTCTCGTGGACCCGCACAAGTACAAGGCCCTGGGCGTCAAGGCCCTCAAGCTGCTGGTGCTCTACCGGCCCGATGAGCCCTCCGAGGGCCGCGTGGCGATGGTCCGGGAATTCGTGGAGAGCTGCCGGTCCGCCGGGCTGATCAGCATCATTGAACCCGTCTCCCGCAAGCCCCTTGCCGGCGGCGACTTCGACTGGAACGCCGGAATCCTGGCCGCAGCCAAGGAACTCGGCAGCCTGGGCGCCGACCTCTACAAGGCCGAGGTCCCCTTCAAGGGGCAGGCCTCCGAGGATGAGGTCCGCGCCGCATGCGCCGAACTGACCAAGGCCATTGACGGCCCCTGGGTGGTCCTCTCCTCCGGTGTTCCCGAGGACGTCTTCCCCGACGCCGTCCGGCGGGCCTGCCTGGAAGGTGCCAGCGGCTTCCTCTCCGGACGCGCCGTCTGGGCGTCCTGCATCGGCGAGCCCGACGTCGTCAAGTCCCTGTCCACCGATGCCGTCCGCCGGTTGCAGCGCCTCTGCGCCGTGGTGGACGACGTCGTGTCCGCCCAAAGGACCAACGCCTAGGCACTTCTGCCGCACCACAGCACCGTCACGGGGGCCTGGCCCCCGTCCAGTAGTCAGCAAGCCCACCAGTAAGCAAGCAAGGCACAGCAACCACTCAACGAGGAGATTATTGTGAGTCAGATTTCACGCAGGCAGGCAGTCGCCCTTCTCGGGGCCATGGGCTTTGGCGCCGCTGCCGCAGCGTGCGCCGGACCCGGCGGTTCCACCAAGCCCGGAGGGGCCACCGGACCGGCTGCGCCTTCCACCGGAGCCGTGACCGGCAAGGTGTCCTTCGCCCACTGGCGCGGCGAGGACAAGGCCGTGTTCGACGAACTCATCAAGCGCTTCACCGCAAAGCACGATGGCGTCGAGGTGGCCCAGGACATCTCCACCTCCAACGACTACAACGCCCAGGCCCTGCAGAAGCTGCGCGGGGGCGCCATCGGCGACGCGTTCGCCACCTTCCGCGGCGCACAGTTCAAGAACTTCACCGAGGCCGGGATCTACACCGACCTCAAGGACAGCCAGGCGGTGAAGAACTACCAGAAGGGGCTCCTGTCCGCCGGCCAGAACGGCGACAGCCAGCTGGGGCTGCCCTACCAGGTGGTATTCCCCATGCCCATGGCCAACCTGGACCTCTTCGACAAGGCCGGCGCGGACACCGCCCCGAAGAACTGGGACGCCTTCCTGGGCATGTGCGAAAAGCTCGCCGCCGCCGGGGTCATCCCCATCTCCTGGCCAGGCGGCGATGTCGGAAACGGCGGCCAGCTGTTCAACTGCATGATCGCCAACAACGCCCCCGTGGACGACATGTGCGCCCAGATCGAACAGGGCAAGCTCAAGTGCACCGACGACTGGTTCATCAGGATGCTCAACCAGTACAAGGACCTGAAGCCCTTCGTGCAGCCCAACGCCACCGGCACCGCGGTTGAACCGGCCCAGAACCTGTTCTCCCAGGGCAAGGCCGCCATGCTGGCCACCGGTTCGTACCACCTCGCGGCCGTCCGGAGCCTGGGAGCCAAGTTCCCCATCGACTTGGTGTTCCCCAACACCACCTCCGACGGCAAGGGCAAGTATGAGGGCGCCTACAACGCCACCTTCATCCTGGGCGTCAACTCGGCCAGCAAGAACCAGGCCGCCGCGGCAGCCTGGATCGATTTCCTCTCCGAGCCGGAAAACGCCGGCTATTACGCCAACCAGACGGCCCAGCATGTGTCCGTGGACAAGGTGGAGTACACCAACCCGGACCTGAAGCGCCTGAGCCCCTGGCTGCAGAAGAAGACAGCGCTCGCCGCCCGGTTCCAGTTCAATAACCTCGATGTCCGCAACGCGGTGGAGGCCAGCGCCACGGCCGTCATCTCCGGCACCAGCCCGGAGCAGGCAGCCGCTGCCGCCCAGAAGATTGTTGACGAACGGCTATGAGCATCCATCCCGGAACGGCTGCCAAGCGCAAGGCGCCGGACAGCCATACCCCCGCAAACCCTGCAAAAGTGCGCCGCCGCTCCCCCACCAGGGTGAATCCGGCACTGTACCTGTTCCCGCTGCCCGCCGTCGCCGTCATCGCCTTCTTCCTGGTGATGCCCACGCTGCAGGCCTTCCAGTACGCCATCACGGACTGGAACGGCTTCTCGGCCGCGTTCAACTATGTGGGCCTGGATAACTTCATCCGCGCGTTCACCAAGGACTCGCTGTTCACCAACGCCCTGACCAACAACCTGAAGTTCGTGCTCCTGGTGGTGATCGCCCAGACGGCGTTCTCTTTGGTCCTGGCGCTGCTGCTGACCAAGAACTCGCGGGGCAGCATCCTGCTGCGGGCCCTGTTCTTCTTCCCCACCATCCTGTCCTCGGTGTCGGTGGCCTTCATCTGGAAGTTCATCTACGACCCCAACTTCGGCCTGGCGAACACCGTTCTTCGCACGGTGGGGGTGGACGGCGGCGCCTACCTTGGCAACGACGCCCAGGCCCTGTACTGGGTGGCCGTCACCCAGGTCTGGTTCCACTCGGGCCAGATGATGGTGGTCTACATCGCGGGGCTGCAGGCCATCCCCAAGGAACTCTACGAAGCGGCAGAGATGGACGGTGCCAACAAATGGCAGCAGTTCAAGTCCATCACCTGGCCGTTCGTGGCCCCGGCCACGTCCATTGTGGTGGCCTACACCACCGTGCAGTCGTTCAAGGCTTTCGACCTCATCCTCGGCATCGCGGGCAACCCGCCCAAGGCCGCGCTGGACATCCTGTCCACCCGCATCTACAGCACCTTTGCCAATTCGGAGTTCGGCTACGCCGCCGCCCAGTCGATCATCTTCATGGCGATGATCGCGCTGGTCACGTGGCTCCAGCGCCGCCTGCTCCGGCTGACCCCGAAGGGGGACTAGCAGCATGCTCGCCTCAGTAAGCCGCCGCGCCATCCTGGCCATTTACGCGGTCATCATCATTATTCCGCTGACCGTGGTGGCCTTCGGCAGTTTCAAATCCACGCAGGAACTGTTCGCCGGGCCCTTCAGCCTGCCGCACTCCCTCGCCCCCGACAACTTCACCGAAGTGGTGGGCGGCCAGAACCTGGGCTCGTCCTTCATGAACAGCGTGATCGTCACCGGCATCTCCGTACCGCTCACCCTGTTCCTGGCCAGCCTGGCCGGCTACGCGGTGTCCCGCCTGAAAGGGTTCATGTCCTGGGCCATCTTCGGCTTCCTGGTCCTGGGCATGGCCATCCCGGCGCAGGCCAACATGGTGCCCTTGTACGTCCTGTTCGGCCGGCTGGGCCTGCTGGACAATCTGGCCGGCCTGATTCTGGCCAACGTGGTGTCCACGCTTCCCATCGCCGTGTTCATCCTGGGCGGGTTCATGCGGACCCTGCCCAAGGAACTCTACGAAGCCTCCTCCATTGATGGCAGCGGGCCGTGGAAGACCTACTCCTCCATCGCCCTGCCGCTGTCCGCACCGTCCATCGCCGCGGCCGCCATCTTCCTGTTCGTCATCCACTGGAACGAACTCCTCTACCCGCTGCTGTTCATCCAGACCCCCGGAAACCGCACCCTGCCGCTGGCACTGCTGAGCTTCCAGGGCGAATTCCAGACCAACTACCCGCTCTTGTTCGCCGGCGTCATCCTGGCGTCCCTGCCCGTGGTGGTGGCCTACGTCTTCCTGCAGCGCTACTTCGTGGCCGGCATCACGGCAGGCGCAAGCAAGGGATGAGTACGAAGACGACGGGCGGCACCGGCGGTGCCATCCCAGCCCAACGAAAGGCAATATCCATGAACCTCAAATCAGCCAGGCACCTTGTCAACGGCTCCTGGCACACCGCCGGAACCGCCAGGGACGTGACTGATCCGGGCAACGGCAGCACCGTGGGCGAGGTGGCCTGGGGATCCGCCGGGGACGCCACCAAGGCCGCGGACGCCGCCGCCGAAGCCTTCGACGGCTGGTCCCGCACCACCGCCCGCCACCGCGCCGACCTGCTCCGCGCCGCAGCCGACCTCCTGGCCGAACGCCGCGATGAACTCGCCCATACCCTGGCGCTCGAAGCGGGCAAGCGGCTCCCCGAAGCGCAGGGCGAAGTGGACTTCTCGGTGGAGTACTTCCGCTGGTTCGCCGAGGAAGCCCGCCGCGCCACCGGCACCATCAGCCCGCCCGAACTGCAGGGCCGGCGCCACCTCAGCAGCCGCAAGCCGATCGGCGTGGCCCTCAGCCTCACACCGTGGAATTTCCCTGTCTCCATCCAGGCCCGGAAGCTCGCAGCGATGCTCGCCGCCGGCTGCACCGTGGTGGGCAGGGTGTCCGAGAAGGCCCCGCTTGCCGCCACCGGACTGTTCGAAGTCCTGCACGACGCAGGCTTCCCCGCAGGCGTGGTCAACCTGGTCCACGGCCCCTCCCGCGAGATCACCGGCGCCTTGATGTCCCACCCCGCGGTTCGCGCCGTCAGCTTCACCGGGTCCACCGGAGTGGGTCGCCAGATCATGGCATCCGCGTCGGAACGCGTGGTCCGGCCCCTGCTGGAGCTGGGCGGCAACGCCCCGTTCATCGTCTTCGAGGACGCCGACCTGGACGCCGCGGTCGAAGGTGCCGTCCTGGGCCGGCTCCGCAACACCGGCCAGTCCTGCGTGGCCGCCAACCGCTTCCTGGTCCAGGACAGCATCGCGGAGGAGTTCGCGCAGAAGCTCGGCGCCCGCTTTGATGCCATGAGCATCGGGCACGGAGTTCCCGACGGCGGCGCACCGGTCCCGGACCTCGGTCCCGTCATCGACGCCGACAGGGTGTCCGCGGTCCAGGCGCTGGTGGACGATGCCCTGGAGCGCGGCGCCCGCCGGGTCACCGAGCGGACTTCCGTGCCCGGCGAAGGTGCCTTTATGGCACCCACTCTGCTGGCCGACGTCCCCGACGACGCTCTCCTGGTGACCGAGGAAGTCTTTGGCCCGGCGGCCGGCGTCGTGACCTTCTCCTCGGAGGAAGAAGCCGTCCGGAAGGCAAACACCACCGAGATGGGCCTGGCTGCGTACGTCTGGAGCAGCAACCCGAAGCGTGGCTGGGAGATTCCGGAGCGGCTTGAGGCCGGCATCGTGGGCGTGAACGACCCGCTGCCCTCCGTTGCCTTCGCCCCGATGGGCGGCGCCAAGCAATCAGGCTTGGGCCGGGAAGGATCAAGCCTGGGCCTCGAAGAATTCGAGGAGGTCCAGTACGTGGCCTGGAGGCCCTAAGTGCTGACCACCGGGCTGGTATTGGCCGCCGTCGTCATGGGTGCCGGAATGCAGCGCGTCACCGGGATGGGATTCGCGCTGGTCGCAGCCCCTTTCCTGGTCCTGCTCCTGGGCCCGGTGGAAGGCGTGGTGCTGGTGAACGTGTGCGGCGCGGTGACGGCGGGGGCCATCATCGTCCGGGTGGTGAAGGACATCGATTGGAAGCGCTACGCAGCCCTTGCGGCCTCGGCGCTGCTGGGCATCATTCCGGCAGCCATCCTGATCCGGCTCATTCCGGCACCTGTCCTGGAGATCTCCATCGGGGTGATCCTCGCCGTCGGGCTGACGGTCCTGCTGGTCCTTAAGTCCGCCACACTGCCCCAGCGGCGCCGCTACCTGTTGACCGCCGGCGGCCTCAGCGGCTTCATGAATACGGCGGCAGGCGTGGGCGGTCCGGCGGTGAGCATGTACTCCATCGCCACCCGGTGGCAGCACAAGTCCTTCGCGGCCACCATGCAGCCGTACTTCTTCACCATCGGAACGTTCTCGCTGATCTCGAAGGCCATCACGGCTCCCGCGACCTTCCCCGTGCTGCCCTTGGCGATGTGGCTCGCCGTCGCCGTCGCCTGCCTGGCCGGCCTGGTCCTGGGCGACCTCACCTCCAAGCACGTCCCGGCCCGGGCAGCACAGATTCTCCTGATCATCCTGGCCTACCTGGGGGCGGCAGCCACCATCATCCGCGGCATCTCCGACGCAGTTGCCTGACCCGACATTTCACCTGCACCTTAGAGAGGAACTAAACATGACGTGGCTCGACAGTGCGGCCCACGCACGATGGCTTGAAGCGGAAACGGACCGATTGATCCGTTTCGCCGAGGCTTCCAAAGTCCCCACCGGCTTCGGCTGGCTGGACAACTACGGCAAGGTGTTCGCCGACAAACCAACCCACTTGTGGATCACCGCGCGGATGACCCACAGTTTTGCCGTCGCCGCCCTGATGGGACGGCCCGGTGCTGCCACCCTTGTGGACCACGGCATCGCGGCGCTCAACGGGGTCCTCCACGACGACGAGTTCGGCGGCTGGTATGCCGAGGTGGACGCCAACGGCCCGGTAAATGACACCAAGTCCGGCTACCAGCACTCCTTCGTGCTCCTCGCTGCTGCCAGCGCGGTCGCTGCAGGCCGCCCGGGCGCCCGGGAACTGCTCGACGAAGCACTGCGGATAGCGGACACGAAGTTCTGGGACCACCATGCCAACATGTGCTTCGACTCCTGGAACCGGGACTTCACCGAGACCGAGGCATACCGCGGCGGCAACGCGAGCATGCACTCGGTGGAGGCCTACCTGATTGTCGCCGACGTGACCGGGGAGAACCGCTGGATCGAACGGGCGCTGCACATCGCCGAGGTGCTCATCCACCACTTTGCGCGTAACAACAACTACCGCGTATTTGAGCACTTCGACCCCGAGTGGAACCCCATGCCGGAGTACAACACCGATGACCGGGCCAGCCAGTTCCGGGCCTACGGCGGAACCCCGGGCCACTGGGTGGAGTGGGCACGACTGCTCCTGCACCTCCGCGCCGGGCTCGAAGCCCGCGGCCTGGACGTCCCCGCGTGGCTGCTGGAGGACGCGCGTGGCCTGTTCGACGCCGCCATCCGCGACGCGTGGGAACCGGACGGCCATCCCGGATTCGTGTACACCGTGGACTGGGAAGGCAAGCCGGTGGTCACCACCCGCATCCGGTGGGTACCTGCAGAGGCGATCGGAGGCGCGGCAGCCCTCTACATCGCCACCGGAGAGAAGAAGTATGCGGACTGGTACGAGCGGATCTGGGACCACGCCCGGGACTGGTTCATCGACTACGAGCACGGGTCCTGGAAGCAGGAACTCGACGAGAACGGAAATGTCAGCTCCACCGTATGGTCGGGCAAAGCCGATATCTACCACCTGTGGCACTGCCTGGTGGTACCCCGCCTTCCGCTGGCGCCCGGGCTGGCCCCGGCAGTGGCGGCAGGCCTGCTGGACGCACGGATCAACGCCTAACAAAGGACACCGGTGCCCGCCGGTGGCGGGGATCGGCGGGCATCGAAACTGCACGACAGCAGGGCGGTCGGGGAAGGACGTGTCACGTCTGTGACACGTCCTTCCATCCGGTAGATTTAAGGGAGGAATTGCAGGCGAGCAGAGCCGCAATCCGTCCCCCTTTCCCTTGAATGGATCACTCCGCCATGTCTTCCGCGATCCCAGCGCCGGAACCTGCCCGCTTTCCCTACGCCGCCATGGCGGTCCTTGCCACCATTGCGTTCACCGCCATCACCACAGAGCTCCTCCCATCCGGGCTGCTGCCCCAGATCAGCACCGGTCTGGGCGTCTCCGAGCCGGTAGCCGGCTACCTTGCCGCCGCCTACGCCGCCGTCATTGTGGTCACAGTGGTTCCCGCGGCGCGGCTGCTGGGGAAAATTCCGCGGCATGCCCTGCTGGTGGGACTGGTACTGACCTTCGCGCTCAGCAATGCGATGGTGGGCCTGGCACCGGACTTTACCGCGGCCATGGTTGCCCGGCTGGTGGGCGGCCTGGCGCACGGCCTGCTCTGGACCACCATGGCGCCGTTCGTTTCCCGGGTGGTACCGGCGGACAAAGTGGGCAAAGCCCTGGCGATCGTCTTCAGCGGCAACAGTCTTGGCCTGGCCATCGGCGCGCCCGTGGGAACGGCCCTGGGCGGTTTCCTTGGCTGGCGTTCGGCATTCCTGGTGCTCGCAGGATTCGGTGTGGTCCTGACGGTCCTGGCGTTCTGGCTGCTCCCCCGCGTCAAGCGGATCAGCGACGCCGCCCGCCCCTCCCTCCGCAAGGCAGTCGGCCAGCCGGGCGTGAAATCGGTGGCCGTTGCCTGGCCACTGCTGGTCCTGGCCCACTTTGCCCTGTTCACCTACATCGCTCCGTTCATCCGTGAGGCGAACCTGCCCGATTACGCCACCAGCCTCTCGCTCACGGTGCTGGGTGGTTCCGGCCTGCTGGGCATCTGGGTTGCCGGGCTCACCGTGGATTCGCGCCCCCGCCGTTCACTGCTGCTCACGACGGCGGCCATCGCCGCATCGATGTTCCTGTTGCCTTTCGCAGTGGGGAACCTCGTCGTGGCTTTGGTGCTCATGACCGTCTGGGGAGCCGGCCTGGGTGCCATCGGCATCTACAACCAGTCGGCAATCCTCCGCGCGGGCGGCGAATACAGCGAGGCAGCCAACGGACTCACGGTCCTGACCATCCAGCTGGGCATCACCGTTGGCGCCCTGTACGGTTCTGCGGCACTGGTGGTGGGCGGCCCGCTGTTGGTTCCGGCCGCGGCAGCCATTCCGGTGGTGGCGGCGTTTGTCATCACCCTTGCCGGGAAAAGGTACGCATACCCACCCGGCCCGCGCGAGCGGATCTGGCTGGAACCCCGCCCTGTTGCGGACAAGGTCAAGGACGCCTGACCCGTTCCTCCCCCGGCCAAGGGACGAACGTGACAAATTAGTCAAAAGAGTCCCACAAAGCCGTAACCTCCATGACCTGTCGTTCGATCCATTAAGTGCGGGGGTATCCCGCGAAGTTGATCGCAATCATTGAAATTCGTCAACGGAGGGTCTCATGTCGTTCTTCACGTTTTCAGGCAACAAACTGGCCATGACTGTGCTGGCTGCCGGTGCCCTGGCAGTCGGGGGCACGGGTGTGGCAGCCATGGCCGAATCATTGCCCGACGGTCCGACGGTTGTGGCAGGCACGGAGTCGCCGTCGCCTGCCCCCACCGAAACCGAATCATCGTCGCCCAGCCCCACGGCGACGGAAACCGAATCCCCCGACCCCACTTCCACGGAAACCGAAGCTCCGGAGCCGGCGCCCACCGAGACGGAAACCGAAGCTCCGGACCCGGCGCCCACCGAGACTGCTGATCCTGCGCCGACGTCGACCGCTGCGGGGCCCGACGCCACCGGACCTGCAGCATTCGGCCTGTGCACCGCTTTTGCCAATGGCGGCCTGGGCACATCCTCCACCGCCTACACCGCGCTGGTCCGGGCTGCGGGCAGCGAGGACGGCGTCGGCTCCTACTGCGCAACGGTCACCGGTCCCACGGGCCAGGCCGACAACGACAGTGCGGGCCCCGCAGCGCCGGAGCAACACCAGGCGCAACAGCAGCAGGTAAAGGAGCAGGGCCAGGAAACAGGCGCCGCCAACGGAGGCGCGGAGCACCAGTCCAACCCCGGAACCAGGCACTCCGGCGGCGGCCAGCGGTAACCTGCCGCGACGTTCAGCGGCCGCTCCGGGAGCAGTAAACCACGACGGAGCGGCCGCCCATTCCAAGGAGATCCCGCAAGGGGGACCTGCCGCAGGGGGGCGGATGGAGAGGGTCAAGGACGAAGCCCCGGCGCCCGAACAGCCGGACGAGGGCCTGTTTTGTGACATCTACCGGGAATTCTCACCTTCCGTGCTGAGCTACCTGCGTTCCCGGAACGTGGAGGATCCTGAGGGGCTCACCCAGGAGGTCTTCCTGGCGCTGTACCCTCAACTGGGAAAACTGTGCGGGGGGATGAAGGGGGCAAGGTCCCTCCTCTTTTCGATTGCCCACGCCCGGTACGTGGACGAGCACCGCCGCCGCCTCAAGGCACCAGCCACCACGGACTACAACCCTGATGCCGACCCCCGCTGCAGCGACTCCGCGGAGGACCAGCTTCTGGCAGTTGAAGGGGCATCCAATGTCAGGCAACTGCTTGAAACACTCCAACCTGACCAGCAGGAAGTCATCGCCTTAAGGGTTGTGGCCGACCTCTCCGTGGAAACGACAGCCGAAATCATGGGTAAGACTCCCGGCGCAATCAAGCAGCTGCAGCGCCGGGCCCTGTGCCGGCTCCGGAAGCTGCGCCCGTATTTGAAAGAAGACCGGTCATGACGAGCAGGAACAATGGCACCGGGATCCGGCCGGATGACGAACATGCCGTGGACGAACTCCTGGCCGATGCAGGCTTCCCGGACGATGCCGGGCTGCGGCAGGTGCTGCTGCAGCTGAGGACCCTGCGGGATCCTGACGTCCCGCAGCCCTCCGCCGAACTCCTTGCCCTCATGGGGAAGCCTGCAACAGCAGGCATCGTCCCCCTGGACCAGCGAAGGACACCGCACAAACCAGGAACGGAGCGCAGCAGGCCACGCGCGGTCCTCACGGCCCTCGCCGTGGCCGCGTCGCTCGGCGTGGCAGGCACTGCGGCGGCTGGCAACGAGACCATCCGCCGAGGTGCGGAGGGAACCATCAGCACTATCGTCCGGTCACTGACCCCACAAGGTCCCGCGGCACCGCCGATCCGTGACCCTGCGACCCAAGCCCCGCCGACGCCTCCCCCGACTGGCGCCGGTGCACCAGGCCCTGGTGCCGCCGTCGTGCCTTCCCCGGCCGGTGGACCGCATTCGGTCCCTTCGCCGCCAGTGGTGCCACACCCCGAACTGGGACAGGTACCGACGGGCGGGGACCCCGGCGCGGCGGAAGGCCAGGGGGCACCGGCGGCCTTTCCGGAGAGTCCGGGCGGGGGAACCAATGCTGCGCGCGGGCCGGCGGAGCAGGGGGGGAAGGATGCCGCCGGGCAACCCGGGGGTGTCGCAGCAGGAGTTGATGCACCCGGCGCCATCAGGCAGGAACAGCCGGGCGAGGCCACGCCTACCAGGCGCCCGGACACCCAAACCACCGATGCCCCGCGTCCCACACCAACCAAGCAGGACCCGCAGCGCTGAGGGACCCCACTGAGGGACCCGCACTGACAGGCCGCACTGGGAAGCCCGCCGCGACGGGCGCTGCTGCGGGACCGACGGCGGCTGCCGGACTTCCGCTGGGGGAAGCCCGGCAGCCGTGCCCTGGTGGCGTCAGTCGCGGTACTTGGCCACCGTAAACAGGAAGGTGGAGTCTTCTTCGGCGTGAAGGCTGTGCAGTCCGGGCGGGACAATCAGCAGGTCCCCGGTTTTGCCCTGCCATGAGTCACCGCCGGCCTTGAGGCTGACGCAGCCCTGGATCACGAACACCGTGGCGTCGCCGGGGTTCTGGTGCTCGCTCAGCTGGGTTCCGGCCTTCATGGCCATGACGGTCTGCCGGAGGATCTTTTCGTGGCCGCCGTACACGGTGTCTGCAGCGCGGCCGTTGGTGGAGGTGACAGCCGCCTCGAGCTGCTGACGGGCCAGCGCGTCGATCGATATCTTCTGCATGCGCCCAAGGCTACCCGGGTTCCTTCCGCATCGGGCCAGTTTCCTGCCCCGATTTCGGAGGGGCGCCCCAGGCTTGATACAGCTTAAAGAATGCTCAAGCTCCTGAACCCCGCCCTGCCTTTCATCGCCATGGCCCTGGCGGTGGTGGCCGGATTGGCATTGTCCTGGCTGCTGCGCAAGACCGTGCTGAAGCTGAACCGGAAGCGCCCGGAACTGCAGGCCACGTCCCGGGTGGCCCGCCAGCCGTTGCGGCTGGCACTGTGCCTGGTAGGCGTCCGCATTGCGCTGGGGCTGACGGCGGGAAGCGAAAGCTGGCATGCCGGCGTCGACCATCTACTGCTGATCGCCCTCATCGGCGCGGTGGCCTGGCTTGCCATCGCGGTGCTGCTCATCGTGGAGGCGGTGGTGCTTAACCGGCACAGCGTTGAGGTTGCCGATAACCGCCGGGCGCGGCGGCTGCGCACGCAGATGATCCTGGCTCGCCGGATCGCCGTGGCACTGGTGGTGGTGCTCGCGGTCGGCACTGCGATGCTGACATTCCCCGCCATCCAGGCGCTCGGCGCCGGGCTCCTGGCGTCCGCGGGCGTGATTTCCATCGTGGCCGGGCTCGCCGCACAGACATCCCTGGTCAATGTCTTCGCCGGCATGCAGCTTGCGTTCACCGATGCCATCCGCGTGGATGACGTGGTGGTGGTCCAGAAGGAGTGGGGCCGGATCGAGGAGATCACGCTTACCTACGTGGTGGTGCATCTCTGGGACGACCGCCGGCTGATCCTGCCGTCCACGCACTTCACCACCACGCCCTTCGAAAACTGGACCCGGCGCCAGTCCGAGGTGATGGGCACCGTGGAGTTCGACCTCGACTGGCGCGCCCCGGTGGAGGACATGCGCACCGAGCTGCGCCGGGTCCTGGCCGGAACCGAACTGTGGGATGAGCGCGTGGGCGTCCTGCAGATCACCGATGCCACCGGCGGCTTCGTCCGGATCCGGATCCTGGTCAGTGCCGCTGACAGCGCTGCCCTCTTCGACCTGCGCTGCCTGGTCCGCGAAACCATGGTCACGTTCCTCCAGCAGAACCACCCCGAAGCCCTGCCGCACCAGCGCTGGGAACACACGCACGACGCCGGCACGGCCAGCCAGCGCAAGGCACCGCTGCGGCGGCCGGGTGCGTCCGGGTCCGGTGCGTCGCCGGCCCCCGCGGACCCGCATGAATCGCAGCTGTTCACGGGCTCCATCGAGGCTGTGGAACGCTCCCGCGCCTTCACTGGTCCCGGCGAAGAGGTATTCGAGGAGCGGGACCGGAACCTGGCTTCGCGGAACTAAACCCTTGATAGGTGACCATTTAGTCACCTATCATGGGTGCATGGACGACGTGTTCAAGGCACTCTCCGACCCCACCCGCAGAGACCTGCTCGACGAGCTCTTCCGCGAGGACGGCCAGACCCTGAGCGCGCTTGAAGCACGGTTCACCATGTCCCGGTTCGGGATCGCAAAGCACCTCCGCATCCTGGAGGACGCGGGCCTGGTGGTCACCCGCCGGCGGGGCCGGGAAAAGCTGCACTTCCTGAACCCCGTCCCCATCCGGCTGGTCCACGACCGCTGGGTCAGCAAATACGCAGAACCATGGGCCGCTGCCCTCAGCGACCTCAAATCCAGATTGGAAAGTCCCATGGAAAAGATCTTCGAAATTTACATCAAGACCACGCCCGAACAGCTCTGGGAAGCCATCACGGACAGCGACATCCGCAGCAAGTACCAGTTCGGCAACACGCTCGAGGCCGACTGGTCCCCCGACGGAAAGTTCGTCATGGGCAACCCGAAGGCGGGTGCGGCCCTGGGCGAGGGCGAGAACCTGGAAGTGGATCCGCCGCGCAGGCTCGTCCAGACCATGCGGGCGCTGTGGGGCGAGGACGTCAAGGCCGAGGGCACGTCAAAAATCACTTGGGAGATCGAGCCGGTAGGCGATTCCTGCCACCTCACGGTCACCCACAGCGACCTGCGTGAAGGCGCCAATGAGCAGCTCTACGGCGGCTGGCCGATGATCCTCTCCGGCCTGAAGACCTGGCTGGAGACCGGCGAAAAGCTCACTACGCCCGGCTCGCTGATGTACACGTAAGCGGCGGATCTTGAGCTGAGGCACCACGACGGCGGCCCCCTTGGTGGGTCAGCCGCCGCCGTCGACGTTACTTCCGGGACTACGCCTTGGGGACGCGGATGATGGCAGGGCCGGGCCGGTCAGGCAACAGGGTGACATTGAGCCCGTCCCCGGTAGCCTCGACCGTTCCGCCGGCACCTTCCGCTACCGCCTGTGACAATGAGAACCTGCCCGCGTCCAGCTTGATGGCAGCTTCCGTTCCCCCGCCCGGCGAGTCAACGAAAGCCACGGCCTCCGTTCCGCGGTCCACCCAGCGGATCCAGGGGTCCTCGCTGCTTGCCGCCATTCCATCCTGGAGCGGACGGGCCCCCACAAGGTACTGCTTGGCAGTGGCCATCCACTCGCCGAGACCTGTCAGGGCCTGGCGCTGGATCTCAGGGATGGTCCCGTCGGCCCGGGGACCCACGTTCAAAAGGAAATGGCCGCCGCGGGACACCACGTCTGTGAGGTGGCGGGCCAACTGCCGGCCGGTCAACGACTGCTCCGGACCTTCCACCTGGTTGTAGCCGAAGGAGAATCCGATTCCCCTGCAGTTCTCCCACTCGGATTCGGACTCGTTCTCCCTGGCGGCTTCGTATTCGCTGGTGGCGTAGTCCTTGTGGGTGGCGCCCCAACGGTCGTTCACCACGCCCTGCGGATTGATCGAGTAGAAGTGCTCGAACAGCGTGCCGAGGCCGTGCTCGCCAAAGTGCTTGCCGGCGTCGGGCCATTCGATGTCGTTCCACAGGACGTCCGGCTGGTACTTATCCACCAGGTCCACCACGTGGTTGTAGGCGTACTCGGCGTAGCCGGCGTCCTTGGGGCGGGACGTGTCGTGGACGCTTTCGCTGGTGACGTGCGGCGGGAAGGGACGTACGTGCCAGTCGAGGCCGCCGGAATAGTACAGCCCCAGCTTCAGGCCCTTGTCGTCCACAGCGCGGGCGATTTCGCCGATCAGGTCCCTGCGCGGTCCGCGGTGGACCGTGTTCCGTTCCCCTGTTCCCGGAGCGTCCCAGAGCGCAATGCCGTCATGGTGCTTCGTGGTGGGCACCACGTAGTCGGCACCGGCGAATTTGAACAGCTCAGCCCAGTCCGCCGGATCGAACTGTTCTGCTTTCCATTGGTCCAGGAAGGCGTCGTAGTCCTCTCCTCCGAAGACCTCCCGGTGGTGCTGTTGGGCAGGGCTGCCGTCGATGCGGATGGTGTTGTAGTACCACTCCGCGTAGGGGTTGTGGGTAAACCACTCGTGGTCCTCTATGGTGCCCAGCGCGCCGATGGGTTCGGCCCAGGCGGGAACGGAGTAGGCGCCCCAGTGGATGAAGATGCCGAACGGCGCGTTCTGGAACCACTCCGGCACGGCCCGGGACAACTTGTTCCAGTCTTCGGGCGTGGCTGTGCTGTCAGTCATGCTGCGCTCCAATTTCAGATAGGTGATTTTGGCAATTCTTGTGGTTCAGGGTGGGGCTCAACGGCCGCCGAATCCGCCCATGCTGACGCCTTTGACCAGTTGGCGCTGCAGGAGGATGACGACCAACAGGCTGGGGATGACGGCTACGGTTGCTGCGGCCATCAGTGGCCCCCAGTCCGTTCCGCGTTCACCGGAGAACATGGACAAGCCGAGCGGAATCGTCGCCTGCGAGACGTCATTGATGACGATCAGGGGCCACAGGAAGCTGCTCCAGTAATCGATGAAGCTGAACACAGCCACCACCGCGAGCGGTGCGCGGACCAGTGGCAGGATGACGCTCCAGAGGATCCGGAGGGACCCCGCACCGTCTATCCGCGCGGCTTCTTCGAATTCGACCGGGAGGGAAAGCAGGAACTGCCGGATGAGGAACGCACCGAACGCACCGAATGCGAACGGAACGATCAGCGCCGGAAGGGAATTCACCAGGTCCAGCTTGTTCATCATGATGTAGAGCGGGATGACCAGGACCTCCTGCGGCAGCACCAGGGTGCCCAGGAAGACAAGGAACAGTTTGTCGCGGTGCTTGAACTGCAGCCGCGCAAAGGCATATGCGGACAGCAGCGACACGACGGTGGTCAGGACTGCTCCGGCAATGGACACCAGGAAGCTGTTGGCGATCACCTGTGCGAACGGTATGGCGGTCCAGGCGGTGACATAGTTGGACCATTCCACGCGGGAAGCCAGGAAGTTCGAACCCGTGGAGAAGACCTCGGAAGTCGGCTTCAGGGAAGTAGCCACCATCCAGAGGAACGGAAAGAAGAAGATGAGCCCTGCAAGGATGATGCCTGCCCTGCTGATGTAGGTACCGGGCCTCTTCTTCCTGCGGCGCACAGGGGGTTGGCGCTTCAGGGCGCCGGTGTTCGGGGTGGCGCCCTTGGCCATGGTTTCAGTTGTCATAGTTGACCAGCCTCTTCTGCTGGGAGAACTGCAGTGCGGTGATAAGCATGACGATCACAAACAGCGCCCAGGCCAGCGCTGATGCGTAGCCGAGCTTGTCGAAGGAAAATCCGTTGCGGTACAGGTAGAGCACGATGGTGTTGGTGGATTCACCGGGGCCGCCCAATGTGAGCAGGTACGGCTGGGTGAAGACTTTGAAGGATCCGATGATGGTCATCACCGTGCAGAAGAAGAGCGACGGCGAGAGCATCGGCAGCACCACGCGGAAGAACCGTTGCCACGCCCCGGCTCCGTCAATGCGGGCTGCTTCCAGCAGGTTTGGTGAAATCCCGTTGAGCCCCGCGCCGAGGACGATGATGTTGTAGCCGATTCCCTGCCACAGGGACATGGCGATCAGCGAGCCCATGGCCAACTGGCTGTTGCTGAGCCAGGACGGTCCGTGGATGCCGAAAGTGGCCAGGAAGCTGTTGACGACGCCGTCATCGGTGAGCATGAGTCGCCATACCAGCGCGTTGGCCACCATCGGCGTGACAACCGGGATGAAGAACAGGACGCGGAAGAACGGGCCCCAGCTCCCCAGGGTGTGCAGCCACGTCGATACCGCAAGTGCCAGGACAAGGTTCAGCACGGTGTAGGAAACAGCGAAGAACAGCGTGTTGCCCAGGACCGTCCAAAAGACCGGGTCACCGGTCAGCATGCGGGTGTAGTTCTCCAGTCCGACGAACTTGGGTGTACCGAACAGGGGCCAGTCGAACAGGCTGATCACCAGGGAGGCGACGAGCGGAACCACGATGAAGATGAGGAACCCCAGCATGCCGGGGGCAAGGTACACAGCGGCGAGCTTCCCGTGGCCGGTGACCCTGGCCGGCTTCTTTGCGTTCTTTACTGCGAGCGTCGGTAAAGCAGTCATCTTTGACCTATTCCTTGGGCGGGGCAGGCTCCAGGCTGGAGCCCGCCCCCGGAGGATTACTTGGCTGAGTTGGCGATGGTGGAGAGGATGTCCTGGGCTGACTTGGTGCCGCGGAACCCGTCGCCGGAGTACTGCGTGAAGTTCGTTTCCACCTGGTTCCAGGTGGGTGTCGTCACCAGGGGGCGCCCGGACTTCAGCAGCGCTTCGACCACGGCGACGTCGGCCGCCGGCTTGTTACCGGCCCAGTCCTTGATCGCGGACTCCACGGACGGCACCGTTCCGCGGGCTGCCCCGACGGCTCCAACCACCTCAGGCGTCGTGATCTTCATGATGTTCTTGAAGGCCGTTTCCTTGTCCTTGCAGGACGCCGCGATGGCGAAGGCGGAGCCTTGGATCATCCCGATGCCCTGCCCCGAGGTCGAAGGAATGACGGCGATGCCCACCTTGCCCTGCGTCTTCGTGGTCAGTGTGTCGTACATCCAGGGGCCGTCGATGATCATGGCCGCCTTGCCGCTCATGAACTGCTGCTCCGGGACATCGCTGCCGTCCGATGCCTGGGGAGCAGTGGCCACTTTTTCCTTGGCGGCCAGGTCAAAAGCGAACTGCTGGTCCTGCACCAGACCTTGGTTGGTCAGGTCCAGCTTCCCGTCCTTGACCGGTTCGTTGCCGTTGGCAAAAGCCAGGGGCAGCCCCGGGCCGGCGCCGAAGCCCGGCGGCACGGCCAAGCCCGTAACGCCGCCCTTCGTCAGTGCCTTCAGGTCCGATGTGAACTGGGCGGTGGTGTAATTGAGCGTTGGCTCCTTCACTCCTGCTGCGGACAGGAGGTCTTTGTTGTAGTAGAGAACTACCGGCTCGGCGTCGTACGGGATGCCGCGGAGGCTTCCGTCCACCGTCAAGCCATCAATCATCGCCTTGTTGTACATGGACACGTCCACGTTGTTGCTCTTGACCATGTCGTCAAGCGGCACCGTCAGGTCCTTGAGTTCCTGGGCGCGGGCTGCCTGCGTGGTGATGATGCACGGCGCACCGGAGCTGGACAACCGCGTCTTCACTTTTGTCCAGTAGTCGTTGAAGCTGGGGCCCTCGAGGGTGAGGTTGAACGCGGGGTCTTTCTTCTTTGCCGCGTCCACGAAGGCCTGCCATTGCGCCCGGTCATTTTCATTACTGATCCATGTGTACATCGATGAGGCTTCCTTGCCCCCGTCCGACGATGAACCTGCGCTTGAACCGCAGGCGCTGAGGGTGCCCGCTGCGAGGGCTGCCACCGCTGCCGCTGTCAGCAGGCGGCCGGTAACGCGGTTGTTCGACACGATGATGTCCTTTCATATCTGGGGACAAGGGTTGCCCGGCGACGTCCTCGTGGCCTGCCTGGTGTGATTTCCGCAACCCCCGTTCCAACAGAATGACCCCGGTCATCTCAGTAAGTCAAGGAATCATCTGATCTTTGTTGGATAATTTGATCCAAAGTGACAGAGAAGCCAGCCTTTCAGGGTATTTTTGAGAACAAGATCAGACGAATGATGTCTAAGGCATGCTTTCCTGGTCACCGGGGACCGCGTCCGCATCCCCCACCTGCCCCTCCAGGTCCGGTTCGGGGATGGCCATTACATAGTCCTCCACGGCGTACAGGTGGTTTGCCATCCGCGTCCGGGCGCGGTCCACATCATGCCGGCGCAGCGCTTCCAGGATGCCGAGGTGTTCGCGGTGCGTGGCCAGCAGGCCCTCGTTGTCATGGATCGAGCGCCACATCCGTCCCCGGATTGTGTTGGTGGACACGGTCTCGATCAACGCGGACAGCACGTGGTTGGCGGACGCCTCGGCGATCAACCGGTGGAACTCCACGTCGCACTGCATCGCCGCGTCATGCTGGACGGGTGCCGCGTGGATCGCGGAGTGGGCGCGCTCCAGGATGCGTTCCGCCTGATCCAGCTGGTCCTTCCCGATGCAGATGGCCGCGGCGGCAGCCGCCTCGGTCTCCAACGCCCTGCGGACGGTATGTACCTGGTTTGCCCGCTCACCGTCCTGAAGTCCCACCCAGAATTCCATCGCAGACAGGAGTGCCGATGGTTCCAGGCGGGTTACGAAGGTTCCGGCACCTTGCCTGGTTTCCAGGATGCCCATCGTAGAGAGTGCACGCACACCCTCCCGGAGTGAGCCGCGCGATACCTGCAGCTCTGCCGCCAGGTCCTTCTCGATTGGCAGCCGGTCCCCCGGCCGGAGCCGGCGGGAGGACAACATCCGCTTCACGCCCGTGATCACCACATCGGTCTGGGACATCGAACCATTGGGTGCGCCGCTCGTCATCGCTACCGCCCTTCGTTGTGTTTCGTCAGCAGGTTTCCGCTACAGAAATCCACTTTCATCTGATCTATTGCTTGGAAAATCCAGCCTGCTCTTATATTCTCATCAAATACTTCCAAATACATCAGATGATGCTCGCACCGTTGCTGGAGCGTCCTCTTCTTAGCCTGAATCTGGAGGGCTCACCATGCCACACATCACCGGTTTTGACGTGTTTGACGTGCGGTTTCCCACCTCGTTGTCCGCGGACGGCTCGGATGCAATGAACAAGGACGGGGACTATTCTGCCGCCTACATAGTGTTGAGGACGGACGACCCTGCCGTTTACGGCTGCGGGTTCACCTTCACCATCGGCCGCGGCAATGAGGTGTGCGCGGCGGCAATTGAGTTGCGGGCGCGCCCCCTGTTGGGACAGGACGCCGACCGTATCTGCCGGAACCTCGGGGAGACGTACCGGGAAATGAAGCTCGACACCCAGCTGCGCTGGCTCGGGCCGGACAAGGGGGTGGAGCACCTCGCCCTCGGTGCCGTGATGAACGCAGTGTGGGACCTCGCAGCGCGGAGCGCGGGCAAGCCCTTGTGGCGGCTCCTGGTGGACATGAGCCCGGAGCAAATTGTCGACGCTGCCGACCTGACCTATCTCTCGGATGCCCTGACGCGGGACGAGGCGCTGGGCTTGTTGGCACGCCTTGCGCCGGGCCGGGAAGAACGCATCCGGCAGCTGACACAAACCGGTTACCCGTGCTACACCACATCCGCGGGCTGGCTGGGGTACTCCGACGAGAAACTCCGCCGGCTTTGCCAGGAGGCGGTGGACCAGGGATACCGCCACATCAAGCTGAAAGTGGGCGCGTCCCTGGAGGACGACATCCGCCGCCTCGGCATCGCACGTGATGTCATCGGCCCTGACGGCAACCTCATGATCGACGCGAACCAGGTATGGGATGTCCCGCAGGCCATCGACTGGGTCAAGCAGCTTTCCGAGTTCAATCCGCTGTGGATCGAGGAACCCACCAGCCCTGACGATATCCTCGGCCACGCTGAAATCCGGCGGGCGGTCCAGCCCATCGGAGTCGCCACCGGCGAGCACGGCATGAACCGGGTCCTCTTCAAGCAACTTTTCCAGGCGGGAGCCATCGACTACTGCCAGTTGGATGCCTGCCGGCTCGCCAGCGTCAACGAAGTACTGGCCGTTCAGCTGATGGCCGCGAAATTCGGTATCCCGGTTTGTCCCCATGCGGGCGGGGTGGGGCTGTGCGAGCTGGTCCAGCACCTTTCCATCTTCGACTTCATCGCCGTCTCGGGCGACCTGGCCGGACGCGTCACAGAGTTCGTTGATCACCTGCACGAACACTTCGTGGACCCCTGCATCGTTAGGGACGGCGCCTATGCCATGCCGGCAAATCCGGGATACTCAGCCGAGCTCAAGGAGCAGACGCTGCAGGAATACGCCTTTCCCTACGGCAGCTACTGGGCAGGAACCGGCTCCGGCAGGGCAGAACAGGCATGGCGGGCCAGTAACCCGCCCGGCCGCGTTGCCTTCGCCAGCGCACGGCTGGAGGCCCAGGCATGATCAACTACACCCTCACCCACCCGGGGCTCCTGGCAGCCCTCGCCGAGTCCGGCCACGGCTCAAAAATCCTCATCGCCGACGCCAACTACCCGCACAATACCGGGGCACCTGCCTCCGCGCGGCGCATCGCGCTGAACCTCCGGCCCGGGCTGTTGACCATCGACCAAATCCTTGAAGTACTGGTGGATGCCGTCCCCCTTGAGGCAGCAGCGGTGATGACACCCCCGGACGGCAACTGGACGGAGGCCGTCAAAGGCTACGAACGCACCCTTGGCACGAACGTTTCCATCGAATCCCATCAGCGCTTTGAGTTTTATGATGCCGCGCGATCAGCCGATGTCGCCGTCGTCATTGCCAGTGGCGATACGCGGCACTATGCGAACCTCCTGCTGACCATCGGGGTCCGGCCCGACGGCACGTCGTGATGGGAACGCCTTCATTGCGGGTGGTTGATTCGCACGTCCACATCTGGGATCCCGCGGCGCTCGACTACACCTGGCTTGCGGATGCACCTACCCTGAACAAGCCGTTCCTGCCGGAACACCTCCCACACAGCGGGGCAAACACCCGCGGGGCCGTTTTTGTCCAGGCTGACTGCCGTGATGACCAGGCCCTGAAGGAAGTGGACTGGGTGTCCAGTCTCCACGCAGTCTGGCCGCAGCTGGCGGGGATTGTGGCTTTCGCCCCCATCAGCCACGGTGACACTGTAGCGGAGGACCTGGACCAGCTGCTGGAACGCCCCCTGGTACGGGGCATCAGGCAGCTGTTCCAGGACCGGGACGAATCATTCATGCTGGACCGGACAACACTGGCGGGTGCACGGCAGGTTGCCCGGGCAGGCCTGGTTTTCGACGCGTGCATCCGCTCCCGGCAGCTGCCGGCCCTGGCGGAATTCGCGGACGGCGTTCCAGACCTGCCCATCGTGCTGGACCATATGGGCAAGCCGCCTATAGCCAGTGGGGACCTCACAGTGTGGCGCACCGGGATGCGGGAACTGGCGAGGCGCCCCAACGTCGTCGTCAAACTTTCAGGGGCCGGCGCTGAGGCGGACCCGAACCGGCCCCTGGCGCCGCAGGCGCTGCCCGTCATCCAGGAAACCCTTCAGCTTTTTGGGGCGGCACGCTGCATGGTCGGCAGCGATTTCCCCGTCTCCCTGACAAGCCCGGCCGACTACCAGGCCTGGATCACTCTGGTGGAACGGTCGCTGGCGGGGGCGTCCGACGGAGAGCGCGCGGGCGTTGCACACGGAACGGCCACCCGGGTCTACCAACTCGCGGAAGACCCGGAACAAACAGCCACGAACCAGGAACAGGACTGACAATGCAAGCAGAAACCCGCACCATCCCTGGCACGGGCGTGCAGCTTCCGGTGCTCGGCTTCGGCGGAGCGCCCATCGGTAACCTTTACCGGCAGGTTCCGGAGCAGGAAGCGCTCGACGCCGTCACTGCGGCCTGGGAGGGCGGCGTCCGGTACTTCGATACCGCGCCGCACTACGGGCTGGGCCTGTCGGAACGCCGCCTGGGCGCCGCGCTGGCCGGGCAGGACCGCGGCAGTTACCTCCTCAGCACCAAAGTTGGACGGCTCCTGCGGCCCAACCCGTCACCGCAGGGCAAGGACACCGAGGGCTTCGACGTCCCGGATGACCTCCACCGGGTCCGTGACTACTCCCGCGACGGAGTGTTGCGCTCCATCGAGGAAAGCCTGGAGCGGCTGGGCACCGACCGGATCGACATCGTCTACATCCATGACCCCGACGACTACTGGACCGAGGCTGTTGAAGGCGCCGCCCCCACACTGTCAGCGTTGCGCGACGAAGGCGTGATCGGAGCCTGGGGCGCGGGCATGAACCAGTCCGAAATGCTCCACCGGTTCGTCACCGAAACAGACATTGACGTGGTCATGCTCGCGGGGAGGTACACACTCCTGGAGCAGGGCGCGGCGCAACACCTGCTCCCCGCGTGCGTGGAACGCGGCGTCGGCGTGGTCAACGTGGGGGTCTTCAACTCCGGGCTCCTGTCCAAGGAACGGCCGGCAGGCAACGCCACCTACAATTACGCACCGGCGCCGCAGGAACTGCTGGCCAAAGCCAACCTGCTGGCGGACATCTGCGAGTCGCACGGAACCACGCTTCCGGCTGCCGCCCTCCACTACCCGTACCAGCACCAGGCCGTGACGAGCGTGGTCCTGGGCATGCGGACGCCGGCCCAGGTGAAGCAAAACCTGGACCTGGCCTCGCAGTCCGTCCCTGACCAGCTGTGGGCTGACCTCCGGGACCGCGGTCTGATCAGCTGACCCCACGCACCCCTCAACTAAGAAAAGAAGAAACGAATGCAATTTGCACGCATGGGTGCTCTGGGCAAGGAAGTCCCCGCCCTGCTGCACGACAAGAAGTACTACTCCCTGGAACAGATAGCGAAGGACATCGACGCGGACTTTTGGGAATCCGACGGGCCTGGACGGGCGGCAGCAGCACTCGCCGCCGGGGAACTGGCCGAACTGCCGTCCGAGGGGATCCGGATCGGCGCTCCGATCGCCAGGCCGTCCTCCGTCATCTGCGTTGGGATGAACTATGCAGCCCACGCCGCCGAATCAGGTTCTGCTCCCCCTTCCGTGCCCATCATCTTCCATAAGGCGCCCAATACGGTAGGCGGCCCGTTCGATCCCGTAGCCATTCCGCGCGGTTCCACCAAGACCGACTGGGAAGTGGAACTGGGCGTGGTCATCGGCCGGCGTGCCTCCTACCTGGAGTCCCCCGCGCAGGCCCGGGACTACATCGCCGGCTTCGTTACCGTCAACGACCTCTCCGAACGCAATTTCCAGCTCGAAGTGTCTGGCGGCCAGTGGTCCAAGGGCAAGAGCTGCGCCGGCTTTTGCCCCACGGGCCCGTACCTCGCCACCCCCGACGAGGTGGATGCCGGGAACTTGCGGCTGCGCAGCTGGGTCAACGGCGAAACCCGCCAAGATTCCTCCACCCGCGACCTGATCTTCGGCGTGGAGCAGATCATCTACGACCTCAGCCAGTTCCTGGTCCTGGAACCGGGGGACCTGGTCTGCACCGGCACCCCTGAAGGAGTGGCCCTGTCAGGACGGTTCCCCTACCTGAAGGACGGCGACGTGGTGGAAATTGAAGTGGAAGGACTGGGCCGGCAACGGCAGGAATTCGTCCAGGGCTAAGCCCGAACAAGCGGAAGGAACAAACAATGGAGTTTGCCGGAATCAAGGCAATCGTTACGGGTGGGGCCTCGGGGATTGGGGCCGCGACAGCGGCACTGCTCCAGGACCGCGGGGCTGACGTCGCCGTCCTGGACCTCAACCCCGACCAGGCGCCGGCGGGAGTAAAAGCCGTCCACTGCGACGTCTCCGACGACGCTTCCGTTCGCCAGGCCATCGATGAGGCTGCACAGCAACTGGGCGGAATCGACGTCGTGGTCAACAACGCCGGTGTAGGTGCCCAGGGCACCATCGAGGCAAATGACGACGACGAGTGGCACCGGGTGTTCGACATCAACGTGCTGGGAATGGTTCGGGTCTCAAGGGCTGCCCTGCCCTACCTGCGCCGCTCGAGCCACGCAGCAATAGTCAACACGTGCTCGGTGGCGGCCACCGCCGGACTGCCCCAGCGCGCACTGTACAGCGCAACCAAGGGTGCGGTGTTGTCGCTCACCCTGGCCATGGCAGCCGACCACCTGCAGGAAGGCATCAGGGTCAACTGCGTGAATCCAGGGACTGCCGACACTCCCTGGATCAGCCGGCTCCTCGCCACCGCACCGGATCCAGCGGCCGAGCGGGCGGCGCTGGAGGCACGCCAGCCGCACGGCCGGCTTGTCTCGCCGGAAGAAGTTGCGGCAGCGGTGGTTTACCTTGCCAGTCCGCTCTCCGGGTCAACCACCGGGGTGGACCTGGCAGTGGACGGCGGGATGCAGGCTCTTCGGCTCCGCCCCCGGACTGCCGCCTCCTGACGCTTCCTAAGGCGGGCGGCAGGGGCCAATCGATCCGCAGGTCGGTAGTGTTTTGTCATGGACAGCGGCACCTTGGTCAATATTGCGTTGGTTCTCGGTTTCGTGCTGCTGGGCGGGGTGTTCGCGGGGGCGGAGATGGCCCTGGTCTCCCTGCGGGAAAGCCAGGTCCGCCGCATCGAGAGGTCGGGCGAGACCGGCGCCCGCACTGCCGCCCTGGCGCGGAACCCCAACCGGTTCCTCTCCACGGTCCAGATCGGAGTGACCCTGTCCGGGTTCTTCTCGGCGGCCTATGGCGCCTCGGCGATCGCGCCCGACGTCGTGCCCTTCCTGGAAAGCATTGGGCTGGGTGCTGCCGCCGCGCCCGTGGCCTTCATTGGCATGACCCTGCTGGTGGCGTACCTGTCCCTGGTTCTGGGCGAACTGGCGCCCAAGAGGCTGGCGCTGCAGCGGCCGGTCGCCTTCACCCGGCTCCTGGCTCCGCCGCTGATCGCCCTTTCACGGGCCATGCGGCCGGTCATCTGGCTGCTGTCAGTGTCAACGGACGCCGTAGTGAGGCTCCTGGGCGGTGATCCGCGCGCCAAACGGGAGGGCATCAGCTCGGAGGAGCTCTGGGACATGGTGGCAGAGAACGAGTTGCTCGAAGAGAGCAGCCGGCACATCCTGGCTGATGTGTTCGGCGCCGGGGACCGGACTTTGCAGGAAGTGATGCGCCCACGCACGGAGGTGACGTTCATCGACAGTGCCATGACCATCGCCGACGCCCGGAGGATGGTCAGGGACGGTCCGTATTCGCGGTTCCCCGTGATTGGGAGGAGCCCGGACGATGTCCTGGGCTTCGTGCATATCCGCGACCTGATGCCCCGCGACGAGCTGCAGGACCAGCAGCCTGTGGGGAGCATCGCCCGGGACATCATGCCGCTGCCTGGAACCAACCGGGTGCTGCCGTCGCTGTCCCGGATGCGCAAGGCCAACCAGCACATCGCCCTGGTGGTGGACGAGTACGGGGGCACGGACGGCGTGGTCACACTCGAGGACCTGGTGGAGGAACTGGTGGGCGAGATCTACGACGAGTACGACACCGGAGCCGAGCACGAGGACCGCGTCACCACGGCCAACGGAAGCATCGTGGTCGACGGCGGCCTGATCCTGCAGGAGTTCAGGGCAGCCTCCGGAATCGCCCTGCCGGAGGGCCATTACGAAACTGTGGCGGGCTTCATGATGGACCGGTTGGGGCGGCTCCCTTCTGCCGGAGACAAGGTCCAGGTTCCCGGCTACCTCCTGACGGTCCTCAGCATGGACAGGCTGCGGATCGCCCGCATCCGGGTCACTCCTGTTGGCGGGGAACCCGGCTGAGGGCTGGCAAGTACGACGGCGGGACGCGCCTTCCGCCGAAAGGCTCCGTTTACGAAACGCGTCGCCGTTTTGATTCCTCCTCCGTCCTCCCGTCAGGGACCTATGGCCCTAGAGGCAGCACCCCCCAGCGGCCACAGTTAAGGGGCGGCTGGCCGAAGGGGCCAGGAGGGGCTGGGGGCTGTTTCCGCTGCACGAATCGGGGCACAGGGCACGTGCTCCCTTACCCCGGCAGGACACATCGCTATGTTCATCAAACGCACGGCCCTCATCGGCGCAGCCTTGGCCCTTGGCGCTGCAGCCTTCGCGGCCCCCGCCCAGGCCGCCAGCAGCAACGGCGCAGACGTCACCAAGTTCAACGACTGCCAGAGCGGGGACTTGTACAGCTCCTGCCGCACGGGCATGGCTGTCAGCCACCAGGTTTCGACCCCCAGCGGTATCCAGTCCAACTCGAGCTCGAGCAACTACACAGACACATTGACCACGACGAACGGCGGAACTCTCCTAAACACCATTCACACCCAAACGCACTCCCACATCCTGGTCCGCGACGGGCAGGTTGTGGAGTCGGGCCAGCACTACCGGGAGCAGACCACGGACGGCACCCGGCAGTGCTGGGAACGGGAGGACTCCCACCGGACCGGGACCAAAGTCCAGTACGACCGTGAGGCGCACTACTGTCCGTGAGTGGGGGCCGCCGCTCCTAGGCCGCGAGGCTCCGTTCCAGGAATGCGAGCGTCCGGGTCCAGGAATCGGCGGCGGCGTCCGCGTTGTAGGTGTACTTGTTGGTGTCGTTGAAGAAGGCGTGGCCGGCGCCGGGATACACCACGGCTTCGAAGTCCACCCCGGCTTTGCGCACCTGCGACTTCAGCCCGGGCAGCTCCTCCATGAGCGCCGTGTCCTGCTCGCCGTAGAAGGCCAGCACCGGGCAGCTGATGGCGCGCAGTTCGGAATCCTTGAACTCGGCGTGGCCGTAGAAGGGAACAGCGGCGCGCAGCCGGGGTTCGGCAACGGCCAGGGAGAACGTGTAGGTCCCGCCCAGGCAGAAACCAGTCGCGGCCACCCGGCCCGCCAGCCCGGGCACGCCTTCCAGGTGGTCGAAGCAAGCGTGAAGGGCGGCCACGGCGTGCTTGGCGTACTCAGGGGAACGAATGGGCGCCATATGCTTCCGCAGACGTGGCTGGGCGGTGCTGCGCTGTTCGGGATCGAACGCCGCCACCTGCAACTCACCTGACAGGTCGGCGGTGCCACCGGCTCCGGACAGCAGGTCCGGAGCCACCGCCAGGTAGCCTTCCGCAGCGAAGCGGTCCGCCACATCCCTGGTGTGGCCCACCAGGCCCCACACTTCATGGACCACCACCAGCCCGCCTTTGGGCGTTCCGGCCGGTTCGCTGACGTACGCCTGGACGGAGGTTTTAGCGTTGCCAAGAGTCATCATGTTTCCCATGGGGCCAGCATGGCACGCTCCCCCGGGCCTTCCTAGGGGCCCCGGCCCCCTTCCTGAAAGGTTCGGCTACGCCTTCTGCTGCCGCCAGAAAACCGAAATCCCGAAGGTCACCGCGCAGAGCACCAGCATGGCCAGGACCATCCGCATCCAGCTGTCCTGGTGCACCCCGCCGGAGGCGAACACCCCGATCATCACCGTTGCGGTAATCGCGCCCACGTAGCGGCAGGTCTGGTAAATCCCGGCAGCCACCCCGCGGTCCTGCGGCCGGGTGGAGACGAACATCCCCTGGTTGGACGCGATGCTCACCGTCCCGTACGGGACGCCCATCAGGGCAGTCAGGACCACCACGAAAGGAATGGCCAGCGTCCCGGTCAGCAGCCACATAAGTGCCGCCACCAGGGTCAGGAGGACGACGCCGGCAAGCAGCACATGCCGCACACCGAACCTTCCCATCGCGGAGACCGCCCACGGGGTGGCGATCACGGACATGCCGGCCAGGGGCAGCATCAGCAGCCCCACGACGCCCGGATCGTAGCCGCCGGCTTCCTGCAGCAACTGCGGCAGGCCGAAGAAAACGAAGTAGTAGACACTGCTGAAGACGGCAAAGGCCAGATACACGAGCATCAGCGGCCGGTTCCGGCCCAACAGTCGCAGGTCCAGGAAGGGCTTGGCGAACCGCAGTTCCCGCCAGGCGAACAGCGCGGCAATGACGGTACCCGCGGCCAGCATCAGCCAGCGGTAGTCCGGCGCCACGTTCAGTGCGGCCATCATGACCAGCAGCAGGGCGCCGATGAACGCGGCAATGCCCGGGACGTCGGAATCGCGCACCAGCGCGGCAACGCTGCCGCGCTCCCGGACCTTGTCCGGCGGTGCCGCACTCCGGACAATCAGCAGCGCCGCCACGGCCAGCGGGACGTTGATCAGGAACAGCGACTGCCAGCCCACAAAGCCCACCAGAAGTCCTCCGACGACGGGCCCCACCGCCGCTGCCGACGTATTGGCCATCTGCAGCCGCCCCAGTGGACGCGAAGTATCCACCTTGGCCTGGTGCGCCAGCGCGCCCACCATCACCACTGCGCTGGGATACGCCGTGGCGGTGCCCAGCGCCATGACCGCCCGGGCCACGCAGAGCAGCGCAAAGTTCGGGGCCAGCGGAGCCAGTACGCACGTAACGGCAACCAAACCCATGCCGAGCATGAACATCCGCCGCGGCCCAAACCGGTCAGCAAGCCTTCCCATGACCGGCTGGCCGGCCGCAGAGGCCAGGTAGAAGGACGTGACCACCCAGGTGACGGCGGCGACGTCGAGACCGAAGTCCGCGCGCAGCACCACCAGGGCCACGGCGATCATGGAGGAGTTAAGCGGATTCAATGCCGTGCCCAGGCTGAGGCCGGCGACGGCCAGGGCAGTCCGGGGTTTGTTGCTCACGGTAACAGTCTGTCCTAAGGCCGCCGCTGGAGACGACTTCGCGGCCTGCGGGAGGGTGTGGCGTTAACTACTTGCTGCTGCTGGACAGGCCCACCGGGAACAATGCGTCCTCCACCGCGCGGGTGAGGTCCCGGATGACCTCCGCCTGGCCGTCATCCGCCACGCCGTCCCGGTTCTCCGTATAGATCACCAGCGCGAACGTCGAACCCTGGTAGCTCAGGAGCGCGGCGTCATGCAGTTCCCCGGAAACTTCCCCGTACTTGTGGTGCACGTCCACTCCGGACCTGGAGCCCGCCGGAATGAGGTCCTCGTTGTTGGTGTCCTGCATGTAGCCGAGCAGTTGCGCCGTGTTGTCCTTGTCCAGGAGCTCCCCCGCGTAAAGCTCCTTCAGGATCAGGGCCATGTCGGCCGCAGTCAGGAGATTCTGTTCGGGGTCGTACGTGACTCCGATGGACGCCGCATAGGCGGTCAGCTGGGAGTGGCCCACGGCATCCATCAGGAGCAGCCATGAATCGTTGTTGCTGTCGTTGACCATGGCCTTGAGCTGGAAGGCGGCGTCGTAGTCTCCCATGGGTGCGTCCAGGCTGGCCTGCCCTTCTTCCACCAGGTGGTAGTAGGCGGCAGCAGTCAGGATCTTCGCGGTGCTGGCCGCAGTAAAAGTGTTCTGGTCACCGAATGTTCGCTCGGCGCCGCCGGATACGTCCGCGAGCGCCAGCCCAATCCGGTACTGGTCCGCTTCACTGAGGATATGGTCCACACTGTCCTTCAGGGACGCCGGAGCTGCCGCCACGGGGGCCGCGGGCACGGCCGGCTGCGTGGGCACAACTGCCCCGGACCGCGGTTCGGACCGGACCACCGCCAGGGTGATGGTGCCGGCGATGACGAGTAACACGACAAGGGCCAGGATCAGCAGCCTTCTGTTACCCCGAGCCTTCGCGGAAACCGGCCTGCGTGGCGCCGGCGGCGGGGCGTCGCGGCCTGGCTTGGGCACCACGGGGTGCACGGACATACAAGGGCTCCTGTCCAGCCTCGGCTTGTCAACAAACAATCAGCGCGGCACTGAGCCGCGCTGACAAATGCCGATTAAATCACTGGACATTGGGAGGTTCCTGAAGGCTTGCGGAGTGTCCCGAAGTGGCCTTGACGACAGGCAAATCCGTCCCCGACCCGCAAAGCACATTCCGCGGCCCACATTTCAGCCGCGCCGCGTCATCTGCGCTTCGAGAACAATTTTGCGCGTCGAAAATCCTGCTGCGGACAGCGGACGGGGATGGCATGCCAAGGCGGCCTGCGCCTTCTCAGCAGCAGGCTCGCGTGGAACTAGCCCCGGGTACGCGCCGCGAGTGCCGTGTCCAGGAACTCCAGGTGCAGCGGGGTAACGGCCACCACGTTGGGCAGGTAGTCGGGATGCTTGCCCAGGAACTTTTTGATGAACGGGCAGACCGGAACTATGCGGATGCCCGCCTCCACCGTACTGTCCAGTGCGGCGGTGGCGAGGCGTCCCGCCAAGCCCTGCCCGCCGTATTCCTCATTGATCACAGTGTGGTAGAAAATGCGCTGCGGCGACTCCCCGCCGTCGTACTCCTTGTATGCCGCCTTGCCAATCACGTTGCCGGCGTCGAGGATCTCGAAGCGTTCGCGCTCCGGGTTGTGGCGGACGGTGATGTCGCTCAAGGGGTACTCCTTCGTTTGCGGTGTGCTGCCCGTGCACAGCCTAACCCGGCCCGGTGGGCACTTATTTCCGCAAGCGGTGGTTCCCTGGCGGCGATCCCCGTCCGCCGTCGTGTCAGCTCAAGTAGCCGTTCGGGTTGAGGACGTACTTGGTGGCTGCGCCGGCGTCGAACTCCGCGTAGCCCTTGGGTGCATCCTCGAGCGGTATGGCCTTGGCATTGACGTTCTTGGCGATGCTGACCTTGTCATTCAGGATGGCCATCATCAGCTGCCGGTTGTATTTCATGACGGGGCACTGGCCCGTGGTGAAGCTCAGCGACTTTGCCCATCCGGTGCCCAGGCTAAGGCTGAGCGAACCCTTCTTGGCTGCTTCGTCGATGCCGCCCGGGTCGCCGGTGACGTACAGTCCGGGGATACCCAGGGCACCGCCGGCAGCTGTGATGTCCATCAGGCTGTTCAGCACGGTTGCGGGTGCTTCGTGCGCTCCCTTGCCGTGGCCGCGCGCTTCGAAGCCCACCGCGTCCACAGCGCAGTCCACTTCCGGCACGCCCAGGATCTGCTCGATCTGGTCCTTCGGCTCACCCTGGGTCAGGTCCACGGTTTCGCAGCCGAAGCTGCGCGCCTGGGCCAGCCTGCCTTCGTTCATATCGCCAACAATGACGACGGCGGCACCCAGCAAATGCGCGCTGGTTGCCGCTGCGAGGCCCACAGGACCAGCACCGGCAATGTACACGGTGGAACCAACGCCAACGCCTGCCGTGGTGGCGCCGTGGAATCCCGTGGGGAAGATGTCCGAGAGCATGGCCAGGTCCAGTATCTTCTCCATGGCCCGGTCCTTGTCCGGGAACTTCAGCAGGTTCCAGTCGGCATACGGCACCAGCACGTAGTTGGCCTGGCCGCCCACCCAGCCGCCCATGTCCACGTAACCGTAGGCGCTGCCGGGCCGGTCCGGGTTCACATTCAGGCAAATGCCGGTCTTGCGTTCCTTGCAGTTCCGGCAGCGTCCACAGGCGATGTTGAACGGCACGGAACAGAGATCGCCCACCTTGATGAACTCGACGTCGCGGCCAACTTCCACCACTTCGCCGGTGATCTCGTGGCCCAGCACCAGGTTGGGCGGGGCCGTGGTGCGGCCGCGGACCATGTGCTGGTCCGATCCGCAAATGTTGGTGGCGACTGTTTTGAGGATCACCCCGTGGTTCACCGGGCGTCCCACGTTCGCGGGATTGACCCCGGGCCCGTCCTTGAGCTCGAACGTTGGGTAATCAATGTCGATTACTTCAACCTTGCCGGCTTCCTTATAGGCAACGGCTTTGTTCCCTGTCATCAATTGCTCCTATAGTCAGGCGTCCGGTGGGACGGCCATGATCTGGGTAGGTGAGACATCCCTCGTGTTGGGGAACAGCCCTGGCCCTATGGTGCTTTCCTGATGTTTGGCATGGTCAGGTACCCGTTCCCGGGTGGGGACCCGCCCAGTCTAAGCACGCCCCCCACAGTGGTCTAGGGGTAGGAGGCCCCTGTTTACCGAGGCTTCCCACAGGGTAGGTGCCTACAGTGGCCTACGCCGCACCACCTGGTTTCCGCTGTGATGAACGAACGCCGGCGGACCGGTCCCAGGCAAGTTCCACCTTTGAGGAGAACCGCATGAAGACGCGCACTATTGGACAACTGACGGTTTCTGCCCTGGGCCTTGGCTGCATGGGCATGAGCGAGTTCTATGGCGAGGGCAATGAGCAGGAATCCATCGCCACCATCCACGAATTCCTGGACGCCGGCGGCTCCCTGCTGGACACGGCGGACATGTACGGCCCCTTCACCAACGAAGAGCTGGTGGGCCGCGCCATCGCCGGGCGCCGCGAAGACGTGGTACTGGCCACCAAGTTCGGCAATGAACGCCGCGCGGACGGTTCCTGGGTGGGCATCAATGGCCGTCCGGAGTACGTACGCTCCGCTTGTGACGCCAGCCTGCGGCGCCTGGGCGTGGACCACATCGATCTCTACTACCAGCACCGGGTGGACAAGACCGTCCCCATCGAGGACACGGTGGGCGCCATGGCGGAACTGGTCCAGGCCGGAAAGGTCCGGCACCTGGGCTTGTCCGAAGCTTCCGCCGACACCATCCGGCGGGCCCACGCCGTGCACCCCATCACGGCCCTGCAGACGGAGTATTCGCTGTGGGAGCGGGAGCCTGAGACCAAGGTGTTTCCCGTGCTGGCGGAGCTGGGCATCGGGTTTGTCCCTTACAGCCCGCTGGGCCGCGGCTTCCTCACAGGCCAGATCCGCAGCGTGGATGATTTCGCCGATGACGACTTCCGCAAGCACTCCCCCCGCTTCCAGGGCGGGAACTTCACCCGGAACCTCGAACTTGTGGACCGTGTAAAGGAGCTGGCCGACCGGAAACAGTGCACGCCCGGCCAACTGGCCCTCGCCTGGCTGCTGGCCCAGGGTGAGCACATCGTCCCGATTCCGGGCACCAAGAAGCGTGAACGGCTGCGCGAGAACCTGGGCGCCGTAGACGTCGAGCTCAGCCAGGACGAGCTGCAGTTGCTGGACCAGTTGGCGCCGGCCGGTGCCACCGCCGGTGACCGCTACCCCAACATGTCCACCATCGACACGTAGCCAGGGCTTTCCACACAGGGCCCGGGGTGCACGACGGCGGGGCGGGGCTGGCGTAGGGTGGTTCCTACGGCTGAAGCAAGCGGCCGCGGTTTTCTTCTGTGCGGAGTCCCGTTTCATGTCCGACGAACCTGCCCTCCGGGCCCTTGCTGCCTCGTCCTTCTCCCTGCCCCGCCTTCGGGACGGCCAATTGGCCGGTATGGCCGCCCTTGCCGATGGCCGCGACGTCCTGGCCGTGATGCCCACCGGTTATGGCAAGTCGGCCATCTACCAGGTCGCGGCCCTGCACCTGCACCAGGCACTTGGCCGTCCCGCCGTCGTGGTTTCACCGCTGATCGCTTTGCAGGAGGACCAGCTGGACAGCCTGTCCCAGGACCTGGGGCCGGACACCGCGGTGGCCATCAATTCCTCTCACAGTGACGCCGAAGTGGAGGCCGCGTGGCAGGCCGCCGAGGACGGCAGGGCCGTGTTCGTGTTCCTCGCCCCCGAGCAGCTGGCCAAGCAGTCAACCGTGGACCGGATCAAAGCACTGGACATCTCGCTCTTCGTGGTTGACGAGGCACATTGTGTCTCCTCCTGGGGCCACGACTTCCGTCCGGACTACCTGGGCCTGGGCAATGTGCGGGAGCAGCTGGGAAATCCGCCCGTGGCTGCCCTGACCGCCACCGCCTCTCCGCCGGTGCGGGACGAGATCGTGGAGCGGCTGGCCATGAAGAACCCACTGGTGCTGGTTCACGGCTTCGACCGGCCCAACATCAGCCTGGACGTGGTCCCTCACCATGAGGACAAGGGCAAGCGCAAGGCCGTGCTGGAACAGGTGGCGGCCCTGGCGAGGGACGGGCAGGGGCTCCTTTACGCTGCCACCCGGACAGACACGGAGAAATACGCGGCCAAGCTGGCCAAGGAAGGGCTGCGGGCGGAGGCCTACCACGCCGGCCGGTCAGCCGCAGACCGCGAACGCATCCACGAGCTGTTCCTGGACGACCAGCTGGACGTGGTGGTGG
Organism: Pseudarthrobacter enclensis; assembly: GCF_030811655.1. Lineage (GTDB taxonomy): Bacteria > Actinomycetota > Actinomycetes > Actinomycetales > Micrococcaceae > Arthrobacter > Arthrobacter enclensis_A. Next base: position 20,508 of record NZ_JAUSRE010000026.1, on the reverse strand, counting down.
CCACCACGGCCTTTGGCATGGGCATCGACAAGCCGAACGTCCGGTTTGTGGTGCACGCCGACATTCCCGAATCCCTGGACTCCTATTACCAGGAGATCGGCCGGGCAGGCCGGGACGGCAAACCCGCGTCCGCCGTGCTGCACTACCGGTCGGAGGATCTGGGCATCCGCAAATTCTTCGGCACCCACTCCCCTGATCCAGATTCCCTGCTCGCCGTGTTGAAGGCCCTAAAGGCTGCCCATGCGGCCACTCCCAAGTCCTCGCTCGCGGAGCTGACCGGATTCAAGCCGCGCCGCGTCACCGGCCTCGTGAACCAGTTGGAGGAGATCGGCGCGGTGGCCGTCGGCAAGCGCGGCGTCCGGCTGACGTCCAAGGCGAAGCTGCCCACCCTGGTGGGTGACGCCGTCGAACTCGCCGAAGCCCGGCAGCGCGTGGACCAGTCCCGCCTCACCATGATGCGCGCCTACGCAGAGACGGACGGCTGCCGGCGGCAGTTCCTGCTGGGCTACTTCGGTGAGGAACTGCCGGAGCCGTGCGGAAACTGCGATGGGTGCGCCGCTGCTGCCTCCGCTCCCGAAAATGGAGAGCCCACGGGCAGGAAACGGCAGGGCAAGAAGGACCAGCCCAAAGACAAGCGGGGCAGGAAACAGCAGGGTAAGGCGTACGACGGCGGTGGGGCGGGCACCGGGGAAGAGGAGCCGTTCCCGCTTCAGTCAGCCGTGGTCCATAAGGAGTGGGGGCCCGGCCTGGTGATGCGGCACGAGGACGATGTCATCACGGTGCTCTTCGAGCAGGAAGGGTACAAGACGCTGTCCCGGTCAGCTGTCGTGGAGAACAAACTCCTGAAGCCCGCTTAGGTAGGCTGGGGGAACCTCCAACGAAAGGCCCGGCGTGGAAGTACCTGCGTATGTCTGGACCCTGACAATAGCGGGAATCGTAGGGCTGCTCGCCTTCGATTTCTTCTTCCACGTCCGGAAGGCCCACACGCCCAAGTTGAAGGAATCCGCCGCCTGGTCGGCGATCTACGTGGGCATTGCCGTGTTGTTCGGACTGGGCGTACTGCTCTTCGGCGGCCCTGACATGGGCACCGAGTATTTCGCGGGCTACGTCACGGAGAAGGCGCTGTCGGTGGACAACCTGTTCGTCTTCCTCATCATCATGGCCAGCTTCAGGGTGCCACGGGCGGACCAGCAAAAGGTGCTGCTGTTCGGCATCGTGTTTTCGCTGATCGCCCGGACGGTGTTCATTTTCCTCGGTGCGGCATTGATCAGCAGCTTCGCCTGGGTGTTCTACATTTTCGGGCTCATCCTGCTTGTCACGGCCGGCAACCTGCTCAAGCCGGACGACCACGACGACGATTCCGAAGGCCTGGTGGTCAGGCTCGCCAGGAAGCTCCTGCCCGCGTCGCAGCACTACGACGGCGACAGGCTCTTCACAGTGGAGAACGGCAAACGGGTCCTCACGCCGATGCTGCTGGTGATGGTGGCCATCGGCGGCACGGACATGCTGTTTGCACTGGACTCCATTCCGGCCATCTTCGGCCTCACCCAGAACGTGTTCATCGTATTCACTGCCACCGCGTTCTCCCTGATGGGCCTGCGCCAGCTGTTCTTCCTGATTGACGGACTGCTGGACCGGCTGATCTTCCTCTCCTACGGCCTGGCAGTCATCCTGGGCTTCATCGGGGTCAAGCTCATCCTGCACGCCCTGCACGAAAACACCCTGCCATTCATTAACGAGGGCGGGCACGTGAACGTGGTGGAGGTCAGCACCGGGGTTTCCCTGGGCGTGATCCTGGGCGTTCTGGTGGTGACCATCCTTGCGTCGATCTTCAGCCCCAAGGGCAAAGCCAAGAATGCAGTGTCCGGCGCCCGGCGGCACGCCACCGAGTACCTGGACCTCAACTATGAGACGGACATGGCCGAGCGCGACAGGATCTTCGCCAAAATGTGCCGCGAAGAAGACCAGATCCACAAGCTTCCCGAGAAGTACAAACGGCTGGTCCGGCACGAAACGGAGTTCATGGACCTGATCCACAGCGCCCACGCCGAGCATGACAAGGCCCAGGTGCGCGCCGCTGCCGCCGGGCGCTGACTAACGGGTGAGGGCTGCTGCGCCGCCGGCCAGGCTGGTGATCCGGCCCCAGTCCTTGGCCGCGACGGCGTCTGCCGGGGTGAGCCAACTGCCGCCCACGCAGGCCACGTTGGGCAGCTTGAGGTAGTCCGGAGCGGTGGCCAGGCTGATGCCGCCGGTGGGGCAGAACTGGACGTGCGGGATGGGCGCGCCAATGGCGGCCAGGTAGGGCGGACCGCCTGCCGGCCCGGCGGGGAAGAACTTCATCGCCTCCAGTCCGGCTTCCAGGACTGCCAGGACTTCGCCAACGGTGGCCACGCCGGGCAGCACCGGGACGTCCAGCGACAGCATGGAGGTGAGCAGCGCGGGGGTGATACCGGGGCTGACCAGGAATTTGGCGCCAGCCTGCACTGCCGCATCGGCCTGGGCAGGCGTGAGGATCGTACCGGCGCCCACCAGGATGTCCGGGACCTCTTCGGCGATCAGTTTCAGCGAGGTCAGTGCGGAATCGGTCCGCAGGGTCAGCTCGATGATCTTCACGCCGCCGTCCACCAACGCCCGTGCCAGGGGCACTGCGTCCTGCGGGTCGTCGATGGTGACCACCGGGATGACCGGTGAAACGCTGAGGACGCCTGACGCGTCAGCCATGGTTGATCTCATTTCCCAGGCCGTCCGGCCCGTTGGTTTCGATGATGCGGTACCAGTGGAGCAGCAGGTCCCGGAAGTCCTCGTTCCCCGCGAGGGCAAGGTCGACGACGGGCCGGAACCCCAGCAGTGCCGGCACCACGGTGTCCGCGGTGCGGTCCACGGGGAGCGCGGCCTGAAGTCCCTGCGCCAGGGGGTCGTTCAGGTCTGCTGCGGGAGTGCCGGCCACATGGTGCATCCACGCGGCAACGGCGAGCGCCGCCCACCGTGGCGCGCGGCCGGCGTCGAGCGTTCCCCGGACGGTGGTGAGCAGCCGCAGCCCGACTTTCTGTGAACCGTCGCTGCCCACCTTGGCCGTGGTGTGGCCCAGCGCCGGGTTGGCGAACCGGCGGAGTACCTCATCACAGTACTGCTCCCCGTCCAGCCCGGCTGGGAGGGTGATGCTGGGCAGTGCTTCCTCCAGCATCATGCGCCGGCAGGCGGTGTGGAACGGCTCCACGGCCACGGCATCGCTGATGGTTTCCTTGCCGGCGAGGAGGCCGAGGTAGGCCAGCATCGAATGGCTGGCGTTGAGCAGCCGCAGTTTGGCCGATTCCCAGGCGGCGACGTCGTCGCTGAACAGGGCTCCGGCGTCCTCCCAGCGCGGGCGGCCTGCGGGGAAGTTGTCCTCCATGACCCATTGTTTGAAGGGTTCGGCCACCACGGCCGCCTCGTCCCGTGCACTGAGTTCATGTTCGATGGCGGCCAGGTCGCCTTCGGTGGTGGCAGGCACCATCCGGTCCACCATGGTGGACGGGAACGTCACGTTGTCCCGCATCCACGCCAGCAGGGGTCCGCTTTCGGCCGCGGGCAAGGCCGCCGCAAAACCCGTGGCGAGGGTCGCCGTCAGTTCCCCGTTGGCTGGGAGGTTATCGCACGAAAGCACCGTGACGGGTCCGGCGCCGCCCGTTGCCCGCTGCTGGAGGCCGCGGACGATCTGCCCGATGGCGGTCACCGGCGGCCGGCCGGCGAGGTCCGCCTGGATATCCTCGTCCGCCACATCGAGCGTCCGCGTTTGAGGATCGAACCGGTAGCCCTTCTCGGTGATGGTGAGTGTGACGATTTTCGTGGACTGTGCGCCGATCCGTGCCACCACCCGTTCGGGAGTGTCCCGGCCGGAGATGGCTTCGACGATGCTGGAGACCACCCTCAGTGGGACGGCGCCTTCGCCGCGTTCGGCAACGGTGAAGAGCCCGTCCTGCGGTACCAGTTGGCGGGCCACAGTATCCGAGCGCTGGGTGACGCCGACGATCCCCCACCGTGGATCATTGGCAGCCAGCATCGCGTCCTCAGTGAAGACGGCGGTGTGGGCCAGGGCGAAGGCGCCCAGGCCCAGGTGGACGATCCCGGGCTGCAGTTTCTCCCGCGGCAACAGGACCTGATGGCCGGTGGCGGCAACGGATGAAGAACTCAGGAGTGCGATGACACTGCCCCTTCCACGGCATGCGCGGACGCCGCGGCGTGGGCACGGGTCTGCTCGAAGGTGGGGATGAAGCCGGTGCCGCCCTTACCGCCGACCACCAATGAAGACGCCGCCGCACCGTACCGGGCCGCCGTCGGGAGGTCGTCGCCCAGCACCAGGCGTGCGGTGAGCGTGCCCACGAACGCGTCCCCGGCGCCGGTCTGGTCCACCACCGCGGGTGCCGGAATGGCCGGGACCCACACGGAGTCCACGCCCGAGTCGAGCTGGACTCCCTTGGCACCGCAGGTGACTGCCACATTGGCGGCCCCCAGCGAGCGCAGTGTGGCCACGGCTTCGGACGGAGTGGACACCCCCAGCAGGGCTGCCGTCTCGCCCGGGAAGGAAGGCGTCACCATGAACGCCAGCGGGGCAAGTTCGGTCAGTGCCGCCGCCGCGTCCGCCACGGTGGTGAGCCGGGGCCGGAAGTTGGGATCGTAGACAAAACGGGCGGCCAGCGAGGCGGCCTTAACGACGGCGGCGCGTGCCGTCGTCGAAATGGCGCAGGCGATGCCGCCGGCCACCACCGCGCCGGCCGAGCTGAACACCGTGGGGTCCACGTCGTCCGGTCCGAGGGTGGAGCCGACGCTGCCGCTGCGGGCGTAGGAGAATTCGCGTTCGCCGTCGGGGTCGCTGTGCACCAGGTAGACGCCCTGCTGCCCACGGCGGAACTTCAACAGGCGGGTGGAGATGCCCAGCTCGGCGATCCGGCCTGCAATGGCCTGCCCCAGGTCGTCGTCGGTGAGCACGGACAGCAGCCCCACCCTGGCACCCGCTGCGGCGGCGGCTGCGGCCACGTTAAGGGCGTCGCCGGAGATGCCCAGCTGTGCGGGCACGCCGTGGCCGAAGGGCTGGTCGGTGGCGACTTCGACGAGGATCTCGCCCATCACCACCACATCGAAAGCGTCGTGAATCCCGTTCACCAGTCGTGCACCGATCCGTCCAGGCGCCGGTTCACCGGCAGGTACTTAGGGTCGAAGGGGAAGCGCGCGGCGGCTTCCTCGTTGAACTCTACGCCCAGCCCCGGTGCGTCGCCGGGGTGCATGTAGCCGTCGTTGAAGCTGTACGAGGTGGTGAAGACCTCGTTGGCCGGGTCACGGTGGCCCATGTATTCCTGGACGCCGAAGTTCGGGATGGACAGGTCCACATGCAGCGCCGCGGCGAACGAGACAGGGGACAGATCGCCGGCGCCGTGCGAGCCCGAACGGACGCCGTAAAGGTCCGCGAGGGAGAAGATCCGGCGCAGGTGCGTGATGCCGCCGGCGTGCGAGACCGACGTGCGGATGTAGTCGATCAGGCGCTCGGTGATCAGCTGCTGGCAGTCCCAGATGGAGTTGAACACCTCACCGACAGCGATGGGCGTGGTGGTGTGCTGGCGGATCAGCCGGAACGCGGACTGGTCCTCAGCCGGCGTCGGGTCCTCGATCCAGAACGGCCGGTACTGCTCCAGCGAGGCGCCCAGCCGGGCCGCCTCAATCGGGGTGAGGCGGTGGTGGACGTCGTGCAGGATGTGGACGCCGTAGCCGAACTGCTCGCGGACGTGGGCCATCATCTTCGGTGCGAAGTCCAGGTACGCGGTAGTCTCCCAGGCGTCTTCCTGCGGAACGTTGCTGCTCGCCGGCTCATAGAGCATTCCGTCCACCGGGGCGATGCCGTAGGTCTTGTCGAGCCCGGGCACGGCGGCCTGGGCACGGATCGCCTTGTAGCCCAGGTCCAGGTGGTGCTGGAAGTCCGCGCTGAGGTCCTCCAGGCTGCTGCCGCTGGCGTGGCCATACACCATCACGCCTTCGCGCGCGGCCCCGCCGAGAAGTTCGTAGACCGGCATGCCGGCGGCTTTGCCCTTGATGTCCCAGAGCGCGACGTCGATCGCAGCGATGGCGGTCATTGTTACCGGTCCGCGGCGCCAGTAGGCCCCTTTGTAGAAGTACTGCCAGGCGTCCTCGATCCGGCGGGCGTCGCGGCCGATCAGCAGCGGGCAGAGGTGGTCGCTGAGGTAGGACGCCACTGCCAGCTCGCGGCCGTTGAGGGTGGCGTCGCCGATGCCGGTGATGCCGTCCTCGGTTTCAATAACGAGCGTGACGTAGTTCCGTCCGGGCGACGAAACCACAACCCGTGCGTCGGTGATCTTCACTGGGAGTCCTTCAAATGGTGGTGAGCGATGCAGGTCGCCGTAACTGTCGTTTTGGGACCCCAAAACGACAGTTACTGCTACTTAATTGGGCTGGCTGGTGGAGAGACGGAGCATGACCTTGCTGCTGCCGACGGCCGGGTCCGCGGCGGTCTGCATGGCTTCCTCGGCATCGTCGATGCCGAACGTGTGGGTGATGACGGGCGAGACGTCCAGGCCGTTGGCCATGGCTTGCAGGGCATCGGTGATCTCGTCCACGAACCGGTAAGAGCCGATCCAGGTGATTTCCCGGGTCACCAGGTCGCCCAGCGCGGAGGCCGCGGGCGCGCCGGGCAGATTCCCCACTTGGACGATGGTGCCGCCGCGGGCCGTGGCCATCAGGACGTTGCCCAGCACTGCCGGGATGCCGGTGGCTTCGAAGACCAGTTCCATGTCTGCCGGCAATGGATTGCGGGCGACGTTGAGGACCTCATCCGCCCCCATGGCCTTGGCGATTTGCAGCGACGCATCGCTGATGTCCGTGGCGATTACGGTCCGGGCCCCGGCATACTTGGCGGCCGCGGTTACGAGCGATCCGATGGGTCCCGCACCGTTGACCAGGATGTCGCGCCCTTCGAGATTGCCCGCCCGGCTGACGGCATGCATGGCGACGGCCAGCGGTTCGGCCAGTGCGCCCCGGAGGGTGTCGACGCCGTCGGGCAGCGGACGGACCTGGAATGCCTTGGCGAGCTTGCGTTCGCTGAAGCCGCCGTCCGTGTGCGGGTCGAAGGCCGCCGAGCCGAAGTAGCGGATCTGCGGGTACAGGTTGGTGCGTCCCCGCAGGCGCTCCGGCATGGTGCCGTCCCCCACCAGTTCGGCCGGGTGCACCGTGACGGGCTGTCCCACCTCAAGGTGGTCGACGCCGGCGCCGAGCGCAGCGATCCGGCCCGCCACCTCGTGGCCCAGGACGAGCGGTGACTTCAGCGCCGCCGTCCCCGACGCTCCGTGGCGCCAGTACGAAAGGTCGCTTCCGCAGATGCCGCCCCATTCGACGTCGAGCACTACTTCCCCGGGCCCCGCTGCCGGCTCGGGCCGCTCATCGATGCGCAGGTCGTTGGCCCCGTGGACGACAACGGCTTTCATACGGCGTCCTCAAGGCGGACCATGTCGCGGCCGCGGACCTCCGGGCCGACGGCGGCGGAAACCAGGGTGATCAGCGAGTAGCCGATCAGCATGGCGGCGAGGGGCCACCAGTGCCCGGTGACTGCGGTGAGCGTGGCTGCCAGGATGGGCCCGATGGCGGTGGCCAGGATGCCGCCGATTTCCTTGGCGAGGGCCAGCTGGGTGAAGCGGGTCCGGGCCCCGAAGAACTCGGCCATGGTGACGCTCTCCATGGCGAACAGGCCCAGCACGCCGAGGTTCAGGCCGATCACCATGGCGACAGTGATAACGGCGGCGTTGCCGCTGGTGATCATCAGCATCATCGGGACGGCGTACACAGCGGTCAGGGCGCTCAGCACCAGGTACAGCGGGCGGCGGCCGAAGCGGTCACCCAGGAGCCCGACCAGGGGGATGGTGATGAAGCCAAGCAGGGAGCCGTACATGATGGCGTTGGTGCCCACGGTCTTGTCGGCGAGCAGCACGGTGGCCAGGTAGCCCACCAGGAAGGTCTGCACCAGGCCGGAGTTGCCGGCCTGGCCGAAGCGCAGGCCCAGGGCGATGAGGAACGACTTGCCTTTCTTCTGGTGCAGGGCGGCCTCGATGGTGCTGGTTCCGGCAAGCGCGGGGGCTTTCGCGGAGTTCTTGATCTTGTCCTTGGTCAGGGCCACACCATCCACGACATCGGCGCGCTGTTCAAAGACCGGGCTTTCCTTGATCGAGCGGCGGATCCAGATAGCGAAAATCATGATCAGGAAGCTGGCGAGGAAAGGTATTCGCCAACCCCAGCTCAGCAAGTCCTCCTGGGAGAGCGAGGCGACCAGGATGGCCCATAGGGCCGATGCGCCCAGGGTGCCCGAGTTGGTGCCAAGGCACACCAGGGAGGAGATGATGCCGCGGCGGCGGGCGGATGCGAATTCAGCGAGCATGACCGTGGCGCCGGCGATTTCCGCCCCGGCGCCGAAGCCCTGGATGAGCCGCAAGGCCACCAGCAGGATCGGCGCCCAGATGCCGATCATGGCGTAGGTGGGAAGCACGCCGATCAGGGTAGTGGAAGCGCCCATCAGGGCGATGGTGATGTAGAGGACCTTCTTGCGGCCGATGCGGTCACCCATCCTGCCGAAGTAGACGGCACCGAAAAGGCGGGCCACGTAGCCCACGCCGTACGTTGCCATGGCTGCAATCAGGCCGATGACGGGACTGACGTCGGGGAAGAAGATCTTGTTGAACACGATGGCGGCCGCCAAGGAGTACAGCTGGAAGTCCATGAATTCCATGGCGGTGCCAAGCCAACCGGACACGGCCACTTTGGCGAGATCGCGAGTGTTGCCGGCCTCAGCTTGTGGACTGGTGGGCGGCGCGATGCTTTCGGTCATCAGTTGCTCCTTTGCATGTGATGCTGTCGAAGGGGGTTAAGTCCATTGGAGGAGAGAAGTGAACAGCTGAACCGCTGTGGTCTGGATCGGGCCCGCCTCAGCCCCCGGACGAGGCGGAAGTAACCAGCAGCACCTTGATTCCAACTACCATACAAGCACTACCATTCTAGTGTGTCAACAGGTTAGACTGGTTCCATGGCAACCGATAAACGAGACGATTCCCGGCGGCTTTCGGTGCGAGACCAGACTCTTGAAACGCTGCGCCGCCGGATCATCTCATTGCAGCTGCCCCCCGGAGAGCCGCTGTCCGAGAACGAACTGGCGCAGGAACTGGGGGTCAGTCGCACGCCGGTGCGTGAGAGCCTGATACTTCTGCGCGAGGAAGGTCTGGTCCAGGTCTTCCCGCAGATCGGTTCCTTCGTCTCCCTAGTGGACTTGGGCCGCGTCTCTGAAGCTCAGTTCGTCCGGGAGGCGATCGAGTGCGCTTCCCTAAGAGACCTTGCCGCGGACAGCGCAGGCATCACCGGCCTGCGGGAGATTCTCCGGGCCCAGTCTGATGCGGATGCGTGCGGTGACGTCGAGGAATTCTTCCGACTTGATGAGGACTTCCACCGGGAACTCCTACGTCTGGCCGGACATGAGTCCGCTTGGGCCGCAGTCAACTCCGCCAAGGCGCACCTGGACCGGGCACGCCGGCTGAGTTTGCTGGACACCAGGCCTGTCTCCACGCTTATTGAGCAGCACACTGCCGTTGTGGACGCGCTGGAAGCGCACAATTTGTCCGATGCGGACAGCAGGCTGCGCCTGCATCTGCGTGCCGTATTCGAGGACGTCCAACGCATCCAGGAAGCGACTCCGGAGCTGTTTTCCGATGGCGCCGCACGGCGCCCTTCACGACGGAGCGTTACACGCCTCGCCTAGCAACAGCTTTTCAGGGCCGCCGGCCCGACTCCCGGCCGGGAGCCTTTGTCAGTCCCTCTTGCTACGTTTGATTCCAGGCTGGGGAAACCGTCCCCCGGCCCGCCAACAGTTGGGGAGGCCACGTGTTTCTGCTCGACGCCGCCGGCACTGATTCGGGCTCCAGTCCCCCGCCGGACCTGGTCTTTTCGGCCAGCGACCTGGTGGCTGCGTCCGAATGCGAGTACCGCACGCTCCGGATACTGGACGAAAAGCTGGGACGCTCCCCCAAGGCCGAGTTTCCCGCCGACGAAATGCAGAAGCGTGCCGGCGAGCTGGGAGACCGGCACGAGCGCACGGTGCTTGCCAGTCTCGTAGAGAAATACGGCGAGTGGGACGCCAGCCGCGGGTCGGGCGTCTACGCCCTGGAACGCGGCCAGACCCTGCGCAGCGACCTTCAGGCTAAACATGCCGAAACAGAGCTCGCCCTCCGGTCGGGAGCGGACGTCGTCTTCCAAGCCACCTTTTTCGATGGCGAATTCCTGGGCTACGCGGACTTCCTGGTCAACGAGGCCGCAGGCACCGGGGACCCGGGCCGGTACGAAGTCTGGGACACGAAACTTGCCCGGCACGCCAAGGCAGGCGCGCTTCTTCAGCTGGCCGCGTACGGCGACCAATTACTGGGCATGGGGCTGGACCCCTCGCCGGTCGTCACGCTCGTGCTGGGCACCCGCGTGGGAGAGGACTGGCTGCGGAGCAGCCACTCCCTGCCGGACCTGCTGCCCGTCTTCCGCGAGCGACGGCGGCGCTTCCGCCAACTCACGGCCAGCCACCGCGCCGCCGAGGCAGTTGTGCAGTGGCAGCAGCCCGGCGTCGTCCATTGCGGACGGTGCGACTACTGCGCGGAACAGGTGAAACTCCACCGGGACCTGCTGATGGTAGCCGGCATGTCCGTGGTCCAGCGGCGGAAACTCCATGCAGCGAACATCACCACCATCGACCAACTGGCGGCGATGCCCGCCGCCCAGGCAAAAAACTCCGTGGTCAGGCTGCGCGCCCAGGCGCGGATGCAACTGGGCCTGGATTCGGTGGCCGGTTCCCGCACGTTTACGAAGGACGGAGAAACACGCACGGTTTCCTACACCGTCCTTCCGGACAACACCATCCGGGATCTTCCCGCCCCCAGCAGGGGAGACATCTTTTTCGACTTCGAAGGCGATCCGTTGTGGCAGGACCCTGCCACCGGCGCATGGGGCATCGAGTACCTCTTCGGCGTCATCGAGGCACCGGTTGAAGGGGATCAGACAGATCCGGTCTTCCGGCCGTTCTGGGCGCACTCCCGCTCGGAGGAGCGCCGCGCATTCCTTGGCTTCCTGGACTACGTGGAACAGAGGCGTGCCGTCTACCCGGACATGCACGTCTACCACTATGCCCCGTACGAGAAGACGGCTCTCCGCAACCTCTCCCTGGCCCACCAGGCCGGTGAGGACATCGTGGACGACTGGCTGAGACAGGGTCTGCTGGTGGACCTGTACGCCACGGTGCGGCATTCCGTCCGCATCTCGGAAGCGTCCTACTCCATCAAGAAGCTCGAACCGCTGTACATGGGAAACAACCTGCGCTCAGGGGATGTCAAGGATGCAGGCGCCTCTGTTGTGGCCTATGCCGCCTACTGCGCCGCCCGGGATGAAGGGCAACGGGATGAAGCCGCTGCCATCCTGGCTTCCATCTCCGACTACAACCAGTACGACTGCCTCTCCACGCTGCGGCTGCGGGACTGGCTGCTGCAGATCGCTTCCCAGGCCCCCGCAGGCGCCCAGTCCCCCACGGAAGATCCTGATGACGGGTCTTCGGCAGTTGCTCCTCTCGCGGGTCCCGCAGCCGACGGATCCCCGGTCGGACGGAATGAGACCCAGGAAGAACGGCGCCTTCGCGAGTACCTGGACGAACTGCCGGACAACCGGCCTTGGACGAACGACGAGCGGGCCCTTGCCATGGTCGCTGCCGCCACCGGATATCACCGGCGCGAGCGGAAGCAGTTCTGGTGGCAGCACTTCGACCGCGTCGAGGCGCCGCTGGACAGTTGGTCAGACCAACGGAACGTGTTCATCGTTGAGTCCGCCGAGGTCTCTTCCGACTGGGCGCTGGCGAAGCCCACCGAACGGATGCGGACCCGGGTGCTGCACCTGCGCGGCACCATGACGGAGGGTTCCGATTTCCGTCCCGATTCCACGTGGTGCCGGCTGTACGATCCCCCAGCCCCAGACGGCATGGCCGGCTCAAACGCAGCGCCGAGCACCCGGGCGTATACCTTCAAGACCCGCATCGACGAGCTCAAGGCAGCTCCCGACAACCCGGAACACACCATCATCACCATCTCCGAGAAGGAGTCCAGGAAGGTCGCTGCCTACGCGCACCTTCCGGTAGCGCTGACCGAGGACACCCCGATACCCACGGACAACATCGAGGCCGCCATAGCTGACATAGCCCGGGTAGTGGGAGCCTCGGCGCCCACCCTTCCCGCTCAGCCGGCATTGGACATCCTGCGCAAGCTGCCACCGCGTTTCCTCTCCCGCCCGCGGCCGGTGGAAGTGGCGCGCGGGGAGGACGCCGAGGCAGATTATGCCGGCGCCATCACCGAGTCCCTGCGGGACCTTGACCGCTCCTACCTGGCCGTCCAGGGCCCTCCGGGTACGGGAAAGACGTTCGTTGGCGCCCATGTGATCGGCAGGCTCGTGGCCGAGGGCTGGAAGATCGGCGTGGTGGCCCAGTCCCACAATGTGGTGGAAAACCTCCTGTGCCGGGCCATCCAGACAGGCGGGGTGGACCCGGCTGTCGTGGGCAAGAAACTAAGTTCTCCTCATGATGTTCCGTGGCAGCTAACGGCGGAAGGAGATGTGGGCCGCCTGCTGTCGGCCCCGGGCGGCTGCTTGGTGGGCGGCACGGCGTGGACCATGACCGGCAAGGAGGTGCCTGCCGGGTCCGTTGACCTCCTGGTCATTGATGAGGCCGGCCAATTCTCGCTGGCCAACACGCTCGCCGTGTCCCGCTCTGCCAAGAGGCTGCTCCTGCTCGGGGACCCGCAGCAGCTTCCGCAGGTTTCACAAGGAGCGCATCCGGAACCAGTTGATGAGTCCGCCCTGGGATGGCTCGCGGCCGGACACGCCACCCTTCCGCCGAACCTGGGTTACTTCCTTGCCGACACCTGGCGCATGCATCCGGAGCTGTGCCGGGCCGTATCCAACCTCAGCTACGAGGGGAAGCTGAAGTCCGCTCCTGCCGCGTCCCTCCGCGAACTGGAAGCCTTCGCGCCCGGTGTGGAGACAGTCTTCGTATCCCACAGCGGAAACACGACAGCTTCAAAAGAAGAGGCGGATGAAGTTGTCCGCCAGGCCCGCCGGCATCTGGGGTTGAAGTGGATTGCCGGCCCCGGCAGCGCGGCGCGTCCGCTGGAACAGCAGGACCTGCTGGTAGTGGCCGCCTACAACGCCCAGGTCCACCTCATCCGCAAACAACTGGCAGAATCGGGACTGCCCGAGGTCCGCGTGGGGACAGTGGACAAGTTCCAGGGCCAGGAAGCACCGGTGGTGTTGGTGTCCATGGCGTGCTCTGCGGTGGCCGAAGCACCGCGCGGAGCAGAGTTCCTGCTCAACAGGAACCGCATCAACGTTGCTGTCTCCCGCGGCCAGTGGCGCGCGGTGGTGATCCGGTCCCCGGAACTCACTAATTACATGCCGCACAAGCCGGCGGCGCTGGAGGAACTTGGAGCCTTCCTCGGCCTGAGCCCCCACGAGCGGGCCGCCCAGCAGTAGTCTTCGGAAGCAAGGCGGCCCGGAGAACGTCAGTGCGCGCGGAAACCCCGGAGGTTTCCCTCCGCTTTCGAAAGGGAACTGTCCACCCGCTCCACGCTGCCCGGAGTCCGGTCGGAATTGAGCCACTTCAGGAGCTGGTGGACTTTGCGTTCCGGGCCTTCGGCAATCACGGACACGGAGCCGTCGTCGAGGTTCCGCACCTCTCCGGAGAGCCCAAGCTCTTCAGCGGTGCCCATGGTCCAGTAGCGGAAGCCGACACCCTGAACCATCCCGAAAACCCGGGCGGCCAGCCGGACATTCTGCCCTGAACCTTCAGGCGCCGGGTTGTCCTGCGCTGAACTTTCATGCCGGCCCATAATGGCCTCCTCGTAGGACAGCGTCCCTGGCCCGCTGGGTTGCACGAACCGATGTTCCGGGAACCCGAAACGGCAGCCCGTGCAACCCGGCTGGGTGGAATGGCTGGTTAGTTGATGGTGATGTCGCGGGTGGCGTGGTTGTAGCGGATGGTCACCGTGCCGCCGGCGTGGTGCAGTTCGTGGTTCGGGCCGTCGAACGTTCCGAACGCGCCGTAGTTCTCATCCCACGAACGGTTCAGTGCGATCTTGAAGGTGTAGTAACCGGCGGGAAGCTCCGCGCTCTTCTTCCACAGCTGGTCCAGGAAGTCGAACTCCATCTGTGCTTCGTCGTACTGTGGAGCCCAGTTCTCGGGGGCGCCAAGGATGATGTTGAAGTCACCGGCAACGGCCACAGCTTCAGGCTGCGGAAGGGTTTCCACATCCGGGCCCTCGAACGGCTCGGCGGCAGCGGCCTCGGCAGGAGCCGCCGCTTCAGCCTTGTCCTTCGAGGAGGACTTCTTGCGGACGGCCTTCACCACCGGCTCGACGGCATCCTCCAGTGCCTTTGCTGCCTTGCCCACAGCGGAAGCCGCCTTCTTGGCCGGAGCCTTCCGGGTGGTCTTCTTCGGTGCTTCTTCCTTGGCCGGAACCTCCAGCGTCGCGGCTGCGGCGGAAACGGGACGCTCGAATCCTTCGGGAGCCGTGGGAACGGGGGTGTCGGCAGGGACCGGGGTGCCGGCGTCGAGCGCTGCGGCGAAGGAATCCACGTCCGGGAAGGCGACAGTTGCGCGCATGCCGTCTTCGGTGATGGTCCAGCCGGAACGGCCCTTGATCAGCCAGCCGGCCTTGACCAGCTTCGCGGTGGCAGAGGTAAGGGTCTTGTGGCCGCGCGGGATGCCGCCGCTGAGGAGTTCGGCCTCGTGCTCGTTGAACGGCACGCGGGCAGTGGCTTCCGCCAGGACCTGGCCAGCATTGAGTGCATCGCCGGACCACACGCCTTCGGTCAGGACATCCAGGACGGTCTTGAGTCGAAGGTAGGTGTTTTCTGCGGTGGACTTGGCCATGATTCCCCTTATATAAGCGATCGGTCTTAGGCATCTTGCCAACTGCCCGTTAAATCGCGCGACTTTAATTGGTTAACTCTGCGTGTCGTGACCGACTGTGAAGCGGATGGTGCCGCAAGTGAGGCGGAGGTCTCGGGTAAGGGCTGTCTGCATAACCCTCAAGCGCTGACATGGGTGCTGCCCTGCACTCCCCAGACACGCCTGCGGCACTTAGTTTACCGGGCGCGGACGCCTGCTGTTGCGCATGACACAGAAGTGGTCAGTCGGCCACTTCCCGCCCGTTCAGTTCCGCCAGCAGTTCCGCCTTGCGCTCCTCGGATGCGAACGAGGAGTGGATGGAGTTCGCTGCCAGCCGTGCCTTGTCGAAGTCGGAGAGATCGAACGCAGCGGTCAACTGTGCGAAGTTGTCATCCACGTAACCGCCAAAGTATGCAGGATCGTCCGAGTTGACGGAAACATTCAGCCCGGCAGCGAGCATGGCCGGCAGGGGATGGTCCGCAAGGGTGTCCACTGCGCGCAGCCTGACGTTGGACAGGGGGCAAACGGTCAATGGAATCCGCGCGTCCACGAGGCGTTCCACCAAGTCGGGATCGTCCATGCAGCGGATGCCATGGTCGATCCGCTCCACACCCAAAATATCCAAGGCTTCGGTGATGTACGACGCCGGGCCCTCCTCCCCCGCGTGCGCCGTCAGCCGCAGGCCTGCTTCCCGCGCCTTGGCGTACAACCTTTCGAACTTGGACGGCGGGTTTCCCACTTCGGCCGAGTCCAGCCCGATGGCGCCGATGGGCGCGTTCATGGCCAGCAGCCTGCCCAGGACTTCCAGGGCCGAGTCCTCGGGCAGGTCACGCAGGAAGGCCGCGATCAGGATGGTGGAGATGCCGTATTCCTCCTCCGAAGTCGCGAGCACCGACGCCACACCGCTGACGCATGCTTCGAGGGGAATGCCGCGGGAAAGGTGCGCCTGCGGGTCCATCATGATTTCGGCGTGCCGGACGCCGGCTGCCGCAGCACGCTCCAGGTATGCGCGGGTCATGTCGGCGAAGTCCTGCTCGGTGCGCAGTACCGCCATGTTCGCGTAGTAGAGGTCAAGGAACGACTGCAGGTCCGTGAACTCGTACTTTTCGCGGAGTTCCTCCAGCCCGGAGTAGGGCAGCTCAATACCGTTGCGCTCGGCGAGGGCAAAGATGAGCTCGGGCTGCAGCGTGCCCTCGATGTGCAGGTGGAGTTCGGCCACCGGGAGGGGCTTGGCGGGAACGGCGGTTTCCGCAGCGTCCACGTTGGTTTCGGGCATGGTGCTGCCAGCGGCTAAATTGTCCATCCGGACAGGATAATGCCCCTCCCGGCTTCGCGCCCGCCCGCGCGATAACGCGCTTACGAGGGGAGGCGCCGGGGGCGTCCCGGCCCACACCCAACACGCCCGCCGGAATCTCGATTTGATAACGCAGAAACGATGTCCTAGCGTGAAATGCATGCCCGTTCGGCGGGCTTTTTGATTGCCCGGTGCTGCCTCCACCAGAACTGCCCAGCGGCAGCCACCGACAGTGACCTCTATTCGTCAGGGGCGGGCAGTGGCGCGACGATCTCCGGGGACGGAACCAGCGCTGGTGGCCTTCAGGAGCATCACCATCATGAAAAACACCAAATTCCGTACTGCCGCACGCCGCGGAGTCACCTTGGCCGCCGTCTCCGCGGCAGGTTTGGCACTCTCAGCCACGGCGGCCAACGCAGCCACCCCCACATCCACCTGGGATGCACTCGCCCAGTGCGAAAGCGGCGGGAACTGGTCCATCAACACGGGCAACGGCTTCTCCGGCGGCCTGCAGTTCACTTCCAGCACCTGGGCAGCCTACGGCGGAACCGGGTCCCCGGCGAACGCCAGCCGTGAACAGCAGATTGCTGTAGCCGAGCGGGTCCAGGCCTCCCAGGGTTGGGGCGCCTGGCCGTCCTGCTCGTCGCAGCTTGGACTGAGCGGCGGCGGCGGAGCTCCGGTCCAGAGCGCTCCGGTGCAGAGTGCCCCGGTCAAGGTCCAGAGCGCCCATGTCCAGAGCGCCCCGGTAAAGCAGGCGCCGGCGCCGCGGCACGCGACGTCCGTTCCGCTCAGCGGCGAGACTTACACCCTGCAGGCCGGGGATACCTTGAGCATCGTCGCCGAGAAGCTGGGCCTCCAGGGCGGCTGGCAGCACCTCGCGGATGCGAACCTGGACACTATTTCGGATCCGAACCTCGTATTCGAGGGACAGGTCATTCAGCTCCCCGCCTAATACCAGCGGATGTTCCATCAGCGGCCTTGGCCGCACCGCCTTTTCAACGCGACACAGACAGGTCGGCGATAGACAAATTCCGTTGACCAAAAACGACGCCGGCACACCCCACAAGGGATGTGCCGGCGTCGTTCTTTAATTCCTCAGCCGCTGCCGGAGCAGGCAGCCAGCCTGCGGTCAGCTGGCGTGCAGTTCGCGGACGATCCGCACCTTCCAGGCCGACTCGTCGCTGGTGTCCAGCAGCGCAACCGTGCCGTGGGCGAGGTTCAAGGCAACCCGCTTGACGGCCAGCAGCTCCAGGTAGAGGTGCTCGTTCATGCGGGTGGGGGTGTCGATCATGTACTTCACGGCGTCGCGCACCTTGCGGTAGTTGGCGCTCCGTTCCCGGTGCATGTGCAGCTCCAGGGCGGAGCGCTGCTTGAGCCGGGGCTCGTGCCGGTTGAGCAGCGTCACGGCAGCGTGGACAGCGACAACAAGGGTCAGTGAGACGCCGTAGATCCACCAGCCACTTCCCAGCAGGAACAAGGGCAGGTTGCCAATCGCCACGAGCGCTATGACAACGCGGAGGGCGGCTATCCGGCGCACAGTCCTGGCAACAGTGGCCATGCCATCGCGGAAGCGGTGCTGGTCTTTGCGGGCGGCGGCAGGATCGATGGTGAACTCGTCGAGAACCAGGATTCCCTGGGCTTCCGGGCCCAGCATCTGCCCGTAGCGGGGCAGGGCGGTGCGGGATGGGCTGACGGCTTTGTTGGGTGTAGATGTCATGAGTGAGCTTCCAAAACGCGGGGGTGGTTGCGGTGATCTTAGTGGTTTAACCTGAAAGACGTATGCAGGCGTCCATTATTTGGACATACGCGACCCTTGCGTGTGGCCGCAGGCACAGCAATTGGCACTTCCGCCGGGGACCGTCAGACTGAAGAGATGCAAACCTTCCTTCCGTACCCTGACTTCCGCCAAAGCGCCGCAGCCCTGGACACCGCACGGCTGGGCAAGCAGCGGGTTGAAGCGCTGCAAACCCTGCGCGCGCTGGTCATTCCGGGCTACGGCTGGCAAACCCACCCGGCCATCCGGATGTGGATGGGCCACGTGCCCGCCCTCACCATGTACGGCCTGGCCATGGTGGACGAATGGATCGAACGCGGCCATCCGGACAACACCCGTGCGAACATCGCGGAGTTCGCGCCGCAGGCAGCCCACCCGGACTACGCGGCCAAAATCGTCATGCCGCCGTGGCTGGGTGACCCCGACTTCCATTTGAGCCACCGCTCCAAGTTGGTGCACAAGGAACCCAAGTTCTACACCCCTGTCTTTCCCGACGCGATCCCGGACATGGACTACGTCTGGCCCGAGCCCCGGCACGAGTTCCTTCCGCAGGAACCGGAAGAGGACATTCTCTGGATCCTGCGGGAGCCACATGAGGACGTCGACCCCCAGTCCCTAAGGACGGTGGCTCTGCCGCCCGTGAACCGGAGCGCAGCCGCCGCTGCGGCAATGACCGCCGGGGATGACGGCTACTCCCCTGTCTATGTTGAAGACGGCTCCCGCCGGCCGTCCCGCGCCCCAAAGAAGGCACCGCCCAGGCCGCAGGCGAAGAAACCCACGCGCAAGCGGTTGGCACAGGAGGAGGCTTTCCGGACCCTTCCCGGAAAGACACCCGTGGCGGTTCCGTTCGAGAACGGGGCAAGGTTCGCTGTGGGACAGGTCGTGGGGCGCCCCATCACCCTCGATGACGGCCGTTTCGGCAGGAACTTCGAAGTCACCGAGATCGTCGACCGGTCCGCATTCGCCTACCCGGCGCTGCTGCAGGATCCGCGCGTCTTCTTCCCGGTGGAGGCACCGTAGGCAATGACGATTCTCTTGGCCGGATGCGGCGACCTTGGCACCGAGGCAGGGCTGCGGTTTGCAGCCCTGGGCCACCGGGTTGTCGGGTGGCGCCGGTCCCCGGCGAAACTGCCGGCCGCAATCGAGGGCGCCGCGGCTGACCTTACCGCTGGGAACCTGCCGCCTGTCCCCAAGGATGCCACCGCCGTCGTAATCGCTGTTGCCGCGGATTCACCCACTGAGGACGCATACCGGGCCGCGTATGTACGCGGAGTGGAAAACGTCCTTGCTGCCCTGAAGCGGGATGCTGTGAGCCCCGAACGGATCATCTTTGTGTCCTCGACGGCGGTGTACGGGGATGCGGGCGGCGGATGGGTGGATGAGTCCACGCCGGCCGATCCCGGCGGTTTCTCCGGCCGTGTCCTGGTAGAAGCCGAGGAACTGTTGAAGGCCAGGCTTGAAGGAACCAGCACTATCGGCGTCTCGGTCAGGCTGGGCGGCATTTACGGGCCGGGACGGACCCGGCTGATCGACCAGGTGCGGAGCGGGTCGGCAGTCATTCCCGAGGACGTCCGGTACACCAACCGGATCCACCGCGACGATGCTGCGGCAGCCCTCGTTCACCTTGCCACCATGGATGCTGCACCCGCGCCCATCTACGTGGGTGTGGACAATGAGCCTGCCGACCTGGGCAGCGTATTGCGCTTCCTGGCAAGCGAACTCGGCCTTCCGGCACGGCGGGTCGGTGACGCGGGGCCTGCCCGTGGGGGCAACAAGCGCTGCCGCAACGACCTCCTGCGCAGCACCGGGTTCACCCTGGCGTTTCCGACCTTCAGGGAAGGGTACAGGGACGTTATAGCGGGGAACGGCGTCCGCCATCCGTAACTGGTCGGCCTTCCCTTAGTCACTGCCGGGCTGGTTGCGGAGACGCCTGGCCCGGGGTAGGGCAGGGAATGGACTTTCGGCAGATCATAGAGACGGTTGGGCAACTGGTCGACTTCGCAGGAGTGGCGGTCATGGTCATCGGGGCGGTGGTCTCCCTCCCGCTGGCGATCCGCGGTCATCAGCCCCGGCAGCTCCCGCCAGGCACTGGGAAGCTGAGCTTCTACCGCTCGTACCGGCAGCTGCTGGGCAGGTCCATCCTGTTGGGCCTTGAGCTGCTCGTCGCCGCCGACATCATCCGGACCGTCGCCGTCACCCCAACGTTCGTCAGCGTGGGCGTGCTGGCCATCATCGTGCTCATCAGGACGTTCCTCAGCTTCTCCCTTGAGCTGGAGATCACCGGGCGCTGGCCGTGGCAAAAAGAAGCCTCTGCGGCCCGTTCCGGTTCCACCGCTTCGGCGGCCTAAGCACTACTTGCCCAGGTTTTCCACATAGGGGTTTTGGGTGGTCTTCATTGTCAGTGGTGGCTGGCAGAGTGGGGTTATGGAGGCCATTGGGGAGGATCTTGGTGGGGCG
>NZ_JAUSRE010000025.1 GCF_030811655.1 Pseudarthrobacter enclensis | reverse complement strand
CCGGACATGTAGTCCCCGTCCCCCAGCGCCATGCAGGCCCCGACAACCTGGGCCTCCTGCCCGATGCTGGTGTGCACGGTGCCAGGGATCTGGCCACGCTTAACCATCCGGGATGCCCGCTCGTCAAACCGGCGGATCCGCAGCATGCGCCGCTGCATCTCCAGCAAATCCTGCGATGAAAGATCCATGACGCCTCTCTCTATGACTAAATATTCATTGTACGAATTATGATTCTAACGGTGGGCGGAGAAGACTGACAAGACCTCTGGCCCTGGCTTAGGTGCCCGCAAACGGTGCTAGAAGGGCGTCGATCCGAGAGAGCACATAAGTGGGCTGCCGTTCGGGCGGCAGAAGGGCCGCCATCTCGGCCGTGGCTTCGCCCGTGAGTACGAGGGCGGAATCGATGCCTGCGTCCGCGGCCATCGCAATGTCGGTCTGCAGCCGATCCCCCACCATTACGCACTCCGATCCGGAGAGCCCGAGGACGTCGAGCGCGGCCTGGAGCATGACGGCGGCCGGCTTACCCACGTTCGCCTCGCACCGCACGCCCGTGCACGCCTCGATTGCCGCGATCACGGCCGCCGCGTCCGGTTCCCCGCGCCCCAGCGGCATCGGGCAGTAGGCGTCAGGATTGGTGGCCACGAGGCGGGCGCGGCGGTACTGCCAGAGCGCGTCGAAGGCGATCTGCAGTTTGCGGTAGTCGAACCGGCGGTCATAGCTCGCCACGACGACGTCGATGTCCTGGGGATCCTCGGTCAACTGGAAGCCGGCGGACCGGATGGCCTGTCGAAGCGGCTCCTCCCCGATGACGAAGACCGTCGCCCCCGGCGCTTCCCTCCGCAGCCAGGCGACGATGGTGACGAGCGGGTTCACGATCCGATCGATCGGCGTCGACAGGCCCAGTCGGGTGAGCTTGTCCGCGTACATCTGGGGGTTCTTTGTGGGGTTGTTGGACAGGAACAGGGTCTCACGCCCGGCATCCCGCAACCCACGTACGAGCTCGGCCGCCCCGGGGAGTAGCTCGTCGCCGAGGTAGATCGTGCCGTCGAGGTCGAATAGGTAGCCGTCATAGGACCGCACGTCGGGCCGGGATGTCAGGGCGCCGGGCGCTGCACTGGTCATCGGACCGCCTCCGTAAGCTTGGCGAACACCGAACGGTTGGACGGGTAGATGTCGCGGTAGACGTCATAGATCCGTTCATAAGCAGCCGCCGCGGCGGGTTCCGGCTTGTATACGGCGCCCGTGCCACTCATGGCCTTGGCCGCGGACAGGATCGAGTCGTGGATGCCGACGGCGGCGGCGGCCAGCATCCCGGCCCCGAGGCATGTGCTTTCAGGCTCACGCACGACCGATACACTGCGCTGCATGACATCCGCGACAATCTGGCACCAAACCGGACTTCGCGAGCCGCCGCCCAGGGCGATGACCTCGGCCACCGGATCGGCCAGGGCCTTCTCCGCCCCCGTGGTCAGGAAGCGCTGCTCAAAAGCGAGGCCCTCAAGCAAAGCCCGGTACACGTGCGCCTTGCCGTGGACCCCGGTGAGGCCGATGAGTGCACCGCGCGCATTATGGTCCCAGTAAGGCGTTAGTGCCCCCGTCCAGTAGGGCAGCGCCAACAGGCCCTCGGAGCCCGGGGGAAGGGTGGCCGCCGCGGTCTCGAGGACTTGTTCCACGCTCAGGCCAAGGCCGAGGCCTTGGGCGTCTATCCCGGAGAACTTCTCGACAAACCAGCTCAGGTTGATCGTGCCACCGCCGATGAATGTTTCCAGGGTGTAGGCCCCGGGGACGGCGGCCGAGAGGGTCCGGTACTCCCGGGCGTGGGAGTACTGCTCCGAGAACGTCCCCGACACGATCCCGCTGCCAAGGTTGAGGTACGCCCGTCCGCCCGAGGTTGCACCGGCACCCAACTGCGCGCACTGCCCATCCCCGGCACCGGCCACGACGGCGACTCCCGCCGGCAGGCCAAGGCGCGCAGCGGCGTCGTCAGTGAGATCCCCGAGGACGCTCCCCGGCGGCCGGAGCTCGCTGAGCTGCCCGCGTTCGAGGCCGACAGCGGCAACAAGGCCGTCGTCGTAATCGAAGGTGGACATGTCCACAAGACCGAGCGGATCCGCCGAGGCCCAGGAAGTGAGCCAGGCACCAGTGAGGCGCTGGACCAGGAACCCATGAACGTCCACTACCTTGCCGATACGTGAGACAGTGTCTGGCTCGTGGGCCTGGAGCCAATGGAGTTTATACCAGGCCGGAGTCGGGTTGGCGGGCTTGCCGGTAAGGCGATGGACCTCCTCCGTGCCGAAGGCGGCGACCTCTTCGGTGGCGCGGGCGTCGAGCCACAGCATGGCCGGCCGGAGGGGGATGCCCGCATCATCCAGGCAAGCGAAGCTCTCCCGCTGATGGGTGATGCAGATGGCACCGATCCGGGAGGCGGCCACGGTCTGGGCTGCCCGCCGAATCGCTTCGGCGGAGGCAGTCCACCAATCTTCGGCATTCTGTTCCCCCCATCCCGGGCGGGGCTGGCTGAGGCTGAAGGCGCAGCGGGCCTGCGAGAGCGCCTCGCCGCGGGCGTTCCAGACGACGGCCTTGGCGGCTGTTGTGGAGCAGTCGACGCCGATCACATAGTCACGCACTATGACTTCACTTCCTTCCTGCGTCCGCAGCTGCAGCGGCCTGGGCGGCACGCTCCAGCACCTCCTCCACGTCCTCGGCCCCCCACCATCCGAGGAGCGTGAGCAGGTCCACGACCGTGAAGCGGTTCCGCAT
The DNA here is from genome assembly GCF_030811655.1 of Pseudarthrobacter enclensis. GTDB lineage: Bacteria > Actinomycetota > Actinomycetes > Actinomycetales > Micrococcaceae > Arthrobacter > Arthrobacter enclensis_A. Next base: position 65,256 of record NZ_JAUSRE010000025.1, on the reverse strand, counting down.
GAGGGCGCAGTTCTCGACCGCCCACCGCCCCAATTCGGCATCCACGGAAGGCGCAAGTCCGGACAGCGAGACGGCGGCGCCGGCCTCTGACAGGGCGGAGGCGATGGACCCGGCAGGGCGGACGAGACTGCGGAGCTCCTCCCGGACTTCTGCCCAGCCCTCCAGCATCATGCCGACGCGGGCGAGTCCGCGGCCAACAACGTGGAGCTTGGCGGAGTAGTCGCGCCAGCATTCCTCCGCGACGCGGAGGCTTGGGTCAACCCGTTCGAATGCCGAGAAAACCCGGTTCCTGGCGCCCTCGAGTTCCAGCGTGGCCAGGCGTGGCTGGCTCAAGGGCGCGGCAGCCAACCTCTCGAACAGCATGTCCCATGCACTGGCAGCGATCACTGAACCTGCCCCAACCTGGGCCCCGTGGAATCCGATGGGCTGCCCGTGCGCACCGTGATACTGGTCGAGCATGTGGCTGATAAGGTGCTCTACGCCGGACAGGACGGCAGTGGTCCCTGCGACGCCGGTCACGATCCCTCGCAGCGCGAGGGCGCGGGCCAGTGCGCCTACGGAGTCGGGACGGCCTTCCCGGACTCCGGGACTCCAGCTCTCGAGGTCCTTGCCGACCATACCGAGCAAGCGGACCGCGCTGGGTTTGAAAGCCGGTTCGGTGCCAACAAGGGACGCAAGCCGCCAGTCCGCCGGGGCGACGAGCATAGAGGTCATCTCTCCGAAGCCAGCCCGATTCATGGCCGCTGGCGCCTCCGCGATCACGTCGGTGTCGGAGATGACGGCGTCGGGCCAGCAGGAGGGAACCGTGCGTTTCACCCCGTCGCGCAGGACTACCGAGACGTCGTCGGTGTACCCGTCGACAGATGCGGCGGTCTGCACCGAGACCAGAGAGGGGGGACTTCCCGCCGCCGCGCCGCGCTGGACGGCGACTTTCGCGATGTCGCTGATGGTACCGCCCCCGACGGCTACGACAGCGTCCATACCCAGGACGGCTTCCGCGGCTTCCTCGAGGACGCTATCCACGACGTGGAGTTCTGCGTGCCCGTCGTCCAACACAGTGCGGACGACATCGAAAGTCGCCGCGAGTTGGACTTCTATGAGATCTTTGACGTCCTCCCCGAATCGGGTGATTCGAGTACCGTCCACGAGGAGTGAAATTCGGGGCCGCGATGAGCCGTTGCCGGGAGCGGGCAGGAGGTGGCGCACGGCGTCGGCGACAGCCCCGACGGCTCCGGGACCGATGATCAGCTGACGTAGCCCGCAGCGGGCGAGCGTATGGTCCGGATCGGCTTGCGCGAGGAGCTCCTCGATTGGCTCGACGGCGTAGGTGTCGGTGGGCATGTCTGTCCTCTCTGAACGGATTCGCGGCCGTCAGGCGGTTTGCCGTGAACGGCTTGCCCGGTCGGTCAGAACGGCGATGATGATCGCGATCCCGATGACCACCGGCTGGAGATTAGGGGAGACGTTCAGAAGAGACATGCCATTGTTCAACACGCCGATGATCAGAAGACCGATGAAGGTGTTGAGCATGCCGCCTGAGCCCCCGGAGAGGCTGGCCCCTCCGATTACGACCACGGCGATGACGTTCAGGAGGTCCGCGGTTCCGGCGGTAGGCTGGGCGGAGTCGAGCCGAGAGCCGACGATGACGCCGGCGAGAGCGGCGAGGAAGCCTGCGATTACGTACACGCCGATTTTGATCCGGGTCACATTCAGGCCCGATAGACGCGCGACCTCGGCATTGCCGCCGATGGCGTAGAGGGCTCGCCCGGTCGGACGGAACCGGAGCCAGAATGCTGCGAGCAGGAAGGTTGCGACCATAATGATGCCCTCGAGCGGGATCCCTAGGACGTCGATGCTGGTGAGGGCCAGGTACCAGTCGGGAAAGTCGTTGATCGGATTTCCGTTGGTGATATAAAGGGCCAGGCCTGCGGCGGCGGACATGGTGGCCAGCGTTGCCACAAACGGCTGGATCCGCCCATAGGTGGACAGCACACCATTAGCAAGCCCTACCGCCGCACCCACCGCCAGCCCAATAACCACACACAGCTCGAAAGGCAGGCCGACGGCACGGAAAAGCCACGCGCTCGTCATAAGCGAGAGTGCAAGTGTGGAGCCGACAGAGAGGTCAATGCCGCCAATCAGGATCACCAACGCGGCCCCGACTGCCATAATGCCGATGTCTGCGTTCTGCGTAACGATGTTCGACAGGTTGCGCCACGTCAAGAAATACGGGGACATTACCGAAAAAACGATCATGACGGCGATGAGCCCTACAAGGGGTCCCGGAAGGGATCGAAACACGCCGAGGAGGCGGCCTGGGATTGCCCTAGCTGAGGAAGGTCGTTCGGGTGCGCTGCCGGACTTTATGCCCGCAGTTGCCGCCTTTCCGTGCGGCGCCGAGAATTTCTCGTTGGCGGCGTGATCGGTGCTGGTTCGCATGGCTGCTCTTTCTCTTTCTTCTACTGCTTAAAGGGTGGTGGCCGGGGAAGAAGGAGACTGCGGTCCCTCCAGTGGTTCCGGCCCGTTCGGAACGGACGAATGGACGGCCAGTGCCATGACGCGCTGGGGGGTGGCCTGTTCCCGGGCGAGAATCCCCTGCTGACGCCCGCGGGACATGACCATGACGCGATGGGAAAGGCCCAAGACCTCATCCAATTCGGACGAAACCACGATGACTGCCATCCCGCCAGCGGCGAGGGACCTGATGATCTCGTATATGGCCATCTTCGCGCCCACGTCCACTCCCCGGGTCGGTTCGTCCACGATCAAAACCTTGGGATCCTTCACGAGCCACTTGCCGATAAGGATCTTTTGCTGGTTTCCACCCGACATCGACTTGACCGGCAGCGCCATATTGCCCCGGACGTCGAACCTCTCGCGTTGAATTGCGCCGACGCGGCGTATGATTTTGCGGGTCATCAGGCCGCCGCGGGCAAGATCTCGCTCCCAAGGCAGCGTCAAGTTCTCCTCGGCGGATCGATCAAGGTTCAATCCGGTTCCCTTGCGGTCCTCCGGGACCATCACCACCCCTGCCTGGATGGCCGCCCGGGGGCTTGTGCAGCGCAACGGGCGTCCCTCAAGGATGACCTGTCCCTCGTCGGCCCGGTCCACGCCGGCGATGGCACGGACAACCTCGCTCCGCCCGGCCCCGACCAGGCCAGCGATGCCCAGAACTTCTCCGGCTGCCACTTCAAAATTGATGCCAGCGAAGGCGCCGCGCCGGCCGAGGCCCCGCACCTCCAAGACGGTCTGGCTCCGGCTGGGCTTAGGCGCAATATGTTCATAGGTGAACTCGCGGCCGACCATCGCGTTGATGATCTCTTCCTTGGCCACCTCACCGGAGTGCCAGTGCGCGACCCGGTTCCCGTCCCGAAGGCAAACGATCTCATCCGAGACTTCACGCACCTCGTCCAAACGATGCGAGATATACACGACTCCGGCCCCGGCAGCGCTCAGGGCGCGGATGCGGTCCAGGACATGCTCGGTCTCGGACTCACCCAGGGACGCGGAAGGCTCATCAAAGACCACGTACCGCGGCTTCCGACTGAGGGCCTTGGCGATCTCAATCTCCTGCTGCATTGCCATCGACAGGCCCCGGACAGGGCGACGGACATCCAAATCGACGCCCAGAGAATCCAGGATGAGGCCAGCCTCACGTCGTACGCTGTCCCAATCCACGCGGCCGCCATGCGTCGGGAGCCGCCCGAGAAAGATGTTCTCGGCTACCGAGAGGTCGGATATGAGTCGGGTCTCCTGATGGATCAGGGCCACTCCCTGCCGCAGCGCTTCCGCCGGGCTCGAAGGGGCGTACAGCGCGCCGTCGAGCTGCATGCTTCCACCGTCGGGCTTGAGCACCCCTGTGATCACGGAGCTGAGCGTGGATTTGCCGGCTCCGTTTTCCCCTACGAGACCTACTACGTTCCCCGGGGTGACACGGAAATCGACCGACTTAAGAACAGGTACTCCGCTGTAGGTTTTGATGAGGCCTTCGCCCACCAAGCCGCTGCCGGCCGCCTCTATCGCCATGTTTCCTCCCGCCCTGTCTGCAACGTCACTTGAAGGACTGAGCGTCCGGGCCGTAGAAATCCTCGACCTTGTGCTGGCTAACTGTGTCCTTGTTGATCAGCACAGTGTCCTGCAACTGCTCCTTTGGAATGTCGCTGCCGTTGCCCGACATCAGGGTGATGGCATTGTCGACCGCCATCTGACCCATCTTGTATGGCTGCTGCGCCATGGTCGCCTGGGTCAGACCACTGGCAATCCCGTCAAACATCGTCGGGAACCCGTCGATGCCGACCGAAAAGATCTGCGCCCCGGCTGCCTTGGCCGCCTTCGACGCTCCAAGGGACATCGCATCGCTCTCCCCGAACACGGCCTTGACATTGGGGTGAGCAGTGAGGATATTTTGGGTGGCTTTGAAAGCCTGGGTCTCGTCCCAGTTCGCTGTCTCCTCGGCGACAACCTTGATCCCCGGGTTCTCCTGGATGGCCTTCTGGCATCCCTGGGTCCGCTGGGTCTCCGCAGTTGAACCAAGGACACCGTGCAATATAGCCAATTCCCCTTGACCGCCGATCTGTTTGAACATCCATGTGCACAGATCGTGGGCAGCCTTGACGCTGTCCGTTGCGATGTACGTCGCCAGTGTGCCCTGCCCCGACTCTGGCCGCTGGTCCACGGCAATCACGGGCACCTTCGCGGTATTCGCTGCACGCACGCCCGCCGCCGCTGCCGTTGAATCCTGGGACGTGAAGATGAGAGCACCGATCTGCTTAGTCAGCAGGTCGTTGACCTGCTTGACTTGGGCGGAGGAGTCATTGTTAGCCGATGTGATATTCACGTCGTAGCCCTGCTTCTTCGCCTCGTCCTTGATACCGGCGACTTCAGCCACGTAGAAGAGGGACTTTTGATCCGCGACGGAAACCCCGATCACCTTCTTTGTGCCGGCCGCTGCGGACTGCCCGCTATCCTGGCCGCAGCCAGCAAGGGAAAGTGCCAGCCCTGCGGCCACGACGGCCACGCTAGCAATACGAACACTCTTAGATGCAGTCATCTAACGACTCCTTTGTCTTGGGCTTACCATGCAGATCAATTCTCGGTTCGAACGAATATATATTCGTACAACTAATCTATATGCATGATGATGCGATGTACCTCACATAATTGTCAATAGCCGATCTAAGGGACGTACTAACGGAGCCAGCATTCTTGCGGAGAGGTCTGTTCATGCAGTGCCCAATCCCCCTGTCAAGGTTTCTTCAGGATGGGCGCCGCATCGGGACTGGCCGGTGGTGAGAGCATCGCCGTTCGCGCCGCAGGGGCAGGGACTGTCCGCACCGACCGACCCGGCTTTGGTGGTCAACGGCGCGCAACTACTCCTAGACTGCTCGCGGTCGCCAGTATGGACCAGCCGCGTGGCGAACCTAGGTGAGGCCGCTTGTAGCCTGACTTTCGACGACGGCTTTCGTCCCCATCAGCGAGATTTCATGGCCGCGGACTACCAGTGTCACAGGACTGCCGACTTCGGGCCACAAGTTCCAGCATGGTCTCTGCCGGCACGGCACTTCCCGGCCACATCCTGCTCGTGGTGCCCCCGGATTAGCGCGGCACTCAAAACAAAAATCATTCGGGTGCCCGCACTAAGCTAAGTGGGTCACGTCCCCGGAGTCAGTGGTCGTGAGACTTTTCGCCTCGACAAGTGTTCTGTAAGCTGAATTCCACTTCCACGGTCAGGTTGCCGCACACCCCAACCTGCCAGCAAGGGCTTTGTCGGAATTTTCGTTGGCGGTACTTTGGTGTTGACCTTTGTCTAGCGCGAGGTTCAGTCATCAATGTCTACTTTTTTGCTGGTTCAGCGGTTCAGATGTCCGGTCGCTTTCAGGACCGAATCGAGCCATGAGACCCTGTTGGCGAATCGTGCGGTCTTGTGTGGCACCGTCCACCTGCAGGCCTCATGTTCCCAATCCAGTGACAGTCGTCGCTTCGAGGTAACTGCGGTAAAGGTATGTACTGTCCAGGTGGCTCCTGACTCGTCGTGGAGTATCAGTTTTTCGCCTGGCCCTAGCTCGAGGAGGTCGGCGTCGGTAAGACCGGTTTCCTCGGCCAGTTCCAGCAAGGCCTGGTCCCGGGGGGATGCGCCGGACTCGAGGTAGCCGGTGACACAGTGCCAGCGCCCGCGGTCGTGGCCCACCCTGCGGCTTCTTTTTAGCATCGCGATTTTTCCATGCCGCTTGATGACGACAGCGACAACGCTGTGGCACGCCGAGGATTTCCGCACTATGTTCACGTGGTCCTGCTCCTCGTCTTAGGTTGCGTGCGTTCTTTCGTGTTCATGCCCGTGCCCCGGTTAGACCAGGGGTTTTAGCGACTTGAGGGCAGTGGAGTTCCGGACGGCGGCGGTGAGCTCCCACAGGGCTGCGCCGTGCGTCCGGCACTGCTCAATGGCGTCGGGGACCGTATTCCCTTCGCTGTCGAAATGCAGCGGGTGGAAGAACAGGCTGGGCGCCAGCACCTGGGTGCCGAAAAAGCCCCGCAGCACACCTGCCAGGTCCTCCGTCCCAAGGAAATGCGCCACTGAACCTCCGGTCATCACCACCGCTGCGGGTGTGGCGAGCAGGGGCGCCTTTGCCCCGTCCCTGTCGATTTTTTCCAGCAGGACGCGCAGTGCCGAACTGTGCGAGGCCCGGTAGGTGGGGCTGCCGAAGACTACCGCATCAGCTTCGGCAATCCGGTTCACCGCATCAGGTGCCCCGCAGGTGATGAGATCGACGGCAGCCCCTTGCGACGCCGCACCTTCCAGCACGTGGCCCACGACTTTCGCCGTCTTGCCGGGCCCGTGGGGGCTGCCGTCGATCCCGAGGATTTTCACCTGGCCAGTTCCATCATGGTGGCGTAGGAGCCCTTGAAGAAGAGCAGCGGCTCCGCATCGGAACGGGCCTGCATGGCCTTCACCAGGCCCAGCACGATGGTGTGGTCCCCGCCGTCGTATTCCTCGTGAAGCTCGCAGTCGATCCACGCGAGAGCTTTGTCCAGGATCGGGTTTCCCAGCGGTGAGGTGTGGTAGTCCACGCCCTCGAATTTGTCCGTCCCGGAACGGGCGAACTTGTTGGACAGTGCCTGGTGTTCGGCCGGGAGGATGTTGACGCAGAAGCGTCCCACGTCGCGAAGGGCCGGCCAGGTGCTGGAGGTGCGGGCGGGGTTGAACGAGATCAGTGGCGGCTCCAGCGACAGGGAGGTGAATGACTGGCAGGTGAAGCCGGCCGGCCCGTTTTCCGTTGCTGCGGTGATGACCGTCAGTCCCGAGCAGAAGTGACCGAGGATTTCGCGCATGCGCTGGGGGGTGACTTCGTGGGCAGTGTTCATTGTGGTGTCCTTTCGATTTCAGACAGCGGTGGGGATGGATGCGTAGGTAAAGCCGATGCGCGGCGCGCACTTGCTGAGGGCGGAGTTGAGGCTGCGCCCCAGGAAGCCGGAGACCAGGGAGCCGGCGGCCGCCAGCTCCTCAAGGTCCAGTCCCGTGGAGACGCCGATGTCCTCCAGGAAATTGACCAGGTCTTCGGTGGCCAGGTTGCCGCTGGCTCCCGGGGCGAAGGGGCAGCCGCCCAGGCCGCCAACGGCGGCGTCGAAGTCGGTGACGCCGACCAGCAGCGCGGCCAGGACGTTCGCCATCGCGGTGTCGCGGGTGTTGTGCAGGTGGAGTCCGACGGCGGCTTCCGGGCAGAGCGGGCGGACCGTTTGGACCAGTGCCAGGACGCGGTCCGGGGTGGCTGTGCCGATGGTGTCCGCCAGGGTCAGGCGGTCAGCGCCGGCGCCGACCAGTTCGGCGGTAATGCCGGCAACGGCTTCTGGCGGGGTGGGCCCGTCGAACGGGCAGTCAAAGGCCGTGGCGATGATCACTTCGCAGATACCGCCGGCGGCGTGGACCAGCTCGATAATCGCCTTGCCCGCTTCCACCGATTCCTGCACGCTTTTTCCGGCGTTGGCCCGGGCATGGCCCTCGGAGGCGGAGATAACGTACTGGAGGTGGTTGACTCCGGCGGCGAGTGCTCTTTTGGCCCCACCGTAGCCGGCCACCAGTGCGCAGAATTCGATGTCCGGCCAGCGGCGCAGTTCCCGGGCCAGCTCGGGGGCGTCCGCGAGGGCCGGGACGGCCGAGGGTGAGACGAAGCTGGTGACCTCGATCCGTTTTACCCCGGTCCTGGCCAGGGCGTCGATGAACTCGATCTTCTGCTGCAGGGTCACGGGCTGCTCGAGTTGCAGGCCGTCACGTGGGCCTACCTCCCGGATGTCCACGGCCCGCGGGAACTCATGTCCGGCGCTGGCGCCCAGTGATTCGAGGGTGATCATAGGTGTGGTTTCTTCTCTTCCTGTAATTCGCGGGGGGCTTGCTGGCTGCGGCTTAGATGATCCGCTGGCCGGCGAGGTTACTCAGGGCTTCGGGGCCCAGATCCAGCAGCTCGCCGTACACGTCGTCGTTGTCGTAACCGGGAGTTGCCCGGCCGGCCCAGCGGACACTCCCCGGTGAGCCTGCGAACTTGGGCACGACACCGGGGCCAAGAACGCTGCGGCCCAGCCGCTCGTCGTCGTGCTCCACGAACATGCGCCGGTGCCGCAACTGCGGGTCCTTGACCACCTCGGCGATGGTGTTGACGGGTCCGTTGACCACACCGGCTTCGTCGAGGAACTTCAAGAGATCGGCGGCGTCATAGGTGCGGGCCCAATCGCCGACCAGCTCGTCCAGGCTGTCCTGGTTGATCCCGCGGGAAACGTGGTCCAGGTACCGGGGATCGGTCGCCAGTTCGGGGCAGTTCATGGCCTGGCAGAGGCGCGCGAACAGCGTGTCCTGGTTGGCAGCAATGATCACCGGCAGCCCGTCCCGGCTCATGTAGACGTTGGATGGTGCGATCCCATCCAGCCGGGTCCCGGAGGGCTGGCGCACGACGCCGGCGCAGTCGTAGTCGGGGATCGTGGACTCCAGGAGGGCAAGGCATGATTCCGTCAATGCCACATCAACGATGTCGCCATGGCCGCTCTGCTGGCGGCGCACCAACGCTGCGAGGACACCCTGCACGGCGAACATGCCGGCAAACGAGTCACCAAGGGACAGTGCGATGCGTGGCGGCAGCTGGCCCGGGTAGCCGTTGAGCGCACGGAACCCGCTGATGCCCTCCGCGACGGAGGCGTATCCGGGTTTATGGGCATCCGGCCCGTCCTGGCCATACCCGGACACCCTCGCAATGACAAGGCGCGGATTGACTTCCTGCAGCACCGTGGGGCCTATCCCCCACTTCTCCAAGGTGCCGGGCTTGAAGTTCTCCACGATCACATCCGACTTCGCGGCCAGTTCCTTCAGCAGTTCAACGCCCTGAGGCGTTCGCAGGTTCAGCGTGATGCACTTCTTGTTCCGTGCATGCACGGTCCAGAACAACCGGTGCCCGTCCACCTCGCCCTGTCCCCAGGTGCGAAGGGGATCAGGCCGGTCCGGTGTTTCGATCTTGATGACCTCGGCGCCCATGTCGGCCAGGAGCCGGCCTGCAAAAGGACCGGCAACCAAGGTCCCCAGTTCGAGGACCCGGACGCCGGCCAAGGGCCCTCGGGGGGCTTCCGGGCCCTCATGCTCGTGGTGAATGTTTGGCATGTCTGCTCCATCTCCCCGCCTGTGACGGGCTTCACATCTGATCTCGAGGCTCAACGCTAGGTGCCGGAAACAGGGTGCGGCCAGCCTCTGACGGCAGCCCGATAGCCAAAAAAAGCAGGAAGTGAAACGGTCCTCGGAGTCTGCAGTGAACGGATATCCGCGCGGCACTCAGCGGCTAGTGTGAGCTGGGCCATAGTTTGTAGTGTCTTTCATCAGCGCCGCCAAAGACGGTGGCAAACGCACTGAGAAAGGCACTTCATGTCAACCACTGCGCGGGAACAGTTTCCCCTATATATCGACGGCGAATTCCGCGAAGGCGCTGGCGGACAGACCTTCGAGACCGTCAACCCTTACACCGGACAGGTATGGGCCAACGTGGCCGAGGGTACGGTGGAGGACATCGACGCCGCCGTCGCCAGCGCACGCGCTGCACTCTCCGGCCCCTGGGGCCAGATGACAGGAAACCAGCGCAGTGCGCTCCTGCGCCGCCTCGGCGACCTCGTCGCCGAACACGCCGAAGAGCTCGCAACGCTTGAGGTCAACGACTCCGGCAAGCTCTATAAGGAAATGGTCGGCCAGACCCGTTTCCTGCCGCACTGGTACTACTACTTCGCCGGGCTGGCAGACAAGGTGGAGGGCCGTCAGATCCCCACCTCCAACCCCAACTACCTTGTCTACACGCGCCGCGAACCCGTAGGCGTGGTCGGCGCCATTACGCCCTGGAACTCCCCCCTGCTGCTGCTGACCTTCAAACTCGCACCGGCACTGGCCGCAGGCTGCACCTTCGTGGTCAAACCCAGCGAGCACTCCCCCGCGTCCACGGCCTACTTCGCCCGCCTGCTGGACGAGGCAGGATTCCCCGCCGGCGTCTTCAATGTGGTCACCGGGGAAAGCCGGGAACTCGGCAAGGCACTCGCGGCCCACCCGGGAGTGGACAAAGTAGCCTTCACCGGATCCACAGCCACCGGGGCGCGCGTGGCACAGGCCGCCGGTGCCAACATCAACAAAGTCACCCTTGAATTGGGCGGCAAGAGCCCGCAGGTGGTGTTCCCCGACGCCGACCTCAACGCAGCTGCCAACGGACTGCTGGCCGGCGTCTTCGCTGCCACCGGCCAGACCTGCATGGCCGGGTCCCGCCTGATCGTGCACGAATCAGTCCACGATGAACTCGTGGAACTTGTAGTCCAGCGCGCCAACAACATCAAGCTCGGCGACCCCACCGATCCGGAAACCCAAATGGGCCCGGTGGCCAACGGCCCCCAGTACGACAAGGTGATGGGCTACCTCAAGATCGCCCGCGACGAGGGCGGCACCATCGCCTGCGGCGGCGAAACCCCCGAGGACCTGGGCGGCTACTTCATCCGCCCCACGGTCATCACCGGCGTGAACAAGGACTCCACCGTCGTCAAGGAAGAAGTCTTTGGCCCGGTGCTGTCCGTCTACACCTTCAAGGACGAGGCAGAGGCCGTCGCCCTGGCCAACGACACCGAATACGGTCTCGCCGGGGCTGTCTGGACCAAGGACATCCACCGCGGCCACCGCGTCGCCGGCGCCATCAAAGCAGGCACCGTCTGGATCAACGCCTACCGCGTGGTGGCGCCCGAGGTTCCGTTCGGCGGCTTCGGCTCCTCCGGCGTCGGACGCGAAAACGGCATTGACGCCGTGAACGAATACACCGAATCAAAAGCCGTGTGGGTTGAACTCACAGGCGGCACCCGCGATCCCTTCAAGCTCGGCTAAACCACAAAGGAAACCATCATGACTGCAACCGCTGAACGCATAAAGAACGAAGAGGGCCTCTTCCCCACGGCCCCGCGGCCCGACTCCGAAACGAAGCCGGTGGCGGACCGCACTACCACCAACCCCATCTTCAACAATCAGAAACTCAAGCTGGGCCTCTTCGGCACCAACTGCTCCCACGGTCTGACCATCTCCCACGTGGAAACCACCTACGAAACCTCCTGGGAACACACCAAGGCCATCGCCCAGCAGGCCGACCGGATGGGATTCGAAGCCCTGGTCCCGATTGCCCGCTGGCGCGGATTCGGCGGCACCACCAACTTCAACGGCAACAGCTTCGAAACCTACACCTGGGCGGCCGGCCTGGCCGAGGCCACCAAGAACATCGGCGTCTTCGCCACCAGCCACCTTCCCACCGTGCACCCGGTGATGGCCGCCAAGATGGCCACCACCATCGACCGGATCTCCGGTGGCCGGTTCGGCGTCAACCTTGTGATGGGCTGGTTCGCCCCTGAAATGGAGATGTTCGGCCAGAAGCAGGGCGAGCACGACGACAAGTACCGCCAGGGCCAGGAGTGGGTGGACTTCGCCAAGAAGGCCTGGACCGAACCCGGCCTGTTCGACTTCGAAGGCGACTTTTACAACTCCCAGCGTGTGGAGTCCTACCCCAAACCGCACCAGGGCCCCTACCCGGCCCTGATCAACGCCGGGAACTCGTCCGCGGGCATGGCCTTCTCGGCCCGGAACGTGGACGTCAACTTCGCAGCGCTCGACACGATCGAGAACATGAAGAGCTACAGCGACAAGATCCGTGGCATGGCGCGCGAGGAGTTCAACCGGTCCCTGGACGTCATGACCTACGGACTGGTGGTGGTCCGGGACACCGAGAAGGAAGCCAAGGCGGCGTTCCAGGAGGTCCTCGACAAGGGCGACTACGACGCCGCAGAGAACGTCACCTCCCTCATGGGCATGCAGAGCCAGTCCTTCCGCGCCCAGATCGAACAGTTCAAGGAACGCTTCGTGGCAGGCTGGGCCGGATACCCGATCGTCGGGACCCCCGAACAGGTCACCGAGCAGCTGGCGGCGGTTAACGACGCCGGCATGGGCGGCTTCATCATGGGAATGATCGATTACAACGAGGAACTGAAGTACTTCGATGAGAACGTCATGCCCCTCCTGAAGGAAGCCGGCCTGCGCCACTGAGCCTGTTGTGTCCGGGCTGCCCGGTTCGCCGGCAGCCCGGACCTTGCAGCAGGCCTCCCGATTACCCCGCCCATCCGCTTAAAATGGAACCGCAGCGCTCCCATCGAGCAACAGTGTCAATGAGGCCACTATGAACGCAACCTCCAAACCGCTGAACAACTTCCCCGTACTCCACACCCGGGACCTTGATCAGGCCCGGGAAGCGGTCAGCGACGTCTACCTTCCGCATCAACTCACCCGCGCCTCCGCCGGACCCATGGAGATGACGCTGAACGCCTGCGGAAACCGTGGCGTGACGATCGGATACCTGACGTACCAGGCGGAAACGACTCTCCGTATGCCGGCGCCGGAAGAGTTCTACCACCTGAACCTGACGACGGCGGGCCACACCTTCGGAGCCCGCGAAGACGGCCGCCGCGCCGAGACAGGCGCCGGAGCAAGCGGTCTGCTGCTGATGCCGGACCGGGACTGCACCGTCACATGGTCTCCCGACGCTGAACAACTTATCCTGCGTTTTTCCCGGACACGGCTGGAAAACCATGCTGCGGACCTGCTGGGCCAGAATATTGGAGAACCTGTGGAATTCGACTTCGGCGTCGACCTCACGACGGCCCGCGGCCGAAGCCTGCTGGCCTCGGCCGAATTCATGGCGGCGGAGATGAACCGGGTCGGCGGGATCGCGGACAACCCGCTCATCGTCGAACAGCTGGAGTCCTTTGTCATGAGCAACCTGCTGCTGGCGGTGCCAAACACCTACACGAACACCCTTGATGCGCCGGCCCCCACGGTGAACCTGGGAAGGCTGAAACCCGTGGTGGACTTCATGGAAGCCAACGCTGACGAGGCCATCAGCCCCGCCGAGCTGGCGCGCGTGGGGCACATGAGCATCCGCACCCTGCACGCCTCCTTCCAACAGGTGCTGCAAACCACCCCTATGGACTACCTCCGCAGGATACGCATGGAACGGGTACGCACCGAACTTATTTCCAACCCCGATCCCGAGCTGAAAATCACCGATCTTGCCGCCCGCTGGGGCTTTTACCACCCCAGCAGGTTCGCTGCCCGCTACCGCGAAACCTACGGTGAGCTCCCCAGCGAAACCGTGCTCCGCCACCGGTAACCCACCGGCCCTCACCCGAAAGCGACGTTAATGGGATACACCCTTGCCCAAAAAGTCTGGAACCGGCACATCGTCCGTCAGGAAGACGGAGCGCCGGACCTTCTCTACATCGACCTGCACCTGGTCAACGAGGTCACCAGCCCGCAGGCCTTCGAGGGCCTGCGCCTGTCCGGGCGCACGGTCCGGCGGCCCGACCTCACCCTGGCCATGGAAGACCACAACATCCCCACCACAGACCTCCTGAAACCCATCGCCGATCCGGTATCCGCTCTGCAGATCCAGACCCTCCGGCAGAACTGCCAGGAATTCGCCGTCCGGCTCTTCACCATGGGCCACCGGGAACAGGGCATCGTCCACGTGGTCGGGCCGCAGCTCGGACTGACCCAGCCAGGCATGACCATCGTCTGCGGCGACTCACACACCTCCACCCACGGCGCCTTCGGAGCGTTGGCCTTCGGCATCGGAACCAGCGAAGCGGAACACGTCCTTGCCACGCAGACGCTTTCCGCCAAGCCGTTCAAGACCATGGCCGTAAACATCGACGGCGACCTCGCTCCAGGGGTCAGCTCCAAGGACGTGATCCTGGCCCTCATCGCACAGATCGGAACCGGCGGCGGCCAGGGCTACGTCCTGGAATACCGCGGTTCGGCCGTGGCCGCGATGTCCATGGAAGCCCGCATGACCATGTGCAACATGTCCATCGAAGCAGGGGCACGGGCCGGACTTATCGCCCCCGACCAGGTCACGCTGGACTATCTCCGGGGCCGCAAGCACGCCCCCGCCGGGCAGGACTGGGAAGAAGCATCAGCATACTGGCTCAGCCTGGCCAGTGATGCCGACGCCCGCTACGACGCGGAAGTGACCCTCCGGGCCGCGGACATCTCCCCCTTCGTCACGTGGGGCACAAACCCCGCCCAAGGGACACCCGTCTCCGGCTCGGTCCCCTTCCCCGAGAATTTCACCGATGCCAAGGAACAGGCGGCAGCCGAACGCGCCCTTGCCTACATGGGACTCGAACCCGGAACGCTGATACGGGACATCACGGTCGACTCCGTCTTCCTCGGCTCCTGCACCAACGGACGCATCGAAGACCTGCGCGCGGCGGCGGAAGTTCTTCGCGGGCGAAGCGTCAAGAGCGGGTTGCGGATGCTCGTGGTACCCGGCTCCATGAGGGTCAAGGTCCAGGCCGAAGCGGAAGGACTGGACCGGATCTTCCTGGATGCCGGCGCCGAATGGAGGTTCGCGGGCTGCTCCATGTGCCTGGGCATGAACCCTGACCAAGTGGGCCCGGGACAGCGCTGCGCGTCAACGTCCAACCGGAACTTCGAAGGCCGCCAAGGCCAGGGCAGCCGGACACACCTCGTTTCCCCTGTGGTTGCGGCAGCCACGGCAATCCGGGGAACCATCTCCACCCCCGCCGACCTCAACTAAAGGACACCCGTGCAGAAGTTTTCAACACACACCGGCACCGGAATCCCCTTGCGCCGGACGAACGTGGACACCGACCAGATCATCCCCTCGACGTTCCTGAAGAGGATCACCCGAACCGGGTTCGAAGATGCCCTCTTCGCCCAATGGCGGAAAGACCCTTCCTTTGTCCTCAACCAGCCCGCCTACCGGTCAGGATCGGTCCTGGTGGCCGGCGCCGACTTCGGAACCGGATCATCCCGGGAGCACGCGGTCTGGGCTCTCCTGGACTACGGCATCAAGGTGGTCGTTTCTTCCCGGTTCGCGGATATCTTCCGCGGAAACTCGGGCAAGGCCGGGCTGCTCGCTGCCCAGGTGTCCGAACCGGACCTTGCTCTTCTCTGGGATGCGCTGGACTCGGACCCCGGCGCGGAAATCCGCGTGGACCTGCCGGACCAGCGCATCAACTGCGCGGACCTGACAGTCCCGTTCGACGTCGACCCTTATGTGAAGTGGCGGCTCGAAAGGGGCTACGACGACATCAGCCTGACCGAACAGCATTCCAGCCTCATCACAGCCTTCGAAACATCCCGCCCCCGATTCATGCCCGCCTGTTCAAACTGAACACCATCCAAACCAACCAAAAGACGGAGACCCCATAATGACCATGCCCGCCCATGAACTCGACACCTTCGGCAAGGGCGCCGTTGCCCTCGAGTCAACCCCCATCATGAACGACCAAAAGATGAAGCTCGGACTGTTCGCCTTCAACTGCAGCGGCGGAATGGTGATGAGCAACGCCCCCACGACCTTCCGGGTGACGTGGGAGCAGCAAAAGAAAATCGCCCAACTAGCGGACCGTATCGGTTTCGAAGCACTGGTGCCCGTTGCACGCTGGCGTGGATTTGGCGGGGAGACGAACTTCAACGGCGTCTGCTACGAAACGTTCACGTGGGCGGCGGGCCTCGCCGAAGCCACCGAAAACATCCAGATCTTCACCACCACCCACGTCCCGACCGTGCACCCCATCGTCGGGGCCAAGATGGCCACCACCATTGACCACATTTCCGAGGGCAGGTACGGCATCAACGTGGTCATGGGCTGGTTCCCGCCGGAAATGGAGATGTTTGGCGGCAAGCAGCGCGAGCACGACGACCGCTACCGCTTCGGAAGTGAGTGGCTTGATTTCGCCCAGGAACTGTGGACCAAGGATGGCTCGTTCGATTTCGAGGGCGAGTACTTCCAGGCGAACGGCGTGGAAGCCTACCCCAAGCCGTTGAGCGGCCCGCGCCCAGCGCTGATCAACGCCGGATCTTCGCCTGCCGGTCTGGAGTTTTCCGCAAAGTACGTGGATGTGAACCTGACCGCGCTGGACAGCCTCGAGAGCATGAAGGAACACTCGGACAAGATCAAGGGCGTCGCCCGGGACAAGTACAACCGCAACATCCAAGTGATGACCTATGCCCTGGTGGTGTGCCGCGATACCGAAGAAGAAGCCAAGGCCGCGCACCGGCGCATCATCGATGAAGGCGACTGGGACGGTGCCCGCAACGTCATGAGCGCTCTGGGAATGGAGAGCCAGTCATTCCAAGCGCAGATCGAGAAGTTCCAGGAACGGTTCATCGCAGGATGGGGCGGGATCAACATCGTGGGCACCCCAGAGCAGGTGGTTCAGCAGTTCCAGGAACTCTCCGATGCGGGCATGGACGGGGCGATCCTCGGCTTCCTCGACTACGCCGAGGAACTTGAGCACTTCAACGAGAAGGTCATGCCGCTGCTCCGCGAAGCAGGCCTCCGATACTAAACGGCCTCCAGCCCAACCCAATGGGAAGGCCGCTCCATCATGGGGTTGCCTTCCCATCTCATCAGCAAGGACTATTGGTGCCCGCAACAGACGGTTCTGCATCGCGCAGGCTGCTTTTCCTGCGCCCTGCTCCGCCTGGCGGACAAACCTTTCTGCATTCAATCCACGAGGCAGCAGCCGTGGCACCGGTCACGGCGTCATTGTTGAAAATGCCGGCCGGAAGCGTTGATGCCTGTGTTGGCACCAGCCTGGGAGCGACATGAGCAGGACAGTGAGGCCCGCAGCCGTCGAACCCGTTCGAACACCTGCCCGTCGACCGGGACAGCGCGCCACGGCCATCGCGGCGCTGACAACGATCGTGGCGGTGCTGCCGGTCTTCCTCGTCGGCGGGCTGGCAGTCCAACTCGAGCAGGACCTCGGCATGACGGCGCCGACACTCGGGGTGGCGGTGGCCACCTTCTGGGCGGTGTCTGCACTCTTGTCTACCCCGGCCGGATATTTGGCGAACGGACTGGGCCTCCGCCACGGGGTCCCGCTCGCCGTCGGGCTGGGCTTTGTTGCACTCGCCGGCATCGCCTTTGTCACTCCGCACTGGGCGTGGCTGATCGTCTGGCTCAGCTTCGCCGGCGCCGCAAACGCCTTGACCCACCCGCTCTCCAACGGCCTGATCGTGGACCAGGTGGCGGTGCGCAACCGCGCTTTCTCGTTTGGCCTCAAGCAGGCAGCCATTCCTACAGCGACGCTCACCGCCGGCCTGTCGGTCCCAGTATTCGCCCTTACGGTGGGGTGGAACTGGACCTTCGCGCTGGCAGCAATGCTCGTGGCCGCCCTAATCCCAGCGCTCCTGCGCATCCTGCCACGCACTGCTCCCCTCCGTCGGCGCTCCGGTAAAGCTGCCAGTGAGCCGCTCCCCCGGACGCTGAAACCATTCCTTTTCGCGACCGCCGTAGCCAGCGCCCTGGGAGCCGGGCAGGCCAACGTGGTGGGCGCATTCACTGTCACCATGGCTGTGCAGGCCGGATTCGGCGCTGCCGGTGCGGGCCTGTTGCTGGGCGCCGCCAGCGTGGCCGGGATTCTGGCCCGCCCGCTGGTTGGCATTGCCGCGGACCGGGGGATCGGCGGCTCGATGGCCACCGTGGCACTCATGATGGGGGCCGGGAGCCTGGGGCTGCTCGGCATGGCGTCCGGTTTCTCGATCGCCTATGCAGCCGGAGCCGTCGTCGCGTTCGGTCTGGGCTGGGGCTGGAACGGCCTGGCCCATTACGTGGTCTCACGCACGGCGCATCCGTTCACCATCCAGGCCACCGGGATCACCCAGAGTGGAACCTACATCGGCGGAACGCTGGGGCCGCTGCTGTTCGGGATCGTTTTCTCCGAGTTCAGTCCGGCCATTGGATGGACAGTCGCAGCGGTGGTTGCAGCAGCCGGGACGGCGGCATCCCTGGTCGCGTTCCGTTTGGAGAAGCGTTTGCGGGCCGGTTAGTTGCTTAGGACAGGCGCGGCAGCACGGCGACGGCGAACTCCGCGGTGGTGGCCGTGCCCTTCAGGTCCAGTCTCGAAGCGGCGTACGCGTACGCCAAATCCGGGCCCCAATTCGCCGCCTTCTCGACTGGGAGGTTGGGCTACACCCAAACCTGACGTCAGGCAGCAAGTATGAGAGCGTCAGAATAGGGCGCGCATAGCTTTTCTGCACACTCGGATGAAGGGGTCTTAGACTCCAACCGGACGGTCAGGCTGCCGAACGCTCTTACTTCAGACAACTATGCTGCGGTGTGCCCCTGACAGCGTGTAGCCCCTTGCCGCAGGTGAAGGAACAAAAGTCAGAGGGAGCTAATACGCGTTGCGCAATTTCAAACCTCCGCCCCCGGGCCGCGCTCTGCGAGCCCTATGCCGTGCCTATGCCGGCCCGCGCCGCAGCTAAGAGTGCGTCACCCGCTCTGCGATCTGCCCGGGCTTCATAACCAGAATGACAGAGCCCGTCGACCCACCTTTGGGGAATACTTGGAGGATCGGTCCACCTAGTAACGAGGAGAACAACGCGCCATGACATCCCGCGACCCTTACGAAGGACTTCCCCAGCTTCCGGAATTTCAGGTGACCAGCGCCGACATCGAGGACGGCCACACCCTTTCCCCGGCTCAGTGCAGCGGAAAGATGGGCATTGAAGGCGGCCAGGACCGGTCCCCGCAGCTTTCGTGGTCTGGCTTTCCAACGGAGACCAAAAGCTTCGCGGTCACGGTTCTGGACCCCGATGCCCCCACCGGGAGCGGTTTCTGGCACTGGGCTGTCTTCAACCTGCCGGCGTCGACCACCTCCCTGCCTTCCGGCGCAGCGGAAACCGGACTGCCAGAGGGTGCTGTGCAGTTGGCGAACGACGCAGGCTTCCCCGGCTTCGTGGGCGCAGCGCCGCCCGCCGGCCACGGCGTGCACCACTACCATGTGGTAGTACACGCGCTGGATGTGGAGAAGCTCGACATCCCCGCTGAAGCCAGCCCCGCCTACCTGGGGTTCAATATCTTTTCGCACGGCATCGGCCGCGCACGGCTGGTCGGTACTTTCGAGCAGCCCTGACCCAATTCCGCGCGACGCAGGTGCACGTCCAGCCACCACGGGACGTGCACCTACGGTGTTTCAGGGGGCAGGACCGAGCAGTTTCCAACGATGCCAAATGGTCGCTCCCCGGGGCCCACCCCGCTCGGGCCCAGCTTGCCCGCCCTGTCCGTCAGGATCTGGACGTAGTCCTCATGCCCCACGGCCCCTGAGAGGCAACAGTGCGCGGAGTTCGTTCATCCACATGCCGCTGGTACTTCTTGGGCCCGGGTTGCGGAGTCAGTAGGGATCACCACCAGGCCCAGTGAGACCCGCCCCAGCGCTTGCCTCCGCCATCACGGCCACCGGGGAAGAGATGCCGAACGGCAGGTGTCGGGGGCGGAGCCAGGCACTGTCGAACCCCAGCTGCTCCCCAGCTCAATGATCTGCGGCGTCGACTCATGCCCGGCCGCTGGATCAAGAGGATCGAACAACCCAATCGTGAGGAAGCCAAGCTTGCGTAATGGACAGGCGGGCTGCGGCATGGCTTCCTCAGGGGGGCCGAGACGTTGCTGATGTTCAGACTAGGGGCTGGGCCAAGGCTTAAAACCAACATGTCCCGCCCGTCCCACTCAGTGGCAAAACCTTGACGGCGCCGTCCACAAAGGCGTTAGGCTCGCCAAGAGCCAGCGACGGCGCCGGCACGGGAGGAATCTATGTCACTGCAGGAAATCGAGTTCACGTCCGCCAACGGCCGCGACACCATCCAGGCGTGGGTCTACGAACCCATCGGCCAGCCCAAAGCCATTGTGCAGCTGATCCACGGGCTCGGCGAGCACTCCCGCCGCTACCTCCACCTCATCTCCACCCTGGTGGACGGGGGTTTCATCGTGGTGGCGGGCGACCACTCCGGGCACGGGCGCACGGCCATGCAGCAGGGCACCTGGGGCGATGCCGGCGAAGACTCCGCCAGCGTGGTGGTCGCGGACGAGGTCACCCTCCAGGCCAAGGCCAAGGAGGCACTCCCCCAGCTTCCCTACGTGGTGTTCGGCCACAGCTGGGGTTCCATGATCGCCCGCGGCATGGCCGTGGACCCGCAAACGGAGCTGTCAGGTTTGATTCTCTGCGGCATCGCCGCCCAGATGCGCGGCATCGAAAAGATGATCGACCGCCCCGAACTGGCCCGGCTTGCCTCCAGCGAGCGCGGTGCAGAGCCCGCGCCCCAGGAACTGGTGGCCCAGCTGTTCGACGGTTTCCTGGGCCGCTTAGGCGAGGGCGCCGGCCCCACCGCCTGGGTCGCTTTGGACGCAGACGTGGTTTCGAACCACGGCAGGGACCCCTTCAACAACTTCGGCGCACCGCTCAGCGCCCGCTTCCTGCAGGGCTTTGTGGACCTCTACGACCAGGTCACCTCCGACGACTGGTACAAGCAGCTCCCCGCGGAACTCCCCGTCCTGATCCTCGCCGGCGACCAGGACCCAGTGACCAACTACGGCGAAGGCGCCTACCACGTGGCCAACCGCCTGGCCGATTCGGGCCACGCGGACGTCCGCACCCGCGTCTTCCCCGGCGTCCGGCACGAGGTGCACAACGAACCCACAACCCGCGCCGAGACGGAGCGCGAGACGGTCGAGTTCATCCAGCGCGTCGCCCAGCGGTAGGACTCCCCCACTGCCAGCTGCAGGCTGACGGTCCCGGACCAAGCAGCCGGGCCAAAGCAGCCCCCGCACAAGGTACGACGCCGGCACTCACCGCGCCGCCGTCGTCGTCCCTTCCAGCGAAAGGGTGCCGCACGTGGTGGCCGGCGCCGTGGTACGTTCGCCGGCATGGAATGTGTAGTGCTGTACACCGTGCGGGAGGGCGTGGACCGCTCCCGGATCATGGAAACCTTCCCGCGCCACAAGGCCTATTACGAGGCGTTCCACGCCAACGGCGGCGGACTCGTGGCCCTCGGCGCCTTCCAGGACCCTGACCCGGCTGCCAGCTCCATGGGGATTTTTACTTCCCGGCAGGAAGCCGAACGGTTCGTCGTCGACGACCCCTTCGTCACCGAAGGGCTGGCCGAGCCGCGGCTCCTGGAGTGGAACGCCGTGCGCTTCGGGTAGGAGAAACAACACCCGGTGCGTCGTTCTTGCCGGGCCGACGGTACCAGCGTGCAAAGGCGGGCCCGGCCGCCGGGATTTGGCAGTGTGGGCACCCGGAGCCCGCAGCAGTCACGCGGAAGTTTGTAGTCAACGGGAAAGTCCATAATGCTCTTACTCAACTAAATTGATTTAGTGGCAAGTGTGGGCTAGATTACTTCTGTCCAGCCCTGGCCCCTCTGGCAGTTCGACCCACCGGCGCACAGGGCCCCTATGACTTTTCCCTTTGGCGTTGCGAGGAGATCCCCTTGATTGCAGTTGCGGGTGCGCCCGTGAGTTTTGGCGTCTTTGATTTAGGCGCAAGCGCCGGAGGCCGTTTGCCCGGGCCGGACGAGGTGTGCTCCGTTTTGGAAAGAAACGGGTACACGGGGATCGATTTGGGCCCTGTCGGCTTCCTCGGCCGTGGCCCCAGGCTCCGTAGCCGTCTGGAGGAGTACGGGTTATCCCTCGCCGGCGGCTGGATCGATCTTCCCTTTACCGACGCCGACGCTTTTACGGCGGCGCTCCCGTCGCTTTCGGTGGTACTTGACGTGTTTGACGAAGCCTCGACCGGGCAGCAGGTGCCGCCGCCGTTGCCGACGTTGGCAGACAGCGGCTCCGACCGCCGTCGGGCGAATCCGGGAGGAGGCGCCGACGTGGCCCTCGACGCCGAGGGCTGGACCACGCTGGCCCGGAACGTGGCCACCGCCGCACGGCTGGTAAGGGACCGCGGGTATGAACCCACCTTCCACCACCATGCCTGCACGTACGTGGAAACACCCAAAGAGATCGAGGAGTTCCTCGATCGCACTGATGTCGGCCTCACGCTGGATACCGGCCACCTCATCCTGGGCGGCGGGGATCCGGTTGTGAGCCTCGAACAGTGGAAAGAACGGGTCAACCACATCCACATCAAGGATGCCCGCATGGACGTGCTGCAGTCAGTTGTCAGGAACAAGGGCGACATGCGTGACGTCTGGGCCGGTCAGGCATTCGTGCCTTTAGGCGACGGCGACCTGGACGTCAATGGGTTCATGGATGGCCTCGCCGGGACCGGCTACGACGGCTGGCTGGTGGTAGAGCAGGACTCCATCCCCAGGCCGCAAGACCCCCCACAGCTCGCAGACCAGCACCATGCCATCAACCGTAACGTACTCAGAAAGTGGATCTCGTAATGACTTTGCTTCGAATCGGAGTTGTGGGACTTGGCGCCGTCGCCCAGTCCGTTCACCTGCCCCTGATCACAAGGCGATGGGATCTGTTCGACCTTGCAGCCGTGGCAGACCTCTCCCCCGCCCTGCTTGGCCGGGTTGGCGCCCAATACGGCGTTCCCGCTGAACACCAGTACCAAAACCTGGACGACATGCTGGACGGTGAGGAGCTGGACGCCGTCGTGTTGTTGACCTCCGGATCCCACGGCCAGCCCGCGCTGCAATGCATTGAAGCGGGGGTGGCTGTGCTCTGCGAGAAGCCGCTGGCGTTCTCCCTGGGGGAGATCGAGCTGCTGCGCAAAGCGGAGCAGGGCCAGGGCAGGGCAATGCTCCTGCTCGGCTACATGAAGGAGTACGACCCCGCCGTCCTCACCCTGAAGGAGCGGCTGCCCGGCCGGAAAGACACGCGGTTCGTCAACGTGGAGGTGCTCCACCCCGCCGGATCCGCCCAGCTGGCCTTCGCCAACCTCCACCCAGGCGCCCGGGACGTCCCCGCAGACGTGCTCTCCGGGCTGATCGAAGCCGACGAACAAAAGCTCGATGCGGCCCTGGGCAAAGACAGTCCCCGCCTGCTGCGGCGGCTCTACTCCAACGTCATCCTCGGCAGCCTGATTCACGACATCGCGGTGGTCCGGGCCCTGGTGGGTCCGCTGCAGGCAATTGATGCTGTCCATTACTGGGCAGAACAGGATGACCCGGGGTCCATCGAAATAACTGCGACAGCCGCTGACGGGGTCCGCGTCCACTTCAACTGGCATTTCCTTGCCGACTACCCCGTGTACCGCGAAACCGTGACCGTCCACCACACCAGGGGCAGCGGAAAACTGGAATTCACCGTCCCCTATCTCCTCAACGCCCCCACCAAGCTGCAAATAACTGAGAGAGCCGGCGCCGGGGTGTCCGACTCCCTGTTCGAAGACGTGACGGAAGCATTCGAGCAGGAACTCGTCGCCTTCCACCGCATGGTGGACGGCGGGGAGCAACCCCCCACCGGGATCGCGGAAGGTGAGGCGGACGTACGGGTCGCCCAGCTGATCGCCGCAGCCTTGGCCAATTCCCTGCAGGTCTCCATTGGCGGAGAGGCGGCTTCGGCATGACCCCGGCGGAGGAAACCGGCATCGTCCTGGTGCCCCACACGCACTGGGACCGGGAGTGGTACGAACCCTTCCAGGTGTTTCGCTTCAAGCTGGTCCAGATGTTCGACACCGTCCTGAAAATGGCTGAGGAAGACGCCAGATTCCGATTCACCCTTGATGGCCAGACGGCCGCAATCGAGGACTACCTGGAAATCCGGCCAGAAAACGAAGACAGGGTCCGTGCCATCGTGGCCAGTGGCCAGCTCGCGCTGGGTCCGTGGCAGATCCTGCTCGACGAATTCCTGTGCTCGGGCGAGACCATCATCCGCAACCTTCAAATGGGCATGGCAGGCGCCCAGCGGCTGGGCGGATACATGAACGTGGGCTATCTTCCCGACATGTTTGGCCACGTCGCCCAAATGCCGCAAATCCTGAGCCGGGGCGGCATTGCGCACGCCTGCCTCTGGCGCGGAGTGCCCGCCAAAGTTTCCGGGCATTCATTCCGGTGGGAAGCGCCGGACGGATCATCCGTGCGGGTGGAATACCTCTTCGACGGGTACGGCAGCGCCCTGGACCTCCTGGCGATCCCGGAACATATCCCGCACGCGTTGAGTGAATACAGGCAACAAACCGCCGATCGATACCGCGGGGACCCCATCCTGGGAATGGTCGGCACCGACCACATGCCGCCCGACCAGGCACTCATGCACCACGTGGACACGTACGATTCTCCCGCCTTCCCGATAAGGGTCGGCACCCTGGAAGAGTACGTAGCGGCCTTCGACCCCAAAGACGAACGACTCGAGGCAGTCCGCGGGGAACTTCGCTCCCACGCCCGGGGCAACATCCTTCCGGGCGTCTTCTCGATCCGCCGCAACCTCAAGATCGCCATGGCCACGGCTGAACGCATGGCCCTGGACGCCGAACGGCTGGCAGCGGCCCATCTGGGCGTCGACTTTGAACCATTTATCAGCATGTCCTGGCGGCGGATCATCGAGTCCACCGCGCATGACTCCGTGGTCGGCTCCGGCACCGACGAAACCGTGGATCAGGTAGAGGCCCGGCTTCACGAAGCAGCCCAGATTGCCCGCGCCGCACGCGACGAAGTGGCCCTCTCAGTGGCCGGAAGCATTCCCAGCGACGCGTTCGTCGCGCTCAACACGTTGCCCGCGGACCGCAACGTCGTGGTCGAGCTCGACGTGCCGGCCCCAGCAGAGGGACTGCCCGTGGCCGCCATGACCGGTAACGGAACAATGCTGCCGGTGCAGGAAACCGGGCACGCCCCCACCATGCTCGGTGATGAAACCATGGACGCCTCCGTCATGGTGGAGCGCATGATGAACCGGATCCACGGCCGCGAACTGTTCGGCCAGCTCATTGAGCAGTACCGGGTGGCCCCCTATTCCCTTGAGTTCGATGTGGCGGAAGTGCCGTCAACGCCGGTGTTCGACGTCGTCACGTTCAAGGCCGAATTGGCGGCAGCCGTCGAGGCGCACCCGGGCGACTGGAAGGTTCGGATCGTCGCCGAACCCAGGCGCCGGGTCTTGGTCGATGTCCCGGTCGCGGCCATGGGTATCACCCCCTTTAAGGTCTTCCAGGCAGAACGCCCCGAACCGGAGCACATCACGTGCGACGACGGCACCTTGAGCAACGGACTCATTTCAGCGGCCATCGGCGAGGATGGGGAAATCACCCTGACAGGGGTGGACGGCACCGTCCTGCACGGTATCGGCAGGCTTGTCGACGGCGGCGACTGCGGTGACAGCTACAACTACGGCCCTCCCGCTCTGGACAGCATCGTCACTGAGCCTTCCCGGGTGACCGTGGAGGTTGTCGAACGCGGACCCGTACGCGCAGTAGTCAAGGTGACCAGGCACTATTCCATGCCGCGTTCCCTTGACCGCGGCATGGGGAGCCGGGACAACGAAACCGTCGATGTTCCGGTCCACACGTTCGTGGAGTTGCGCCGCGGTGAACCGTTCATCCGTCTTCGCGTTCAGTTCACGAATGAGGCGGCCGACCACCGGCTGCGGATGCACATCCCGCTTCCGAATGCCGTGGAATCCTCAGTGTCGGAAGGGCAGTTCTGCATCACCACCCGCTCACTCACCGCCGAAGGGGGAGGCGGCGAATTTCCGCTTCCGACGTTTCCCGCCTACACCTTCGTGTCCGCGGGACCTGCCACCGTGCTCCTGCATGATGCCACCGAGTATGAGGTGGTGGACGGAAAGGAACTGGCGCTCACGCTGTTGCGCGCCGTGGGCTCGATCAGCGTCAACGTGCACCCGCTGCGGGACGAACCGGCTGCCTCAGAGATCCCCATCCCGGGCGCCGAGGAAGCAGGAACCCAGGTGGACGTCGAATTCGCGGTCATGGCCTCCGCCCAGGGTTACCGCAACGCCGACGCGGTCCGGTTCGCGGACCACTTCAACGCTCCAGGCCTGGCCGTACGCGGCCGGGGCACCCCAGGCGCCTTGGTGCCGGAACCTGCCGAAGGCCTGCGGCTCAGGGGAGAGGGCATCCGGCTGAGCAGCATGCGCCAGGTGGGCGACGACGTCGAAATCCGCGTTGTGCTGCTGGCCGGGCAGACCACCGGGGGTGTCGTTACCGGCCCCTTCAGCGGCGTGTCCACGGTTGACCTGACGGGCCGGACGTTGGAATCGGAACAGGTTGACGGTGAGTACAAATTCGAGCTTGATCCGTGGGAGATACGCACACTGCGCCTGACTCCCCGCAAGTAATCACGGCAACAAGATATGCCCCGCTCCACCTAAAGCGGGGCATATCTGTTTTGGCAGTGCATTGGGGACGTCCCGCGCCACACTGGCCGGGTGCTTCGTGGTACTTCCTACGTGGTGAGGGCAAGGATCCGGCGGTCCGATGTTTCGAGCCGGTACGGTCCGGCGCCCTGGGTGTCTATGGCTGCATAGGAGTCGCGGATGAGTTGCCGGCGGCCTTCAAAGTCCACCAGGATGGTCCCTTCCGCGTCGAGGGCAAGCAGTTCGCCGTCGACGCGGAGCAGCAGCGGCGCGTCGATCCCCATGCTGAGGGCCGTCGGGCCGGTCTTGAGCGCAGCCAGGAGTCCTTCTTCCGTAGGTTCCGCGGACTGCACCCATGTGGTGGGCAGCCCTGTGGGATGCCCGTCCTCCAGGCGGTGGAAGTCCCCGCCACCGAGGGGAATGACGGGCTCGCCCCAGGCGCTTAGCCAGGCCCAGATGCTGGTATCGCGCCGGTTGGGCAGCCAGGTTTCATGCATGATTTCGGCGTGGGACGGCTTCCGGGACAGTTGCCACTGCCAGGAACAATCGGCTGCCACCGGGTGGTTGATGGACAGGAATCCGCCTTCTCCTTCAACCTGGTCAAGCCAGGCGTCAGGGTGGCACCGGAAGTCGACCCAATCAATGCGGCCGTAGGCGTTTGCATGGCCGCGGACGGTGGTCACTTCCTGTCCGGGCAGAAGGGCGATGCCATACTCGTGGCCCACGCCCTGCAGGTGCGGGTAGTGGCTGACCGTGTTGTGGTCCGTTACGGCCAGGAAGTCCAGCCCGTTCCGTGCGGCCTCTCCCGCCAATTGGCGGAGGGAGAGGCTGCCGTCGGAGTGGAGGCTGTGTGCATGGCAATCCCCGGCAAGCCACCGCATCCCTGCCGCGGCAGGAAGATTTCGACGACGGCTGGCCGGGACAGTGCTGACGGGCGAGGGGGCGGAAGGCTCGGCTTCCACTCCCCCTGTTGCCGGAGTATTGATGGTCAACTCGACCGTGACACCCTCGGCCGGGATCTGGTGAAGGCCCAGCACCACTTTCCACACGCCGGCTTCAAGTTCACCTGAGCAGTATCCCGTGGACGCCGCGGTCCTGCTGATCACAAAGCGCTTTTTGGCTCCGCCGGACCAGCCCCGCCAACCGTCAGGACCCATACAGCCCAGATCAATGACGGCCCGGGACCTGTCATAGTCCAGGAGCACCTCCAAAGATTCGCAGCGTCCCAGCTCGAAGGGAACGTCGAAGTAGAGGTTCCCTGCCCGGTCTTCCGGGGTCAGCGTCCGGCTGATGCGCACCGTCAGTCTCCGATCCGCAGACCTTCAGCATCGAAAAGCAGCGTCCGCCGGGGCTCAAACGTGACCCATACGCGTGTGCCGATTCCCGGCTCGTGGTCCTCACTGACCACAACCTGGACCGGCTCCCCGCTGCCCGTCAGTTCCACCGTGATCAGCGCAGAAGCGCCCAGGTTCTCAGATACGGTGACCGTTCCTTCGAGGCCGCCGTGCACTGGGTCCAGGGATATGTCCAGGTATTCAGGCCGCGCACCCCAGGTGATTTCCTGGCCATCGCCCACCCTTCCCACGGCATCTGCCGGCAGGGCCACCTTCTGGTGTCCGATCATCACCCCGCCATCAGCGACATTGCCCTTGAGCAGGTTCATGGAGGTGGATCCAACGAAGGACGCAACAAATGTGTTGGCCGGCCGCTGGAACACCTCCCGCGGGGTTCCGAGCTGCTGCATCTTGCCAGACCGCATGATCGCGATCCTGTCGGCGAGGGCAAGGGCTTCGGCCTGGTCGTGAGTGACGAAGACGGTGGTCACGCCCAGATCCAGCTGGAGCTTTTTCAGGAAGGTGCGCGCTTCGAGCCGGAGCCGGGCGTCCAGGTTGGACAGGGGTTCGTCGAACAGGAAGACGTCCGGCCGGCTCGTCACCGCCCTGGCCAAGGCGACGCGCTGCTGCTGTCCGCCGGACAGCTGCCCCGGGCGGCGCTCGAGCAACCCCTGCAGGGACAGCTTGTCCCCCACTTCTTCAGCCCGGGAATGGCGCTCGGCCTTGGCGACCTTCTGGATCTTCAGCGGGTACGCGATATTGTCCGAAATGGACATGTGCGGGAACAATGCGTAGTCCTGGAAAACCATGGCTACGCGGCGCTGGCCCGGTTCCATATTGGTGACCTCCCGGTCGCCGATTTTGATGCTGCCCGAGGTGGACTTCTCCAGGCCGGCGATGGTGCGCAGCAAGGTGGTCTTGCCGCAGCCGGAGGGGCCCAGCAGGGCGAAGAACTCGCCGTCGTGGATCGTTACGTCCATCTCGTCCACGCCGCGGACCCCACCGGGATACTCCTTGATCAGGGAGCGGGTCGTAATGCTGGCCATTAGCTTTTGATACCTCCATGGAAGCGGAACCCGTAGCGCCTGTTAACGAAGAAATACATAGCGACGACAGGGATTGAGAAGAGCAGTGAGAAAGCGGAAATCAGGGCGAGGTTGGGTTGGCCGCCTTCGGTGTAGAAGGTGTACATCACCACCGCCGCGGGCGACTTGGACGGGGACCTCAGCAGGATGTACGGAACCAGGAAGTTGCCCCAGACCTGGACAACAGCCCACACGGCGATGGTGGCGAGCCCGGGCCGGGCCAGCGGGATGACAACGTCCCACAGGATCCGCAGGGGCTTGGCACCGTAAAGGCGCGCCGACTCCTCGTAGGACTTGGGGGTGGAGTCCATGAAGTCTTTGAGGATGAAGATCACCGTGGGGAGGATTCCGCCGCTGAGGACAAGAATCACGCCGAACTGCGAGTCGATGAGCCCCAGCTTCACCATCAGCAGGAAGGTGGGCACCATGGCGGCCGTGCCGGTAATGATCGAGGAGAGCAGCAGCAGCGTATAGAGGAGCAGGTCCCGTCCGGGGATCTTCACCCTTGACAATGAATACGAGGCCAGCGACCCGAGGACCAGCACCACCACCATCGACCCCAGTGCCAGGATCAGGGAATTGCC
The DNA here is from genome assembly GCF_030811655.1 of Pseudarthrobacter enclensis. Taxonomy (GTDB): domain Bacteria; phylum Actinomycetota; class Actinomycetes; order Actinomycetales; family Micrococcaceae; genus Arthrobacter; species Arthrobacter enclensis_A. The sequence goes on along the minus strand of NZ_JAUSRE010000025.1, from coordinate 35,650 downwards.
CAGGGAGGCGATGGCCGTGGGATTGTCCAGCAGGACCTTGAAATTGTTGAAGGTGAACTCCGGCAGCTTGACGTTCAGGCCGGGGTGGGCGTCAAAGGGTGCGAACACCAGCCACAGCACGGGGATGACAAAGAATGCCAGGACCAGGGCGGTGAAGACACTTTTGCCCATCAGCCCAAGGAAGTGCCGGAGCATCTGCCGGCTCTCCGGCCGGGTGGTGCTCGTGGAACCCTGCACGGCGGTCATGACTTTCTCTCCTTGAGCAGTCGCAGGTAGACGGTGGCAATGACCAGGTTGATGATGATCATGATCAGCGAGATCGCCGAGCCTTGCCCCAGCGCTCCGTCATTCAGCGCCAACCGGTAAATGAAGATCGGCAGGATGTTGGAGCGGTCATCGGGGCCGCCGGCCGTCAGCAGGTAGGGGGTGAACGTGTTGAACGTCCAGAGCGTGATGAGCAGCGTGTTGGTCAGGACGTGTCCGCGGATGTGGGGGAACACGACGTCGCGGAACTGTGCCCACGCGCCGGCACCGACCATGCGTGCGCTCTCAAGCTGTGACGGCGGTACCGAGGCGAGGGCGGAGCTGAACAGGAGCATCGAAAAGGCTGTGCCCACCCACGTGTTGAACACGATGATGCTCTGCAGCGGGTAATCCAGCAGCCACGCGGTGTTGCCCGTGGAGAGCATCGCGTTCAGCGTTCCGTTGCTTCGGTCCAGCATCGCGTACCAAAGGAAGGTGGTCACCGAGCTGGGAATGATCCAGGCGAGCAGCACGAAGAATTCGACGACGGCCCGCACCGATTTCCTGACCCTGGTCATGGTCCAGGCAATGGCGAAACCCAGTGCGGACTGTCCGATGACGGCGGAACCGAAGACAAATAGGAGGGTCAACCCGAGAGAGTTGAAGAACCTGTCATCGGAGAGCGCATTGATGTAGTTGTCCACTCCGACGAACTGTGGGTTCTTGGCCGCAGAGCCGCTCAGGCGGTAATTCGTCAGGCCAAGATAGAGCGTCCACAGCGCCGGGAAGACGAGGAACAGGGAGATCAGCAGAAGGGCCGGGGCAAGGAATGCCATGGCCCTCGCCTTGCCAAGGCCGGCTACGTCACCATCGTCCACTACTGCCCGGGAGGGCCCGGTGCCCGCTGCAGGAGCGGGCACCGGGGCCTCCACTGGTGGCTTACTTGAAGGTTTTGTCGTTACCACCGACGATTCCCTCCAACGCCTTTTGATACGCACTGCCGGCATCCTGGGGCGACTTGCCCGCGGCCACCTGGCCGGTCGCGTCCTGCAGGGCTGCCGAGACCTGGGTGTAGTCCGCAAGGCCGGGACGGTACGCCGTCACCGGCAGGACCTCCGTGGAGATGTAGTTCAGCAGCGGGTCAGCCTTGAGGATTTCTCCGTTGACGTCGTCGCGGGCCGAGATCTGCGGAGTTGATCCGATGCGTGCCTTGATCGCGTCCGCCGAGGACATGAACTGAAGCAGTTCCCAGGCCTGCTGGGGGTACTTCGTTTTGGGGTTGATGACTTCGCCGGAACCGCCGGACATGCTGACAAAGTCTGCGCCGTTAGGACCCTTACCGGCCGCCTGGGCCGGAATTTTCGCCCATCCCACGGAGCTGTCCCGGTCGGCCATGGGAGAAACACCCTTCGAGGGGTTGATTACCGAACGCCACAGGTAGTCACTCTCAATCAGGATGCCCAGCTTGTTCTGCGAGAATTCCTGGAAGGACTTGTCCCGGCCCTTGGCGTCCTGCTGAAGCAGCGGGTCGCCAAGCTTTTCGGAACCGTAAACAGTCGAGTAGAAGCCCAGTACGTCCTGGACGCCCTGGCTGTTGCCCTGCCACTTGCCGTCCTTGTTGATTGGCTGGCCGGTGCCCTGGAGCAACGGCAGGAATCCCTGCATCGTCGCGGCCTCTCCCATTGCCTTGCCCGCATTGATCTGCAGCGGGGTTACGTCAGGAAGTTTCTTGAGCTTGCGTGCGGCATCCAGGATGTCGTCCCAGCTCTTGGGTTGCCAGTCGGCCGGCAGACCGGCCTGGCTGAACAGCTTCTTGTTGAAGTAGATGACACGGCCATCCGTTCCGTCCGGAACGCCGTATTGCTTGCCCTCATAGGTGGTGAGCTGTTGAACCGCTGGCTTGATCTGCTTCCAGCCGTCCCAGGCCTGGACCTTGTCTTTGCCGACAATGTCCTCGAGAGGGCTGATGTATCCCGCGTCTGCGAACTCGCCCAGCCAGATGCCGTCGATCGACGTGATGTCCGCGCCTTGGCCCGTGGAAAGGTCAAGGGAGACTTTGGTCTTGTACGCCTGGTCATCCACGCCGTTGGGTTGGAAATTAACCTTGGCCGTGACGCCTTTCGCCTTTTGCGCCTCCACGAATTTGGGGATGACGTAGTTGGTGATCCAGTCAGCGCCGGCAGCGTTCTTTCCGCCGGAGACGGCGTTGGCCGTGATGGTCAGCGTCACCTCCTTGGCGTCCGCATTCTGGTCAGTTGCCTGGGATGGTGCAGATGAACTGCCGCACGCGCTCAGGGCAACGGTGCCCGCGAGCAGACCTGCTGCAGCCGCGAAAAATCTCTTCCGAGTCATATCAGGGGTTCCCTTTGGGAGACAGAGCTCCGCCTCTGCGAAGCTACTTATTGGAGCGTCCGAACTATCTGACAGCCTGTGACACAGGCCACTATAGTCTAGGATTGAGCTTAGTCAAATAAATTGAGTTAGGGGTTTTGGATGCCGCGCGGATCGAATTTGGAGCGAGTGAGCGCCTTCAACCAGGCTGTTGTCCTGGACCTGATCCGCCGTTCGGAAGCCGGAATGAGCCGGGTTGAACTCATCGGCGCCACGGGCCTCTCGACGCAGACCGTGTCAAACATCGCCCGCCGGCTGCTGGACCTGGGACTGATCGTGGAGAGCGGAAAAGTCCACGTGCCCCAGGGGAAGCCGCGAACCACCCTCACCATCGATCCCAAGAGCAGATACGCCGTCGGCGCCCACCTTGATCCCTCCGTGCTCACCTTTGTGCTGCTGGATCTGGCAGGAACAGTAGTGCACCGCAAACACCTCCCCGTCGAGGCAGTTGCCGGACCGGAGGAGACTGTGGACAAAATTGCTACCGCCATCGAAGAGTTGATCAGCGAGACTGATACTCCCAGGGAGCGCGTTCTGGGAGTGGGAATCGCCGCACCGGGACCTATCGAATTCGACCAGGGTGCGGTTGTTGGTCCGCCGATGCTTATCGGCTGGAAGCGGGTGGAACTGCGGGAATCTCTGGGGAAAGCCACGGGCTACCCGGTATTCCTGGACAAGGATTCAGCCGCGGCAGCACACGCGGAACTTTGGGTGCGGGACAACAGGTCAGACGAGAATTTTGCCTTCGTTTACCTGGGCAGCGGCGTCGGCGCGGCAGTGGTCATGAATGGCGAAGTCGTGCGCGGATCGTCGAACAACGTGGGTGAGATCGGGCATTTTTCCACGGGCGACGGCGGCCGGGTATGCGGTTGCGGGCGCACAGGCTGCCTTGGTGTATCCGTCATGCCGGTCCAATTGGTCAATGACAGTGTCAACCGGGGAATCCTGCAAGGGCCCCTCGACACTGCGGATTTGCGCCAGGTCACTGACCACTTCCACAAACTTGCATCGCTGGCCGATGCCGGCGACGAAAAGGCGGGGGCACTCCTCCACGAGGCAGCCGGCCGGCTCGCCCGCGCCGTGGAGGACATCGCCAACCTGCTCGACGTCGACGGCATTGTCTTCGGCGGACCCTCCTGGCCGCCCATCGGGGATCGTTACCTGGAGGTACTTCACGCCGCCCTGGCCAACCGCCTGGCAATGGGGATGATCCACGAAGTCGAGCTTCTGGGATCGGCCCTCGGTGAGGACATCACCGCGGTAGGCGCTGCCTGCATCGTGCTGGATCACGCACTCTCCCCCCGGTCCGGAGGCCTGATGCTGGAGTAGACCGCAGTGCTTCGCCCAGACCGAACACGTCGTCTGACTTGGGCGTCGTGCGCCGTCGCATGCTCGGGACGCGCCGCCGTCGCCCCTTCCAGTAAAGCCGGCCCGGCGCACCAGGCGTTGAAAAAGCGAGGCGGGGCAGGCCCATTGGAGCCTGCCCCGCCTCTTTGCACCGGCTGATGCCCTGCGCCCGACTTTCGGGTTTCCTGTTGCGATGGAGTATGCAGGAACAGCAGCCGGCGGGCTTGTGAAAGAACGCTTCCCGGCCGTCGAGGCAGCCTAAAGCGTCCTGGGATCCTCGGCGTACATCTTCAGCCTGATATCCAAGGCGTCGGACATGTGGCGGGCGGCGACCTCGCCTGCACGGGCGGAGTCACCGTCCCCGATGGCGGCCAGCAGTTCGGCGTAGTCCGCCAGCACCACCGGCCACCGTCCCGGATAGGTCAGGGTAGTGAGCGTGTACCGGCGGACCTGCTGGTCCAGACGTTCCAGCAGTCCGATCAGCGACGGGCTGTGGGTGGCACGCCACAGCTGCGCGTGGAAGGCGCGGTTTGTCTCCGCGAGCGAGCGGCCGTCGCTGGGGTCCAGTTGCTGCATCTGGGTCAGCAGCCCCGTGAGGAGCTGGCGGTCCAGGGCGGTCGCCTTGACGGCGGCCTTGGCGGCGGCGGCCTGCTCCAGGATGATCCTCGACTCGTAGATGTCGATGATTTCCTCGGCTGAATGCGTGCGGACAACCACCGCCTTGCCGCGCCTCTCGACCAGACCGTCCTGTTCCAGCCGCTGGAGTGCTTCCCGCACCGGGGTCCGGGAGGCCCCGTACCGCTCGGTGAGCTTGGCCTCCGTGAGCGGTTCGTCAGGAGCAAAGACGCTCGCGAGAACGTCTTCGCGGAGCCGCTGATGGATGGGACTGGCCACTTTTTCCTCTTTTCCGTTGCTGGCAGGGAATGCTGTGTTGCCTAGGCGATGGAGCCGGCCCTGCGTCCGAAGACGGCGCCTGCCGCAAGCCCGGATCCGCCGGGGTAGTTTCCGCTGAACAGGCCGCCCAGCGCTTCCCCGCAGGCGAAGAGCCCTTCGAGCGGCTCGGCGTCTTCGGTGAGCACGCGGCCCCACGTATCTGTCTTCAGGCCGCCGAAGGTGAAGGTGATGCCGCAGGTGACGGGGAACGCGTAGAACGGGCCGGTGGCGATGCTGCGGGCCCAGTTGCTCTTGGGCGGCTGGGTGTCGGCGCGGCGTCCGTCCTTGACGTTGGGGTCAAACGGCGCGTCCTCAGTGATCGAGTTGTTGAAGCTCTGCACCGTATCCTCGAGGCCCTCGGGACTGATGCCGGCTTTCTGCGCCAGCTCGGCCAGAGTCGGCGCGGAGACCACCGAAACCCCCGGCATGTCGTATTCCTCAGTCCGCAGCATGGGGCGGGCGGAGGCGTCAAAGATCTGGAAGGCGGCCGATCCCGGCTGGGCAAGAATGTCCCGGCCGTACTTCGCGTACGTGTAGTTGCGGTAGTCGGCGCCCTCGTCCACAAACCGCTTGCCCTCGCTGTTCACCACGATGCCCAGCGGGTAACCGCCGCGGGTGAGCTGGTTGGTGAGCTCAAGGTTGCCCTCGTTCTCCGGGTGCCAGGCGTCCCAGGCGACGCTGTGGCAGGTGGACCAGTCCCCGCCTTTGGCCGCACCGGCGTCCAGGGCGGCAAGGATCATCTCGCCCGTGTTGCCGGGCGTGCCGCGTACTTTTGCATTCTGCCAGCCCTCGCCCAGGTGTTGGCGCCGCAGGGCAGGTGAAGCCTCAAAGCCTCCCGAAGCGAGGATGACCGACTCCGCGCGGAGCTCACCTTCTCCGGTTGACGTGCGGTAACGGACTCCGCGCACGCGGCCGTCCTCCAGGATGAGCCCTGTCGCGGCGCAGTCATAGATGACCTCCACGCCCATGCGTTCAGCGGCTGCCCGGTGATCCGCCATGAGTCCCTTGCCGCCGCCCACGTTGCCCACGTGCAGTCCGCCCCAGAACAGGTAGCCGCCGTCCCGGGTCCGGTACGCCTGGCGCTCATACATCAGCCGGTATTTGAGTCCCATGCCCTGAAGCCAGCGCAACGCGGGGTTGCTCTCGCTGACCAGGACTGCGGAAAGTTCGGGATCGTTCCCGCCTTCAGAGACCTTGGAAAGATCGGCAAGGTATTCGGCGGCGGTGTAGGCGGGAACTTCGCTGACGGCGTGCCGGCGGTCAGGCTCCACGAATTCGATGAGCTCCTGGAGCCCGTTATGGGAAATGCGGGTGGCGCCGGCGGTGTAGAAGCTGTTGCCGCCGGAACGGGCCTCCTGCGCCTTTTCCAGCAGGACAACCTTGCGTCCGCGCTCAGCGCCCGCAAGCGCTGCGGCAAATCCCGCGTTGCCGCCTCCGACAACCAGGACGTCGCTTTCGATCATCATCATTTCTCCTCAGCTCCATCGCTGTACACGATTGTATACATAGGCATGCCATTGCATGCAATGGGCATACTGAAGCACGGTGGAGAAGGGAAGGGCCGCGGAGGGCGCTGAAGCGCCGGGTTACGGGGAGCGCGGGTGGCTGATTTCCTGCGCGTCGATGTACATCTGGATCCGGATGTTCTTCGCCTCGTCCATGTGGGCGCTGGCGATCCGGCCGGCCTCCTCGGCGTTCCGCCCGCGGATGGCAACCAGCAGCTCCTCATGCTCCTTCAGCACCCTGTCCCAGCGCTCCCGCGTGGAAAGCGTGGTGCCTGGGTAGCGGATGAAATGCACCAGGATCCGGTCCAGCAGGTCAAGGAGCGCCGCACTGTGGCTGGCAGCCCAGATGCGCTCGTGGAAGGTGCGGTTGGCAGCGGCCAGTTCAGCCGGCATCGCAGCATCGAAATCGAGGGTGACCATCGCCTGGTGCGCACGGTCAATCAGCATCAGGTCCATGTCCGTATGCCGGAGAGCCGCGGTCTTTGCGGCCGCCTCCTCCAGGAAGGTGCGCACCTCGTAGAGGTCCAGCATCTCCTCCGGCCGGTACTCCCGCACCTGCATGCGCGAACCGTAGCGCTCCACGAGCCCCTCCGTTTCGAGGCGCCGCAACGCTTCGCGGATTGGAGTCCGGGACACGTTGTACTTCTTGGCCAGGGCACTCTCAACGAGCTGGGCGCGGGGAGGCAGCTCCTGCGAGATGATGGCGTTCCTGATCATCAGGTAGGGGCTTGTCTCGGGTTGCGACGCCACGGGCGGCCTCCGGTCTTCATCGAACAAGCAGCAGGGCGCACCGGCGCCATACCTTTAGTCGCAATTCTAACGCACTGCATACCGTTTCCAGCGGCTGTGAACACTGAATTCAGCAGACACCCGCTGCGCGTGGCGGAGCTGCACCCAGTCAGGCCGGGCTTGTATTCATTCTCTACGGACTGTTGCTTAAGCATTTCAAACAGTATACCGTTTGTGACCAACGCCATACAGGCCATGATTTACGGATCCCCGTCCTGTGCGGCTGTGAACATTTATCCACCGGTTGCATACGGCTCCTCGGTGCTTTCAGGAGAACCAATGACGCTTCTATTCAGGGAAGAGCCGCAGGCAGGCAGCCTCCCAGTCACCGCAGTCCCGGCAACCCTGGTCCGCGGAGGGACCAGCAAGTGCTGGATTTTCCGTGACGAGGACCTTCCCGCCGACCCCCAGGAAACGGAACGGCTCCTGATCCGCACGTTCGGCTCACCGGACCTTCGCCAAATCGACGGAGTAGGCGGCGCTTCCTCAACAACCAGCAAGGCGATCACCGTGGCCGGCACCGGCCCGGACGGAACGGTGCACTACCGGTTCGCCCAGGTTGCCATTGATAAGCCGGCGGTCGAATGGGCCAGCAACTGCGGAAACTGCGCCACCGCCCTTGGCCTTTACGCTCTCCACGCCGGGCTTGTCACCCCCACCGGTGACGTCACCCGGGTCCCCATCCTGAACACGGTGACCGGGCTGCGCCTCATTTGCGAGATCCCGACGCCGGGGTCCCAGGTTCCGGCGTACGGCGGCCGGCGCCTCGATGGCCAGCACTACCCCGGCGTCCCCATCGACGTCGTCTTCCAGAAAACCTCGTGGTCCAGCTACGGTGCACAGTTCCCCACCGGCAACGCGGTTGATGACATCGACGTTGACGGCCGGCAGTACCAGGCCACATTGATCGATGCCGGCGCGCCGGCTGCGCTCTTCGACGCAGCGGCCCTGGGACTGGAGGCGACCGGCAGCGAAGAAGCATTGGAGGCGCTGGTCCGGATTGCTCCGCAACTGCGCGCCGCGGCGGCCCGCAAGATGAACCTTCCGCAGAATCTCAGCTCCATTCCCAAGGTGGGCATCGTGGGGCCCCCGCCCGAAGGAACAACCGGAGTCTCGGCCCGGATGATCTCGATGAGCGCGCTGCACCCCGCCATCGGACTCACCAGCGCCGTCGCCGTCGCCGCCGCTTCCGGGACTGCAGGCAGCGTGGTGCAGCACAGCATGGTTCCCGCGGCGGAGGACGGACTCTTTATCCACTTATTGAAGGGCAAGACCGCACTGGCGTTGGATGCAGCCGACCCCGCTGAGGTCTCCTTCCAACGCTCGGCCCGCGTCATCAGCGAAAGCACCATCCTGGTGCCAAGTGACTGAAAAACCCCTAACGGAAAAACCCAGCCCAAGGAATCAGCCATGAAGATCAGCATTCAAAACCTGCAGCTGAAGTACGGAAGCTTCACTGCCATTGAAAACCTCAACCTCGACATCGAGGACGGCGAAGCCCTCGTCCTCCTGGGCCAATCGGGATGCGGCAAAACCAGCACCATGCGCTGCATCGCCGGCCTGGAGGAACCCACCTCAGGGCGGATCATCATCGACGACGTCGTGGTCTTCGACTCCGAAAAGGGCATCAACCTGCCCCCGAACAAGCGCAACGTGGGCATGGTCTTCCAGTCCTACGCCGTGTGGCCCCACATGACCGTGGCCCAGAACGTGGCCTACTCCCTCAAGCAGAAGAAGCTTCCCAAGAGCGAGATCGATGAGCGCGTCATGGAAGCCCTCACACTGGTGGGCCTGGAGCCCTATGCGGACCGCGGCGCCAGCCTGCTCAGCGGCGGCCAGATGCAGCGCGTCGCCCTGGCGCGCAGCCTGGTGATGCGGCCCAGCGTGCTCATGCTCGACGAACCCCTTTCCAACCTTGACGCCCGCCTGCGGGACCGGCTCCGGGTGGAGCTGCGTGAAATCCAGCTCCAGCTCGGACTCACCTGCGTGTACGTCACCCACGACCAGCACGAAGCCTTCGCGCTGGCAGACCGCATCGCGCTGCTCCAGGGCGGCCGCATTGTGCAGATGGGTGCGCCCCAGCACATGTACGAAGCGCCCGCGAGCGCCTCGATCGCGCACTTCCTGGGCGTCTCCAACATCATGGACTGCACCACCGAGGGCACCGCATCCGGGTCCACCACCGCCCGCATCGCCAACAGCGGGCTCACGGTCCAGGCGGCACAGGAAATCAAGGATGCCGGCACCTCCCCCAAGGTCTGTATCCGCGCCGAGGACCTGCAGATCACGGCCGCGCCCACGGAACACCCCAACTCGTGGCCGGGAACTGTACGGGTGGCGGGATTCCAGGGGAACGACATCCGGTACGCGATCCAGTTGGAATCCGGGCCCGAGCTTGACGCCCTGGGCGGGCTGAGGCGCGGAGAGCAGCACAAGGTGGGCGACCGGGTCTGGGTGACCGTCAACCCCCGCGAAGTCCAGATCCTGCCCGCCGAGGTCCTCGCATGAGCCTCAAGACCGTAGCGACCAGCCGGGCCGAAGCCCGCCCCGCACCAAAGCCCGCGCCCCGGGACTACCGCTCTGCCCGGACCATCGCGGGCCTACGGAAGAACACGCCGGGCCTGATCGTCCTGGCCGTCCTCGGCATCCTGATCGTCCTCCCGCTCGCCCTGGTCCTGCTGGCCGCCTTCTCGGACAGCGTTCCCCGGCCGGGCAGCATTTCCCTGGGCGGACTCACGTTGTCCAACCTGGCTCTGCTGGCCACCCCGGAAGCACTCGGGGCGTTGGTCGACTCCCTCATGGTGGGAGCCGGCTCGGCCGTCATCGCCCTGCTCATCGGGGCGTTCCTTGCCTTCGTCTGCGCACGCTCCGACGCGCCCTGGCGGAAGTTCATCTTCTTCATCGGCATGGCACCGATGTTCATCCCCGCACTGGTGGGCGCCCTGGCCTGGTCCCTGCTGTGCTCGCCCAGCGCCGGCTACATCAACATCTTCCTCCGCGACCTGGGCATTGATGCAGCCATCAACATCTACAGCCTTCCGGGCCTGGTCTTCGTCCTGGGCATCTTCTACGCCCCGTACGCCTTCCTGCTGCTGCACAGCTCACTGTCGATGATGAACGCAGACCTCGAAGAGGCTGCAACGGTCCACGGTGCCCCGCTCCGCACCATGCTGCGGACCGTCACCCTGCCCCTGGCCCTGCCGGCCATCCTGGGCTCCGCCGTCCTGGTCTTCGCACTGACGATGGAAAACTTCCCCGTGGCCCAGGTCATCGGCAACCCCGCCGGGGTGGACACGCTGCCCACCTACATTTACCGCCTCATGAGCGCGACACCGGCCAAGAGCAACCAGGCCGCCAGCGTCGCCGTCATCCTGACCGTTGCGCTGATGGCCGTGACCCTCATCCAGCAGCGCATCATCAACAAGCGCAAATTCACCACCATGACCGGCAAGGGCAACCGTCCCCGCCAGGTACCGCTGCGCAGGATGCGATGGCCCTTCACCATCATCGCGCTGGCCTACTTCGCAGTCTCGGTGGTCCTGCCCATGCTCGCCCTGCTCGCCGCTTCCATGCAGGCCACCCCGTTCGTGTCCTCCATGTCGCAGCTGCTCGAGGCGAATTCGCTCAGCTTTGCCAAGCTGATCGAAGTCCTCGGATCCAACGATTTCCAGCTCGCGCTTAAGAACAGCGTGCTGGTGGCCCTGATCGCGGCATTCGCCGGCACCACCCTCAGCTTCATCGCCTCCTACATCCGCTACCGCACCAAGTCCAAGGTGGGCCGCCTGATCGAACTGGTCGCGATGACCCCCCTTGCCGTCCCTGCGATCGTCATGGGCATCGGGCTGCTCTGGACCTGGCTGCTGCTGCCGCTGCCCATCTACGGGACGCTGGCCATCCTCGCCGTCGCCTGTGTTGCGGTGTTCATGCCGCAGGGCTACCGCGGTGTATCCGCGTCCATGCTCCAGATGGACCAGGACCTCGAGGACAGTGCCGTCATGCTGGGCGCCGGGAGGACAAGGTCCGTCCTGGACGTCACGCTGCCCCTGATGCGCGTGGGCATCATGTCCTCGTTCCTGCTGTTCCTCATGCTCTCCATGCGTGAGCTCAGCGCCTCCATCTTCCTCTTCACCTCCAACACCCGGATCCTGTCCATCCTCGTGTTCGACAACTTTGACAACGGCCAAAGCCAGGCAGCTGCGGCCGTCAGCGTCCTGTACTGCCTCGTCATCGGAATCCTCGCCGTCATCGCCCAAAAAGTCGGCGGCGAACGCAAGACCAAGCACTGAACCTCACACCCACCTTTGAAAGGGACACCCACAATGAAGTTAGCGTCCAAGCTCCCCGCCCTCACCGCCGCCGGAGTGCTCCTGGCCCTCAGCCTGACTGGCTGTGGAAGCGCTGCCCAGAGTGCCGGCGTCGTCACGGCCAGTGCCGCCGTGAAGACTGATGACGGGCTGGTCATCAACGGCGAATCCATCGCTGACAAGGCCACCTACGAAAAGGCCAAGACCCAGACGCTGTCCCTCTACTCCGGATACACCGATTCCTCTGAGAGCGCCCTGGTGGACGCCTTCACCAAGGACACCGGCATCAAGGTCAACGTCGTCCGCCTCACCCCCAACAAGCTCTCCGAACGCGTGCTCTCCGAGCAGGGCGCGGGCAAGCTCAGCGCCGACGTGATCCGCACCTCCGACTACCGGATCGCCAAGTCCATGGAGGACGCCAAAGTCTGGAAGGCCTACGACGTCCCCGGCGCCTCGGCCCTCAAGGACGTTTCCGTGGACGGTGGCCAGTTCACCCGCATGTTCAACTCGGTGTACACCCTGGGCTACAACACCCAGCTGGTGAAGGAAGCGGATGCCCCCAAGTCGTGGGCAGACGCGGTGGGCGGCAAGTGGCAGGGCAAGATCGGCATCGTGCAGGGCGGCTCGGGCGGCAGCACCGCCGCCCTGAACAGGTTCATGGAAACCAAGATGGGCGGCGACTACTTCGCCAAGTACGCCGCGCAGAAGCCCAAGATTTACGACTCCCTGGGCGCTGAGGCCACCGCCCTGGCCCGCGGTGAGGTGGCCGTGGGCACGGTGACCATCAGCGGTACCAACATCTCGGCCGTGCAGGACAAGGCGCCCGTCAAGTTCATCGTCCCGGAGGAAGGACTGGTCTCCTACGACTACTACCTGGGCATGACGGGCACGGCCGTGAACGTGGAAGCCGCGAAGGTCTTCATGAACTACAACCTTTCCAAGCAGGGCCAGCAGGTCTTCTCGCAGATCGGTGAATACCCGGTCCGCACCGACGTGGCACCGCCCACCATCATGGGCGTGACCCTCCCCGCCGTCGATTCCGGCAAGGTTTACCGGATGCAGAACAGCGACGCCACCACGTACGGCAAGGACGACCTGGCCAAGTGGAACCAGGTCTTCGGCTACACCAAGTAAGCCCGTCATCCCGTGCCTGGGGACCCGGCCTCCGCCGGGTTCCCAGGCACGGTTTCTTCATCCACTCAACAGGAGCCCCGTGACCGCCCGTGCACTTGCGTTGCCCCGGAATACCTCGTCCCTGCTGGTCCTCCGGGACGGGCAGCGACGAGCATGCGTTTCCCGCGCGGGGCACCAAGGCGCCGGGGCAGTATTTCCTCTACAACAACTGGGATTTCAACGCCGCAGGCGCCATCTTCGCGAAGATCAGCGGGCTGTCCGTCTTCGACGCGTTCGGGAAATACCTGGCCGGTCCGCTGGGGTTTGAAGAATACGACCCCGCACGCCAGCTGATGCTCGGCGACGCCGGAAAGTCCGCCTTTCCGGCCTACCACCTCTTCCTCTCCGCACGGGACCTGGCAAAAATTGGGCTGCTGATGGCTGCTGAAGGGCAATGGGAGGGCCGTCAGCTCGTACCCCGGGAGTGGGTCAGGGAAAGCGTGGCCACCCACGTCAGGCGGGCAGACATGGCACCGGGTACCGGTTTTGGCAACTGCGGCTACGGCTACCTCTGGTGGCTGCCGCGGGAGGAGAACCCACTGTGGGAGGGAGCCTTCCTGGCAGCGGGGAACTACGGCCAGTTCCTGCTGGTGCTCCCGGCCATCGGCAGCGTCATAGTGCACCGGCGCTTCGTCAGCGACAGCTTCGCCATCGCCCGGAACACGCGTCCGGCAGCTTCGACGGCGTCCCCGGCTCCGGTGACCCACGCCGAGTTCATGGACCTGGCACGTGCGCTGGTTGCCGGCCCGCTGGCCCGGTAGGCGCCAGGAAAGACGGTGCACGACGCCGGCCCTTCCTTTGTCAGGAAGCCGCGCCCTTGGCGATGGAACGGAACACCTTGGTTGCCTGCTGCGCGGCGGGGCTGAGCCTGCGGTTCGCCAGGTGGGCAAGGAGGATGCGCCGCTTCGGGGACCCGGCGAGCGGGACCGCCACGACGTCGGGGCGCAGGGCCGTCAGCGCCAGCCTGGGTGCCAGTGCGATCCCGATGCCTGCCGCCACCATGCCCTGTGTCTCCTGGTAATCGTTGGCCGCGAAGGCGATCCGCGGCTCGAACCCGGCATCGCGGCATACCCGGCTGAGGACGTCGGCCACGGGGTGCTCGTCGCGCACCACCCACTCCTGGTCGCTCAATGCGCCGATGCGGACCGAGCCCAGCTTCGCAATGGGGTGCTCCCGCGGCACCAGCAGCACTGTTGGATCGTTCGTCAGCCTGACCAGGGCCAGGTCAGGGTCCTCGATTTGCTGCCAGGGGTAGTCCCACAGCAGCGTCAGTTCGATTTCGCGCCGCCGCAGCCGTTCCAACAGGCCGTCCCTGCGGGCGCTGACAACCGTCACTGCCACCTCAGGGTGGCGGGCGCGGAACGCCAGCACAACGTCCGGCATCAGGGAGGCCCCGCCGGTGGGAAATGTTCCCAGCCGGAGCTGGCCCCGCCGAAGGCCCGCGAACTCCCCCATTTCCGCCCGGGCGGCTTCTACAGTCCTGTCGATGTCGTCGGCGTAGTGCAGCAGGGCGTGCCCCGCCTCGGTCAGGACCACGCCGCGGGGATGGCGCTCGATGAGGACAACACCCATCTCCTGCTCGAGTTTCGCGATCTGCTGCGAGACCGCCGAGGTGGTGAAGGAAAGTGCGGCAGCAGCGGAGGTCAGGGAGCCGGAACGGCCCACCTCGCGAAGCACATGGAGCCGGTGGAGATCGAGGATTGCCATGCACTGAGTTTAGCAAAACTAGATGGTTGTCCATTTATTTGCGATTGTGCTGAAGGCAACAATCCCGGATCGTAGAAGTACAAGGTGCTGTGAAGTAGAGCACCTGCAAGTTACGAGGGAGAAATACAGTGGGACTCAAAGGACATTGGTACCGGGGCGGCACCAGCAAGTGCTGGCTCTTCGATGCCAGGGACGTGGCCCTCCACGCCCCCACCCGCGAGGAAATCCCCGCACTGCTGTCCGCCGCCTTCGGCGCAGCGGACGCGCGGCAGCTGGACGGCGTCGGCGGCGGAACGTCCACCACGTCAAAGGCTGCAGTCATCTGGGCAACGCCCGGTGCCGAGGCAGACCTTGACTACCTCTTCGCCCAGGTGGGGATCGGTGACCCTACCGTTGAACTCGGCTCCAACTGCGGCAACTGCGCCACCGCCATTGCCCTGTTCGCAGTTCAGACAGGCATCGTTGAAGCCCAGGACGGCATGACGAAGGTCCGCATGCGCCACGTCACCTCCGGCGCAGTGCTCAGCGGAACGGTTCCCACCCCCGGCCGGCACATTCCCAAGTCCGGCCTGGCCAGGGTTCCGGGCAGCAGCGCGGCCGGCGTTCCCGTCAGCCTCTCGTTCCATGGCCCCTGGGGCCAGAACACGGGTGCACTCCTGCCCACCGGCAACGCGGTGGACCAGCTCGAGGTGAACGGCGCCACGCTCAGCGCCACGATGGTGGACGCAGGCGCACCCGCCGTACTGCTCGCAGCCGACGAGGCCGGCGTCGATCTTTCCTCAATGACGGACACCCTCAACGGCCAGCTGCCCGCCCTCATTGCGGCACGGGCATCAGCGGGCCTCATCATGGGCCTGCGGAAGCCTGAGGATCCGCCCCAGAACGCTGTTCCGAAAGTGGGTGTTGTGGCGCCCGCCGGTGACTACACGGCTGCAGACGGAACAACCATCACCGCCGACAGCCATGACGTCCGGGTGCGGATGTTGTCAATGCTCGCGCCCCACCCGGCCATCGGCCTGACATCAGCCGTGGCGGTTTCCCTGGCAGCCTCGCTCCAGTCGTCCGTCGTGGCAAACGCGGCAGGCCAGGCACCCACCAGCCCCGGTAGCCCCCGCGTGCTGCGGATAGGAACGCCGGCCGGCGTCATCACCGCCGAAATCATCTCCGATGACAGCGGCACCGTCAGCGAAGTGGCTCTCCACCGGGCAGCCCGCCACATCGCTACCGCAGATATCGATGTGGCCGCGGCCGCTGAGCTGTCCGCCTAACCACCCTCTCTTTGCCCCATCATTAATGGGGCCGCACTAAGCAGGAAGTTGTTCAATGAAGATCAAATCCATCCTCGGACACCTGTATGTCCAGGTACTTATCGGAGTTGCCCTCGGCGTCGTTGTAGGCGCCCTGTGGCCGGACCTCGGCGCATCGCTCAAGCCCATCGGCGACGGTTTCGTGAAACTTGTGAAGTTCATGATCGCCCCCATCGTGTTCTGCACCATCGTCGGCGGCATCACCTCCCTGCGGGACACCAAGAAGGTGGGCCCCACCCTGGTCCGTTCGCTTGGACTGTTCTACGCCCTGACGGCGCTCGCCCTGGCCCTGGGCCTGGGAGCCGTGATGCTGTTCCAGCCGGGAGCGGGCATGCACATCGACCCGACCCACCTTGATTCATCGGTGGCCCAGAAGTACACCACCCAGCTGCCGAGCAGCAACCCTGTGGACTTCATCCTGAGCATCATCCCCACCACGTTCGTGGGCGCCTTCGCCGACGGTGAAGTCCTGCCCGTGCTGGTGATTGCGCTGCTCTGCGGATTCGCCTTCAGCAAGCTCGGCGCACCGGGCCAGCTGGCCCTGAACGTTGTCAACAGCTTCAACAAGCTGCTCTTCATCATGTTCGGCTACATCATGAAGGTGGCTCCGCTGGGAGCCTTCGGCGCCATGGCATTCACCGTGGGCAAGTACGGCGCCCACTCCATCGGAAACCTCGGCATGCTGATCCTGGCCTTCTACGCCGCCTGCATCGTCTTCGTGGTGGTCGGCCTGGGCATTCTGGCAAAGGTGACCGGCTTCAGCCTGTGGCAGATCCTGCGCTACTTCAAGGACGAATTCCTGATCGTCCTCGCCACGTCCTCCAGCGAGCCGGTGCTGCCGCGCCTGCTGTCCAAGCTTGAGCGGATCGGCTGCGACCGCAGCGTTGTGGGCCTGGTGGTCCCCACCGGCTACTCCTTCAACCTCACCGGCACCGCCATCTATCTCACGCTCGCCTCCATGTTCATTGCCCAGGCCTGCGACATCCACGTGAGCTGGGGCCAGATCCTGCTGATGCTCGGCATGATGCTGCTGACCTCCAAGGGCGCGGCCGGCGTCACCGGAAGTGGCTTCGTGGCCCTGGTGGCGACCCTGACGGTCATGCCCACCCTTCCCGTGGCCGGCGTGGCCCTCATCGTTGGCATCGACCGCTTCATGAGCGAGGCCCGCGCCCTGACCAGCACGGTCTGCAACATCGTCTCCTGCGTGGCAATCGCCAAATGGCAGGGTGAGCTGGACATGGCCACGCTGCGCTCCGAGCTTCAGGCAGGCTTCGTGCCCACCGAAGCGGAGAAGGTGCAGCTCGCCGAGCCGGCCCTGGTGCACTAGCCAGACCGCAGGCCACCGCCCCCAACGTTTGCCCGGGACCCCAGCGGGGGTCCCGGGCAAACGTTTGAAGGGGGTACTACTTCAAAATCCCACGGAAAGGACCCGGAAATGAGTGAGCGCCAAACGGAGCAGGAGTCAGCAGAGGACTGCGACGCCGGCACCTGCTTTTACTGCCAAAGCCCCGAAACCGATTAGGGGCTTATTGCCCGCCGGACAGCCCGCGCCAGGGCGCGTTGTCAGTGCATCCTCTTCCGTGTTCCTTCCGCCAAAACCCCTTCCTGGTGCCCGTCCTGCGGGGTGCCGCCTCTCACCGGCCTGTCGCCGCCGCGCCGCAGGCTCAGCATCACCAGGCCGGCAGCGAGCAGGCAACAGGCCAGGAAGATGGACGTGGCAAGGAAGCTGCCGTGCGTCAGGTCCTGCAGGTACCCTCCCACGTAGGGTCCGACGAAGCCGCCGAGGTTGCCCACCGCATTGATCAGGCCCATGGCGGTGCCCGCCACAGCCACCGGCATCGCACGGGACGCGGAAGCCCAGAACGGGCCGTCGTAGGCCAGGGCGCCGGCGACGGCGATGCTGATCAGGGTGACCGCAAGGAACGGAATGTTATCCCCGGTTGCCACCGAGAGCACCAGCGTGACAGCACCCACGGCCATCGAGAGGAGCACGTGGGTGGAGTATCGGCCCGTGCGGTCGGCTGCCTTGGCGTTGTACCAGAGGCCCACCATGGCCAGCACATACGGGATGGCGGTGATGAGGCCAACCTCCATTGAGGACCCGGAAGTGATCGTCTTGATCACGTGGGGGAGCCAGATATTGATGCCGTAGAAGCCAATTTGGATGAGGAAGTACACCAGGGTCAGCCGCCACACCACTGAATTGGATATGACGTGGCGCAGTCCCAGTTTTTCCTGCTGTGGATGTGCCGCCGCATCAGCAGCAAGTCCGTTTTCGATGTACTCCCGTTCCTGGACGGAGCACCACTTGGCTTCCCGCGGGTGGTCGGCGATCAGGGCCCACCACAGTGGTGCGGCGATGACGAACGGGAAGATACCTTCGATGATGAAGAGCCACCGCCAATCCGAAAAGGACAGGATCCAGCCCGAGAGGGGCGCGGTGATGATGGAGGCGATGGCGATGTTCATCATCCAGAACGCGTAGGCCCGGGCGCGTTCAGCGGCCGGGAACCAGTGACTGATCAGGACAAGGATGGCAGGCCAGATCCCGGCCTCGGCGACACCGAGGAAGAAGCGCACCACCAGAAGTTGGGTGAAGTCCTGGATGAATCCGGAAAGGACAGCCAGCACGCCCCAGATGAGCACCATGATGCCGACGAACTTCTTCGCACTCCAATGTTCGGCAAGGTGACCGCCTGGTATCTGCAGCACCAGGTAGCCGATGAAGAAGATGCCGGCCGCCAGTCCCTGCTGGGCGGCATCAATGCCCAGGTCCTGGTGGAGGCCGTTGAGGGCGAACCCGATATTGGTCCTGTCCATGAACGAGATGATGTAGACGATGATTGCGACGGGAATCAGCCGCTTCCACCGTGCATTGCCCACCGCAGGGGCGGACGTCACGCTGCGTGCCATCAGAATTGCTCCTTCGCAATATGTGGCTTATCAGATCGCGCCCCAGCACGCTGTTGCTCTCCCGCGGACCCCGGCGGGCCCGCATTCCGCCAGCGGACGGAACGAGCAGGACTTTGCGGGGCCACCATGAGCACGGCGGCGGCGGAACATCCAGCGCCGCCGGCCAACCGGCGGTCCCCGCAGCGGACTACGCTTTTTATTTAATTGCAACTATTGCGTTTTAGCAAGGGATGGATGCTCACCGTGAAGGCATTCCACTCCTGGGGAAGAAGCACGTGGGCCGCTTGGCCCCATTCCAGTTCTTGCGTATGCGCAATCAACCTCGCTCCACCCCGCCGTGGATGGCCACCATTCCTTACATCCACTGCTCCCACACCGCCAGGTGCAGGATGACCGTTCCCGACGAAGCAGCCCCCGCGGAAGGGTCGACGACGGCACCCGGCCCGCCGCCGCCGTCGTTCCTCCCAGCGAACCCGGCCCAGCGCATCACGCCCCGGCCACCTCAACAGCCTCATCGGCAGTGCGCCCCGGTGTTTCCAAGCCCAGGTGTTCGCGGAGCGTGCTGCCGCGGTACTCCGTGGGATACACACCGCGTTCCTGCAGCTCCGGCACCAGGTGGTTCACGATGTCATCCAAGCCGGCGGGAATGAGCCAGGGCGAGATGTTGAACCCGTCCACCGCGCCCACCCGGGCGTACTCGGTCAGCTGGTCTGCCACCGACGTGTAGGAGCCAGTGAACGTGGCATCGATCCGCGCGGTCTTGGAGATGACGAATTGCCGGATGGACAGCCCCTTGTCCTTGGCCTCCGCACGCCACTGGTCCGCCAGCTGCCGAGCCTTGGCGCCGTGGAAGCCGCTGCCTCGGGTCTCGGACGTCTCCTCCACCACCGGATCGATGTCCGGCAGCGGGCCGTCCGGATCGTAGTTCGATAGTTCGCGGCCCCAGAACTGCTCCAGGTAGGCAATGGCCTGCTGCGGCCCGATCTGCAGGCTCCGCACCCACTCCTTCTTCTCCGCCGCCTCCGCAGCTGTCGGCGCCAGGATGAACTCGCTGGCTGGCATGATCTGCACGGCGTTCGCCCCCCGGCCCGCGGCCACGGACCGCTGCACCAGGTCCTTGCGGAACTCCACGGCGTCATCGAACTTCGGATGCGCCGCGAAGATCACGTCCGCCTGGCGGGCGGCGAAGTTCCGCCCGTCCGGCGAATCCCCGGCTTGGAACAGCACCGGCCGGTACTGCCCGCTCGGCGGCAGCCTCGGCGTCACGTCCACCGTGTAGTGCCGGCCCCGATGAAGCACCCGGCGGGCCGGACCGTCCGGATTCTCCCAGGAATCCCAGATCCGCTTGGCCGTCTCCACGAAGGCCTCCGCGTGCCTGTAGCGGTCTGCGTGGTCCAGGTAGCCGCCGCGGCGGAAGTTCGCCCCGGTCCAGGCGTTGTCCGTGGTCACGATGTTCCACGCGGCCCGGCCGCCCGAGATCAGGTCCAGCGAGGCGAGCCGGTGCGCCAGGTCCGCGGGGTCGTTGTACGTGGTGTTCTGGGTGGCCACCAGGCCGATGTTCCTGGTGACCGAGGCCAGGGCGGCGAGCATGGTCTGCGCGTCCGGGCGGCCCGCCACATCCAGCGCGTGCGGGCGGCCCAGGTGTTCCCGCAGGCGGAGCCCCTCGCCCAGGAAGAACGCGGCGAAGAGCCCCCGCTCCGCGGTCTGGGCGATGCGGCGGAACGATTCGAAGTCCGTCTGCGAACCCGATTCCGCCGCTTTCCAGATGGCGCCGGAGTTGACCCCCTGGAAGAAGACACCGAACTGGATCTGGCCGGACGGCGTGAAGGCTTCGGATTTAGCACGGGTGTGCTGTGTCATGGTTTTCCCCTTAGTGTCGTACGCCGGCGGGCGCTGCGGAGGCGGGTGCATAGCGGCTGGCCGGGCGCTCCAGGCCCAGCAGGTCGCGGAACGTGCCGTCCCGCACCACAGGCCGGAGCGCCGCACGGCGGCGGAGTTCCGGCAGGACCAGCCGTCCCAGTTCTTCCAGGTCCACAAAGAGCGACGTCGGGTGCAGCCGCACGCCGTCGGCCTCCTTCAGAAGTTCTGCCAGGAAGTCGGTGAGACCGGCTGCAGAACCGGCAAGAGCCGCGCGGCCGCCGTCGAGCACGGCAACGCGCGAGGCCGCAGCCTGCCCGCGGGCGTCCAGGACCACGTCGAGTTCGGCAACAACCGCAACGCCAACGCCCACCCGATCGCGGACGTCACGGACCTCGGCAGCCAGCAGCTCGGGCATCGGTGCGGACACAAGCACGCCGTCCACGGCGTCAGCCGACACTTCACCGAGCAGCGACGCCGGCACCAGCACCGGCAACTGCCCCTGCAGCGGCCGCGGAATAATGGACGGCCCCTTCACCGAGTACCCGGCACCGGCAAAATCGGCAGGCGTCTCAAAATCGACGTAGTGCAGCTTATCCATGTCGATGTACCGGCCGGTGGCAACATCGCGGATCACGGCGTCGTCCTCCCAGGAGTCCCACAGCCGGCGGGACACCTCGATGGACGCCGCGGCTTCCTGGCCCAGTGCCGCACCCGTCACGGAAGAGCGTCCGACGGCGGCGGCTGCTTCAGGCGATTCGGCCGCGGTGACGACCCACCCGGCCCTGCCGCCGGACACGTAGTCCAGGCTGGCCAGCTGGGTGGAGATGTGGAACGGCTCGGTGTACACCGTGTCCACCTCCGGGACCAGCGCAATGCTGCGCGTCACCGGCGCCGCGAAGGCCGCCCGCTGGAGCGCGTTGGCCCGGCCAGGCGCAGGAGCGTCGGTAAACGTGGCCGCGTGGAAGCCCGCGGACTCGGCGGCCAGCACTGCGCGGGTGATGTCCGCGCCCGCCCAGCCGGCGCCGTCGAGCTCGATGGCAAGGAAACCCGGCCGGCTTGTATGTTCTGCGTTCATGATGCCTTTCCTGACGGTGACGCGGCAGCCGTGGCCGTTGCCTGTGTGGCCGCGTAGTTTTCCGCTGTGATGGTCCTGGACTCCGGCAGCGCTTCCTCGGACAGTCCCCAGCGCTCCAGCACCTTGCCGTAGGAGCCGTCCTTGATGACCTCGTTGAGGGCCTCGGAGATCACCGGCGCCAGCCCGTTCCCGCGCAGGGTGGTGGCGGCCACCAGTGTTTCGGAGGGCCAGCCGGCGTTGACCTTGCCCACCACCTTCAGGTCGTCCCGGGTGTTTTCCCGGTACACGGTGGACGGGTACGGCGCGATGTTGAGATCCGTCCGGCCGGAGGAGAGCGCCAGGATGGTGTCGGCGTCGGACGAGTAGTACTGCAGCGTGGCCGGCGCCTTGCCCCTGGCCTCGAGCTCCTTGTTCCAGGCCAGTAGGATCTTCTCCTGGTTGGTGCCCGAGCCCACGGAGATCTTCAGGCCGGAGATGTCATCCGCGCCCTTGATGTCATAGGTGGAGGACTTTTTCGCCTCAAAGCCCATGTAGGCGGCCCGGTAGCTGGCGAAGTCGAACAGCTTCACCCGGTCCTTGTTCACGCCCACGTTGGAGAACACAGCCTCGAAGTCGCCGGACTGGGTCTTCAGCGGCCAGTTCTCCCAGGACGTCACCTGGACATCCAGCTCCAGGCCCAGCTTGTCCGCCACCAGCTGGGCGATGTCCAGCTCGGAGCCGATCGGCGTCTTATCGTCCGTGGCGTGGAAGGACAGCGGGATGGACCCTGCCGTGGTGGCCACGGTCAGCTTGCCGTCCTTGCTGATCAGCGCGGGAACCTTGGCGGCGAGCGCCGGGTCCTTATCAGCCCGGATGCGCTGCTGGTCCGGTGAGGTGTTGTAGACCACGCCGTTGCGGGCCGCCGTCGTCTGCGTGCCGCCGCTGGGGTTGCCCGCGGCGGAGGCACCGGGGTCTGCGCAGCCGGCCAGCGCGGCGGAACCAAAGAGTGCGGTGCCAAGGAGTACGACGGCGGGACGCACCGGGAGTGCGCGGCTGCGGCCGGGGCCGCTGGGTGGGAAAGCCATGGGGATTCCTTAGATGTTGAAAGCCGGTTCGAGCACTTTGGAGAAGAAGCTCCGGGTGCGCGGTTCCTGCGGATTGCTGAAAATCTGTTGCGGTGTGCCCTGTTCCACGATCTGGCCCTGGTCCATGAACACCACGGTGTCCGCCACGTCGCGGGCAAAGCCCATCTCATGGGTGACGATGACGAGCGTGGTGCCGGACGTGGCGAGTTCCCGGATCACATCCAACACCTCGTTGACCAGCTCGGGGTCCAGGGCGGAGGTGGGCTCGTCGAACAGCAGGATCTTGGGGTCCAGTGCCAGGGCGCGGGCAATCGCGACACGCTGCTGCTGGCCGCCGGAGAGTTGCCGGGGATAGGCGTCGGCCCGGTCCTTGAGGCCCACGCGGTCCAGGAGTTCCAGGCCGCGGCGGCGGGCTTCCTCCTTGGAGCGTCCCTGCGCCACGACGGGGGCTTCGGCCACGTTCTCCAGCGCGGTGAGGTGCGGGAACAGGTTGAAGTTCTGGAACACCATACCGATCCCGGTGCGCTGCTTCAGGATCTCCTTTTCGCGCAGTTCGTACAGCCGGTCGCCGCGGACCTCGTAGCCCACCAGCTGTCCGTCGATGGTGATGTGGCCGCCGTCCACTTTCTCCAGGTGATTGATGGTACGCAGCAGGGTGGACTTGCCGGAGCCGGAGGGGCCCACGATCACGGCCACTCCCCCGGGTTCCACGGTGAGGCTGACGCCCTTCAGGACTTCCGTGGCACCGAAGGATTTGCGGACGCCGGTGATCTCCACCAGGCCGCGGGCGGCTGTGGGGGCGGTGAGGGTGTTCGTCATCAGAGGTTCCTCCGGTTGGGGACTGCCGCGTGGGTGGCGAAGAATTTGCGGGCCTTCTGCAGGGGCGTCAGCGGCAGGTTCCGCACCGCGCCTCTGGAGTAGTGCCGTTCGATGTAGTACTGGAAGACGCTCAGCACGGAGGTGATCACGATGTACCAGAGCGTGGCCACCAGCAGCAGCGGCAGGACCTGCTGCGTGCGGTTGTAGATGACCTGGACGGTGTAGAAGAGCTCGGAGTAGGCCAGGACGTAGACGATCGAGGTGCCCTTGACCAGGCCGATGATCTCGTTGAACGCGGTGGGCAGAATGGCGCGCATGGCCTGCGGCAGGACGATCCGGGTGGAACGGCGCCAGGCCGGGATGCCCAGCGCGGCCGCGGCCTCCAGCTGGCCCTGGTCCACGGACAGGATGCCGCCGCGGATGATCTCCGCCGAGTAGGCGGCCTGGTTCAGGGTCAGCCCCAGCACTGCTGCCGCAAACTGGCTGATCAGCGTGGTGGTCTGGACCTCGAAGAACCGGACATCGGTGAACGGGATCCCCAGGCTGATCTTTTCGTACAGGTAGCCCAGGTTGTACCAAAGGAGCATCTGCACCAGCAGCGGCGTGGACCGGAAGATCCAGGAGAACGTCCAGGACACCGAGACCAGCAGCGGCGACGCGGACAGCCGCATCAGTGCCAGGATGAAGCCGAGCACAAACCCGAGGATGCCGGAGATGGCAGTCAGCTTCAGCGTCTCCACGAGGCCGTTCACCACGGACTGGGCGGTGAACCATTGCGCCACCACGCCCCACTCCCAGCGCGGGTTGGTGGCCAGCGACCCCGCCACCGCCAGGACGCCAAGCGCGACGGCGGCTGTGCCCACCCAGCGCCACGGATGCTTTGCTGCCACCACCCGGTAGGACGAGTAGTCCTTTGGCACCCGGGCCGCGTCCTTTGCCGGGGGCGCTTCCGCCGCCGCCGGCTGCGGTTGTTGTGACTGCGCCACTTTGGTTGCTGCTGAACTCATGCGCCACCTCGCTTCTCGTCGTGGGTTTGATGTTTCCGGCCGCTCCGGCCTCGGGGTTGGCTGCAAATCTAGGACCGGCCGGAACGGGCCAGCAAGGCGGGAGGTTGCATATGTTCACGGGGCTTCGCGCGGCGTCATGAGTCCATTTCTTGCGTCTTTTGACCTGCCGTGACGCGGGATTAACGGCCGTGACCAGGGCCTCGACCGCCGTCGTCACCGCTGCCTAGCATGGGCACTCAATCCCAGCCCCCACCGTCAGGAGCACCCATGCCAGCGAATGTCCCGGCCGTCGTCTTCATCGGCGGCGGACCGCGCACCGCCGGACTCCTGGAACGGATCGCGGCCAACCGTCCGGACGTCTTCGCGGGCCCGCTGCGGATCCACGTGGTGGAGCCCCACGTTCCCGGCTCGGGCCGCATCTGGCGGTACGACCAGAACCCCGGCCTCCTGCTGAACTCCATGGCGGCGGACATCACCATGTTCACGGACGAATCGGTGGACTGCGAGGGTCCCGCGGTGCCAGGACCAGGCCTGGCCGAGTGGGCCGCCGGCGTGCTGGACGCTTCCATCATCGATGTTCCGGATTTCCCGCGGCCGCTGTGGAAGCAGCTCCGCACCCTGACCGGCAGCACCTTCCCCACCCGCCAACTGCAGAGCCAGTACCTCGAGTGGTTCTTCCGCCGCGCGTCCCGGTCGCTGGGCCGCAGCGTGACGGTGCACCGGACCACAGCGGTGGGCATTGCCGCTGCGGATGGCGGCGGGCACGTGGTGGAGCTCGCCACTGGCCGGACACTCCACGCCGACATTGTCGTCTGGGCCCTGGGGCACACGGACTCCCGCCCTGACGCCGTTTCCGCCAGGTTCGCGGACTTCGCCGCCCGGCACGGCGGCTACCACGCGGCACCCAGCTACACCACCGACGTCGACTACTCCCCGATTGCCCCGGGGCAGGACGTGATTGTCTCGGGCATGGGACTGGCGTTCGTGGACCTGCTGGCCCTCCTTATGGAGGGACGCGGCGGCAGGTTCCAGGAAACGTCCGACGGCGGGCTGCGCTATCTGCCGTCCGGACGGGAACCACGGCTGTGGGCCGGGTCGCGGCGCGGGGTGCCGTACCACTCCAAGATTTCCGCCGGTTTGCGCGGCCAGGTGCCCGGGCCGTTGCGGTTCTTCACGGCTGCTGCCGCGGACGCCCTCCTGCTGCAGCACGGAGAGCTGGACTTCCGGGAGCACCTCTGGCCGCTCATCGCGAAGGAAGCCGGGCACTGGTACTACCGGGAGCTCCTCACCGGCAGCC
This sequence comes from Pseudarthrobacter enclensis, assembly GCF_030811655.1. Taxonomy (GTDB): domain Bacteria; phylum Actinomycetota; class Actinomycetes; order Actinomycetales; family Micrococcaceae; genus Arthrobacter; species Arthrobacter enclensis_A. The sequence goes on along the minus strand of NZ_JAUSRE010000025.1, from coordinate 9,916 downwards.
CTGAACGGGCAGCCATGGAATGGGAGGTGTTTGCCGCCCGTTATGCGGAGATGGACTGGTACAGCGGCGAGCGCGCGGACCTCGTGTCCGCTGCGGTTCCCGAGGCCGGGCTGCACCTGGACCTGGAGCGGCTGGACCAGCCCTTCGACGGACTCCGCTTTGCCGGCCACCAGGAAGTGCAGGACGCGGTGGCCGGCTACATCGAACACGACCTCGCGCTCCGGGACAGCCCGGACCACCCGGAAACCCTGGCCTTGTTCCTCGCCCTGCTGCACGTATACATGGAGGTGGGACGCGTGGTCCCGCCGGAACGGTTGAACGCCCGCTCCCAGCAATTAATCCATGGCTGGTGGCACGGCTTCTTCAGCTTCGTCGACTCCGGTCCACCGCCGCGCCGCCTCCGCCAGATGCTGGCACTGCACCGGGCGGGCCTGCTGCAGTTCCTTGGCCCCGGCCTGGAGGTCACCCTGGATGAGGCAACCGGGACCTTCCGGGCCACCTCGCGGCAGTCTGATGTCTCCGTGACTGCCACGGCCCTGGTCGAGGCGCGGTTGCCGTCCACCTCGGCGGCCCGCTCACTCAACCCCGCGCTTGCCTCGCTGCATGAGAGCGGGTTGGGGAGCGAACAGCAGTTGCTGAGATCCGATGGCATGCACTCCACCGGCAAGCTGCTGGTCTCCGCGCAGCACCACGTGGTGGACGCCAACGGAGAGCCGCAGGCTACCCTCTTCGGCATCGGCCCCGGAACATCCGGTTGGGGCGCCGGCGCCTTCGCCCGGCCCAACACCAATGCCGCGCCGTTCCGGGAAAACGACGCGCTGGCACGCACCATCCTCGGCGTTGCCCGGGACATCGCCGTAGTTTCAGAACCAGCCGCCGCCGGAAGAAATTGACCAGTGACAAGGAAGAACCAGTGACCGCAGAACCGGACCTCCGTCCCAGCCCTCTCCACACAGGACCCCTTGGCCCCAAACCCCTGGATCCCGCCAGGCTCGCGGTCCTCAGCCTGCCCATGCACGATCCGCGGGTCCGCCCGCTCCTGGATGAGCTCGCCGTCGAATACGACACCCGCTACGGGGACCTGTTCGGGCGCAGCGCCGCCGCGGACGAACTGAACCGCTACCCGGCCGCGGAATTCGAGGAACCCAACGGGGCGCTCCTGGTGGTCCAGGAGGACGGCGAGTCGATCGCGGGCGGCGCGTTCCGCCGGTACGACCACACCACCGCGGAACTGAAGCGGATCTGGACCCACTCGGGCCACCGCCGTCGTGGTTTGGCCCGCCTGGTGCTGGCCGAGCTCGAAGCGCTCGCCACCGCCCGGGGCTACACCCGTCTGTACCTCACCACGGGGCCACGGCAGCCGGAAGCCAAGCAGCTCTACCTGGCCACGGGTTACCAGGCGCTGTTCGACGTCGACGCCGATCCGGAGAGCATCGGGCCGCTGGCGTTCACCAAGGACCTCCCGGCGAACTGACCGGTCCGGGTCCGGGACGGCCCGGACCGCCGCCGCTATGCTGGCGCCATGGCCACGAAAACCACAGCAGAGAAGCTTGCCACCATCCAGAAGGGCTACACGCTGGAAGGTGCCACCATCGAACTGGGAGCCGCCATCATCGACGGCGAACTCCACAAGGACGCGCCGGTGCGGCTGCCGCTGGCCATGATGAACCGCCACGGCCTGGTGGCCGGAGCCACCGGTACGGGCAAGACCGTCACCCTGCACATGATGGCCGAGCAGCTGTCCACAGCCGGCGTTCCCGTGTTCCTGGCCGACATCAAAGGCGACCTGTCCGGGCTGGCGACTGCCGCCGTCGGCAGCGACAAGCTCAAGGCACGCACGGACAGCATCGGCCAGGCCTGGGCGGGCAAGACGTTCCCGGTGGAGTTCCTGGCACTGGGCGGCGACGGCAGCGGTGTGCCGGTCCGCGCCACCGTCACCTCATTCGGGCCCATCCTGCTCTCGCGGGTCATGGAACTGAATGACACGCAGGAATCGAGCCTGCAGCTGGTCTTCTATTTTGCCGACAGGAACGGCCTGGAACTGACCGACCTCAAGGACCTGCGAGCCGTCATCCAGTTCCTCACTTCGGACGAGGGCAAGGACAAACTCGAGGAACTCGGCGGCCTGTCCAAGGCAACGGCCGGCGTAATCCTGCGCGAGATCGTGAACCTGGAGGCGCAGGGGCTGGAAAAGTTCTTCGGGGAGCCGGAGTTTGATACCGCCGAACTGCTGCGCACCGCCCCTGACGGCCGCGGAGTGATCACCTGCCTGGAGCTGCCCACCCTGCAGACCAAGCCAATGCTGTTCTCCACCTTCCTGATGTGGCTGCTCGCCGATCTGTTCGAGGACCTCCCCGAGGCCGGCGACCTGGACAAGCCAAAGCTGGTGTTCTTCCTGGACGAGGCACACCTGCTCTTCAATGGCGCCACCAAAGCCTTCCTGGACGCCATCACCACCACCGTCCGGCTGATCCGGTCCAAGGGTGTGGGCATCTTCTTCGTCACCCAGACCCCCAAGGACGTCCCCGCCGATGTCCTGGGCCAGTTGGCCAACCGGGTGCAGCACGCCCTGCGTGCGTTCACCCCGGAGGATGCCAAGGCGCTCAAGGCCACGGTCTCCACCTTCCCGGTCAGCGACTACGACCTGGAAGAGACGCTGACCTCCGCAGGAATTGGCGAGGCCGTCATCACCGTCATGAACGAAAAAGGCGCCCCCACGCCGGTTGCCCTTACCCGGCTGCGCGCACCGGAGTCCCTGATGGGCCCCAGCGATGAGGCCCTGGTCCGCAGCACGGTGGCCGGCTCCGCCCTCCTGGGGAAATACGGAACTGCCGTGGACAACGTGTCGGCGTACGAGAAGCTCACCGGTAAGGCCGCGGCACCCACTGGTCCGGCAGCCCCTGGGTCAGCTGCCGGCACGCCCGCCTCCGAGGCGCCTGCTGCCTCGCCTTATGACGTGGACGCCGAGGCCCGGCGGATCGAAGAGGAAATCCTGGGCCGTCCCAGCAGCAGGCCGCCGCGGACGTCCCAGCCCCGGCAGCCGGAGCCGCAATCCGGCGGCATGATGGGTGACCTGGGTGGTGTACTTGGTGACGCCCTGGGCGGCGGGTTGAAGAGCATGGCCCGGTCCATGGGTACCCAGCTGGGCCGCGAACTGCTGCGCGGGGTGTTCGGCACCTCGTCCAGGCGACGTCGCCGCTGACCCTGCCGCCGGTGCCCCCGGAGGCGGCCCAAGGCTGCGGCTGACGCCGTCCCCGCGGGCCGTCGTCGGGCATAAATCGGGTGGTGCCCCGCACAATAGGGGGGACACCAACTTTAGAGTGCGTCCGCACTGACGTTACTGTGTAGAACGTGCAGATGAGTCAAGCGTTGGTGAGGATCGCGGCCGGATGGCTGCTGGGCCTCATGCTTGCCGTTGCCGGAGCCATCGTGGCCATCAACGTCGTGAACAATACGGTGGCCAGCCCGCAGCAGCCGGTCCGGGAGTATCTGGATGCCCTGAAGAGCGGCGACGGTGGCCGGGCGCTGGGCCTCCTGCGGGCGGCGGTCCCGCCCAGCAACGCAGCCATGCTTGACGGTGCCGGGCTGCAGACAGCGGCATCGCGCGTGACCAACGTGGACATCGGCGACCCCGAGGAGCGCCCGGGCAACCAGGTGATGGTGCCTATGGAATACACCATCGACGGCAGCCGCCTGCACAGTGAATTCCTGCTGCAGAAAACCGGCACCGAATGGCTCTTCTTCAATACGTGGGCCTTCGTCCCGTCGCGGCTGCCCACCGTGGACATCACCGTGGTCAACGGGAACGAGGCCCAGGTCAACGGTGTCCCGGTGAACATGCCCAACGGCCGCAACTCTTTTGCCGTGTTCTACCCCGGCGAATACGAGGCGTCCCTGGACGGACAGTACTTCTCCGCACCCGCCACCCGGGCCACCGTCACCTCCAAGGACACCCCCGTGGCCCCGCTCAACCTGCTCACCCAGGCCACCGACAAGCTGAAAACGGATGTTGGGGCCAAGGTCCGGGAATTCCTGGACGGCTGCGCGGCGGAGGCCGTCAAGGAACAGAAGCTCCAGCCGGACTGCCCCTTCTATTACGCCAGCAACAACCGGGTCCAGGACGGCACCATCAAGTGGACCGTGACCGAATACCCCAATGTCTCCGTGGAGCCGTTCGACGGCCGCTGGGTGGTGGCCCCGTTGGACGGCAAGGCCAAAGTGGAAGCCCTTCAGCAGAACGCCTTCACCGGGGCCTGGTACCCGCTGGACGCAGAGGTGGACTTCAGCTTCACCACCCGCCTGGACGTATCGGGCGACACGGTCAAGGTCACCCCGCAGCTGAGCTTCTAGGCCCGGCACCCCTGAACGCAGCCGGTAGGCTTCGCGCGTCACGCAGGGCACGCTTTGATCGGGACCGGACACCGCAGCCCTTGACCCTGCAGGACTGATTCGTTGTTCCGACGGTGGTCCTTCTGTACCTGCTTCCACTCAGCGTGGTGCCGTCCATCAAGTTCCACAACCAGCCAGCCGTCCAGCAGCAGATCAACGTACCCAACCCTGTCCAGGTACACCTGCGCCTGGACATGGAGGCCGGCTTGGCGGAAGTACGTCCGGGCCAGCGTTTCCAGAAGCGGATCCGCCCTGCTGTCCACCCACCGCAGGACTCCCCGGGCCTTCCCGTTCCGGTTCCCCGGCAACCGCGGACGCAGGAAATCGAGGGTCATCTCACCCCGCGATACGGCACACTCCACCATGACCAGTGACTCCGGAAAGGGCAGACAGCGCATGGCATGAATCAAGACATCTGCCAGGGCCGCCACCGGCTGGAAGTGTGGGGGCGGGAGCACGCTCCCCCGCCCACGCCGACAGCAAGGCCGGAACCTATGTGGACAGCGGAGGAACAAGGCAAGTGTCACGCAGGGCATGCTTTCGCGGGCAGCAGGTCACCACATGCCCGGAATTGCAGGGTCGCCGGCAGGCCGGAGACGCGAAAGGCTGCTGCCCGTGACGCGGGGTCACAGGGGCCGCAGCCTTTCAGCAGGTGGGAACGGGCTCAGTCCATGCCGCGGAGGTCCAGGACCAGTTCGGTGTCGCCGTCGGCCTGCAGCACCACCGGGATGCCCCAGTCCTGCTGGTAGAGGTGGCAGGCGGCGTGGTCCGGGATCTCGCCGTCCTCGGTTTCGGGTCCGTCGCAGGCAGCGGCGCGGGCGGTAATGTGCAGCACGCCCTCGAGCACGTCGGGGGAGAGCTCCAGGGTCCGCAGCAGGCCCACCGAGGTTCCGCCGCCGGACACCAGCAGCTCAGGAGGGGTGGAGGAGATCTTCAGCTGGGTGGGGTCGCCCCAGCGGTCATCGAGCTTCTGTCCCGTGGGGGCGGTGAAGCGGACGGTCAGCTCCAGCGCGCCGGGAGCCACGGGGCTCTTGGGCCGGTGGGTCTGGGAGGCGCCCTCGTCCACCTGCTGCGCTTCCTTGGGGATGGGCACGTACACCAGCTGGTGCTTGTTGGCTTCAACCACTACCAGCAGCGGCTCCGAGCCGGCGGACTGCGTGTGGTCCACAATCACGTCGGACGGCTCGGCGAGGCCGCGGGCCAGCGTGGACACGGTCCCGGACGCGGGGTCGTAGCGGCGGACGGCTCCGTTGTAAGTATCAGCAACGGCCACGGAGCCGTCGGGCAGGACGGTGACGCCCAGCGGGTGCTGCAGCCGCGCTTCAGCGGCGGGACCGTCGCGGAAGCCAAAGTCGAACAGGCCCTTGCCCACGGCGGACTCCACGGTGATGGACGCGTCGTCAGCTATGACCAGCTTGCGCAAGGCTGAGGTTTCGGAATCCGCCACCCAGATGTTGCCGTCCGCATCCTCGGCCAGGCCGGAGGACTGGGCGAACCAGGCCTCATGCGCGGGACCGTCGAGGAGTCCTTCCAGGCCGTTGCCGGCGATGATGGACACCGCGCCGGTGAGGGGGTCGAAGCTGAAGATCTGGTGCGTGCCGGCCATCGCCACCACCACGGCATTCAGCTTGCGTGACCACACCACGTCCCACGGCGAGCTCAGCGCCACGTCCAGCGGGTCGTTGCCCAGGGAGCCGCTGAAGCCGGCGCCTTCCTCGTCAACGCGCGCCGGACCGGTCTCCAGCAGGCGCTGGATGCCGTTACCGGCCAAGGTGGAAGCCTTGCCGTCCGTGAGCGAGAGTCCGCGCAGGCGGTGGTTGACCGAGTCAGCAATTACGACGTCGTAGCCCGCCTTGGCTGCCACGTCTTCAGGCAGCAGGACCAGGCCCTGCGGCTCGTTGAACTGCGCGCTGGCGGTATCCCCTGCTGCCGGGCCGTCGGCGTAGCCTTTGGTGCCCGAGCCGAAGGTCGCAAGGACGGTGTCGAAGTCGGTGCCGAGTTCCACCAGGCGGTGGTGGCCGGTGTCGGTGACCAGCCAGGACCCCTTCTCCGCAGCAGCGTTGGCCGGTGCACCTGCTGGCGAGCCGCCGTCGGCCGTTCCAGCCAAGGAAGCCGAACCGCGGCCCGGCGGCAGGAACAGTGCCTTGCCGGGGAAGCGGAGGGTGCCGGACGTCGCCTCGGGGGCCACGTATGGGCCGGACCCGCGGTGGAGGGTGCCCTTTGCCTCATGCTCGGCGATCAGTTCAGGGATCAGCACGGCGAGTCCGTCGGCGTGCCCCTCGCCGGAAAGGTGCGCAACGATGTAGCCTTCAGGGTCGATGACCACCAGGGTGGGCCAGGCGCGGGCGGTGTACGCCTTCCAGGTGTCCAGCTCGGGATCGTCCAGGACGGGGTGGTGGATCTCGTAGCGCTCCACGGCAGCGGCCAGCGCCACCGGGTCTGCCTCGTGCTCGAACTTGGGCGAGTGGACGCCCACGGTAACCAGCACGTCCGAGTACTGCTGCTCCAGCGGGCGCAGCTCATCCAGGACGTGCAGGCAGTTAATGCAGCAGAAGGTCCAGAAATCGAGCAGGACGATCTTGCCGCGCAGGGCTTCGAGATCCAGGCTCTTGCCGCCGGTGTTCAACCAGTTGCGGCCCACGAGTTCGGAGGCCCGGACCCGGGCATGCGTGCGTACGGTTTCGCTCATCAGCGTCCTTCCAGCTTGTTGCGTTCAGCCAGCCTGGCATCGCGTTCGGCCAATTTGGCAAACATATCGTTGTAAGCGGTCAGATCGGCGTCATTATTCCTGTCCGCCGCCCGGTCCACGCGTGTGGCCTCCCGCTGGCTTGACCTGGACCACATGACGGCCACGCCGATCGCCACCAGCAGCGTGGGCACCTCGCCGATGCCCCACGCCACGGCGCCGCCGGCCTGCTGGTCCGCCAGGGCCGACGGTCCCCAGGCACGGCCCAGGTTGCCGAAGTAATCCGCGGCCAGCAGCCCGGTACCGCCCATGATGGAGACGCCGAAGAACGCGTGGAAACCCATGGTGGCCAGGAGCAGCAGCAGCCGCATGGGGTACGGTGCGCGGCGCGGCAGCGGGTCCGTGCCGATCATGGTCAGCACGAAGATGTAGCCCGTGAGCAGGAAGTGCAGGTTCATCAACTCGTGGCCCACGTGATCGCGCATCGCGTAACCGAAGAGGTCCGAGTAGTAGAACAGGATGATGGAACCGGCAAAGTTGGCTGCGGCGAACAGCGGGTGGGTCACCAGCTGCGAGAACTTCGAATGCACGAAGACCAGGATCCATTCGCGCATACCGCGTGAACCGTCCCCGCGGGCGGGCAGTGCACGCAGGGCCAGCGTCACCGGTGCACCAAGCACCAGGAAGATGGGCGCCACCATGGTCAGGGCCATGTGGTCCATCATGTGCGCGGAGAACAGGATGCGGCCGTATACCGACGGCGGCCCGGAGGTGATGTACGTCAGCACCACCAGGCCGATCACCCAGTTCACCGACCGGAACCACTGCCAGGAGTCGCCACGGCGGCGCACCTTGGCCACTCCCATGAAATAGGTGACCAGGCCGAACAGGGCCACGCCGACCCAGATCCAGTCCAGCCGCCACTCGGTCAGCCACCGGATGGGCGTCAGTTCCGGGGGCAGCTCGTAGCCGCTAAGGATGAAGGCCGGTGAGGCGTCCGGCGCCAGTTCGGTGGGCTGGGGCGGAGCTGAACGCCCCAGGGCCACCGCGATGCCGGAGGTGACGCCCATGATGAGGAGTTCGGCCAGGATGAGCTGCCACAGAACGCGCCTGGAGGACATGGTGGAGCCCTTGCGACCCAACTGGGGGATAACCCACTGCCGGTGCATGAAGCCCACCCCGCCCAGCACCACCGCGGCTGCGGTCTTGGCCAGGATCAATTGGCCGTAGGCGGAACCGAAAAGATCTGACCAGCTGGTGACGCGGATGCTGGCGTTGATGACGCCGGAGGCAAAGACCAGGACGAACGCGAAACCTGCCAGGGTGGAGAACCGGCGGAGGGTGGGTTCGGTGATGTCTGTTGCTGCCCCGGGCTTGGGGCCGGCCAGGATGCCGGACAGTAGGGCCAGGACGATGATGCCGCCCACCCACGTGCTGACGCCCACCAGGTGCAGGCCGAGTGAGTTGATGGCGCCTTCATGGTCCGACGAACTCGAGGAGTGCCCGATCAGGGCCGTGGGTACCAGCCCGATGAGGGCAAGGATGAGGGTAAGGGCCAGGCCGCCAAGGGAGCGGAGGCCGAAGAGGGCTGTTGTCACCACTGCGGCAATGATGACGACGGCGAGCCAGGCCCGGCCCGTTTCGATGTCCGTCATGAAGTACACGAGCGCCTGGGTGAAGGCGGGATCGCTGGACAGCCCCTGCCCCGCTACGTCGGCGTACGTGAGCACCAGGACAGCGATGGCGGACAACGTCCACACCGCGCCGGCCACGGCTGCCACGGCCAGCGCCCGGGTGAAGGCGGGATGCTCAGGCTCCGCGCCGCCCTGGGTTTCCTTTCCCCGCGGGCTGGGGTTGCGGCCTTTGAGGTTCCTGGGCAGGATTCCGACGGCGAAGATCAGGCCTCCGACGACGGTCGCCAGGGACACGTTGTGGATGGCCTTGCTGACGGGAAGCCCCCAGCGGACCAGGGCGCCGGGATCGGCCACGCTGTGGGCTGCTGCCGCGCCGGAGAAGATCAGCGCGGCTGCGAGGCCCAAGAAGAGCGCTGCAAGCCCTGCCAGCTGCCACGGCAGCGTGATCCCCCGGGCTCCGGCGTCCGGGACCGCAGCTCCCTTGCCGTGATCGGACTGGGGAGGGGTGGAACGAGGTTTTGCGGCAGAAGACACCACTCCATTGTCCGCTACGCCTGCCCGGGCGGCGAATCCGGGTTAAACGCCAAGGAGCGGCAACCAGTCGGTTGCCGCTCCTTTTCCATCCGGCTGCCTGCCGGACGGACGGGTTCTACTTCTTGGAGACAGCAGCCTTCAGCTTGGAGCCGGCGGTCAGCTTGACGCTGTGGCCTGCTGCGATCTGGATGGTCTCGCCGGTCTGCGGGTTGCGGCCGGTGCGTGCTGCACGGTCGGTGCGCTCGACGGCAAGCCAGCCCGGGATGGTGATCTTCTCGCCCGCGGCGACAGAAGTCTCGAAAACCTCGAACAGTGCATCGAGGACGGAGTTGACGGCAGCCTGGCTGGTGCCGGCCTTGCCTGCTACCTCTGCAACAAGTTCACTACGGTTCTTAGCCATTTATGTCCTCCTGGACGGTTCTGATTCTGAAGCCCGCACGCGGTGTGCGCACAAGCCACTGTCCGAAAACTTACCAGCTTGGGCGGTTCGGGGCCGCAAATTCCGCGTGTTTCCGGGAGTTTTTGAGGTTAATCACCGAATCCGGGACCTATTCGCGACCCGTGAGTCCCACTTTTGGGCCCTGTCCGGTTTTGACCTTTGCTGGTTGGTTGTTAAATGTGGGAGGCCCCAACCGGTGTGGTTGGGGCCTCGACCTAATGTGTGTCCGGCGGT
>NZ_JAUSRE010000024.1 GCF_030811655.1 Pseudarthrobacter enclensis | reverse complement strand
GGGCGTTCATGGAAGGGCGCCTGTCCGAGGAGGACCTGGACGGGTTCCGGCAGGAAAAGTCCCGCGAGGGCCACGCCCTGTCCTCCTACCCGCACCCGCGCCTGATGCCGCACTTCTGGGAATTCCCCACCGTGTCCATGGGCATCGGGCCGATGAACGCGATCTACCAGGCGCAGAACAACCGCTACCTGCACAACCGGGGCCTGAAAGACACCTCCGACCAGCAGGTCTGGGCGTTCCTGGGCGACGGCGAAATGGACGAACCCGAGTCCCGGGGCCTGCTCCAGCTCGCCGCGAACGAGAACCTGGACAACCTGAACTTCGTGATCAACTGCAACCTCCAGCGCCTGGACGGGCCGGTGCGCGGCAACGGCAAGATCATGCAGGAACTCGAAGCGTTCTTCCGCGGCGCGGGCTGGAACGTGATCAAGGTCGTCTGGGGCCGGGAATGGGATGACCTGCTTACCCGCGACACCGACGGGTCCCTGGTGAAAATCATGAACGAAACCGTCGACGGGGACTACCAGACCTACAAGGCCGAATCCGGCGGGTTCGTCCGCGAGCACTTCTTCGGCAAGACCCCGCAGACCAAGGACCTCGTCGCGGACCTCACCGACGACCAGATCTGGAACCTCAAACGCGGCGGCCACGACTACCGCAAGGTCTACGCCGCGTACAAGGCCGCCACCGAATTCAAGGGCAAACCCACCGTCATCCTCGCCCACACCGTCAAGGGCTACGGCCTCGGCCCCCACTTCGAGGGCCGCAACGCCACCCACCAAATGAAGAAACTCACCCTTGATGACCTGAAGAAGTTCCGCGACCACCTGCGGATCCCGGTCACCGATGAGCAGCTTGAAAAGGACGCCTACCGGCCGCCGTATTACCACCCGGGTAACGACGCACCGGAAATCAAGTACATGATGGAGCGACGCGCCGCTTTGGGCGGGTCCGTCCCGGAACGCCGGAACACCCACGCCGAGATCGTGCTGCCCGAGGCCAAGTCCTACGAGGTAGCCAAGCGCGGCTCGGGCAAGCAGATGGCCGCCACCACCATGGCGTTCGTCAGGCTCCTCAAGGACCTGATGCGGGATAAGAACTTCGGCAAGCACATCGCCCCGATCATCCCTGACGAAGCACGTACCTTCGGCATGGATGCGTTCTTCCCGACGGCGAAGATCTACAACCCCAAGGGCCAGAACTACCTGTCGGTGGACCGTGACCTGGTCCTGGCCTACAAGGAATCCCCCGCCGGCCAGCTGATCCACCCCGGTATCAACGAAGCCGGCGCCGTGGCAGCCTTCACCGCCGCCGGAACCTCCTACGCCACCCACGGCATCCCCCTGGTCCCGGTGTACGTCTTCTACTCCATGTTCGGCTTCCAGCGCACCGGCGACGCCTTCTGGGCCGCCGCGGACCAAATGACCCGCGGCTTCATCATCGGCGCCACCGCAGGACGGACCACCCTCACCGGCGAAGGCCTCCAGCACGCCGACGGACACTCCCCCCTGCTCGCCTCCACCAACCCCGCCGTCCTCACCTACGACCCCGCCTACGGCTACGAAATCGGACACATCGTCCGCGCCGGCCTCGAACGCATGTACGGGGAAAAGTCCACGGACAAAAACGTCATGTACTACCTCACCGTGTACAACGAACCCATCATCCAGCCCGCAGAACCGGAAAACCTCGACGTCGACGGCGTCATCAAGGGCATCTACCTGCTCGCCCCGGCAAAGATCGACGGTCCCCGCACCCAGATCCTCGCCTCCGGCGTCTCCGTGCCCTGGGCCCTCGAAGCCCAGCGCATCCTGGCCGATGACTGGAACGTCTCCGCCGACGTCTGGTCCGTGACCTCCTGGAACGAACTGCGCCGCGACGGCCTCGCCGCCGAAGAGGAAGCCTTCCTCAACCCCGGCCAGCCCGCCCGCGTCCCCTTCGTCACCCAGCAACTCGAAGGCGCCACCGGCCCCATCGTCGCCGTCACCGACTACATGAAAGCCGTCCCGGACCAAATCCGGCAATTCGTCCCCAACGAATTCGCCACCCTCGGCGCCGACGGCTTCGGCTTCTCCGACACCCGCGCAGCAGCCCGCCGCTACTTCAAAAACGACACCCACTCCATCGTGGTCCGTGCCTTGGAAATGCTTGCGCGGCGCGGCGAGGTGGATGTGGACGCCCCGGTCAAGGCGATTGAGAAGTACAAGCTCCTGAACGTCAACGCCGGCACCACCGGCAACGCGGGCGGCGAGGCCTAGCCTCAGCCCCTTCTGCGAACGGCGCCAAGAACGACGGCGGCCCTCACCTGCAAGGTGGGGGCCGCCGTCGTTCTGTAAGGGCAGGGCAGCCTGGCGACCGGACGAACTGTGATCCGCGACAAAGCGGATTGTAGCCTTCGCACAAATGGAGCTTGCGTGGCCGTGGCCGTATGCTCAAAGAATGCCAGCACCAACCAGCCCGTCCTCGAAGCGGAACCCCTCCCCGCCGAAGGTCACGCCGGAGAAGTCCGAGACCCTCAAGCAGCTCCGCGCCAACGTCGGCCAACTCTCCACCTCCACGATGCGCAAGCTTGAGCAGTCGCTGCCCTGGTACAGCCGGCTCAGCGCGGATGAGCGCTCCGCTCTGGGCATGGTGGCGCAGAACGGGATCGCGGCTTTCGTCACCTGGTATGAACGGCCCAGCTCGCCGTCGTGGATCCTTACTGACGTTTTCGGAACAGCCCCCACCGAACTGACCCGGTCCATCAGCCTGCAGAAGGCATTGCAGCTGATCAGGATCGTGGTGGAGGTTGTCGAGGACCAGGTGCCGGTCATAGCTCCCGAAGCCGACCAGCCTTCCCTTCGCGAGGCAGTGCTGCGCTATTCGCGGGAAGTCGCATTCGCCGCCGCCGACGTCTACGCCCGTGCCGCCGAGTCCCGCGGCTCCTGGGACACCCGGCTGGAAGCCCTGATCGTGGATGCCATCCTGCGTGGCGAAAACACCGACGCACTGCGCTCCCGCATCGCCGCCCTGGGCTGGAAGGCGCAGGAGCGCTTCACGGTCATGGTGGGCAACTCGCCCTCCGAGCCCAGCGCCAGCTACGTCAGCGAACTGCGCCGGATGGCCGGCCGCTACGCCGAGGACGCGCTGGTGGGAATCCAGGGCGACCGGCTGATCCTGATTCTTGGCGGCGTGCAGGACCGCGAATCCGCATACGTCAAGCTGAGCGAGATGTTTGCGCCCGGGCCTGTCGTATACGGTCCTGAAGCCAGCTCGCTGCTGGAGGCCAGCGGTTCGGCGCAATCAGCGTTTGCCGGCCTGACCGCCGCCCGGGCGTGGCCCTCGGCGCCCCGGCCGGTGGCCGCCGATGACCTGCTGCCGGAGCGGGTGATCTCAGGCGATGACGCTGCCCGCCGCTCCCTGGTCAAGAACATCTACCGCCCGCTCCTGGCGGCATCCAATGGCCTGGTGGAAACACTGGGCACCTACCTGGAGCTGGGCCATTCCCTGGAAGCCACCGCCCGCGAACTCTTCGTCCACGCCAACACCGTGCGCTACCGGTTGAAGCGGGTTTGCGATGTCACGGGCTGGGACCCGCTGCTGCCGCGCGAAGCTTTCGTACTGCAGGCGGCACTGGTGGTGGGCCGCCTTTCGGCCCCGCCGAAGGCCGCCACGGAGCGGCAGGCGTCCCGAAACCAGGCGTGACACCTTGTAGACTTCCTACAACCTGACCCCGTGAGCTTGGTGCAGAGAAACACCGCTGGATCTCACAGTAATTTGGAAAGCTGGTTACGTGCTTGCAATAGTCTGCCCTGGACAGGGCTCGCAGACCCCGGGTTTTCTGGCCCCCTGGCTGGAACTTCCCTCGGTGGCAGGCCAGCTGGCCTCCCTGAGTGACATCGCAGGCATTGACCTGATAGCCCACGGGACAACCTCCGACGAGGAAACCATCAAGGACACTGCCGTGGCGCAGCCCCTGATTGTCGCCGCGGGGCTGGTCACCGCCGCGTCCCTCTTCGACGTGGAGCTTAACTCCCTCCCGGTGATCCTCGCCGGCCACTCGGTGGGTGAGATCACCGCAGCTGCCCTCGCCGGTGTCCTGACGGAGCAGGAAGCCATGATCTTCGTCCGGGAACGGGCCAACAGCATGGCCGCCGCAGCCGCAGTCACCCCCACGGGCATGAGCGCCGTCGTCGGCGGTGACCCCGCAGAGGTGCTCGCAGCGATTGAGGCATCCGGCGCCGCGCCGGCCAACGTCAACGGAGCCGGCCAGACGGTCGCCGCAGGAACCTTTGACCAGCTGAAGACCCTGGCAGCGAACCCGCCCGCCAAGGCGCGCGTCATCCCCCTCAAGGTGGCCGGCGCATTCCACACCAGCCACATGGCTCCGGCCGTCGACGCGCTGAAGGCGCTGGAGCCGCAGCTGAACCCGGTGGCGCCCAAGGTGCCCCTGCTGTCGAATTACGACGGCGGTGAAGTCACCGACGGAGGTGCCGCCGTCGAAAGCCTGATCGCCCAGGTATCCCGCCCAGTGCGCTGGGACCTGTGCATGGAAACCATGGTGAAGCGCGGTGTCACCGGAGTCATCGAACTCGCCCCCGCCGGCACGCTTGCCGGGCTGGCCAAGCGCGGGATGCCCGGCGTCAAGACCGTTGCCGTGAAGACCCCCGATGACCTCTCCGCCGCCCTGGCGCTGTTTGCTGAACTGGAGGGCAACGCATGAGCGTGCCCACGCTGAAACAGGCTCCCATCCAGGAGCACACCCGGATCGTCGGCCTCGGCGCTTACCGGCCGGACGTCATCGTCACCAATGAGGACGTGTGCCAGTGGATTGACTCCTCGGACGAGTGGATCCGCCAGCGCACCGGCATCGTGACCCGCCACCGCGCCGCTGCCGGCATCAGCGTCATTGACATGGCTGAAGGTGCCGCCCGCGAAGCAATGGAGAAGGCCGGCATCGAGGCCTCCGAGCTTGGCGCCGTCATCGTATCCACGGTGACCCACCCGTACGCCACCCCCTCCGCCGCAGCCAGCCTGGCTGACCGGCTGGGCGCCACGCCGGCTCCGGCCTTCGATATCTCCGCTGCGTGCGCCGGCTACTGCTACGGCATTGCCCAGGCTGACGCGCTGGTGCGGTCCGGTGCCGCCAAGTACGTCCTGGTGGTTGGTGCGGAGAAGCTTTCCGACGTCATCGACAACCGGGAACGCACCATTTCCTTCCTGCTCGGTGACGGTGCCGGCGCCGTCGTCGTGGGCCCGTCGGACACCCCGGGCATCGCCCCGTCCGTATGGGGTTCTGACGGCAGCAAGTGGAATGCGATCGGCATGACCCGTTCCCTGCTGGACGTCCGGGACCTGGGGCTGGCGGCGCGCCAGTCCGACTCCACGGGCGACCTCGCCCTCCTCGAGGAGGCCCAGGAGCTCTATCCCACGCTCCGCCAGGACGGCCAGACGGTCTTCCGGTGGGCCGTGTGGGAGATGGCCAAGGTTGCGCAGCAGGCACTTGACGCCGCCGGCATCGAGGCCGAAGACCTGGTGGCGTTCATCCCCCACCAGGCGAACATGCGCATCATCGACGAGATGGTGAAGAAGCTGAAGCTGCCCGAGGCGGTTACAGTGGCACGGGACATTGCCGACGCCGGCAATACATCCGCTGCCTCGATCCCGCTGGCAACGCACCGGCTCCTGCAGGAAAATCCCGCGCTGAGCGGCGGGCTGGCCCTGCAGATCGGCTTTGGGGCCGGGCTGGTGTTCGGTGCGCAGGTAATAGTCCTTCCCTAAGTACGCCCAAGGGTCCGCATCCCGCGGCCCGGACCGTTTCCGGCAGCCCCTGCCGGCAATACAAGAAAAGGAGCCATCAA
This sequence comes from Pseudarthrobacter enclensis, assembly GCF_030811655.1. Classification (GTDB taxonomy): domain Bacteria; phylum Actinomycetota; class Actinomycetes; order Actinomycetales; family Micrococcaceae; genus Arthrobacter; species Arthrobacter enclensis_A. Next base: position 73,866 of record NZ_JAUSRE010000024.1, on the reverse strand, counting down.
TGGCTAGCAACGAAGAGATCCTGGCCGGCCTGGCTGAAATCGTCAACGAGGAAACCGGCCTGGCCCCCGAAGCTGTCGAGCTGGACAAGTCCTTCACCGAGGACCTGGACATCGACTCCATCTCCATGATGACCATCGTGGTCAACGCCGAGGAAAAGTTCGGCGTACGCATCCCGGACGAAGAGGTCAAGAACCTCAAGACCGTTGGCGACGCCGTCAGCTTCATCGCCGGAGCACAGGCTTAGTCTGGGCCTTTTCGCCGTCTCACGGCTTGGCGGGGCTGCTGGTCCGGACTGACCGGACCGGCAGCCCGCCGCATCTAACCGGCACAGTGCCCCCGACCGGGACTGGCCGATCATCAAATGTGCGGGACCCTGCGGTTGGCGCAGGCGGATTCCCCACCGACGAAAGAGTGATCCCATGACGCGCAAAGTAGTCATTACCGGTCTGGGTGCCACCACGCCCATCGGCGGCGATGTACCCACCATGTGGAACAACGCCCTCAAGGGGGTCTCCGGTGCCCGCACCCTGGAGGACGACTGGGTAGCCAAATACGAGCTCCCCGTCCACTTCGCTGCCCGCTGCAGCACCCCGGCACTGGACGTCCTCAGCCGCGTGGAAGCAAAGCGGATGGACCCCTCCACCCAGTTTGGCGTCATTGCAGCCCGCGAGGCCTGGGCCGACTCCGGCATCACCGAATTTGACCAGGACCGTTTGGCTGTTGCCTTCGCCACCGGCATTGGCGGGGTCTGGACGCTGCTGGATGCCTGGGACACCCTCAAGGAGAAGGGCCCGCGCCGGGTCCTGCCCATGACGGTTCCCATGCTGATGCCCAACGGCGTGGCCGCGGCCGTCAGCCTGGACCTCGGTGCCCGTGCCGGCGCCCACACTCCTGTCTCCGCCTGCGCTTCCGGCACCGAGGCCATGCACCTCGGCCTCGAACTCATTCGTTCCGGCAAAGCGGACGTGGTGATGTGCGGTGGCGCTGAAGCAGCAATCCACCCCATGCCCCTGGCCGCATTCGCTTCCATGCAGGCGTTGTCCCGCAGGAATGACGAACCCGAGCGCGCCTCCCGCCCCTACGACATCGACCGTGATGGCTTCGTCATGGGTGAAGGTGCCGGTGCCCTGGTCCTGGAGGCCGAGGAGCACGCCCTGGCCCGTGGAGCACGCATTTATGCCGAGCTGGCGGGTACGTCCGTCACGGCCGACGCTTACCACATCACCGCACCGGATCCCGAAGGCCTCGGCGCTACCCGCGCGCTGAAGGCAGCCATGTTCGACGGCCGTATCCAGGCCGAAGACGTGGTGCACGTCAACGCCCATGCCACCTCTACCCCGGTTGGCGACAAGCCGGAGTACACGGCCCTTCGCGCGGCGCTGGGCAACCATGTGGACAACGTGGCCGTTTCCGCCACCAAGTCGCAGATGGGCCACCTCCTGGGCGCTTCCGGCGCGGTGGAGGCTGTCCTAACGGTGCTGGCCGTTCACGAACGCAAGGCGCCGGTCACCATCAACCTGGAGAACCAGGACCCGGAAATCCCGCTCGACGTGGTCACCTCCGCCCGTGACCTGCCGGCCGGGAGCATCGTTGCCCTCAGCAACTCGTTCGGTTTTGGCGGCCACAACGCCGTCGTGGCCATTCGCAGCGTCTAGGCACCATCCCGGGGCAACTGCCCGGGCACAGGAGGAGGCCCCGCCGGCTGGCGGGGCCTCCTCTTTGCTATGGAAGGTAGTGCTGGGCTGGGTCCCGTTGTGGAAACGGGCGACGGCGGTCAGCCCACCTGGTGGAGCCAGCGCACGGGAGCGCCCTCGGCAGCGTGGCGGAACGGTTCCAGTTCCTCGTCCCATGCTTCGCCCAGGGCGAGGGACAGCTCATGGTAGACAGCGGAGGGGTCGCCGGATCCTGACTCGTAGGCGTAACGGATACGGTCCTCGGACACCATGATGTTGCCGTGCACATCCGTGACGGCATGAAAAATCCCCAGTTCGGGGGTATGCGACCAACGGCCGCCGTCCACGCCCTGACTGGGTTCCTCCGTCACCTCATAACGAAGGTGCGCCCAGCCGCGAAGGGATGACGCAAGTTTCGATCCCGTACCGGGGGCCCCGGTCCAGGAAAGTTCGGCCCGGAACATTCCGGGCGCGGCAGGCTGCGGGGTCCACTCAAGGTCCGTCCGCTTGTCCACCACCGCACCGACCGCCCACTCCACGTGGGGGCACAGCGCCGTAGGGGCCGAGTGAACGAACAGCACACCGCGGGTCATTGCAACAGACATTCCATCCTCCATAGCTCTAGGTACGTCTTCCCCAACGACCTCTGCCTGGATGGGACTGCCAGTGCCTGCACTGCGGCGGTAGTTCCCTGCTGTATTCAGATGTATCAGATTAAGCTGTGTCCGGACTTGCTCCGCCGCGCGAAACCCTTGAGCTTCAAGCGGCACTTGAAAGTTGCCGGACGTGACTCTTATTGTGCCGTACCCCGTGGAATTACGCCAGTGCGATTAGCCACAGTCGTCAGGCTCTTGGATGGGCCTGCTGGTAGCTCTTCCGCAGGCGGTCAACCGAGACATGCGTGTAGATCTGGGTGGTGGCCAGGCTGCTGTGGCCCAGGATTTCCTGCACAGCGCGAAGGTCTGCGCCGCCGTCGAGAAGATGGGTGGCGGCCGAGTGGCGCAGCGCGTGTGGCCCGGACGCCGATGTATCGCCAAGTGCTTCGAAAAGGGCATCGACCAAGGCACGCACCTGGCGCTGGTCGACGCGTCCCCCTCGGGCTCCGAGGAACAGGGCGGCTCCGCTGTTGTCCTTCACCAGGGCCGGCCGTCCGCGCCGGAGCCAGTCATCAATAGCCAGGGCAGCGGGTACTCCGTACGGGACTGTCCGTTCCTTGTTTCCCTTGCCGATGACCCGCAACGTCCGGCGGTCGGGGTCCAAATCATCGATGTCGAGCGCCGTGAGTTCGCCCACCCGGGTGCCTGTGGCATAGAGCAGTTCCACCATGGCACGGTTCCGCACAGCCAGGGGTTCGCCCTCCACGGCTGCCATTTCCAGTCCTTCCAGAATCCGCGTGAGCTGGGACGACTGCAGGACCCCGGGCAGTGATCCCTCGCGTTTCGGTGCCTTCAGCCGCAGTGCGGGGTCTGCGTCGATAAGTTCCTCCCGGACCGCCCACGCAGTGAATGTTCGCGCCGTGGCGGACCGGCGCGCAACGGTGGACCGTGACGCCCCGCCGGCGCTTTGGCTGCCGAGCCAGCGCCGGAAAGACCCGAGTTCAAGGTCCTTCAGTCCCGCTGCCCCTTCCGATGCCGCATGGGCAAGGAAGCTGCGCAGATCGCCCAGGTAGGCCCGCTTGGTATGTGCCGACACCGCCCGCTCCCCTGACAGGTACCTGGCGAACGCGTCGAGGGCCTTGCCGAGTTCCGCAGGCAGTGTTTCATTTTCCACTCCTCTACTGTCCCAGTTGCGTGGCCTGCAGCGGCGGTGGACACGGTCATGCCCTGCCGCGTTTCCAGCCTCCGCGCTCCGACACGGCAAGTCCCAGCAGTCCCAGCCGCCCCAGCCCTGCCCGGACCGACTCCTGTCCGAGGCCGGCCACGGCGGAAAGCTTCTCCACCGAAGTGGTGGACCTCAACGGCAGCGCGTCCAGCAGGATCAGGTCTTCCAGGGTGAGCCCATCCTGCACCGAAGCCTGCACCGCGTGCTGCTCAGGCAGCGCTGTTCCGCTGGGTGAGGCCAGCTCGGCCACTTCCGCAGCGTCAGTAACACAGACTGCTCCCCCATCCCGAAGGAGCCGGTGGCAGCCGGCGGAGTTGGCGCTGTGCACTGAACCGGGGACCGCGCCGACGGTCCGGCCCAGGGTCTCGGCGTGGTGGGCCGTGTTGAGGGCCCCTGAGCGCCATCGCGCCTCCACCACCACCGTGACGGCGGCGAGCGCCGCAATGAGGCGGTTCCGTTGCAGGAAACGGTAGCGGGTTGGCGCGGACCCAGGTGGTACCTCAGCCAGTACTGCGCCCTGATTGGCCACGGTGCGAAGCAGGTCGTCATTTCCCGACGGATAGAACCGGTCCACTCCCCCGGCCATGACGGCGATGGTGGGGACAGCCGAGGATCCGCCAGCAAGGGCTGCACGGTGCGCATGGGCATCGATCCCATAGGCCCCGCCCGACACAACGGTAAAGCCCCGCTGCGCAAGGGAGTACGCAAGATCGCCCGTGACTGCCGCGCCATAGCTGGTGCTGTCCCTGGATCCCACCAGGGCGATGCATTTATCAACCGACGGCAGTGGCTGCTCGTGGCCGCGCCACCAAAGACAGATGGGTTCCTGGATTCCGAGGTCTGCAAGCTGGGCGGGCCACAGTTCGTCACCGGGAATGATGAGCCGTCCGCCCAACCGGGCCATGGTGGCAAGGTCCCGTTCGGGTGCCAGGTCCGGGAGCCTCGGTTGCCACCGCCTGAGTGCGGCGGCCAGTCCGGCCCAGCTGCTCCCCGCTGCGTTGTCTGCGAGCAGTGTGGTGATTTCGTGTTCCAGGCCACGCCCCGCAGCTACCTCTCCGGTGGCGATGCGCAGGGCGTCCGTTGCCCCGGCAGCCTGCACCAGGGCGAGACCGGCAGCGTCCTGTGGTTCCATCAATCGTGAAAGGGCAGCCCGGGCCAGCCGTTCGGTGTCGTTGCCAAGTTCCTTCTCCACAGCCACGTCCTTCGCTTCATTGCATTCCGCTGGGTTGGTCATGCCATTGCCGCCGCAGCCTGGCGCAGGCCCAGGGCCTGTCCGATGTCGTTTGTATCCGGTTTATCCCGGTGCCCAAGGTCAGCGAGGGTCCATGCGAGCCGAAGGACGCGGTCGTAGCCTCGCGCGGTCAGCACGCCACGCTCCAGTGACTGGTCCAGGATCCGGGTCGCCCCCGACGGAAGCCGCAGGTCCCCGCGCAGGACACGTCCCGGTACCTGCGAGTTGGTCTCCAGGCCGAAGCGCTGGAGGCGTCGGGCTTGCCTGGCGCGGGCGTCCAATACCCGGCGTGCCACCGTTGCGCTGCCTTCTTCCGCTCCTGCCTGTCCGAACTCGGCCAGGGATACCCGTTCCACCTGCAGCTGGATGTCCACCCTGTCCAGCAGGGGTCCGGACATCCTGGCAAGGTAACGGCGGCGCATCATCGGCGTACAGGCGCAGTCGAGCCCCTTGCCCGACGCCTTCCCGCAGGGGCAGGGGTTGGCAGCAAGCACCAGCTGGAACCGGGCCGGGTAGGCGGCCGTCCCGGCTGAGCGATGGATCACCAGCTCTCCGCTCTCCAGTGGCTGCCGCAGCGCATCCAGGACACGCCGTTCATATTCGGGTGCCTCGTCCAGGAAGAGGACGCCGCGGTGTGCACGGGATGCCGCGCCGGGACGCGGCAGGCCCGAACCGCCGCCAATGATGGCCGCGGCGGTGGCTGAATGATGGGGGTTTTCAAAGGGCGGCCTTCGCAGGAGCTGCACCGAGGAGGACGGCAGGCCGCACAGCGAGTGGATGGCCGTGACCTCCATGGATTCATGGTCACCAAGATCCGGTAACAGCCCGGGCAGCCGTTCCGCCAGCATCGTCTTGCCGGCACCCGGTGGTCCGGTGAGAAGCAGGTGGTGCGCGCCTGCGGCTGCCACTTCCAGGGCCCGCCGTGCATCGCCCTGGCCGGAAACGTCCGCCATGTCCGGGCACGGGCCGGGCAGTGGCGGCCCGTCCCCTCCGTTATCGGCATCGTCAGGTTCGAAGTCCAGGGCAAGCTCCTGGGGGTCAGCGCCGAAGTCGAGGGCGAGCCTGGCAAGCGTGCGGTATCCGCGGACGCTGGCACCCGGAACAAGTGATGCCTCGGCAAAATTGGCCTGCGCCACCACGATCTCCGGGTAACCTGCCTGCACCGCCGCCATGACCGCAGGCAGGATGCCCCGCACAGGCCGCAGCCTGCCGTCGAGTCCCAACTCGGCGATGAAAACGGTGCGCCCCGTGGGCTTGATGTCATTCGCGGCCCGGAGCACGGCCATGGTGACAGCGAGGTCGAACCCGGACCCCCGCTTGGGCAGCGACGCCGGGATCAGGTTGGCGGTGATCTTCCTGCGGCTGAGGGGGATGCCGGAGTTCTTTGCAGCCGAGCGGATCCGCTCCTTTGCCTCGTTCAGGGATGCATCCGGCAGGCCCAGGATGATGAAGGCCGGGAGTGTCTGGCCGATGTCCGCTTCGACCTCGACCATGTAGCCGTTCAGCCCCACAAGGGCAATGGAGTAGGTGCGGCCAAGCGGCATCATCCCACCCCCTTGAGGTGCTCCACCACGGGTTCGCCGCCGCCGTCGTCCACGACGGCAATGACGTCCACCCGCCGCAGCGGCATCCTCAGCTCCCGGTCCCGGCACCACGCGCCGCCCAGGCGGTGCAGCCTTGCCAGTTTGTCCGGCCCCACGGCTTCGAAAGGGTGGCCGTAGTCGAGGGAACGGCGGGTTTTGACTTCGGCTATGACCAGCGCGTCGCCGTCCAGGGCCACAATGTCGATCTCGCCCTCGGCGCACCGCCAATTGCGCTCCACGACCAGCATGCCGAGCGCTTCAAGATAGCCTGCGGCGAGGTCCTCGCCGTGCCTGCCCAACAGGTCTTTGCGTTTCATTTCTACCTCCGCCTCCAGCCTGGCGGCAGCAGGGTACGGAGGACAGGAAGGCCCTGCCATATGTGGACAGGGCCCGGTGTGGAGGGGAAGTGGGAACTCCTAGTTGCCCAGGTCCACGTCCTTGGGCAGGGCCAGTTCCTCGTTGCGGGGCAGTTCCTCGACGTTGACGTCCTTGAAGGTCAGCACCCGAACGCTCTTAACAAACCGTGCCGACCGGTAGACGTCCCAAACCCAGGCATCCTGGAGGGTCAGGTCGAAGTAGACCTCGCCATCGGCGCTGCGGGCCTGGAGGTCCACATGGTTGGCGAGGTAGAAGCGCCGCTCGGTCTCGACAACATAGCTGAAAAGGCCGACCACATCGCGGTACTCACGATAGAGCTGAAGCTCCATGTCGGTTTCATAGTTCTCAAGATCTTCAGCACTCATGCTTCCATCTTGCACCATGTGCGGCACGGCTTGCGCCGACCGGCGGGAGTCAGTCTTCGCACGCCTCGTCGTCACCTGCTGCTTCGACGCCCTGCAGCTCCCCGCCGAGCAGCCGCCAGCTGACGCGGTGGTGGGGCGTGGGGCCGGCAGCACGGAGGACGGTGCGGTGGGCCGCCGTGGCGTATCCCTTGTTGATGTCCCACCCGTAATCGGGATACTCAAGGTGAAGTTCCCGCATCATCGTGTCCCGTTCCACCTTGGCGATGACACTTGCCGCCGCCACGCTCAGGCACTGCATGTCCGCCTTGACCTTGGTGTGGACCGGGGCTTCGCACGCGGTCTCCAACACGGGCTGGTCGAACAGGGACAGTTGCTCGGCGGGCGAAAGCCAGTTGTGGCTTCCGTCGAGCAGCACGGCGTCGGGGGTGACTCCCGCAGCAAGGATGCTGCCCCAGGCCCTGGTACCCGCCAGGCGCAGCGCGGCAATAATACCGAGTGAATCGATCTCCCCGGCGGTGGCGTGTCCCACGGCCGAGGCGACGCTCCACCGCCGAACCAGCGGATCCAGCCGTTGCCGTTCTCCCGGGGTGAGGAGTTTGCTGTCACGCACGCCGGCCAGCGGCTTTTGCCGTTCCAGGTCAACGACGGCGATTCCCACGCTGACAGGTCCGGCCAGGGCGCCGCGGCCTACTTCATCCACGCCGGCGAGGAACCGTACGCCCTGGGCCTTGAAAGTGCGCTCATGCCGCAGGGTGGGCGCCTTGCCACCACGCGGCACCGGCTTGGAGCCGGCGCGAGCCTTCGCCGCGGGAGACGCCTGTACAGCGGTGGACATGGTCAGCGGGCCGCAGGGACGTTCTTGAACACGTCCGGGTAGTTGTCCAGGGTCTTGATCCTGTTCAGGGGCCATGCGATAACGGCAGCCTTGCCTTCGAGGTCCTTGAGGTCGATGAATCCGCCGTCCGTCTCCATGTGCGCGCGGGAATCGGCCGAGTGGTTCCGGTTGTCACCCATAACCCACACCTTGCCTTCCGGGACGGTGACGTCAAAGTTGCGGACCTGCGGAACTTCAGCGGGGTTGATGTACGTCTCGTCGATGGCGGTCCCGTTGATGGTCAGTTTACCGCCGGCGTCGCAGCAGACCACATGGTCGCCGGGCAGCCCGATGACCCGCTTCACCAGATGCTGCTCCGAGTTGTCCGGCAGGAGCCCAACGAACGTCAGCCCGTCCTGGACCCAGGTGAACGGCCCCTGCGTCTTGGCGGGTGCCGGAGGCAGCCAGCCCTTGGTGTCGCGGAACACCACAACGTCTCCCCGGCTGAGCGCAAAGGGCTCCGGCACCAGGAGGTTGACGAAGATCCGGTCATCCACGTCCAACGTGTTGACCATGGATTCCGAGGGAATGAAGAAGGCGCGGAACAGGAATGTCTTGATGAGGAAGGACAGCACCACGGCAATAACCACGACGGTGGCGATCTCCCTCAGCCATCCCAGCAAGGGATTGCCTGGCGCCTTGGCCGCTGTCCGTCTGCGCCGCTTGGCGGGCGCGGCTTCCTGCACGTCCGCATCGGACGCGGACGAAGCTGGAACGGCCGGCCTCTCGGAAGCGCCGTCGTGGCGGGGTTCAGGGTTCCCCGCGTTGTTCTCGGGCATTTACCGTCCGTTCTGTGTTGGTGGCCCCGCTGCGGGCGGCCGTGCTACTGGAGCAAATCTATCAAGCGGCCAGAGGATCTGGACCGGCCTGCCGATCACCCGGTCCACCGGTACCAGCCCACCGCCGGGTGCGCCGAGCAGGCTGCGGGAATCGGCGGACACCGAGCGGTGGTCGCCCATCAGCCATAGCCTGCCGTCCGGCACAACGGTGCTGAACTTCTGGGTGCTGGGCGCGTCGCCGGGGAAGATGTACGGCTCGTCCAGGGCTGACCCGTTGACCGTCACCTTCCCGCCGGAGTCGCAGCAGGCCACTGTATCGCCGGGAAGGCCGATAACCCGTTTGACGTAGGTTGTGTCGCTGCCGGTGAGCCCGAGCCACTGCAGGGCGGAGGCTGCGCCGTCCACCACTGGGCCCTTGCCGCTGTTAAGCGGGGCAAAGCTGCCGCGGCCGTCAAAAACCACAACATCCCCATGTCGGATGGGTTCGGACTGGAAGTCCGTCCTCGATACCAGGATGCGGTCCCCGCCTTCCAGGAGCGGCTCCATGGACTCCGACGGGATGAAGTAGACGTCAAGCCACAATGACCGGACCAGTCCGCTGATGGCTACGGCGAGGACCAGGGCCAGAAAGACAAAACGCCAGCCCGTTTTGCGGGGCTGGCGTTTTGTCTGGTGCATGGTCCGTATCCTGGCGCTGGTGCATTGCTCCGGCGCTTGCCGGCTACGGCCGCGCTCCGGCCTGGCAGTAAGTCCGGGCAGGAATTACTTGGCGGAGCTGAAGTCGCGCTTTTCCTTGATCTTCGCAGCCTTACCGCGCAGTGCGCGCATGTAGTAGAGCTTGGCGCGGCGGACGTCACCCTTGGTGACAACCTCGATCTTTTCGATGATCGGGGAGTGCACCGGGAAGGTACGCTCCACTCCGACACCGAAGGAAACCTTGCGGACGGTGAAGGTCTCGCGCACGCCATCGCCCTGGCGGCCAAGGACGAAGCCCTGGAAGACCTGGACACGGGTGTTCTTGCCTTCGATGATGTTCACGTGCACCTTGAGGGTGTCACCCGCGCGGAATTCGGGAACATCGTTGCGCAGCGAAGCTGCATCGACGGAATCGAGAATATGCATGATTGCACTCCTGGTGAACGCCACAGGTCATTCACTTTGGGTCACGGCAGGCAAGCCCGGCTGCTGGAGAGCAGGCCGGGTATTACCGCCGAAGTAAAGTGGTCCGGCCGCTTCATGGTTTGATGGGGCCGGTTGTCCGGCTGTTGGCCGCGCTACCCCCTGTGGCAGGTGCGGACCCAGCAGACACACAAGCGTTAATTTTGCCACAGCAGCAGGGTTACGCCAATTCCGCGGCACTAATCCCGTTGCGCGGTGCCTGCTTCCGCGCGGTGTACCAGGCGGCCGTCCACGACGTCGTACCCCAGATTGTGCAATTCTGTGCGGTCGGCGCGGGGCAGGCTGCCGGCGTCGAACCCCTGCAGGAGGTCCGGGCGGCGCTCCGCAGTCCGGCGGTACTGTTCGTGCCGGCGCCACTGCGCAATCCTGCCGTGGTTGCCGCTGAGGAGCACCGGCGGCACCTCGCGGTCCCGCCACACGGAGGGCTTGGTGTAAACGGGGTACTCCAGGAGGCCGTCGGAGTGGGACTCCTCGACCAGGGACTCGGGGTTGCCCACCACGCCGGGAAGCAGGCGTCCAATGGCCTCCACCATGGCCAGGACGGCCACTTCCCCGCCGTTGAGAACATAGTCTCCCAGGCTTACGGGACGGACGGTGAAGTGTTCCTGGGCCCATTCGATGACGCGTTCATCGATGCCCTCGTACCGCCCGCAGGCGAACGCGAGGTGCTGCTCCTCTGCCAGTTCGTAGGCAAGGGCCTGGGTGAACCGCTCCCCTGCCGGTGACGGAACGATCAGCACGGGTTTGCGCTGCGGGTCCGGGCGTCCTTCGGCCACGGCGGTGAGTGCCTGGGCCCAGGGTTCGGGCTTCATGACCATGCCGGCGCCGCCGCCGTACGGGGTGTCATCCACGGAACGGTGCTTGTCCGTGGTGAAGCCGCGCAGGTCGTGGACGTGCAGGTCCAGGATTCCGTCCTGGCGTGCCTTGCCGATCAGCGAAAGCTCCAGAGGGGCAAGGTATTCGGGAAAGATGCTGACGACGTCGATCCGCATCTAGTCCGTGCCTTCCTCTTCCGGGGCGCCTGCGTCGTCGGAGTTGAGTTCGAAGAGTCCGTCCGGCGGGGTGAGGAGGATGAAGCCGTCCTCGATGTTGACCTCGGGCACGATCTGCTCCACGAAGGGGATGAGGATTTCCTCGCCGCCGGGGGTTGTGACCATGAGCAGATCCTGGACCGGCATCGTGTTCAGCGCCGTTACCTTGCCCACCACCTGCGAGCCGACCCGGGCCTCCAGTCCGACGAGTTCGTGCTCGTACCAGCCCTCGTCGTCGTCCTCGTCGAGTTCTTCGGTTTCGATGAAGAGCTTGGCACCGCGGAGGGTCTCGGCCCTGTTGCGGTCCGCCACTTCCTCGAAGCCCAGCAGCAGGATGTCCTTGTTCCAGCGGGCACTGCTGACGGTCAGGGGTCCGGACGCGGCAGGTTCAACCACGAACTCCGTGCCGGGGACAAACCTGTCCTCCGGGGCGTCGGTCAGCACCTGGACCGTGACTTCCCCGCGAATGCCGTGCGGCTTGCCAATCCGTGCCACCTGAAGCTGCATCTGTTCCTCTGTTCCGGGTTGTGGTGGTTTGTGGTGAAGCACTGTGTTGATCAAAGCAGTCCGGCCCCTCCACCAGGTGGTGGAGGGGCCGGAGCAGAACTAAGTGTTGCCGAGCGCTCAGCGGCGGCGGTCGGTGTCGACGACGTCGACCCTCACCGGTTCGCCGCCGGCCAGTGCCGCCACCACGGTGCGCAATGCGCGCGCCGTGCGGCCCTGGCGGCCGATCACCCGTCCCAGGTCGTCCTGGTGAACGCGCACCTCGAGGGTGTCCCCGCGGCGGTTGCTCTTGGAACTGACCTTGACGTCATCCGGGGAATCAACGATTCCCCGGACCAGGTGCTCCAGCGCTTCTGCCAGCAATCTACTCAGCCTCGGTGGTCTCAGCTTCGGCGTCGGCCGGGGCCTCGGCAGCGTCAGACTTGGATGCCTTCTTGGTGATGGCTTCCGGGATGATGACGGAGCCCTTCTCCGGTGCAACGAAGGCTTCCTTCTCGACCTTGGTCTTGAGGGTGCCTTCCTGGCCCGGCAGGCCCTTGAACTTCTGCCAGTCACCGGTGATCTTCAGGATCGCGGCGACCTGCTCGGACGGCTGGGCGCCGACGGACAGCCAGTACTGTGCACGCTCGGAGTTGACCTCGATGAATGAGGGCTCTTCGGTGGGGTGGTACTTGCCGATTTCCTCGATGGCACGGCCATCACGCTTGGTGCGTGAGTCCGCAACGACGATGCGGTAGTACGGGGCGCGCATCTTGCCGAAGCGCTTAAGGCGAATCTTTACGGCCACTTTTGTGGTCACTCCTGTTTCAGAAAAAGGGGTGAACCCGGCTTTCTGCACCCGTGGGGCGGGCCGTACTTGCGGGTTCGAAGGACAGGATCCGGACGCGGAGAGAGGGGCCGCGCAGATCGAGTACCTGTCTATTGTGCCAGACGAGTGGCGTTATTTCGACTTTGGGGGCGTCCGGCGCTTCAGGCCGACCAGACGTACAGTCCCGTCCGCTCCGAATCATTGATTCCGGCCGCAAGCTGCGCCAGTTGCTGCACGTAGGTCCTGGCCTGTCCGGCACCGAACGGCATGTCTTCCTGGGCGGCCCAGTGGACGGCGACGTCATCCAGGACGTTGCCTTCGCCTTCGGTCTCGTAGGAGAGCAGGTCCGCGAGGGCGCGCACCATCGCCGGCGGCACGGCAAGGAGGGAATCGCTGGCCACGTCCACCATGGTCAACTCATAATCGGCCCCGGCGGCGTGAACGGCAGTGCCGGCAAGGTCGCCGAGCTGCTCCACCTCGAAGTCACTGATTCCCTGGATGCGCACAGCCTGGCCGGCGGGGGCGCTTTCCGCGGAGGCGCGTCCTTCGTCGAGGATGCCGGCGCGTTTCAGCGCGGCGTCATGGGTGGCAACAAAAATTTCGGTGAAGCCCATGGCGTGTGCCCTTCTTCCGTTGGCGGAACTGCGTGCCGGGCACTGCGTGCTGCCCGTCCGTACGGGATCAGCCTAGTAGCTGCGAAGCTGCCGGCGCACGCAACGGTCCTGGGGCCGGACGCCGCCGGCAGCGCGGTGGCTCAGTGGACGGCCACCCGGATCCGGTTGCGCCACGGGTCTTCGAAGCGGAGCTCGGCTCCCGTGTGGTGCGAGGGCACCCCGGCGACCTTGAGCCGGTCAGCCAGTGCGCCGACGTCGTCACCCGAGGGAACTTCGATGAGCACCTCACCCAGCCCAAGGGTGTCCTTGCGGGGGCCGGCGCCGCGGCTGTTCCAGACGTTCATGGCCATGTGGTGGTGGTAGCGGCCCGCGGAAACGAACAGCGCCTGCCCGTGCCAGCCCGCCGTCTTCTCGAAGCCCAGTGTTCCCACGTAGAAGTCCCGGGCGGTCTGGACGTCGCCCACCTGGAGGTGCACGTGGCCCACGCCAGCGGATGTTTGCCGCTGGCCTTCCAGGGACTGCTCGGTCAGGTGCTGCTCAAGGTAGCGCTGGGGCGGCAGGGCCAGGCTGTCCATGACCACGTCAGTCCCGTTCCAGGACCAGTTGCTGCGCGGCCGGTCCCAGTACAACTCAATGCCGTTTCCTTCGGGATCGGTGAAGTAGAAGGCCTCGCTCACCAGGTGGTCGGCACTCCCGGTGAAGGACCGGGGCTCGTACTGCGCGGCCGTTGCGACGGTGGCGGCAAGGGACGCCTGGTCCTCGAACAGCAGGGCGGTATGGAACAGGCCCGCCTCCCCCCTGCCGGGAAGGTGCAGCCCGGGCGCGGGCGCCAGGTGGACCAGCGGCCGGCCGAGCCTGCCGAAATAGAGGCCGCCGTCCTGCTCGGCCACCACCTCAAGGCCAAGCGCCCGCTGGTAGTAGTCGGTCATAACCTTCATGTCGCCCACCTTGAGCATCACCGTGCCCATGGCGAGGTCGGCGGGAAGAAGATCCCGGGTGCTGGATGCTCTAGTCACGTGAAGGCTCCTTGCGTTGGAGGCCGTCCCATTGGCGGCCTGTCACCCATTAAAATTACTTGAAGCTTCAATTTATTCCAAGTCCCCGCAGCGCCGTGGGTCAGCGGATGATGCGTCCGCCCAGCACCACGTGTTCCAGGGCCTTGATCGTCCCGGGCACCGCCCGTGGATCTTCCCGGCACACCACGACGTCGGCGCGCGCCCCTTCCCCCAGGCCGTCCGCCCCCAGCCAGGCGCGCGCTGCCCAGCAGGCCGCGTCAAGGGCTGCAGCCATGGGGAGGCCGGCGCCGTGCAGGGCAAGGATCTCGTCGGCAATCCGGCCGTGCCGGATCACGCTGCCCGCATCCGTGCCGGCAAAAATACGCACGCCGGCGGCATGGGCCTCCGCCACCCGCTCCAGCCTCCGTTCCCACAAGGCCCGCATGTGGGCCGCATAGCGGGGGAACTTGGCGTCGGCCTGCGCCGCAATGTCCGGGAAGGTGGCAATGTTGATCAGCGTGGGAACGATCGGTACGCCCTGTTCGGCGAACCGGGGCAGGTGCCGCGGCAGGAGTCCGGTGGCGTGCTCGATGCAGTCGATCCCTGCGTCCAGCATCTGGTCCAGGGTGTCTTCGGCAAAGCAGTGGGCGGTCACCCGGGCACCTTCGTCGTGGGCCGCCTGGACGGCATCACGTACGACGGCGGCAGGAAAGGAAGGCGCCAGGTCGCCGGCGCTGCGGTCGATCCAGTCCCCCACCAGCTTGACCCAGCCGTCGCCGTCGCGTGCCTGCTTGCGCACGGCCTCCACGAGGCCCTCAGGCTCCACCTCCTCCGCGAAGCCCCGCAGATAGCGGCGGGTACGGGCGATGTGCCGCCCGGCGCGGACCAGCACCGGGAACTCCGTTCCGCCCTGCATCCAGCGGGTATCGGCAGGGGACCCCGCGTCACGGACCAGCAGGGTTCCGGCGGTGAGGTCGGCCAGTGCCTGTTCCCTGGCAACAGGCGGATCCACCGGGCCGGCGGCCCCCAGCCCGATATGGCAGTGCGCGTCCACGAAGCCCGGCAGCACCCATCCGTCGAGCACCCTGCCCGGATGGGTTGCGGGCTTGCTGAAGGTGAGCCTTCCGTCCACGGACCACAGCCCGTGCCGTACCTGGTCCGCGGCGGCCAGGACGGGCCCGCGGAAGTGGATGATGTCTGCCATGGGGCTCCTTTCGATGCCCGGTCAGGCTAGCACCGCAATTGTGACAAGCCTCGTCCAGGAGCCTGTGGTAGCTTCGTTCCTGACCACACGGGTGCCCTTGCAGGGGCTGAGATCGGGCTGTTGCAGCCTGCGACCGTTGAACCTGTCCGGATAATGCCGGCGAAGGAAGTGAGTATTCCCTTGAGTACACAAAACACCCAGCTGAACCCTGACCTCCTGCAGTCCGCGGGCGATCCCGGGGACGCATCGGAACAGCCCGTAACCCAGTCACTGAAGTCCCATTCACTCGCCTACGTCGAGGACGAAAAGGCGGGAATCCGGGTGCCGGTGACGGAAATTGCCCTGGAGCCGTCACCCAACGGCCAGGAAAACCCGCCGTTCCGGACCTACCGGACCGCGGGGCCCGGAAGCGACCCCGTGCGCGGCCTGCAGCCCTTCCGCTCGGAGTGGATCGCGGCGCGGGGGGACACCGAGCCCTACAGCGGCCGGGAGCGCAACCTGCTCGACGACGGCCGCTCCGCCGTGCGCCGCGGTGCCGCCTCCGCGGAGTGGAAGGGCGGACAGCCGGAGCCCCGCCGCGCCGTCGACGGCAGGACAGTGACGCAGATGCACTATGCCCGGCAGGGCATCATCACGCAGGAGATGCGCTTTGTGGCGCTGCGCGAAAACTGCGACGTTGAACTGGTCAGGAGCGAGGTGGCCGCAGGCCGCGCCATTATCCCCAACAACATCAACCACCCTGAATCCGAGCCGATGATCATCGGCAAGGCCTTCCTGGTGAAGATCAACGCCAACATCGGCAACTCCGCCGTGACCAGCTCCATCGCGGAGGAAGTGGACAAGCTGCAGTGGGCCACCCAGTGGGGCGCCGACACCGTCATGGACCTGTCCACGGGCGACGACATCCACACGACCCGCGAGTGGATCATCCGCAACTCCCCCGTGCCGATCGGCACCGTGCCGATCTACCAGGCCCTGGAAAAGGTGAACGGCGAAGCCAACGCGCTGACCTGGGAGATCTTCCGCGACACCGTCATTGAACAGTGCGAGCAAGGCGTGGACTACATGACCATCCACGCCGGCGTACTTCTCCGGTACGTCCCGCTCACGGCAAACCGGGTGACGGGCATCGTCTCCCGGGGCGGATCGATCATGGCGGGCTGGTGCCTGGCCCACCACCAGGAAAACTTCCTGTACACGCACTTCGACGAACTGTGCGAAATCTTCGCCAAGTACGACGTCGCCTTCTCCCTCGGGGACGGCCTGCGCCCCGGTTCCACGGCGGACGCCAACGACGCCGCCCAGTTCGCCGAGCTGGACACGCTTGCCGAGCTCACTCAGCGCGCGTGGGAGTATGACGTACAGGTGATGGTGGAAGGCCCCGGCCACGTTCCCTTCCACCTGGTACGGGAAAACGTGGAGCGCCAGCAGGAGCTGTGCAAGGGTGCGCCCTTCTACACCCTGGGCCCGCTGGTGACCGACGTCGCCCCCGGCTACGACCACATCACCTCGGCAATCGGCGCCACCGAGATCGCCCGTTACGGCACCGCGATGCTCTGCTACGTCACCCCCAAGGAACACCTGGGCCTGCCCAACAAGGACGACGTCAAGACAGGCGTCATCACCTATAAGATCGCCGCCCACGCCGCAGACCTCGCCAAGGGGCACCCGGGGGCGCACGAACGTGATGATGCCCTGTCCAAGGCGCGGTTCGAATTCCGGTGGCGTGACCAGTTCGCCCTGTCTCTGGATCCGGTGACGGCGGAGGCCTTCCACGACGAAACCCTTCCCGCAGAACCCGCCAAGACCGCGCATTTCTGCTCCATGTGCGGGCCGAAGTTCTGCTCCATGCGGATCAGCCAGGACATCCGGGACGAATACGGGTCGGCCGACTCGCAGGCCGCCCTGGCGGAAATGGCCTCCGGCATGCGGGAGAAGAGCCAGGAATTCCTGGCGGCCGGCGGCAAGGTGTACCTGCCGGAGCTGCGGGTTCCCGCGGACAGCTAGGACGCCCGGGCCGGCTGGCTCCGGCTGACCTGGCTGATGAACTGCCGGATGGTCCGGTCCCCATCCGGGGAGTCATGGGGCCGGTGCCCTCCCGCGGCAACGCGGTGCAGGGCGCCGGTCTCCCGCAGGTAACCGGCAATTTCCTCGTACAACGGCTCCCAGCCACCGGTCAGGACGAGGGTGGGCACGCCGGGAACAATGTGCAGCGGGGCCTCCCAGGACGGCGCCTGGAGCCGAAGCCTGCGGGCGGAGCGTTTTTCCTCAGCGGTGGCTGGCTGCTGGAGGTCGGTGGCGTAGATCCGGCGGACGAATTCGCGCTGGAAGTCGTCATCGCTGAGCTGGTGGCGGACGTCGAAGAGGGGCTGCATCAGGCTGATGTGCGCTGACGTGGCCGGCAGTTCCGCAGTCAGCGACAGGCAGGCCGGCTCAACCAGCGTCAACGAGAAGACCAGGTCCGGACGTTCCACCGCGGCCATCATGGCCGGGATCGCGCCCTGGGAGTGTGCCACCACATGTCCCCCGGCGGCACCGCGGCCATCGTCGGCCAGCGACCCCAGGACGATGGCGGTATCTGCGGCAAAGGAGGACTCCAGGGGCTCCGCGACGGCGTCATAGCCATGCCGCCGGAGGAACAGGGCGTCGTAGGCCAATGCCATGCCGTGCTGGCGGGGCCATGCGGCGGCGCCAAAGGCTCCGGCGCCGTGCACGAACACTACCCTCTGCTTGAACATGTCCCAACCCTATTCCACGGTGCCGACATCCCAACGAAGAAGCGCCAGGTGTCGTCTTGAACGGTCAAGACGGCATCTGGCGCTTCCTGATTACGCGAAACTGCTACTTGCCCAGGAACTTGTCGAAGCCCTTGGGCAGGTTCAGCTGGGAGGGATCGAAATCGCCGCCCTGCCCGAAGGCGGCGCCGGTGGGCATCGCCTTGGCAGCGTTGGCCCGGCGCGCTTCTGCCTCCTTGCGCTCCTGGGCCGCCTTGGCGGGGTTGCCTGACTTGGCCTTCTTCTTGGGCGCGTTCTTGGCGTTCTTCCGGGACCCGCCGCCGGCACCGGGCAGCCCGGGCATACCCGGCATCCCCGGCATTCCGCCCTGGGCCATCTTCTTCATCATCTTCTGGGCCTGGGCGAAGCGCTCCAGCAGGCCGTTGACCTCGGAGACGTGGACGCCGGAGCCGCGGGCGATCCGGGCGCGGCGTGAGCCATTGATGATCTTGGGCGCCAGCCGCTCATGCGGCGTCATGGACCGGACGATCGCTTCGACGCGGTCGATCTCGCGCTCATCGAACTGCTCCAACTGCTGCCGGATGTTCTGCGCACCGGGCATCATCATGAGCATTTTCTTCATGGAGCCCATGTTGCGGATCTGCTGCATCTGGGCGAGGAAGTCCTCGAGGGTGAAGTCTTCCTGGTCGGCGAACTTCTTCGCCATCCGGGCAGCTTCATCCTTGTCCCAGGCCTTTTCGGCCTGTTCGATGAGCGTGAGGATGTCGCCCATGTCCAGGATGCGCGAGGCCATCCGGTCCGGGTGGAAGAGTTCAAAGTCGTCCAGGCCTTCGCCGGTGGATGCGAACATGACCGGCTTGCCGGTGACCGACGCAACGGAAAGTGCGGCACCGCCGCGCGCGTCGCCGTCGAGCTTGGAGAGCACGATGCCTGTGAAGTTCACGCCTTCATCAAAGGCGAGCGCCGTGTTGACGGCGTCCTGGCCGATCATGGAGTCGATCACGAAGAGGACTTCGTTGGGGACGATGGCCCGGCGGATCTGGCGGGCCTGTTCCATCATGTCGGCGTCCACGCCCAGGCGGCCGGCGGTATCGACGATGACGACGTCGTGCAGCTTCTGGCGTGCTTCCTCGACGCCGGCGCGGGCGACGGCGACAGGGTCACCCGCGGGCTGGTCCAGCTCCTGGGAGGTGGCTCCCGGGTGCGGTGCGAAGACCGGAACGTTGGCGCGCTGGCCCACAACCTGCAGCTGCGTGACGGCATTGGGGCGCTGGAGGTCGCAGGCAACCAGCATGGGGCTGTGGCCCTGGGCCTTCAACCACTTGGACAGTTTGCCGGCAAGGGTGGTCTTGCCCGCACCCTGGAGGCCGGCCAGCATGATGATGGTGGGACCGTTCTTGGCCAGCCGGATCCGCCGCGTTTCGCCGCCGAGGATCTCCTGGAGTTCCTCGTTGACGATCTTGACGATCTGCTGGCTGGGGTTCAGCGCTGCAGAAACCTCGGCCCCCAGCGCACGTTCGCGGACCCGCCCGGTGAATTCGCGCACCACCGGAACGGCGACGTCGGCGTCCAGAAGGGCACGGCGGATCTCGCGGACGGTGGCATCAACGTCGGCCTCCGTGAGGCGGCCCTTGCCGCGGAGATTCTTGAAGGTTGCTGTCAACCGGTCAGAGAGTGAATTGAACACGCGCCGTGAACTTCTTTCAGGAGATGATCGGGACTCGACTATCTAGGGTACCAAGTCAGGCAGGTCAGGTGGCATGCTGGCAAAATGACGAGCCAAACAACTGTGAAGACGCTGCTCATCCTCGGCGCATCGGGCGACCTCACCGGCAGGCTCCTGCTGCCGGGCCTGGCGCGGCTTGTTGCTGCCGGACGGGCGGAGGGCCTCAGCCTTGTGGGGGCCGGGTCGGATCCCTGGACTCCCGAGCAATGGCGGGAGCGGGTGGAATCGTCCTTTGCCGTGGCGGCGGACACTGCCGACGCAGCAGGGAGAGACGCACTTGCGCTGCTGGAAAAGGAGACGGTCTACCACCAGGTGGACGTCACGGCCGCGGGCGCCCTGGCGGCATTGCTGAAGACCCTGGAAGGCCCGGTGGCGGTGTATTTTGCACTTCCGCCACGGATCAGCCAGCGTGCCTGCGAAACCCTGCAGCCCCAGGAAGTCCCGGAGGGCACCCGCCTGGTCATGGAGAAGCCGTTTGGTTCCAGCGAGGAGTCGGCGCGCTCACTTAACGCGACGCTGGCCCGGTTGGTCCCGGAGGACCACATCCACCGCGTGGACCACTTCCTGGGCAAGGCCACGGTCCTGAACATCCTGGGCCTGCGGTTCGCCAACAACTTCCTCGAGCCGGTGTGGAACAGGCAGCACGTGGAGAAGGTTGAAATCTTCTTTGACGAGGACCTCGCCCTGGAAGGACGCGCCCGCTACTACGACAACGCCGGCGCTCTTCGCGACATGATCCAAAGCCACCTCCTGCAGGTCATGGCAATCATGGCCATTGAACCGCCGGCCACCATCGGCGAGCGCGACCTCCGCGACGCGGTCTCCACGGTCCTTCGCGCCAGCAGTGTGAAGGCGCCGTTTACCCGCTCGACACGCAGGGCGCGCTACACGGCCGGCACGACGGCGGGCAAGGACGTGCCCGACTACGCCAAGGAGGAGGGCGTGGACGCCGGCAGGGAAACCGAAACCCTTGCCGAAATCCAGGTGGTCATTGACAACTGGCGCTGGCGGGGCGTGCCCTTCATCCTGCGCTCCGGCAAGGCTTTGGGCGACAAGCGCAAGGAAGCGGTGGTCACCTTCCTTCCGGTGCCCCACCTGCCCAAAGGCTTCACGGGCGTGGACTCCCCCAACAAGCTGCGGATCGGTTTTGGCCCGGACACGCTGGAGTTCGACGTCGACGTCAACGGGCCCGGGAACATCTTCAGCCTGGGCCGGGTCACCCTGGAAGCGGAACTCAGCGCCTCCGACCTCCTGCCCTACGGCGAAGTGCTGGAAGGCGTGCTGACAGGCGATCCCCTGCTGTCCGTCCGGAGCGACACGGCGGAGGACTGCTGGCGGATCGTCGAGCCGGTACTGAAGGCATGGGAGGACGGCGAGGTGCCCCTTGAGGAGTACGACGCCGGCTCGGCGGGTCCGGCGTCCTGGCCCACCAACGGGCACAAAGACTGAGGGTCAAAGACAGGCAGGGCGGGCGGAAACCTTCCGGTTCCCGCCCGCCCTGTTTCAACTGCCGCTTTCGGTGGCTTCGCTAAATGGCGGCCACTCCGCGTTCGCCAGTCCGGACGCGCACTGCTTCATGGACGTCGATGGTCCAGACCTTGCCGTCCCCGGCCCTGCCGGTATTGGAGCTGGCAATGATCACGTCCAGGATGTCGTCGGCCTGCTCATCCGTGGCCAGCACTTCCACCCGGATCTTGGGCAGCAGGTCCACGTTGTATTCCGCTCCGCGGTAAACCTCGGTGTAGCCGCGCTGCCTCCCGTACCCGCTGGCTGCGCTGACGGTGAGGCCCTGGACGCCGTAGGCTTCCAGCCCTTCCCTGATGGCCTCGAGCTTCTCCGGCCTGACGATTGCAGTGATCAGTTTCATGCCCCCACGCTTTCCTTGCCTGTTGCTGACTGTGTCTTCTGTGCACCGGATGCGGATTCCCGGGCTTCCGCCTGGGTCTTGCCGGTCACCATGTCGTGCAGCGGCTGGAAGCTGCCGCCGTGGCCGCCGACGCCGAACTCGTAGGCAGTCTCGGCGTGCAGGCTGAGGTCTGCACCGGCGATTTCCTGGTGCTCGGAGATGCGGAAGCCCATGGTCTTGTGGATGGGGTAAGCGATGATCAGGGTCATCACGGCGGTGAAGACGATCGAGAACAGTGCTGCCAGAACCTGGGCCACCAGCTGGGTTGCGCCGCCGCCGTAGAACAGACCGGCAGCTCCCTGGTCGGGGGTGGCGAGGAAGCCGATGGCGACGGTTCCGATGACACCTGAGACGAGGTGGACGCCCACAACATCCAGGGAGTCGTCATAGCCGAGCTTGAACTTCAGGCCGACGGCCAGGGCCGAGGCGATACCGGCGAGGACGCCCAGGGCAATCGCACCAAGCGGGGAAACGTTGGCACAGGCCGGCGTAATGGCAACCAGGCCGGCCACGACACCGGAAGCGGCGCCCAGCGACGTGGGGTGGCCGTCCCGGATACGTTCGATTGCGAGCCAGCCCAGCATCGCGGCGGCCGGGGCTGCCAGGGTGTTGATCCAGATCAGGCCGGCCTGCTCAACCGTGGCAGCGGCGCCGGCGTTGAAGCCAAACCAACCGAACCACAGGATGGCTGCACCGAGCATGACGAACGGAATGTTGTGCGGGCGGTGGTTCGGGTCCTTGCCGAAGCCCTTCCGGTTACCAATGATCAGCACCAGGACCAGGCCGGCAACACCGGCGTTGATGTGCACCACGGTGCCACCGGCGAAGTCGATGACCGGAGCGAAGGTCTGGCCGAACCAGCCGTCCTTGGAGAACAGTCCGCCACCCCACACCATGAAGGCCAGCGGTGCGTAGACCAGCGTTGCCCAGATCGGCGTGAAGATCACCCAGGCGGAGAACTTTGCGCGGTCCGCGACCGCGCCGGAGATCAGGGCGACAGTGATGATGGCGAAGGTTGCCGCGTAGCCCACCTTCAGCAGGTCTGCCGGGTCCGTGAAGTTGTGCAGGCCGAAGTGGCTGAACGGGTTTGCAAAGATCTGGTAGAAGTTGTCCTGGTTGCTCGTGGACATCGAGGCGCCCCACAACACCCATGTGATGCCGACCGTTCCGATGGCGACGAAGCTCATCATCATCATGTTCAGTGCCGACTTGGCGCGCGTCATGCCGCCGTAAAAGAATGCCAGGCCCGGGGTCATGAACAGCACGAGTGCTGCAGCCACCAGGAGCCAAACGAGACCTGCGGTGAGTTCCATGGCCTACGTCCTCTCTTGCTTTCGGTGCGGACTTGTCCGCCTGCCAACGCCTTTTGCGTCCTGTAATGAGTGTGGCGTCGGCGTGTTTCGCCCGCGGAGGATTTAGATTGCGGGCCTGTTACAACAACCTCTAGGAAGTAAATGGTGGATATCCGCCTTGTTACGGTTATGTTTCCGCACCCGCCCGGCCACCCGGCTCCCACTCCAGCAAGGACTCCTGCACCATGACGGCACCACCCCGCTCAAGCGGCGCCACTTCGAGGTTTTTGGGCCGGCTGAGGCCGCAGAGGGAGAAACTTCCCAGGGACATCAAGGTGATGCTGGCCGCGGCGTTCCTCATTGCGCTTGGATTCGGGCTTGTTGCGCCGGTATTGCCGCAGTTCGCAACAACCTTTGGGGTGGGCAACACCGAGGCCGCGGTCATCGTGGCGATCTTCGCGTTCATGCGCCTGGCGTTTGCTCCGGCCGGCGGCGCCCTGATCGGAAAGCGCGGCGAACGGCCGGTCTACGTTGCCGGGCTCCTGATCGTGGCATTGTCCACGGCAGCGTGCGCCTTTGCCCAGGATTACTGGCAGCTGCTGTTGTTCCGGGGCCTGGGCGGGGCGGGGTCAGTGATGTTCACGGTGGCCTCGATGGCCCTGGTGATAAGGCTGGCCCCGCCCCAGAGCAGGGGCAGGGTCTCCGGGGCCTACGCGTCGGCGTTCCTGATCGGGAACGTGTGCGGGCCGATAGTGGGCGGTTTGCTGGCAGGGCTCGGCCTGCGGGTACCGTTCCTCGCCTACGCAGCCGCGCTGCTCGTTGCCGCCTTCGTGGTGCAGACCCAGCTCAGCCACCAGCGAAGGGATCAGGGCGAGACTCAGCTGCGGGCGCCTGACATGCGGTTCGGTGACGCCCTGACCGCCGGGACGTACCGGTCGGCCCTGGCCTCCAGCTTCGCCAACGGGTGGGCCACCTTTGGCGTGCGGATGGCAACGGTGCCACTGTTCGCAGCGGCCGCCTTCGGAGCAGGCCCGCAGGCGGCAGGACTGGCGTTGGCAGTCTTCGCTGCGGGCAACGCCGCCGCACTGACTTTCTCGGGGCGCCTGGCGGACTCCCTGGGGCGAAAGCCCATGATGATTTCGGGACTGCTGGTGGCGGCCCTGGCAACCGCCGGGATCGGGCTTACCTCCGACCTGCCCTGGTTCCTTGGGGCGTCGACGCTCGCCGGCGTCGGGTCGGGACTGTTCGGTCCCGCCCAGCAGGCTGCCGTGGCCGATGTCATTGGCAACGGCCGCTCCGGCGGCAAGGTCCTGGCCGTCTACCAGATGATGTCCGACGTCGGCGCTATCGTGGGGCCGGTGGTGGCAGGCCTGCTGGCGGACCGGCTGGGCTTCGGCTGGGCTTTCGGGGTGACCGGCGCCATCCTGCTCCTGGCCGCCCTCGGATGGCTGCCCACCCGCGAGTCGCTCCGCAGGGCAGGCAGCTAGCCCAACAGCTCAGTTCAGCAGGGCGTCAACAAAGCCTTCGGTGTCGAACGGAGCCAGGTCGTCCGCGCCTTCGCCCAGTCCGATGAGCTTGACGGGCACGCCCAAGGTCTTCTGGATGGCGACGACGATGCCGCCCTTGGCGGTTCCGTCCAGCTTGGTCAGGACAATGCCGGTGATGTTGACCACCTCGGAGAAGACCCTCGCCTGGTTCAGGCCGTTCTGGCCGGTGGTGGCATCCAGCACCAGCAGGACCTCGTCCACCTCGGCCAGCTTCTCCACGACGCGCTTGACCTTGCCAAGTTCGTCCATGAGGCCCACCTTGTTCTGCAGGCGCCCGGCGGTGTCGATCATGACCACATCGACTTCCTGCTCGATGCCGGCTTTTACGGCTTCATAGGCAACCGAGGCGGGGTCGGCGCCGTCGATGTCCGACTTCACGGTGGGGACCCCCACGCGCTGGCCCCACGTGGCCAGCTGCTCGGCGGCAGCGGCGCGGAAGGTGTCCGCGGCGCCCAGCAGCACGTCCTTGTCCTCGGCCACGAGCACGCGGGCCAGCTTGCCCACGGTGGTGGTCTTGCCCACCCCGTTCACTCCCACCACCATCATCACGGCGGGCTTGTCGGCATGCCGCTGCACGTTGAGGCTGCGGTCCATGGTGGGGTCCACGAGCTTGATGAGTTCTTCGCGCAGCATGGCCTTGACGTGTTCGGGGGTCCGGGTTCCCAGCACCTTGACCCGCTCCCGGAGGGCGTCCACCAGCTGCATGGTGGGTTCGGTACCCAGGTCGGCGAGCAGGAGCGTTTCCTCCACCTCGTCCCAGACGCTCTCATCGATGCGGTCGCTGGAGAGCAGCGCCAGCAGGCCCTTTCCCATGATGTTGTTGGAGCGGACCAGGCGCTCCCGCAGCCGGGTAAGGCGCCCCGCGACGGGGAGCGGGGTTTCCACGGGGATGGTTTCCAGCCCCGCCGCAGTGTCCGGGACCGTGGTGTCCAGCCCTTCGAGGTCCACACCCTCCGGCGCCTTGCGTTCGATGGTCCCGTCGCGGTCCGCCACTGCCGTGCTGCCGCCGGAGCGGATCTCGGGGTCGTTGGCGTCCCGGGTTCCGGGGTAGCGGGTGATGTTCCTCCGTGTCTTGAGCAGGACCGGAATCAGGCCGCCGATGACCACCAGCGCAGCAAGAATGGACAGGACAATGGGAAGGATGTCATTCACTCCCCTAGCTTCTCACAAACGGTGCGCCCGGATCCGGCGGCCGGCACGCACCTGACCTGCCCGTTTGCGCCGCCTGCCGCCTGGGTACCGGCGCTGCCAGTGTCCCTGCAGGCCTCCGCTATACCTCGGCACCGAGGCGTTGGCTGATGACGGTTGAGACGCCGTCGCCGCGCATGGTGACGCCGTACAGCGCATCCGCCACTTCCATGGTCCGCTTCTGGTGGGTGATGACGATGAGCTGGCTGGATTCCCGGAGTTCCTCGAAGATGGTGATCAGGCGGCCGAGGTTGGTATCGTCCAGGGCAGCCTCCACCTCGTCCATGACGTAGAACGGCGACGGCCGCGCCTTGAAGATGGCCACCAGCAGCGCCACGGCCGTCAGGGACCGCTCACCGCCGGAGAGCAGGGACAGCCGTTTGATCTTCTTCCCGGCCGGACGTGCCTCCACCTCGATCCCGGTAGTCAGCATGTCATCGGGATCCGTCAGGACCAGGCGGCCCTCGCCGCCCGGGAAGAGCCGCTCGAAGACCCGCACGAACTGGGCCTGGGTGTCCTGGAACGCTTCGGCGAAGACGCGCTGGACCCGGTCGTCCACTTCCTTGATGATGTCCAGCAGATCGCGGCGGCTGGCCTTCAGGTCCTCAAGCTGGGTGCTGAGGAACTGGTGCCGCTCCTCCAGCGCCGCGAATTCCTCCAGCGCCAGGGGGTTCACCTTGCCCAGGCTGGCGAGGTCGCGCTCAGCCTTCCGCAGCCGTTTCTCCTGTTCCTGCCGGACGTAGGGTTTGCCGGCCCTGATCTCTTCGCCGTTGCCGTCCACAGGGGCGCGCAGGGCCGCCCACTTGTCGCCCGATTCCTCCGCGGGCACAGGGACCGGCACGTGGGGGCCGAATTCCGCCACCAATGCCTCCGGGGTGATGCCCAGTTCGTCCACGGACCGGGTTTCCACAGCTTCTATCCTGGCCCGCTGCTGCGCCCGCGCCAGCTCGTCCCGGTGAACGTTGTCTGTGAGGTCTGCCAGTTCCCGGGCCAGGGTTTCATTGGCGTCCCGGATGTCCCGCAGGGCACGGTCACGCAGTTCACGGGTCTCCTCGGCAAGGTCGCGTTCATGCCGGGCCAGGTCCACCGAGACGTCCACGTAGCGCAGCGCCAGGTCCACACCTGCGGACACGGCGGCCGCGCGTTTCGCCTGGACGCGGCGCCGCCGGGCGCGCTGTGCGGCTTCTTCCCGGGCACGGCGTTCCGTGGCGGCAGCACGTTCCAGGGAGGACACCCTGTTGCGGGTGGCCACCAGCTGTTCCTCGGCGCTGCGCAGGGACAGCCGCGCTTCCACTTCCGCCGCGCGGGCGGCTGATGCGGCCTGTGCCAGGGCGTCCCGCTGTTCGGTGGAAGGCTCCTCTTCAACGGGCGCTTCCTGGGCCGCGGCCAGCCGGGCGGTGATGGCGGCGAGCGCTTCTTCTTCGGCAGCAACATTGTCCCCGGCCCTGGCCAGGGAGGCCGCCAACCGGTCGCTTTCGCCCACGGCGCTGCGCAGCACCGAGTTCAGGTGGCCCAGGCGCTCTGCCACGGCGGCCAACCGGGCATCCGATTCGTGCAGCCGGTCCAGGGCCGCGTCCGCCTCCTCCTGCGCTCCGGCGCGGCGGGCCTCGGCGGCGGCCAGGGCAAACCTGTTCCGCTCCAGGTCCGCGGTGACCGCGGACAGGCCGCGGCCGGCGTCGTCCACTGCTGCCTGTACCTCAAGGAGTGACGGGGCCTTGGCCGAGCCGCCGGCAGCCGAGACGGCGGTGAAGACGTCACCCTCGCCGGTGACGGCCGTGATGCCCGGCAGCGATGCGACGAGCGCGGCCGCGGCGTCGATGCCGGTCACGACGGCGGTTCCGCTGAGCAGGTGCCGGACCAGGGCAAGGTGGCCGGCAGGTCCGTCCACCAGGTCGGCGGCCCACACCGCTCCGCCCGGCAACGCCACGTTGTCCTTGTCCTCCCCGTGCTTGGCGGCGGCGGAGGCGAGGAGCAGCGACGCCCTGCCGGCGTCGTCGTCCTTGAGCCGCTGGATTACTCCGGCCGCCGTGGCCCCATCCTGGACGAGGACTGCCTCGGACGCCTCGCCCAGGGCTGCGGCTACAGCTGCTTCGTACCCGCTCCGGACCGTGATCGCCGCTGCAAGGCTCCCCTGCACTCCCGCCAGCCCTGATTCCAGCACGTGCCGGGCGCCGTCCTTGCGGTCAAGGCCAAGCTTCAGGGCATCGAGCCGCGCCGCCAGGGCGTCCCGCTTGCGCACCCCCTCGTTGACAGCGGCCTTGAGATCCGCGATTTCCTGGAGCACCGCGTCCAAAACCCCGCTGGCGGCCTCATAGTCGGCGTCCAGGGACTCCTCTCCTTCCTCCACCCCGGCCACCTGGTTTTCCAGCTCGGTGAACTCCGCCTGGGCCCGGGCGCGGCGCTCGGTCCCCGCGGCAAGCGAGTCGCGGAGCCGCCCCAGTTCCGCCTGTGCCGACTCCACACGGGACCGGGCGGCAGCAACCTGTCCGGCCAGGCGGGCCAGGCCCTCCCTCCGGTCAGCCGCGGCGCGGAGCTGCGCCGTGAGCCGCTGGTCCTCGGCGCGGGCCGCCTCTTCCGCTTCCGCCTTAGCCGTGCTGGCCGCCTCCAGGGCACTTCGCCGTGCTTCGATGTCCTGTTCGAGTTCGGCCACCTCCTGCCGCACGCGCGCCGCCTGGCGCTCAAGCTGGTCGGGGTCGCGGCCGGAGGGCGGGGCGGCATCATCGGAGCCCAACAGGCGGCTGCGCTCGGTGGCAAGCGAGCCGAGCGACCGCAGCCGTTCACGTGCGGTGGACAGCCGGTACCAGGTGTCCCGGGCCGCATTCAACCGGGGCGTGGCCTCCGCTGCCAGTTGTTCCAGCCCGGCCTGCTGCCTGCGTCCGGCCTCAAGTTCCTGCTCGACAGCGGTGCGCCGGGCTTTCAGCGCGGCCTCATCCGCCACGTCCTGCTCCAGGGCGAGCTGCAGCTGGACGAGGTCGTCGGCCAGCAGGCGGGCACGCGCATCCCGGACGTCGAACTGCACCCGCTGGGCCCGGCGTGCCACCTCCGCCTGCTTGCCCAGGGGCGTGAGCTGGCGGCGGATCTCCCCGGTGAGGTCCGTGAGCCGCTGGAGGTTGGCCTGCATGGCCTCCAGCTTGCGGACCGTCCTTTCCTTGCGGCGCCGGTGCTTGAGGATCCCTGCCGCTTCCTCGATGAATCCGCGGCGGTCCTCCGGAGTGGCGTGGAGTACCCGGTCCAGCTGCCCCTGGCCGACGATGACGTGCATTTCCCGGCCGAGCCCGGAATCGGAGAGCAGTTCCTGGATATCCAGCAGCCGGCAGCCGGCACCATTGATGGCGTACTCGGACCCGCCAGTGCGGAACAGTGTCCGGGAAATGGTTACTTCGCTGTATTCGATGGGCAGTGCGCCGTCGGCGTTGTCTATGGTCAGGGAAACGTGGGCACGGCCCAGTGGGGGCCGCCCGGACGTTCCGGCAAAAATGACGTCCTCCATCTTGCCGCCGCGGAGGGTTTTCGCCCCCTGCTCGCCCATGACCCAGGCCAGGGCATCCACCACGTTGGACTTGCCGGACCCGTTGGGACCCACGACGGCGGTGACGCCGGGTTCGAAGTCGAACGTGGTGGCAGACGCAAAGGACTTGAACCCCCGGACGGTGAGGCTTTTGAGGTGCAAGGCTTTTCTGGTCTCCTGGAGCGGGTAGGGCAGATTGCTGGAAAAGGCTCACTACAATCTACTGCGCAGGACGGACATTTCCCCGCAGCAGCGCCCGGGAGCCGGCGCCCGCGCCACCGCGAATATGCAGGTTCCGGCGTGGCAAAGGCATAGTTAAGCTCTTGAGCCTGCGTTTATGTGGGTACAGTCACCGCATGAACGCGGGACGGAAACGAAGAGGGGCTTGAATTGGCAGGTAATGCAACCTTCCGCCACAGCAACACCGCGCTGCTCTCGGTCAGCAGCGTTGAAGCTCCCAGGATTGTGAGCTCCACCGACTTTGACCGCCGGCTGGCCTCAACCCTGAAGCGGTTGAAGTTCCCGCCACGGCTGCTGGAGCGCGTTGCGGGCATCACGCACCGCCGGTGGTGGGCTCCCGGAACATCCTTCGACGATGCTGCGGTGGAGGCCGGCGCAAAGGCGCTGGCGGAGGCTGGCATTGAAGCCTCGGAGGTCGGCCTGCTGATCAATACCTCGGTGACCCGGCGCAACCTGGAACCGTCCGTGGCGGTGAAGATCCACCATGGCCTTGGCCTGCCGTCGTCGGCCATGAACTTCGACCTTGCCAATGCCTGCCTCGGTTTCGTCAACGCCCTGACCCTGGCGGCGAACATGATTGATTCCGGGCAGATCAGGTACGCCGTTGTGGTCAACGGCGAGGACGCCCAGCTGACCCAGGAGGCCACGCTGGCCAGGCTTCAGCGGCCCGAAACCACCCGTGACGACTTCAACCGCGAATTTGCCACGCTGACGCTTGGCTCGGGAGCGGCAGCGGCCGTCCTGGGACCTGCGGACCAGCACCCGGGGGCGCACCGGGTGCTGGGCGGCGTGATGCGGGCCGGCACGGAGCACCACGAATTGTGCGTGGGCGGCATCGACGGCATGCACACGGACACGAAGGGTTTGCTCGACGGCGGCCTCCAGCTCGTGGTCGACGCCTGGCACGAGGCACAGCCCGAGTGGGACTGGGCGGCGATGGACCGTTACGTCACGCACCAGGTGAGCAACGCCTACACACAGGCCATCATCGACGCGATCGACCTGGATCCGGACAAGGTGCCCATCACCTTCCCGCACTGGGGCAACGTGGGTCCCGCATCCCTTCCCATGACGCTTGCCGCCGAGTCGCAGTCCCTGGGTGCCGGGGACCGCGTTTTGTGCATGGGCGTGGGTTCGGGCCTGAACACCGCCATGCTGGAAATCGTTTGGTGACCGTTGAGTGGCCGGGCGTCGACGCCCAGTGGTCGCGCGAAATCGATGTCCCCTCCACGTCAAGCGCTGATGCGCCGGGCACGGTACGCCGCTGGCACCTGCTGGACAACGGCGCAGAGCTTTCCGGCCGCGGCCTGGCTCCGAAGGGCACTCTGCTGTGTGTCCACGGCAACCCCACCTGGTCCTACCTGTGGCGGAGGCTGCTGGCGGCCGGCTGCGACCCCGCGCACCCGTGGCGCGTAGTGGCCGTGGACCAGCTCGACATGGGGTTCTCGGAACGCACGGGAACTTTCCGGCGCCTTGCCGACAGGATCAATGACCTGGGCGACCTCACCGCCGCGCTGGCACTGAAAGGTCCTGTGGTCTCAGTAGGCCACGACTGGGGCGGGGTGATCAGCCTCGGCTGGGCACTGGCGCACCAGGACCAGCTCGCGGGCGTGGTGCTGACCAACACTGCCGTCCACCAGCCGGCCGGCTCACCCATCCCGGCAGCACTGCGCCTGGCCCTGCATCCGGCCGTGCACCAATGGGGAACCACCACCACCGACGCTTTCCTGCGGGTGACGCATTCGCTTGCCAGCCCGCCGCTGCCCACGTCGGTGCGGAACGCCTTCATGGCCCCCTACCGTGGCGCATCCCGCCGCGCCGGGGTGGGAAACTTCGTGGCGGACATCCCCGTTGATGCCTCCCACCCGAGCTTCGCCGCGCTCAACAATGTGGCTGAAGGTGTTCGCCGGCTGGAGGTCCCGGCGCTGATGCTGTGGGGTCCCCGGGACCCAATCTTCTCCGACCGGTATCTGAAGGACCTCCTTGGCCGGCTCCCGCATGCGGACGTCCACCGCTACGAAGGCGCCGGACACCTGGTGGCCGAGGACCGGGACATCACACCTGCGGTTTTTGACTGGCTTGCCGCGCGCTTTGAGGCGGACGGGGACAGTGTTGCCAAAGCTGCCACTCCGGCTGGGCGCCCCGGTTCCGTTCCCCTCTGGGCGCCCCTGGCGGAACTCGCGGCAGGGCCCTCAGCAGGCGGACGCGCCGTCGTCGAAATGGCAGCGGACGGCAGTGTGGCCCGTTCACTCACCTGGAAGCAGTTGGAAGACAGCGTTGGGCATCTCGCCGCCGGCCTGCGGCAGGCGGGCGTTGGCCCGGGCAGCCGGGTGAGCCTGATGGTTCCGCCCGGAGTGGACCTCACGGTGGCCCTTTACGCGTGCCTGCGTCTGGGAGCCGTGGTGGTGGTTGCCGATGCCGGACTGGGCGTCAAGGGATTGAGCCGGGCGGTGAAGGGCGCCACCCCGGACGTGTTGATCGGGATCGACAGGGCCCTGGCGGCGGCCCGTGCCCTGGGGTGGGCCGCCAGGCGCGTCAGCGTACAGGACCTCCCGCCGGGGCGCCGCAAGCTCCTGGGGGTTGAAACCTCCCTCGCCGCACTGGCCAGGGCGGGAGCCGCCCGCCCCACTGTGGCTGCCGGGGACCCCCCGGCAGCCATCCCTGCCCCGGACTCGCCCGCCGCCGTGCTTTTTACCTCCGGATCCACCGGACCGGCCAAGGGCGTGCTGTACTCCCACCGGCAGCTTGCCGCCATGCGCGACACCGTGGCCGGAACGTTCGGAATCCGTCCCGGCCAGGGGCTGGTGGCTGGGTTCGCTCCGTTCGCCTTACTGGGGCCGGCCCTGGGAGCCGTGTCGGTGACGCCGGCCATGGACGTCACCGCGCCGCGAACCCTGACGGCACGCGCCCTCTCCGACGCCGTGGCGGCCATCGACGCCACGGTTGTCTTCGCGTCGCCGGCTGCCCTGCGGAACGTTGTTGCCACCCGCGGCGGCCTCACTGAGGAAGCCAGGGCAGCGCTCGGAAGGGTTGGCCTGCTCCTCTCCGCCGGGGCTCCAGTTCCGGAACCGCTCCTGGCGGAGGTCCAGGCACTCCTTCCGGCCGCGTCGCTGCACACCCCCTACGGGATGACCGAGGCGCTCGCTGTCACGGACATCACCTTCGAACAAATCCAGGTGGCTGCGGCAGACGCTGCTGACGGAACGACGCCGGGCGCCGGCAACGGCGTCTGCGTAGGGCGGCCCGTCCATGGCGCCCGCGTGGCAGTCATCCCCCTGGCGCCTGACGGCACCGCTCCCGGAAACACGGCGGTCACCACCGCCGGGACAACGGGCGAGATCCTGGTCAGTGCCCCGCATGTCAAGGAAGCCTACGACCGCCTCTGGCTGACCCAGCAGGTAAGCGCAGACCTGCCGGGCTGGCACCGGACTGGCGACGTGGGCCACCTGGACGCCCAGGGACGGCTGTGGGTGGAAGGCCGGCTGGCCCATGTCGTGACAGCCCCCGGCGGTGCGGTGACCCCAGTGGGCGCCGAACAGGCGCTGGAGCGCTTGGATGCGGTGCGGATGGCCGCCGTCGTGGGCGTCGGACCGGCCGGGACCCAGGCCGTGGCGGCCGTCCTCGAGACGGTCCCGCCGGCCCGCAAAGCAGGCCTTGCCGGAACGGCACTTGCCGGGCAGGTGCGGGAAGCGGCTCGGACTGCGGGCGTATCCGTGGCTGCGGTCCTGGTTGTCCCCGCGCAGCCTACCGATATCCGCCACAACGCCAAGATCGACAGGACCCGCGTGGCCCGCTGGGCTGCATCCGTGCTGGCCGGCGGCCGCCCGGGAACGCCATGAGGGTCCTCGTCACCGGAGCGAGCGGACTGCTGGGCAGGGCGGTTGCGGGACTCCTGGTGCACAGGGGCCATGCCGTGACCACCTTCCAGCGGCGTCCTTCAGGGGTCGACGGCGCCACGGACCAGTGCGGGTCACTCACCGACAATGCGGCGGTCGGCGTTGCCGTCAGGGGTGCTGAAGCAGTGGTCCACCTGGCAGCCAAAGTCTCCTTCACCGGCCGCGCCGACGAGTTTGACGAGGTGAACGTCGAGGGAACGCGGCGGCTGCTGCTGGCTGCGCGTGAAGCCGGGGTCGGCGACTTCGTTTTTGTGTCCTCCCCGTCTGTGGCCAATTCGGGCGCCGCCATCGCAGGACTGGGTGCCGGGCCGGCTGATCCGGTGCGTGCCCACGGTGATTACTCCCGCACCAAGGCGCAGGCAGAATTGCTCGCCTTGGCCGCGGATTCAGCGGGGTTCCGCGTCGCCGCCGTACGGCCCCACGTGGTGTGGGGCCCCGGGGACACCCAACTGGTGGAACGTGTACTGGCCCGCGCGGCCCGGAACCGGTTGCCCCTGCTGGACGGCGGCGCTGCGCTGATCGACACGACGTACGTGGACAACGCAGCCGCGGCGATTGTTGCGGCATTGGAGCGGATAGGGCACATCCATGGCCGGGCATTGGTGGTCAGCAACGGCGAGCCCCGCCCCGTAGGCGAACTGATTGCCGGCATCTGCGCTGCCGGCGGCGTGCCTGCGCCGTCCTGGTCCCTGCCCGGAGGGCTGGCGCGCGTGGCGGGTTCGGTGGTGGAAAGGGCGTGGCTCAGGCTTGGAAAGCGGGACGAGCCGCCCATGACCAAGTTCCTGGCCGAACAGCTGTCCACAGCCCATTGGTTCGACCAGCGCGCCACCAGGGAACTCCTGGACTGGACGCCGGCCGTATCACTCGATGAAGGACTGGAGCGGCTGGCGGAGTACTACGGCCCCCGTTGACCCTGCGCGGGTTCCTGCGTCCCTGCGGGGTGGGCCGGACGGCGGCCGCTACCAGCGGCCGTTGCGGGGCCGCGGCTGGCACACCGGACAGGTGTGCGATGAGCGGTTCATGAACTGTTCCCTGCGGATGATCGAGTGGATGCCGGCTGCGGCGCAGCGCTTGCAGGGTTCGCCTGTACGGCCGTACGCGTTGAGTGACCTGTCGAAGTAGCCCGAGGCCCCGTTGACGTTGACGTAGAGGGAATCGAAGCTGGTGCCGCCTGCATCCAGCGCGTCGAGCATGACATCCCGCGCGCTGTCGAGGACGCGCCGGGCCTCGCTCCGGCGGAGGGTGTCAGTGGGCCGGGCGTAGTGCAGCCGGGCGCGCCACAGGGCTTCGTCGGCGTAGATGTTGCCGATCCCGGACACCAGGCCCTGGTCCAGCAGCGCACGCTTGAGCCCGGTCCTGCGCTTTCGCAGGCGCTGGTAAAACAGGTCGAAAGAGAAGGCCGGGTCCAGGGGGTCGCGGGCAATATGCGCCGCTTCCTCCGCAATCAGCGGCAGGGGTGATTCTGCGAGGCCACCGGGGCCGCCGTCGTCCGTGGGGACCAGGCTGGTGACAAAAAGGCCACCGAAGATCCGCTGGTCCACGAACCGCAACTGCCCGGGCATGCCTTCGCGGTGGCTGAGCCGGAACCTGACCTTGAGGTGCTTCTCGTCGGGGACGGACGGGTCCTGCATCAGCAGCTGCCCGCTCATGCCCAGGTGCGCCATCAGTGCCGCCTTGGGCGCGGGGGCAGTGCCGGGATCCTCGGCCGCGGCCGCGGTGCTGTCCGCCAGGGGCATCCACAGGAATTTGCCGCGCCGAACGACGTCGGACACCACCGCACCCTCAAGGTTTCCGATGAAGTCGGCAGCTCCCAGCGCGTGCCGGCGGATGGAGCGTGGATCCAGCACCTCCACGGCATCGATGGTCCTGCCGCGGACCCAGTTCACCAGGCCACGGCGGACAACCTCCACCTCGGGCAGTTCAGGCACGGATGGCTACTTGGCGGCCACGGAACCAGTGGAGGTTCCGGCCGCCGCCTGGGACCCGTTGCCTGACAGCACCCGCCATGCGTCGGCTGCCGCTTCCTGTTCGGCTTCCTTCTTGGAGTGCCCGGAACCCTTGCCGTAGGCCGTGCCACCGATGTTTAGGACGGCGGTGAAGGTGCGGGCATGGTCCGGGCCGGAGCCGTCCACCGCGTAATGGATGGTGCCCAGCTGCCGGCTGGCCGCGAGTTCCTGGATGCTGGTCTTCCAGTCCGTTCCCGCACCCAGTACGGCCGCGTCCTTCAGCAGCGGACCGATGAGCCGCATGACCAGCTGGCGGGCAGTCTCGATGTCATTGGAGACGTAGGTTGCCCCGATCAGGGCTTCCATGGTGTCCGCAAGGATGGAGGCCTTGTTCTTGCCGTGGGTGAGCTTTTCGCCCTGGCCCAGGTAGATGTAATCGCCAATGCCCAGGCTGCGCCCGATGCCGGCGAGGGCACGCGTGCTGACGACGGCGGACCGGCGCTTGGCGAGCTCGCCTTCGGGCAGGTCCGGATTGTCCCGGTAGAGGGCGTCGGTGACGGAAAAGCCCAGGATGGAGTCACCGAGGAACTCGAGACGCTCGTTGGTGGGTATGCCGCCATTCTCGTACGCGTACGAGCGGTGGGTAAGCGCAAGACGAAGCGTCCCGGCGTCAATAGAGACACCGAGACGCTTCAGAAGCTCTTCAGTTGAAGACATCGTTCAGCCTGTTGGGGCCGATTAGACGTCAGCGACCTTGCGGCCCTTGTACTCAAGGAACAGCGCGGTGCCGGCAGAGTCGGTAACGACCTTTGCCTGGTGCGGCAGGCTGTAGGTGACCTGGCCGTTTTCAACGGTCTTCACCAGGTGGGGGGCGGTCGCCTTCCACTGCGAGCGGCGGGCGCGGGTATTCGAGCGAGACATTTTCCGCTTGGGAACAGCCACGGCTAACTCATTTCTCTCTAGACAAACACGTACAAATCAATTTTGCCGGTCAGGCTTAGCCATATCAGCTAGGGCAGCCCAGCGAGGATCCAGGACCTCGTGGTGGTGCCCCGGCTCGTCTTCCAGGCGAACTCCGCATTCGGAGCAAAGGCCCTGGCAGTCTTCCCGGCACACCGGCTGGAACGGCAGATTGGTGACAACCGCGTCCCGCAACACCGGTTCAAGATCGATTACATCGTGCTCGACTCGACGTTGCTCTTCATCTTCTTCTCCATCCGAGAGCTCAGCGCCCTCGTAGAAGAAAAGTTCTTGCACATTGACCTCAAGGTCATACGCAAGGGGATCCAGGCATCGGCCGCATTCACCGGTTACTTCGGCGACAACGGTTCCTGATACCAGAATTCCTTCGTGTACGGCCTCAAGCCTCAGGTCGAGCCCGACATCCGAGCCTTCCTGAACACCAATGAGCGCCACACCAAGATCACCCGGTGCGGGTACATGTTCCTTCAGCGTCCGCATGCTTCCCGGGCTGCGCCCGAGGTCCTTGACGTCGAACGCCAGGGGCGAACCAGCATCTCTGTTAATGAGAACTCCTGTTGAACATATGACCGACGTACCATCTTAGCCTGAAGAGCCATGGCGACTCAAACCGGCAGGAGGAAGCGCCGAAGTACCGATCCAGCCTACCGTCTTGGCTGCTGATCCGACGAAGGCTCGCCGGAAACCAGGCGCCGGTGCACCGACCGTGGCACGTAGTCTGACACGCTGCCGCCCAGGCTTGCCACCTCTTTGATGAGGGTGGAGGAGAGGTGCACGTAGCTCGCCTCAGCCGGAAGGAACACCGTCTCCACGCCGCTCAGCTGGCGGTTCATGGTGGCCATGGGCAGCTCGTAGTCGAAGTCTGATGAAGACCGGAGGCCCTTGACAATGGCGGACACGCCACGGTGGCGGCAGTACTCCGCCAGGAGGCCTGCCCCCACCGGCTCCACCACAATGCCCTTGAGCGAAGCCAAAGTTTCGCGCGCCATCTCCAGCCGCTCCTCCAGGCTGAACATGTACTTCTTCGCATAGTTGGTGGAGATGGCCACAATGACCTCGTCGAAGAGGCCGGCAGCCCGTGCAATGACTTCGAGATGGCCGTTGTGGATGGGGTCGAAGGATCCAGGGCACACAGCGCGTCGCATGGTCCGAACCTACCCCATGGGAAGCCCGGGATACCATGACTGGATGCATCCACCACGGGAACTTTCCGCCCCCTTGGCACCTGCTCCCTGGCAGCGGGCCGCGCTCGGAGCCAACCTCCTGGCGCCTGGTGGCGGGCTGGGCGTCACCATTTTCGAGGAGATGACCACCCTGGCCGTCCAGACCGGCGCCATCAACCTGGGGCAGGGCTTCCCTGATGAGGATGGGCCGGCCGAAATCCGGGAGGCAGCCCGGGCAGCCATCGCAGCAGGCGCCAACCAGTACGCGCCGGGCAAGGGACTGCCCGAACTCCGCGAGGCCGTGGCGGCGCATCAGGAACGCTTCTATGGGCTGGCCCCGGATCCCGCGACCGAGGTCATCATCACCACTGGGGCCACCGAAGGCATCGCGGCGGCCCTCCTCGCTTTCGCCGGTCCGGGCGACGAGGTACTGACCTTTGAGCCGTTCTACGACTCCTACGGCGCCATCATCGGACTCTCCGGCGCCACCCACGCCACCGTACCGCTGGCCGCCCCCGACTTCATGCCCGACCTGGCGGCGCTGGAAGCGGCCTTTAACGAGCGGACACGGGTGGTCCTGCTGAACAACCCGCACAATCCCACGGGTGCCGTCTTTCCACCAACGGTCCTGCAGCGCGTGGTGGAGCTTGCGGAGAAGCACGACGCCATCATCATCACCGACGAGGTCTATGAACACCTCACTTTCGGCGTCACGCATACCCCCGTGGCCACCCTGCCGGGTGCTCCAAACCGCACCATCACCATTTCATCGGCCGGAAAGACGTTTTCCCTGACCGGCTGGAAAATCGGCTGGCTGAGCGGTCCAGAGGACCTGGTCTCAGCGGTGCGCACGGTGAAACAATTCCTCACCTACAGTTCCGGGACGCCCTTCCAGGCAGCGATCGCCGCAGGCCTGGCGCTGCCGGATGCGTTTTACCAGGGCATCGCCTCGGCATTGGGACGGAAGCGGGACATCCTCAGTGCCGGGCTCCGCGCCGCCGGCTTTGACGTCTTCACGCCCAGGGGAACGTACTTCGTCAACGTGGACACTGCGCCGCTTGGCATCACGGACGCCCTGGACCTCGCCCGGCGCCTGCCGTCGCTGGTTGGCGTGGCCGCCATCCCCGTTCCGGTCTTCTGCCACCCGGAAGGAGCCGAACGGACGAGGAGCCTGCTTCGCTTTGCCTTCTGCAAGAGGGTGGAAGTCCTGGAGG
The DNA here is from genome assembly GCF_030811655.1 of Pseudarthrobacter enclensis. Lineage (GTDB taxonomy): Bacteria > Actinomycetota > Actinomycetes > Actinomycetales > Micrococcaceae > Arthrobacter > Arthrobacter enclensis_A. The sequence continues at coordinate 35,484 of NZ_JAUSRE010000024.1, read as the reverse complement.
AGGCCGCCACGCGGCTGGCAACCCTGCGCGACCGGCTGTGATGGCCGGGGGAAGTGGCCGGACAGCCAACAGGTTCCTGCGGATGACGGGCCAGCATGCCACGATCGAACCTGATGCTTTCACCGACGGCGGTTTTGTGCTCAGCATCGGTGGAGCGGAACAGTCACACGTGAACCTGGACCGGCCGCAGGAGATCTTTTACGAATACCTCCGCAGGATCGGGCATGTGGTGGACCTGGCAGCCCCGCAAGGTCAGCCCCTCAGGGCGCTTCACCTCGGAGCAGGTGCCCTAACCTTGGCCCGGTACGTCCAGGCAACCCGCCCGGGCTCCGTGCAGTACGCAGTGGAACTCGAACGCGAACTGCTCGACTTTGTCCTCCGGCACCTTCCCATGCCTGAAGGAACCGACCTCACCACCATCATCGGCGACGCACGCGGGGCCCTCGGCGCACTTCCTCACGGCCTGACGTTCGACGTCGTCATCCTGGACATCTTTTCCGGCCCCGAAGCGCCGGCCCACATCGCCACCAGTGGTTTTTACCGGGAAGCCCGGGAACGCCTGAGCCGGGACGGGCTGCTGCTGGTCAACGTGGGCGATGAACCGGCACTCACCCTGGTCCGGAGCCAGGTGGCGGCAATGCGGGAAGCGATGGGCGGCGTGGCCGCGTTCGGCGAGGCCGGGATGTTCGAACGACGGTATCCGGGCAACATCATCCTCGTGGGGACCCAGGGGCCATGGCCGGAACCCTGGACAGCCGAACTTACTGCCCGCGGTCCCCACCCTGCACGCGTCCTGGCGGGAGTGGACCTGGACCCCTTCTCGGGCTGAACCCCTGAGCGCCGGATTCTTCAGCATCAACAGCAGCGGCGTCAGCAAGGTCATCGGGGGTGATGGCATCGGGCACGAATGGTTCGGCGAACCACAACCGGGTTTCCCCGTACTTCTTTTCCGCAAACCTCGTCAGCCCGTCCGGCCATCCAGGTTCCGGGGAGCGGGAGGACCGTTCCACCACCACCACAGCGCCCGGAGCCAGGTGTTCAGCCAGCTTCCCCAGCACCGCGGACAGTCCCGCTTCCTCCAGCGGGTAGGGCGGATCCAGGAACACCAGGTCCCAGGCTGCGGCTTCCCCGGCGCGGTCCAGGAATGGCTCAACCCTGGAGCGGTGGACGGTCACGGCTTTGCGGCCCAACACCCCGTTGATGAGGTCCGCGTTGCGCTGGCATACGCCGCTGGCCTTGGCATCGGACTCCACCAGGTCCACTGCATGCGCTCCCCTGCTTCCGCTTTCCACGCCCAGGGCCCCCGATCCGGCATAAAGGTCCAGCACCCGGGACCCCGCAATGACGTCGAAGGCATCCAGGCGGGAGAACAGCGCTTCCTTGACGCGGTCCGTGGTGGGCCTGGTCAGTGATCCCGGGACGGCCGTGAGCGGCGTGCCGCCGGCGGCGCCCGCAATGATCCGGGTCACGGCGCGCACCGCGATGCGCCCGGGCCCGCTGCCCTTTCGTTGCTAACCGCGTTCAAGGAACGCCTCCTTCTCGGGGTTGAGGTACTTCTCGATGGCATCGGCCAGTTCAGGGTGGCCGGCCAGCAGCGGATCGGCGCCGACAATCGCCTGGGCGTCTTCCCTCGCCCTTGCGATCACGTCCTCATGGTCAAGGACCCTGAGAAGCTTCAGTGTTGACCGTCCGCCCGACTGGGAAGCGCCCAGGATGTCTCCCTCGCGCCGGAGCTTAAGGTCCTCCTGGGAAAGGACGAACCCATCCGTGGTGGCTGCCACGGCTTCCAGCCGCCGGCGGCTCGGATGGCCGGGTTCCAGGGCGGTCACGAGCAGGCACGTCCCGGGCAGGCCGCCGCGGCCCACCCGGCCTCGGAGCTGGTGCAGCTGGGACATGCCAAACCGGTCGGCGTCCAGGATGACCATCAGGGTGGCGTTGTGCACGTCCACCCCCACTTCGATCACGGTGGTGGAGACCAGCAGCTTGATGCGGTTGGCCGTGAACCCGGCCATGGTTTCCGTCTTCAGGTCCGGGTCCTGGCGCCCGTGGAGGGGGGCAAGCGGAACTCCGGCCAGCGACGGCTCGGCCTGGAGGTGCTCAACGACGGCTGTCACCGAGGCCAGTTCCCGCTGGCTTTCCTCGGCGTCAAGGCCCGGCGGTTCGGCTTCGCCCGGACTGAAGTCGCCGTCGTCGTCCGCCCCAATCTTGGGGCAGACGACATACACCTGGTGGCCCGCATTGATCTCTTCCCGGGCGCGTGCCCAGATCCGGGCGACCCATCCCGGGTTTTCCGCCAGGCCAACCAGATGAGTGGTGATGGGGGCCCGGCCCTTGGGCAGTTCCTCCAGGGTGGAGGTTTCGAGGTCGCCGAACACGGTCATGGCAACGGTGCGCGGAATCGGGGTGGCGGTCATGACCAGCAGGTGCGGCGGCTTCCTGGCCTTGGCGCGCAGTGCGTCGCGCTGTTCGACGCCGAAGCGGTGCTGTTCGTCAACCACAATCAAGCCCAGGTCGTAAAAGGACACGGTGTCGCTGAGCAGCGCATGGGTGCCGATGACGATTCCTGCCGTACCGGACGCGGCGTCCAGCATGGCCTGCTTCCGCGCCGCAGTGGGCATGGAACCGGTCAGCAGCGTGACCTGGACGGACGGGCCGCTGCCCGCGGCGAGGCCGCCCAGCAGACCGTCGCCGGACAGCGGCCCCAGGGTGCGCCGGATGGAGTCGTAGTGCTGGGCAGCGAGGACTTCGGTGGGCGCCAGGAGCGCGGCCTGCCCCCCGGCGTCGACCACCTGCAGCATGGCGCGCAGAGCCACGACTGTCTTGCCGGACCCCACTTCGCCCTGCAGCAGCCGGTTCATGGGGGTGTCCTGCGCCAGTTCGCCGGCGAGGGTGCTGCCGACGGCTGTCTGGCCCCCTGTAAGGGTGAAGGGCAGGTTCTGGTCGAACGCGGCAAGGATACCGTCGCTGAGCGGGCGCCGTGCCGTGGCCTCCTCTGCGGCGAGCTGGGCCCGCCGCCGCGCGAGGGCGGACTGCAGCACGAGTGCTTCCTGGAAGCGGAAACGCTCGCGGGCCCGTTGCCAGTCGGCTGCCGTCTCCGGCGCATGGATCAGCCGGTACGCGTCCGCAACGGGCAGGAATGCCTCTCGCGTGGCAACTGCCTCCGGGACAGGATCGGCGAGCGAACCGAGATCGGTGGTTTCCAGCAGGGTGGCGATTACCTTCTGGATCTTCCAGCTGGGGAGCTTGGCCGTGGCCGGATATACGGGGATGGGCATGGCCGCGAGCCTTCCGGCGTCGGCGTCCCCCTGCACGAAGGGGTCGTCGTCCAGGATGAGGAAGTCCGGGTTGGTGAGGCCCAGCTGCCCTTTGAAGCTGGTCACTTTTCCCGAGAACAGCGCACGCCGCCCCTGCAGGAGTTCGGTTTTGGCCTTGTAGCCGTTGAAGAAGCTGATCTTGAGGGTGCCGGGCACCTTGCCGCGGAAGTCGCGGCCCCCCACCAGGCGCAGCCCTTGCTGGCCGTCGTCGTCGGAGACGATCACATCGGTGATGGTCCCCCGGCGGGCCTGCATGTGCCGGGTACTGCTGGAGAGCACCCGTGCGATCAGGGTGACCTCCTCGTCGAGCGGAAGCTCGCTGATGGGGGTCAGCTCCCCGCGGGTGAGGTACCGGCGGGGAAAATAGGTCAGGAGGCCTTCGACCGTGGTGATGCCAAGATGTTTCTCGATGACCGCAGCGGAGCGCTTCCCGATCCTCCGCTCCAGGGCCAGGTCCAGCTCAGCGTTCATGCCCGCCGGTGTTCACTGCATTAACATCCGGGTCCCTGGGAAGGGCAAGTTCGCTGATGCTGATCTGGGACGGTTCACCGAGGGACCGGATGACGGCCACGGCGGGCTCGGGCTCCGGGACGTGCACGTGTATCCGCCACCGGTAGTTGCCTTCAGTGTCCGGGCCGCTTCCCACCTGGCTCATAATCACGGATTCGCCGATTTCATCCAGCCGCTGGCGGAGGGTGGCGGCGTTCAAAGGCGAAAGGCTGATGGTGCACATGACCTCCACACCGTCGTCGTCCGGCATGGAAGCGTGGATGTGGGGATCGGAGACGTCGTACCCGTGCAGGCCGTCGAGGAGCTCGTCCTGCAGTTCCTCGCCCAGGATTGCGGACCGCAGGCAGTCCAGGATGAGGAGCATACCCACCCCTCCCGCGTCCACCACGTGGGCAGACTGCAGTGCGTCGAGCTGCTCTTCGGTGTGGACGACGGCAGCCAGCGCGCCCTCCACGGCCGCATCCAGGGCGAGGCCGAGGGCGTGGTTGCTGTCATCGCCGTCCTGTCCGGCGTCCACTGCGGCGGCCGCGCGGGCGGCAGCCTCCATCACGGAAAGCATGGTTCCCGGGACAGGATCGCTCAATGCGGACCAGGCGCGGATCTGCGCCCGGTTCAGGGCAGCGGACAGAAGGGTGGATGTCATCCGGGTGTGTCCGGCCAGCGGCTCCGCAGCAGCACAAAGGAACACCGAAAAAAGGGTGCCCGAGTTGCCCCGCGCCTCCTCCATGGCCGCCTGGCCCGCCATTGCAAGGACTTCCCCGACGTCCACCGGTGCCGGCTGGTCCTCTGCGAGGACCAGCGAACGGGCGGCGGCGCGGACGGTGAGGTAGAGGTTGGTGCCGGTATCGCCGTCTGCCACCGGAAAGATGTTGATGGCGTTGAGCCGGTCGCTGTGGTTTCCCAAGGCAGTTTCAGCCTTGCCCAGCCACCTCTTCATCGCCAGCGCGTTGGCGGCAACCTTAGTGTGCAAAGTGATCCCATCCCCCGGTGTCCCCGGGCCGGCGCGCTGTCAGGACACCCGGGCCTTCGTCGGTACCGAGTGCATGTATCGAGCCTATCGCAGTGAATCCGGGTGGCAGCTGAACGCCGGCAGGGAATGTGGCCAGCAGGCCGTGGTCCTCACCGCCCCCCAGCACCCAGGCTTCGGCATCGGCCCCCAGCAGTTCGGCTGCGGGCGCCAGCAGGCCCGCCAAGCGGGCCAGGGCCGCGGGATCGAGGGCGACGCCGGCATTGCTGGCGGCGGCAAGCCTCCCTCCGTCACGCAGCAGTCCGTCCGAAATGTCGAGCATTGCGGTGGCACCTGCGGCCCGGGCCGCGGGCCCGGCGTCGAGGGGCGGGCGGGGCCGGCTCTGCAGGTCGACGAAGACACGCTCCGCCGGTGCAAGCGTGTCCACGGCCACGTCCGATTCAAGCAGGGCCAAACCGGCAGCGGCATGTCCCACTGTTCCTGCCAGCGCCAGGATATCCCCAGGCTGCGCGCCGGACCTGAGGACCGGCCGGCCGCCGTCGAGCGTTCCCAGGACCGCTACCGTCACCGAAATTTCGCGCCCACGGCCCAGGTCGCCGCCCGCCACTGAACACTGCGTTGCGCCCAGCTCCCGGATGCCCGCCGTCAGCCCGTCCGCCAGGTCCTCCACCCAGCTGACGGGCGTGTCTACGGGAAGGGTGAGACTGACCACCATGGACGTGGCGCGGGCCCCCATTGCGTTGATGTCGCTGAGATTCTGTGCCGCTGCCTTCCACCCGACGTCGAACCCGGTGGTGCGGTAGCCGTTGGGCCAGAGGAGCCGGAAGTCCTGGTCCTCGACCTGGGTGTCGATGCTGATGACGGTCTTCCCGTCCGGCGCTGCGACGATTGCCGCGTCATCCCCGGGCCCCAGCACGGTGTTGATGGTGTGGGAGTCCTCCATGCGAAGGCGCGGAAAGATCCGGGCCAGCAGGTCTGCTTCGGAAAGTCCGGCGACGGTGGGCTGGCGGTCAACGCGGTTGCGGAGGTCTTCAGGCACGCCACTACGCTACCGCGCCCGGCCGACATCGTGTCCTGACGGGGCGTTCGGCGGCGATAGGCTGGAGGCATGCACCATCCCCAGTTGCCCCTGTCCGCCCGCGCCGCCGCCAGGATGGCGATGGTCGGGGCAATCGCCATCCTGGCGTTGACAGCCTGCTCCCCCGACGTTGACGTCACCGCCGCTAAAGACGCTGCCAATCCCGCATGCGCACCCATGATGGTGGCGCTCCCGGATACCATCGGCGATTCGACGCTGCGCAAGACCAACAGCCAGGCAACCGCGGCCTGGGGTGATCCCTCGCTGGTGATCCTTCGCTGTGGCGTTAACGTGCCGGGGCCGACGACGGACCGGTGCGTCACCGTCAACGGAGTCGACTGGGTCATCAAGGAAGGGGACCCCGTGTGGACGCTGACCACCTACGGCCGGGAACCTGCCACGGAAATCCTCCTGGACCCGGACAAGATAAGTTCTGCCACCGTCCTGGCTGACCTTGCCGCAGCGGCGGCAAAAGTCCCCTCAGTGCGGAACTGCGTGGGCCAGGAGGACCTGCAGAACCTGCCGAAAAGCCAGTAGGTTTCGACAGGCCCAGCCACCGGACACAGCGGTGGCTGGACCCGCCGCTAGCGGAGGCCGGTCCTGCGGTTCAGGGCCAGGTAAATGAGTTCGTCGATCAGGTCCGCGTAGTCCAGGCCCGAGGCAGCCCACATTTGCGGGTACATGCTCTTGGGCGTAAAGCCGGGCATCGTGTTGATCTCGTTGATGATCAGCTCGCCGTCGGGCGTATAGAAGAAGTCCACGCGGCTGAGGCCTTCGGCACCCACCGCGTCGAACGCAGTGGCAGCCAGTTCGCGGACCCGGGAGATGGCCTCCGCCGGGATGTCGGCCGGGCAGCTGAGGGCTGCGGCGTCATCCTCGACGTACTTGGCATTGAAGTCGTAGAACTCGTGGGTCCCGCCGGCTACGGAAATTTCACCGGGCATCGAGGTACGGGGCGCATCGGTCCCCCTGCCCTCCAGGACCGCGCATTCGATCTCGCGCCCAACGATTCCGGCTTCGATCACGAGTTTAAGGTCGTGGCGGCGCGCTTCTTCGATGGCGGCGTCCAGGTCCTCGAGCGCGTCCACCTTGGAGATGCCCATGGACGAACCTGCCCGGGCCGGTTTGACGAACACAGGGAACCCCAGCCGGTCAACCTGTTTCCGGACGGATTCGGGGTCCCGGCGCCACTGCCTGTCAGTGACGGTGACGTACGGGCCAACACGGAGTCCGGCGGCTTCAAAGACCACCTTCATGTAGTGCTTGTCCATGCCGACGGCCGATGCCAGCACTCCTGCGCCCACATAGCGGGTGTCCGAAAGCTCAAGGAGTCCCTGGATGGTGCCGTCCTCGCCGAAGGGGCCGTGCAGCAGCGGGAAGACCACGTCAACGGCGCCAAGTTCCTGCGGCACCTGGTTGGGTGAGGCAACGATCAGTTGATGTTCACCGCCGATCTCGGCGAGGGTGACGGTTTCTGCGGAGGGCACAACCTCCGGGAGGGCCGACGCTGAGAGGGACCACTGTGCTGTTTCTGAGGGGGCCAGAACCCACTGGCCGGTCTTGGCGATCCCGATGGGGATCACCTCGTACTTGTCCTTGTTGATCGCGCCAAGCACGCCTGCTGCGGTGACGCAGCTGACGGAGTGCTCGCTGGAGCGGCCGCCGAACAGCACGGCGACGCGCGGTTTCCTGGTGGTGCGCGTTTCTCCGGTGGCAGGTGTGTCTTGGGACATGGTCAGTAATCGCCTTCAGGTTTCAATTCCCGGGACAGCAGAACCGGCCCCAGTTGGTCAACGGACAGCTTGCCCGCCAGCACCGCTACAACGGCGGCAGTGATGGGCATTTCGACGCCGAGCTTGCCGGCAAGTTCATGGACAGCCTGCCCGGACTTGATGCCCTCGGCGGTCTGGGTCATCTTGCGGCCCACCTCTTCCAATGTCAGGCCCTCGCCCAGTAGCCGTCCTGCGGTGTGGTTCCGTGACAGCGCCGATGAACAGGTAGCGACGAGGTCGCCGAGCCCGGCGAGTCCGGCCATGGTCTTGGCCTCCCCGCCCAGCGCCAGCGCAAGCCGCGACGTCTCCGCGAGGCCCCGGGTAATCACGGAAGCTTTGGTGTTGTCACCCATCTGCTTGCCTTCACAGATGCCGACGGCCAGTGCGATCACGTTCTTGACGATGCCGCCAATTTCGACGCCGACGACGTCGGCCGTGGTGTAGGGACGGAAGTAGGGGGCAGTGCAGCTCCTGGCCAGCCAGCCGGCAGTGGCGGAATCGCTGCAGGCCACTACCGATGCCGTGGGCTCCTCGCGCGCGATTTCCATGGCGAGGTTGGGTCCGGAGACCACCGCGATGCGTTCGCGCGGCAGGTTCAGTTCCTGGCTGATGACCTCGCTCATCCGCGCGTCGGTCCCGAGCTCCAGGCCCTTCATCAGGGAGACCACAACTGCTCCGGGCGCGATCATGTCCTTCCATTCCCGCAGCTGCGGGCGCAGGGACTGGGCGGGCACGGCCAGCACTACAAGCTCGGCTCCTGACAGTACGTCCCGGACGTCGGTGGAGGCAGTGATGTTCTCCGGCAGGACGATGTCCTTGAGGTAGTCACTGTTGCGGTGCTTGCTGTTGATCTCTTCGACCACTTCGGCGCGCCGGCCCCACAGCTTGATGGCACGCGGCGTTCCAGTGGCGATGGCGGCATCTGCGAGGATCTTCGCGAAGGTGGTCCCCCAGGACCCTGCGCCGAGGACGGCCACGGTGCGGGCTGCTCCAGGCTTGGCCTCAGCGGTCACGAAGGGTCCGTTCCTGCGTTGGGCTGTCGCCCGCGTTCAACGAACCGGCCATGCTTCGACTGCTGCTGCTTGGCCGGATCCCAGCGTTTCGCCGGCGGCTGCTCGCCGCGCAGTCCTGCCAGCAGCCCGGTGATGGCATCCATGATCACGTCGGTGGCTTCGGTCAACGTGGCCTTGTCAAGGGGGCGGCCGGCAAAGGCGCTGAGGTCCACGGGGTCTCCCACCACCACCCGCGAACGCTTGCGGGGAAAGACGTGGAAGGTCTTGCCGTACCGGGGAAAGACCTCATGCGCGCCCCAGTGGGCGATGGGGACCACAGGGATTCCGCCTTCGAGGGCGAGCCTCGCGGCGCCGGTGTGTCCCTTCATCGGCCACAAATCGGGATCGCGGGTCAGCGTTCCCTCCGGGTAGATGATGATGGCACCACCCTCAGCCACGATCTCCTGGGCCACCTGGAGCGACCGGTTCGCGCCCGCCGTCGAACGTTCCACCGGCACCTGCTTGGTGGCGCGCAGGAGCGTGCCCAGGGCAGGAACCTTGAACAGCGCAGCCTTGGCCAGGAAGTGCGGCGCCCGCTTCTGGTTGTACAGCATGTGGCCCACGACCAGGGGGTCGATTTCGGTGCAGTGGTTGGGAGCAGCAATGAAACCGCCGGCGGGCAGTTTTTCCGTGCCCTCCCACGACTTGGCCATCATGAGGTTCAGCAGCGGCCTGGCAATGCCCGCGATGAACGCAAACGTGGCCCTGCTCTTGGCAGATTCCTTCACAATCCCGCTCTACTTCGTGGTGGTGATGTCGAAATCGGCACCGAGGCCGGCCAGCTTCTCGGTGAAGCGCTCGTAGCCCCGGTTAATGATGTCGATGCCGGTGACCCGCGACGTTCCCGTGGCGGCCAATGCGGCGATCAGGTGGCTGAATCCGCCGCGCAGGTCCGGAACGTCAATATCGGTTCCCTTGAGCTGGGTGGGGCCGGAAATCACCGCAGAGTGAAGGAAGTTGCGCTGGCCGAACCGGCAGGGAACGCTCCCCAGGCACTCGCGGTGGACCTGGATGCTGGCGCCCATGCGGATCAGGGCGTCAGTGAAGCCAAAGCGGTTCTCATATACCGTCTCGTGGACGATGGACACGCCCTCGGCCTGGGTCAGGGCCACCACCAGCGGCTGCTGCCAGTCGGTCATGAAGCCCGGGTGGACGTCCGTCTCAAGGACCAGCGGGTTCAGCTTTCCGCCCTTGTGGTAGAACCGGATGCCGTCCTCGCCGATGTCCATTCCGCCCCCCACCTTGCGGTAGGTGTTCAGGAACGTCATCATGTCGCGCTGGGACGCACCCTCAACGAAGATGTCACCGCGGGTCACCAGCGCGGCCGACGCCCAGGACGCCGATTCGTTGCGGTCCGAGAGCGCCCGGTGGTTGTAGCCGCCCAGGTCCCGGACGCCCTCAATGCGGATGGTGCGGTCAGTCTGGACGCTGATGATGGCGCCCATCTTCTGCAGCACGGCAATCAGGTCAATGACTTCAGGCTCTGTGGCGGCACCGGAAAGTTCCGTAATGCCTTCTGCGCGGGTGGCACTCAGCAGGACCTGCTCCGTGGCTCCGACGGACGGGTACGGCAGCGAGATCTTGGCTCCCTGCAGGCCCTTGGGAGCGGAAATGTGGATGCCACCGGGGCGTTTCTCGACGACGGCACCGAACTGGCGCAGCACGTCCAGGTGGTAGTCGATGGGCCGGTCGCCGATCTTGCATCCACCCAGGTCCGGGATGAAGGCTTCGCCGATGGCGTGGATCAACGGCCCGCACAGCAGGATGGGAATCCGCGAGTCGCCGGCATGGGCGTCGATGGCGGTACTCGGCGCCGTCTTGGCCGCCTTGGGGTCGAGCGTGAGGTCCCCGTTAACGGGATCTTTCTCCACTGTCACGCCGTGCAGCTGCAGGAGGGAGGTGACCACCTCCACGTCCTTGATCTCCGGCACGTTCCGCAACACCGAGGGTTCGTTGCCCAGCAGCGCCGCCACCATTGCCTTGGGAACAAGGTTCTTTGCCCCACGGACGCTGACGCGGCCTGTAAGCGGGACACCGCCGCGGATTGTCAGAACACTACTCATATACCGGTTTCCTCACGATCACTAGCCCCCAAACACCTTGCAAAGGCTCCAACCAAGCATAGGAGGTCGCGTTACCGAACCGAAATAAGGGGGTGCCGGCGGCGGGGCGTGGCGGACGCGCTCCCGCCGCCGGACAAGCCTGGTGCCTAGGAAACCCTGGCCGGCAGTGTTTTCGGTTTGAACGCCGGGCGGGTTTCCTCGTAGGCGGTGATATCGGCTTCGTGCTGGAGGGTGAGCCCGATGTCGTCCAGGCCTTCGAGGAGGCGCCAGCGGGTGTAGTCATCGATGTCGAACGGCGCCACGATATTGCCGCACACCACGGTCTTGGACTCGAGGTCCACGGTGACCTGGGTGCCTGGGGCGTTTTCGAGTTCCTTCCAGATGAGCTCGATGTCATCCTGCGCCACCTGCGCGGCCAGCAGTCCCTGCTTGCCGGAGTTGCCGCGGAAGATGTCCGCGAAGCGCGAGGACAGGACGGCCTTGAAACCGTAGTCCTTCAGCGCCCAGACGGCGTGCTCACGCGAGGAGCCGGTGCCGAAATCCGGGCCGGCCACCAGGACCGAGCCGGCATTGTAGGGCTCCTGGTTCAGGATGAAGGAAGGGTCCTTGCGCCAGGCGGAGAACAGGGCGTCCTCGAAGCCGGTGCGGGTGATGCGCTTGAGGTACACCGCGGGGATGATCTGGTCGGTGTCGACGTTGCTCTGGCGCAGCGGGACGCCGACGCCGGTGTGCTTGGTGAACTTTTCCATGGTGTTGTCCTAGGCTGCGTGGCTTGCGGATGGGGTTTCGACAGGCTCAACCACCGGTTCGGGTGCCGGTTCAAGGTCCGACGGCGAGCTGAGCGTTCCGCGCACAGCCGTGGCCGCTGCCACCACCGGGGAGACCAGGTGGGTGCGGCCGCCCTTGCCCTGCCGGCCTTCGAAGTTGCGGTTGGAGGTGGAGGCGCACCGCTCCCCCGGTTCCAGCTGGTCCGGGTTCATGCCCAGGCACATGGAGCAGCCGGCGAACCGCCATTCGGCCCCGAAATCCTTGAACACGCGGTCCAGGCCCTCAGCCTCGGCTTCGAGCCGGACGCGGGCCGATCCGGGGACCACGAGCATCCGCACCTTCGGGTCCTTTTCGCGGCCGCGGATGATGTCCGCAGCGGCCCGCAGGTCCTCGATGCGCGAGTTGGTGCACGAACCCAGGAAGACCGTGTCCACCCGGATCTCCTTCATGGGTGTACCGGCTTCGAGCCCCATGTACTGCAGCGCACGTTCCGCCGCGGCCTTGGCATTTTCGTCGCCGAAGTCTGAGGGATTCGGCACGGCCTCTGACAGGGACACCCCCTGCCCGGGATTGGTGCCCCAGGTGACGAACGGCTCCAGCGTGTTGGCGTCCAGGTCCACCTGTACGTCGAAGGTGGCGTCGTCATCGGTCCGCAGCGTGTTCCAGTACTCGACGGCGGCGTCCCAGTCCGCGCCTTCAGGCGCGTGGGGACGGCCCTTCATGTACTCGTAGGTGGTCTGGTCCGGCGCCACCATGCCGGCCCGGGCGCCGGCCTCGATGGACATGTTGCAGATGGTCATCCGTGCTTCCATGGAGAGCGCCCGGATGGCGGAGCCGCGGTATTCCAGGACGTAGCCCTGCCCGCCTCCGGTGCCGATCTTGGCAATCACGGCGAGGATAATGTCCTTGGCGGTCACGCCCGGGCGCAGGGTGCCTTCGACGTTGATGGCCATGGTCTTGAACGGCTTGAGCGACAGGGTCTGGGTGGCCATGACGTGCTCCACCTCGGACGTGCCGATGCCCATGGCCAGGGCACCGAAGGCGCCGTGCGTGGAGGTGTGCGAGTCGCCGCAGACAACCGTCATGCCCGGCTGGGTGAGCCCCAGCTGCGGACCAACGACGTGGACAATGCCCTGCTCGGCGTCGCCCAGGCTGTGCAGCCGGACACCGAACTCGGCGCAGTTGTTGCGCAGGGTCTGGATCTGGGTACGGCTGGTGAGGTCGGCAATCGGCTTGTCGATGTCCAGTGTGGGGGTGTTGTGGTCCTCCGTCGCAATAGTCAGGTCCGGCCGGCGCAGCTTGCGGCCGGCCAGGCGCAGGCCTTCGAACGCCTGCGGGGACGTGACTTCGTGGACCAGGTGGAGGTCGATGTAGAGAAGGTCGGGCTGGGCGTTGGCACCGTCACCGTCACCTTTGCGCACCACATGTGCGTCCCAGACTTTCTCGGCCAATGTTTTTGCCATGGCCATCTCCCTTCACTGCTGTTTGGCTGAATAGTCCAACTGAATCAGGACGGCTCCGCAGTGCGCCAGCCGAAAGATTTGCATCTCAGATATTGAGACGGCAATATCATTACATGGACAATTCTAGTGGAGTCGGTGTCATTGATAAAGCGGCCCAGGTGCTCGATGCACTCGAGGCCGGACCCACCACGCTGGCACAGCTGGTGGCCGCTACCGGCCTGGCCCGGCCCACCGTCCACCGCCTGGCTTTGGCGCTGGTCCACCACCGCCTGGTAAGCCGCGACATCCAGGGCCGCTTCGTGCTCGGCAGCCGCCTCGTTGAACTCGCTTCCGCCGCCGGTGAGGACCGCCTCATCGCCTCTGCTGGCCCCGTGCTCATGCAACTGCGCGACGCCACGGGCGAAAGCGCCCAGATCTTCCGGCGCCAGGGCGACTGGCGTGTCTGCGTTGCCTCCGCCGAGCGCCCCATTGGTTTGCGCGACACCATTCCGGTGGGCACGCAGCTGTCCATGAAGGCAGGTTCGGCGGCCCAGGTCCTGCTGGCCTGGGAGGACCATGACCGGCTCCTTGAGGGCCTGCAGTCGGCCCGCTTTACTCCCACCGTTCTGGCGGGCGTACGACGGCGGGGCTGGGGACAGAGCCTTGGCGAACGCGAGCCTGGGGTCGCCTCTGTTTCGGCACCGGTGAGGGGCCCGTCGGGCAGGGTGATTGCAGCTGTCTCCATCTCCGGCCCCATTGAGCGCCTGACCCGCCAGCCGGGCCGCCTGCACGCGGAAGTTGTCTGCAACGCCGGACGCCTCCTTACTGAGGCTCTGCGCAAGAACAACGACTGACCCGCGGGCAACGACAGAACAGGAACAACGCCCGACGCCGGGTCCGCCCCAGGCCATCCTGGCGCTAGGCTGGGCCCATGGGCAGCTATGCGGTGTTCCTCCGCGGCATCAACGTTGGCGGAATCAATATCAAAATGGCGGCTCTGAGGGACGCATTGAAAGGCTCCGGTTTCCCGGACGCAGCCACACTGCTGGCCAGCGGTAACGTGGTGCTCTCCAGCAGCCTGGACGCAGCCGCCGTCAAGCAGGAATGCGAAAAGTGCCTCCGCTCAGCATTCGGCTACGAGGCATGGGTGGTGGTGCTGGACGCCCGCAGGGTGGCCCAACTGGTGGCGGCCTGCCCCTATCCTGACGACGACGGGTCCACCCACTCGTACATCACCCTGTCATCGGACACCGCAGTCCTCGATGAACTGGAGGCCGCGGGAGCCGCCCTGGACAGTCACGAGCAACAACGGCTGGGACCGGAAGCGCTTGCCTGGCTGGCACCGGTGGGAGGAACCCTGGAAAGCCCCTTCAGCAAAATCAGCGCCAAAGCCAAATTCAAGGCCTCGACCACAACCCGCAACCTTCGGACGCTCATCAAGGTCCGTGACGCCGCCGCGGCTCTTCCGGCCAGCGGGGCAACCGGCAAATAAGCGGCCTACCTTCTCGAACGCCTTATTGAAAGCGGCGAGTTGGGCAATCTGCCGTTCCACCGGGACCACCACCAGCTCCCGTCCCGCGGCCGTCACGGCGTTGGTGAGCCGTCGCCGCGCCTTGCCCCCGGCAGGGCCAACGGCAGCGTGACTTCGCCCAGGCCATCGCGGATCTCCTCCCAGGAGCCCCACGGCTGCCGGGACATGGGCCGGTTGGGTGGGGCCCGGGCGACCGTGCCCGTCGTGGGAGGTCACAGCATCACCATGCCAGCCGAACAGGAGGAGTCAGCGGCCCCGGCGCGCCGCCCGCCGGCAGTACCCCGCAACGCCCCATCACCTGCCGCACCTTTCCTGCCAACGCGCCATCACTTTAAACAACAAATCGATGGTCTGCTTCCGCCCCAGGCCGGGGGAAACGTGAGGCTTCGCACACTCGCTGCGGGAAGTAATAGGTCGTTTCCAAGAAATGGCGGGATCTGATGGGGCGTTGCCCGGATTGCCGCAGGAGGTGATGGCGCGTCCTGGCCAGCACGCGATGGTTGGGGAAACAAAAATGGTCCCGGGCCGTTGCCCGGGACCATTTCGGTGGTGACCCCAGCGGGATTCGAACCCGCGTTACCGCCGTGAGAGGGCGGCGTACTAGGCCGCTATACGATGGGGCCGAGTACTTTCGACAGCGTTTCCGCTGCTCAAGCTCAGTGAGTATTTCACACACTTTGCTGTGGTTTCAAATCGACGGACCGGCCTGAAACCTTCTGTTCCGAGGCTGAAATCAGCCTTCAAACCAGAGCTGGGATACCAGGACTCGAACCTAGAATGACGGTACCAGAAACCGTAGTGTTGCCAATTACACCATATCCCAATGGCACTTTCGGGCCGGTTTTCAGGGCTTTTTCCCTGCTCCGTGCGCCTCAGCACGAGAAATTACTTTACCCGAGACTTTCGGCTCGCACAAATCGAGGCTCGCCGCCACACAGGCGCGCCCTGCGGAGCAATCCAGCCAAACCCTTGCCCAGGGCAGGTCGATGTGGTTACTCTCGAGTAAGTTACCGATCGGTAACAACCTCCCAGCCCTGTTGCTCCGGGCACCCACGAGGACACGGGAACGCCATACCAACCACGGTTCACACCACCGGGCAGCGCCGTCCGGCGGAAAGTTAGGAAGTGTCAGCGTTGACAACCCGCACTGCAGCCATCGCATCAGCCAGGCCCGGACTTCGGTCCCAATCCACAGCAATCGTCGCCCTGTCCCTGCTATTGGTCCTCTTCCTTGCCTTTTACACCTACCTGACCGGTCAAATCTCCAACGGAGCTGCCCAGCTGATGGACGGGGCAGAGCAGGCAGCCGCCGGAGCAGCGCAGCTTAAGGACGGTTCGGGGCAGCTGGCCACGGGCGCCGGGGCCGCGGACAAGGGCTCGGTACAGGTAAAGGACGGCGCCCGCAAGGTCAAAGATGGCAGTACCGAATTGAACGCGGGGGCCCAGGCCCTGCAGTCCGGCGCCGGGAAAGTCTTTTCGGGGGTGCGGGACCAGCTGGCGCCGGGTGTGGACAAACTCCATGCCGGTACCACCAAGCTGCAGAATGACGTCCTGAATAAACTCGTCCCGGGCGTATACCAGGTGGACGACGGCGCCCGGAAGCTGCAGGCTGGCGCCGTCGCCCTTTCCGCGGCACTGACTCCCACGGCTGCCGGAAACGCACCGGACAATCTGGCCGATGGTGCGGGGCAGCTCGCGGCGGGTACGGGCCAGCTCCTGGCCGGTACCGGGCAGCTTGACGCCGGCGCCGCCAGCCTCAGCGCCGGGACGGCAGCACTGAAGAACGGCACTGGCCAGCTTGCAGCCGGGGCGGGCCAGCTGAAGGGGTACCCGGGCGCCGGCAATGATCCCACCAAGGGGGACGGACTTGCGGCACTCAGCCAGGGACTGGACCAGCTCGAAGCCGCAGCCAACGGACCCCAGGGCCTGGTGCCCCTGGCGGTGCTCAAGGACCAGATCGCCAAACTGGCGGACGGCGGCCGGAGGGCCTACGCCGGCGCAGCCCAGCTCGATGCCGGCGCAGCAAAAGTGGATGACGGTGCCGGTGCACTGAACGACGGCGCCGGCCAGCTGAAGGCGGGAACTGACAAGGTGAACTCCGGGGCCGGCCAGTTGAACGACGGCGCGGGCCGGCTGAAGGCAGGGTTCGGCATCCTGGCGCAAAAGCTCAACGCCACCGACCCGCAGAACCCCGGCATGGTGCTGGGGACCACCATGCTGGCTGACGGCACCGCCAAAATCAGGGTCGGCATGGACGGCGTTCCCGGCGACCCGGACAGTCCTGGCCTGATCTACGCCGCCAACAACCTGCAGGACGGCACCACAAAACTCAGCGCCGGGGTCAGCGGCGACGGCGATCCTGCCAATCCGGGCCTGCTGGCCGGAACCCAGGCACTCTCCGACGGCACCGCCACCCTGAGCCAGGGCACGGGGCAGCTTCAATCAGGTTCCACGCAGCTGGCTGACGGCACGGGCCAGCTCGCGGAGGGCAACGGCAAGCTCGACGACGGTTCAGGCAAACTCGCCGAAGGCGCCGGCAAGCTGGCCGACGGCAACTCGAAAATCGCGGCCGGAACGCAGGAGCTGCACTCAAAAGTCGCAGCTGTTTCGCCGTCGTCGTGGCTGGACAACCCTGTAATCGCCCTGATGCTGGTGGTACTCCTGGTGGGCGCCGCCGTCGCAGCCTACTTCCTTCTTCGCAGGCGCGCCCTGCGGACCGGAACGGCAGGCTGAAAACAGGCACAAACCGTTGGCAGTGGCCGCGGTCCTGCACTGACAGGACCGCGGCCGTGACGGTCTGATCGCTACTTCAAAAGCTGATCGAGGGACGCGACCATGCCGTCGTCGAAGTCCTCCACGATTTCCCCCACCCGGTTGAGCCAGACGCCCACGAGCCCGGCCGCCGTCGAGCCTTCCGCGTCAAGCAGGCGGTTGTCCCCCACATACAGCGTTTCTCCCGGGGCCGTGCCGAGCAGCCGGACGCCTTCGAGGTACATTGCCGGGTTGGGCTTGGCCACACCCAGGGTGTCGGTCCCCACCAGATGGGTGATCCGCTCCAACCCCGCGCCGTCCAGCTTGGCCCGCTGGTAGTCGTGGACGTTGTTGCTCACGGCTCCGTAAGGGACGCCCGCACCGTCCAGGGCGTCCAGCAGGGGCAGCACGTCGGGAAACGGCTTGACGTATGCAGGCTGCTTTTCCATGTACGCCGTCAGCCACCGGTGCGATTCCTCACCGTCGGCCAGTTCCACCCCGAAATGCCCAAGCGCGGCCCGCCCACGCAGGAGCCGCTGTTCGTTGAAGGTCAGCTCCCCGGCCAGGTAGCGGTCGTAGAAGTGCGTCGTCTCATGGGTGAAGATGCGGCCGAACCGCTCCCACCCGGCCTGGTCCAGGCCGGGCAGGAGGTGCTCACTGACCTCCCGCAGGGCGGTGGTCATTGAGTACTCCAGGTCCACCAGGGTGTCGTCGATGTCGAACAGTACGCCCCTGACCACCCCGAACGGCGTGGTCAGGACACCGGCACGCGCCCGGCTTGGGGCACTCATCAGCCGCGGAAGGCGCGGAGCCGGCGCAGGGAGGACTCTTTGCCCAGGATCACCATGGACTCGAACAGGGGCGGCGAGACGCGGCGGCCGGAAACAGCCGTGCGGACGGGCCCGAACGCAAGCCGCGGCTTGATCCCCATGTCCTCCACCAGGGCCTGCTTCAGGGCGGCCTGGATGTCTTCCGCCGTCCAGTCCTCCACCGACTCCAGTGCGGCGATGGCGGCGTCCAGCACCTCGGAAAGGTTGTCGGGAAGGCCCTTCCGGGCGTCATCGGCGATGTCGATGGCGTCGTCGGCCTTGAACAGGAAACCCAGCATCTCCGGTGCTTCGCCCAGCAGCGTGATGCGCTCCTGGATCAGGGGTGCGGCTTCGGTGACAATCTCTTCCTCGCGGTCCGTCAGGATCTCCCCCACCAGTCCGGCTTCGCGCAGGTAATGGGCCACCCGGTCACGGAACGCCTTGGGCTCGAGCATCCGGACGTGCGTGCCGTTGATGGCCTCGGCTTTTTTGAGGTCGAAGCGGGCAGGGTTGCCCAGGACGTCGTGGATGTTGAAGTGCTGAACGAGCTGCTCCACCGTGAAGATGTCCTCGTCAGCGCTGAGGGACCAGCCCAGCAGGGACAGGTAGTTCAGGAGCCCTTCGGGGATGAAGCCCCTCTCGCGGTGCAGGAAGAGGCTGGACTCGGGATCGCGCTTGGAAAGCTTCTTGTTGCCCTGACCCATCACGTAGGGCAGGTGGCCGAACTCCGGCATGTACTCGGCGACGCCAATCGCGTAAAGCGCCCTGTACAGCGCAACCTGTCGCGGGGTGGAGCTGAGCAGGTCCTCGCCGCGCAGCACATGGGTGATGCCCATCAGGGCGTCATCCACGGGGTTGACCAGGGTGTACAGCGGTGCACCGTTGGCACGGACCACGGCGAAGTCGGGCACGGATCCGGCCTTGAACGTGATCTCACCGCGGACCAGGTCGTTGAACGTGATGTCCTCATCCGGCATGCGGAGGCGGAGGACGGCCTGGCGGCCCTCTGACCGGTACTGCGCCAGCTGCTCCTCCGTCAGGTGCCGGTCAAAGCCGTCATAGCCCAGCTTGGGGTCCCGGCCGGCGGCGCGGTGGCGTGCCTCGATCTCCTCCGGGGTGGAGAAGGACTCGTAAATGAAACCGCCGTCGTGCAGCCGCTTGATGACGTCCTGGTAGATGTCGCCGCGCTGGGACTGCCGGTACGGCTCGTGGGGGCCGCCCACTTCCACGCCCTCATCCCAGTCGATGCCCAGCCACTTCAGCGCGTCCAGCAGCTGGTGGTAGCTTTCTTCGCTGTCGCGCGCGGCATCCGTGTCCTCGATCCGGAAGACCAGCGTGCCCTTGGTGTGGCGCGCGTAGGCCCAGTTGAACAGGGCCGTCCGGATCAGCCCCACGTGCGGGGTGCCCGTGGGTGACGGGCAGAAACGGACCCTGACGGGCGTCTCGGCGGTGACGGGCGGGATGGAGGCGGCGGGTGACGAAGAAGCGATACTCATAGTGGCTTCAACTTTACCCGCCTGCCCGGGTGCAGCCCTCCCGTCCCGCAGGACCCGGCTAGCGGCGGACGATCGGGTTGGAGAGGCGGCCGATGCCCTCGATCTCCACCTCGAAACGGTCGCCTTCCTTGACCAGGCCAACACCCGCGGGGGTGCCGGTCATGATCACGTCGCCCGGCAGCAAGGTGAAGGCCTGGGATACCACGGACACCAGTTCACGCACGCCGCGGATCATCTGGCTGGTGCTGCCGTCCTGGCGCACTTCCCCGTTGAGCCTGCCGGTGATCTGGAGGTCTTCGGTGTCCAGGTCGGTTTCGATCCAGGGCCCCAGCGGGGCGGAGGTGTCGAAGCCCTTGGCGCGGGTCCACTGCAGGTCCGTCTTCTGCACGTCGCGCGCGGTGAGGTCATTGCCGCAGGTGTAGCCGAAAATGACGTCATCCACGCGCTCCTCGGGGACGTCCTTGCAGATCCGGCCGATAACCACGCACAGTTCGGCTTCGAAGGACACCTCCTCCGAGAATTCCGGCAGCACCACGGGATCGTTGGGACCAACGACGGCGGTGTTGGGCTTCAGGAACAACAGCGGCTGGGCCGGGACCTCGTTGCCCAGTTCCTTCGCGTGCTCAACGAAGTTCCGGCCGACGCCGATCACCTTGCTGCGGGGGATGATGGGCGCCAGCAGCCGGACGTCCTCCAGCTTGTGGCGCACGGACGTCCGCTCCACTCCATTGAAGAAGGGATCGCCGTGGATGACAGTGATTTCCTCACTGCCCGGTTCACCTTCAACAACGCCGTACAGGGGATCGGAATCGACTACAAACCTGGCAATACGCATGGCTCCTACCCTACCGTCCCGCCGGCGCCGGGTTGCCCTTCGGCGCCACCGCGCAGGTAGGACAGCTGCGCGGCCACGGACAGTTCGGCAGCCCGCCGGACGGAAGGTCCGACGTCGGCATAGACGGCGTCGGCCACCTCACCCACGGATGCATCCCGGCCCAGCAGGCCCAGCGCGGCGCGGACCTGCGCCAGCCGGTCCTCCCGGTGCGCCCGGTAATCCCTGGCGATCGCCTCAAGGGACGGCAGCACGGGGCCGTGGGCGGGAAGGACCGTGGCGGGCCCCAGGGCTTCCAGCCGGTCCAGGGATGCGAGGTACTCGCCAAGGGTGCCGTCCGGATAGTCCAGCACGGTAGTGCCCCGGCCAAGGACGGTGTCCCCCGTGAGCACCGATCCGCATTGACCGTCCGCCGGCAGGTGGAAGCAGACGGAGTCCGAGGTATGGCCCGGGGTGGCCAGCACGGTGATGTCCACTCCTGCCGCATGGATGGCTTCGCCGTTGGCCAGGGGCTTTCCCCCGCCATGGCAGTGGGCCGGGTCCGCGGCACGGACCGGCGCACCCGTCAGTTCATGCAGGCGTGCGGATCCTGCCGTGTGGTCTGGGTGCCGGTGCGTCACCAGGACAAGTTCGACGTCGCCCGCCCCGGCCAGCGCGCACAGGTGCGTTTCATCCAGGGGGCCCGGGTCCACCACCACCAGGGCGGAGTGCCCCGGGGCAGCAACAAGGAAGGAGTTGGTGCCGTCCAGGCTCATGGGGCCGGGATTGGGGGCCAGGATGAAACGGGTCAGCGGGGAGCTGCGCTGCAGGGCGGGGCCGGGATGGGAGGTCACTGAACCATCCTTGCATCCGGCGCCGCCCCTCCCCAGTCCGTCTCCACCACAGGATGGCGGAATAGAACTGCGGGCGCCCCGGGTTGGCACCCGATGACAGCACCACGTTCCCCACAGGAAGCCTGGATCTCCCATGAGCACCGCAACACTCGCAGACCTTCTCGCCCAAGCCGACGCAGACGGCCACGACCACTCGGCTACCGAAAAGGCCACCGGCCTGCTGCACGTCCACAATCACGCCACAGGCAGCATCGTGTGGTTCCCCACCTGGAAGAAGTTCCGCGAGACGGCCGACTGGACCGAAGCCGTCGCCGCGATCACTGCGGAAGTGGACGCTGCATCCGCACCGGCGGACCAGGCCGGCGCCGCAATCCTGGCCGCAGACCTGGAAACCCTGCTGGACCAGGCATCCCGTTCCAGCGACGCCAACGTGTTCGTGCAGGAAAACCTCACCCGCCACCTGACCCGCACCTGGGCTCTGGGCGACGCCGTGGCCAAGGCTGGCAACAAAGACCTGTTCACCGGCGGCGCCACGCCCTCCGTCTTCGCCGGCTACCCGTACGATGTCTACGCCCAGGATGGCGGTGTCTTCGCCACCACGCTGTGGAACGACATCGTCGACGCCCGACGCAACCGGGCCCTGTCGGAGGAAGCAGCCCGCAAGGCACTCAAGCCGGTGTCGCGCAAAGCCATGAAGAACGCCGCACGGAAGGCAGCGCGGCGCTGAATCACCGCCGTAGGCCGTAACGCAGAACAGCGCCTGCCGGACCAAAGTCCGGCAGGCGCCGTCGTACTTTGCAGCCCGGAACTATGCCAGGCGGGTGAGCCAGCCGTGTGTGTCCGGCTCGACGCCGGTCTGGATGCCCAGGAGCTTTTCGCGGATGGCCATGGTTACCTCGCCGGCTTTGGCGTCCTCGGAGCCGATGAATTCGGTGGCGTCCTTCAGGACTCCAATGGGGGTGATGACCGCTGCGGTGCCGCAGGCGAAGACCTCAGTGATCTCCCCGGAGGCCACGCCGTCGCGCCACTCGTCGAGGGTAATCTTGCGTTCGGCCACCTCGCGGCCCATGTCCTTGGCCACCTGGATAACGGACATGCGGGTGACGCCTTCCAGGATGGTGCCGGTCAGCGCGGGGGTTGCCAGCGAGCCGTCCTTCATGACGAAGAACACGTTCATGCCGCCCAGCTCTTCGACAGCATTGTCGTTGGCCTGGTCAAGGAACAGCACCTGCTTGCAGCCGTTGGCTTCGGCTTCCTGCTGTGCGATCAGGGAGGCAGCGTAGTTGCCGCCACACTTGGCGTCGCCGGTGCCGCCGCGGCCTGCACGGGCGTACTGGCGCGAGATCCAGATGGACACCGGCTTGAGTTCGCCGCCGAAGTAGTTGCCGGCAGGTGATGCGATCACCCGGAAAGACACTTCACGCGCAGCGCGGACACCCAGGAAAGCCTCCGTGGCGATCATGAAGGGCCGCAGGTACAGGGCCTCGCCGTCGCCGGAAGGAACCCACTCCTTGTCAACGGCCACCAGTTCACGGATCGCGCCAAGGAAGTATTCGGCCGGCAGCTCTGGCAGGGCAAGCCGGCGGGCGGACTTGTTCAGGCGTGCCGCGTTGGCTTCGGGGCGGAAGGTCCAGACGGAGCCGTCCGCGTGCCGGTAGGCCTTGAGCCCCTCGAAAATTTCCTGGCCGTAGTGGAACACGGCTGCGGAGGGGTCCAGGACAATCGGACCGTAGGGTTCGATGCGCGCGTCGTGCCAGCCGCCGTTGCCGTCCGCGTCAACGCTGTAGTCGACGATGGCGGTGTGGTCGGTGAAGTAGTTGCCGAATCCCGGGTTTGCCAGGATGGCTGCACGCTCTTCGGCGGACTTCGGGTTCTCCGAGGGCTGCCGGGTGAATTCGACGCCATGGGCGGTCTGAGTCATGGTTCCTCCACGATCGGCCGCCCCGGGTTCAGCGCTGAACTGCAAGGCGGCATTTGGTGATTCGAGACAAGCTTACGCCCGAAGCCGCCGGCAACCTGCCGGGGCAGTACAGCTAGAGGCCGGCGGCGATGGCGTCGCCGACGGCGCTGGTGCTGCGTGCCGTGCCGTCGCGCTTTTCGACGTCCGCAACAACGGCCGCTTCGATCCGGCGGGCGGCGTCGGCGTAGCCCAGGTGGTCCAGCAGGAGGGCTGCGGAAAGGATGGCCGCGGTGGGGTCTGCCTTGCCCTGCCCGGCGATGTCCGGCGCGGAGCCGTGGACCGGCTCGAACATGGAGGGTGCAGTCCGGTCCATGTTGATGTTGCCGGACGCTGCCAGGCCGATGCCGCCCGTGATGGCAGCGGCGAGGTCGGTGATGATGTCGCCGAACAGGTTGTCGGTCACGATCACGTCGAAACGGGACGGATCGGTGACCATGAAGATGGTGGCGGCGTCCACGTGCAGGTAGTCGTGGGTGACACCGGGGAATTCCTGGGCGACAGCTTCAACCGTGCGCTTCCACAAGTGCCCGGCGAAGACCAGGACATTGTGCTTGTGCACCAGGGTGACGTGCTTGCGTTCCCGGAGGCTGGCGCGGCGGAAGGCATCGCGGACCACGCGCTCCACGCCGTGGGCCGTGTTCAGGGACACTTCCGTGGCTACCTCGTGCGGGGTTCCCGCCCGCAGCGAACCGCCGTTGCCGACATACGGGCCCTCGGTTCCCTCGCGCACCACGATGAAGTCGATGGTTCCCGGGTTGGCCAGCGGGCTGCCCACCGTGCCGTAGAGCCGGGAAGGCCGCAGGTTGACGTAGTGGTCCAGGCTGAAGCGGAGCTTGAGGAGCAGCTCACGCTCGATGATTCCCGAAGGGATGCGCGTGTCGCCGGGAGCGGCGCCCACGGCACCAAAGAGGATGGCATCCCGGGTCTTCAGGTCTTCCAGGACGTGGTCCGGGAGGGTCTCCCCCGTGGCGAGCCAGTGCTCGGCACCGAGCTGGTAGTGCGTTTGCTTGAGCTCGGCACCCTCCGCGGCGACGGCCTTTTCCAGGACTTTGAGGGCCTCGGCAATAACTTCGGGGCCGATGCCGTCGCCGGGAATAACTGCAAGATCGATGGAGGATGCGCTCATGTTTTCAGGGTAGCCAAGACATCCATATGCTGGTCAAGCTGTCTCAGCTTTTGGACAGGAGCGCATCCGCCCTAGTTGGCAGGGGGTGGCTTACTCCGCCGGTTCCTCGAACTTGGGGAACACCGGAGCGGGCGCAGGCAAGGTTGTGCCGGCCACGATCGGCGTGGCGATGGCAGCAAACTGCCGGGCGTTGCCTTCCGGCTGGCCCAGGGCCTCCAGAAGCCTGGCCGTGGCGTTGGGCATGACGGGCTGGGCCAGGATGGCCACGATGCGCAGCACTTCAAGCGTCACGTACAGGACGGTATTCATGCGTTCGACGTCGGTCTTCCGCAGGACCCAGGGCGCCTGCTCCGCGAAGTAGGCGTTGGTATGGTGCAGCACGCCCCAGAGGGACTCCAGGGCCCGGCTGAATTCCTGCTTGTCGAAGGCGGCGCGGGCAGCATCCAGCAGCCCGTTGGCCTGGGCAAGAATGGCAGAGTCCGCCTCGGTGAAAGCACCTGGTACCGGCACCGCCCCTGCGCAGTTCTTGGCCACCATGGACAGGGAGCGCTGAGCCAGGTTGCCGAAGTTGTTCGCCAGGTCCGAGTTCATCCGGCCCACGATGGCCTCATGGTTGTAGCTGCCGTCCGCCCCGAACGGCACCTCGCGCAGGAAGAAGAAGCGCACCTGGTCCAGGCCGTACTGCGCAACGAAGTCCGCCGGCGCCACCACGTTGCCCAGGGACTTGGACATCTTGACCCCGTTGTTGTGCAGGAAGCCGTGGATCATTACCCGCTTGGGCAGCTCCAGTCCCGCGCTCATCAGGAAAGCCGGCCAATAGATGGCGTGGAAGCGGGAGATGTCCTTGCCGATGATGTGGAGGTCGGCAGGCCAGTACTTCCGGAACTTCTCCGACTCCGTGTCCGGATAGCCCACGCCGGTGAGGTAGTTGGTCAGCGCGTCCACCCACACGTACATGACGTGCTTGTCGTTGCCCGGGACCGGAACACCCCAGTCGAACGTGGTCCGGCTGATGGACAGGTCCTCCAGGCCGCGCTTGACGAAGCTGATGACCTCGTTGAACCTGTACTGCGGGGCGCCGAACTCCGGGTGGGATTCGTAGAGGGCCAGCAGCTTGTCCTGGTAGGCGGACAGCCGGAAGAAGTAGCTCTCCTCCGCCGTCCACGTCACCTCGGTGTCCGTCTCTTTCGAGTAGCGCACGCCGTCGTCCTTCACCACGGTCTCATCCTCGGCGTAGAACGCCTCGTCTCGCACGGAGTACCAGCCCTCGTATTTGTCGAGGTAGATATCGCCGTTGGCCTCCATTTTCTTCCAGATGGCCTGCGAGGCGGCGTAGTGGTCTGCGTCCGTGGTGCGGATGAACCGGTCGTAGCTGATGCCCAGGGCGGAGTGGGCCTCCTTGTAGACCGCGACGTTCCGGTCCACCAGTTCCTTGGGGGTGATGCCTTCCTTCTCCGCCGTCTGGGCGATCTTCATGCCGTGCTCGTCCGTGCCGGTCAGGAACATCACGTCATAGCCGTCCAGCCGCTTGAAGCGGGCCATGGCGTCGGTGGCAATGTACTCATAGGCATGCCCGATGTGCGGCACGCCGTTGGGGTAGGTGATGGCCGTGGTGATGTAGAACGGCGTTTTCTCTGAAGCAGTCACGGTGCGGACGGTTACCTTCGGTGCGATGGAGTGGGCTAGATCAGTTCTGTCAGGGTATCGCTCAGGCGGACCAGCTCGTGGTCGTGCGAGGCCACCAGGACGGCGATGCCGTCGGACGTGGTGTCCTTCAGGATGCTGATGATGCGGTTGGCGGAGGCACGGTCCAGGGAGGCGGTGGGCTCATCCACCACCAGCACCCTGGTGCCCAGGATCAGAGCGCGGGCGATTGCCACACGCTGGCGTTCGCCGCCGGACAGCTGTGCGGGACGGTGCCGCATGCGCCGGCCCAGGCCCACCAGGTCCAGCAGGTCCTTGGCCATGTCGCGCCGCTGGTCCACCTCGCCGTCGGGGACGGCGGGCAGGAGGACGTTTTCGAGGGCGCTCATGCCGTCAATCAGGGCACCGCCCTGGTCCACGTAGCCGATGAGGGCACGACGGCGGTCGGCGATTTCGTCGTCGCCCATGCTTTCGAGGGAATCACCTTCCCAGAAAACGCGGCCGGACGTCGGCAGGGTGAGTCCCGCGCCGACAGTCAAAATGCTGGTCTTTCCGGAGCCGCTTCGGCCGGCGACGCAGTGCATCTCGCCTGCGTGCAGGGTCAGGTCGAAGCCTTCCACCACGCTGACGGCCTCGGCCCCGCCTTTACCGCCGCCGTAACGGATGGTGATGTCGCGCATTTCCAGCGGGGTGGCGTGGTCGGCCGACTTGACGATGGTGTTGGCCCGGGTCTGCAGGGGGACCTCGTTGGAGCCGCTCCTGCGGCTGCGCTGGACGTTCGTCGGGTTTGTCATTGGACCACTTTCGTTGCAATCGGTATCCAGCAAATTACAGCCACCAGCCCCGCGGCGGCAGCCCAGATGGCTGCGTAGGGTGCCAGCAGCAGGCCGATGCCCAGGGCGCCCAGCACGCCCAGCGGCAGGGCCACGGCTCCCACCAGTGCGTTTTCGAAGAACCGCACCTGGCGGAGCATGTCGGGGTTCCAGCCCATGGCCTGGAGGATGCCCAGGTACTGTCGCTTGGCGTTGAGTTCGAAGCGGCCGGTCACCAGCGTGAGCACCAGTCCCACGGTCACCCCGGCAAGCGCCAGCAGGATGCTGGGCAGCGTTACGCTGGCCGCGGCCAGGCCGCTCAGGGCACTGGCGCCGGCTGCCCGCGGGATGTCGATGAGGAGGGCGATCAGCCCGCCCACGGCGGCACCGAAGACGCCGACGGCGACGGCCAGCGACAGCGTGTTGAACTTGTTGGTGCTCAGCTGGCGGTTGGCGAAGGTGAGCGGGGAATCGACCTGGATGAGCCGTTCGTCATGCTGCGGTTCCTGGTCGATCTCGTCGCGGTGGCGCAGCTGACGGGCGGCGAACAGGGCCGCGCCGCAGTACAGGACCAGGACCGCAACGCACACCAGGGCCGTGGCAATGCTCCAGCTCAGCAGGCTCAGCACCAGGCCTGCGGCAGCGAGCAGCACCGCACCGACGCCGAATTCCTCAAGCACCCAGCTGCGGATCCGCCGCTGGGTCCAGCCCATGGCGCGAAGGGTGCCTGCCTCCCTGCGGCGCTTGCGGATATAGCTCACCGTCGAGGCACCCGTCAGGAGGGCCGCTCCGCACAGCGTCAGGAAGAGCAGGGTGATGTTGGTTCCGGACAGCGCTCCGGTGACTGCTTCCGCGGCGTTTTGGCGCACCCAGGACTGCTGGACCGTGCCCAGCGGCGATTCCTTGCCGGCGTCGTCCTTGGAGTAGCCGGGCACGAAAATACTGGTGTCCTCGCGGGCTGAGCCGGCCACCACGGTGGCGTCCAGGCCCATGTCCCGGATCTCTGCGGCGAGCTTCTCCACCTCGGGCTGGGCGTCCTTCCAGCTGCCGGGGGCCTTGGCGCGGACACGGATGGCGTCGATGACCGCAGCGTTCTGCTTGTAGCCGCGGGCGGCGGCGAGTCCGTAGTAGTCGGTGATGGCACCGGCGGACTGGCTGGCCAGTCCCGTGGCGCTGAGCGACGGCTTAAGCTGTGCGGACGGAACGTCCTTGCCGGACGCGTCCTTGACCAGGGTGAAGGGCGTGGGATCGTAGCCACCCAGCGGGAGCTTGTTGACGTCGCCCGAGGCTGCCGCGACGGCAGCGGGGTCGAAGGTGCCGTAGACCATGGGCAGCGGCTGCGCGGCCTGCTGCTGGCCGGTGGAAAGGTTGTCCCGGTAGGACCGCTCGTCCACGGGATCGCGCTGGGTCTGGTCGACGGGAGCACCGTTGGCGGCCTTGTCCGGCAGGCGGTTGACGGTGACCCAGTCGCCGGGCACTGCGGTCTTGTCCACGGCGCCGTTGGCGGCGGTTCCGCCATCCGTGTACTTGGGGGCGCCGGCAAAGTCAGTGCTCCATTTGGCGGGCGTGTAAAGGCCCGGGTTGAAGTTTCCGTTGCTGCCCAGCAGGGACGAGTGGTCCGTTGAACCGGGCCACGACAATACGAAGGGATCCTTGGAAACGAAAGGCAGGTAATCCTTGCCCAGCGACTTGGAGACGGTGCCGACGTCCTTGACCACCTTGCCGGCGTCGTCAATTTCCTCGATCTTGACGTTGTACTTCAGGTCCAGCGAGGTGCCGGAGCGCACGATCAGCGGAACGGCCTGCGAGCCGCTGGTCAGCTGGCCGCTGCTCTTGGCCTGCTGGTACTGGGTCATCAGGGGCGCCCA
The DNA here is from genome assembly GCF_030811655.1 of Pseudarthrobacter enclensis. Taxonomy (GTDB): domain Bacteria; phylum Actinomycetota; class Actinomycetes; order Actinomycetales; family Micrococcaceae; genus Arthrobacter; species Arthrobacter enclensis_A. The sequence continues at coordinate 6,856 of NZ_JAUSRE010000024.1, read as the reverse complement.
GTACTTGAGCTTGACGCCCAGAAAGTCGGGTCCTTCCTTCAGCTGGTCCATGCTGATGCCGCTGCTGAACAGCCCCTGCAGGTAGCGGCCCACGGCGCCGGCGTCGCGCGCGTCGGCGGGGGGTGCCTTCTCCAGCGGAGCCAGGAAGTCACCCGCCGAGCCCAACAGGGCACGTTCTGCCGCGGGGTCTACGGCCACGACCGACTCGGTGACCTCAGGTGCGAGCGGCAGTGCGACGGAAAGGTTGAAGAGGTTGTGCTCGGAGCCGCCGGCGGGGGCGGGGAACTTGATGCCGGTCTCCCCCGCAGGCGGGGCGATGCGGATGCTGGTGCCACCCTGCGTCTTTTCCTCCACGAGCCGGGCTTTACCGAGGGTGCCCTCAGCGGTGGTCTTGAACAGGGTCTGCTCCGACTTCCCGTCCGAGCTGACGGCACTGGCAGTGAGCCGGTACTTCTTGGCGGTGTCCGTCAGCACGGATTCGGGCGCGGGCCACTTGTCCGGCGCCGTGGCACCGGCGGCCTGGTCCGCCGTGGAGGCGCCGGCCAGCCCTGCGTTGTAGCCGAGGTAGTCCATGGCGTCCAGCCGGGGTGTTTCCAGGTTCTGGGTGACGCGGGAGACCAGGCTGATAGGGGCGGCGACGGAGGTCCCTGAAAGCTTCCGGATGGAGTCCAGCTGGTCGAAGCCGATGCCGCCGGCCCCGTTGGCGATCTCCGGCTGCAGGAGCGCCCCGGAGGGCGCCTTGGCCTGGACCAGGATGTCGTAGAGCCCCCTCGAATTCTCATCAACCGTCCGGTTGAGCGCAGCCTGCGACTGGCTTTGGACGAGGACCGACAAGCACATGGCTGCGATCAAGATGGCCGCGGTCAACAGCAGCACCCTGCTTCTGATGAACCTCTGGACGGCGTTCATGGAACTCCCTGAAACCTGGATTGCGTGCGCGCACCTCCATCCGCCCGGGCAGACGTGGAGCATGGCGGACGGATGTGCAAAGGGTATTGGCCGGCCTGCCGGCTACGGTCCTGAATCAGGACCAAGCCATTGTAAGCAGACCGGCCAATCATACGTGGCTCCGCCCGGAGATGCCCCGGCGAAGGTGCGGTTTCGGCGTTTCGGCCGGTGTGTCGCGTTAGTCTTCCAGGTCCACTTCGCGGACCATTTCGGCGCCGATGCCGGCCTTGATGGCATCCAGCACCTGCTGCGGAACGGAGCTGTCGATGGTCAGCAGGGCGAGCACCTGGCCGCCTTCGTTGGAGCGGGCAACCTGCATTCCGGCGATGTTGATGTTGTTCATGCCGAGGATGTGTCCGATGGTTCCGATGACGCCGGGCCGGTCCGTGTAGGCAACCACCACGAGGTGCTCGCTGATGGGAATTTCAACTTCGAACCCGTTGATGCCCACGAGCTTTTCGATCTGCTTGGGGCCGGTCAGGGTGCCGGACACCGAGATCTGGCTGCCGTCGCTGAGGGCGCCGCGCAGGGTCAGGACGTTGCGGTAGGACTCAGTCTCAGGGGTGGTGATGAGGCGGACGTTGATCCCGCGCTGCTCGGCAATGACCGGGGCGTTGACGTAGGAGACCTGCTCGGTGACGACGTCGGCGAAAATTCCCTTGAGAGCTGCAAGTTCGAGCACCTTGACGTCGAGGGAGGAGATTTCGCCGGCCACTTCCACATCGAACTGGGTCAGGGATGCGTGGGTCAGCGCGGTGAAGATGCGGCCCAGCTTTTCGATCAGCGGGATGCCCGGCCGGACGTCTGGGGCAATGACGCCGCCGGCAACGTTGACGGCGTCCGGCACCAGTTCGCCGGCGAGGGCCAGGCGGACCGACTTGGCAACGGAAACACCGGCCTTCTCCTGGGCTTCATCCGTGGAGGCACCCAGGTGCGGGGTGACCACCACGTTGTCGAGCTTGAAGAACGGCAGGTCGGTGCTGGGTTCCTTGGCGAAGACGTCCACGCCGGCGCCGGCGATTTCGCCGTCCTGCAGGGCCGTGAAGAGCGCTTCTTCGTCAACGAGGCCGCCGCGGGCCACGTTGACCACGTAGGCGGTGTTCTTCATCTTCCGGAAGGCGTCCGCGCCAAGCATGCCCACGGTCTCGGGGGTCTTGGGCATGTGGATGGTGATGAAGTCGGACTGGGCCAGGAGCTCGTCCAGGGTGACCAGCTGCACGCCCAGCTGGGCGGCGCGGGCGGAGGTGATGTAGGGATCGTAGGCCAGGATCTTGGTGTCGAAGCCCTTGAGGCGGGCGGCAACCAGGGCGCCGATGCGGCCCAGGCCGATGATGCCGATCTTCTTTTCGAACAGTTCGATGCCGGTGTACTTGGAGCGCTTCCATTCGCCGTCCTTGAGGGCGGCGCTGGCCTGCGGGATGTGGCGGGCCAGGCTGAGGATGTGGCCCACGGTGAGTTCCGCGGCGGACACGATGTTGGACGTGGGGGCGTTGACCACCATCACGCCGGCCTGGGTGGCGGCCTTGATGTCAACGTTGTCCAGGCCAACGCCGGCGCGGGCTATGACCTTCAGGTTCTTGGCCGCGGCGATCGCTTCGGCGTCCACCTGGGTGGCGGAGCGGACCAGGATGGCATCCACGTCGCTGATCGCCGAGAGCAGCTGGGAACGGTCGGCGCCGTCGGTCTGGCGGATTTCGAAGTCCGGGCCAAGGGCCTCGACGGTGGCGGGGGAGAGTTCTTCGGCGAGCAGTACTACGGGTTTTGACACGGCTGATCCTCTGCGTTGCAGTCCTGGGGATGAAACAAGTCTAGGCCGACGGAAAGGCCGGGCTCACATTGTTAAGTGTGAACCCGGCCTCACCGTTGGGTCTGAATGGTGGCGAAGGCAGCCTTAGCGGGCTGCGGAGCCTTCCACGTAGTCCACGTCCTGCTGCTGCCAGGAGAACAGGGCGCGCAGCTCGCGGCCAACAGCCTCGATGGGGTGCTGCTCTGCCTTGGCGCGCAGTTCCTTGAACTCCACGCCGCCGTTGTCCTGGTCCTCGATGAAGCGCTTGGCGAATGCACCGGACTGGATGTCGGCCAGGACGGCCTTCATGTTTTCCTTCACCTCGGGGGTGATGACGCGCGGACCGGAGACGTAGTCGCCGTACTCGGCGGTGTCGGAAACGCTCCAGCGCTGCTTGGCGATGCCGCCCTCCCACATGAGGTCGACGATGAGCTTGAGCTCGTGCAGCACCTCGAAGTAGGCGATCTGCGGCTGGTAGCCGGCCTCGGTCAGGGTCTCGAAGCCGTACTGGATCAGCTGGGAGACGCCGCCGCAAAGGACTGCCTGCTCGCCGAAGAGGTCCGTTTCGGTCTCTTCGGTGAAGGTGGTCTTGATGACGCCGGCGCGGGTGCCGCCGATGGCCTTGGCGTAGGACTTGGCCAGCTCCCACGCGTTGCCGGAGGCGTCCTGCTCGACCGCAATGATGTCCGGGATGCCGCGGCCGGCTTCGAACTCGCGGCGAACGGTGTGGCCCGGCGCCTTCGGGGCCACCAGGATGACGTCAACGCCCTCCGGTGCCTGGATGTAGCCGAAGCGGATGTTGAAGCCGTGCGCGAAGGCAAGGGCCTTGCCCGGGGTCAGCTTGTCCTTGATGGAGTCGTTGTAGATCGCGCGCTGGTGCTGGTCCGGTGCCAGGATCATGATGACATCGGCCCATTCGGCGGCGTCGGCAACGTTCTTGACCGTGAAGCCTGCATCCTGTGCCTTGGCGGCCGACTTGGAGCCGTCCTTCAGGGCGATGACGACCTCGACGCCGGAATCGCGCAGGTTGAGTGCGTGGGCGTGGCCCTGGGACCCGTAGCCAACGATGGCAACCTTGCGGCCCTGGATGATCGACAGGTCGGCGTCGTCGTCGTAGAACATTTCAGTCACTTGCGTAACTCCTCTTGAGTGTTGTGTAGGTAGTGGTCTTGCGGTGCTGCGGTTACGGGCGCGGTGCCGCCATGGCGTGACGCCTAGGCGGAGCGGAGCGCCCGGTCACTCATGGAGCGGGATCCCCGTCCAACGGCCAGGGTGCCGGACTGCACAATTTCGCGGATGCCGAAGGGCTCCAGCACTGAGAGCAGTGCCGTGAGCTTTTCCGGGTGGCCGGTGGCCTCAATGACGACGGAGTCGGTGGACACGTCAACCACTGAGGCGCGGAACAGGTCTGCGGCCTGGGTTACCTGCAGGCGTGTTGCGGCATCCGCACGTACCTTGACCAGGATGTGGTCGCGCTGTACGGAAGATTCTGGGGTGAGCTCAACGATCTTGATCACGTTGATCAGCTTGTTGAGCTGCTTGGTGACCTGCTCGATGAGGTCGCCGTCGGCGTCGACCACCACCGTCATGCGGGACACGCCCGGCACTTCGGTGGGGCCAACGGCCAGGGAGTTGATGTTGAAGGCGCGGCGGGCGAAGAGGCTGGCCACGCGGGTCAGGACGCCGGGCTTGTCCTCTACCAGGACAGAGAGTGTGTGGCGGCTCATGCTCAGTCTTCCTCTTCCCATTCCGGGGTCATGTTGCGGGCAACCTGGATCTGGTCGTTGCTCACGCCGGCGGGCACCATCGGCCACACCATGGAGTTGGGGCTCACCACGAAGTCGATGACCACGGGGCGGTCGTTGATCTCGAGGGCCTTCTGGATGGTGGCGTCGATGTCCTCCTCGCGTTCTACGCGGAAGGACGCGCAGCCGTAGGCCTCCCCCAGCTTAACGAAGTCCGGGATGCGGACGGTGTCATGGCCGGTGTTGAGGTCGGTGTTGGAGTAGCGGCCCTCGTAGAAGAGGGTCTGCCACTGCCGCACCATGCCCAGGGAGGAGTTGTTGATGACAGCAACCTTGATGGGGATGTTGTTGATGGCGCAGGTGGCCAGTTCCTGGTTGGTCATCTGGAAGCAGCCGTCACCGTCGATGGCCCAGACAACACGGTCCGGCTCCCCTACCTTGGCACCCATGGCGGCCGGGACGGCATAGCCCATGGTGCCGGCGCCGCCGGAGTTCAGCCACGCGTGGGGGCGCTCGTACTTGATGAACTGGGCGGCCCACATCTGGTGCTGGCCGACGCCGGCCACGTACACGCCTTCGGGTCCGGTCAGTTCACCAATCCGCTTGATGACCTTCTGGGGGGCGATCAGGCCATCGTCCGGCTCCGTCCAGCCCAACGGGTAGGTTTCCTTGAGGTTGTTCAGGAACGCCCACCAGGTGGTCAGGTCCGGGGCTCCGGTGGCCTCGAACTGGCTGCGCACGGCCTCGGTCAACTCAGGGATGATCTCCTTGACGGACCCGACGATGGGTACGTCGGCGGTGCGGTTCTTGGAAATTTCGGCGGGATCGATATCGGCGTGGATCACCTTGGCGTTTGGCGCGAAGGTCTTCAGCACACCGGTGACGCGGTCGTCGAAACGGGCGCCGAGAGTGATCAGCAGATCAGACTGCTGCAGGGCCGTGACGGCGGAAACGCTGCCGTGCATGCCGGGCATGCCCACGTGCTGCGGATGCGAGTCGGGGAACGCGCCCTTGGCCATCAGGGTGGTCACCACAGGGGCTCCGGTTGCCTCGGCGAGGGCAAACAGTTCGGCCGAGGCGTGGGCCTTGACCACACCGCCGCCCACGTACAGCACGGGTTTGGTGGAGGCGGCAATGAGCTTGGCGGCCTCCCGCACCTGCTTGTTGTGTCCGCGCGTGACCGGCCGGTAGCCGGGCAGGTCGATCTTCGGCGGCCAGGAGAAGGTCATCTGTCCCACCTGGGCGTCCTTGGCCACGTCCACCAGCACGGGACCGGGGCGCCCCGTGGAAGCCAGGTGGAAGGCCTCGGCCATGACGTGCGGGATGTCGTTGGGATCGGTCACCAGGAAGGAATGCTTGGTGATGGGCATCGTGATGCCCACGATGTCGGCTTCCTGGAAGGCGTCGGTGCCGATCACGCCGCTGGATACCTGGCCGGTGATGGCCACCAGGGGCACGGAGTCCATGTGGGCATCCATGATGGCGGTAACGAGGTTGGTGGCGCCGGGGCCCGAGGTGGCGATGCAGACGCCCACCCGGCCGGTGACCATGGCGTAGCCTTGCGCGGCGTGGCCGGCTCCCTGTTCGTGACGGACCAGCACGTGGTTCATGGTGGAGGCCATCAAGGGGTCGTAGGTGGGCAGGATCGCGCCACCAGGCAAACCGAAAATATCGTCGACGCCGAGTTCTTCGAGCGAGCGGACGATTGCTTGCGAGCCGGTCATCACCGTCGGGGGTACGACGTTGTTCGGCCCAAGGACAGGAGAGACGGCGGCAAGGTCGGCGACGACGGCGGCATGGTCAGCCGTCCGGTCGGCGCGTTCCGGAGCCTTGGCGGCTCCAGCGGACTTGGTGGCCATCAGCGAGGGGCTGATGGGCGATCCTTTGCTCATCGGACTCTTCCTTGTGGATCTTCTCTGGTTTTGGAACTGGTTTGGAACGGTGGGAATAAAAAAACCCCTCGGCCTGGCGGCTGGTGAGGGGTTTGCGCGTGACGGTTCGTTACCAGGGGGCTAATGTGCCACGCGCTTGGTAAGGACGACGACTACGGTGCCGGCGGTAACGAAGGTCATGCGTTCAGTTTTCCCTCTTGGCAAGATGGGTGTCAACGAGCAACAACCCTATCTCACCATGTGGACCCCATTGTCCACCAACTGATCCCATCACCATGGGATCTTTTCCTCAGCAGCCCACCCTGGCCCGGAAGGGCTTAATAAGGCTGACGCCGAGAGGCCCCTTTCGTGGGGGGGGCCGCGCCCCCCCCCAGGGGGGGGGGGGGCCCCAGTTTTTTGGGGTTGGTTGACCCCCCTTACAGCGCCGGCGCCGGGCGGACCACCCCGGGCCGGGGTGGGGGGGATGGCAGGGGCGGGTCATACTG
>NZ_JAUSRE010000023.1 GCF_030811655.1 Pseudarthrobacter enclensis | reverse complement strand
TTTCGCTCTCGACAAGCACCACACAACACCCGGAGGTCCTCTTATTGCGTCAAATCCGTCCCCGTGTCACCAACCTGCCGGGACAGTACACCTAGCGCGATTCCCAAGGGGGCTCGGAACGGCTCCGTTGCGTTTGCCACGACGGCCATAGCCATCGCAGCAACTGCACACGTCCCAGCTATCCGAAGCCACCCTCGGCCGAGGCTGAACGCAAATATGTATTGGCCTGGTTCGGCCGGTACTGCATGTTGGTTCATCTGCCGAGGATAGCCCTACGAATACTCATAGAACATCCCCTGATGTGAACGCGATGAACTGCCGAACGCTGAACTCGTCATAGGCGTCCTTGGTCCGCTTCCCGTTCCCATCGGGGGTGTAGGTCTTGCGACCCTTCCCAAAATACGAAGTCAAGATCGCGTCGTTGTGAATTCAAGCGTTGCCTGGGTTGTCGAGTTGCTTGCGCAGCCGCTGGACTTCAGCCTCAGCCGCGGCGAGTCGAGCCTCGATCTTCTCCCGATCGAGGTTCGTCGACGGACGCGGTGCCGGCCTCGTCCTCGTAACGAGCCAGCCGATCCGCTGATAGCCAGTGATCCGCCGCACCTGCGTACACGTGAAGCAGTCCCTCTCGGGCTCGGGGCGCGGCCAGCGCAGATCGATCATCTTCCGGATGTGGTCTCGCTCGAAACCCTTTTCAGGCCATCCAGGGTTATCCGCTGCCGCCCAGCTTTCCTCGAAATCACGGCGGATTTCCACGATGCGCTCCTCGGACACCAGCTTGGGCCCGTCCTCGGGCTTCCAATCCACATCAGTGCAGACTTGCTCATAGTGCCCGCAGGAGAGCTTGACCCGCCAGAACGCCGACGAGTGTGGCTTGGGTTTCCGGATCTTCGCCCAGTCCTCGGCGTCCATCCAGTCGTATTCCGGCTCCACAGGGTCCGCCGGGAACTCCGTGACCTTGCGATCGACCCACTCGACGATGTCCCGATACGGCTTCTGAGCAGGTCCGTGGTCAGTCGTACACCAGAACTCCCCGGAGGGAAGCCTGCACTGACTGATGAGGTCGGGGAAGCGGCGATCGTCCGGATACTTGTCCTCTCCGTGCGTGTAGACCTCGTGCTTACATCCGCACTCCAACTCGACGCGCCAGCGAAACATGTTCTTGGCTTCCGGGACGAAGAGCGGCCAGAATACCGGGTCGTAATGCTGACGCAACTGGGCGACACCCTCCTCGAACTCCCGGAGGGCCTCCTTCTGAGGCCGCGCCCGCCCAGGTACTCGCTTCAGCAGTCTTGCGGATTCACGTGTCTGGTCATCGACCGGGGCAGTGTCGGCGGCGCTCACTATTCAATGCTCGTCCACAGCGTCACCCAAGTCTAGGAACAAGCCGGACATCATCCCGAAAACGTAGCTTTGAACAAAAGCCCGGTCCTGCGCAGTTCCAGCTGATGGTTTTTCGTTCGGCTAATTGTTGGCACCAATCTGCTAGGAGACAGCAGCCTGGGTGGGGACGGACAATGAGCGGCTATGGAACCAAATGCAAAGGTTTCCCGTGGCCCCTGCCCGGGGGAAGAGTGGGCCTACAGGCTGCGTGACGATGCGCCGTCCGAGCGGGTGCGGATTATGCGGGTGGAGGCCGGAGAAGCTATGTTGCAGCCAGGGCGGCCCGCAGGGCTGCAGGGGCCGGGAGTCCGGACAGGCCATGGCTGGTGAGGTAGACCAGGCAGGACAATGCCGGAGTGGAGGGGGCCGGGAACAGGTCCCCTCCGCCCGCGGTGAATGTGGGCGATCCATGGAAAGCAAGGGCAGTCGCGTCGTCCTCGGAGGCCACGACCCGGATAGTGAGCCGGTCAGCGGCTATGCCTTCCGCGGTCAGGGCCTCCCGGAACAACTCCGCTGCAGGGCGGTATTGGGGCAGCCCGGGATGACCCTGAGCTCGTAGCCAGTCACTCCCGACGCCCGGGAACTCTGATGGCGACCGGCTTCGCTGCGGCATCGTCACCGCATCCGGCGCAGCAGGAACCGCCGGTTTCTGGTTGCTGCACGGTGTCCGGTGCGGTGGTGTCAGCAGCGGCGGCGTTCGCATGACCGGCTTGTAGTTCAGACACGGTTCCCCGCGGTCCAGAGTAAGCAGAAGACCTGTTTGATGAAAGCCTAACCTGCGTCGCCCATGGCGACCGGACAGATCGGGGCAGGACCTCCGCCAGCGACCTTCGACGCCGGAGTGTGGCCAAGGACTACCCGACGCCTTTGGCTTCCAGTCGCTTCAGGCCCAGGCGCAGAGAGCTTGCCACTGGAGCGCCCCGCGTCGCGACAATCAAGAACGCTGCAACCCGCCCCGCCATGCTGGTTGGAGTCCGGTTGCACGTGATGTGAATGCGTGATCCGCCCGATACGTTCGGCTTGATCCGTGCGCTCACGTAACTCCCGGGTGCGCAGAAATTGCTCTCCTGCACAGTCCACGTCACCGTCTCGGGATCTGACCAGTCGTAGTGTTCCTTGGCCCAGATCGCGCCGCCGGGAGCCTTGCTCCCTTCCCTGATATCCGCGTACGTGTCCCCCACGTCGTACACCTCATACAGCGGCGCATGAATGCCCGGCCAGACGTTCGGCCTGCCCGGGCTGAAATCCAACAGCGCTTCCCTCACCGTCGCCGGCGGAATGGGGGTATCCACAACCATCTCCACTTTAGGCATTCCAGTTCCTTCCCTGATACATCCAGTCTGACCACTTCCTGCACGCGCACCAGCGGACCGGCCCGAGGGGACAACACATGCAAGGTCCTGCTCCAGCTTCGCGGGCGGAGTTACGAGGGGGACTGAACACCGATTACCTGCTTTTGACGGTGACGAAGGTATTCTCGCCCTGCCACAGCCAAGGTCACAGGCGCCAAAGGATGACGGCAGCAACGCCTGAATGCGGCCCCACGAGCCCATCGAACCGCCGGGGTTTGCCGGTTATCTCGCTGAAGCAAAGCCTAGTGAAGGCTGTTCCGCGTTTCAGGCCACCGGTTTGATGTTCTGGTTGATGTGGAACAGGTTGCCGGGATCGTACTTGGCCTTGATCTTGGCTAGCCGGGCGTAGTTCCCCCCGTAGTTGTCCTCTATGCGGGACTGGTCGTCGGCGTCAAGGAAATTTACATAGCCCGCGCCGGCCCCATGGGCATGCAGGGCCTGGTAGTAGTCTCGGACCCACTTCGTGTTGGCGTCGTTGTCCGCCGGGGACTCCCACATTCCGGCGATGGCTACCGAGAAGTTGACGTCCCGGTAAGGAAAGGCAGTCTCATCCTGTCCCACGCGTTGGGCCGCGCCATTAATGGGATAGAAATGATTGGCGGTTTGGGGGCTGGGCACGCCGGCTCCGAATTTCTGGGCAACGCCGATCACATCGTCGCTTAGCTTCGGAAGGAACTCCGCCTTCCAATATGCTTGGAGACCTTTCGGGAGAAGCGGGTCGAACAGAGTGTTGAGCATCGGGTAAGGGAGCGGCCCGATAAACGACCCAGCAACGGGGGCGACATCCAGGAAACGCTGCCACTGCCGCTCGCCTTCATCGTGAGGACCGGTCCAGCCACCCACCACAACCACCACGGGCTTGCCGTGGTGCTCCTCCGGCAGGAAGGGGACCGGCGGGCCCTGGTGGAATCCGAGGAAGATTCCCATCTCTTCCGGAGCCGTGGCAATGTAGTCCCGGTACAGCCGGGAAACAGCCTCAGCATGCTCGAGCAGATAGATGACCACACCGCCGTACACCACGTCGACGGGATGCAGGTCGAATTCCAGGGAAGTGACGACGCCGAAGTTTCCTGTGCCGCCACGTAACGCCCAGAACAGGTCATCATTCTCGGTTGCGCTGGCTGTGAGGAACTTCCCCTCTGCGGTCACCACATCGACGGATTTGAGGTTGTCGCAGGACAGACCGTACTTACGTGCGAGGTAGCCGATGCCGCCGCCGAGCGTCAGTCCAGCAACACCCGTGGATCCGATAATGCCGCCGGTTGTTGCCAGCCCGAATGCGTTTGTTGCGTGGTTGAAGTCGGCCCAGGTGGTGCCTGCCTCAGCCCGGGCCGTTACGGCAGCCGGGTCCACCCGGACGCCCCTGCGGTCGGCGAAGTCGAGCACGAGGCCTCCGTCGCAGGTCCCGAATCCGGGCGCGCTGTGCCCGCCACCTCTGAGTGCCAGGTCCAGGCCCTCGTCGCGGGCAAAGTTGACTCCCGCGATGACATCAGCGACTTGAGAAACACGCAATATGGCTCCGGGATGTTTGTCGATCATGCCGTTATAAACAGTCCGTGAGGCGTCGTAGAGGGGGTGGTCGGAAGTGATGACCTGGCCGCGTACTTGTTCCTGCAGGGCCTGAAATCCGTTGTTGTCCATGGTGACTCCCATTCGCCCTGAGCATGCCTTCACGATCAGGGATCTGGCACAGCCACGCTTCCGGCCGTGCGGGACATTCAAAGTGCAGCCGCTGGGGGCCAGAGGAGAGCCCGGAGCAGACCGGCAGGTCTGCTCCGGCGGCTGAGACCGGATGCACCTGTGCTGCGTGCGTCTTGGCATGCAGTTATCGGCGTGATTCTCGAACATGCGCGTGCCGACGAGCCTGGTAGGCGAAGCGGGCAGCACACCCTTTGGATCGACGGCTAACCGTAACGTACGCCTGCCCGTTTCCGAGGTCAAGAAGCCGCCAGAAAAGGCGTTGCCCTCTACGCCGTCGTCACCTGGCCACGGCATAAGGAGACAGGCGGCAGCCGATGCGGTCGCCGATTTCAACAGATGGACATTGAAAGACTGCCTCGTAGAGGGCCGGCTGTCTCGAATGCCAGCGCTATTGTCTTTGCCGTCGGCAAACGAGCTTAATGGAGCACGAGCGACGCTCCGTCGCTCCAAGGAGAGAACCATGACCCTGACCAGGAAATAACTCGCGGTTGCGGGCAAAGTATTTGCGGGGACTTTGGGATTGGAGCCAGCTGCGTCTGCAAACGACCCCATTGTCGAATCGTATGATTGCGCGATACAGCGTTTGCGAATCATCCACTGGGAGACGTGAGAAGTGCCAGGTGTGACCCCGGGCTACGGCAGTCACTCGACCAACAGTGACCTTGCATCGCTGTCGGCCACGTCGGATGGCTTCACGGACTTCTCCAGCCCGGCGTGGTCTGACTTCAAGCTCAATGGTGTTTGCGGGCAGGTTGGCCGGTAGGCAAGCAGGACGCGCGGCCCCTGTCTGGGAGGGCACGTGTATAAGTTTGATCGACAGACAGCCGCGCGCTCAGGACGAGATCGCTTTTCGTGGAAAGAGTTGTTGGGCGTCCAACTATGCGAAGGTCGCCAGCAAATTAGCAGGCATCGTCTCCCACTCGTCATCAGGTCACAAAGAGCATTTCCGCTTCGCCACTCGGACCACAGCCGTTGCCGTTGCCGTTGCCGTTGCCGTTGCCGTTGCCGTTGCCGTTGCAACAGAGTTTGGGCGATGGACGTTGGAAACGATAGTTGGTCGAAGGCGGCAAAGGCGCCGTCGAACTTCAAGCTGATGGAGTCATTCACCTTACCTGGAAACCCAATGTCAGTATCGAGGCTCAAGACGCACACGCCGCAATGGCCGCAGTCAACGAAATAGCCGAGGGTTCGGAATATCCAAAGCTGGTGGAAATGGTGACAGTAGAGGCCGTGAGCCGCCAGGCCCGCGCCGTCTTTTCCGTCCCGTCCGCGGCCTTCCGGATCGCCTCATTTGGATCCGGCCGTGTGGATCACCTTCTCGCAACCTTCTTCTTCGACGTGCGCGTCCCCGTTGCCCTACCCGCTATTTCAGTTCACGGACCGAATCCATAAACCGGCTGCTCGGAGAATAAGCTGCCCGCCGCCGTGGTTCAAACTCGCCCCGCGGCGAACGAATGGGTCTCCTGTATCTACGAGCCACATTCTGTACCTTGGAATCTGTTGTTGGGCAGTTCCATCTTCAGCGACGCCACCCCGCACGTTCGCGCGGGCTGTTGCCAAACCGACCCCTGAGCTCCAGCATTGAGTGCATGGGCAAGGATCCGGAGGCAGTGGCGCAACGGTGGGTCAGGTCCTTGTCATTACATGACTTGGAAGCAGCGGTGGATTGCTTCGACAGGGACTACACTGACGAAGCTCCGGCACGCCGCGGGGAGTCCGTCCAAGGGCAAGACGCTGTCCGGCAAAATTTCGAGAAACTACTCAGAGACCTGCCTGACCTCACGGCCACGATTTCCCGGACAGTATCGGACGGGGACGAGTTATGGATGGAGTGGGGCATGCGCGGGACCCGCAGGGATGGCACGGTCATGGAGTTCGTGGGAGTCAACATCTTCCAGGTCCAGGACGGCAGGTTCCGCTCCGGCCGGATCTATACGGAAATTGTGCGCGATGCCGGCGGTATTGAGGCGCAGATTGACCGTATGACCAAGGGTGCACCGTAAGGGCACACGCTCCGGAACACTCGCCAAAGATGGACCCTGCCGAGCAGTCGCGAGTGCAGGCCAAGGTCGCCCCGGACGGGTAGGTGCCGCAGTCCCCCGGCGCGGTCGACATATTTGCGCAGCCTCTCCCGGTCAGTACCGGGGCCAAACCGCTTTCAGCTCAAACCGGGTGTTTCGGGCTTACGCAGAGTTCAGCCAAAAAGACGGGAAGTGTTCTGCAGCGCTTCGGTGGCCTGCTCGATGAGTCGCTGGACTATGTCCCGGGCCGGCAGGACCTCGCCGATCATGCCGACCGACTGTCCTGTGAACGGCACGAATCTCTCCATGCTCTGCTTCCTGACGGCTTCCATGATCTGGCTCTGGAGGCGGGCGGCCTCAGCGGACGCATCAGCGCGGTGGTCCTGCCATTGCTCGATGAACGGCGTCTCAAGGGCCCGCGGAACAACATCGAAGGCGCCGCCGCCGGGCTTGCCGAAGATGTCATCCCACACGTCCACTTTCACAGCGTTCTGTGAGCCAGCCGCCAAAATCGCCTGTTTCCATTCACCACTGATAGTCGCCTCCTCCGAAGCCAGAAACCGGGTGCCAATGTTCACTCCCTGCGCACCCAGGACGAGGGCAGCAGCCAAACCCCTGCCATCGGCGATACCCCCGGCTGCGAGAACCGGCACCGGACCCACAGCGTCGACCACCTGCGGGACAAGAACCACTGTCGAAACCATCCCGCCGAAACCGCCCGCCTCCGCGCCCTGGGCAATGATCACATCAACTCCCCGCCCTGCGACCAGATACGCCTGTTCGACCGTATGCACCTGCTGGATAAACAGGGCACCCGCCTCATGCGCACGTGCCGGCAGCTCTCCCGGATCGCCAAGGGCTAGCGACACAACCGGCGCGTGCAGCTCAAGAGCGATGTCAAAGGATTCAGGGTGCTGTTGAAGCCAGGGCTGAGTGAAGTTAACAGCAAAGGGGCGCTCGGTCAGAGTGCGCAGAACGGACAGTTGTTCTCGCAGGTCCCCCGGCGACCGGGCCGCGCCGCCGAGGCTGCCAAGGGCGCCTGCATTGGACACCGCGGCCGCCAATTCGGCGCCACTGCCGAATGGGCCCATACCCGCCTGAACGATAGGGTGCTCAACCCCAAGCACCTCGCAAAAGGTTGTCCGCAACATCTCAATTCTCCCGGAGAAGCCGTTGATCAGGCCGATCTTACGCCGGACGCAGGTATTTGTCCGAGGTTCCGACTAAGCCCGGCAAGTTCTCCCTACCAGGGAATGCTTTGGGTGGCATACCACCCCGGCTGCAGCGAATCCTTGTTGCCTTCTCGGCATCTGTCTGCCACGGAAGAATCGGAGCATACTGAATACATCGCTGGGGCCCTCGAAGCGAGATGAGCGAGAGTTGACTGCCAGTCGTGGTGCAGACGCCGGCCCGGTTCCCGAGCGGTCGCCCGGCCTGCCGCGCAACCGGCAGCAGGAAGCCCCCGCTCAGCCGCTCCGGGCTGCAACAGCCCACCGTGACGACGGCGGCGGCATACCCCCTCGCGCTGAGGTCCCTCTCCCCGAATCATGCGAACGCCAGAGCGCCCGAAACGGCAGATCTCCCGTCCCCCGGCGCTTGCTCCTTTACGAGCATAGATATCGGGCGACATTGCGAGCAGAAGTCCGCGGCGGCGAGTTCCCTGCCATCAAGCCTTAGCGAACCGGCAGCGCGACCTGGCTGACGCCGCGACGACCGTTCCCCGCGGGCCCTTAGCAGGGCACAGGCCAGGGGAGCCACAAGAAGAAATCAGAAAGTGAGGAAAAACCATGCGCAGAATAATCGCACTCTTACTGGCGGTGCCGCTCCTGGTGCTGTCCCAAACAACGGCCGCCAGTGCACAATCAGTGAAAGGCTCCTTCGAATACCACGTCGGCGATGCACTCATCCAAAGCCTCGGGTTCCCCGCCGGCAACCAAGCCATCGCCACTAACGGCGACGTGGTGACCATCGTCGCCACGGGCACGTTCGACACAGTCACGAACTCTGCCACCGGAGGCGGCACCTTCACCCACCACGTGGCCGCAACCGGACAAACGATCACCGGAACCTTTACCACAACAGGACTGGTCAGCTTCCAGTCCTACGGCGACGCAACACCCCAGGGCCTGCCCGCGTCGTTCTTCGGCGGCAAACTGATGCTCTCCGGCACCGCAACCCCGGATGCGGCTCCCAGCGTGCACCTGCCACTCACGCTCACCATCGAATGCGATTTGGGCAGCCCTCCTGCCTCAGCGGTCGAAGGCGTGCGGGTCAACGTCAAGGACGTGATCAACTTCAGTAAGTCCGTGCCGGAAAGTGGCGCCAACGTCTACATCTTGCAGTAGCCCAAGCGCGATCCCACGAAGGCACCTTCCGGCCTCTCGACGATAAAGCGGCGCGCGAGGCGCATCCGCCGGAACCGCCATCAAACGAAACACCATGATGCCCGTTCCTTGTTTCCGCGGATCATGGATTGGACCATTCCAACGGCGGCTAGACGACCCTTCTATGGTGGCGAGTCAAGCCATGAGTGTCTGGAGTTGGCGGAAGATCTGTCTTGCGATGAAGCGTTTGAGGCAGCGGCGGATTTCCCGTGGGCTCTTTCCTTCCGCGGTGCGCCGCCCGATGTAGGCGCGGGTGGCGTGGTCTGTGAGGCTTCGGGTCCTGGCGACGACGTCCAGTGCGCGGTTGAGTTGCCGGTCACCGTAGCGGTTGAGCCGGTGCCTGTTCGTGTTGCCGGAGGATGCCGGCACGGGGCTGGCGCCGGCGAGGGCTGCGAAGGCCGCTTCCGAGCGGACCCGGCCGTGGTGCGAATAGGCGGCGAGGATGATCGCCGCGGTCACCGGGCCTACCCCTGAGATGTCCAGGATTCCCGGGGCCATGAACTGGACATGTTCGGCAAGGGCCCGCTGATTGTCCTCCAGCTCCGCGCCGAGGGTGATGACGGCGGAGGCGAGGCGACGTGCCTCTGCCCGTGCGACGGCGGCAGCAGGTCCGTCGCCCTGTCTTACCCGCCAGCCCTGGACCGTCCTGACCTGCGCAGCGGTCAGCGGGGTGCGTGCGTCGATTCCCAGATCGAGGGTTCGCAGCAGGGCGGTCAGCGCGTTGCGCGCGCCGGTCCGCTGGGTGTCCATCGAGCGCCGGGCGGCCAGAAGGATTCGAAGTGCTTCCCTGAGACCCTCGGCCCTGGGGCTGACGAGTTCGGTCGTGGCCGTTCCCAGGACGGTCCGGGCCGCGGCGACGGCGTCGATCGCGTCGGACTTGCCATGGGCGCGGCGGGATTGCCGCCGGGGCGGCCTGGCCTCGCAGACAGCGAAGCGCTCCACCTCCAGCAGACGCGTCAGTCTTGCCCCGTAGGAGCTCGTCCCCTCAACCGGGACCAGGACGTTCCCGGCGGGGGTGCGGCGCCGGATCCATTCCACTGCCCGGCTCATGCCTGCCCCGGTGGTGGGAAATGTGTCGGTCCCGATCACCGCGCCTGTGGTGGCGGCGAGCATTGAGAATGTGTGGGTCCTGGCATGTGTATCCACGCCGACGACGTGAGTGTACTGGTCTGCGACTATGGTCATTTGTTTGCTCCTGTCCGAAGAGGTCCGGTCGGAACCAGCCGGGAGGGATCACGCCGAGGCAAATCTCTAACGGGTCACGCAGCACCACCGGGGTGAAGCGGACAGCCTTCTATCAAGCCATTGGAGTGGGCCGGCTGCTCCCGGGCCCTCCGGGCGGACAGGTCGTCTATAAGACACCGCAGGGCGGGTCAGATATGAAGGGAGTCACGCCCGGCGGTCCCGGAAAGCAGTCTGCCAACCAACCTCGGGCTGGTCACTACCTATTAGAGATATGTAGCAGGAGGTGCCGGGGCCCTGGGTCGGGATCCCTCCTGGTTCCTGGGGCCTTCTGAGGGCCATTGTGGCCGGACCGTATCCGGGGCGTCCAGCTTTGTGCGGTTCCGTCCCGGGTGGTGGATAGTGGACGCCCCGGATCCTGTTTCCGGCGTTGATGGGCCTCTGTCAGAAGGCCCAGGAAGTGTGGTCCAGGGGGGCTGGGACCTCCTTTTCAAAGCGAGGCGTGGGGTTGCCTGCCACACTTGGCCGGACAGGTAGAGCCACATTTGAAATTTGGAGGTTCCAGCTATGTTCGAGGCAGGCAACCCAGCCCGCGGACCGCTTCCTCACGTTCTTGACAAATGAGAACTACATATTAGATGTCTTGACCACGGACGTTAGCGATGCGCGGCATGGTTTGGCGCCATGAAGAAGACCTCCGGGTGGAGTGAAGCTTGCCTAAAGTCCAATTTCACGCACGGAGGTCTTCCCGAACGCTCTTCTGGCCCCTCGCGGCCGGCTGCAGCTCGCGCAATGTGTCGTTGATCAGTGAGTGCTGGAGTCTGCGGCACGCCGCGGAGCGACGTCTCGTTTGGCACGTCCCTCCAGTACGTGCCATACGTAACTCGCCTTTGCTTCCGTTTGCTGATAGGGCGAAATGAGGCTGAAGGGTAGACAATCCGACTGACGTCCACTTCGGCGCTGCGAACCTTCGAGCTGCGCCGCGACCCTTTGTCCGAGCAGTGGCTGCTGGCCGGGATCAGCGACACCGGGGCTGCCGCGGCCTGAGCCCGCTCCATCTCGTAGACTCATCCCCGAGCGTGACGATTCGACTCGTATCAGATTCCATTCGATTGATCCTCTGACTCATTAGTTGATTGAGTGCCGATAGGCATTCAAAGCACAGCTATCTGAGGCAGGCAGTCATGGCAGGACAGGTCACAATTGCGGTGTGCACTCGTGGCCCGTTGACTGTGAAGAGCAGGGCGAACTTAGCCCAGTCCATGTCGCCTGGGTCAGGCTGGAGCGCCTGAACCCGTTCCCAATGGAGTTCCGCGTACTTCCCTGCGGGTCGGGGCCGTCGCTCGGCCGTTTTTACGTCCGTCTCGCCATGGACGAGGAAGCCATGGTGCATGCCACGAAGGCTTTGAAGGACATCTCCGTACAAACGGCATCTTTGCGGTCCCCGCCCCGGCTTGGGAGCCCTTCACGCCAAAGGGAGCATCGTCGCCCTCTATACCGTTTACACAGCTTGGAAGACCATCGGCGGACAGTCGCCTCACCGGATGACCCGGTCCCCCGGGCAACCGGAATAAAGTTAGGGCCGGTCGCTGACTCGAACGGTCGCCGCGGAGACCGCTGCAGGAACATATGTCCCCTAAACTCCCCCTTTGCCTGGGCGAGGGCGGCGGGGGAGATACATCGTCCAACTCTGCGCGCCGGTCCTTCGAGGGCTCACCGGTACATCTGTCAATGGCCACTAGCTTCTGCCCACGGGCGGCCAGTTAGTGTGCTCGCCGGCAGTGGGCAATTTCGTGGCCGCCTTTGGGCAGTTTTTCATGGCCGCTAACATACATCTGCGTTGCCCCGCCTTGCCGCTGTAAAAGGGGGACTCAGGGACTGATCCCGGGAGGCACGCTGGGACTTTTCCGGGCCGGTGGCTTGGTGCCTTTCAGGAGAGCAACTCGCGTCAGCGACTTTTGCCGTCGTTCACGTCGTGTTCGTAGTACTCTCCGCCGCGCCTGATCTGGGGAACCGGCATCGGGTGTCTGAGCGTTCCGGGGGGCCCGATGGCGTGCTGTATATCTTCTGCCCGAGTTCTCGGCCTGCCTTTCGGGGCTGCGTGGGCCGGAGAAGACTCCGGGCGAGTAGGTCATGTAGTAGTCAACTGACTGAACGGCCCTCCTTGCCAGCCGCCGGGGCCTGAGAGATTCCGAAGATTGCACCGGCGGCGGAGGTCACTGCTCCCCGGGAACGCCGTGGCACCCGCACGTACAGCAGCATAGATGAGGATGAATAACACAACAGCCCGGGACCGCGCCATAAGACCGCATGTGCTGCCCGGTCGCTTCAGGCCCGAGTCCGTCGACGCGGCAGACCGTAGCCGGCCAAAGCATGCATTGGAAGGTGGCGTTAAACATCAGGCCTTGCGATGGAAAAATCAAGATCTGGACAACCCGGCCCTTTCCCAGGACCCTCGCCTCAACCGAAACGGCTCTCTCCCGCACCTCTCAATCGGCGCTGACTGCACTCTCATTTCTGAAAAGTCACGTGGCCCGAATCGGTTCATCCCGCGAAAGCGAAATCGCCCCATCACCCGGGAAGTACTCCACGAAGCCGAACCCGACGTCACCAAACGCCCCTGGGTCCACGTCGGCTGACCCTTTCCCCTGACCATGGGCCGCGGAACCCGGCGGTCACCCGGGTGGGACCGGGACAGACGCCGCAAGCCATGCAGCATCTTCCAAGGAGGACGGCGTCATCTTGCGAAAAGCGGCGTCCGCGTCGCTTCTAAGGACACCGGCGGCGAGCACCCGAACCTGCACCTGCTGACCGTAGGAGGCACTGCACGCCAACACATCCCCGCGGACCAGGGCACGCAAAGAGAAGCTTTCGGTAGTGGTTCGGAAGATAATCCACCACTGACCACCGGAACTGTCCTCGAACAGGTAGCCGCCCCGGGAACGGTAGGCCGGACCCTCAACAGTCCGGCCATCAGACTCGCTGACGGTGCCGGCAGGTGCGGCATACCGTACCCCCGCGGGGAGGTCGGAGGCATACTCCCTCATACAATCTCCCGGCCGTGACAGGACATACCCGGGCGGGACAAGTTGTCGTCCTTACCAGGCGGCTGTCCCTTAGCTGGGCGTTTCATCACCGGCGCTGTCCCTTCTTTTCCACACGAACAAAGCCTGTCCCGACGAAAAGCCCGCACCATCGCGGGCGTCCACCATCTCTTTGTGCACCCAGGGACCGTTCCCTCGCCTTTCTTGATGGTTTCTTAACGGGTAGCGGCCCCGGACCCCCTGCAACGACCTCCGATGTGAGCGACAGCCGCGCAGCGTTTGACGTTCGGGTTCGCGGCATGGCTTGTTGACGTCCGTGCCACGAGGTTATTCGGATTCAGCCGCGGCGTTGCGGATGCCACGGGGACGTCCCGCTTTGGTCCAGGCCCGGTAAAGAAGTGCCGCGATGGCGAGGGCGGCCGCCAGGCTGACGAGGGGAAGACCGCGGGAGAGGTTGGCAACGAGGGTGAACGTCACGACGAGGGCGCCGGCGGTGTTCAGGATGAGGAATCCGGGTTGGTGGTCCTTGCGGGCGAAGAAAGCCATCGAGACCAGACCGGCGAGGAAACTGAGAAAGACCGAGACGGCGTAGAAAAGGACCAGCTCCTGGTCGTTTCCGCCGGCGGCGGCGGTGACGGCTCCAGCCAGGACGATGAACAGGACGACGCCCCAGTACGGGGTGTGGTGGGTGTTGGTGTGACCTACGGCGGCCGGGAGGATGCCGACGGTTTCGCCCTCATGGTTGGTGTGGCGCGCCAGGGCCTTGAGCAGGCCAGGTCCTGCCTGGAACGAGGAGGAGGCTGCGGAGAGCAGGAGCAGGGCGGTGACGAGCTGGAAGGCTGCGAAAACCGGCCCCGGAGCGGCGAGGCGGGCGAGTTCGGCGATCTGGGTGCTGTCCTCGGGCGGAATTCCGACCTGCAGGTACGCGGCCTCCAAGCTCAGGCCAAGGGTGATCGTGCCAACAATGGCGAGGGTCAGCCAGAGCGTGACCTGCCCAAAGCGGCGCCGTCCGTCGTTATCGAGCTGTCCGAGCTGAGCGACGGCCGAGGACGGTGCTTCGACCCCGGTGGCCAGGGCCATCGCTACAGGGAAGGCAAGCACGACGGCAAGGACGGGCTGATGCCCGGGGGCGCCCGTGATCGTGCCGACAGGCTGAGGTGTGGCTCCGAGACCGGAAAGAAGAACGATGACCGAAACGATAATGAACGCCACCGTCATCGCCGCGAAGACCAGCCGACCCAGGTGTCCGAACCAGGTCGCGGCACCGACGAGCACGACCAGGCCCAGCCCGAGCAACAGCCGCCAGGGCGCCAGAGCGGGGAAGTACGCTATCGCCGCCGAGGAACCGGCGGAGACGCTGATGGCGATGGTGAGCACGAAATCCACCACGAGCGCACCGATCGGGATGAAGGACCAGCCATCTCCGAAGGCCTCACCCACAGCCGCGGAAGCTCCCCCGCCCTGAGGGTAGCGGGCGATGAGCTGGCGGTAGTTCACGATGACAAGGGCGATGATCGCCACGACGAGGATCATCGTGGGGACCAGCAACGCCAAATCCCCGTTCAATGCGCGCAAGGCCGCTTCGATGGCCTACGCGACAGAGGAGACCGGGTCGGCCATGACGGCGAAGGCGAACGCCAACAGCAGCGCCGTGCGGGAGCGGAAAGCCCCGCCCACCCCCCTGGTCGACGTTCCCGCGGGCGCCGGCATCAGCAGATCCTCCCGCGGCCGCCTGCTGCACCTGCGGCGGGAAAAACCAACAGCCCAGCTCGTGGGAGAAAGCCGGCTGGGGGAAATGGCGGAATTTTCACTGAGGCCTCCGGGGTCAGGGCAGACCTATAGATCTGCCGACCAAACTTCCCGACTCACCTGGAACATACTCTACCGGCACGGCTGTTCCGCGGCGATCCTCCCTGGACATTTCTTGGCCCCGACCCGGGCCACTACTACCGGAAACCTGCCACACCCGGCAGCCCCGCGGATCCAGGACGGGTAAGCTGCTCGCACCCTTCTAATGGCCAATTCGTGGGCATTAGGCATCGCCTCCCTTCTTTGTGCATGGGGACCGTTGATACCAGGATGCTCCTCCGATGCCGGCGTCCGGTCTCGTCGACGCCATGTCCTGGAAAGGGGGTGAACAATCCCCGGAAGCTTAACGTTTTAGTGGCATTGGGATACCACGAATGCGGCCGCGCCAGCTTGAGCGCCACTTGCAGCCAACGGCAGAAACCACGCGCTTCGACTGCGTTGCCTGATCCCGCACCGTTTCGAGGGCCAAGAGGAATGGAAACCACCGCAACAAGGCCCATGCCGTCAGCGACCAAGTCCCCGTCTCTCGGCGGACTCAACAAATGTAATGGTGCGGGTCGCGGCCAGTATTTGAGGTGATAACGGTTAAGAGGCGCGGATACCGGCACTGGCGGCGCCGTCAGTATTGCCAGGTTCACTGACTCCGGGCACTATTACCCGGCATCGGCTGTCGTGCTTTTGCCCTGATTCCCGAAGGGAGGGAGGGACTGCTATGTGAGCGTCCCGCCGCTCTCCCCCGCACTGTTCCCCGAACTCGGAATTTTTAGAGGAGCCCTGCTTCGGTCATCAGCTCTGTGACCTTCTGACTGTTGAGTTTGGCGGGTCTACCGACAGTGCCTGAAGATCCTTGAGGGGCACGAGCTTGGGATTGCCTGGTACATCGGAGCCCACGGTGTATTCAAAGGAATCACCAGTCTGGAGGACCTGCTGACCCTCTTTGCCCGTGATGAACTTCAGAAACTCCTGGGCGTTGGCCTGCTTTTTACTCGACGCAAGGACGGCGCCTCCAGAGACGCTGACGAACGCGCCCGGGTCCTCGTTCCTGAAGTAGTGCAGCTCAACGTTCTTGCTGTTTTCTCCGGTCTGGGCCTGGTCCACGAAAGAGTAGTAGTGGTACAGAACACCTGCCTCCACCTTGCCGGCGTTCACGGCCGCGAGCACCGGGGTGTCGTTGGGTCGTCATCTTCCCGCTGTCTCTGGCATCCCTCGCGACCGGACTGGTGTCATCACTGGGCACAACATGGGGCCTGCTCCGGCACTACTGGGTCGTGCTAAGCTCATAATCAACGTCCTGTGCACTCTGGCCCTGCAGATGCACCTCGTCGCGACCAGCAGGCTCTCCCAGGCGGCGCTGTCCCCAACTTGGTCCGTCAATGCGTCCGCGGGACTGAGGAACGACCTCGCCCTCAAAAGCCGGCGCCGCCCTGCCGGTGCTGCTCGTAGCGACAGTGCTGGCCGTCTACAAGCCGCGCGGACTGACCCCGTACGGGCAACACAAACAGTCAGGCCGACGTACGCCAGCATCCGATGCCGAAACAAGCCCGCGGTTGCACCGGTCCAACCCTGAGCAGACCCACGCGACGTTGCAGTGAGGGATACAGACCCGCCGCCCGGATGTATCTTTGCGCCCTGGATGGTGGCAGGAACTGCCGTCACGAACGCCATCGCGCTCCGGTAGTCGTGGCTTTTCCCCTGCCCCGTTCAGTTGGAGGCGTTCAGCCGAGGTTATGTATGTCCGTGCGTTCGTCATAGAAGGCGATGAGGCCTTTGATCGGGTTCGCGTCAGGAAGGGGTTCTTCGTAACTCCATGCGATGTTCCTGCCCTTGGGGCCGGCATTGCGGACCGACCAGTAGGAGGCGTGACCCTTGTACGGGCAAATGCTCTGCCTGTCCGAGGGCTCCAGGAGTGAGAAGTCCACGTCGGAGCGGGGGAAGTAGGCCCGGACCGGCAGCATCGTCTCGTATACCAGGACAGGTTGCTGCGTCTCAGCGATGACCCGGCCCTCGAACTCAACTTTCATCCGTTGTCCCGAGGCGCGCGCATCCACGCGGTGAAACGGGTCCCTCGGGTGGCCGTCGACTGGTTCCTCGTCTTCGCGCCAACGGTCAAAAGCGCCGTATTCGAGCAGCACATATGCGGACAGCTCAGGATCATCGGCGACGAAGGCGGCGGCCGGGAGTTCGCCCCCCGGGGTCCTGAGCGTGAATTCCTGCCCGGCGCCATGGCCTCGGTGGAAGGCCGAACCGCGGCGGGAATTTTCGGCCGCCACGGGCAGCAGCTCAGCGGTGATGTCAGCGGCGGGAACGGCATAGACCGGCACAAGGGTCCCGGCTTCCCAGACGAGCACCGTACGTCGGGAGTCCACGATGAGATCGCCCAACGCCTCACCGCGGATTCTCTTCGCTGTCGGCTCATACCGCAGATGCTCGCGGAGCCTGCTGATCTGGTCCTGCATTCGAAGTGCCATGGTCATCTTTGTCCTTTCCGGCACGGCGGACACCGTGTGTCCCCTCCGCCCGTTGGGGCCAACGCAGCCCACGGCCCCGGAGCCGGTCTGTGATCTGCATTGCAGAGGAGGACTCCGGGGTCTGGCCGCGCCGGGTCCGCGTCCCGGATGGACCTGGAGACGCTGTCCGCTGAGGTGCGAGGACAGGGAACCCCGGGGAAGCGCCTGTCGCCTCCCCGGGGGTTCCTTATTCATCGGCCCGGTTTTACGGTTTACTGCAGGTATTCGGAGAATTCTTTTTCGAAGAATTGTTTCGGGCGTGCGCCGATAACCGAAGCCTTCTGTTCGCCGTCTTTGAACAGATACACGGATGGTATTGATGTGATTCCGTATCTGCTGGACGTTTCAGGATTCTCGTCCACGTTTACTTTGACGACATCGATTTTATCACCGTATTCCTCGGCGAGTTCTTCGAGGATCGGGGATAGTTTGGTGCAAGGGCCGCACCACTCGGCCCAGAAGTCCACTACGGTGGGTTTCGAGGCGCCCAGAACGTCGGTATTAAACGTGGCGTCGGTGACTTCCTTGGTTTTTCCCATGGTTCCTTTCCTTTCCTTCGGTGTGCCGCTGGGGAGGGAGCGAATGCCCCCTTCCCACGGCTCAGGCAGCGATTTCAGGGGCCGCGGGCAGGTCCAGGTCGGTGCGGGCGTAGTGGTTGAAGTAGTTGGTGAAGAGATTCTCCGCGATGTAGGCGAAGGCCTCAGCAAGCTGCTCGGTGGTCCAGCCCGCGTCCAGCGCCGCTTGCCAGACGGGGTCCGAGACGTATCCGGTGTTGGCTGCCGCTTCACGGGCGACAGCGGTGATAGCTTCCAGCTTGGGGTCGAAGTCGACTTCGCCCGAGCGTACGGCGAGGATCTGGTCTTCGCTGAGTCCCGCGGCCCGGCCCGAAAGGGTGTGCGCCGACTGGCAGTACCCGCAGTCGTTCTGGTTCCCCACGGCCAGTGCGATGGCTTCCTTGGTGCGGGCATCGAAAGTCCCGTGCTCGGCAATTGCGGCAGAGAATCCGTCATAGGCGCCGATCACGGCCGGGGAGGAAGCCATTCCCGCGTGGATGTTAAGCAGTTTGCCGATTTTCTTCTTCAGTTTGCCGGCAATTTCACGTGAGCCCTGGGG
The DNA here is from genome assembly GCF_030811655.1 of Pseudarthrobacter enclensis. Lineage (GTDB taxonomy): Bacteria > Actinomycetota > Actinomycetes > Actinomycetales > Micrococcaceae > Arthrobacter > Arthrobacter enclensis_A. The sequence goes on along the minus strand of NZ_JAUSRE010000023.1, from coordinate 66,257 downwards.
TGCAGTCTCAACGGTTTGGACGGGAATGCGTGGCATGTTTTTCCTCTTTCGCTTCGCTACTATTTGCGGGTGATTTATTAGGGCCCGCACAGGGTGTTAATGCGCTGGGGTCTGGAATAATTCCCGGCGGTTCTCAGAGTGTTGTTTCCTCGAAATGGATCAGGTCTGATGATGCGACATAGGGGCCGATCGCTTCACGTACCTGGCGGCTCTGCTCGGTCCCCGGGAAGCGCTCTGTGTGATCAGCCAGCGTGTCCCACCCGACGCGCAGGAGGTAAACCCCGGGCCGGTCGGCGCTGCGGTGGAGGGCTACGCTTTGGCATCCGGGGGCGTGCAGCAGGGCCTCACGAACGGAGGGGTAGGCGCTCTCAAAACCCTCGTCCATGCCCTCGTGGACAGTGAAGTGTGCGTGTTCAAAAACCATGGTTCAGTACTCCTCCTTGAGCCCGGCGCTTCCGGGCCCGTTACTTGGCTGGCTGTTATTCAAGAAGCGGCATCGTCATCAGCTGGTGGGCCCGGTCCGGGAACGCCCCGGTGGGTGAGGGACCGGCAGAATGCCGTGCTGTGGGGGGACCGCCGGGGTGGTGTTGCCATCCCATCCTTATCCTTCCCCTTAGGGGAAGGTCAAGGCTGGTGAGGCCTCCGTGCGGTGGCCGGACCCGGTGCTTACAGGGCCTGCCCGAGGGTCAAGGCGAAGCGTTCCTGGGGGTCTGTCCATTGGCCTGCCAGGGTAAAGCCTGCCCCGGCGAGTTCGGCTGCCACGGCCTGGGGACGGAATTTCGCTGATATTTCGGTGCGCAGTTCCTCGCCTTCTTCGAAGTGGATGTCCATGCCTGCCCCGGGCAACCGCACGAACATGGGATGTTTGGCGCGCAGGCGCATCTCGATCCATTCGTTCTCGGCGTTCCAGAGGGCCACATGTTCGAAGGCATCGACATCGAAATCCGCGTCGAGGATGTTGTTCAGGACCCGCAGGACGTTGCGGTTGAATTCTGCCGTGACCCCGGCGGAATCGTCGTAGGCCGGGACCAGCACCGAGGGGGCTTTCACCAGGTCGGTGCCAAGCAGCAGTGAGCCGCCTCCACTGCCCAGCAGTTCGCGGACCTTGGCCAGGAACGCTGCCCGTTGATGTGGTTCGAAGTTTCCGATGGTGCCCCCCAGAAACGCGACGAGCCGGTGTCCGTGCCGGGGCAGGACGTGCAGCTGTGTTTCGAAGTCCGCGAGCAGCGCATGTTGTTCAAGGTCCGGGAAGATGGCTGCCAGCCCGTCCCGGGCGCCGGCCAGGGCCGTGTCGCTGACGTCTACAGCAACGTAGCGTTCCAGGTGTCCGGTGTCGAGCAGTGCCTGGAGCAGCAGCGGTGTTTTCCGGGACGATCCTGACCCCAGTTCGATCAGGGTGCCGGCCGGGACAGCGGCAGCGATGTGCGCTGCGTGCTCTTGAAGGGCTTCGCGTTCAGCCCGGGAAGGATAGTACTCGGGCAGTTCGGTGATGCGGTCGAAGAGTTCGCTGCCAACCTCGTCGTAGAACCACTTCGGCGGAAGGGTACGTGGGCGGCTGCCCAGACCGGCCCGCACGTCCGCACGCAGTGTCCGGGCCAGATGGTCCTGGGGCAGGTGGCGGATGATCGTGTCCATGCTGTCGGCTGATCCCGTTGTCATGCGCTGTCCTTCCATGGCGCCGGGAGGGGACGCAGCGCGACCTCTCCGCCGGCGGCGGTCAGTATGGTGTTCTCAGGTACGCTGCGCCAGCCGGGCCCGTCGTCGAAGGGCTCGCTGGCCACGGCCACCCCGTCCGGCCCGGCCCGCCAGAAGAGGGTGTCTCCACAGGCGGTCGCGGCAATCCGGTGACCGTCGGTGAGCAGGAAGTTATACCTGCCTCCTGCCGCCGCGGATGCGTCCGCCGCGGTCTGGCCCAGCGCGTTCCCGGGTTCCTCGCCGCGCTCAAGCCGTTCCAGGACCAGCGCCCAGAGCAACGCCGAATCCACGGGCGCTTCCATCTCCAGCAGCCTTGATGCCGGGAGGCCGGCGGCGAGGTGTTTGACGCTGCCCGGCCAGCCGTTGACGCGGCCGTTGTGGCTGAAAAGCCAGGGCCCGGAGCTGAAGGGAGCTGCGGCAGACTCATCCGGGGCCATCGTTTCCGTGGCAGAACGCACCGCGGCCAGGATGCAGTGGCTGCGGCTCACCCGTGCCACGTCCGCGAAGGAACGGTCGGCCCAGATCGGCACCGCCCGCCGGTAGCGGGCGGGTACGACGTCGTCCTCCGCGTACCAGCCGGCCCCGAAGCCGTCGGCGTTGATGGCGCCATACTGCTGCTGACGCGGTGCCCAGGATTGCCGGAACAACCCGAACGCCGGCGCGATGAGCAGGTCGGCCAGGGACAGGGAGTTGCCGAGGTAGGCGATGTGGCGGCACATCCCTACCCCCTTTCGTCCGGGCTGGCGTCCCTGGCGGTGCGGAAGCCGGAGAAGATCTGGCGCCGGATCGGGTAGTCCCAGTTACGGAAGGTTCCCCGGCAGGCCGCCGCGTCCGTAGCCCAGGAACCACCACGCAGTACCTTGTACTCGGTCCCGAAGAAAACGTCGCTGTATTCCGGGTAGGGGAAAGCGCGGAAGCCCGGGTAAGGGCGGAAATCACTGGCAACCCATTCCCACACATCCCCGATGAGCTGACGCGCACCGGTTGCCGAGGCTCCTGCCGGGTAGGAGCCCGCCACTGCGGGCCGGAGCGTCTTCCCACCCAGGTTCGCCTGGCCCGGCGTGGGGTCCCCATCCCCCCAGGGATAGCGGTGCGACCGGCCGCTGCCCGGATCCCACCTGGCGGCTTTCTCCCACTCGGCTTCGGTGGGCAATCGGCGCCCGGACCACCGGGCGTAGGCCTCGGCCTCATACCAGCACACGTGCTGCACAGGTTCGGCATCAGGAACCGGTTCGAAGACACCGAAGCGGCGCCGGTACCACCCCTGGCCGTCGCGCACCCAATACAAGGGAGCTTCCAACCCGGCCGCCATCCGGTGCTGCCACCCTGGCCCGGACCACCATTGCGGATCCTGGTACCCGCCGGCGTCGATAAACCGGCGGTACGCACCATTGGTGACAGGGACGGTGTCGATCCAGAACGCCGGCAGGTCCACCTGGTGCGCCGGGCGCTCGTTATCGAGGGCCCAGGGCTCCAACGATGTCCCCATCGTGAAGGGCCCGGCGGGTACCGGCACTTCGTGCGGGAGATGCTCTGCAGAGGAAGGCCCGATCCCGGGCGGGAACGGGCCGGGTGCCAGGACCGGGGGGCCTTCCCTGAGCTGGTGCGTGGCGAGCATCGTCTCATCGTGCTGGTGCTCGTGCTGGATGATCATGCCGAAGGCGAACCCGTTCTCGATCAGCGCCGAACCTTCCAGCACCGATTGTTCGAGCACGTCCAGCGCTTTGTCCCGGACTTCGCCGATGTACTGGCGCGAGTGCTCCGGTGACAGCAGCGGCAACGATGGACGGGAACTGCGCGGGTGCTCAAAGGCGTCATACATCCGGTCGATGTCAGGGCGCAAAGCCTCCCGGCCGCCGACGTCGCGCACGAGCCAGAGTTCCTCCTGGCTGCCCACATGGGCCAGATCCCACACCAGCGGAGACATCAGAGGCGAGTGCTGTTTTACCAGCTCGGCGTCATCGCAGGATGTCAGCGCGTGGGTTCTGGCCCGGACCTTCTCCAAAGCACCGGCAATGCAGGCCCGGAGCAGGTCCGGTGAACCGGCCGCGGCAGATACTGGTTCACTGTATGCGTTCATGACTGCTCCTGACTGGGGGGAAGGAAAAAACTGCCCGTTCTGTGCCAATGATCGAGCCGCTCATCAGCCGGAGACCGGCCGCGCAGGGTGTACTTTTCAAGGAATTCAGCGGCCCCCGCCATGGTGGCCCGGTCTGCCCCGAACCGGGGCAGCGCGGCCAGTACCGCGTCGGCACAAGCCCGTGCCGCAGCCGCCAGCATGGGATTCTCCAGGCCGTCCCGGGCCGCACCCTCAGTGATCCCGGCCCTGCCCTCCAACGCTGCGCATGCCACATCGGCGGCCTCCGCCGCCTGCGGATCATCCATCAGCGCTGTGACCACCGCGGTGGCGGCCTCCCAGTCGGCCCCTTCCTGGGCGTCGATGACCCGCAGTTCCAGGTATCCCCGGGGCCGCACCGGCGGGAACAAGGTGGTCAAGTGGTATTCCAGGTCCGCCACGGTCACGGGCCTGGGTCCGCGACCGTTGAGCCAGTCGCGCATTGTGAGCCCGCGGGGTGCGTCCCAGTCCGCTCCTGCCGACCGGATGCACAGAACGTTCGCCTCCAGGGCATAACGTGCCCACGCCAACGCCGGATCAGACTCCCGGGCCGGGCCCGTGACAGGGGTGCTCCGCGTCGGGTCGATCGCAGCCCACACCCTGTGCCGCGTACTTTTCCATCCGCTGGGAGTCCGGTGCCGGAACGGGGAATTAGCGAACATGGCCACGAGAACCGGCGCTAGCCGGTGCAGCCGGTTCCACCGTTCGACGGCGCTTTGGGGTCCCTCCCCGGGGTGGCCTGCTTCCACGGAGATCTGTATGGCGGCCGTCGAGCACATCATGACAAGCCCTTCGGGGCCGGCCCGGTCGAAGTGCCGTTCCATCGCCGCGTACCGCGGATGGTCCAGAGAACGGGTCGGCGCACGCAAAGGATCAAGAGCCAACGGGCCTGGATAAAGTCCATCGGCGGCCAGGAGATCATTTACGGTCCGGTAATCCGCCCGGGTTGCTGCCAGCAGTGAGGCCAGGTCCGCCGCACAGGCCGAACTGATCTCCACCTGCCCGCCGGGTTCGAAACTGATGACTCCTCCCCCGGGCAGCAATCGGCCCGCCGGTGCCAGGGCCGACCGGACCCTCCCGGCAGTGACAGGCAAGCCGGGATCGTGCCGGTCATGGACAACCTGCTCAATCTCCACCCCCACAGGACCGGGAGGGCCTGTTTTGAAACACACCGACGCCACATACGTCTCCGCGTCCGCCACTGACAAGGTCCGGCAACGCTCCGGTACCCGCGCCGCCGTGGACCAACCGGGGCCGGTCTGTGCTTCGGCGTCCCGGACGGGAACGGGCCTGCCGGTCACGGACGCCGCTGCCGCCGTTGTGTCTCTGGTCATTTCAGCCCGCCGGTCCGGGGCGGGGCGTTTACTTCTTTGCCGACCGCCGTGTTGGAGGTGCTGTCTCCGCCGGCAGCTGCGGCAGTGCGCACCGTTACCGGCCGGGGACGTCGCATCATGATGGTTCCCTTTCTCTGTGGATTCTTTTGCCTGCCGGGTTGTTGTCTCTGGGCCCGCGCCTCGGCCGGGCCGGCCGGGGGTGGTTCAGGGCTGAAGCGGCGAAAAATCAACCGCTTCCAGGAACACCGACTCGATGCGGGTCACCAATTCCCCGTGGCGCACTGATTCGGTCTTCGCTTTTACCCACTCGGGGTCCGCGCTGAACTGCGCCCAGTTTTCCGCGGGTGTCCCCTGATGCCGGAGCAGGTACACGAGGGTATCGGTGTCCGCGACCGGTACCCAGTAGCCGAGGCTGAGCATTCCGTGGCGTTCCAGCAGCGCGACCGTGTGATCGCGAAATCGTTGCAGCAGATCCTCCATCCTGCCGGGAGCCGAGGTGTAAGTGCGCAGTTCAAACGTCATCGCATCGTCCTTGTTCGTTGTTCTTGCCGGCGAATCCCGCCGGTTCCCACGCTCAATGCCTGGTGCAGGTGTTCACTGGGTGAGGCCTTTGTCTTTGAGCCATGCGGCGGCCGCGTCTTCCGGGTTTTGTTTGCTGCTGCCGGAGACCTGGTCGTTGAGCTTGACCAAGTCCCCGGTGGTCAGCGAGGCGGAGACCTTGTTCAGTACCTCGGCGGCTTTACTGTCGACTCTGTCGGTGCGGACCAGAGGCACGACCTGCTGGGCGGCGAAGTTGTTCGCCGGGTCCTCCAGCGTGAGCAGGTGGTTCTGGGCGATCAGCGGGGAGGTGGTGAACACGTCGGCTGCCTGGATCTTGTCATCAAGAAGTGCCTTCACAGTGACCGGGCCCCCGCCGTCGCTGAAGGGCAGGAACTGCCCCGGCACGCACCCATATTTGGCCTTCAGCCCGGGGAGGCCTTGAGGGCGTCCCTGCGCTTCGGGGGGCATGCCGAGCGTGATTTTGTCGCAGACCTTTCCCAGGTCTGCGAGGGTTTTAAGGCCGTATTTGGCGGCGGTGGCTTCGGTGACGACGATGGAATCCTTGTCCTCGGCCGTGGAGGCGTTCAGAACCTTCAACCCTTGGGGGAGCTTTCCTGGCAGGTCCTTCATCACATCTTCCGCGCTGACGGCGGTGGCGTTCTTGTCCACGTATCGCAGCAGGTTCCCGCTGTAGTCCGGGACCAGGTCGATGGATCCGTCCTGGAGCGCCCTGACATACACCTCACGGGATCCGATGTTCGGTTTGGTCGAGGCGCTGATGCCGGCTGCGTTCAGGGCTCCGGAATAGATGTCGGCCAGGATCTGGCTCTCCGGGAAGTTCGCCGATCCCACGACCAGCGGGGCGCCCGTTCCCGGGCTGCCCGGGGACGGCTTTGCCAACGGTTCGGCTCCCGAACTGCAGGCGCCCAGTCCCAGGGTGAGGGCGGCGCCGGCAGCCAGCGCCGCCAGGCGGGAGGGTTTGAACGGGAATCCCATGGTGTTCCTTTCGGGCGCGGCGACGCTGGGGCCGCTTCTGGTGATCGTGGATGCGTGGCCGTTTCCGGGACCCGCCGGACCGAACGTAGCGGGAGGGGCCGGTGGTTCAGGATTCAGTCCTTCAGGGTTCAGTCGTTCAGGGGAGCCGCTGCCGGGAGGTCCAGGTCCGTGCGGGCGTAGTGGTTGAAGTAGTTGGTGAAGAGGTTCGCAGCGATGTGGGCGAAGGCTTCGGCCAGTTCGGTTTCCGTCCAGCCTGCCTCCAGAGCGGCCTCCCATAGAGCGTCAGAGACGTCGCCGGTGTTGGCTGCGGCTGCCCGGGCCACCTCGGTGATGGTCTGGAGTTTGGCGTCGAAATCGATTTTCCCGGCCCGGATGGCGAGGATTTGATCGTCCGTGAATCCGGCTTTGCGGCCGGAGAGCGTATGGGCGGCCTGGCAGTAATCACATCCGTTCTGGTTCCCGACGGCCAGGGCGATGGCTTCCTTCGTCCGCGCATCGAAGCTCCCGTTCTCAGCGATGGCCTTGGCCATGCTGTGGTAGGCCGCGATCACCACGGGTGAATGGGCCATTGCCGCGTGGATGTTCAGGAGTTTTCCCATGCGTTTTTCCAGATTGCCGGCGATCTCCTTTGACTCCTTGGGGGCGGAGGCAACAGTGTGAACAGGAATACGGGCCATTGTGGTTCCTTCTGTGACTTATTGGCTACCGTTGTCCGGCAGCTGCCTTGCTTGCTTGTTTCCGGATACTACGCACCCTGGCGTTTGTCTTGCAGCCGGACTCGCCCGGATGCAGCAAATCCGTGTGGAGCATTCCCCAAGACCCCTGGACCGCGCGGCGGCGGACCATCACGGGATCCTTCAGTGAGCGCACCTGGCGCATCCCGTGGGCCTTAGGGGCTGCCCGGCCGGCCTGGCTGTTCTTGAACGAGGATGCCCGTTCCGGTGTCGAAAGCGACCATGTTCCTGATCCTCCCCGCCAGCGGTGACGGTAGAGGGTAGGCCCAGGCTGCGTTGGTAATCCGGTGTCCTCCTGCCTGGACGTGGTAGTAGCGCGCTATGCCTTTCCAGTAGCACAGCGTGCGCAGCCAGCTCTTTTCCAGTGCGTCTTCGTCCACGGTTTCGCGGGGGAAGTAGTGGTTTCCTTCCAGGAACACCGTTCGCTCAGCCCGGGCCAGGACCGTCCCTGCGTAGGTTGCGGTGACCGTCGTGGGCATCGGGGCGGACCCGCCTGGTTTCGTACCTGTCATTGGGTGCTCCGGGCCATGGTCCTCAACGCCGCCGTGTCCTGAAGGCTGATCCTTCCCCTGCCCTGCCTGATGATCCCTTGGGCGGACATGTCTGCAAGGATCCGGCTGGTCGCTTCCCGGGTCGCCCCGAGCAGCCCGGCGATTTGCTCGTGGGTCAGCCGGATCTGCCGTCCATGGCTGAACCGTCCTGTCGGGGCGGTTTCAGCGAGGCCAAGGAGGGTGGAGGCGACGCGGGCAGCCAACGGCCGCAGGGCCAGATCCGTGAGGCGTTCCTCGAGTCGGGCTACCTGTTCGCCAAGAAGACGTGAGATGCGGATCGCGATCCGCGGGTCCGAGAGCAGGAAATGCTCGACATCGATCGAGTCAAGCCGGCAGATCGCCGAGTCCTCAATCGCTTCGGCGTAATTGTCATACATTTGCTGGCCCACCAGTGTCATCTCCCCGAACACCGCACCGGGTTCCAGAATTGCCATGGTCATGGCCTTGCCGTCCTCGGCGACCCGGAAGATGCGGACCCGTCCGGTCTTGAGGATGAACAGTGCCGTCACGGGTTGGGCCTGGCTGAACACCAGTTCCCCCCGGTGGAACATCCGGGCCGGGGCCATCAGGTCCATCGCCTGGATTTCAGCCACGCTGAGATCGGCGAACAGGTCCACCTCGTTCAGGCAGCTGAATCCGTGCGAGGAATCGAAACCCGGGCTCAGTGGAGAAACCTCCCGCTGGTCCGGGGACCAGGGACGGCGCTGACCTGTCAGGGCAGCGGCCACGTCCTCACCGCACTCTTCGTTCATGCCCGTCCCTTCAGGATCCGTACCGCGACAAGTGCCAGGATCACGCCGTACATCATGTGTCCCATCAACGACAGCATCACCGTCAGGTTAAACGTGAACAACGGCATACCCAGCATCATCGGCATGATCAGCAACGGGCCGATGATCCACAGCACGACCCCGTAGACCAGGCCAGTGAGGGTGCCCCGGCCGTAGGAGGTCAGGAACCGGGTGGCGAAGAACAGCGTCAACACCAGGCCGTAAACAATGGAGATCATCAGGTGGATCCCGAAACCGACCCAGGGCGACTGCGAACCCATCATCGAAGCAATGGTGACCAGCATGCCCATCATGGCCATGAGTATCCCGAACACGATGCCGCCGGCCAAACCGCCGGTGATACCGGCAGTAACCCGCCGTCCCAGAGGGGTCGAAACCGCCGACGGGCGGTGTGCTGCGCTGGATGAAGTGGACATCGGAAGTCCTGCCTTTCCTTGAAGAAATTATTGCCTACCACTGAAACGTAGAGGCCCTCGCGCAATGATTCTGTGAACCAGCACACAGAACGCCAGACCAAAAAGAAAAGCGGGCTGGTGCTCGAAGACAGGAACCGGCGGGACTTTGCGGAAAGTGGAATTGGCGGGGAGCGGTCCGGGCGCCTTCATCGCCGGGCCCCATCCCCGCCTGGCGTGCAGCACGGCCAAACCCCATCGGCTCCATCTGCTGGGAATAAGCAACAGGCATGGACCGGGTCGTTCCCCGGCCTGCATGCGCAGTTCGCGGAAGAGCCTCCTTAACAACGGGAGCCGGCCGCATGACAGTGCCGGCCAGTCTCGCGATTGACCCTCAGGAGCCCCTGGAGGTCCTCGTGACAGCCAAAAACCCGCCACCCACAAACGAAATAAGGGAGGCAGCAGACCAGGGATCCAAGCAGGGACAAGGACGACGTCATCACCAAAGGACCTCTACTGGCCGGTATCACATTCCGCGCGTAGGTTTATCGGCGGCCATGTGTCCGGCCTCACAGCTTTAGCTGTTATGGGGGCGCACGCCTTCACAGGACCATCGGGGCGGCAGCCCAGCGCCGTGTTGGCGCCCCGATGCGGAAGCGTCGACGGCGACGTGGCGGGGGCCTTCGTCGGGAGGAGAAGAATGGCAGGCATGTTCGAACTCTTCAATGATGAAGAGTCGGGCTTCAGATTCAGAATCACTGCTCCCGACGGGACGGTGATGGCCGTTTCCCGTTCCTTTCCGGACAAACCCTCAGCGGTTGCGGGAATCAAGGCGGTCCGGGAGTACGCCGGAATGGGTCACATCGCGGACCTGTGCCGGAAGTTACCGGGCACACCTACGTTCAGCTGACCCGGCAGGCGGCCCGCTACCTGGTGGCGGCGACTTTGTCCCAGGCTTTCCGGGCCGCGATGAGCACCGGATCCCACAAGGGTGAGAACGGGGGCGCGTAGGCGAGGTCCATGTTGATCAGTTCCTCCACTGTGGTCCCGTGCCAGAGCGCGACCGAGAGGACGTCAATGCGCTTCGCGGCGCCTTCTTCCCCGACGATCTGGGCCCCGAGCAGCCGGCCGCTGCCGCGCTCGGCTATCAGTTTCGTTCGGATCGGCCGGGCCCCGGGGTAGTACCCGGCGCGGGTCGTGGATTCAACGACGGCGCAGACGGGCTCAAGGCCGGCATCGCGGGCCTCCGGCTCCCCCAGCCCTGTGCGGGCGACTTCTGTGCTGCAGATCTTCATGGCTGCCGTTCCGACGACCCCCGGGAAGGTTGCGTAACCGCCGCCGATATTGATCCCTGCGGTGCGGCCTTCCTTGTTCGCGTACGTGCCCAGTGGAAGCCGGACAGGCCGGCGGGAGATGCGGTGGAACTTCTCCACGCAGTCCCCTGCCGCCCACACCCCCTCCGCGCTTGCCCGCATCCGGCCATCGACCGCTATGGCACCGGAGGGGCCAAGCCGGATTCCGGCGTCCAGGGCCAGGGCGGTGTTGGGCTGCACACCCAGGCCAAGGACCACCACATCAGCGGGTATGCTCCCCTGACCGGTAAGAACGGCGGACACGCGGCCAGCGCGCGTTTCAAACCCGGTGACTGATTCACCAAGGAGGATGGTCATTCCGAAACCGCGGACCGCGTCAGTGACCAGGTCAGACATGTCCGGGTCCAGGGCGGGCAGCATCGGCCCGGCTCCTCGCCCGACTATGGTGACCTCAAGCCCCCAGGCGGACATCGCCTCCGCCAGTTCCAGTCCGATGTAGCCGGCGCCCACGATGACGGCACGGCGCGGCTGCCTCTCAAGGGCCGTGCGGAGCGCGAGACCGTCATCGAGAGTCTGGACCCCGTAGATGCCCTCGGCATCGATCCCGGGCAAGGAAGGGCGGACAGGGCTAGCTCCGGTTCCAATCATTAACTGGTCAAAACCTTCCCAGGCTTCGCCGCCCGTGTCGAGGTTGCGGGCCAGTACCGCGCGGCGGTCCAGGTCGATGCTGCGCACCTCGTGCCGAATGCGTGCGTCTATGTGGTGGTTGCGGGAAAACTCCGCCGGTGTCCGGGCAATCAGGCTCTCAGCGTCGGCGACGTCCTTCCCAATGAAGTACGGGATGCCGCAGGCCGAGTAGGAGGTATGGTTGCCGCGTTCGAACGCGACGATCTCCAGTTCCTCGGGACCACGGCCACGGCGGGCGGCGGACGCCGCGCTCATCCCGGCCGCGTCGCCGCCGATCACGACCAAACGTTCCCTCATTGCTGTCCCCGTTCCATGAGTCCACTATGCCCCACCTGCGACGGAACACCGCATATCAGGAATGTTCCCGAACCCGCAGGAGTTGTGCTGTGAAAGCATCCCTGAAGTCCCAGGACAGGAGAACCATGAGTAACGCCAACATCAATTTCTATTTCGATCCCGTATGTCCGTTTGCCTGGATGACCAGTAAATGGGTCCGGATGGTGATGGAAGAGCGCGACTATACGGTTCAGTGGCGGTTCATTTCTTTGCGTCTGCTCAATGCCTCGGTCGATTACGACGCCCAGTTCCCGGAGGGTTACGAGGCCGGCCACACCGCAGGCCTGAGACTGCTGCGGGTGGCCTCCAAGGCCCGCTCCGAGCACGGGCCCGAGTCCGTTGATGCCCTCTATGCCCGCCTGGGTGCGCATATTTTCGATTCCGTGGAGGACGATAATCTTGTGGGCCCCGACGGGCTCGACCGCCGCGGAACAAGGGCTTTCCTCGAGCCGATCCTCAGCGAGGCGGGCCTGCCATCGTCGCTGGCGGATGCCCTCGATGATGCCTCCCTGGACGCCGGGATCCAGGCAGAGACAGACGAGGCACTCGCACTGACGGGCAAGGACGTGGGGACCCCGATCATCCATTTCGAACCACCCCATGGGGTGGCCTTCTTCGGCCCGGTGATCAGCCGTCTGCCGGCCAGGGTCGACGCCGCCGGGCTGTGGGATCACGTTGTGGGCCTGGCCCGCTTCCCCGGATTCGCCGAGCTCAAGCGCAGCCTGCGCGAACGGCCACAGCTGCGCAGTTTCGGCCTCACCGGTGAAGAAGCCGGGCTGACAGAGGACTGGCACGGCGGCAGCCGCCGTGCCAGGAAATAGGCCGGAATAAATAGCCCCTGAGCGCCCTCGCGCTGGTTTGGCATGATGGGGCCATGTCACTGAACATCGATGCGCTGCGCGCAGACACCCTCGGCGCCGGGACCGTCACCCACCTGAACAATGCCGGCAGCTCGTTGATGCCTCAGCCGGTGACGGCCGCCGTCGTGGGCCACCTGCGGAGGGAAGAACAGGTCGGCGGGTATGAAGCTGCCGCGGAAGTCGCCGCCGGTCTGGAAGAGGTGTACTCATCCATCGCAAGCCTGGTGGGAGGACATCCGGATGAGATCGCACTCATGGAAAGCGGGACGACGGCGTGGGCCCTCGCGGTAGCCCTCCTGCCCGTGCACGGACGGCGCATCCTGGTCGCGCGCACGGAGTACCGCAGTAACATCCTGGTCCTGATCCAGCTCGCGACGCGGCTTGGGCTCAAACTCGCGGTTCTGGAGGAGGACACCCACGGCAACATCAACCTGGCGCACCTTCGCCGGGAACTGGTCCGCGGCGACGTCGCCCTCGTAGCGCTCACGCACGTCCCGATGACAGGTGGTCTGGTCAACCCGGCGCCGGCTGCCGGCCGGCTCTGCGCCGACGCCGGGGTGCCGTTTATCCTGGACGCCTGCCAATCAGTGGGGCAACTGCCCCTGGATGTGGCCCAGCTGTCGTGTGACATCCTCATTGGAACCGGCAGAAAATTCCTCCGCGGTCCGCGCGGTACCGCATTCGCTTACGTACGGGCCAGTGTCCTGGAGCAGGCCGCCGCAGCGCCCCGTCCCCGGCTGCCGCTGCTCCGGGACAACGGAGAAGAGAGGCTGCAGGCGCGGCTCCTGGAAAGCAGGGAGGCGAGCATGGCCCTGCGTATCGGCCTCGGCCGCGCAGTCGACTACGCCCTGGACCTCGGCATCCACCCGATCAGGGAACGGGTTTTGCCGCTCGCGCAGACCCTGCGGTCCCACCTGGCCGACCTCCCCTGGGTCCGGGTCCACGGGCAGGAACATCCCGGCAGCGGCATCGTGACATTCTCAGTGCCCGGCAAAACGGCCCGGCAGGTCAAGGAACACCTCGCCCGTCAACACATCAACGTCTCCACCGTGGCACTGCCACCTTCCGGCACGGACGACCTGCTGCCCCTGACAGCGGCCACCCCCACGGCCGTCCGCGCATCGGTGCACTACTACAACACCGAAGAGGAAATCCAGCAACTCATATCGGCCCTGCGCTGAGACCTGATGCGCTAGGAACCGGACAGGAGGGAGTTGATGGCAGCAGCGACCGTTTCAGGGTGGTCTTCGGGGGTGAAGTGCCTGCCCTGAGGGATCCTGGTGAGGTCGCAGCCGAGTTCCTCGGCCAGACGTTCACCGTACTGGACCTGCTGGAACCTGTCTGCTTCGCCCCACACCACCCGCGCCGGAAGTCCGAGTGCGTGCAGCTGCCCGGAAACGTTGTCCGTGTCGTGCGGGGTGAGCGGAACCACCTGGCGCATCAGTGCCCGCGATGCTCCATGGGTGACATAGGGCGCCCAGTGCTCCCCTATCGATTCGAGAGCCACCTGTGGATTGTCGTGGCCGCGGTGGAGCAGTTGAACCAGCATGGGGTAGATCAGGGTCGCGGGAAGTCTGGCCAGAAAAGGTGCCATGCGCTGCATGATTTTCACGCTGGGGATCGGCCAGGAATCGTAGGCAACAGAGTTGGTCAGCATCAGCCCGGCGAAGGCATCCGGCTGCCTGACGGCCGCGATTTGAGCTACTCCCCCGCCCAGGTCGTGGCCGGCCAGTACCGGTTTCGCGTCGAGTGCCAGGGAGCCCAACCACTCAAGAAGGTAGCCTGCCTGCGCCGAAAGGCTGAGATCATGCCGCGACCCACGCGGGATGCTTGAGCCGTAGCCGGGCATCTCCCATGCCAGGCTTCGGCCCTGAACCAGCGGCATGACGTGGCGCCAGAGGCGCGGCGAGGTGGGGATGCCGTGGACAAGGATGACCGGAGCGCCGGTGCCGTGTTCGGCCCACCTTCCATATTCGTTCTCCCGCAACGGCTGCCGTTCAGTCATGTCCGTCTCCTTGAGCTTGCGTGCATCATGGCCTAACCACGGTAGCCCGCACCGCCGCCCCCTGTCTGCAGGGAGATAACTTCACCCCTCGGCCCTAATGTGCTCCAGGTTGCAGACGTGCGCCATCAGCTCCGGCTACCGTCGGGGACACGGCGCAAGCAGCAGTTGGTGAACCGGGCTTTGACTTCCTCAACGCACGGGCGGGCGCAATTCGAATGTGAAAACTCGGAGGATGAAGACATGGTCAAGGCAGTCTGGAACGGAAAAGTCATCGCCGAATCCGAAGACACCGTGGTGGTGGAGGGAAATCACTATTTTCCACGCGACGCGGTGAATCCGGTGTACCTGAAAGAGAGCGACATGCATTCCGTGTGCCCCTGGAAGGGGCAGGCGGCGTACTACAGCCTCGACGTTGACGGCAAAGTCAACGTCGATGCCGCCTGGTACTACAGTGAACCCAAAAAGCGGGCGCAGCCCATCAAGGACCGCATCGCCTTCTGGCGCGGCGTCAGGATTGAAGGATAAAACCCGGCGGTGAGCCAGGTGCGGGCCGAGGCCGGACCTGGTTTTCCCCGGCGCCGCGGCAGGAAGAAACAGCGAACAGTCTCCTTGACCTTCCCCCAGGAGGAAGGTGCAGGTTGGAAGGAGTCATGGGGGATCCATCCAGGCTTCCCCGTTCAACTCAGGCAGGGATCCTGGTCAGACAGGAATGGTGTTCCCTGCCGCTTTAGGGAGGTTTCATGGCCGTACCGCAGGGGTTTGACTTCGATCTGGCGATTATCGGCTCAGGCGCAGGCGCGTTCGCTGCCGCGATCCGGGCCACCAACCTGGGCAAGAGCGTGGTGATGATCGAACGGTCCACGCTCGGCGGGACCTGCGTGAACACCGGCTGCGTCCCCTCCAAGGCGCTGCTGGCCGCGGCCGAGGCCCGGCACGTTGCTTTGGATGCCGGCGGGAGGTTTCCCGGAATTACGGCGTCTGCGGACACGGTGGACATGCCTGCCCTGATCGCTGGCAAGCGGGCTCTGGTGGAGGGGATGCGCTCAGAGAAATACGTTGACCTGATCGCTGATTATGGTTGGGACCTTCGGCAGGGGACTGCATCTTTTGCCGGGACGCCGGAGGAACCTGCGCTGGAGGTCACCACCTCCGACGGGGTGCCGGAATCAGTGACCGCTGCCCATTACCTGGTGGCCACCGGCTCGGCCCCGTGGACTCCCCCGATGCCGGGACTGCGGGAAACAGACTATGTGACTTCGACCACCGCGATGGAACTGGAGGAGGTCCCGGAGTCCTTGCTGGTGGTCGGTGGCGGCTACGTGGCGATGGAGCAGGCCCAGCTGTTCGCCCGGCTGGGATCCAAGGTGACGATGTTGGTCCGCTCCAGGCTCGCCTCGGCGGAAGAACCTGAGGTGTCGCTGGCATTGATGAGCGTTTTCGCTGACGAGGGCATCCGGGTTCTGCGCCGCGCGACCCTGTCCTCCGTGAACCGCGACCCGGCTACGGGACGGGTCAGAGCAGTGGCAGATGTTGCCGGCGGCCAGGAGGAGTTCCAGGCCGAACGCCTGCTGATGGCCACCGGACGCCGCGCGATCACTGACGGTCTGAACCTGGACGCTGTCGGGGTGAAAACCGGTGACCGGGGTGAAGTCCTCGTGCAAAAGACCATGGGCAGCACCAACCCCCGGATCTGGGCTGCAGGGGATGTGACCGGGCACCGGGAATTCGTCTACGTCGCCTCCGCCCACGGCGCCCTCGCCGTGGAAAATGCCTTCAACGGCGCAGCCCGCGAAGTTGACTACCGGCACCTGCCCCGAGTGGCCTTTACCAGCCCGTCCATGGCCGCCGTCGGCCTGACCGACGAGCAAGCCAACGGCGGAGGGATCAGCTGCGAATGCCGGGTGCTGCCGCTGGAATACGTTCCGCGCGCCCTGGTGAACCGGGACACCCGCGGCTTCATCAAGCTCGTGGCCGAGAACGGCACCGGGAAGATCCTGGGACTGACCGCGGTCGGGAAAGAGGCGGGCGATATTGCCGCCGCGGGCGTGTACATCCTGGCTGCCGGGATGACCGTGGAGCAGGTCGCGAACCTGTGGAGCCCCTACCTGACGATGGCGGAGGGCATCAAAATCGCCGCGCAGTCCTACACCACCGACATTTCCCGGCTCTCCTGC
This sequence comes from Pseudarthrobacter enclensis, assembly GCF_030811655.1. Classification (GTDB taxonomy): domain Bacteria; phylum Actinomycetota; class Actinomycetes; order Actinomycetales; family Micrococcaceae; genus Arthrobacter; species Arthrobacter enclensis_A. Next base: position 49,733 of record NZ_JAUSRE010000023.1, on the reverse strand, counting down.
TGCGCCACCTGACCACGCCTGCAGCGATACCTGTACACCACGAAAGGGAATGAACTGATGGAAGAACACTTTGACGTAGCCGTCCTCGGCATGGGCCCCGGAGGCGAAGTCGCGGCCAGCCAGCTTCTGAAGGCCGGCAAAAAAGTTGCCGTGATAGAGCGCGAACTGATCGGAGGCGAATGCGCCTACTGGGCCTGCGTGCCCTCCAAAACCCTCCTGCGGCCCCCCGAAGCGAAAACAGGAGCCGCCCGGGCGCCCGGAGTGACCGGGGCGGAACTGGAGTGGGCAGCGGCCAGTGACTACCGGGACTATATGATCCGCCACCTCGATGACAAAGCCCAGGTTGACAGCTATACGGGCCAGGGCGCCACCGTGATCAAGGCCGAAGCCAGGATCACCGGGCCCGGGACCCTGCAGGCCGGGGACAGGACGATCACCGCCGACCACATCATCATCGCCACCGGATCCGAGGCCGTCGTCCCCGACCTCGAGGGCGCCGGAAACGTGACCACCTGGACCAACCGGGAAACCTTCACCACCACGAGGCTGCCCGGCCGCGCGGTGGTCATCGGGGGCAGTGCGGTGGGCACCGAAACCGCGACGTTCCTGGCACGCTTCGGCGTTGACGTTACCCTGGTGCACCGCGGCAAACACCTCCTGGAGCGCGAGGATCCCCGCGTCGGGGAACTGGCACAACATTATCTCCGGGAGGCCGGCGTGAAGGTGCGGCTGGAGACGAACGCTCTCAAGGCCACGCGCGAGGGCAACGGGAGCCTGCTGGAGCTCGATGACGGCACATCGGTCGAAACCGACGTCGTCATTTTCGCCACCGGCCGCAGGCCACGCAGCAAGGAACTCGGTTTTGAGGCGGCCGGGGTGACACTTGGTGCCACCGGTGCGGTGGAGATTGACCAGCATTGCCGGGCCGCAGGGAACGTCTGGGCCATCGGGGACGTCACCGGTGTGATGCCCTTCACCCATGTCGCCAAGTATCAGGGCCGGATCGTCGCCGACGCGATCCTCGGCCAACCCAGGGCCGCCACCTACGAGGGGATCCCGAGGGTGGTGTTCGGCGATCCAGAGATCGCCGCTGCCGGGATCACCCAGGCCCAGGCCGACGAACAGGGACTCTCCACCGCCTTCGCAGAACTGGACCTGGCCGCATCACTCGCCCGCCCCTGGACCTACGAGCGGGAGCCCCGCGGCCACCTGGGCCTGCTCACCGACACCAACAAGGGAGTCCTGATCGGGGCGTGGGCTGTGTCCCCGCTGGCCGGGGAATGGATCCACCAGGCTTCCCTCGCGATCCGGGCCCGGATCCCGATCAGCGTCCTGCACGACCAGGTCGCCCAGTTCCCCACCTACAGCGAGGCCTTCCAGGGCGCCCTCGACAAACTCAAGTACCGCAAGGAAGACTGATTCCGGCGGCCGCCGGGCTGCCCTGTTTGGAGAAGGAGAAACACGGTTGAAACCTTCAGTCATTGTTTTTGACGTCAACGAGACCCTGTCCGACATGTCCCCGCTTGGCCACCGGTTCGTCGAGGTCGGCGCGCCTGCCCATCTGGCAAAATTATGGTTTGCCACACTGTTGCGGGACGGTTTTGCCTTGACGGCCGCCGGAGACAACGGAAGCTTCGCCGCGATCGGAGCCGACGCTCTGCGGGGCCTGTTCACCGGCGCTGAACTGAACCGCGATGCCGACTCGGCCGTGAAGCACGTCATGGCCGGCTTCGCCGGTCTCGGGGTGCACCCGGATGTCCCCGACGGCGTCAAAGCCCTCGATGCCGCCGGCTACCGGCTTGTCACACTGACCAACGGCTCAACGCAGGTGGCCGAGAAACTGTTCGCCGACGCCGGCATCCGGGACAGGTTCGAACGGCTGCTCTCCGTCGAGGACGCACCGGCCTGGAAACCAGCCAAAGCATCGTACGACTACGCCGCTTCGGTCTGCGGCGTTACACCCGAGCAGATCCTCCTCGTGGCCGTGCATCCCTGGGACACCCACGGCGCCGCCCGCGCCGGCCTCGCCACGGCCTGGATCAACCGGACGGGCGCAACGTATCCGAACTATTTCCAGGCGCCCGACTACACCATCTCCGCCCTGCCCGAGCTTTCCGAAGTCCTGGCCCGGTAACAGCCGTGTTGTGTGCCGGAGAAAGGAATGATGCCGGATGAGTGACTACCCGGTCCAGCGGAAGACTGTCCAGGTCAACGGAACCGCCTTGTCATATCTTCAAGCCGGTGATGAAGGCCCTCCCCTGCTCCTGCTCCATGGCACGTTCTGGAGCAGGGTGTGGCTCCCCGTCCTCCCGGAACTGGGCACCCGGGCCCGGTGCGTCGCCCTCGACCTGCCGGGGTTCGGCGGCAGCGGCGGTGAACTCGGCCCCCGCACAGCCACCGTGCCGGAGCTGGCCCGGACGGTGCTGGCGGCAGCGGATGCGCTGGGTCTGGGGACGTTCGATCTGGCCGGTCATGACATCGGCGGCGGGATCGCCCAGCATGTGGCCGCCAGGTCCGGACGGGTGGAGAGGCTGATCCTGATGAACTCGGTCACGTTCGACTCCTGGCCGGTCCCGGCTGTCGAACGCTTCCGCGACCCGGACGTGCGCGCCTCCATGGGCGTTGAAGAGATGATGGCGGCCCGGGCTGAGACCACACGCAGGGCTGTGGCCAGGAACCTGACGGAGGAGGAAGTCGCCGACTACATCTCGCCTTGGAAGGATCCGGCCAGGGTCAGGTCCTGGATGGCGATGGCTGCAGCCGCTGACGCCAGATACACCCTGGAGCTTGTCCCGGCCCTGATTAAAGCTGCGGTTCCCACGCGGCTGGTCTGGGGCACGGAGGATGATTTCCAGAAAGTCGCGTTTGCCCTCCGCTACGTGGCCGAGATCCCGGCAACGGACCTGGTGGAGGTTCCGGGTAAACACATCCCCACCGAGGACAGTCCCCAACAGGTCACCGCGGCCATCCTCGACCACCTCGCCCCGTAAGTCCTCCCAGCAGCCGCTTCAGAGGGCCGTGTTCAGCCGGCGCGGTGCCCGGACCGCCCGGGCAGTTCCGGTGGCGTTTCATGCCGGAACCTTCGGGGTTGGCGAAATCAGGGCAGAGGTCTCCGCTGTGGGCTGCGGGGCCACTGCTGCCAAAGCTGAAGTGGGGAGTTGGAGCCGGACCGTGTCCCCTGGTGCGGGGTGCGGGCAGGTGGTTTCTTCCGCATTGAGCGTCACACCTGCGGCTTCGACCGTCATCAGCCGCCGGGGGCCCCTGGCCCGGATCCGGGTGATTACCGCCGGCAGTCCCGGGTTGTGGTCCTCCAGGACGATGATGCGTTCGGGCCGGATGAGCAGCGTGGCTGGTCCTTCGGCCCACGGGTGGTCCGCGGGCAACGCATGGGCGCCCAAAGCGGAGTAGTGGACGCCGCCGCGGATCGTCCCCGGCACTTCATTGGTGCCTCCCATGAGGCGGCTGACCTGAAGGGAAACGGGCCGGGTGTACATTGCTTCAACGGAACTGTGCTGGAGCAGTGTTCCTTCGCTGATCAGTGCCAGCTGATCGGCTACAGCTGATGCTTCGTCCCTGTCGTGGGTGACCATGAGCACCATGGGGTTTAGTTGCTCTCGCACGTGTGAGAGCAGTTCGTGCATGGCTGAGCGGAGCTCTGGGTCCAGGGCGCTGAAGGGTTCATCCAGCAGCAGCACCGCCGGCCGCGCGGCCAGGCCGCGGGCGATGGCCACGCGCTGTTGCTGGCCTCCGGACAGACCGGTGACGGCCCGTCTGCCTGTTCCTTGCATCTGGACCAGCTCGAGAAATGATTCAGCATCCGCGCGGGCACGCCGGCGCGGAACGCCTCGGATCCTGGCTGCGAAAGCGACATTGTCAAGGACGTTCAGGTGCGGGAAGAGCAACGGCCGCTGAAAAACCATCGCCATCCCCCGGCGCTCAGGCCGGACCGTTGCGAGGTCCTGGCCGTCGAGCAGGACACTGCCGCGGTCAGGGATTTCCAGGCCCGCCACCGTCCGCAGGAGGGTGCTTTTGCCGGACCCGGATGGGCCCAGTACCGCGGTGCAGGAACCGGGCGCCAGCGACAGGCTGAACTCCTCAAGGGCCGGATGGGGGGCGCCCTTGAACGACTTTGACAGCCCCTGCACTACCAGTCCCTGCCTCATGGCCGGGCTCCCGGACGTCGTCGTCCTGTCATCCCCGCGAAAAGCAGCAGCGCCAGCGGCGGTGCCAGCGCGATGAGTGACAGCACCGCAACGATCCCGTCGTTGCCGGTCCCCGCCGCGGCGGATGCCACCAGCAGCGGTACCGTCACCAGGGAGCCGCCGCCGATGAGGACAGTGACCAGGTAGTCGCTCCATCCCACCAGGAACGCCAGGAAAGCCGCCCGGGCCAGGGCCGGTGCGATCAGGGGCAACTGGACCCGAAGGAACACCTGGCCCCGGGTGGCGCCCAGGGTGCAGGCCTCCTCCTCGAAGCCGAGGTCATGTGCCCCGAACGCCAGGCGCATGACGTAGGTCGTGTAGGGCAGGGCGTACGCGGTCAGGACCAGGACGACCCCGGCGGAGGAGGGGACCTGGAGCCGGACCAGGAGGACATTGAGCCCGAACACCGTGACGAAGGCCGGCAGCGCCAGAGGAGCGAACAACAGGGCACTGAAGAGGGCCGACCACCGGGAGGGGTGGAACGCCAGGCTCCGGGCAGCCAGGACACCCAGAGGGGTGGCCAGTGCACTGACGGCGAGGCCCAGGGCCAGTGAACCGGCAAACCCGGTGGCCGCGCCCCGGGACAGGGCGGAGTCAACGTTCTCCAGTCCCCAGTGCTGGGGCAGCGGTGCCGGATAGGACCAGCGGTCCGCGAAAACCCAGAGGCCCAGGGGCACCAGCGGCAGCACAAACCACACCGCAAGCGCTGCGGCAGTTGCTGTCCGCAGAATCCGGCCGGCGGCACGGGAGCGCGTCAGCCCGTTCCGGGCCGCGTCTTTTCGTAAGGCCTCCCGGGGGAGCCCCGGCGGCAGGGTTACCGCCACAGCGGGATCTTTCGAAGGAAGGCCAGTGCCATGAGAACTGCGCACAGGGACACCGCTGCGGTAACCACGGCGACGGCGGCCGCCTCAGGCCGGGAGGTGAGCGTCACGGAATTGTACAGGCGCAGGGCCATGACGGGCAGCGGCTCAGGATACGGCCGGCCCAGAAGCCATGCAACCTCATAGGAGCCGAAGCTGTAGATGAACGCTATGGTCCCGGAAGTCATCAGGGCGGGCAGGCTCAACGGCAGCAGCACGTGGCGGAGCCGCCCGAGCCGCCCGGCGCCCAGGAGGGCCGCTGTTTCCTCATAGTCAACGGACCGGGTCGCCAGCGTCCCGGCGAGGACGAGTCCTACGAACGCTGACTCCTTCCAGGCGTACTCAAAAATGACAGCGGCCCACCACGGACCTCCCACAAGGGGCGGCCAACGCTCTGCCGTCCCAAAGACCCTGGCCAGCAGCCCGGAATCGGCCAGCAGCAGACCCGTCGCTGCCGCGCCCACAATATGTGGAAGAGGGATGGACAGCGAGCTCATGGCCGCCACGAGCTTCCCGCACCACCTGCCCTGCATCATGATCAGCGCTGCCATGAAGCCGATCAGGCAGGCCAGGAGCGTGGACGTGCCGGCGATGGCCAGGGAGAGCCCCCCGCCCACCAGGAGGTCACCGCCGTGGGCGGTGTAGGCGGCCGTCGACAATTCCGGACGGCCAACCAGCGGCATCAACCCCAGACTCTGTGCCGTCACCATGGCTGATCCGCCAACGACAACGAAGGCGACAATCACGATAGCGGGGACTGCCAGAAGCGCCCCCGGGACGCGAGGCTTCGGCCGGGACCGGGTTATCAGGACCTCAGTTTCCGGCAAGAACATGCCTCCGCCAGGCCTCATCCAGAGCGGGCACCCAGGCAGCGGCGAGCTCCGGATTCGCGTTCTTCGACAACACCTCATAGCCGGGCACCACAGGTGAGGACGGGAGGTGGTCGAACAGGGCGCGCCCTTCGGGGCTGAGCGCACCGGGGTTCAGGACCGGGAATTGTCCCCAGATCGCGGGGTCGGCTTTTTGGGCCTGCTGCTCTTCGGACAAGGCCAGGTTGGCTACGACCATTGCGGCGGACCGGTGACCGGACGTTGAGGGTATGGCGAGGAAGCTGGCGTTTCCCACCGTTCCCTCCTCCAGGGTGAGGACTTTGGTCGTTGCCGGATATGTTCCCTCCGTCACCAGTTTCGTTAGTTCCGCCGGGCCGTAGGTCATCGTGAAATCCACCTGCCCTCCCGCGTAGAGAGCGTTCAGTTCGCTGGAGGATTTCGGGTACGTTGATCCTTCCCGCCACAGCGAGGGCTTCAGGTCCTGAAGTTCCGTCAGGAGGGCGGGGGTGAGCCTGTCAAACGCGCCCTGGTCAAAGGCCAGCCGCACCTTTGCGTAGCCCCCGGAGACGCTGTAGAGCACTTCGCGGGTAAAGACCGAGCCGGTGAAGTCCGGCGGCGCCGGATAAGTGAACCGGCCCGGGTGGGCTTTGACCCAGTCCAGCAGGCCGGCGAGGGTTTTCGGAGGATCGGGGACGGCGGCGGAGTTGTAGGCGATGGTGAACTGCGCTTTGCTCCACGGGGCTTCGCAGCCCTCCACCGGGGTGCCGAAGTCCTCTGAGAGCAGCGGGTCTGCCGGGTCGGTGAGGCTCATGTTCGGCAGCAGGGAAGTCCACCCGCAGGCCCACGCCCCGGCTTCCTTTCCGGTTCCGAAGTTGTCGCCGTTGACCCAGACGAGGTCCACTTGGCCAGCGGTGGTGCCGGACTGCTTCTCGGTCAGAACGCGGTTGAGGGCGTCTTTGGTGTCGGCTACCGGCACGCGTTCGAGCGTGACGCCTTCCTTTGCCGCGGCAGGGATGAGGTGTTCGTCCACGTAGGCGTTGCCTTGGGTGTCCCCGCCATACATCCACAGTTTGACTGTTTGTCCCTTCGCTTCGGAGGTGATCTGCTCCCAGCTCGCCGCTCCGGGCGGTTGCGCCGGGGCCGGCGGGGGCGCCGCGCAGCTGCTGAGGAACAACACCCCTGTTACGGCTGCCATAATGAGAGCCCGGCTGCCCACGGCGCGGGGTGATTTCACCGGTCGGTCCTGACTTTGGGGGTGAGGGGGAGCAGCTTGCGCAGGCCGGCGTTCTCGGCCGGGTCCAGGACCGAATGCTGGACGCATGCGGGGACCAGTTGCCCGGTTTCGGGATGGCTCATGGTGTACATGCACGCACCCAGACGTTCCTGGACCTCGCGGGTCTTCGGGTCCTCACTGGTGATGCCCTTGCCCATCAGGTCCCAGGCGGGTGCTACGTCCGCTGCATCCATGAAGTTATGGACCACGAAGGTCCGGAACGATAGTTTTCCCGCCCGTAAGGCGGCGAAGACGTGGCGCAGGCCGCCGGCGCGCGTGGCAAGACGGAACCCGAAACCAAGAATCAGGGGGATGTCGCGGGGGTGGGCCAGCAGGGCCCTGATGACTTTCAGAGCAACGATCCAGTGTGGCGTCCCGCCGAAAAACATTCCACCGAAATGGGCCAGCACCCGGTCCCGGGCGGCGAGATCCTTCGGGTCGGCCGGGTCCAGCAGCGGTGCCATCGTGTCCCCGGCCCGCAGGACCACAGCGCTGCGGTTGCAGCGCGGGTCCCCGAACTGGGCGCCCTGCCAGGGGATGGGCTGCCCGGCGCCCGCCTCGATCCGGTCCCACACCGCATCAATGGTGATGTCGGAGAAGTCCTTGCCCCATCGCCTGTCATCGCCAATGTACGCGGCGGGCTGGAAGGACAGCATGTCGAACGGCATCTTCAGTACCGCTCCGGTCACCCCGGCCACCTGATCGATATTCGCGGGGGTGACCGTCATGTTGTGGGCGAGGTAGGACCTGACGCGGTGCTCCCGGCGCAGGGCTGTGAACATCGCGGCGAACCGTTCACGGAAAGGGTTCAGTTCCTCCTCCGTCCTCGGACGGGGCGCTCCCCTGCGGCCACGCATGAGCGAATCAAAATGCCCTGCGAATGAAACCCGCCCGAACCGGGGCTTGCCGGTGTCATCGAGCGCCACGTCGAGAAGGTACTGATAGTCGAAGTCGCCATGGGTCATGGACATCGGTTCCCGCCCTGCGGCCTGCATGGCAAGCAGCGCGGCAGCGTGGTCTTCTGCTGGCAGCAGGCTCACTTCCCCGCCGATAAGCTGGGCGTGGGCGCGGGGTCCGCGGACCCGGCGGAGGAATCCGAGCTGGTCCTTCACCGCCCGCACGGTATGGCCGCCGTCGATCCGTACTTTATTCGCGTCTGCTGAGTGGTAGCACGGGGTGCAGGTCAGGTTGCACTTGGGAAAAACCCCGTGGGTTCCTTCGCATCCCACCGCCGCCCTGCCCAGCAGTTGAGCCGGGGTTTTGAGCTGCCCGGGCAACCCGGACCAGCGCCGGTCCAGGGCCTCCCGGCTCTCGGGGTGGATGGGCCGGGTCGCCAGTTCCAGGCGGCGGAATGCCGCGGCGATCTTCCCCGCAGGCCTTCCTCTCCACACCACGGCGCCCGTACGGCCGGGCATCGGAACGCTCCCACTGTCTGAGGCACGGGCTCCCGGACCCATTGGGCCGCCTTTCATCCTGCACGAAGATAGTCGTTGATACCGGACAAACCCTACGGCCCAAGGCCCGGCGGTTAAGTAACCTGGGGCACACAGGGACCGCGTATTTTTCCCCTTGCCGCTGAGCGGACAGGAGGCCAACCAGAACGGCCCCGGCAGCTCAACTCTCTGATGACACGCCGTGCAGCCGCGCCTGTCCCGCCCACGCACCGCGCACCTGGCCCCTTTCGTGGGGCGGACATGCTGCTGAGCCTCCCCCCCCCCGCAAGCAGGGTGAGTTGGTTTTGTGCCGGTCACCATGGACGTTCTTACCTCACCGGCGCAGTAGTGTTCGCCGTGCTCTTCCTTCGCCCCTTAGCCGCGTCTGACGAAGTTCATTCGTGCCTCCAGCCTCCTTCCTGCATGCTCGGTGGAAACATGCATGCTTGGGCGAAAGAGGGCCGCCGCAGGCGCAGGCCCTGGACCGAACGCACTTCTTCGGGATCTGGCATCCGGCGGAGCTGGCATGGGGTGTTCGCAGCCATCCCCGCTCCCGGGCTGGGCGGGCGTGGTCATCACGGGTCCGGTGTTTAGTTTCCGCTGCCGGCGCGCTGCACATTCCGGCGCCGGCCAATCCCTGGCAGCGTTCCGGCGCGGATCTGCAGATGTCCTGCCCGGGCGGAGGCCCGGATGACGTCGGTGCAGTCCTCCTCGACGGCCTGCCAGGGATGCGCTGTGATGTCCGCGCCGGCCACGGCGCAGGCCGCCCGGGCCAAGGGAGTGAGCAGGCGGGCCCAACTGACCGGGTCCTGCATGTCCACCACGGCGACCCGGGCATCATCGCGCAGCAGCTCCGCCGTGTTGGCCCAGGCTTTCCGCCATTCCGGCATCAATGAGAGCGCGTAGGTGGCCAGGGCGGCGTCAGAGAGCCCCTTTCCGCCCTGGCTTTGCATGACGGCACGGATGGTTGCGGGGTCCATTTCGACGGCGTCCGCCTGGATGAGAATGATGTTGTCCCATCCGGCCTTTGCGGCCCGGCGGCGCGCCTGGTCCAGCATGCGGTCGCTCCGGTCGATTCCGACAATGGTCCCCGAGGGACCTATTCTTTGCTGGAGCAGCGGAAAGTTAAGCCCGGTCCCGCAGCCCAGGTCCAGGACCTGCTGCCCGGCCGCCGGGGCCAAGCCGTTGATCCCGCGGACCCTTCCGGCCCGGTACACCGGATATTCTCCGGAAAGGGCATCGTAAAACGGCGCGAATGCTGTGTACTTGTCTGGGATAACCCACTCCTTGGCTGAATAAATGCGCAGGAAGCAGCCGGCAACGAACGTAAGGATCTTCATCATGGCATCCAGCGACGGAATGATCGACTTCCTGGTCCTCGGCGGAGGAACAGCAGGAATTGTCGGCGCCAAGACGGCCGCCGGTTTCGGTGCCAGCACCGTCCTGGTGGAGCAGGGACGCACCGGAGGGGACTGCCTCTGGACCGGCTGCGTTCCCTCCAAAACGCTCCTCTCCGCCGCCGCGCAGGCCAAAACGCTGCGGGAGCACACCGGCCGGGAAGCTGACTTCCCGGCCGTCCGGGACCGCATCGCCAACACCATTCGCACGATCGAACCCGTAGACACGCCGCAGGCCCTGGAACAGGCAGGCGTCGAAGTCCTGTCCGGCCGGATCACCTTCACCGGAGCCGGAACCGCAGCACTGGACGGACGCCCCTTACGGTTCCGGCAGGCGTTGATAGCCACCGGCGCCCAGCCTGCGGACCCCGGCGTGCCCGGGCTGGACCCGGCCCGGACCGTCACCTCCGAAACAATCTGGGACCTGACACGGCTGCCGGCCCGCCTCGCGATTCTGGGCGGCGGCCCGATTGCCTGTGAACTCGGTCAGGCCTTCGCCCGGCTCGGCTCCGAGGTCACGATGATCGTCCGCTCCCGGATCCTGGCGAAAGAAATACCGGAAGCTGTTGACATTGTGCGGGAAAGCCTCACGGCCGATGGGGTGACCATCCTGGAAAACTCCAGCGTTACCCATGCAACCAGCCCCGGGGATATACAGCTTCAATTGGCGGACGGAACGGTCGTTGGCGCCTCCATCGTGCTGCTGGCGACAGGCCGCACTCCACGGACCACGGCCCTTGGGCTCGAGCACGTCGGCGTCCGCGTGGACGGGCGCGGGCACGTGATCACTGATGCACGCATGAGGACCTCCAACCCCTTGATCTGGGCGGCAGGTGATGTCACCGCGCATCCGCAGTTCACCCATCTGGCCGGCGTCCACGCCAGCGTGGCTGCCGCCAACGCGGTGCTCGGCCTCCGGCGCCGGATCAGCACCGCGGTCCCCCGGGTCACCTACACCTCACCGGAAATCGCCACCGTCAACAGCACCGACGGCGGTGAGACCGGGAGGTCCCGGACTGTGTGGCATTCACACCTGGACCGGGCCGTCACGGAGGACAGGACCGAGGGTTTCACACGCCTGCTGGTGGGCGCGGGCGGCCGTGTTACCGGGGGCACCATCGTGGGCCCCAGGGCAGGGGAATCCCTCGCCGAGCTGTCCCTGGCTGTGCACAAGAAGCTGCGGACCTCAGACATCGCCGGTGCCACCCACGCCTACCCCACGTACTCGGACGGTGTGTGGAACGCCGCCGTGGCGGATGTCCGCGAACGCCTGGCTTCCCCGCTGACCGGTACTGCCATCAAGGTGTTGGCCAGGATCCGGCGGCTGGCCATTGACGGGGGCCGGATCAGCTCAGGGCCCGGTACCCGGCCAGGATCCGGTGGGCGGCGCTGACCCCTACCAAAACGGCCCAGACGCTTGCGGTCAGCCAGGCGATCCCGGGGAAGATCAGCCACACGCTGTGCACCACAATGGTCTCAGCCCCCTCGGCCAGTCCGCCGAGGAAGGACAGCGACCGTCCGTCATCGAGCTGGCGTCCGGTTTTCTCGGCAATGGAGGAAAACGCGAGGAACACGGCACCGTTGATGTAGTAGGCGAAGAGGACCAACAGGAACGGCAGCCACGGGGCGGCGAAGGCCGACGTGGCACCCAGCGCCACCCCGACGACAGTGGCGCCGTAGACGACGAAGTCAGCGCTGATATCCCAGAATCCGCCCCGGCCGGGATCCTCCTGCCCTGACCGGTGGCGCCTGAGACGGGCCAGCGGCCCGTCCAGGCCGTCGGCCAGCCTGCTCAGGAGCCACGCGGCCAGCGCCGGAAGCCACCATTGGGCCGCGGCCAGCCCTGCGCTGGCCAGACCCAGGACCAGGTTCAGGCCGGTCAGCCGGTCAGGGGTGACCCAGGTCCGGTCCGCTGCCGAAGCCATCCGGTCAAGGACGGGCCCGGTGTGGTGGCGCAGCAGGGCGTCAAACATTCCCTGCCCCTTTCTGCCGCCGCATGCGTGCGGCCACGACCAACCCGGCGATGGTCAGCAGGCCCAGAGCGGCCGCCGCGGACTGAACCTGCCATCCCAGCTGCGCGCCGAAGGCGCCCAGGGTCACGTAACTGAGAGTGCCCGGCAGGATTCCCACCGCTGTGCCCAGGAGATAGGGCCACCAGGAAACGGATGTCAAGCCGGCCAGGTAATTGATCGCGGTAAAGGGAAGCACCGGCACCAGCCGTACCCCGACTACCGCGGTGAAGCCTCTCCGTCGAAGAAGACCGTCCAGTTTCTCCACTCCCGCTCCCGTGAACGCCTCCACAGCGTCCCGCCCCAACCAGCGTCCCAGCCAGAAAGCAGCCGTCGCTCCCAGCAGCGCCGCGGACAACACCACCCCCGTTCCGCCGGCGAAACCAAAAACCACGCCGGCACCAATGGACAAGAGATTCTTCGGCACTGGGGAAAGCGTCAGGGCGGCATAGCCCAGGATAAAAACTCCCGCACCCCACGGCGTGCCCGTGAAATACCGCTGCAGATCATCCACCGACGGGAGGGGGAACAAAAGCACGGCCGCAGCAGCAGCGGCAATGAAAACCAGCAACCACACCAGGCGGATCAAGGCCCGGTGACGGCCCGGCAGGGACCGTGCCACCGGTTAGCCCTGCGTCCCGCGGGGCCCCGGAGGCGGGGATCCCCCGCTTTTTTCTTCTGCCCGGCTGATTGCCCAGGCAGCGTTGACCAGCCCGATATGACTGAAAGCCTGCGGGAAGTTTCCCAGCAGTTCACCACTGCCGGGGTCCGCTTCTTCTGAGAGGAGGCCAAGATCCGTCGCGAAGGCGGCTGCGGATCCAAACACGTCCCGGGCGCGTTCGAGGGACCCGGCCAGGGCGAGGGCGTGGGCGAGCCAGAACGTGCACAGCAAAAAAGTCCCTTCGGCCCCGGGCAACCCGTCTTCGACCCCATACCGGTACACCAGTCCCCGCGCATCCGTCAGATGCTCCTGGACCGCATCAATGGTTGCCAGCATCCGGGGATCATCCCCCGGCAGGAAACCAACAATGGACAGCATCAGGGCCGAGGCATCCAGGTGGTCTGAACCAAACGCCTGCGTAAACGCGTTCGCAGTTTCGCTCCAGCCCTCGCTGGTTATGGCTGCGGCTATTTCTTCGCGGGCCTGCCGCCAACGCGGAATCCTGTCAGTGGCATCCAACAGGGCGGCAAGGCTGATTGCCCGGTCCACAGCCACCCAGCACATGAGTTTCGAGTACAGGTAATGGCGGGGTGCACGGCGGAACTCCCAGATCCCGTGGTCCGGGGACTGCCACCGGTCAGCGGCCGCATCCGCGGCATCTGCAAGGAACCTGCGGGTGTCGGAGTCCATGCCGGCGAGGTATTCGGGCAGGGTCGCCGCAGCGTCCAACAGTTCCCCGTAAACGTCAAGCTGACGTTGGCGCCATGCGGCGTTGCCCACCCTGACCGGGGTGCTCGAACGCCACCCCGGCAGGTGCGGCAGTTCCCGTTCTGACAAGTCCCGCTCCCCGCCGATCCCGTACATGATCTGCAGTTCATCACCTCTGCCCAGTTGGCCCGAACCGGCCGTGGCCAGGAAACGAAAGAACTTTCCGGCCTCGTCCGGGCAGGCGGCAACCCAAAGGGCCTGCAGCGTCATGCTTGCATCCCGTATCCACGTGTAACGGTAGTCCCAGTTGCGCAGGCCTCCAACGACTTCCGGCAGGGACGTCGTGGGAGCGGCGACAATCGCCCCCGTGGGGTAGAACGTCAGCGCCTGCAGGACCCGGCCGCTGAGCGCGACCAAGTCCTGCCACGGACCGGTGTAGTTCTGGTGCATCCCCGACCAGCTCGCCCAGCCTTCAACAGTGTCCGCAAGCCGGCCCCTGATCTCCTCCTGCCCCCAGAAAGCCGGCGCAGCCTCCGAGCTCGTGGCGTGGTCCAAGGCGAAACCCCAGGTGTCACCTTTCTCCATGACGAGGCGGGACCGGGCGACGTCGCCGTCGACCGCGAACAGGACAGGCGCGGAAAGCGCGAGCACCGCCGCCCCTCCCCGCACCAGCAACCCGCCTGATTCGGGCCGGACCAACGGGCGTATAGACCCGTATTCGGGCCGGGCCACGAAGACCACGTCAAGCTCCACCGTTCCCCGCGTGCAGGAAACCACCCGCAACAGGGCCCCGGGCGACCCGGAACCTAGATCATGGCCCCTGTTCCCATCCCCAAGAGCCAGAGCATCGGTCAGGATTACTTCCCCCTCACCGGCATGAAAAGTGGTCTCGAGGACCATGCTCGGACCGACGTACCGGCGGGAGGAGGTAAAGTCGCCAACCGGACGGATCGACCAGAATCCGGCCTCCTCACCCAGAAGCCGGCCCAACACCGACGGGCTGTCGAACCGCGGAAGGCACAGCCAGTCCACCGACCCTTCAGCGCTGACCAGTGCCGCTGACCGGCAGTCAGAAAGCACCCCGTAGGCTGCGATCGGCGTGCTCGTCATTGGGCCGCCCTGACGGACAGTATCCGGGGCAGCGGAGAAACCCCGCAGGCCGGCCAACCCGGAGCGTCAGTCCTCATGACTGGGAAGCGAACTGTTCAACGGCGTCCTCGGTGGAAAGCACTGCCCCGGCAATATAGTTGAAGTTCGTCAGGGCCGCTTCATAACCGTCTCCGAGTTCGGGATGCTGCGCCGCGGCTGTCGCGTCGGCCACAACGGCAACCTCGAAACCCTGTTCAAGCAGTTCACGCAGGTGACTTTCGACGCAGAGATTCGCTGACATGCCGGCCAGGACGATCTTACTGATCCCCCGTTTCCGAAGCTGGAGCACCAGGTCATTCTGCTCCGGCCCGTACACCTTGTGCGGGCTGCAAATCACCGTCCTGCCATCGTCCAGGAAAGGCTTGAACCGGTCCAGCCAATCCGCACCGGAATCCCTGAACCCGGCCAGCTCCAGCGGCCCGGAGCGGTCAAACATCCCAATCTCATGCATCTTCTTCTCCAGCGTTCCGCCGAAATCCCATTGGTGATCGTGCGGAAAATAATAGTGCGGAGACACGAACACCCCGTAGCCGCCTGATTTAGCGGATGCCAGTAATTGCTCAATGTGATCGACGGTATGGTTTTTCTCCACGCTCTTTCCTACCAGTTCCCACGCCACACCGTCGGGGCTGAGGAAATCATTCTGTGGATCGGTCAGGACAAGTGCGGTCGTTGCGCTGTCAAACTGCATCGAATTTCTCCTCTTTCAAGCCGGATACGTGCACAGCACGCCTGCCTGATCAACCTAGGCCCCCAACTACACCCGGTCTGTAATCTGCCGCACAAAGCAATTCGCCACTCGTGCCAAAGCATCCCATCAAGGGTTGCCTTCGTGGCCGCGGCGGCCCTTTCAGCAGCCAGGCGCCGCAAAAGGGGGACCCATGCACGGGCCCTTCGTGCGTCAGGCGTATCATCGCCACCCCGGCGGGGACGGCGTGCGAAGTTCCCTGCCCGCAGTTACTGCAGGAATAGCTCGCCGAGGCCGCCCTCAGCCCTGCACGACCAGCGGGGTAATGAGCCGGGACAAACACTGTGAAGGTCAGGAACGCATCAGTGCCGCAACCCGCGCAGGTCGGGATCCGAGGGGTCAGACCCGTGACGAGGTCCCGTTGGGGTTTGCCGGGGAGCGCGGGGACTTCAGTCGACAATACAGATGCACATCCTCTTCGGATGAAAGGTTAGGTGGGTGGGTGTTTAGACAGGACTTGCAGATCACCTGCACGGGAGCCTCAGCCCAGGAATCCCGGAGGTTCCCTGGCTTCCCGGAAGATCCACCGGTCCCTCCGGCTGCGGCAGCACAACGGTGGACCCGGCGGCCAACGGAAACTCAGCTCATGCAGATGACCGCTGTGGGAGGGGCCAAAGGGAATGGGTGCGCCAGATAACCCGTTGCCGCACCCATTCGAAGCCACCTGCATCCTGATCCTGCTAAAAATTGCCTCCATAAACACAGTCTTGACCTTGCCCTGTGGAGCAAGGTCAAGAACGAATTTCCTGAGCTGAACAGGCCGCCGGCGCCCGCCCGGTATCGACTGCGGACACGAGCATCATCCCAATCAGATGAACATGCGCGGCAATCGACGGCGCGACGGCCAGTCGTACGGTAGGCCTCAGCACACCGGAGCACATCGCTAAGCGCTCTTCCTCGACCCCGGCACGAGGACTCTCATCAGCAACGGCCCTTAAGCCACCGGAACGTAACCTCACGGAAACCGCTCCTGTCCCGCAGGAACCGGCCGGGAGAGGCTCTTGACCTTCCCCCAAGGGCAGGGACCACGATAGGCGCGAGAACAAGAACAACAGAATCCCCTTGAGCGGCCCACATCGAAAGGCGCAGCAGTGAAGCAAACGGTCATGAATCACCACCGTACCGTTGCTGCTGCGGGCCTCCCGTTTCCGGAGCGGGTGCCTTTTTCGGGGAAGGGGCAGCCCCTAACTGACAGGTCAGGAACTTAAAGGAAAGGACGCAATGATGAAGGTGAAGATCGGCATCATTGCCGGAAGTACGCGCCCGGGCCGGGCAGGCCGGGCCGTAGCCGACTGGGTATACCAGCAGGCCTCCGAATGCGCAGGGGATGCGGCGTTCGAACTTATCGACGTAGCCGACTACGGGCTGCCGCTGCTCGACGAGCCGCTGCCGCCGTCGCTGGGCCAGTACAGCAATGAACACACCAAGACCTGGGCGGAAGCCATCACGGCATTTGACGGCTACATCTTCGTCACCGGCGAATACAACCATTCCGTACCGGGGGCACTGAAAAACGCCATCGACTTCCTCTATTCAGAATGGAACAACAAGTCCGCAGGTTTCGTCAGCTACGGCAGCGCTGGCGGCATCCGGGCCGTGGAACACCTGCGCCTGATCGCCGCTGAACTTCAAATGGCCGATGTCCGCGCCCAGGTCGCCCTGCCCCTGGCCAGTGAGTTCACCAACTACACCGACTTCGCCCCGACTGAACAGGCCACCCAGGCGCTCGGCCCGCTCCTTGACCAAGTGGAAGCCTGGGCCCGTGCGCTCAAGACCCTCAGGACCAAGCCGGGCGCCTGAGGGCTCCCGCTCCCGGGTTTCCCGTCCGGGGGCTTCCGTTCCCCGAGAGGCATACCAGGTACAGGGAAAGGCTCATGAAACGGCGGATACGCCCCGGAGTCTGTGGCCAGAGCCAGCTGCAGAGGCCGGGGATCCTCGCCCAGGCACCGACCGGCACTGTCGGCGTGGTTCGCTGAACAGGGCGTCCCACCGCTCAGGAAATCGTTCGCACCCGTCAAAGGGGACGTGACTTGTGAACGCGCCTGCAAAAGGTCATGAAGGCGCTGTCTCCCTGTGCCAGCGGTCATTTTCCAGCGTCGTACCGTAGGGAACATCCCTGCTGGCTTCAACGGTGAACAAGGACCTGCTCCGGCGGGTGATGAGTATTCCCCGACGGTCCCCGGCCATAGCGGCCGCACGCAGCTGCTGAACGGCGTCATCCAGGCCGTTCTGCAAGGATTCCGCGTCCTGGGCGACTACGTGGAGGACCTCGGGGGCCGGCCAGTGGGGCAGCCCGGAGTTGGGGGCGGCTGCGGTTATCGGCAACGTCTTCCTCAATCTGTTAACGTGCAGGGCCTGGCCCGCACGGCCACTACAGGTCATCCATTTCCGGCATCCGGTGGGCCGACCCTGCGCCGGACGAACCATACCGGGCCTTTGCGGCCGGGAAGCGCACAGCCCAAAACCTCCAACAGGATAAACCCTTTCCGGGAATCATTCCCCGAAATTCACCGTACGGCCCGTTTCCCTTGACAAGGGCCTCACCTCTGCGGATGTTCATCACCGGAAGCTCCTAAAGGGCCGGGAGACCTTTAGGGACTGTGCGGGGGCGCCCTTGACAGGTAGAGGCGCCAGGACGCTCACGGGCGGGCGGTCCTGTCCTGGTTCAAGGGCGTGCCGCCGGGGTGTTTCCCGGATTGTGTGAGGTCGGGCGTGGACGTGGCGCAGCAGTCGTTGACACCCGGTGTGCCGTCTACCGGTCCGGCTGCCTCAGCCGCGGCGCCCGAGGGACCACGGGCCCGGCTTCTGGCGCGGGCGCGTCGGCGCAGCGTGTAGAGGACCGCGCCGGCCAGGACCAGAACAGCGATGGCCAGGACAACAGGGGTGGCCAGGACCCCGCCGAGAAGTACGAGACCGCTTCCGGCGAGCAGCGCCGGGCCCGCGCAGCAGGTGACCGCCAGGAACACAGCCCCGATGGTGAGCAGGATCCCGCCCGGGCCCTGCCCGGGATTCAAAGGACGTTCAGACATTAAAATCTCCTAAAAACGGGTGCCGGACGTTGCCCGGGTTCCGTGGTCACCGCCCCGCGCGCGATACCGGCGATGCCGGCACGGGTGCGGGCGGGATTTTTCGTGAGAGGAACTTCCCGGGAGCGTGTGAGGGAGGGACCCATCCGCACACTGCGCCCGTGTGTTGCGGCACCGCCGCCCAGGAGTGCAACCAGGACAAGACCGGCCGCCACAGCCTCGGCCCCAGTCACCGCCACTGGATCCGGCAGCAATGCACCGATCCAGCCTAAGGCCCCGAAAACGGCCCACGCGATCAGCAGCGGCGCCCCGCAGCAGGCCAGCTGCCGCAGGACAAGAACCCAGGGCGCACGGGGACCGGGTGCGGCCCCTGTCACAAAGGTCGGCATATTCATTCCTTACCCTTCGCCCGCACGGAGTCGGCCATGGACCGGTGGCCAGCGGCTTGACCACCGGTCTAGTGCCAGTGTCATCCTTTCCCTATGGGTCAATGTCAAATTTCCCGGGCTGTCCGCGCCTGCCCGTGGCGGGTATTGACACGGTCGCCGCTCATGCTGTGTTCGGCGAAACCTTAAAATATTTCACTTCCCAAGCACGGGTTGGTGGGGGATATGTTTGGGGCATGGATTGGGGTGTGTATTGGTTCATGTTTCCCGGATGCATCCTGATCGCGGCAGTGGCGACCTTCAGCGGGATCAGCGGCGCGGCGCTGCTGACGCCGGTTTTCCTGATTGGGTTCCCGCTGATGCGTGTGCCCGAGCTGGGTACGGCGGCGGCGATTGGGACGTCGCTGTTTTTGGAAGCCGCCGGTTTCGGGGCTGGGGTGTTCAGGTATCTGCGGCTGCGGCTGGCTGATTTGTCAGCCGTCCGGTCCCTCGTAGCGCTGACGCTGCCCGCAGGTGTTCTCGGTGCGGTGCTGGGCGAGCACGTGCCGGGGCAGTGGTTGCTTATCGGCTACGGCGCGGCCATGTTGGGCGTGGCCTGGCTGATAGGTTCGACCGGCAGGAAAACCGTTGTTCGCCGCCCTGACCGGCCCTGCCCATGCCTGGTCTGTGAATCTGAATGTTCGGACCCGGAATGCGCTGGCCCGGACCGGCGCTCGGTGCGGGCCGCTGACGGTCAACGGTATGACTATTGCGCTTCCGGGATGGGTTGGCAGCGGGTTTTCTCCGGAGCCGGAGCCGTGGTGGCCGGGATGATTTCTACCGGTGTCGGCGAAGCGACGCTGCCCACGCTGGTGCGTCGGTCCCGGTTCCCGGTACCGGTCGCGGCCGCCACGTCGACCCTGGTGGTGGCCGGGACGGTGGTGGGGGCCGCCGCGACCCATTTGATCCAGCTCACCGCTTCCGGAGGCCTGGCGGCGATTCCCTGGAACCTGATTGTCTGGGCGGTGCCGGGAGCTGTTCTGGGCGCCCTGGCCGGAACCCGTCTCCAGGGGCGCGTCAGTGAAAAGCTCACGCGCCGGTTCTTCTCCATGCTGTTTGTCGGTATCGGCCTGGCATTCCTGATGGCCTTCACGGTCTTCAACGGCGCTTTCAACGCCCGCTGATCAACCTCGGCCTGGCCGTAATTCCTTGGCCCCGATGATTTTATTGATCAGGTGAAAGCCGGCAGCAGCTAAGGAAAGCCTTTCGCTGCCGCCGGCTTAGCTAAGCCTGACTGCGGGCAGGTCTTAGCCGACCTTGTCCATCGCGTGTCCGCAGCAGCATGTCGGTGCGTTCTGCCCGGCGTCACTGTCAACGGCGCCCTTGGTCACTGTCATCTCACACCCACACCCGGAATCGGGGCAACGGTACTGTTCACCTTCCTGCAAACCCATCTGACATCACCTTTCCTTTTCTCAGCATGGCGGCCGCGTTGTCACGGCCGTTGTTACATCTCCACCCTTACACCTTCCCCTGCAAGGAGAGTCAAGGGGTGTCCGGGGGTGGATAAAGGGTTGGGGAGGCCGCACGGCCTCGTGGCGGGCTGGAGAGTCCCGGTTCACCTGCCGGTAGAGGCGCTGGTGAATGCGCCCGGGTTGGCCGCGAAGGTGTCATGGCAGCCCTGGGAGCAGAAGTAGTAGGTGTTCCCGTGATGGTCGTGGGTCGCCGCCGGGCGGGCCGTGTCCACGTCCATCCCGCAGACCGGGTCCACCGCAACATTCGGGGTCTGACCGGCGTCTGATCCAATAGGGATGGTCTGTGCCGCGCTGGTGAATGCGCCCGGGTTGGCCGCGAAGGTGTCATGGCAGCCCTGGGAGCAGAAGTAGTAGGTGTTCCCGTGATGGTCGTGGGTCGCCGCCGGGCGGGCCGTGTCCACGTCCATCCCGCAGACCGGGTCCACCGCGCCATCGGGGGTCTGATTGAGTCCGTCTTCTGGCTTGCCGGCGACCCGGGCTTGGCTTGCATCCGGTGCCGGTGCTGCCGCCCCCATGGGTTCGGCGCCGGGCTGATGGATGTATTTGCCGGGGTCGTTGACGAACTTTTCGTGACACCGGTCCGAGCAGAAGTAATAGGTGTTTCCGGCGTGCACGTGGGTGGCGGGAGCGTGTGCGCGTTCTACCTGCATCCCGCACACCAGGTCCTGGGCGTATTTTTCCATCCCGCCGTAGCGTTCCCTGTTCCGGTACAGCCAGTACACGACCGCCGCGGCGGCGATGGCGATGATGTTCAGCCAGGTGGTGTAATTCCACTCGAAGGACGTGTGGGCGATCTCTGCGGGACGGGCGGGAGCGGGGATGCCCAGGGCACGGAAGAGCAGGTCAACGGCGAGCCCGGAGACGCTCATGACGGCCCAGAACGAGAAAAAGATCCGGGCGGCGATCCGGCGGCCGTAGAACTTGCCGTAAATGATGACCAGGGGCAGGGCGATGAGGTCCGCGAAGACGAACGCGACGGTCCCGCCGAAGCTTAGGCCGCCTTTGAACAGGGCCGCGGCCAGGGGAACGTTCCCGATCGAGCAGACGAAGCTGATAAACGCCACGAAGGGCCCGACGATCACGTTTTCCAGATCCGTCCAGAACCCGTGGCCGGAGAAGAAGATCACATCGTAGGCCGAGGCCGGGACGGCGACGGCGAGGATCCCGGCGACCAGGTAGCCGATGAGCAGTTCACGGCGGAGCATGCTCACGTCCGAGACAGCGTAACCGGCCGCGTCAGCCCAGCCTGCCTTCGACCGCAACCGCTGCCACAGGCGCACCCCGTGCCGCTCGGCCTCGTCCGACACATCGGGGCGGCCCTTCACAGCGGCCCGGGCGTTGAGCTGTTCCCTGGCCTGCTCGAGTTCGGCGGCGGGGAAAACACGCGGGGCGACCAGCACGAACAAGGCGATCATGATCGCCCCGCCGACGAATTCGGCCAGGGCGAACTGCCAGCCGATCAGCAGCCACAGCACGATACCCAGTTCAACCACGAGGTTCGTGGAGGCGATCATGAAGACCATCGCGGTCGTGAAGTCCGCGCCGCGCTGGAACAGCGATTTCGCCAACGCTGTCGCCGCGTAGGAGCAACTTGAGGATGCGGCGCCGAGGAACCCGGTGCGCACCACAGTCCCGGGCCGGTGATCCCCCATGGCTTTCTGCATCTCATGCCGGGACACAAAGGCCTGGACCGCCCCAGAGAGCGTGAACCCGAAAATCAGGGCCCACAAGGTGGCCCAGAACATGAAAAACGCTTCCAGGACGCTCTGCCCTGCTGTCTGCAGCACTACCATCAATCCATTCCTTCGCTGCTCGTGGTTCCCGGACTCCGGCCGGGGCCGACAGGTGTCGCGGCGCCCCCTGAACCAGCGGCCTCTGAACCGGGGGCCTGGGTGGTGTCCGGGGTCGTGATTCCGTTGGTTCTGCCACTTCGACGGCCGCGTAAACGGGCCAGTGCATGACCGATTTCCCGGATGACGAACGCGGCCCTCCCGGCAGGCCCGGCGTCACAACCTGGCAGGCCCTCAACTATCGCGCACCTCTTGGCGCTGTCCCGGCCTCCCTGCCCGGTGCTGCTGTCGCGCCGGGCAAAGGTCCTGGCAGCGGCCACGGGGACCATCAATTCTCTGCTTTGCATGATTCTGCCCTTTTCCATATGGTCCGTCTGCTTCCCGTTTTTGTCGCCGTCCGGCCCGGGCTCATGCTGGCACCAGCCCCCGGGCGCACGTACAGGCGCAAGCTGCGGGATCGCGCCGAACCATCCTAAAACTTTGCCCTTGGGGCAAAGTCAAGTCGGGGTCTGGTGTCATTTCTACCGGCCGGGGATGGGTGCGGCCCTGGACGGGGCCATCCTCCGGGGCAGGTTTTCCAGAACCGTCTGCCGGGTGCCCTGGATGCGTTTGACGGCCCTGTGGCTGCTGATGTTTAACAGGTGCGGAGATCAGCTGCAGGTGCTTGAGGCGTTGGCGTTCGGGCAGCATCGCGACAGCCGACGGGCGTCGGGTGAGCATCGCCGCCCGGTGCTCCTCGGGCAGGTCCGCCAGCGAAGCGGTCATGATCCGCACGGTGCCACCGAATTCCCCGGTTCAGGGCCAGGGCGCAGCGGGATGAGGATGAGGAAGCCGAGCGGGAAACCCAGAGGCCCCGCCAAAAGCTGTAGTAGCCGCAGCAGCTGATGCTCAACGCCCTGCCGTCGAAGATGGGAAGGAAGCCGTAGACCATCAGGGCCAGCCCGGCCCACAGCACGCCTGCTTGTCCATCATGAGGAAAGGGGTCCGGCTCACCCAGCCGGGTCTTGAGCCAGCCCCGCAGCGCGGTGAACCGGCGGGGGTGGGCGGTGATAAAGGGTTCGGGCCGGGGTTCCAGCGCCCGGCAGGGTGCAGAGGTTTCCTACCGGAAATCCAGCGGCACCATCCCGGGCGGGGTAGGAACCCGGTCCCGGGCGGCTTCGTCAATCATTGCCGGGCCGCCGATGGCAGGTTCACTGCCGCTTACTGCCCGTCTCATGCTTCCTGCTCCTGGGCCGCAAGCCGGGCTCTGCGGGCTTTGACGCTGCCGATGGCGTCGAAGAGCAGGGCCGGGCGGGTGCCGATGGAGTTCAGGAAGATCGCCGTGACGGAGGCGGCCATCGCGATCATCGCCCAGACCGGGTAGACCAGGCCGGTGGCTGCCAGCGGGACTCCGATGCCGTTGAAAGCGAAGGCCAGGGCGACGTTGGTCCGGGTCCGCCGGTAGGCGGAGTCGCTGATGGTGCGGGCGTCCATCACCCCGGCGACGTCTTCGCGCAGCAGCACGATATCCGCGGATTCGACCGCGATGTCCGTACCGGCTCCGGCGGCGATGCCGACGTCGGCCTGCATCAGGGCCGGGGCGTCGTTGATCCCGTCGCCGACCATCGCGACCCTCGTACCTCCGGCCTGCAGCTCCCGGACGATGCCGGCTTTGCCTTCGGGCCGCACCCCGGCGCGCACATCACTGATGCCGGTTTGTTCGGCGACCCGGCGGGCGGCTCGTTCGTTGTCCCCGGTGACCAGGACCGGTTCCAGGCCTGCGGCGCGCATCGACTCGACGGCTGCAGCCGCGTCGGGACGGAGGCGGTCGGCCAGGGCGATCACCCCGAGGGCACGCCCGTCCCGGGCGATGCCGATGACGGTGTTCCCGGCCGCTTCGAACTGATCAATCCGGTGTACCAGGCCCGACAGGGCCACGCCTTCAGCGGTCAGGAAGGCCGGTGAGCCGGCCAGAACCACGGCGCCGCCGATCATGGCACGGACCCCGGAGCCGGTGACCGATTCAAACTCCCAGGCAGGAGCCGGGGTGATGGCCCTGTCCCGGGCAGCGTTGACGATGGCCCGGCCCAAGGGGTGTTCGGAGTGCTGTTCGGCCGCCGCGGCCAGCGCCAACAGCTCATGGGCGGTACCGGTAGCGGGTTCGGTGGCAGTGACGGCGGGTTTGCCTTCGGTGAGGGTGCCGGTCTTATCCAGCACGATGGTGCGGACCTGGCGGAAGGTTTGGAACGCTTCCCCGGTGCGCATCACGATCCCCTTGTCCGCGGCCGTTCCGGCGCCCCGGACAATGGCCAGCGGGGCAGCGATACCCACGGCGCAGGGGTAGCCCATGACGAGCACGCTCAGGGCCGCGAACACGGCGCGGCGGACATCCGGTTCCCCGGTAAGGGCCCAGCTGCCGGCCAGCCAGCCGAGGAGGGCAACGGCGGAAATGGTCAGAATGGTGGGGGTGTAGACGCGCAGGATCCGGTCGACCAGGTGCAGGATCCCGGGTTTGAGGGCGCGGGCGTCCTCAACATGGCGGATGACCTGGGCCAGGAACCCCTCGGCCCCGGTCGCGCTGACCTGGACCCGCAGCGTCCCGGTGCCGTTGACGGAACCGCCCACGACCTGGTCCCCGGGGCCGGCGTCGACCGGCACCGGTTCGCCGGTGACCAGGGACACATCCACCGCGGACACCCCGTCACGGACCCGCCCGTCCAGCGGGATCCGCTCGCCGGGACGGACCCGGACCAGGTCACCGACACGGACCTGTTCGACCGGGACCTCCGCCTCGGCCCCGTCAACAGTCACCAGGCGGGCCAGGTCCGGCTGGAGATCCAGCAGTTTGCGCACCGACTGACTCGATCGGGTCTTGACCAGCAACGAGAGCCACTCTGAGAAGATGTGGTAGTTCATGATCAGCACAGTGACCGCGAAAAATGCCGCCGTCGGATAATCCGGCAACACCCCGGTCAGCCCGATCAACCCGCCGGCGATCCCGGCGAACGCGCCGACCTCCAGCAGTACGTGCTGGTTCAGGATCCCCCGCCGTCCCGACTGGTACGCCATCCGCAGGATATGCGGGCCGATCCCGAACACCGCGGCCAGTGCCAGGAGCCCGGCACTGACACTGACCACCGGTTCGCCCAGCACCCCGGCCGCCCGCAGGACCAGGGCTGCGACACCGGGCGCCACAACACCAGCGGCCCCGGCCAGCGCCCGGGCCCTCCCTGCCGGGCGCAGCAGCACGTACGAGAGCGGGACCATCAGGACCACGACCGTGGCCGGGACCAGAACCGAAAGTACCCCGGTCACCACAGCGATCAGCCCGATCGCTGCCAGGCTCGCCGTGACCGCCGCCAGCAGCCGAACACCTTCCCGGACCAGGACCGCTTCCTCTTCCTCGAACGGACGCAGCTTACGCGGGTCATAGAGCTCGTACCCGATGTCCCTCAGTGTGCCCAGAATCAGGTCCGGGGAAACGATCTGCGGGTCGTAGTCGACCAGGGCCTGTTCATGGGTCAGGGACACCGCGACCGTGCCCACACCGTCCATCCGGCCCAAAGCTTTCTCGATCGTTCCCGTGCACAGCGAGCAGTGCAGGCCCGCGATCCGGGCCCGGATACGCTCATGCCCCGGTTCAGCGCCCGGCTCCGATGCCCACAACCGGGCACTGTCCTTCGTCGCGTTAATCATTCCGCTGCCCTCGGTCCGGCTCGTCATCAGGTCCAGCCTTCATGCCCGCATCTGACTCTGTTTCGCTGCCCTTCACGGTGTAGCCCGCGGCGGTGATTTTCGCCGCCAGCACCCCCGCTTCCACTCCCGGCCCGACATGGACCCGGACCCGCCCGGTGGTGTGATCGGCGGTGGTTTCCCGTACTCCTTCGACCCGGCGCAGGGTGTTGCCGATCCGCTGCTCGCACCCGGTGCAGGACATGCCCTCCACCTGCAGCGTGATCAGCGCCGGACCTGCCGCGTTGCCGGGAAAAACATTGTTGTTCATTGCTGATTCTCCTCATTCCTGTCGGGGCTTGTCCTCGTACTCCGGCCATGCTAAAACTTTGACCCAAGGACAAAGTCAAGGGTGCGTTGTTCGCCGCCGCCAGAGAAAACAAAAGGAGTCCGGATGAAAGTTGGACAGGCAGCCGACGCAGCCGGGGTCACGCCCAAGGCCGTGCGCTTATGGGAGTCCAAAGGGCTCCTCCCACCGGCGGGAAGAACTTCCACCGGATACCGGATCTTCACCGATGAAGACGTTCGGATTCTGCGGTTCATCCGGCAGGCAAAAGCACTGGACCTCAGCCTCGAGGAAATCGGGGACGTGCTGGACCTCCAGCGTCACGGCGCAGTCACGTGCGGGAAAGTCACCGCCTTGCTCGATGCGCACATCGAACGGCTCGACCGCACCATGACTGACCTCAAGCGCCTGCGCCGGACCCTGGACCGCGCACGCAAAACTGCACGCGATACCCGCGCGAGAGGCCAGGAAGCGGTCGTCTGCCACATCATCGAAAACACCGGGTGAACAGCTCTTCCCCCGTCCTGGGTCTCACCCGACGGCACAGGGGTATTCCCAAGACGCAAGGGACACAACCGAGATGAACCTCACCCGCGGTCCCTTCAGCGGAAGTTAGAGGTAACTGCAGATCCGGTTGGGATCGCAGTCCGCCGGGTCGCCGGCGGAGGCGGTGTGATGGAATCCGGCGACGGCATCCCGCAAGGCGGCCAGTTCTGCGATCTGGGCGTCCAGGTCAGCGAGTTGCCCGGCAAGCAGGTCCCTGACGTGGGTGCAGGGGGCGCTGCCGCGGTCGCGGAGGGTGAGGATCTCACCGATCTGGGCCAGGGTCAGGCCCGCAGCGCGGCCCCTGCGGATAAACTCCAGCCGCGTGATCGCGTCGTTACCGTACTCGCGGTATCCGTTTCCGGTGCGTTCCGCGGGCGGCAGCAGACCGCGGTCCTCATAGAACCGCAGGGTTTTAGTGCTCGTTCCGGCAGCTGCTGCCGCCTCACCAATCCGCATCATCTGCTCCTGCCGTGAAGGGGAAAGCCGGGGGTCCGATAAACCCCGCTTGACATTCCAGCATAGGGGAAGGTCAAGAATGGGGATACAGCAGAGCTTCAGTATCCCAAGTCCCGCTTCGGAACTGCCAGGCAGGCCCCACGCCCTCGGCGTTCGCGGCGGCCCGTTTTGCCGAAACCGATCCTTCCAGACCGACCCCTACCGGAGGTACCGTTGACCACCCAGACCACACCAGCCACCCTTTCCGGCGGTGTTCCCGCACCGGCAACACCGCCCGCCGTTCCGGTGACGGCCCTCATTGACCTGCCCGGCCTCCGCAACGCCGCACCCATCGGCGGGGGCTGCTGCTCGCTCGCCGCCGATGACGCTGTCAGGGACGAGCTTGAGAGCTGGCCCGGGGTTACGGTCGAGAAGATCGATGCCGAAGCTGAAACCGTCCCGGTCCGGTACGAGCCGGACCGTGCTGACCGGCTTTCCGATGCCGTGGACGCGGTCCGTGACCTCGGCTTTGACCAGGCCGGCATCCGCGGCCGCTGACCCCAGTCCGGAAAGTTTCCGGCCGACCGGCCCTCTTGACCTTGCCCTGCAGGTCAATGTGCAGACTGGGCATGAACATTAGCCATTGGCGACGCGGGGACCAAAGAGCTCTTCGCACCCATTTTCTGGAAGGTCTCATGACTGAAGCAACAGCGTTTGATTATGATCTGGCAGTGATCGGCTCCGGCGGTGGGGCGTTCGCCGCCGCGATCCGGGCAACCAGCCTGGGTAAGCGGGTCCTGATGGTGGAACGGTCCACAGTCGGGGGGACGTGCGTGAACACCGGCTGCGTGCCCTCCAAGGCCCTGTTGGCTGCCGCGGACGCCAGACATATTGCAGCAGATGCCTCCGGCCGGTTCCCCGGCATCAGCACCTCGGCCGCGCCGGTGGACATGGCCGCCCTTCTCGCCAGTAAGCGGTCGTTGGTGGAGGGGATGCGCACGGATAAGTACGTTGACCTGATCGCGGACTACGGGTGGGAGCTGCGCCAGGGTAACGCGGTGTTCGCCGGAACCCCTGAGGAACCCGCCCTGGAAATCACCGGACAGGACGGCGCCCGTGAATCCGTTACCGCCGCCCACTACCTGGTCGCTACCGGTTCGGCCCCCTGGGCGCCCCCGGTTGAGGGTCTTCAGGATGTGGAGTACCTGACGTCGACAACGGCGATGGAACTGGAAGAGGTCCCCGAATCCCTGCTGGTGTTCGGCGGGGGCTATGTGGCGCTGGAACAGGCGCAACTTTTCGCCCGCCTTGGCTCCAGGGTGACCATGCTGGTCCGTTCCCGCCTGGACTCGGCGGAAGAACCCGAAGCATCCCGGGCACTAATGGGTGTGTTCGCGGACGAGGGCATCCGCGTCGTCCGCCGGGCGATGGTCACCGCCGTGCGGAGCGACCCGGATACCGGAGAGGTCCTCGCGACCGCCACAGTATCGGGCGGCCAGGAGGAATTCCGCGCCGCCCGGCTGCTCGTCGCCACCGGACGCCGGCCCGTCACCGATGGTTTGAACCTGGACACCGTCGGGGTCAAGACCGGTGACCGGGGCGAAATCCTGGTGCAGAACACCTTGGCCAGCACCAACCCCCGGATCTGGGCCGCCGGCGACGTCACGGGTCACAGCGAGTTTGTCTACGTTGCCGCCTCCCACGGTTCCCTGGCGGTGGAGAACGCCTTCAACCAGGCCGGCCGCGAGGTCGACTACCGCCACCTGCCCCGGGTCACCTTCACCAGCCCGGCCCTGGCTGCGGTCGGCATGACCGACAAGGAAGCCAACGCCGCCGGGATCCGGTGCGAATGCCGGGTCCTGCCCCTTGAATACGTCCCCCGGGCACTGGTGAACCGCGACACCCGCGGCTTCATCAAGATCGTTGCAGACGCCGATACGGGACGGATCGTGGGAATCACCGCCGTGGGCAAGGAAGCCGGGGACCTGGCCGCAGCCGGAGTCTACATCCTCGAAGCCGGCATGACCGTGGACCAGGTCGCGAACCTCTGGTCCCCGTACCTGACCATGGCCGAAGGCATCAAAATCGCCGCCCAATCCTACAAAACCGACGTCTCCAAACTCTCCTGCTGCGCCTCCTGACCCCTTGGGCCAGCACTCCCCCTGACCCTATCCGCATTGGACGAAAGGCCCCCAATGACCACTGACTTCAGCCACTTCACCGGGCGCATGACCTCCCCGGATACCGGCATCGAACCGGCGCTCTGGCTGCCCCTGTTGCACCTGCTGGCCCAGGGCGAGCCCGTGGGCATCAGGGATCTCGCCGCCGTTAGCGGGCGCACTGTGCGGGAAGTCAGCGCCGCGCTGCTCGCAGTCCCGGACACCGAATATGACGGGACCGGACGCATCGTCGGGCTGGGCCTGACACTGCGGCCCACCCCGCACCGCCTGGAAATGACCGGGAAGCAGCTTTACACCTGGTGCGCCCTGGACACCCTCATCTTCCCGGCACTACTCGGTACCACCGCACGGGTTGAATCGGTCTGCCACGCCACGGGCGAGCCGGTACGGCTCAGTACCGGTGCACCGGGTGTGACCGCTGTGGAGCCGGGCACAGCCGTGGTCTCGCTTGTCAACCCTGAGGACATGAGCCGGGTACGATCGGCCTTCTGTAACCAGGTCCACTTCTTCGCTTCGGCCCAGGCAGCACAGCCCTGGCTGGACGCCCACCCGGACGGTTCGATCCTCCCCGTCGCTGCCGCAGCCAAGATCGGGGCTGCCATGGCCGCATCCCTGCTTGACGAAACCCTGCCCGAAGAACCCGGCGCCCCCGGCAACGCCACACACCGGTGCGCCTGCTAAACAGCCCAACCCTTCAGGGTGGGACAAACACGTCGAGGTCGACGACCGGAAGAACGCTGGAAGAAAGGCCTTCCGAACGGCTTGGATGTTTGTCCACCACGAGCACGCGTTGGGCTGGTCACCTTCAGGCGCGAGGCCACGTCTGTAACTCCGGTGGACCAGGAGGACGGTGAGTATCAAAGCCTGGATCGTTTATCGCTGTAGCTGCCTCCACGGGGGAAGCCGAATGTCATCTACTCCTTCACCTCCCGGGGCCCAGTGGAAGACCTGGTCCGTCTGCCCGAACCGCCCAGCAGCAGCGCGGCGATACCCGCCCTGGCACCAGGTAACAGAAGACGGGGACGCGCCCGGGAGCATCCTCGGTGGTAGCGATGACGCGGGCGTTAACAGGTCACGTCCCGTGGAGTGGTGTAAATCTCGGGTTCTGAGCGTCGCTTCGTTGACGTGAAGAGCCATCGTGCGATGGTCAGTGAGAACTGTCTAGGAATCTCACGAGAGGACACAAACACACGATGGCTCTTGACCAGTCTGCCCTGGTGGACCTGCTTGGCCAACTGAAACTCACCGATGTCACTGAACGGGTCCGCACGGCCACGGAGAAGCTCTACCAGGAGCTCATCGACGCGGAAGCGACCGCGTTTATCGGCGCCGGCCCGTTCGAACGCACCGATGAGCGCGCGACGCACCGTAACGGGACGCGCCCCAGGACCCTGGCCACGACGGCCGGGGACCTGGAATTGAAGATCCCGAAGCTGCGGTAGGGCTCATTCTTCCCCTCCTCGCTCGAACGGCGCCGCCGCGTGGATCAGGCCCTGTTCGCTGTCGTGATGGAGGCCTACCTGCACGGTGTCTCGACCCGGAAAGTCGATGATCTGGTCAAGGCTCTCGGGGCTGATTCGGGGATCTCCAAGTCCGAGGTGTCGCGGATCTGCGCCGACCTCGACGCGGAGGTCGGGGCGTTCCGTGACCGGGATTTATCCGCGTTGGGCTACCCATACGTGTTTCTCGACGCGACGTATTGCAAGGCGCGCGTGAATCACCGGGTCGTGTCCCAGGCGAGCGTCGTCGCGTTCGGTGTCGCCGCGGACGGACGTCGGGAGGTGCTCGGTTTCGACGTTGGCGACAGCGAGAACGAGGCGTTCTGGACGGACTTTCTTCGCTCGCTCAAGACCCGGGGTCTGGGTGGGGTCAAGCTCGTCATCTCAGACGCCCACAGCGGGCTGAAGAAGGCTATCAATACTGTCTTTCAGCGCGCGTCCTGGCAGCGCTGCCTGCACTTCATGCGCAACGTGCTCTCGACCGTGCCCAAGGGCGCCCAGGAGATGGTGGCCTCGATCATCCGCACGGTGTTCGCCCAGCCCGATGCCGGGCATGTGAATACTCAGTTCGACGAGGTCGCCCGCATGCTGGGGAAGTCCCACCCGAAGGTCGCCGCGATGCTCGACGATGCCCGTGAAGACGTTCTCGCGTTCGCTGGGTTCCCGACGAAGCATTGGCGTCAGGTCTGGTCCACGAACCCGATGGAGCGAGTGAACAAGGAGATCAAACGACGCACCGACGTTGTCGGGGTCTTCCCCAACCCGGCAGCACTGCTGCGCCTGGCCGGTGCGGTCCTCGTCGAGCAGCACGACGAGTGGGAAGCCGGGGACCGCCGTTACCTCTCCGAAGCATCCATGCAAGAACTGAACGAATCCGGCACACCGGCAGCCAAGCAGGTCGAGGAGGTGGTTCCAATTCCCGAACTCGCTGCGGCATAATCAAAACCAACTGACCCGCACGGTGTCGAGAAACTCCACCACCCAGCGGGACGTGACCGCGTTAACATGCTCATAGGAGCGAGGTGCGGTCCGGTGGGAACAGCCCGGATCATCTGAGATCTGGCGTCGAGGGGGCGCCTCGCCGCTCATCCTCGATGGGCCGGCTCCCGCCCGCGGCCCCGGTATTACCCTGTACTAGGTTTCGGGCCCGGCTGCGGCGCCGCAGCGCATAAACAACCGCGCCGGCCAGTACTGCCGCGGCAAGTGCCAGAACAACGGGACTGCCCAGCGCACCCCCGGCCACCACGAGAATACCCCCGGCGAGCAGCGCCGGACCGGCACAACAGATGACAGCCAGGAACACCGCACCCGTGGCGAGCACGCTACCGCTCGGACGCTGCCTTTGGTTCAAACGACGTACAGACATGAAGATCTCCTAACAAGGGGCGCCCGACATGGTCGCGGTCCGGTCGTCATCCGGCCAGCCGAAGGTAACGAGCCACCGGAGCGGCTACCCCTCCAGTCTCAACGGTTCCCCGTGGGGCAATGTCAACCCGGCGTGGCTCGTGAAAAAGGGTAATGATCGTCGCAGGCTATGTCGTCGAGCTGGTGTTCACCCGGCTCGGACTTGTCCCGGCAGGTCAGGAAACCTTTGGCAAAGGACAGCGGCGGCTGATATCAGGGACCCGGGAGTTTCGGTACCCCGCTTTATCTCAAGGCCGGATCCGGGCAGATTCTCTCCAACCTCACTTGTTCGTTACGTCGGCCGTCCCGGCACCATGGCTGCCGGCACGATCACTGTCCTCTGGAGATCCACAGCCGGCAGGCCCGCGAACTGTATCCGTAGCGGAGGCTTCTATATCGTCCGGCCCCTCTGGGAAAGGAAGGTTTTCGTGCCAGCCCGGCGCCCTCCTGTCGACTATGAACGGGGCCGTTGCCCGCGCCGTCGGAATGGCCAGGGGTGCCGTGGAGCGTGGCCGGCGGAACAGGACCAGGAACGCTACCGTGCCGGCGAGGAAGATGAGCCCGGCGACCCAGGTGTTCACGCGCAGCCCCAGGATCAGGTTTGCGTAGTCCGAGCGCATGAGTTCGAAGACGAATCTCCCGCCGGTGTAGGAGGCGACGTAGAGGGCGAAAACGCTGCCGGCCCCGAGACGGAACCTTTTGTCCAGAAACAAGATCAGCAGCCCCACGACCAGGCACCACAAGGATTCATACAGGTATGTCGGCTGGAAATAACCCAGGACTGCGGGCGCGCCGGCGGCGTCCGTGAGAGCCTTCCCTGTTTGGGGGTCCATGGGGTGGATCTGCAGTTTCCAGGGCAGGGTCGTCGGGTCACCGTAAAGTTCGTTGTTGAACCAGTTACCCCACCGGCCCAGTCCCTGAGCGAAAACAACGCCGGGTGCCACTGCGTCCAGGAAGCCGACGAAGGAAACCCCCGCCCTCCGACAGCCGATCCACGCGCCCAGACAGCCCAAGGCGATGGCACCCCAGATCCCCAGACCGCCGTCCCAGATCGCGAAAGCGTTCCACGGGTTTTTACCCGGCAGGAAGTACAGTTCCGGGTCGGTGATGACGTGATAAATCCGGCCGCCGATGATCCCGGCGGGAATGGCCCAGATGCAGATATCCAGCACCTGCCCCGGCTGCCCGCCACGTGCCTGCCAGCGTCGTGACCCGAGCCAGAGGGCAAGGACGATGCCTGCCATGATGCACAGGGCGTAGAAGTGGATGGTCAACGGTCCCAGATGGAACGCGCTGACGGTCGGCGACGGAATGAAGGACTCGGTTGGGATCATAGCGGGCAAGGCATCCTGTCAGGGAATCAGCAAAATATCGGAGGCAGTGAAAGAGGCACAGAGCCCACACACGCATGCGCACGGTGGGCCGTCACACGCAGCGGCACCCGCGTGGGCGTGTGCCCGGTTTACGGCAGCGGGGTGATGAGGCTGTTGTGCCACGTCACACCCAGCGTCCCCGGTGTTGTTCCATGGGGCTTTCCGTCGCTGTGCCAGATGATGACCGCCGCTTCGCGGTTACCCAGACAGCCGGAAACCGTGTTCGTTACCGTCGCAGTCCCGCCGGCATCAGCGGTGAAGTTATTAGTGCTGCCCTGGCTGTCGCCCCAGGGGGTGAAACGGCCGGGCCCCTGGACATCCAAATGGACCACGAAGGTGCTGTAGGACCCGTTGGGAATCAAGCCCGTCAGCTGACTGGCGGCCTCCTCCTGACCCGCGGTGCAGCTGAACGACACCGTCCCGGCAGCTTTCTCCCATTGACCCAGGGTGATGTTCAGCGCCGAGCCGTCCGCTGCCAACAAAGCAGTCCCAGGATCCGCGGCCTTGGCGGCCGGCGTCGTTCCGGCAGCATGAGTGATACCCTGCGGGCCGGAGCCGGCCGGGGCCCCGGGGGAACTCTGGAACACCTGCGGATCGATCACGGAGCCAAGTTTCGATTCGTGCGAGAAGAAGTCCATGTGCAGTTGATAGGTTGCCTGCGCCGGGGCGGAGGACGCGGCTGTTGTGGACGGAGCCACCGGCGAACTCTGTGGCGTGCTGGCCGCGCTGCAGCCAGCCAGAGCGGCCATGGCCACCATACCGGCGAAGACCACCGGTCCACGGCGCAGGTGCCGCTTGGATCCTGACGTAAAACCTATGTTGGTCATTACCTCTCCGGACGTCGACATAAGGGGTGCGTTCCCCTCCATGAGCATGGCCGCACACCTAAACCACGTACACGACATAGAGATCGTTCCTCCTTAGTTAGTAGGCGCCCAGCGGAACCCTCGCGACCTGCCACGCTCTCCTGCGTTCGGTAATGATCGTTCGCACGACAGTCCCATGTCGAGTTCGAAGAAGCGCGGCTGCGGGCGGCGTCATTTGTAACGGTTCGCGCGTACCCTCCTATGCAACGTCCAGTTGGGGGCTGATACATTTTGGGGTGCGTACCGAATACGGACGCCTGGCCCCACATGGCTGGTGGCCGAGGCGCAGCAGGGTCCTCCTGACTGCAGTTCGAAGCAGTACACCGACACGCCGGTGGTTACGGCGGGCCATCAGTGAACATCGCAGGAACTTAGACCTGACAAGATTAAGTACACCCCAACCTGACGTGAAGGCTGGCTGACGTGTGAGGACTTGGCTGGTGCGCGGAAGTCCGGCATGTTCACCGATGCCCGCCCAGATAAAGCATGTGACTTCAGCACCGACTTCCCACTGCAAACTTCATCAAGTCCAGAATTTGTGACTGTTTTGATTATTCCCGGGCTTCGTTAGCCCGGTTACTTGTCCTGCCCCTCTGTCAAGGTGGGATCTGAAAACATCATGAGCGCGCTGTCAAGAAACTGGAACTTCGCCCTATTCTGACGCCAGCGCAGTCAAGGGCATCCAGACGCAGATGACCGTTCTCCTTCAAGACACGGGCAAAATGGTCAGCCTTGGAACGGCAACAGAGTAGACTCACAGGCGCTCACAAGACTCACAAGGACTCACAGGAGGTGTTGCGGTGAGGAATCCTTTCCGCCCGACGGCGGGCGCCACACCCCCGGAACTGATAGGACGTGAGGGCATGCTCGACGAGTTCGAGTACGGCCTGCAGCTCGGCTCCGGGGCACCTGGACTGCTGACCATCATCACCGGCGCCCGGGGCATCGGCAAGACCGCCCTGCTGAGCGCAGCCCAGGACAAAGCACGGCAGCAAGGGTGGATCGTCATCTCCGAAACCGCCACGGCCGGCTTCGTGGGGAGAATCGGCGAGAGTATGCGGCTTCATGTGGAGGAACTCGGCTCCGGCCCCAGTGGCCGCAGAATCACGGCCCTGGGCGTTGCCGGCTTCACGGTGACCACGCAGCTCCCGCCGGAGCGCCAGGTCGATTGGCGCCGGTTGGGCGGCCAGCTCCTGAGCCTGCTCGCGGAGAACGGGACCGGGCTGCTCTTTACGGTCGACGAGATCCACTCGGCGGACCGCACGGAGCTGTCCCAGCTTGCCGCGGACGTCCAACATTTCATTAGGGACGGACTCCCGATAGGTCTAATCTTCGCCGGGCTTCCAGCAGCGGTCTCGGATCTGCTTAACGAGGGAGTCGCCACCTTCCTGCGCCGGGCGGACCGAATCGATCTACATGCCGCGGCCGTCAAGGAAGTCGAGCGTTCCTTCACGCACACTTTCGAGCAGGCCGGAATCAAGATCAGCGACGAAGAGATCCGGCACGCGGCACAGGCGACCGGCGGCTACCCCTTCCTGATCCAACTCATCGGCTACCAGCTCTGGCGGCAAGCTGAGATCAACGACCTCGCCCTTGAAAAGGACAACGTCACCCAAGCGATCCGTGCTG
Source organism: Pseudarthrobacter enclensis (assembly GCF_030811655.1). Lineage (GTDB taxonomy): Bacteria > Actinomycetota > Actinomycetes > Actinomycetales > Micrococcaceae > Arthrobacter > Arthrobacter enclensis_A. The sequence goes on along the minus strand of NZ_JAUSRE010000023.1, from coordinate 13,818 downwards.
CCACCAGGCGCCACGAAATGACAGTGATAGAAGCCGCCCTCTCCACAACCTCGGACAAAGACAAAGACTTCCTTCAAGCCATGGCCCAAGACGAAGGGCCTGTCGCCGCCGGCGACATCGGAAAAAGACTCAATGCCAAGAGCAACGTCGTAGCCAACTACCGGGCCCGGCTCATCGCCGCTGGACTCATCGAAGCCCCAGCGTACGGCAAGGTCGACTTCGCCATCCCGGGCCTTCGCGAGTACCTCCGCAAAATACGACCCACATAGCCCGTCCCCCACCGAGGACAGAGCTTAACCTCGCCGGCGCCAACCCGACAGAATCTTCACTATCGGCGCTCAAACAACGGGAGTAGAAGTAGCAGCGTGACCCCCGGTTTGGGAGAATTGGTCGTTCCCATGTTGAGCCCCTGTCGTGGATCCCAGTATCACGGGCGGCTGAGCACCCCATGCAGCCGCCGAGCCGCGATCGACTCAGGGTCCTGGCTTGTCGGCCCTGTTCCGTCCGGTAGCGTCTCCGTATATGCCGTTCCACGTCGGGGTCAATCGACCCGGGTTCACGACGGCCGGATCGATGCGGCCGGAGCTGCGCTTCTGGTTGTTTTGAGTGCGTGTGCTCCCGTCGGCGTCCACCCGCAGTCTGTGTTCAGGCAACCAGCATCGGCCCGCTCGACCGCGAGCACAGCAGGCGGCATATCTGAAACGGTGTCTATGGACACCACGGCCAGGATTGTCGTGATTGGTGACTCGCTGAGCACGGGGCTGGGAACGTCACCAAACCAGGCGTGGCCGAAACTCTTGCAGTCGTCGGTACGCCTGCCCGGCAAGCGGGCGGTTGAAATCACTAATGCTGCCGAGAATGGTAGCGGCTACCTGGCCACGGGTGTTGAGGGCGACACGTTCCGGATGGAAGTCCAGGCGGCAGTGACACCTGAGACCGACGTGATCCTGTTCTTCGGATCCGACAATGACGTGGGGGCAAATCCGGAGGAGCTCAAGGCGGCAGTTACGTCAACCTTCGGAGCCGCGTCGTCCTTGGCTCCCAAGGCCACTCTTGTCGCGATCGGTCCGCTGTCCGGTAGCGAGGAGCCGGATCAGGTGCTGGCCGAGGTGTGCAGCTCTGAGGTTTCCGCCGCGCAGGATATGGGGTGAAATTCATTGATCCCATAGCCGACCACTGGCTCAGCGACCGCGCAGACGTTTTGCTCGGACCGGACGGTGAACACCCCAGCGCCAAGGGACAAAAGTTCCTGCGCGACAAAATGAAGCAGATTCTTAGCGCCGCCCTACCCAGCTGAAAGGCTCACCTGTTCCGGGATTTCCCAGCTGCAGACGGCAGCGTCCGGCTGTGTCCTCGATTTCGTTGGCGAGCGGCCCGGGTGCCCGTGGTGCTGCTGCTCTGCGGGCTGACAAAGCTGGTGTAGCTGGCCTCGGGCTCCCGGCGCCACGTGCTGCGTACGGCCCCGATGGCGCTGGCCGCTACGGGGGTTGACCGGGGTGCTGCAGATATTGACGGAGGGTGTGTGGAACATCTGGGGAGCCCCGCCGGAAGAGACTGTGCCGAACGGCTGGTGTTCAGAAATCCCAGCCTGGAATGAGTTCGGGTGCCCAGAGACAAGGCAGTCCAACGTCGCTTTGTAGCGGTCGATCCATAGATCCTCGGCGCGGTGGTGGGTTCGCTACAAAACGGTTCCTGGCGCGGCTGCGTAGCCTTCTTACAGAACGCTGCCCATATCATCAGGAGGAACCATGAGTCACCCGACTACCCGGCCCCACCCCAGCCAGCCCAGACCAGCCCCCGCCTGCCCCGTATGTTGTGGGACGCGCAGTCGCTCGCTCTCGTTGCCGTTTTCGCGGCCTTGATCGCGGTCTCGGCGATCGTCCCAGGGGTCCCTGTCGGTAGTTTCGGGGTGCCTATCACGCTGCAGACGCTCGCCGTCATGGTGACCGGCCTTGTCCTTGGCGGATCGCGTGCCGCTGCCGCGGTGGCGCTCTACCTTCTTGTTGCGTTCGCTGGGCTGCCGATATTCTCGGGCGGCCGGGCCGGCCTGGCCGTCCTCGCCGGCGGGTCTGCCGGATACATCGTGGGTTTCCTCCTGGCCGCTTTGCTCGTTGGCATCGCCGCGGAGCAGATCATCCGGCGCGTCCGGGCCAAGCGGCGCGGTCTGTGGTTCTTCCTCGCTGCGGTCGTGGTTACCGTGGTCGCATCGCACTTGCCCGGCGTCCTCGGGATGATGGTCAACCTCAAGCTCTCCTGGCAGACTGCCTTCGCCGGTGACCTGATCTTTTACCCGGGCGATATCGTGAAGGACGCGGTGGCATCCGTTGCGGCGGTGGCCGCCCACCGGGCTTTCCCGGACATCCTCGTGCGCCGCATGAAGTAAGCGAGCCCAGTGCCATGAGGATCTTCGGCAGAACCGTGGACGACGAAACCCGCTGCATTCACTACCACACCGAAAAAGATGTCATAGCCATCAAGTTCAAGTGTTGCCTTCGGTACTATCCCTGCCACCTCTGTCACGAGGAAGACGCAGATCACCAGGCCCAAACATGGCCAAGGAATCAGTGGATGGAGCCAGCAGTTCTGTGCGGCGTCTGCAAAGGCGAGATGTCCATCCACGCTTATCAGGCCACCACATCCTGCCCAAACTGCAGTGCTCGTCTCAACGAACGGTGCGCCGCCCACGCACACCTATACTTTCAGACGACCTGAGCGGAACCTGCCTGCCAACTACGTAAAAGGGGCTGCACTCGAAAAGTTTCGCGCGCATATCTATTACCCCTACAGTAGGCCGGAGGCCGGCGTCAGAGGGGGTCACCAGGGCGGAGTGAACGAGGGTGGCCACGGGCCGCATTTCCGGCTCAAACCGTCCCGGTCCAGTTGCCATACCGTGCCCGGAACACTGAGGCCGTCGGGCCCGACCGGTTAGGGTGTCGAGTCTGTACCGGCCCGCGACCACAGCATCCGGAGACCCCGCGAACAAACCCTCAGAAACTTACTCCCCCGCTTTCTGTGACCCGTCGAAAACCCCTTGGCCGGACTGGTATCCACCCAGAAAAGGGCACGGCCCGCGCAAAGATATCCGGTGCCCCGGAGGCAGTCCTCATCATACGTTTCTCCGGCCGGCAGGGCCGGCTGCACGGGTCCCCGCACCCCCGTGGACCTGCCTGTGAGTTAGAGGATGGGTTAGAGGAGCCCGGCTTCTGTCATCAGGTCGGTGACCTTCTGACTGTTGAGTTTGGCTGGGTCTACCGAAGGTGCCTGAAGATCCTTGAGGGGTAGAAGTTTGGGATTGGCTGGCATGTCGGAACCCACGGTGTATTCAAAGGAATCACCAGTCTGCAGGACCTGCTGCCCCTCTTTGCCTGTGATGAACTTCAGAAACTGCTGGGCCTGGGCCTGCTTTTTACTGGAGGCCAGGACGGCGCCTCCGGAGACGCTGACGAACGCGCCGGGGTCCTGGTTCCTGAAGTAGTGGAGATCAACGTTCTTGCTGTTTTCTCCGGTCTGGGCCTGGTCCACGAAGGAGTAGTAGTGGTAGAGGACACCTGCCTCCACCTTGCCGGCGTTCACAGCAGCGAGCACCGGGGTGTCGTCCTTGTAGGACTGGAAGTTGCTTTTCGCCGCCTCAAGCCAACTCCGCGTCGCGTCCTCTCCCTTGAGCGCAAGCATGGCGCTGACGATGGCCTGGAAATCGGCTCCTTCGGTGGAGGCGCCGATGCGTCCTTTCCAGACTGGGTCCGAAAGGTCCATCAAGGACTTGGGCAGCTGGTCGGGAGTGAGCTTGTTCTTGTTGTAAGCCAGAACGGTCGAGCGTGCCGCGATGCCCGTCCAGTCTCCCGTGGAGGGCCGGTACTGTGCCGGCACCTGGGCCAGGGTTGCCTGGTCCACCGGGGCGAGCAAGCCTGCCCCTTCGACGCGGACCATCGCAGGGGAATTTTCCGTCAGGAAGACATCCGCCGGTGAGTTCTTCCCCTCCTCGGTGAGCTGGTTGCTCATTTCCAGGTCGTCACCATTCCGCAGCGTGACCTTGATTCCCGTTTCCCTGGTGAAGGCCTCCACCCATGCACCGGTCAGGTTCTCGTGCTGCGCGTTGTAAACGACAATGCTGTCACCCCCGGACCCCGCGCCAGCGGTGGAACCCTCGGTGGCGGACCCGGCGCTTCCGGACCCAGTGGGGGCGCCCCCGCAAGCCGAAAGAGCCAGCAGGGCGGCGGCGGCGGCCAAGGCCGCTGCGGGTTTGATGAGGAAGTTCATAGTGGCCTTTCGAGGACTCCGGTTCCGTACCGGAGCTACTGGGAGGGGACAGGTTGTTCACGGACACGACACACCGGTCTTGGAACCGGGAAGACTGGCGAGGTCGCCCCCGCCGAAGGGTTTGAAGGTGCTTCGCCGTACTCTTTGAATCCTCCCGCCGGAATAAATTGCAAAGGTAAGGCAAACCTAAGAATAATAACATCAGGCCGATGTTGCGTAATTCGGGAGCACTCGAAGACGGACTGTTACAGCGTCCATGGTCAGCACGCCTCATACGGAAGCTTGAATCGATGCTCCTCCCCCGGGACGGCTGCATCAGATGAACACTCCAGGCCCCGCGCGCCCTGCACCTGCGCTCCTGCGGAATTCCTTGACGCCATCACTCCGGCAACTTGTGGAAACCGCGCCTGGGGCGTTGCCTGCTCCAGCCGGCAAAAGTCGGTACGGGCGCGGCGGTCCACGTGGCCGTTCGTCAGCCGGGAGCGGCCAGCCCATACCCCGTGACCCCGCTACATTTATTCCGTCCCCGAGGGCCGGGGATTTGGTCGCTGGACCTGGTATGACTTTCTTGCCCTGTCACTGATGATCCGGGGGGTGTTGTCGCCAGGTTCGGAGACACGCGTTGACTGCTGATAGGGACACGGCCGGCTCCTTCCGTGGGGCCAGGTCTCTTTGTAACGTGGGTGCCAGCATCGGGTGTCGTGACTGCGGCCAGGAGTGGTGCAAAGGAGCGCCGGATGGACGAAGGGTACGAGGTCTACTGCGGGCTTGATGTCGGCAAGTCTGAGCATCACGCCGCGGCGTTGAACGCCGTCGGCGAACGGGTCTTTGACAAGCCGTTGCCGCAGGATGAGGCGCGACTGCGCGAGCTTTTCACTGGCCTGCAGGAGCACGGCAGGGTGCTGGTGATCGTGGACCAGCCCAACACGATCGGTGCGCTGCCGATAGCGGTGGCGCGGGACTGCGGCTGCACTGTTGCCTACCTGCCGGGCCTGGCGATGCGCAAAGCCGCTGACCTGTACCCGGGAAAGTCCAAGACGGATGCGCGGGACGCGTTCATCATCGCCGAGACAGCGCGTGCGATGCCGCACACGCTGCGGGCCGTCGACCGGGACAGCGAGGTGCTCGCGGGGCTGAAAGTACTCTCCGGATTCGACGCTGATCTGACCCCTGAGTGCACCAGGGCAATCAACCGTCTGCGGTCCCTGCTGCTGCAGATTTTCCCCGCCTTGGAGCGTGTCTTCCCGGGAACAGTGCTGACCCGCGCTCTGGTCCTGGAGCTGTTCATCAAGTACTCCGGACCCACCGGGCTGCGGGCCGCTGGCCGGGGCAATGTGCTTCGTTGGGCCCGGAACCACAGCCGGAAGGACCCGGTGAACCTGGTCGACGCGGTCTTCACGGCGATGGACGAGCAGACCGTCACGGTCATCGGCACCGAAGCCGTCGAACTGGTCATTCCCCGCGTCGCGGCGCAAATCAAGGAACTCAAACACCAGCGCGGCATCGTGGCCGAAGAAGTCGAAAAGCTCCTCGATGACTTCCCTCTTTCCCAGGTCTTGATGTCCATGCCGGGAGTCGGCATCAAGACCGCAGCGACGATACTCCTGACCATCGGCGATGCCGGCACCTTCACCTCCGCAGGACACCTTGCCGCTTACGCCGGCATAGCCCCCGTGACACGGCGCTCCGGCACTTCGATCCGCGGTGAATTCCCTGCCCGCTCCGGCAACAAACAGCTCAAGAACGCCTTGTTCAGATCCGCATGGATCGCCAGCTGCCACCATCCGGCGTCGAAGGCCTACTACCAAAAGAAACGGGACCAGGGAAAGAAACACAACGCAGCCGTCATCTGCCTGGCCCGGCGCCGTTGCGACGTTATCTACTCCATGCTCAGAAACGGCACTCTCTACGAGGAGAAACCCGCCCAAGCCGCTTGACAAAAAGCATAGGGACACCCCCCGTACACCACCACGAATGAACTGCATTCCCGCCGTGTCTTGGTGAAGTCTTCGAACCTCCGAGCGTTCGAAACAGTCCCGAAACACTCATAGTGGAACATGGAAGATCGAGCAGAAGTAATCCAGGACGGGACGGGATCGGCAAAATGGGCACCAGGCGACGTCAGTTGGCCGCTGCGGGCCTTTGTGTTCTCGCGCTGACAGCAGGTGCATCGGTGCCGACACACCCGGCCAGCACGGGTGCTCGGCCGATGCGTGTCGTCGTCATCGGTGACTCTCTGAGCACCGGTTGCGGGACCTCTCCGCAGCTCGCCTGGCCAGCGCTGCTCGGCGCCGACTCCCGCTTCAAGGGCAACGTCAATATCATTAACGCGGCGGAAAACGTCAGCGGCTACCTCAGCCAGGGAGACTTCCAAGGGACGTTCGGCACACAGGTCAACAGCTTCGTGACTCCCGACACCGATACCGTAATCTTGTTTGGCTCCGAAAATGACATCGGCTACGCCCCGGACGCAGTGCGCGACGCGGCCACAACCACAATCCACGCTGCCAAGACCACCGCCCCCAACGCCCGTGTCATCGTCATCGGACCGCCGTCTTATACTCCCGAACCCGAGCCCGAAAGGCTTCAAGTACGCCACGCAATAAAGGCGGCCGCAGCCAACGCGAAGGCCCAGTTCGTAGACCCCATCTCGGAATCCTGGATATCCGGTCAGGTAGACGAACTCATCGGTCCCGACGGCGATCACCCAACCGAAGCCGGACAGCACTATCTGCTCGAACACATGCAACGGCTGATCGGCGACCCCGGCGCGCAACTTGCCAAGGCGAACGAGGCCAGCAGGACATAGGCTGCTGCTTCTGCGTGAATTTTCCCCGCGGGCCCGTTCCGCCCGCTACAGGACAGCGGTCCGGGCACTTTCCAAAGGAGACCGCTGGGCGGAAATGCCTGTATCTCGTCAACAGAGCCCGTGATCCCACCGGGGGGCAGGGGCACGCTGGCTGATGAGGTGCAGCCCAGCGCTAAAGGCGATCGCCAGTATCCTCGCAGGCCGGCCCGAACGAACCAACCACGAGTGAAACCCGGCCAGAGCTTACCTATCGCGTTTATCAGACAGCCCCGTTACCCGCCGTGTTGAGGTTTAGATGGCTGTTGGTCCGCGTTCTCCGGTGCGCACCCGGATGACGTCGTGGATGTCTGTGATCCAGACTTTGCCGTCGCCAGGGCGCCCTGTGTTTGATCCGGTGAGGATCAGGGCCAGGATCTGCTCGTACTGTTCATTGGTCGTGAGGACTTCGATACGGACCTTGGCCAGCAGGTCGGAGGTGTACTCGGCTCCCCGGTAGACCTCGGTGTGCCCGCGTTGCCGGCCGTAGCCGCTTGCCGCGCTGAGCGTCAGACCTTGGACTCCGTGGTCTTCCAAGGCGCTTCGGATGTCATCGAGTTTTTCCGGGCGGACAATGGCGGTGATCAGCTTCATGACTGGATCCTAGCCGTGCTCCCGGCGTCGCCAGGGCGGTGGGGGTCTTTTTTGTTAAACGAGTGCTGAATCTGGTCGTGAAGCGGCTGAAAGCTGCCCGCGACTCCGACGCCTCCGTACTCGTAGGCGGACTCTGCATGCTCGCTGACGTCGATGCCCTCGATCTCATCCTGGACCGGGATGCGGAAGCCCATGGTCCTCTTAATGGCCCAGCCGATGACGAAGGACAACACGAACGAGTAGATCAGAACTGACCCGGCGCCGATGGTTTGCTTGCCCAGCAGCTCCAAGCCCCCGCCGTAGAACAGGCCTTGTCCGGCCGCGGGGGACCCCGGGTCAGCGGCGAGGCCGATGAAAAGGGTCCCTGCGATTCCGCCGACCAGGTGAACGCCGACGACGTCGAGTGAGTCATCGTAATTGAGCCTGTACTTCAGGCCAACGGCCAGTGCGCAGAGTGCCCCGGCGAGCAGACCCAGGACGAGCGACCACACCGGGGTCAGTGCAGTGCAGGCCGGTGTGATTGCGACCAGGCCCGCGACGGCGCCTGAGGCCGCACCGAGTGAGGTGGCGTGTCCGTCCCGTATCCTCTCGATAATCAGCCAGCCCAGGACCGCGGCGCAAGGAGCAGCGAGGGTGTTGATCCAGGCATAACCGGCGATACCGTTCGCGCCCAACGCCGAACCGGCGTTAAAGCCGAACCAACCGAACCACAGCAGCCCGGCACCGAGCATGACGAACGGCAGGTTGTGGGGACGGTGTCCCGGGTCCTTGCCGAAGCCCTTGCGTTTCCCAAGCAGAAGCGCCAATGCAAGGCCCGCCGCGCCGGCGTTGATATGCACAGCCGTACCACCTGCGAAGTCGATCACCCCGAGGCCCTGCCCCAGCCACCCGCCCGTGCCGTTGCCCGAGGCGTCCTTATTCAGATCGAAAACCCAGTGTGCAACGGGGAAATACACGATCGTCGCGAACAACCCGGCGAAGACCAACCAGGAACTGAATTTTGTGCGGTCTGCAATGGCTCCGGAGATGAGAGCGACCGTAATGATAGCGAAAACAGCCTGGAAACCGACGAAAACTATCTCCGGAATCGTTCCAGCCAGCGGCATATCATCACCCGTGGACAGGATCCCGGCGAGGCCAAACTTTTCACCAGGGCTGCCGACCAGACCGGCGAAAACGTCGGTCCCGAAAGACATGGAGTAGCCATAAAGGACCCACAGGACACCGACCACAGCGATCGCGCCGAAACTCATCATCATCATGTTCAACACGGCCTTCGCACGGGTCATGCCGCCATAAAAAAACGCCAGGCCCGGCGTCATCAACAGCACCAACGCTGCCGAAACCAGAACCCACGCCGTATCCCCGGTATTCATCGAATCTAGACCTTCCTCATAAGGATCCACATCGCTGCGCCCACTCCGATGTACGGGCGTGGCCCCGCAAAAGAACCTAGCCTCCGCTTGTTTCCACAACCGCTCCCACGCGTTACCACCGTGTTACAAACACCACACCAAGCCCCAGTCCTGGCACCAGTGTCGGCGATTGACGAAAAGTTCGCCGTTGGAGGCGGTAACTGGAGCTTTTCAGGATCATGACTTCGGCGTGGCAGACGAGGCGGTCGATCATGGCCGACGCGACGACCTGATCGCCAGGACGTCTCCCCAGCGGGCGAACGGGAGACTCGAGGTCAGGATCAGCGAGGCACGTTCGTAGCGGGACGAGACCAAGTGGAAGAACAGGTCAGCCGCGTCCTGCTCGAACGGGATGTAGCCAACTTCATCGATAACAAGGACGGCACCTGCCGGCACCGTGCCACACTCGACGCCCTGGTTGACATGGGCGATTACCTAATCGCGAGTGGTTCCACGGCCATGCGGGACCAGGCCGCCGCGGAACCTTCTGGCTTAACTGGTGGTAGGGGCATCCCAAAGGGCTATGTGATGGCCGGGGACGCACAGGCCCTGGCAGATTTCTTTGGATTTGTCCCTTGCTTCATGAGCCGAATATTGTGTGCACGCTCGGCTGCTTTCGCCACCGGGCCCGGGTTCAGCTTCCGTTTCTTGGCTAGCGCCATCGCAACTCCTGAAAGGCTCAAGTGTGGCAGTGATCGTTAGAATCCACCCGGTTAGGTTTGGCCCCACTTCATCGGCTCAGCTCGCTGTTTGCCCTGTCCAGCCACGGGCAATCACATCGAAGTTACTGCGTGGTTGGATTTCAATGGGGATCAATACTGGGATAGCAACACCCCGCTGCGACGTGCAGGGAACTCCTGGCGGCTCCAAGAGCCGGGCCATGGGTACCCTTTCACCGCGCATGCCGCGCCTGTGCTGCAGGAGAACTTGCGGCCTGGCAGGGGCTCGCGGGCACTGACCGGGCCGTCCTGCCTGGACAGCCAGGACGGCCCGGTGGGGTTGAAGGACTTTACTTCACGTCCTCGTCGACCCAATCCATGGACTTGGTGACGGCTTTCTTCCAGAGGCGCAGCTGGCGCTCCTGCTCCGCCTTGTCCATTTGCGGTTCCCAGCGCTTGTCCTCGGACCAGTTGGCGGACAGTTCGCCCAGGTCCTTCCAGAAGCCGACGGCGAGACCGGCCGCGTAGGCGGCACCCAGCGCGGTCGTTTCCACGACCTTGGGCCGGATCACCGGAACGCCCAGGATGTCCGCCTGGAACTGCATGAGGGCATCGTTGGCGACCATACCGCCGTCGACCTTCAGCTCGCTCAGCGGAACGCCGGAGTCCGCGTTGACGGCGTCCAGCACCTCGCGGGTCTGGAACGCGGTGGCTTCCAGGGCCGCCCGGGCAATGTGGTTCTTGTTGACGAACCGGGTCAGGCCCACAATCGCACCGCGGGCGTCCGAGCGCCAGTACGGAGCAAACAGGCCCGAGAAAGCGGGAACGATGTACACGCCGCCGTTGTCCTTCACGGCCGCGGCCAGGGTCTCCACCTCCGGTGCGCTGCTGATCATGCCCAGGTTGTCCCGCAGCCACTGGATGAGTGAGCCCGTGACGGCGATGGATCCTTCGAGGGCGTAGTGCGGCTTGGCGTCGCCGAGCTTATAGCCCACGGTGGTGAGGAGCCCGTTCTTGGAGTGGACGATCTCCTCGCCGGTGTTGAAGATCAGGAAGCAGCCGGTGCCGTAGGTGTTCTTGGCTTCACCGGTGTCGAACGCTGCCTGCCCGAAGGTGGCGGCCTGCTGGTCGCCCAGGATACCCGCCACGGGTGTCTCGCGGAGCAGCTGGGATCCGTGGACCTCGCCGTACACCTCTGAGGAGGACTTGATTTCCGGCATCATGCTGCGCGGCACGCCGAAGATGCCCAGGATCTCGTCATCCCACTGGAGGGTCTCGAGGTCCATGAACAGCGTGCGGGATGCGTTGGTGACATCGGTGACGTGGACGCCGCCGTCAACGCCGCCCGTCAGGTTCCACAGGACCCAGGCGTCCGTGTTGCCGAACACCAGGTCCCCGGCCTCGGCTTTCTCGCGGGCGCCGTCGACATTGTCCAGGATCCATTTGATCTTGGTCCCGGAGAAGTAGGTTGCCAGTGGCAGCCCCACCTTTTGCTTGAAGCGGTCCCCGCCGCCGTCCCTGGACAGTTCATCAACAATGTCCTGGGTCCGGGTGTCCTGCCACACAATGGCGTTGTAGACCGGCTTGCCGGTGGTCTTGTCCCACACCACGGCGGTTTCGCGCTGGTTGGTAATGCCGACGGCGGCAATATCGTGCCGTGTCAGGTTCGCCTTGGAAAGCGCGGAGCCGATGACCTCACGGGTGTTGTTCCAGATTTCCGTGGCGTCGTGCTCCACCCAGCCGGCTTGCGGGAAGATCTGTTCGTGTTCCATCTGGCCGGAGGAGACAATGGCGCCGCTGTGGTCGAAGATGATAGCGCGGGTGCTGGTGGTGCCCTGGTCGATGGCGATTACGTACTGGTTCATGATGACGTCCTTGTCTTGTTGTTCGAACTGTTAGCCGGGGTCTTAGGAGGCGGCAGTGATGATGATTGGAACGATCCTTGCAACAATTCCGGCCAGGGCGCCGCCCACGAGCGGCCCAACCACCGGGATCCAGGCATAGCTCCAGTCACTGGAGCCCTTGCCCTTGATGGGAAGCAGTGCGTGGGCAATGCGTGGGCCCAGGTCACGGGCCGGGTTGATGGCGTATCCGGTGGGGCCGCCAAGGGACACACCGATGCCCACCACGAGGAGTGCCACGGCCAGCGGGCCAAGCCCCGAGGGGGTGCCGCCCAGGGTCAGGATCACGAAGACCAGGACGAACGTACCGATGATCTCGGTGATCAGGTTCCACGGGGTGGAACGGATCGCCGGGCCGGTGGAAAACGTACCCAGCTTGCCGGCAGGCTCGGGCTCGTCATCAAAATGCTGCTTGTAGGCCAGCCAGCAAACCACGGCACCGAGGAAGGCGCCCACCATCTCGCCGCCGAGATAGGTCAGGGTGGAGCCGAAATCTACAGCGACCCCCGGAGCGTACTCGGCCTTGCCGTTCATCAGCAGGCCCAAGGTAACGGCCGGATTCAGGTGGGCACCGGACTTGGCGGCGACGAAGACGCCGGAGAAGACGGCGATTCCCCACCCCCAGGTGACCATCAGGAAACCGCCGTTGTTGCCTTTTGTCCCCCTCAAAGCCACGTTGGCAACGACGCCGCAACCCAACAGGGTCAGCATGCCCGTACCAAAGACTTCGGAGAGGAAGACTATTCCTAGAGACATCTTTGACTCCTTCTTTGTTTAGTTGTCGGTCCTCTTCGGGTGAAGGACCGTTGGGCCGGGGCACTGGCGCGCCCGGCCGCCTGGCCTCAGGAGACCAGGCTGTGCGTTTCCACCCGGTGGAGACGCTGCAGCACGTCCTGGGCGTGCTTGATCTCAGCGGCGCGGGTTGCGGCGTCCCATTTCAGTGGTCCGGACAGCACCTCCGCCACTTCATTGAGAAGTTCGCCGGTGACGAGCCCCCGGAACGCCAGGGAGGTACGCCGGATGAAGACATCCACCAGGTGTCCCACCTGCTCGTTTGCCGCCATGAACTCCAGCTCACGGACGCTGAGCTCCCTGGTGGACCGCAGCGGCTGGTCGGGTTCTGCGTCGAGGTATTCGATGACCGCTTCGGCCCGGGTCCCGTAGCGGGTCAGGAGACCTGCGGTACGGTCCGCGTCCCGGCCGGCAGCCATATGCGCCTTGATCCACTTCTGCTCTCCCGCTTCATCCGCAGGGAAGCCGGCGCCGCCGCCGATGGGAAGCTGGGCTGTTGACACCTTGCGCTGGACGCCAAGTTCGGCGAGGACGTCATTGGTCAGGTGCTCTGCGAGGGCACGGAACGTGGTCCATTTGCCGCCCACCAGGCTGAGGACGACGGCGCCGCTCCCCTTGTCCCCGGAGGCCCGCCGTTCGATGCGGTAGTCGCGGGAGACGAAGCCCGGCTGGGTGGCATCATGGCTCGGGAGGGGGCGCACACCGGAGAAGGTGTACACGATGTCGTCGGCTGTGACGTTGATCGAGGGAAAAACGTGGCCGATCAGGTCAAAGAAGTACTGGATTTCCCCGTCTGTGCAGATGGCGTCCTCTGCCATGTCCGCGTCAACGTCGGTGGTGCCCACCAGGACCCGGTCCCCCATGGGGTAGATGAGGACAATCCGGCCGTCCGTGTGCTCGAAGAAGATTTCGCGTCCGCGGCAGGCGGCGAGGAGGCCGGGGTGATCCAGCACAATGTGTGATCCCTTGGTGCCACCCATAAAGGATGATGCAGCACCCATCGCTTCGTTGGTGAGGTCCACCCACGCCCCGGTGGTGTTCACGATGATGTCGGCCGTGAAGTCGAATTCTTCCCCAGTGAGTTCGTCGCGGAGGCGGACGGTGCCTCCCTTGCCGGTCCCTGGGTTGGGGGCTGATGACATCGACTGCAGGGAAAGGTAGTTGCTGGCCCGTGCGGTGGCCCCCTGTCCGCTGGTACCGGCAAAACCTGCGCGGCCGGCCTTCTCACCGTCCTGCAGGACGTCCAGGGTCAGACGCTCGGGATTATGGACGGAGGCATCAAAGTAGGTGGCGGTGTATTTCACGTCCGGACGAAGGGCGGGCAGCTCTTCAAGGGCTGCCTTGTGCGTGCGGAA
>NZ_JAUSRE010000022.1 GCF_030811655.1 Pseudarthrobacter enclensis | reverse complement strand
GCTGACACCCATCGAGTTTGAGACAATAAAAAACGCGGCCTCAGCCGCGTAAGAAATTATCAACCCCAGCTGTCAACTAAACCTTCAGCAGTCCCCTTCAATATTTGATCGATCTCATCGAGATCCGATTTATCGAACCCTTCGCCCTCGATCTCAATCACACCCTTGATTGCGGCCCTTCTCTTCTGGAAACCTTCGGTGAGAACGGCCCAAGTATTGCTGGGTTCTAGGTAGAGCCACATGCCGGTCATGGTGTTCTCGACAATGAGCCGGATGAGCGGCACGGCTATGATGCCGCGGTCTTTTTCGGATAAATCCAGGACTGTGCGCATCAGGTTTACGACGTGATTGGTGAAGCTCCAAAGAATCGGGCCGCCCACTTCGTACTCACCCTTCATATGGAAGGGTTTCATCTGCCATCTGTCCCAGTGCTCGATGAGCTTACGGGCGAAAGCCCGTAGATCAGCAAGGTCATGAAAGCCTTCATGAACCGCTGCCCCGTTGAACAACTCCTCAGCCATCTGGCCCTTTCTTTACGTACGGAGCGGCGAGATCAACTACTGAACGCCATTGGCTTCGCGGGAGGCCACGGCCGCTGATGCTCCCTATAGAAGGGTTGGAGCGCTTTCGAGGGCAGGGCACCGCCGTAGATCTGATCATTGCTCCAGAAGATGGAATCGAGTCGAGTCCACTGTTCATTCGTGAGTGACCCTAGTGAAGTAATCCGCTTAGCCGCCGTGCCAGCATCGATGAAACTAGGAGCAGTTCGCAGCGACTCGAAAAGCCCTTCAGTGACGGCTGTGCCCAGTTCGGGCAGCGAAGCTATCCAGCTGCTGATGAGGGCGGCCACTTCCGCTGGGCTTTGGTCTGCAGCGCTTGGCCACTGATCTCGACCGATAAACCCGGCAGGATCGACCCCGTAGCGAACCGCATAAAAGGGGACTCTTCGGCCTCGTGCCCAACCAACCTCTTGCTGGCACCAAGGGCTGGTGTTGAACTCAGGGTGGATGATGGCAACAAACGCTTGCATCGAGCGAAGGCCCTGCTCGATCTGTGACTGCCAGGGCTTACTGAAAGCCATGGTGTCGTGAGCAACAAAACCGTGAATCCCAATGAGAGCCAGTTCGTCAGCAACCTCCCCGACGAACTTTCGATGTTTCGCAGAATGAGAAAGGAAGACCCGAGCATAGTTGGGCTTCCAAGGCCCACGCTCTGCGGCTGACTCCACGACGTCAGCCACCGCATCCACGTCTACTCCCATGACAAGGGCATACAGCTCGGTTAGCATCTCGTCAGTTACGTCGGCGACGATTTCCGCCAGCGACGGATCATGGAACTGACCGGTGAACGGTTCTAGTTTGAACTCCCGCAGTAGAACGTTGATCCGATTCGAATCCCATTCAAATCTTCCCAACTCTTCAAGGAGTTGGGTCTTCATGTTGAATCGGTCTTTACGTGACAGTGCCATGGATTCAACCATAGATGGCAACTCAGACTCGTTTTTGGCATGTCCCTGCGGAGTTGAGATCAATTGATCCCTGTTACCTCGCTAACCTCCTCTTGCGATGGTCCTCTTGTCAGGGGTTACCCCTAGGCTGCCATCATGCACACTCCGAATAATGAACAACTCGAAAAGCTTGAAATTGAAGCGCGATCAATTGAGGACGCTCTCGTTACCCACGCTAGGGCGTGGGCTCTGGATCAAGGCTCCTTCACACGGCAGTTCCTTCTGCAGGAGGCTCGTCTCGCCGTCGTTAATCAGGCGGAGGTGACAGACAAAGTAGTTGGTGAAGTGCCGGCACTTAAAGCCGAGGTTGCGGAAGTTTGCGATGAACTGGCAGCGATGTTCGAGGAATGGAGCGCCTCAGTCGACTTGTCAAAAGCAAAGATCGTGGCCCAAGACCCTCGGACAACATTTCTCGAGCTGACCAAGCCATTTCACCAGGCATTTGGCAACGCTTTTATCCGGCGCGGGTACAACTCCGGGTCAGGATCTCGTGACTGGACAAGTGACTCGGCAAACTGGCACTTCTACATACCCGAAACAGGAACTGCTCGTAATCCATTTATGAAATACGACCCCAGCGCAGCTAAGGATCTGTCAGATCTATGGAGCTCTTGGGCAACAATTGCGCGGCAGATCACTTCCACCAAGGAACAAATCCAGCGCAGCCAGGCAGCTCGCCTCTGGGATGCAGATCAGGACTTACCAAATCTCCTCTGATCCCGGCTGGCTACAGCGGCCGGCTGCGGGTTCAGGATTCTCTCTGGGGCAGCAGATGAGCCTAGTCATTGTCAGGCATCCCTGACACAATGGCCGTCAGGGATTCCTGACAGGAGGGGTTGAGAGGTCATGGGCTGGGTATCAACAGATAACGAGCATGAGGGTTGGGCAGCGTGTGTCGCGCCCGACGGGCGGCTGTCCGCATCATCAACGGGCGAAGGAATGCTCTTCCAGGGCATATCAGGTCGCTACAAGCCTGACACGATGATGCCCGACTACGAGGTTGTCCCGGATAACGAGATCGTGGGCTGGCGGGGACAATGCTCGTGCGGCTGGAAAGGCGACAGGTGGGAAAGGGCCGTCTCCCCCGCTGCCGCCGACTTCAACCACCGCCGCGACTACATCGCCCCGGAGGAATCCGCTCACGCCTCACCAAAAGTCGAAGACGCCATCCACAACGAGTGGAAAGCCCACATCGCGCCCTCCGAAGCACTCCTCGGGCTAGAAGCAGCCGCCCACGAATACAACCAGGCCGGCCACCGGTTGGCCAAAACCGTCGCGGCCGCGAAGGCCTCCGGGGCATCCTGGGCAGACATCGGCCGTGCCGTAGGCATCAGCCGCCAGTCCGCCCACGAACGCTGGGCCGACAAACCGGCGCCGCTTCATGCAGAGGAACCAGACCGACGACCACCCGACGGGAATTAAATGCACGACTCCCCCATCCTCGTCGTCAATCTCGTTTACGCCGGCACCCTGGGTATAGGACTCCTGCTGTTCCTCGGTCAGCTCGCAGCCTTTATCGTTCTGCTCATCAGCGCCGCAACAGCCAAACTCCTGACGAATGCCATTCGGACACTCATCCTCCGCTCACGGGAACTCGCGCCTCACCGCCAAGGCCGCCATTTCTCACAAGTGCCGGCTACCGCTGATACGCCCAACGAATAAGACCCGACCGGGCGGTGCAAGCACTATTGCTCCCCAGCTTTTACAGCTCCTGCTGCCGGGACCCACCGGTAGAGGGTGGGGACGGAGACACCGAGGCTACCGGCGACTTCCCGTGGCGGTGTTCCTTGGTTCAGGAGCTTTCGGGCTGAGCGGATTTTGGCATCTGTCATGATGCGTTTGCGGCCGCCGATACGTCCTTGTTCGCGTGCGGCCTGCAGTCCGGCCTGCGTGCGTTCGACCATGAGTTCCCGTTCCATCTGGGCCAGGGAAGCCATGACGTTGAAAAAGAAACGTCCGGAGACCGTGGTGGTGTCGATGGAGTCGGTGAGGCTGATGAATCCTACGCCGCGGTCGTTCAGTCCGCCGGCGAAATCCAGGAGGTCTTTCACGCTCCGGCCCAGGCGGTCCAGCTTCCACACCACAAGGGTGTCGCCTTCGCGCAGGTTGTCCAGCGCCAGGTCGAGGCCGGGGCGTTGGGACTTGGTGCCGCTGATCGTGTCTTTGTAGATCTTGTCGCATCCGGCCTTCTGTAGGGCGTCGCGCTGCAGGTCCAGGTTCTGGTCCCGGCTGGAAACCCGGGCGTAGCCGATGCGGTGCGTGGTCATGGGTTTTCTCTTCTCAAAACTCGGTTCGGGATCGCAGTTCGACCTTACAGTTTCGAGAACTATTTGTGAGAACCAGGGCGCGGCTGAGCGATCGATCCGACTGTCAGTTTCAGAAGGCGTCTGCACTGGATGAGTGAACCCGCCTGCACTCCGGTTGGATTGGCCCGGCTCGGCGCTCTTGCCTATTCACGCCCGAGGTCGCGGTGGTGGGTGGCGGCGGTGACGTTGGGGAATTGAGCGAGACGGGCTGAGAGTGCTTCGGCCATGGCAACGGAGCGGTGTTTGCCTCCTGTGCAGCCAATTGCGACGTTGACGAAGTGTTTGTTTTCGCGGCGGTACCCGTTGATGACGGGGACCAGGGCTTGGACGTAGCGGTCAAGGAAGTCCTTGGCTCCGACGGCTTCGATGACGTACTCCCGTACTTGGGGCTCCAGGCCGGTCAGTCGTTGGAGTGCCGGTACCCAGTGCGGGTTGGGGAGGAACCGCACATCGGCGACGTGATCAGCATCCAGCGGCAGCCCGTACTTGAAGCCGAAGCTCATGACATCCACCCGGATCACAATCGTTCCGGTGGAAGAAAACAGTTCGGTGATGGCCGTGGAGAGGGAGTGGACGTTCATTTCCGTGGTGTCCAGGACAATGTCTGCAGCACTTTTGATGGGCCGGAGCGCTTCCCGTTCCGCATTGATTCCCTCAAGCGTTCTTCCGCCGGCCTGCAGCGGGTGAGGCCGGCGTTCTTTTTCGAAACGGCTGACCAGCGCGGCGTCGCTGGCGTCCAGGAAGAGCAGCCGGTAGGGAAGGTCCGCTGACAGATTGGTGCGGAGGTCGTTGAAGAAGTCGCCTCCGCGGATGTCCATGACGACGGCCAGCTTCTGGGGTTCATCGGGCGTTTTGGTGACCAGTTCGGTCAGGGCCGCCAGCAGCACCGGGGGCAGGTTGTCGATGACGTGCCAGCCGTGGTCCTCGAGTGCGTTGGCTGCACTGCTGCGCCCTGCCCCGGACATGCCGGTGACAATCAGCAGTTCAGGATGTTGTGCCGTCTTTGGATTGTCGGTTCGTGGCGGGCGCCGCACCGGGTGAACCCGTCTAACCGGCCTGGGAGTCAAGAGTCCAGGATTCCTTTCAGGACCTCGGCTTCATCCCAGGGCAACAGAAGCTGCGTTTCCTTTGATTCTCCGGAATGGCTGAGGGTCAGGTGCAAAATCAGCCCCGGCTTGTTTCCCCCTACTTTCATGGCGCTGACCGCCAGTACCCGCCAAGGGACGTCGTGCAGGGTCAGGATGCCTGAGGAGTGGCCTGCATTTCCTGCCTGATGCCTAAGGACCCAGTCCTCGCCGCTGTCCATGATCTCTTTATGGGAGGCGCACACAGGCAAGGCCTGCTCGTCCGGGCCCTCGACATAAAAAACTTCGTCCGCTCGTGCGGTGCAGCGGTTTACCGAACACTCTTGCATGGTCACTCCCCGTGTCTTGACGGCTTGTTGTGCAGGACCTTAAGGGCAGCCGATGTCCGAAGATCGGGTCAAAACCGCCATCATATCTACCATAACGTAAGAGTAGAGTCTTCGAGCAACCCCTACTCTACAATTATGACCCTAACCTAACGTTAGGGTAGAGTTATGGGTGTTCTACCTCTACCACCATTCCTTTTCCCCATCACCCGCGCCGAGGAGATGCAGCGACGTGGCTTCCCCCCGCACCAGTGTCCGCCCGGTTCCGGGCGCGCAACCGACTGTGTCAGGCGCTGCCGTATCTGCGTTCCGGGGACGACAGGACGCAGAGGTTCCTCCTGGTTCCCAGCAGGCGCTGGGCTTGCGGAACCGTGAACTGGTGGTGGAGAGCCTGCTCTCTGCGGGGCCGGCGACGCAGGCGATGCTGGCCCGTTCGACGGGCTTGTCGGCTGCAACAGTGTCGAACGTCGTAAGCCGTCTCAGGCGCGAGGGCCGGGTTCGGACTGACTTCACGGTCAGCACCGGCCGGCGGGCGGTGCTGGTGCAGTTGCAGGCCGTGAAATTCGTCGCTGCGGGGATTGAGGTCTCTGGTGACCGGATGCATGCGGTCCTTCTGAGGCCCGGCGGGGATGTTTTGGCCGGGTCCAGCACCCCGGTTTCAGACCCCGTCACCGGCGCCGATTGGTCCGCCGTCATTTCAGGTGTGCTGACGCTGCTGCTGGGTCGCCCTGAAGCTGAAGGAAGCACTCTGGGCGCGGCGGGTGTTGCCCTTCCTGCTCTGACTGGGTCCGGCAGGGAGCAGCTGCCAGACTGCCCTGACTTCCTCCTCCCTCCGGAAGAAGATCTTCAAGCCGTTTTGGGTATGGGGTTGGGTGTCCCCGTGACCGTCGCTTCGACCGCTGCCATGTCAGCGTTTGCTCATGCCAGCAGGCTGGAGGGGAACAGCGCGGCGTTGCTGTTCCTGAATGTGGGTGCTGAGGTCACGGCCGGGATCGTTATTGGAGGTCAGCCGTACACCGGCCACGCCGGACTGGCCGGCCAGCTCGGGCATATCAGGATCAATGATCACGGATTTCCCTGCCGTTGCGGCAACAGGGGTTGTTTGAACACGGTCTGTTCTGTCCCCGCGATGCTGGCCGCTTATGCAGCGGGTCGCGCACCGGTCACGCTCCAGGAATTCGTGGTCAGGGCCATCGCCGGTGACCCTGCAGCCCAACGGATTGCCGAGGGGGCTGCCGAAGCGCTCGGTCTTGCCGCGGCCGCAGCCGCGAATATCATCAACCCCCGCCACATCATTCTCGGCGGTCCACTGCGTCCCTTGGGCGCGTTGCTGCTGGACCCATTCCGCCGGACCCTGATCCGTGAAGCCAGGCCCGGCATCGGGGACGGTGCAGAAGTCAGCCTGAGCACTTTGGGCGCTGATGTCGCGGCGGCTGGCGCTGCGTTGTCTGCAGCCCGTCATATCACCACGCTTTGACCAAGACCTGTGCGGGAGCTGCCGCGCATCACAAGGAAAGAAGGAGCACCATGTCTGTATCCCAGACCATCCGTAAGACCGTTACCGTGGAGAACGCCGCGCATGCGGATGAAGTCACGGTACATTTCGAAGTGGACGTCAACTGCCAGTGCGCTTCAGGCCAGGGCGGGTCCTACACTGCCACCGAACCGCCACGCCGCTAGGCACTGCCTCCCGCGCATTGCGGGCAACAGCACAACGCCGCCGAGTCTAAGGAAACCAGCACCCATGAACCATGCCCACATCGAACATAAGACGCCGCCAAAGCTCGCGCACGGCGCCCTGCGCGTCGTCGCCCTGGGAGGCATCGGGGAGATCGGCAGGAACATGACCGTCTTCGAATACGGAGGCAAGCTGCTCATCATCGACTGTGGGGTGCTGTTCCCGGAGGACCACCAGCCCGGGGTGAACCTGATCCTGCCGGATTTCTCGTCCATCCGGGACCGGCTCCAGGATGTGGTGGCCGTGGTGCTCACGCACGGGCACGAGGACCACATCGGCGGGGTCCCGTACCTGTTGCGGGAACGGCCTGATATTCCCGTGGTCGGGTCCAAGCTGACGGTCGCGTTCATCGAGGCCAAGCTCAAGGAGCACCGGATCACACCCAAAACCGTCCAGGTCGCCGAAGGAACGTCCCTCTCCCTGGGTCCGTTCGATCTGGAGTTCCTCGCCGTCAACCATTCGATCCCTGACGGGCTGGCGATCGCGGTGCGGACCGGGGCGGGGCTGGTGCTGCACACCGGGGATTTCAAGATGGATCAGTTCCCGCTGGACCGGCGCATCACCGACCTGGCCGGGTTCGCCCGGCTGGGCACTGAGGGTGTTGACCTGTTCCTGGTGGACTCGACCAATGCCGACGTCCCGGGGTTCACCACCTCGGAGAAGGACCTGGCCCCGGCCATCGATACCGTGTTCCGGACGGCTCCGCGGCGGATCATTGTCTCCAGCTTCGCCAGCCATGTCCATCGGATCCAGCAGGTCATCGACGCCGCGCACCGGCACAAACGCAAGGTCGCTTTCGTGGGCCGTTCCATGGTCCGGAATATGACCATCGCCCAGAACCTGGGCTACCTCACGATTCCCCGCAACACCCTGGTGGATTTCCGCCGGCTGCAGAAGAGCGATGACCCCAACGTGGTCCTGATCTGCACCGGCTCCCAGGGTGAACCGCTGGCCGCATTGTCCCGGATGGCGAAGAAGGACCACGCGATCAGCATCGCCGAAGGTGACACTGTCCTGCTGGCCAGTTCATTGATTCCGGGGAACGAGAACGCCATCTACGCGGTCATCAACGCCTTGACCCAGCTCGGCGCGAACGTGGTCCATAAGGGTAACGCGAAGGTCCACGTCTCAGGACACGCCAGTGCCGGGGAGCTCGCGTACTGCTACAACCTCGTCAAGCCCCGTAACGTCATGCCGGTCCACGGGGAATGGCGGCACCTGAAAGCCAATGCCGCGGTGGCCGAAAGCACGGGGATCGACCCGGCACGCATTGTCCTGGCGGAAGACGGCGTCACCGTGGACCTGCACAAGGGCCGGGCGACGATTTCCGGCAGGGTGACCGCCGGCCTGGTTTTCGTTGATGGCGATAACGTCGGCGGCACCACCGAGGACACCCTGCGAGAGCGCCGCCAGCTGGCCGAGGAAGGGTCCGTGACTGTGCTGGCCATCCTCGATGCGGAGACCGGGGAGCTGGCCGAACCTGCGGAATTCTTCACCCGCGGGTTCGCCTGCACCGACGCGGATCTGGACAAGGCCGCTGCGGCGGTCGGCAAAGCGGTCGGGCAGGCCCGCCCGGCCCGTGGCGGGCGCGGGCCGGTCAAGGACCCGGAGGCTGTGATCGAGCAGGCCACTGCTGACTGGATGCGCCGGTTCTATAACCGGGCCCCGGTGGTAACCGCCATCGTTGTGGACGCCTAAAGGGCGATCCCACAGGTGAAGGCCAGGTCCAGCAGCGCGGCCTGGCCTTCACCTGTTTAAACCTTCGCCGGGGCGCGGCGCCGGAGTATTCCGCCGGTGCTGCCCGGTGCCGGGCAGAGCAGCGCGAACACGGCGACCCCGAGGGGGATTACCGCGGCAAACAGGGCAGGCATCACGTAGCCGCCGCTGGCGTCACGGCCCAGTGAAAACAGGATAGGACCCAGTGCGGTGGACCCGACGTTGATCGCCGAAATGACGCCCCTGATCCCGCCGATGCTGGCGGTTCCGAAGTAGTGCGCCAGGGCGATCGGTTCGACGGCGCGCACCGCTCCGCCGGCCGCGCCGAGCAGCAGACCGTAAAAGATTCCCGACAGTGTTCCGGTGACCAGGGGCAGGAACAGCAGGGCGGCAGCAAGAAGTCCCATGGAACCTGCCAAGGCCAGGCGCGGGTCCAGGCGGTGTGAGACGGCGCCCAGGATGATGGTGGCGAGGATGCCCGTCACTGTTTGCGGGATGAAGTTCGCGGCGGCTTCGGTGCTGGTCAGACCGCGGGCGGTAAGGATGGACACCTGGTGGAATGCCAGCGCCGTGGAGAGCATACCGGTCGCCGCCAGCGCTGCAGCGATGGCCCAGAAGACCGGCGTCCGGGCAGCCTGTTTGCCACTCCATAACCGCTCATGGGCGCGCCCGTCCGCACGCCCGGCTGCGGGAGCAGTTGCCCCGGCAGGATCGGGATGGGCGGGATCCTTGGCGGGGACTGTTGGTGGGCGGTGCCGCGGCAGCAGCAACACCATCGGCAGGATGACCAGCAGGACCGCTGCCGCTTCGAGCCGCCACGCCTGCTGCAGGCCGCCGGCGCTGATCAGCCGCTCCACCAGTACCGGTGTCAGGGAAATACCCGCCGATCCGACGGCGGCGGTGATGCCCACAGCCAGCCCGCGCCGTTTGGTGACGGCTTTGACGACCGCTGTGGTGGCGGCGAGGGTGAGCGCGCCCTGCCCGGCCATCCGCAGGAAGACGAACCCTGCGGTCAGGCCGAGGATTTCGGTGACGAAGCTCATCGCCAGCAGGGTCCCGGAGAAGACCAGGGCGGCTGCGGTGATGACCAGCCGGGCACCCCACTGGTCCAGGGCCCGGCCGATAAAGGGCAGGGCCAGGGCCCCGGCGAGGGTGCCGACCAGGTAGCTGAAAGAGATGTCGGTCCGGCTGACCCCGAGCTGGTCGATGAGGGGATCGGTGAAGGGTGAGAGGCCGGCCGTTTGTCCCGGCGCGCTGGCGGCGGTGATCAGCGCGGCCGCGGTAACGGTACCGGCCCAGGACTTCCGCCCGGCCCCGACGTGAGGCCCGCTCACCCCCGGCCTCCCGGGTGCGGGCGGCCGGGGGCACCGGACGAGACGCTCCTGGTGGGGTCAGTGTGCGCCGTTGAGCATCCCGCCGAGGCGTTCGCGGATGGCCGCGCTGGCCGTATTGAGCCCTTCAACTTCAACCTCTTTGCCGTAGCTGTGGTACTTCGCGGCGATGGAATCAAGCGCCGCGATGGTGGATGCATCCCACAGGTGGGAATCATAGAGGTCGATGACGATCCGGTCGGGGTCCTCGGCATATTCGAACTGCATGTACAGGTCGTTGGAGGAGGCGAAGAACAGCTCCCCGCTGACCTTGTACTTGGCGAACGTTTCCCCGAAGTGCTCTTCGATGGTGCGCTCCACGCTCATGAAGTGCGCCACCCGGCGGGCGAACGCGACCATCGCGACCAGCACACCGAAGATCACACCGATGGCCAGGTTGTGCGTGGCGACGGTCAGGACGACGGTGGCGAGCATGACGGTCGTTTCGCTCTTGGGCATGCGCTTCAGGGTGTTCAGCTGGATGCTGTGCCAGTCAAAGGTGGCGATCGAGACGAAGATCATCACCGCGACCAGGGCGGCCATCGGGATCAGCGCCACGATGTCCCCGAGCGCCACCACCAGGATCAGGACGAAGACCCCGGCCATAAAAGTGGAGATCCGGGTCCGGGCGCCGGAAGCTTTGACGTTGATCATGGTCTGGCCCACCATCGCGCAGCCGCCCATGCCGCCGGTGAAGCCCGAGATGACGTTGGCAACACCCTGGCCCCAGGACTCGCGGGTCTTGAGCGAGTGCGTATCGGTCACGTCGTCCACGAGCTTGGCGGTCATCAGCGATTCCATCAGACCCACCACCGCCATGCCGGCGGCGAACGGGGCAAGGATCTGGAACGTCTCGAAGTTCAGCGGAACGTTGGGGAAAAACAGCGATGGAAGGCTTTCAGGCAACTCCCCCTTGCCACCGACGGTGGGGACGTTGATGGCAAAGACGACGGCGGCCGCGGTCAGGACCACAATGGCCACCAGCGGCGCCGGGACCACCTTGGTGATGCGGGGCAGCAGGAAGATGATCACCAGTCCGACGGCGACCAGCGGGTAGACCAGCCACGGGACCCCGATCAGCTCGGGCAGCTGCGAGGTGAAAATCAGGATCGCCAGGGCGTTGACGAAGCCCACCATCACAGAGCGCGGTATGAAGCGCATCAGTTTGGCTACCCCGAGCAGGCCCAGGATGATCTGGAAGATGCCGGCGAGGATGACGGCGGCGATGAAGTAGTCCACGCCGTGGGACTTCACCAGCGGGGCGATCACCAGGGCTGTGGCCGCTGTCGCGGCGGAAATCATTGCCGGCCGCCCGCCGAGGAAGGCGATGGTGACGGCCATGGTGAACGAGGCAAACAGTCCCAGCCGGGGGTCAACCCCGGCAATCAGGGAGAAGGCGATGGCCTCGGGAATCAGTGCCAGGGCCACGACAAGCCCGGCGAGGACCTCAGTGCGCAGCAGGCGGGGGGAACGGAGGGTGCGCCAGACGGACTGGCGTTGCTCCGGGGTCAGGGTTGGCGCGTGGGCGGCAACAGTCATGCGGGCTCCATTTCATGGGTTATGGGCAGACGAATGCCCGGGCGGTGCGAGTGTGGGGAGGCGCCGCGCTGCGCCGGTAAAAGTAGGGGGAACTTCCGGCCCACCACCAACTGTACCCTAACGTAATGGTAGACTTCTAATCAGGAGCTGTTACCGCCCCGGAAGGAATTACTGTGCATATTGGGCAACTCGCCGAACGCACCGCACTGTCGCTGAGGACTATCCGGCACTATGACTCGGTCGGTCTGCTGCACCCGAGCGCCCGCACGGAGGGTGGTTTCCGGGTCTATTCCGAAGAGGATTATGAGCGTCTGCTGCTGATCCGGCAGGCCAGATCCCTTGGCTTTGGCCTGGACGAGATCGCGGAGATGCTTGATGTCCTGACCTCCCGCGGATCGAGGTCCCCGCAGGCTGCCCGAGACGAGCTTGAGTCGATGCTGCGTGAGGCGACAGCCCGCAGGGAAGCTTTGGCTTCGGACCTGGGGCGGGCGGACCAGTTCATCGCCGTCATCAGCGACCGGATGGCCGGCTGACCCCAGGGTGGCACGCGCGCGGTCAGGCGCCGATGTCCGTGAGCTCCACGCCGGGGTTGTCCTCGCGGAAGTGCGCGAGTTTGTACCGGTCCGCGAAGAGCGCCAGGGCTTCCCCGTCGGAGCGGTGCATGATTTCACCGCCGCGGAAGGTTTCGGGCAGGCTGGAGCCCTTCGCGTCCACGTGCATCGCCAGGGTGTAGGGCAGGGCTTCAAAGGTTGCCGGGGCGTGGAATTCCCCGGCCATGCGGTGCTGCGCCACCTCGAACTGCAGGGCCCCTACTGCCGCCAGGACGGGCGCCTGTTCCCCGCGCCGGTCCGAGCGCAGGACCTGGACCACGCCTTCGTGTTCGAGCTGGGTGATGCCGCGCCGGAACTGTTTGTACCGCCCCGGGTCTGCGGCCCGGGCGACCGTGAAGAGTTCCGGGGCGAAGTGCGGGATCTCCGGAAACCGGACCGGTTCGGTGGCGTAGAGGCTGTCCCCGACCCGCAGGCTGGCGGCGTTGACGAGCCCGACGATGTCCCCGGGCCAGGCAACATCAATGACTTCCCGGCTGCGCCCGATGACCCGGTGGGCGTACTTGGTGGCGAACGGGCGTCCCAGCCGGGCGTTGGTCAGGATCATGCCGCGTTCAAAAATTCCGGAGCAGACCCTTAGGAAGGCGATGTGGTCGCGGTGCGCGGCGTCCTGGCCTGCCTGGACCTTGAAGACGAACCCGGAAAAGCCGGCATCCACGGGCTGGTGCCCGCCCTCCGCGGTGGCGCGGGCCGACGGGGCCGGGCCGAGTTCGGCAAGCACGTCCAGCAGCTGCCGCACGCCGAAGTTTTTGGCGGCGGCGGTGAACAGGACGGGGGTCTGCCGTGCTGCGTGAAAGGCTTCCCGATCGAATTCTCCATGGGAGTCCGCGACGAGTTCGGCCTCCTCCAGCGCCTCCCGCCACTGCCCCTCCATCGCCCCGGATCCGCCCGGCACTGGTGTTTCCAGGCTGGGCAACGCACCGCCCCGGACCGCTTCCAGCCGCACCGCTTCCCCGCTGCGAAGGTCAAAGAGCCCGGTAAAGGCCCCGGCCCTGCCCGCCGGCCACGTCAACGGCACAGGAGCCATGCCGGTCCGCCCGGCAACCCCGTCGATGAGGTCAAGGGCTTCAAGCCCTGGCCGGTCCCACTTGTTGATCACCGTGATGATCGGAAGCCCCCGCCGCCGGCACACGGCCAGGAGCTTCAGGGTCTGGGGCTCAAAGCCCTTGGCGGCGTCGATCAGCATCACCGCAAAATCGACCGCTGCCAGGACCCGGTAGGTGTCCTCGGAAAAGTCCGCGTGGCCCGGGGTGTCCACCACATTCAGGACCGCGCCCCGATGGTTCAGCTGAAGGGCGGCGGAGCTGATCGAAATTCCGCGCTCCTGCTCCAGCCCCATCCAGTCCGAGACCGTCCCGTGCCGGCTGGACTTGCCGTGCGTGACCCCGGCGTCCTTGATCACGCTGGCATAGAGCGCCAGCGCTTCGGTGAGCGTGGACTTGCCCGCGTCGGGGTGGGAAATGACCGCGAACGTGCGGCGCCTGCCCGCCTCCTCGAGGACGGGCGGGCTGTGCAGGGCGGGGATGTTTGCTGTCCTGGGCATTCTGGGCCTTCCGGCTGCTCCATCGTTGATGTTCCTACGTCAACTACACTCTACCCTAACGTTAGGGTAGAGTGTAGTTGCGAAGCGTTATCACCCACCGGACCCTGCAGGAGTATTTTGCCGACCCCCACGCACAGAACGCTCATGGCTGAACCTCAGTCCGGAACGCGGTTCCGGCCCGAAGTTCAGGGCCTGCGCGCGGTCGCGCTGCTCATCGTGGTGCTCTATCACGTCTGGTTCGGCCGGGTGTCCGGCGGGGTGGATGTGTTCCTGCTGGTCTCGGCATTCCTCCTCACCCTGTCATTCGCGGAGCGTGTGCGCTCGGGTGAGCCGTTCAGGCTGCGGCGGTACTGGGCGAGGATCTTCAGCCGGCTGCTCCCGCCCGCCGCGATCGTGCTGCTGGCCACCGTCGCGGCGGGGGCGGCGTTCTTTCCCCAAGTCCGTTGGGCGGAGCTGATTGAACACGCCTGGGCGTCCCTGTTCTATGTACAGAACTGGGCGATGGCTTTCGGTGCCGTGGACTACCAGGCTGCGCAGGCAGCAACAGCCAGTCCCTTCCAGCACTTCTGGTCAATGTCCATCCAGGGCCAGGTGTTCATCTTGTGGCCCCTCCTGCTGCTGGGCGTCCACGCCGCGGCCCGGCGGACGGGCTTGTCGTTCCGCGCTCTCGCCGCCGTCCTGTTCGGCGTGATCTTTGCACTCTCCCTGGCCTTTTCAATCCACCAGACAGCCACCAACCAGTCCTTTGCCTACTTCGACACCCGCACCCGCCTCTGGGAATTCGCCCTCGGCTCCTTGCTGGCCCTGGTACTGCCGTACCTCCGCCCGGGAAAGCCGGCCCGGATCGTGCTGGGCTGGGCCGGGCTGGCCGCGATCCTGTTCTGCGGGGCAGTGATCCAGGTGGACAACCAGTTCCCGGGATGGGCCGCCCTCATCCCCACCCTCGGCGCAGCCATGGTCATCACCGCCGGCAATACAGGACACCGTTTCGGGGCTGACCGGCTCCTGACCGCCGCGCCGGTCCGGAAACTCGGGGGAATCTCCTACGCCCTTTACCTGTGGCACTGGTCGGTCCTGATCACCTACCTGGTCCTGACCCAGGAAGCCGGAGTCACCGCAGCTGCCGGCGCTTTCATCATCGGCGCCTCGGGCATCCTGGCCTGGCTGACCACCCGGCTGGTGGAGCGCCCGCTGCGCTCGTGGGGCTGGATGCACCGGCGTAAACGCCGCAGCGCCGCCCTGACCATCGCCCTGGCCATCGGCGTCGCAATCCCGCTCGGGGCATGGGAAACGCGCATCGGACTCACCGAACGCCAACTCCGCGTGCAGGCCGAGCAGCTGAACCTGAACCCCGGCGCCGCTGTACTGGAGCCCGGACATACCGGCCAGGACCTTCCCGACGCCCCGCTCATCCCGGCCGAAACCGCACTGGATGATGAATGGGGCAACGCCGGCCCCTCCTGCACCCCCGGCTACGCCCCCGGGCATCCGGCCCTGGAATCCTGCCAGCAGATCGAACCGGACACCGAAGCCACAAAAACCGTTGTGGTGATCGGCGACTCGCATGCACAACAGCTCATGCCGGCCCTGGTCCCCACCGCGCAGGAGCACAACTGGCGGATGATTTCCCTGCTCAAGAACGCCTGCCGGTACGGCGCCCAGTCACCCGAACGCGACACCGAATGCAACGAGCGCAACGATGCAGCCCGGGACTACGTCCTTGACCTGGCCCCCGACGCCGTCATCACCCACGGCACCCTCAGCTACGAGGACGAACCCAGGGAAGGACTCGTCCCCGCCTATGAGCAAGGCATCCGGCCCTTCCTTGATGCCGGCATCGAAGTCGCAGCCGTACGCGACAACCCGCGGTTCCCGTTCCACATGTTCGCCTGCGTGGGCCTGCACGGCCAGGACTCCCACCAGTGCAACCCCGCCAGGGACGAGGTCCTGCTCGAGGTGAACCCGCTGGAGGAGCTGGCCACCCGCGAACCCCTCCTGCACTCCGTGGACCTCACCAACAGCATCTGCACAGACACGACATGCCCGGCGGTCATGGGCAATGTCTACGTCTACCGGGACCACGACCACCTCAACAAAACCTACGTCGAAACCATGACCCCGGCCGTGAAGCGCACTTTATTGGCCGCCACGGGCTGGGGCGGCTGACCGGCTGCCATGTCAAGAGAATTTCCATCACTAACGAGCCCGGGAGCGTATCGTGACACCGTTTGAGGCCCTACCCCACAGCAGCAACCTGCTGGACATCCGCGGCGCGGCAGCAGCCGCCGGGGTCTCCGCCGAATCAGTCCATCACCTGGTCACCCTAAGGATCATCAAAGCCCTCGAAGAAGACCCCGAGCACGGGCCCTTGTTCGGTGTTGAACAGATCCCGGTACTGGAAATTCTCAGCGCGATGAGCGTGCTCAACTTCCGGATCGAGGACATGCGCGACATGGTCCGGGTCATAGATACCCTCGGACAGCAGCCGGCCTCGGAACTCGCCGCACGGTACCGCCTGCGGCTCGGGCTGTTCACCGAAGCGCTGCAGCACAGGCCTGTCGTGACAACGGAGCAGCAGGTATCAAAAAACCATCTGATCCATGCGCTCACCACCCGTTACACCTGGCTGAGCAGCTAGGGCCTAACTGTTCTTGCCCATCCGTTCAATGAACTCATCAGCCTGGGACAGGTTCCGTGCGATCTTTGCGCGCTGGCTTTTCGCCCGTTCCATGAATTCCGCGAGCTTCTCCCGGCCAGCCCCCTCTGCGGCCCCGGATTCCAGGGCGGAGAGGATGTCCAGGATCTCCGCCATCTCCTCAAGAGAGAATCCCAGGGGCTTCATCTGTTTGATCAGTGTCAGCCGCTCGACATCGTTCTCGGCATAGACCCTGAACCCACCCTCGGTGCGTCCCGTGGCGGGCAGAAGCCCGACCTCGTCATAGTGGCGGATAGTCCTCAGGGACAGCCCGGTCCTTTCAGCCAGTTCACCAATATGCATGGTGCGGCTGCTGATCCGTTCCGTCATGAATGACCTCCTGCGTTGCCCGGCCTAAACTCTACCACCACGTTAGGGTAGACTTGGGGGAAATGGGTGTAGACGTCCAAGCCTAGTTGCTGGTGTTCTCATTCACGGCGCTCCGGTGCGCCCCCAGTTTCCCCTGAACAGTCGAAGCCGCTCCCGCGCGTCTTCTTGAGCCTGAAACGGAGCCAGCATTGGCCGTTAAACCAGCCACGGATGCCCCGGCATTCACGCCCGAGCAGCTTCAGTCTGTCCGGGAAACCCTCAAATCCCCCAGACGGCTCAAGACCGAAGTCCTCGCCGGCCTCGTCGTCGCCCTGGCCCTGATCCCCGAAGCGATCGCCTTCTCGATCATCGCCGGCGTCGATCCTCGCCTGGGACTCTTCGCCTCCTTCACCATGGCCGTCACCATCGCCTTCGTCGGCGGACGCCCGGCCATGATCTCCGCCGCCACCGGCGCTATCGCCCTGGTGATCGCCCCGCTGGTGAAGTCCCACGGCGTGGACTACTTCATCGCCGCCGTCATCCTCGCCGGCATCTTCCAGATCATCCTGGGTCTGTCCGGGGTGGCCAAGCTCATGCGCTTCATCCCCCGCTCTGTCATGGTGGGCTTCGTCAACGCCCTGGCCATCCTGATCTTCATGTCCCAGGTCCCCGAACTGCTCGGCGTCCCGTGGCTGGTCTACCCGCTGGTGGCGCTGGCCCTGGTCATTGTCTTCGGACTGCCCAAACTGACCAACGTCGTTCCCGCCCCGCTGGTCGCCATCGTGGTCCTGACCCTCATCACCGTCCTGGCCTCCATCGTGGTCCCCACCGTAGGCGACAAGGGCGACCTGCCCGAATCACTGCCGTCACTGTTCATCCCCAACGTGCCGTTCACACTGGAGACCCTGCAGGTACTCTTCCCGTTCGCGCTTGCCATGGCCTTCGTGGGGCTCCTGGAATCCCTGATGACCGCCAAGCTGGTCGATGACGTCACGGACACCCGCTCCCACAAAACCCGGGAGGCCTGGGGCCAGGGCGTGGCCAACATCATTACCGGTTTTACCGGCGGCATGGGCGGTTGCGCCATGATCGGCCAGACCATGATCAACGTCAAAGCCTCCGGCGCCCGCACACGCATATCGACCTTCCTTGCCGGCGTTTTCCTGCTGATCCTGGTGGTGGCGCTCGGAGGCGTAGTCTCGGTCATCCCCATGGCCGCCCTCGTCGCAGTGATGATCTTCGTATCCTGGGCCACCTTCGACTGGCACAGCATCCACCCCCGCACCCTGAAGATGATGCCCAAGAGCGAAACCCTGGTCATGGTCGCCACCGTCATCGTCACCGTCGCCACCCACAACCTGGCCATCGGCGTCGGCGTCGGCGTCCTCGTGGCCATGGTGATGTTCGCCCGCCGCGTGGCCCACTTCGTCACCGTCGAACGCACCGTCAAGACCGTGGACGGCCACGAAACCGCCACCTACGTAGTGGACGGCGAACTGTTCTTCGCCTCCTCCAACGACCTCTACACCCAGTTCGAATACGCCCACGATCCGGAACACGTGATCATCGATATGCACGCCTCCCACCTCTGGGACGCCTCCACCATCGCAGCCCTGGACGCCATCACCGAGAAATACCACCACCACGGCAAGGACGTGAAGATCATCGGCCTCAACGATGCCAGCATCCTCATGCGCGAACGCCTCGGCGGGAAACTCGGCGCAGGCCACTAGCCAACCGCCACGAATGACTGAAGGACCCTGACCGAATCCGGTCAGGGTCCTTTTCGTCGCTGCAGCGGCCCCATGAAGACCAGCGAAGGCGGACATGGCCCGAATGAATCCGCAAAACCTGTGCACCTGGGATTTTGAACCTGTGCACTCGACCCCAGGCAAAAGGATTCACTCAGCATTGCCGCCGCCAGCGACCGCCGCCCCGCTTCTACCGATTGAGAAGCTTCTCGCCATCGGGGCGCAGATCTCCGGTCGGCGATACGTGCCGGTACAGGGTCTGGCGGGTGATCCCGAGCTCGGTGCAAAGTTCACCGACATTAGTGCCGGCCTTGCCCATCGAGGCCATGGCCAGCCGCAGCTTCGCTGGGGTCATCTTGTAGGGACGTCCGCCGTTGCGGCCGCGGGCCCGTGCCGAGGCGAGCCCGGCGAGGGTGCGTTCGGAGATAAGTTCGCGTTCGAATTCGGCAAGGGCGGCGAAGATCCCGAAGACGAGCTTTCCGGAGGCGGTCGTGGTGTCGATAGCCGCCCCCTGCCCGGTGAGGACCTTGAGCCCGATGCCACGCTCGGTCAGGTCGTGGACGATGTTGACCAGGTGGCGCAGGTCCCGGCCCAGCCGGTCGAGCTTCCACACCACCAGAGTGTCGCCGTGTCGCAGGGCTTTCAGGCAGGCGGCCAGGTGGGGCCGGTCATCCTTTTTCCCGGAGGCCATGTCCTCGTAAAGCGAAGTCTGTTCGATACCGGCGGCCAGGAGTGCGTCCCGCTGCAGGTCCGTGGTTTGGGAACCGTCGGCTTTCGAGACGCGCATGTATCCGACCAGCACCCGACTTCTCCTCTGTCATTTATACGTTCGTTTAAGTGACGGCAAAAGTCTGAATCCGCCTGAGTCCGAATTGCGTCACTTAACCCGTGATTTATTCTACGTCAGTCAAAGGGTGGTCATCCTTCTGTTTGTGACAGAAAGTTGAGGGGTATCTGAAGCTCGGCGAAGGTGTCCCGAAGACCGCGCAGAGATTCTTCACTGCGGCACCCGTAGCGTGCGAAGTCGAAGAGGTGCTTCGCGACCACGGGATCCGTCTTGGCTGCTTCGATGCACGAGTCCAAGGTAGCCGTCGCCTGGTTCCAGAGTTCATCCAGTGTCGGCCGCTTCTGCACGCCGTCGGCGCCTATCAGTGATCCTGGTGGGGTTCCATCGCTGATCGCGGTGTCCGGTTCGGGGCGCAGCAGGTGCCCGGAGGTACCCCGGGCGGTCAGGGAGCCGTCCTCGATCAGTTCCATCGCCGCGGCGGCCGCTTCGAGCAGTTGCTGCTGGACGGTCCAGTTCAGGGTCTCGAACGGTTGCCATGAATGCAGGCCAGCCCGGAACGGGTGGCCGCAGTGTTCCCAGACACGGCGCACGTCATCCAGCTGCCTCCCGTAACGTCCCTGAGCTGTGCTGAGTTCGTCCAGGAGGGTCCGCAGCAGCCGGAACCAGACGCCGGCGTTAACCGGATACCGGGGAAGGTCAACGGATCCTGTTGTTATCGCCTGCCAGGTCCGCCGGTCCATGATGGACAACGAGTCCGGAAGCGCCCGCTGGTCATAGGCGGGAGCTGTCCACATGATGTAGTCCGCCGGGTGTCCTTCATAGGTCTCGAGCCGGCGCCGGTGGACCGTGCAGCTGGCCATGACCGGCACTTGCCAGAAGAGCAGCAGCGTCGAGCCGGACTCCAGGCATTCACGGCATCCCCGCTTCGCCGCGGTTTCCGAGAGCCACGGCAGCCACTTTCGCGGAGCATAAATATTTCGCCGCCCGGGCGACAGGAGCAGCGAGAACTGGTGCACGTAGGTTTCGTATGTATCGGGTGCAGGGGTGAGGGTGTCGAAGAGCCATGGCACCCATCCGGACATGGTCATGGCGCTGACGCGGTGTTGATCGAGCCCGCTGCGCTTGGCGAGCACTTCGAGCAGGTGCACCGGCGGGTCCAGGTCCAGCTCGGCGTCGCGAAGTTCCTGCTGGCCAAGTCCGTGTTCGAGCAGTTCGTAGGAGTACATGCTGTAGCTGGCGGCGATCCGCCGCATCCATGAGGACAACGATTCCGTTTCTGCAGGCGCGGGGTGCAAGGGCCAGCGCTCCGGCGGTCTCACCTGAGCTCGCGTTCGAACTTCCGGCGCCGGATGCTGGGGCCGTCGTATTCGGCAAGCGTCAGCGTCCGGTGATTGATGGATTCCTCACCGCTGTCCACAGCGGCCACTGCGGCTTCGGTCAGGAGCAATGTAAGTTCCCCGATGGTGCCCTCACTCCGGGTAAGGAGGTAACGGGCCATATCATCGGTCGCCAGATTCGAGTGCTGATGAAGCGGGAAAGATGAGGCGAAGCTGGCCAGCAGCGACGACAGGTCGGCGTTGGCCTCCCACAAAGGCAGCGTGACGGGCTCAAACCGGTTTTCGAGCTGATCATCGGAACGGATGGCCAGATAGGCCTCACGGGTTCCTACCCCCACCAGCGGGATCCGCAGCTCGTTCCCCAGGAAGCGCAGCAGGTTCAAGAATTCACGCCGGACGTCGGCCCGGCCGGCCAGCACGTTGTGCAGTTCGTCAATTACCAAGATCCGCACTCCCACGCGGCGGAGCACGGCAAGGGTGAGCTGTTCCAGGTCAGCGACGCGTCGGCGCGGTACCGTGGGCGCGCCGAGTGCGGCGAGTACGGCCGTGTAAAACCGCGGGATGGACGGTTCGGAGGGCATCTGGACGCACAGTACGGGGATGTGCTCCTGGTCGTCGTCCGAGTGCGCAGGGTGCTGGCGTCGGAACCGTTCGATGATCATGGACTTGCCGTTGTTGGTCGGTCCGATCAGCAGGAGGTTAGGCATGCGTTGTTTGCCGGGCCAGTCATAGAGCGTTTCTAGCCGGGTGAGGGTCTGGACGGCCAAGGGGTAGCCGATCCAGCGGTCCGCCCGGATGCGCCGGATTCGTTCCTCCGCCGGCAGCCGGGCCATGGTCTGGGCCCAGGGCTGGAGATGGGAGAGATCCGGGGGCGGGTAGTCATCGCTGGTCACCACTGCTCCACCTCTTCAAAAGGACGGGCAGTCGCCGCGTCACGGTCGGGCGGAGGCATTTCATCAGGCGGAGCCGACGCTTCCGCCACGGATTCGGAGGCCTGCAAGTGGCGCCTTCGCTGCAGGTCCCGGCGTGATCTGCGGGTTGCCCGTTGCGCCGCGGCGGCAATTTCGCGCATTTGATCGATCGTGCGGAACAGTGCTTCCTCATTGACCTGATCGTGTCCCTGCTGACGGAGTCGCACCAGTGCCTGCCGATGCTCCCACAAGGTGACCGCAGGGTGGGAAATGGTGCGGTACGGGACTTCCACATATGCCGTCCCTTCCGGTTCCAGCACCCAGACCCTGCTAATGTCGCGCGGGTCCCGCCTGATGACGAACTTCTCGTCCCGGTCCCGCCGTGCGATCCAGGGTTTGAGCGCGTTTGCGAAGTAATGGACATGGTCGATGACGAAACCGGTGCGGGTGATTTGGCGCCGGATGACCGGCAGAAAATCGATGAGAAATGCTGCCGGGTGGGAGACCACGGGCTGCTCACCGAACTCTCTTACGCCCCCGTCCCAGCGCCCGGCGGGTGTCTGGTTCAGGGATGTGTGGATGCTGCCGTGGTAGCTGGCGACCGCTAAGGTCAGCCAGCGTTCGAGCTCCGTAAGCGTCAGGGCGGACATTTTGTCGGCATCGTAACCGCCACGTTGTCCCGGGTTCGAGAAGGTCGTCCCCGGCAGTTCATGGACCCGCTGCATCACCGTTCCGATGATGCGCTCCACTATGCCGCCGTAGTGCGGGCGCCCAAGTGGCCGGTAGCTGAGCTTAATGCCGTGCTGTTCGCAACCGCGGCGCAACGCTTCGCTCTTGAATTCCGAAGCGTTGTCCAGGAACAAAACCTTGGGCTTACCGCTCATTGGCCAGGCCGCGTCCACACCCAAGGCTTCGATCCACGGCCGCTTGTCGCAGGCCATGTGTGCGATGCACAAGCCCACCGAAACCGCAGACGGCGCCTCCAAAGTCACAACCATTCCCAGGATGCACCGGCTGTAACCATCGATAGCAACCGTCAGGTAGGGCCTACCGATAGGCTGCCGGTCCCGGTCATCGACGACAATCAAGTCAATCACGGTGTGGTCGATCTGGACCTGGTCCAACGGAGCCATGATCTCCGGCACCGTCCCGCCGGCCGACTGCAAGGGCCGGGCGGCGTCGCTACCCTCCCGGCTGCGCGTGACTTCCACCGGATGCAGCGCCTCAATCCGGATGGCAACAGTGTTCCTTGCCGGCCCCGTCAATCCCAGCGTCTTGCACTCACGCACAATTTGGCGGTGCACGACCGCGAGAGACGGCTTTTGCTTCGTCAGGTAAGTCCTCCGGATGACTTCCCTGATCACGGCTTCCACAGGTTCCGACAGCCGCCTGCCTCCCCGGCCGCCAGCGGAGCGACCCGGGGCAAGATCCGTCAGCAGACCCGTACCCTTCCGGTGTCGGCCGATCAGGATGTAGACCTGCCGCCGCGACAATCCCAACTCTTCGGCCGCGCTGTCCGCCGCGCCGTGAGTGACCGTGGCCAGGGCTGCCAAAGGCGCGATTACCTCGTCCTGCCGGCGTAGGCGCTCCCACGCCCTATCCGACATACCCAGCACCCCCCGCTCGAGGATCTGCGGGTCATCCGATGTCATTACGGGCGCTGACGGTGCAGACGACTCTTGACCATGATTCAGGCTAGTGCAGACGACTTCTGATGAAAATGCCGGCAGTGCACGCTACTTCTGACAAGGGGTTGTCAACAGTCCCGTGCACCGGGACCATACTTCCCCATGAAGGGGTGCAGACGTCTTCTGAAAACGACATATGTCCTGGAGTGTCTTGCAAACGACCGTATAGATGACAAGAGGTTTGAGCCATGCTGATCGGCTACATGCGGGTATCGAAAACGGACGGATCGCAAAGCACCGACCTCCAACGCGATGCACTCCTGGCGGCAGGGGTCGACCCGTCGAAGCTCTATGAGGACCACGCCTCGGGGAAGGAGGACGACAGGCCGGAACTGGCTTCCTGCCTGAAGGGCATGAATGCGGGAGACACCCTGTTGGTGTGGAAGCTTGACCGGCTGGGCCGGGACCTGCGCCACCTGGTGAACACCGTCCACAACCTCACCGAACGCGGCATCGGGCTCAAGGTCCTCACCGGGGAGGGCGCGGCCATCGATACCACGACAGCCTCGGGGAAACTGGTCTTCGGGATCTTCGCCGCCCTGGCCGAGTTCGAACGCGAACTCATTTCCGAGCGCACCAAGGCAGGATTGGCCTCGGCCCGGGCCCGCGGCCGCAAGGGAGGCCGGCCCTACAAGATGACACCGGCCAAGGTCCGCCTGGCCATGGCCGCCGTGGGACACAAGGAAACGAAGATCGGCTCCCTGTGCGAGGAACTGGGTGTTACCCGGCAAACCCTCTACCGGCACGTCTCCCCGACCGGGGAGCTTCGGCCCGACGGCAAGAAACTCCTGAAATCGAAATAGCGGCCGTGTAGGTGACTTCTGAAACTCGTGCGGACGACTTAGAGGAAAACGACAATTTTGGTGGTGCTTGAATCGTCGAGTGACCCGCTTGCGAGCGGAATGATAGACAGTTTTTGTCCACGCGTCGTTTGGTCTCGTTGGGTGGATGCCGCACCAGAATCCTGTCTATGATGCGTCTGCGCTTGGAATACCTGCGGGAGAGGGCGCGTTGCCACCAATATGAAGGCTATTGGAGTTAGTGAATTCGGAGGGCCGGAGGCCCTCACCGTGCACAATGTCAGCGAACCGCATCCAGCCCGAGCCACAGCCGTGGATGGCGCGCCGGTTTCACCCGGGTGTATGGACGTGCGGCACGCGCTATTGGGTAATTCCGCCTTTAGCAGCAGTGCTGGATCCAGATCGTAGAAGTGGATCCCTCTGCGCCATAAAGTGGAGCCCAGTCCAAGGCCCGATTAATCCACGGGCGGCTTTACCGGTGCTGGCGCTTCGACCAGAAGCGGACGTGGAACGTGTGGGCAAAAAGGGCATCATGCCCTTTCGCCCACACATTCCACGATATCGACCTAAGATGTTTGCCGAACCGTTCCTCGGTACAGAACTATTTCTTCAACATTCCGTTCGGGTCGATGACGAACTTTTTCGACGAACCAGCACTGAATCGTGCGTACGCGTCCGGTCCCTGGTCGATCGGAACGACTTCGGTGTTCATTACAGCCGGAAGATCGATGCGGTTCCAGAGGATGGCTTGCATGAGTTCGAGACTGTAATTTCTCACGGGAGCCATGCCGGTGACCAAAGTCAGGGACTTGATCCACGCTGCTCCGAGCGCCAAATCAAGGGTGCCGTTTTTCGCTCGATCGTGCTTGCTGCCTGGATCGTTGCCGACATAGATTCCGGGGATACCGATGGCCCCGCCGGCTCGAACCACTTCAAACATCGAATTCAAGGCTGCTTCGGGAGCTTCCTTGTCACTGGACTCGCCAAGTCCGTGGGCTTCGTAGCCGACAGCATCGACACCGCAGTCAACTTCCGGGACACCGAGGATTGCGTCAATCTGGTCGGTCAGTGGAACGCTACTACTCAGGTCGGCCGTTTCGTAACCCGCCTTCTCCATCACCTCCAGACAGTTCCTTGTTTTGGTCGCCGATGATGACACATGCCGCTCCCAACAGCCGCGCACCGGCTGCCGCACAACGACCTACCGGTCCGGCCCCGGCAACATAAACGGTCGATCCCGGCTTGACCTGGGCGCTGACGCATCCGTGAAAGCCGGTCGGCAAGATGTCCGAGAAGAACAAGTTCAGTGGTTACCCGGGCAGGAACCAATAGCCCGGGTATTGGGGTTTGGGGTTTGGGGTTTGGGAGCAGACATCAGCAGCCTGACGATTAATGTGCTGTATAAGCTGTCCCGATAAACCCTATGCCAGCGAAGCCCAACGACACTAGCCCCCGGCTCTCGGCTTCTGGTAGAGAACCTCGTGGCTGATGCCGAGTTCCCGGGCCAAATTGCCGGTTGATGCAGATGATTCCTGCGAACCGGCCTGTCAGAAGCCGGCTGCACTCACCCCAAAATCCAGGAATCCCAATGCAGGCGACTTAGAAGAAAACGACACAGACGCACCACACAAACACTCGCCGAGCACCTACGACCGCTGAAGCCAATAGGTAGGGTCATCCAGCTTCGGAACTTCTTGTTCAGGAGGCGGGCAGCGGATCCAATCCCAACCGTGCGGCAAGGAAGGGCGCCGTTTTGGACTCCGGGTGTGCGGCAATCTCCTGCGGGGTTCCGGTGGCCACGATTCGGCCCCCGGCATCTCCCCCGGATGGACCCAAGTCGATGACCCAGTCGGCGGCGGCCACCACGTCCATGTGGTGTTCCACCACAATCACCGTGTTCGCCGCGTCGACCAGCCTGCCCAGCTGACCCAGCAGCAATTGCACATCGGCCGGGTGCAGGCCCGTGGTCGGCTCATCGAGCAGGTACAGCGTGTGTCCGCGCCGGGCCCGCTGCAATTCGGTGGCCAGCTTGATGCGTTGGGCCTCGCCGCCGGAGAGCTCGGGCGCGGGTTGGCCCAGCGACAGGTAGCCCAACCCCACCTCGCGCAGCGTGTTCAGCGAGCGGGCCGCTGCGGGAATCCCGGCCAGGAATTCGGCCGCGGCATCCACGCTCAGGTCCAGGACCTCGGCAATGTTCTTGCCCTGGTAGGTCACCTCAAGGGTCTCGGGGTTGTAGCGCGAACCGTGGCACACCGGACAGAGGCCGTAGCTGCCGGGCAGGAAGAGCAACTCGATTTCCAGGTGCCCCTCGCCCAGGCAGTTCTCGCAGCGGCCTCCGGCGACATTGAAGGAGAACCGGCCGGCCCCGTAACCGCGCTTCTTGGCCAACTCGGTCTCGGCGAAGGCCTTGCGCACCGCGTCGAACAGCCCCGTATAGGTGGCAAGGTTGGAACGCGGGGTCCGGCCAATCGGCTTCTGGTCCATCGCCACAATCCGGTCGATCCCCTCAATCCCGCGCACCTGCGCCACCCGGGCCTGCTCGGTGGGCGCCGCCGGTTCCTGCCCGTTCTCCGCGGCACCCGCGGCCGCGGCTCCCCGGGGGGCACCGCGCAGCAACGGTGCCAGCGCGTGCGGCAGCACCTGGCTGACCAAGGACGACTTGCCGGAACCCGATACCCCGGTCACCGCGCTGAG
The DNA here is from genome assembly GCF_030811655.1 of Pseudarthrobacter enclensis. Classification (GTDB taxonomy): domain Bacteria; phylum Actinomycetota; class Actinomycetes; order Actinomycetales; family Micrococcaceae; genus Arthrobacter; species Arthrobacter enclensis_A. The sequence continues at coordinate 61,111 of NZ_JAUSRE010000022.1, read as the reverse complement.
AACCCCCAGCGGGAAGCTTGCATCGAGGTCCACCAGGTTGTGCAGGCTGATCCCTTCCAACTCCAGCCATTGCCCGGCCCGGCGCGGCACCCGGTGCTCGCCCCGGCCAATCTGCGACGTCAGGAATCTCCGGGTCACCGATTCCTCGACCTGTTCCAACCCGGCAACGGGGCCCGAATAGAGCACCCGGCCGCCACCGGCTCCGGCCTTCGGGCCCACATCGACGATCCAATCGGCGCTGGCCACCACGTCCATGTTGTGCTCCACCACGAACACCGAGTTTCCCGCGTCCTTGAGCGCCGCCAGCACCTCCAGCAGCGGTTGGGCGTCGGCGGGATGCAGGCCGGCGGAGGGTTCATCGAGCACGTAGATCACCCCGAAGAGGCCCGAACGCAACTGCGTGGCGATGCGCAGCCGTTGCATTTCCCCCGGGGACAGGGTCGGGGTGGCCCGGTCCAAGCTCAGGTAGCCCAGCCCCAACCCGATCAGTACCTCGATGCGCGAGAGCAGGTCAGCGACGATGGATGCGGCCACCTCAAGACCCTGTTCCGGAGCGGCGGCGGATCCGGCGGCGGCGACCTGACGCAAAACCAGGGCCAGGGCCGCGAGCGTGGTGGAGTTGAAGGCCGCGATGTCCAGCCCGGCCACGCTGACGGCCAGCGCCGCGGGCCTGAATCCGGTGCCGCGGCAGGTGGGGCAGGGTCCGGAATGCATGAAGGCCATGGCCTTGGCGCGCATCGTTTCGGACTTGGATTCGGCCACCGTGTGCAACACGTAGCGCTTGGCACTCCAGAATCGTCCCTTGTAGGGCTTTTCGATTCGGTCGCGTTCGGGTGTCACCGCAACCACCGGTTGTTCCTCGGTGAACAACAACCAGTCGCGTTCGGCCCGGGGCAACTGCTCGAAGGGTACGTCCACGTCATAGCCCAGGTGCGTGGTGATGTCCCGCAGGTTCTTGCCCTGCCAGGCGCCCGGCCAGGCGGCAATGGCACCCTCGCGGATGCTCAGCCCTGGATTCGGCACCAACGATTCCTCGGTGACGGTGTGCGCCACTCCCAACCCGTGGCAGTCCGGGCACGCGCCCACGGCGGTGTTCGGGGAGAACGAGTCCGAATCCAACCGGGGTGCGCCCTCCGGGTAGGTTCCGGCGCGGGAATACAGCATCCGCACGGAGTTGGACAGGGTGGTGAGGGTGCCGACGGTGGAACGCGAGGATGCCGTGCCGCGTCGCTGCTGCAGGGCCACGGCCGGTGGCAGCCCGGAAATGTACTCGACATTCGGTGTGTGGCCCTGGGCGATCAACCGCCGGGCATAGGGCGCCACCGATTCCAGGAAGCGGCGCTGCGCCTCGGCAAAAATCGTTCCGAAGGCCAGGGAGGACTTTCCCGAACCCGAGACACCGGTGAAAGCGACGATCGAGTCGCGGGGGATGCGCACCTCGACGTTGTGGAGGTTGTTCTCGTTGGCTCCGCGCACATGCACGAACCCGTCAGGGGCTTGGCTTGCGAGTGGGGCGTCGGTGTGCTTCCCAATGCTGTTCACTTTCCACAGTCTAAGCGCTGAGGCCAATCTTCGGTCACGGTTCACCACCGGTTTCCGCAGAGCGAACCCCGGCGGAAACCAGATCTCATTTTCGATATCTGGCTTCACATCCAGTCCCGACACAGCTGGCCCGCCTGGATTCGACAGCGAGTACCGCGGCTTGCGGATCGTGATCATCATGGACAACTACAGCCCGCACCGTTTCACGAAAGGCGATTCCAGGGTCGGGGACTGGGCGGCGGCGAACAACGTGGAGCTTGCCTACGTGCCGTTCCACGGTTCACGCCTGAACCGGATCGAACCCCGGTTCACCGCGCCGCGCTACTTCGCGCTGAATGGCACCGACCATCCCGGCCACCGGGCGCAACCGGGCATGATCCGTCGGTACGTCCCCTGGCGCAACCAATCCAACAACGAATTGTGTGCTTTGTTTTCATTTTGGCGGCCCCGTGGTTGACGTTCATCTGCAAGGGGTCGTCTCGGAGTGCAAGGGGTCGTCTCCGAGCGACCTGTATCCATGCATTCGCGGCGGGGGTCCGTTCAGGGTTTGCCTGACCCTGTAGGTCTCATTGGACCTGTGGAGGCTTCGCTGGAGGTGGACCAACGCGGCTGGATCGATTCCTCAAGCTGGATGGACCGGGGCGACCGCCCTACGGGCCAATCGTCAGGGTTGCACCACGTTTTGCCGGTTCTATGTGGGAGGAATCAGGGGTGTTGGTGCGCGGGTTTGACCTCACTCCGTCCCTGCACTGTCAACGGAGTCCGTGGCTGTGCGCCAGGGCAATGGCTTCGGTTCGGGAGCCGACGTCGATTTTCTTGAATAGGTTCCGCACATGGAATTTGACCGTGTTTTCGCTGATGCCCAGTTTCGATGCGATGGTCCGGTTGCTGTGACCGGCGACAAGGTGCTGGAGTACTTCGAGTTCCCGAGCGGCAAGGTTCCAAGCGGCTATGTACCCGGCCAAGGGGGCAGGCGGAGCCAGCGGAAGAGTAACAACTACGTCTGCACCCCAGCCCGGCATAACGTCGATCTGCAGGTGGCCGGTTAGCGCTTCGACGCGGCGATCCAAACGCATAATGCTCGGATCGTCGGCAGCGAGTGTCCCGTCGCCGTCGTCGCGCACGTTGATCAGCAAGTTTTCACCGTCGCAGTCCCATTGCGTCCGGATTCTGTTGAGCTTGGGTTGCTCCATCATGGCCAACAAAAGCCCGCGAACGATGGCCCGTGCCGCGTGGGCAACCTCGCCTGGCAAGGCCCTACCTGTTAGTGGTGGTTCAATAAACTCAAACTCGATGTCGCTGAAGCGTGTCAGCGACTGCAGGTTCTCCCGGAGGCGTTCGAAGGCGGTTCCAACTGGCTCCTCCACCAGATCTGTCGTTCGGTCGTTCAGGGTACGGAGCCCGACCAAGGCCTTGGAGGCGAGGTCCGTGACGGTGGAGCGGGCTGCAGCATCGTCCAAGGAGGATGAACGCAGGGCCGCCAAGAGGGTCTCCAAGGTCGTGGAGTGCAGGTCCGTTAGTTCCGCAGTCACGCGGATGCGTTCGGCCGAGGAAGCCCGCGATTCCAACAGGTATGCAGGTGGCGCATCGGCTACTTTCTCCTGAATCCGCCGGGCAGCAACGCGCCAAAGGTACGTCACCAAGTCAAGCCCCGCTTCGTACCCTGGATCCGCCGGGCGGGGATCCGTCAGCACGAGGAGAGCGTGACTGGGAGCGTATTTAAGGGCGAGTACGGGGCGTGGACGGCCGGCGAGCTCGGCTTCCCCGAACCAAGGTGCCTCATCCGGCAGGGAGGCACGAAGCGCGTCGAGCTCGGCGATGGAGACCCGGGAAATAATGTCTTCCTCGCCCGCTTTCTTTTGGGGTCGTCCCGTGCAGTCTTCGGTAAAGATGACCAGCGCACTGCTTCTGTAATAGGGAAGCACAGCCTCGCGTAGCCGTTTCGCTATCTCGGACAGCGGAGACTCGGCCAGTGCTGCCACGTTCTGCAAGAGCGGCCACGGTAGATCTGGATGGTGCATGGTGGATCCCTTCGGGGAGTGGGGGCGGTCGTTCCGCTTCTGGGACGAAGTCCTTGGGACCAACGCATCCACCCATCCTAAAGTGTAGTTACAACTGTCATAAAACAGCGTTACCCCTACCCCTTTTTTCCGAGAGGATGGATATCAAGCAGGAAACATCCATGCGGCCGCCACCGGCCACAGATCGAATCGGAGGGAAGATATCGTGAACCCAACACCGAGCGCGACACATACCGTGCACACCAGCGGGGGTGGGATCGACCGCAATCTGTCCCTCGTACGGGACGAGATCTCCGACACGACGGCCGCAGTCGATGGCCAAGAGATGGCCGACCTAGCAGACCTTTTGGGCCAGGGACGCCGGGTATTCGTTGCCGGTGCGGGCCGAAGTGGCCTGGTACTGCGCATGGCCGCCATGCGGCTGATGCACCTGGGCATGACCGTCCATGTTGCCGGAGCCACCACCACCCCGGCCATCGGTCCGGGTGACCTGCTCTTGGTGGCCTCCGGCTCCGGAACGACGCAGGGAGTGCTCAGGTCGGCGGAAACGGCGCAGCGGGTTGGAGCGCGCATTGCCGCCTTCACCGCCACCCCGGAGTCGCCGCTCGCCAAACTCGCCGACTCGCTGGTGATCATTCCCGCCGCCCAGAAAACAGACCACGGCTCCGGCCTCTCCCGCCAGTACTCGGGTTCCCTCTTCGAACAGGTGCTTTTCCTCCTCACCGAAGCGATTTTCCAGTCATTGTGGGACAGCACCGATGAGCCTGCCGAAAAACTCTGGGTCAGGCACGCCAACCTCGAATAACCAACGTCTTCGTTTTTAGGACATACCGCAGATCCCTACAGAAAGATCTAACATCATGAAGCTCCAAGTAGCCATGGACCTCCTTACGGTCGAAGATGCCCTATTGCTGGCCGGTCAAGTTGCCGAATACGTGGACATCATCGAGCTCGGAACTCCTTTGATCAAGGCCGCAGGGCTGTCCGCTGTTACCGCCATCAAGGCGGCCCACCCGGACAAGATCGTCTTTGCCGACATGAAGACCATGGACGCCGGAGAACTCGAGGCCGACATCGCCTTCAGGGCCGGTGCCGACTTGGTATCCATCCTCGGAAGCGCGGACGATTCCACCATTGCCGGTGGTGTCAAGGCGGCCAGGGCCCACAACAAGGGCATCGTCGTTGACCTCATCGGTGTGGCGGACAAGGTCACCCGCGCCAAGGAAGCCCGGGCACTGGGGGCGAAATTCGTGGAGTTCCACGCCGGCCTCGACGAGCAGGCCCAGCCCGGTCACGACCTGGGCGGTCTGCTGACGGCCGGGGAAGAGGCCCGTGTCCCGTTCTCCGTTGCCGGCGGTGTAAGCCTGGACACCATCGAATCCGTCCAGCGTGCAGGTGCAGATGTTGCCGTTATCGGCAGGTCCGTCCACAGCGCCGCGGATCCCGCATTGGAAGCCAAGAAGCTCCGCGCAGCAATCTCCTCATCCAACTCTTGACGATGGCTTCCCGCACCTTCCAAGAAGGACGGGTACTCCAGCTTCGGAGCGAGTTCCAACACTAGTTGCGCCACCCCGGCGTCAAATACAGTCTCAATATCAATAAAAACCGTGGCCATGCTTCCGCAGGCCACACATGAATGGAGTGTCATGTCCCAGAAAGTCCAAGCAGTCATCGTCCGAGCCAAGGACGCCCCGGTTGAAACCGTCACCATCGTGATCCCGGACCCCGGACCCGGGGAGGCAGTGGTCGACATCCTCACCTGCGGTGTCTGCCACACCGACCTGCACTACAAGCACGGCGGCATCGGGGACGAGTTCCCCTACCTTTTGGGCCACGAGGCCACCGGTGTGGTCTCGGCCCTGGGCGAGGGCGTCACCAACGTCGTCGTCGGGGACCGGGTGATCCTGAACTGGCGTGCGGTGTGCGGGCAGTGCCGTTCCTGCGCCAAGGGCCAGCCGCAGTACTGCTTCAACACCGCCAACGCCACCCAGAAAATGACCCTGGAGGACGGCACCGAACTCTCCCCGGCCCTGGGCATTGGCGCGTTCGCCGAAAAGACCCTGGTCGCTGCCGGGCAGTGCACCAAGGTCGATGAGGATGTCGACGCCGCGGCCGTGGGCCTGCTGGGGTGCGGTTTGATGGCCGGGATCGGTGCGGCGATGAACACCGGCGAGGTCAAGCGCGGGGAATCCGTGGCAGTCATTGGGTGCGGCGGCGTGGGCATTGCAGCGATCGCCGGAGCCAAGCTGGCCGGGGCCACGACCATCGTGGCCGTGGACATCGACGACGAGAAGCTGGCGATGGCCAAGAACCTCGGTGCCACACACACCGTGAACTCCAAGACCTCCGACGCCGTCGAGGGAATCAAGTCCCACACCGGGGGCTTCGGCGCCGATGTGGTCATCGACGCGGTGGGCCGTCCCGAAACCTACAAGCAGGCGTTCTACGCCCGCGACCTCGCCGGCCGCGTGGTGTTGGTCGGTGTCCCGAACCCGGAGATGAAGCTCGAGCTTCCGTTGCTCGATGTCTTTGGCCACGGCGGATCGTTGAAGTCCTCCTGGTACGGCGACTGCCTGCCGAGCCGTGACTTCCCGATGCTGGTCGAGCAATACAAGCTCGGGCGCCTGGATTTGGATGCGTTCGTCACCGAACGCATCTCCCTGGGCGATGTGGAGGCGGCGTTCACCAAGATGGGCGAGGGCAAGGTCCTGCGCTCGGTGGTGGAACTCTAAATGGGCGCGCAGATCCAAAACATCATCACCTCCGGCACTTTCTCCCTGGACGGGGGGACCTGGGAGGTCGATAACAACGTGTGGATCATCGGGGACGACTCGGAGGTTTTCGTGATCGACCCGGCCCACGACCCGGAAAAAATCAGGGAAGCGGTCGGGGACCGCGCGGTCAAGGCCGTGCTGTTGACCCACGGGCACGACGACCACATCCGCTACGCCCGCGAGTTCGCCGAGGCGGTGGCCGCCCCGGTGTTCCTGAACCCGGCGGACCAGATGCTCTGGGAAGATGTTTTCCCCGGCACCACCGCGGACCACGAGATCAAGGACGGGGACACGTTCGAGGTTGCCGGGACCACCCTGGTGGCCCTGCACACCCCGGGGCACTCCCCCGGCTCGACCTGCTTCCACGTCCCGGATCTGGACACCCTGTTCTCCGGGGACACCCTGTTCAACGGGGGCCCCGGGGCCACCGGGCGCAGCCATTCGAGTTTCGAGACGATCATCGACTCGATCCGCGAACGCCTGCTCACACTGCCGGGGCACACGGTGGTCAACACCGGGCACGGGGACGGAACCACGATCGGTGCCGAGGCACCCACCCTAGAGAAATGGATCAAGAATGGCAAATAATCCGATTCGGGTTGCAATCGTTGGCGTGGGCAACTGCGCCACGTCATTGGTTCAGGGTGTCGAGTACTACCGTGACGCGGACCCGCAGGCCACCGTTCCCGGTCTGATGCACGTGCAGTTCGGCAAGTACCACGTCAACGACGTGCAGTTTGTCGCCGCATTCGACGTTGACGAGAAGAAGGTCGGGCTGGACCTGGCCGACGCCATCCTCGCTTCCGAGAACAACACCATCAAGATCGCCGACGTGCCGGCCACGGGCGTCACCGTGCAGCGCGGCCACACCCTTGACGGCCTGGGCAAGTACTACCGCGAGACCATCACCGAATCCTCCGCCGCTCCGGTGGACATGGTTGCAGCCCTGAAGGACGCCAAGGTCGACGTGCTGGTTTGCTACCTGCCCGTCGGATCGGACGCGGCTGCCAAGTTCTACGCCCAGGCATGCATCGACGCCGGTGTCGGCTTCGTCAACGCGCTGCCGGTGTTCATCGCCGGAACCAAGGAGTGGGCCGACAAGTTCACCGCTGCCGGTGTCCCGATCGTGGGCGACGACATCAAGTCCCAGATCGGCGCCACCATCACCCACCGCGTGATGGCCAAGCTGTTCGAAGACCGCGGGGTGGTCCTGGACCGCACCTACCAGCTGAACGTCGGCGGCAACATGGACTTCAAGAACATGCTTGAGCGCGACCGCTTGGAATCCAAGAAGATCTCCAAGACCCAGGCAGTCACCTCCAACACCTCCGCCAAGTTGGAAGCCGACGACGTGCACATCGGCCCGAGCGACTACGTTGCCTGGCTCGATGACCGCAAGTGGGCCTTCGTGCGCCTTGAAGGCCGAAACTTCGGCGATGCCCCGGTGTCCCTGGAGTACAAGCTCGAGGTGTGGGACTCCCCGAACTCCGCCGGTGTCATCATCGACGCCGTGCGCGCCGCCAAGATCGCCCTCGACCGTGGCATCGGCGGACCGATCCTCTCGGCATCCTCCTACTTCATGAAGTCCCCGCCGGAGCAGTACAACGACGACATCGCCAAGGAAAAGGTCGAGGCCTTCATCCGCGGCGACATCGAGCGAGACTTAGCAACTCAACCGGAACCCAGATCCGGTTCAGAGGCTTCCAAAGGTCTCCAATGCACGGCGGGGTACCTCATTCCAGCCTGAAAAGTGACGAATATTTCTTATAGGCGCCGAGGCGAGGAAGCCAAAATTGGTGCCCGCGCTTCGACGCTGGAACCAGTCACCCGTGGTGAGTTCTTAACCTGAATCCACCGATCCGCCTCTGACCGTCGTTTGATTTCTGCGGTCGGGGGCGGTTTCGTTTTGGGCACGGCTGGCCGGCCTCGCTGCCAGTGGATGTTCCACGGTGGTTTCCCAGCTTCGCCGGTGAAGGCGCGATGAACGGTTCCCATGCCACGTGGGGTGGGGCGTGGATGGCTGTGAAGACCCGTTCCCATTCGGGTTGCCAAGGCCAAGCCACCGGCATGCGGAGCCGGATTTTCCTGGCCCTTGTGGCGATGCGCGCCGGAACCTGGATGAGTTTGCGGCACACCGTCCCGGTTCGGGCCTTGGTGACGGGGCTACCCCGACTAGTTTCAGCGTCGGCGGTGCCCGTCACACGTCGGCTGTCCCCAGGTCAGTCGGTGGGTGGGGACATCAACGCAGGGGGCACGCCCACGTCTGAGCCGCCCTCGTGGGTGAGACGGTCTTGAACCTTGAGCAGAGTCGGCGCCGGCACGAAGCCGCCGGCGAAGAGGGCTTCACCCTGTTGAAATCGGGGCGAACGGGCGAGCATTGACGGGGGAACGAACCCGAAGACGGTTGCAAGTTCCGTAAGGTCCACGGGCGAGCTCATTCGCATCAGCGCCAGGTTGTCGCATTGGGAGAGAATGCTCGGATGGATCTTGGAGGGCCTCTGGGTCGACAGCAGCAACCACAACCCGAACTTGCGGCCTTCGGCGGCGATCTGGATGATCCGCTCGCGCACGGCCCGATGCAGGGGGCTGTCGTTATCAGGTGAACACAGGTTGTGTGCCTCGTCGATGACGATGAGGATCGGCCTGCGGGCTTCGCGCTTCGCCCACAGGTCATCGAGAACGGCGAGGGCGATGACTAGCTTCTCGCCGGGGTGATAGGCGAAGCCTCCGATGTCGAGCACAGTCGCGTCGGGTCGCTCATCCAGGACGGTGTTCACGTCTGCACCACCATGGGCCCACACGGTCCAATCGGCCATCCGAAGATTCTCGACCCGCTTGATGAGCAGATCCGCTGCAGGATCATCGTTGGCACGCAGCGCTGGCAGGATCCCCTCACGGTCTATGTCTTTGTCGCCGGTGACCCGTGTGAGCACGTTGTACTCGTCCCTGTCGACTATGGGGTCGAGACGGAGGACCGCTGCTCTTGATTGCATGGAAAAATCTCGAAAGCGTGCTCGGAGGGCTTCCGGACCCTGTCCACCGGGTCTTAGGACCCGGATGTCGCGGCCCCGGAGAGCGCGATGCGCGTCGGTCTGGCTGTCTGAGCGCAAGTCGCGGAGACGTACGAAGTCGGCATTGGGGTCGAAGATGACCATCGGCAATGCCGTGTGGATCAAGAGCTGTTCCAGTACGACGCCGAGCGCATAGGTCTTGCCTGAGCCACTCTGCCCACACCAGAATGTGTGTCGGTTGAATCTGCTAGGAATGAGTTTTGCCTCGATCTCGGGCGTTTCCACGAGTGTGCCCACGCCAAGCGTCGCACCGGCCGCCTGGTATACCGACTCGATCTCGTCAGCCGTCGCCTTCAGAAGCGCAGTCTCGAAGAATGGGCTCGCACGTGATGTGGTTAGGTTGCCGTCTGCGTCGATTGACCCCAGCACACGACCTTCGCCGGAGAGCGCGCCGGTGTCGGTGAGGGTGACGTGGTCGATGAGTCCGATGTGGCGCAGGCCGGATGAGTGCCCCGTGGTGACGAAGGAGCCCGGGACGAAGGGGGCATCGATTGATCCCAAGTACTGAAAAGGCGACCGTCGATCGAGCTAGCTGTTGTCACGGTGCATCCTTCGGCTAAGGGCGACTGGCGAGACCACCGGTACGCCAGCAATCAGCGATGGAGTGGTCTTCGCCTCATCTTATCCTCGGCGTCCGCGACCGTGCTCTTCGGCACCCGAAGTGCCGTCGAAGCCTCTCGCACTGACATACCAGCCTCGCGGGCATCATAGATAGCCATATGCAATAGCCGCGTCTCCTCGTGCTGAGCAATACTCGCTCGCACCCGTGCTATCTCAAACGCTTGTAACGTCGTCGTGAACTCAGTCATGATTACCTTTTGTCAGCATCCCACCATGGAAAACTTCGACTGTCCTACCGTGGGGCACAGGTTGTCAATCTGTGGATTTTCACGTACATCTTCGGATGCATTAACGCCTAACGTTGGATATTTGACGAATTCACAAGCCACCCCAGTTCCGCTCCGACACCCTGATTTTCGCTGCCGACGATCCGATTTTCGGTTCCAGTCTTTGCCGTGTCGGCGGCTGCGGACGTGCGGGACGGGCGGGTTATGGACTTTGCTCCGGTCATCACCTGCGGTGGCAGAACGCCGGGCGGCCGGAGCTGGAAACCTTCATCGCCGCGACCGACCCACGGTGGAAGCGGCAACAGCCGAACATGGTTTGCCGGGTCGACGGGTGCGGTTATGGTTCCGCACGGTCCGGGATGTGCACCCTGCATGCTCAGCGGTGGGATCGAAGCGGCCGACCCGAATTGGACACCTGGCTTGGAACCGCACCGGCGGTCAAACAGCCGGAAGCCGGGGCCGTCTGCCGCGTCACACACTGTGTGTTGTGGCCCCAGGCGGCAGGACCGCTTTGCCATGCCCATAATTCCACGTGGCGGGCCAACGGGCGGCCCGAGTTGGAAGAGTTCCTCGGCAGGTTCAACCCGGCCGTAGTGCTCGCAGACCAGGTTGTCAGGCTAAACGGGCTGGCGCCGCAGCTCAAACTCGAGCTCCAGTATGCGCTGCAGTGCAGGCGGGCTGACCGCAGCACCAAAACGCCTCCGGCGGTGGTGATGCAGGTCGTGAGGTTTCTCCGGGAGACGGCGGGCTCATCATTGCTGGAATGCACCGAAGACCACTGGAGGACCAGCATCGGCCGGCCTGCACCGAAGGACTCCAATCCCCGTGCGCTGCTGCTCTACGCGCGCCGGCGGATCGAGGACCTTGCCCAGGCCGGAGGCTGGGAAGGCGAATACGGCCGGGACGTGTGGCAGTTGCGCCGGCTCGGCTTCGAAGGCAACCCCACCTTGAGCTTCGACCCGATTCCGCAGCCGTGGCTACGGGACCTGGTCAAACGGTGGGTGCGCTGGCAGCTGTCCACCGGGCTGGTGCTGGAAACTGTCCGCCGCGGGCTGCGCTCCCTGATCCGTTTCGCCCGCTTCTGCCATCGGACGGGTGTCGCGTCGCTGGGGGGCGTTGACCGGACGGTGATCGAACACTACCTGGCCGACCTGCAGACCGAGATGGCCGGCCGGCAACGCCACGGCGACCAGATCGGCCAACTCAACGCCTTCCTCACGGCCATCCGCACGCATGCATGGGACGCCACACTGCCCGCCACGGCGATGCTGTTCAGCACCGACTATCCCAAACGGTCCGAACGTCCCCCACGGGCTTTGGCCGAACATGTCATGGCCCAGATCGAGCATCCGGATAATCTTCACCGTTTCGAAGACGACGCGCACCGGCTGGCGACGCTGATCCTGATCCGCTGCGGACTGCGTGTGAATGACGGTCTGAAACTGGAACGCGATTGCATCGTCCTCGACGCGGACCGGGCACCGTATCTGCGCTATTTCAACCACAAGATGAAACGCGAGGCACTGGTCCCGATCGACGAGGAACTCCACGCCCTGATCACCGCACGGCAGACCAGCGTCGGGCGGTCGCCAAGGCTCTTCCCGAGACTGCTGAAGAACCCGGACGGGCTCCAGCCGATGAGTAGCAGCACCTACCGGGGCGCCCTCTACCGGTGGCTGGAGCGCTGCGAGATCCGCGACGAACACGGCCGGCCAGTCCAGCTGACCCCGCACCAATGGCGCCACACGCTGGGAACCCGCCTCATCAACAAGGACGTCCCTCAGGAAGTCGTCCGCCGCATCCTCGACCACGACTCACCGCAGATGACTGCCCACTACGCCCGCCTGCACGACACCACCATCCGCCGCCATTGGGAGACCGCGCGGAAGATCGACATCAGCGGCACCACCGTCGTCCTGGACCCGGAGAGCACACTGGCCGAGGCAGCCTGGGCCAAGCAGCGACTCGGCCGGGTCACCCAGGCCCTGCCTAACGGATTCTGCGGCCTCCCCGTCCAAAAGACATGCCCGCACGCAAACGCCTGCCTGACTTGTCCGATGTTCATCACCACCGGCGAGTTCTTGCCCCAGCACCGCGAACACCGCACCCAGGTCCTGCAGATCATCAGTGCCGCCGAAGCCCGCGGCCAGACCCGGCTGGCGGAGATGAACCGGCAGGTCGCCGAGAACCTCGGCACCATCATCGGCACGCTCGAGGACGATGCCGTCCGCTCCGAGAGGACAGCCGATGCCAGCTGAGAACGCCAGGCACCTCGCCGCCACGGCCCGCGGGCGTCATGAGCTCGCCCGGTCCAAAACGATCCGGACGCTCAGAGAACTCGACAAGAGCGGCGCCGCTGTTTCGTTCGACGCCGTCGCCCGCCACGCTGGCGTTTCCCGGGCCTTTCTCTATACCCAGCCCGATCTCCGCGCGGAAATCGAAAGGCTTCGTGCAGCTACCCGGCGTGCGCCCGTGCCAGCGATCCCCGCCAGCCAGCGGGCCTCCGACGCATCCCTGCTGGCCCGGTTACAGGCAGCCAACGAACGCGTCCGCAGGCTCACCGAGGAAAATGACAAGCTCCGTCGTCGGCTCGCCCATGCACTCGGCGACCAGCGGGCAAACCAGCAGGGACAAGGCAGCACTGCAGCTCCGGAACATTACGGATGAACAACAATCCGACGCCGAATAACCAGAGCGAACGCGTCAGGCAGCTGCGTCGAAGACACCGTCCACAACACAAAAGCCCACGTCAGACGCAGGCTCGGCGCCCGGACTGAAGATAACGAACGGGCTGTCCGTCAACGATGTAGACCACGGTCTTCACTCCGGTCGACGCAGCGCCCTTGAGGAAGGAACGCCGTGTGGCGTCCCGCTCACTTTTGAAGTGCACCGCCGAGCTGCCCTTGTGCCGGAGTCCTTTGATGGCCGACCGCGCGGCCGTCACGCCGGAGGGCGGGACCACGGCGGCTGCAAGGTAATAGCTGCCTGCTTTGGACTCATCCACGAACACGTGAGATCGGCGCGGCAGGTCAAAGGGCATGCATCGACCCTACCGGCGTCGACCGAGTACCGAAGGCGAGGGTACTCATCCAAAGGTGAATGGCCTCAAGCTCCCCCTTTGGGCTCCCCACCAGCCTTCAGTAGCGTGTCACCAATGTCATAACCCACAACACCTAGGGCGTGTCTGACAATCGTTTGGACCACGCGATCACCGCGTTCAGCACCACGGCAGCCCGGTAGACGGTGGAGTACTTGTCGTACCGGGTTGCCAGCCCGCGCCACTGCTTGAGTTGGGCGTACTGGCGCTCGATGACGTTGCGGCCCTTTGTAGGCGGCCGCGTCGAGGCCCACGGGCCGCCCATCGTGGGAGCCCCGGCGTTTCCGGTGGCCCTGTTGGTCCGCCGGCTCGGGGATCACGGTCTTGATGCTACGAGTGCGCAGATGGGTGCGGATCGCCCGTGATGAGTACGCCTTGTCGCCCAGGACCGCGTCCGGGCGGGTGTGGGGCCGACCTGCCGGCCGGGTCACACGCAGCTGTTCCAGCAGCGGCAGCAGCATGGGCGAGTCTCCTGCTTGGCCAGGGGTGATCAGGCTGACCAGTGGCAGCCCTGCACCGTCGACGAGCTGATGGATCTTCGTGCTCAGCCCGCCGCGAGAACGTCCGATGCCGTGATCGGCCGGCTCTTCACGCGGATTCTTGTAGTTCGATCCATTCCCCTGTGTGGCGGGTGGTGTTCGTGGCGTGCTGATGTGCCCGGGCGATCGTGGAGTCCACCGCCACCGACCAGTCGATCAGGCCTTCCGCGTCCGCGGCGGCGGTCAGTGTTGCCAGCACCGTGTCCCAGGTGCCTTCTTCGGCCATGCGTCGATGCCAGGTCCACACGGTCTGCCACGGACCAAAGACCTTGGGCAGATCGCGCCAGGCGATCCCGCACCGGTACCGGCAGATGATGGCCTCAACCATCATCCGCGCATCCGAGAACGGCCTGCCCTGCCGGCCCGTGCGAGTAGGCAGCATCGGGGCGATCAGCTCCCACTGAGCATCAGAGAGGATGTGGAACCGGGACATGCCTTCCAAGGTGCCAGTGGGCCCCTGGATTTTTTGTCAGACACGCCCTAGTGTTTCCGTATAGCCCGGGACCGGGACTCCCCCTCGGGTTCGCCCCTCCTCCCGCTCCGTCAGGGGCCGCGCTGGAGACAGAAAGGGAACAGTTTCCATGACCACCAAGAACCGCGCCGTGGCATTCCACGGCATCAAGGACGTGCGCGTCGACGAGCTGGACTTCCCCAAGCTGGAGATGCCCGACGGCTCCGCCGCCCCGCACGGCGTCATCCTCAAGATCGTCGCCACCAACATCTGCGGCAGCGACCTGCACATCTACCGCGGGTCCTTCCCCGTGCCCGAGGGCATGGTGCTGGGTCACGAGATGACCGGCCAGGTGCTGGAGGTCGGCAGCGACGTCCAGTTCCTGAAGGAGGGTGACCTCGTCTCCGTGCCGTTCAACGTGGCCTGCGGCCGCTGCCGCAACTGCCGCGCCGGCCGCACCGAGGTGTGTGAGACCGCCAACCCGGAGCAGGCGTGCGCCGCCTACGGCTTCAATCTGGGCGATTTCCAGGGCGGACAGGCCGAGTACCTGTTCGTGCCGTACGCCGACTTCCAGCTGCTGCGCTTCCCGGACCAGGAGCAGGCTATGGAGAAGATCCTGGATCTGGCCGTGCTCTCGGACATCCTCCCCACGGCGTTCCACGGTCTCATGGCGGCCGGCGCCAAGCCCGGCTCCACCGTCTACATCGCCGGTGCCGGCCCCGTGGGCCGGTGCGCCGCGGCTGCCGCTCGGCTGCTGGGCGCCTCGTGCATCATCGTGGGCGACCAGGACGCCTCGCGGCTGGAGCTGGTACGCAAGCACGGCTGCGAAACTATCGACCTCTCCGCCACGGAGAACCTGCAGGACGCCGTGAACGACATCCTCGGCGAGCCGATGGTGGACTGCGCGGTGGACTACGTCGGCTCCGAGGCCCACGGCCTGGGCTCCGCGGCCGATGAGATGCAGCCGATCGCCGCCGTGAACCAGGTCCTGGACATCACCCGTCCGGGCGGAGCCACGGGCATCATCGGCATCTACGGGCCGGACCCGATCGCGGAGACGAAGGCCGAGCAGGAGGGCACCTTCCCGGTGGACTTCGGCAAGGCCTGGATCAAGTCCCCCCACATCATCGGCGGCCAGGCGCCCATCATGCGCTACAACCGCCAGCTGATGATGTCGATCCTGTGGGACCGGATGCCGTACCTGACGGAGATGGTCAACCCGCGCGTGATCAGCCTGGACGAGGCACCCCAGGCCTACGCGGAGTTCGACCAGGGCTCCGTGGAGAAGTTCGTCATCGACCCCCACGGGATGATCGCCCGCTGAGCGACGCCGCCTGTTTCGTCAGGCTCAGTCTGGGTGGTTCTCCACCGCACCGCGCACTCCGCCAAAGTGGGGTGCGCGGTGCCGCATGGGTGCCCGGTCCGCTCTGGCGGCGTCGTCACGATGCCCAACAATAGCGCGATGCCCAGGATGCACCGGGCCGAGATGTGCATGCCGTTGCCGATGACGGTGTGACATCCCCGCCGTCTCGACCGTAGAGGATCAGTGCGACCGGCCATCCTGCGTGTGGGGAGGACACCCTCGTCGTCATGCGTCTGGACCGGTTGGCCGGTCCCTGCCGGATGCGTTGCGCACCGTGCAGGCCCTGGCTGATCGGGGGATCGGCTTGCAGGCGTTGGACGTGGACCTGGACACCTCCACGGCCTCGGGACGGCTGATGCTGAACATGCTGTTGATGCTGGCCGAGTGGGAACGGGATCTGCTGCGTGAGCGCACCTTCGAGGGCGTGGCCCGGGCCCGTGCGGCCGGACGGCGTCCGGGGCCGAAGCCGAAGTTGGATGAGGAGAAGACCGCCGCGGTCCGGGCCGCGGTGGCCGGAGGGCAGCCCGTGGCTGCTGTGACACACTCGTTCGGAGTCTCTCGGCCCACGATCTACAAGGCACTTGACACCACCAAGGCCGGCCAGCCCTGAACGGCCCGCGCCCTGTGGATGTCCGCGGTTCGGGTCGGTTCTTCCCCGTAGGGTGAGACCCGTCGCGATGTCCTTCTTTAAGGGCCGCGACAGTGAGTGAGCCGCCTGTTCTCCCGTTCTAGTGTGGGCGCCCCCGCCCTTGTCTTGATCGATATAGGGGGCGCGGGCATTTCACTTCCGCCCGGGCCGCGCGCGGCCACCCGGTAGCCCCCACCCTTGCTCAGACCGGGGTAGCAGTGCAACTACCGCAGTACCGCATTCACGCTTGCGTTACTGCGGTAGTGCGGTCACTGTTCGGGGTGCTGGGCTTGATGGCCTGGATGATCAGCTGGGACATGGGTACCCCGGCCTCGACGCTGTGCCGGCGCAGGTGCTTGTGCAGGCGTTCGGGCAGGCGGATGGAGGTGGCCTTGATGGGCTCGGTGGCGGCCTGTGCGTGGGCGGCGTAGGCCAGGGTCATGTCCGGGCCGTCGGTCGGAGTGGCCGGGGCGGGTGTGCGACGGCCGCGGGCGGCGCCGGGGGTGGGCTTGGTGCTCACGGGCGGCTTATCTCCTGGATCTCCTCGGCGACCTGGATCCAGGGGCCGAGCGCGGTGCGGGTGGGGTAGGTGCCGTGGGTGTGCTTGAAGCTCTCGCGGGTGGGGATCGTGGTCGCCAGCTGCGGGACGTTCTCGGCGGCCAGCAGGTCCACGACCTAGCTGTCCAGGACGTCGCGGGTTGTCTCAGACGCCCAGGTGAGGTCCGCGGGGCCGGCTGCTGCCGGAGGGTACGCGGCTGCGGCATGGGCCAGGTGCGCTTCGGCGGCAGTGTCTGAGCCTGCCGGCGCGGTATCGGCGGCGGGTCGGTAGGTGATGGCGGAGATATGGGTGAGGTCAGGGCTTTGCATGGGTGGTGTCCTGGGATCGGGTCGGTCCTGATGGGCCCACTGTACCGGCCGGCGCGTTTGTGCACTGGGCTGGGTGGGGTGGACGCGCAGCGTGTCATGGCGGCGGCCGGGGGGAGCGTGCGGCGGAGGCCGCCGCCCGCGCACCCAGGCGATTCTGGGCGCACGGCAGCGGGGCCGGAATCCCTTGGTAAGGATTCCGGCCCCGCTCCCCCGGTACTTTCTAGCGGCGGTTGAATGACGCCGGGTAGGAGGTGCTGGGCTTTTTGGCCGCTTCGGGAACTGTTCCCAACTTCAGCAGCTGCATCAGCAGCAGTGCCAGCCGGTGGGTGGGGTCCTCCTCCAGTCCTTGGGCGATGTATGCGGCGGCAAGGGAGGACTGTCCCTTGTACCAGCGGAGCCAGCCAAGGAAGCAGAACACGGGGGTCCGCGTATCGCTCGGTGCAAAGGTCAGCAGGTGCATCAGCAAGTCCTCGGTGGCCTCCACACGGGACCA
This sequence comes from Pseudarthrobacter enclensis, assembly GCF_030811655.1. Taxonomy (GTDB): domain Bacteria; phylum Actinomycetota; class Actinomycetes; order Actinomycetales; family Micrococcaceae; genus Arthrobacter; species Arthrobacter enclensis_A. The sequence continues at coordinate 43,417 of NZ_JAUSRE010000022.1, read as the reverse complement.
GTCCGGCCGTCCCTCGAACCGTCCGATCATCACCTGCATGTAGGTCGTCGGGTCCTCGGTGGGGCAGATAGCGTCGGCGAAGATGCGGTCCCGGATGGGCTTGCACTGCAAGGCTGCCAGCAGTTCCACGGCTTCGGGTTCCTCCGGTGTGGTGCCCAGTGCCTCGTGCCATGCCCGGCGGGCCTCGCGCATGTCCGGGTGATCGAAGTCCAGTCCATCAATCATCGGATACCGGGCGGCCGTTTCCCAGATGTCCGCGTGGGTGCTCTCGCTGCCGGTAAAGGCCGGAACGGTTGCCCGGTCGGCCCGCTTCACCGAACCGCGGTAGACCAGTTCCGCGTTCACGGCGCTGTCCCGGATGCTGCTCAGCGGCTGCATCCGGCAGCACGCCGGGTCCTCGCAGAAGTACGTGGTCCACCCTGCATCGGTGATCAGCCAGCCGCCCCGCAGGCTCAGGCCTGCTTTTTCGGCCTCGGTGCTGATTGCCTTTGCGTAGTCGCTGTATGGCTTGGCTCCGGGGGCCGGGTCCGCGGCAGGTTCGTTGGTGTAAACCAACATCAGGAATCCGGTCGCGCCCTCGTCCGAGAGCAGATAGTGGGTGACCGTCTGCGCGTAGTCGGTCGGGTTGACTGACTCGTCCGGAATGTCCATCCGCAGTGAAGCGTTAACCTTGGCGCCCTGCAGGGAGATGAAGCCAAACGATTCGCGCGGCTCGAAGCCGAGGGAGTGCGGGAAGTAGGCGAGCATATCGGCAGCAGTGCTGACGGTGATGTGGTCGTTCACGGTGTGCTCCTCATGGTTGCGGTGTGGGTTCGGGGCCTGTGGTGAGGCCGGCAGTTGGCCCCTCCCCCGACGCTTCTATGTCTGTCAAGCGGCTGGAATCGGGTGCGGACCAAGTTGTCTGCCGATGGTGGGGCGGCTTAGGTGACCGGCCAGCGTCCCCTCACCCCCGTTGTTTTGGCTGCTGGCGAAGCTTGCGGAGCTGTGGCCGACGGAGGCCTGTCTACCCGCAGGGCAAGGGGCGGGAAATTCCCGGAGGAAGTCAGCGACGAAGGAGCGCCGCAGGGAATTTCGTGTGCCGCAGGCCCTGACGAAGGAGGGGCTTGACGGGCCCGAGCGGACACGTAGAATCCCTTGGGACAGCAGCCAAAATAAGAAAAGTGCTTTACAGCCCGAGCGAAGCGAGGACCATTACACAGCGTCCAGCGCTGTGCGCCGCGAGATGTCGCTGTCGCTGGCAATCGCTGCCAAGGGGATCTCGTCCTCGACGTTCAGACGAAGGTATGACCATCGCTTTGCGACCACATCGGTGGGGACGGGTCCTTTGTCCTGGACGCTGCGCCGGTCGTCCGCCTCTATGCCCTGACGTTCTCGCCGAGATGGCGGTATATAGTGCCGCGGGACACCCCGCACGTTTCGGCGATCTGCTGCACGGTGTACGTCTTTTCGTCGTACATGGCTCGTGCCTGACGGGCTTTGGTCGGTGTCATCTTGAACCGACCGCCGCCCTTGCGGCCTCGGGCTCTGGCCGCTGCCAGGCCGTCCTTTGTGCGTTCGACGATGAGGTCGTGTTCGAACTCCGCGATCGCGGCGAGCATGTGGAAGAACAATCGGCCACCAGGCGTGGTCGTGTCGATGCCCTGGGAGAGGGCTTTCAAGCCGATGCCCCGCTTTTCAAGTCCGTCGACGACTTCCTTGAGGTTCCGCACCGACCGGCCGAGCCGGTCGAGTTTGGTGACGACGAGGGTGTCGCCGGCGCGCAGGTAGTCGAGTGCATCCTCGAGAGCCGGCCGTTTCGCCAGGACTCCGGCGGCGTGTTCGATGAAGACCTTCTCGCACCCGGCGGCCTCGAGCGCGTCGGTCTGACCGTCGAGATTCTGCTCCCGGGTGGACACGCGTGCATAACCAACAGCCGGCATGCCGGGAACTGTACCGCCAAGGTGCGTGACAGGACATAGCTCTCGGACACGGCTCATGGAACACGACACACCGTTCTGGTGTGGCTTTCGCGGTAAATGGCGGCCTTTTCACGGCGCTATTTGTCGCATAGCCTCAGCTGAATCGCAACGGGGGCAGTGCTCAGTAGAGGATCGGCTTACGGAGAAGGGGTATAGCTGGGGTCCGCCGGCCGGCCCGCCAAACGCTCATCGATAACACTGCGTACATGGGGCCATTCCTCGCGCAGAACAGAATAAATGACTGTGTCACGCCAACTGCCATCCGCACGCCGTTGGACATGTCTGAGCACGCCTTCTTCTTGGGCGCCGATCCGCTCAATCGCCGCCCGCGACCGAACGTTTAGTACGTCGGCCTGCAACCGGATCCGCTCAAATCCATGGGTAAAGGCCGTATTTAGCAGGAGCCGCTTGGCGTCAGCGTTCACCCCGCTGCCCCAAACGTCTGGGGAATAAGCCGTCCAGCCGATGTGCGCAGACTCATTTTTCAAGTCGAAATCGCCGAGCGTGGTGGTTCCAATAACCCTGTCGTCCAATGAACGCAGACACACGGCGTACACGTTGCCTTGTTGCCAGGGCAGCCATTGCCTCAGAAACTCCGACCACTGCGCGAAGTCCTCGCGATAAGCCCCCATACCTCCACCCCAGCCGCCAGCGAATATCTCGGGTCTTCCGATAGCTGTGAATAGAGCCGGGAGGTCTTTCTCGATCAGCTCGCGAAGAACGACGACGGTGCCTTCAAGGCGCGCCTGAGGATCGGGACGGGAAGCAGCCATGCTTCTCATCATGTCAGCTGGGGATGCCCTTAGGGCGAGGAACGCTTGTGCAGACGACTTCTGACATTCGTGCAGCCGACTTCTGAAACTGACAGAACGATGCTGCCAATCCCGGCGTGTTCCGTCTCATGACCCTTGTCCGCTATCTATGTATCGGAGGCGGCGTTTGCGTTACATTTAGGCGTGGCTTTAATCGGGTACGCGCGTGTATCAACCAGGGACCAGAACCCCGAAGGACAAACGGACGTTCTCGAAGCTGCCGGATGCGAGAAAATCTTCGTTGAACACGCCTCTGGTGTCCTCGCCCGCCGGCCGGCGCTTGACCAGGTGCTTGAGTACGTCCGGGACGGCGATACCTTGGTCGTCACAAAGCTGGACCGGCTGGGTCGCTCGGTGCGTAACCTCAAACAGGTTGCAGAGGAACTGCAGCAGCGCGGGATCGGCCTGCGTGCACTGTCGCAAGGAATCGACACGACGACACCCGGCGGACGCCTCTTCTTCCACATGCTCGCCGCCATCGCCGAGTTCGAGCACGACTTGATCGTCGAACGAACCCATGATGGCCTCGCCGCCGCCCGCGCACGCGGACGCAAAGGCGGACCCAAATTCAAGATGACCGCGACCAAGATCTCGCAGGCACGGGCGATGTACGACTCGAAGGAACACACAGTGCAGGAAATCGCGGACACCTTCGGGGTTTCCCGGCCCACGATCTACCGTCACCTGCAGGCGCCGTCCGCCGGGCCAGCGCGGTAAGTAAGGGAACGTGCGGTGCTGCGGGCTAAGTTCACAGCCGAAGACCGCGCCATCCTGCTGCGCCGGCATCTGGACGAAGGCATCCCGCTCACCCGCCTGGCTGCCGAGTCAGGTATCCCGATCCGCACCATCCGCAACTGGCTGTCCAAGTACCGGAGTGGTGGCAAAGTCACGAGCCTGGAGCGTCAGCCCCGGTCCGACCGGGGCAAGCGTGGGATTCCGCAGGAGCTCATGGCCGCAGTCGAAGGACTTGCTTTGCGCCGCCCCGCACCAACAGCTGCATTTATCCACCGCAGGATCACCGACATTGCCTCCGCCCGCGGTATCCCAGCCCCGAGCTATTCGACAGTCCGGGCACTCGTGGCTGGCATCGATCCGGGCCTCAGAACGCTCGCACAGAAAGGCAACACCGCTTATAGGGACACCTTCGAGCTGGTCTACCGGCGCAACGCCAGCCGCCCCAACGAACAATGGCAAGCCGACCACACCCTCCTCGACATCGAAATCCTCGATCCCAAAGGCCGCGGTGCGCGGCCTTGGCTCACGATCATGCTCGATGACTACTCCCGCGCCGTTGCCGGCTACACAGTATTCCTCGGGGCACCCAGCGCCGAGCAAACCGCGCTGGCGCTTCACCAAGCCGTCCGGCGCAAGGAGAACCGGTCCTGGCCTGTCATGGGGCTACCGGACCTGCTCTACAGCGATCACGGCGCCGACTTCACCTCCGCCCGTCTCGATCGCGTCTGCCTCGACACCCACATTCAACTCATCCATTCCCAGATAGGAGTACCCCAAGGACGCGGGAAGATCGAGCGGTTCTATGGGACGGTCACAACCGAGCTCCTGCCGCACCTTCCCGGGTACATCCCGCACGGCACGCGCGGCCGACCAATCAGTCCACCCGAGCTGACACTGCAGCAACTCGATACCATCCTGGAGACATTCATCCTGACCGAGTACAACCAGCGCCCGCACTCTTCCACCAGTGAATCCCCGGTGCAGCGGTGGGCCGCCTCGGCATTCATTCCCCGAATGCCTGCTCATCCTGAAGACCTGGACCTGCTGCTGTTGACCGTGGCCACGGGCCGGAAGGTGCAGCGCGACGGGATCCAGTTCGCTTCCACCCGCTATGTTTCTCCCGTGCTGGCGGCATATGTTGGCGAACAGGTGACGGTCCGCTACGACCCACGGGATATTGGAGAGATACGCGTCTACTTCAACGAAGCCTTCCTCTGCCGTGCAATCGCACCGGAGCTGGCAGCCGAAGCGATCTCCCTCGAACAGCTACGCGGCGCCAGAACAGACAGAAGACGCGACCTCAAACAGCAACTGCGCGACAGGCGAAGCCTTGCCGATGCCCTGCCTCGCGATACCCGCTACGTCCCGCCAGAGCCAAACACAACTCCTGCCCCAAGCGAGGAAACACCTGCGGCCGAACCTCTGCGGCGACACGGGCTGCGTGTGTATGAAGCCGATTAACTTCGGCAAGCCGAGCCTCCTCGCCGGAAAAGACGACGGCCGCAGGTTTCTCCTTGGTGCGCTCGGTGAGGTCAACAGCAGCGCCCCACCACCGCCCCCGGACCAGCCCTCATTCCTCGTCACCCGAGAGCACCGGCGATTCATGGAATTCGCCAACACTGTTCGCGCCCATCGCTATATCGGGCTGTGCTGGGGACCCCCAGGGGTCGGCAAAACGCTCTCCGCTCGACACTACGCAGCCGTGAACGAATGGGAGGACTGGCAGGCCGCCCTTACTGAGAAGCCTGAACCTGTCCCAGACAGAGTTCTCGAAGCACGGACAGCGTTTTTCACTCCCACCGTCGCCGCAACCGTACGGCAAATCGACCTGGGTCTGCCGAGCGCATGCCAGCAAATCTCCTACGCGGTCGACTACGCCGAACATGGAGTCGTTGATCCTTACGTTCATACCGAGTCCCGCTCCAGCGGCCGAACGGAGCTGCTAATCATCGATGAGGCCGACCGGCTCAAGGCAACCGGACTGGAACAAGTGAGGGACTACTACGACCGCCACACCATGGGCCTGATCCTAATAGGCATGCCGGGCATCGAGAAGCGTCTCGCTCGCTACCCCCAGCTATACAGCCGCATAGGATTCGCCCACGAATACCGACCACTCAGTCCAGATGAAGTCACCGCCGTCCTCACCCAACGCATTCCGGCCAGCTCAGACAATCCCGAAAAAAGCCTTGCCCACTCAACCGCCGTCGCAACCATCGTGCGAATCACCGCTGGAAACTTCCGTCTCATCGACAGACTCCTCACCCAAGTGCGCCGGATCCAAACGCTCAACAACGTTGAAACACTTACACCCGAGGTCGTGGACGCAGCAAGGGAGACTCTTCTCATCGGCCATTAAGCGGTGCAGATTCAATGCCAAATAGCTTTGCGATTCACAGACTTTTTCGGAGGCTTGCCGAACACCGGTCAGAAACGGTCGTTTTAGACCTGATGAAAGAACAGGGGCCAAGCAAGGTCATCACCGTCGGTTCGAACGGCTCGAACCCAGCCAACGTCTTCCCACAAGCTATCCGCGGCGGAAAAGGCAATCATTGTTTGACCCGCGTACCGATTAACCATCAGTGCCTGTCAATGGCCATTACGTTCTGCCCATGGGCGGCCAGTTGATGTGCCCGCTGGTGGCCAGTAAAACTGCCCGGTTATGGCCAACAGATCTGCCCACTGATTCGTTTCGGCGGGGTCGGCCATCGTTGGGTTGGTCAGTTCAAGCGGGTCACTCCTTTTCCGGCGAGGGCCTGGGTAAGACGGACGGAATCGCCGCTGGTCTGGCAGACGTGGGCGTGGTGCAGCAGTCGGTCAACGGTGGCGGTGGCGAGGGTTTTGGGCATGAGCTCATCGAACCCGGCGGGGTGGAGGTTGGAGCTGATCGCGACGGAGCGTTTTTCGTAGGCTGCGTCCACGACCCGGTAGAGGCCTTCGGCGGCGTCCGTGGCCACGGGCAACAGACCAATATCATCGATGACCACGAGCTCGGCGCGCAGGATCCGGGCAACGGCCCGGGTGACGCTGTCATCGGTTCGGTGGGCGCGGATGAGGACGCCGAGGTCCTCGAGCCTGAACCAAGCGACCCGCATTCCGGCTTCGACGGCCTGCTGGCCGAGGGCTTCGAGGAAGAACGTCTTCCCCGTCCCCGAGGGCCCGCAGACGACCAAGTTTTCCCTGCGGGTGATCCATTCCAGGGTCCGCAGTGCCTGCTGGGTCGGGCCCGGGATGGAGGACGCTGCAGGGTCCCACGCCTCGAAGGTCTTCCCGGTCGGGAACCCGGCTGCTTTGCGGCGGGAAGCGAGCATGGACCGGGCCCGGCCGGCGGCTTCCTCCGTGAAGAGGGCCTTGATGACCTCGGCCGGTTCCCACCGCTGGGCGCGGGCGGTCGCGATCAGGTCCGGGGCCAGCGCCCGGGCGTGGGGCATTTTCAGGGACCGCATCAGGGCCTCCAGGTCCGCCGGTAGCGGCGGAGCCACGGTATTGGTCGTGGTGACGGGGCTCATCGGGCCTCCTCCGGCGTGGTGATGGTTGCGGGGTTGCCGATCGCGGCCCACGCCCCTGTTCCTTGGGTGAGGGAGGTGGCTTCGTTGGCGGCGTGGGTGGTAGTGCGGCGGATGTTGGCGTTCAAGATCGAGGCGAGGTCCGGGTGCGCGAACCGGCCGTGCAGGGCGGCGTCGCCCAGGGCCCGGTCGACCTGATCAGTGCCGGCGATTTTGGCCAGCGTAACGGCTTCGGCCATTTTCACGTTCATCCTTGCGGTCCCGGCCGCGGCGGCCTCGACGAGCCAGGTTCTGGCGCCTTCGCCGATGGCCAGGAACGCGGCCTCGTCCGCGCTGCGGGCCCTCACCTCGTAGTCGCCGGGGAGCTTCGCCCGGGTTCCGGGGAAGTGTTCGTCGTTGATGGCGGGGCTGCCGGGCCGTGCCCGTTCGTGGCGGGCGACTTCGACGGGCCCGGTCGTGCCGTGGTGGACGATGATGACCTGCTCGCCGGGCCCGGTGCCGTGGGTGCGGACGAACACCCGGGCTCCGAGCAGGTGGGCCGGGACGGAGTACTGGGCGTTTTCGAAGGTGACCATTGGGGTGTTCTCCGGAACGCCGCGGGCCAGGCCGAACGCGACCGTGTGGGCGGTGTCCGGGATCCGGTGCAGCCGCGGGGCTTCCTCGGCGAGCATGGCCGCGGGTTTCCGCCGCGTCGTCCGGTGCTCACGGTGATTGACCTCGTCCATGAACGCCGTGCAGGCGGCCTCGAGCTCGGCGAAGGTGCGGTAGTCATCGCGGAGGTTGGTGTCTTTGGGCACGAGGTCGGCCTTGGCGAGTTTCACGGACGCTTCGACTCCGCCTTTGGTGGCCGGGTCCGCCGGTTGGCAGGTCAGCACGGTCACCCCGTAGTGCCGGGCGAAGTCCAGGGTCTGCTGGTTGCGCACCGGGACCCCGGCGACGTGGGCGGTGGTGACGGTCTTCTCGTTGTCCGTGAGGACATAGGTCGGCGCCCCTCCGAGGATCCGGAAGCACCGGTCCAGGGCCGCGAACACGCTCGGCGCGGTCCTGTCCCTGAGCGGGATCACGATGCGGAAGCGTGAGAACGCCAGCCAGGCCACGAAAAGGATGGTCTTCACCCCGCCGATCCGGGGCCCGTCGCCGAAGTCGTACTGCAACCACATCCCCGGTTCTGTGATCCACGGCCGGTGGACGCGGGTGTGGCCCAGCCGCCACGCGGCTTTGACCTGCGCGATCGCCCGGCGGGTAGACCGTTCCGAACCGGTGTAGCCCAGAGCGAGGAGCTTTTCGTGGGCCTTGTCGGCCCGGATCCGGCCCTTGGAGGCTTCGATCCATTCCTCGATCTTGGGCAGGAACGCGTCGGTGACCCGGCCGCGGGCCGCGGGTTCCCCGATCGGCCGGCCCGCGTCACGGGCGGTGACGTGTTTAGCAACGGTGTGGTGCGAGCAGCCCGTGAGCTCCGCGGTGGCGCGCAACGATCCGGTCAGATCGTAGGCAGCAAGAATTTCCATGATTTCTCCGTCAGACTTCATACAGGGCCTCTTCCTGGTTCGCTTTTGGTGCGCTTAGACACCGTCATCAAACCGCAGGGAGAGGCCCCCACCGCTTAAAGACGCGGCAGGAACAAGTAAGGAAGTGGGCAGATCTCATGGCCACCGGCGGGCAGTTCTGCTGGCCGCCAGCGGGCACTTTCGTGGCCGCCTATGGGCAGTTTTTCATGGCCGCTAACAAGTGCCACTGCTTCTGGGCCCCGACGCTTGCCGCGCTTATCACTGCGGACCACCACAAGATCAACGCAGACGTAAACCCCTGGGGGTAGTTCTTCGTAAGGTGCGCGGAGACGGTACTGAGGATAAATTCTGATCCGAGCTACCTCTTCGCCCTCTTCAAAGAAACTGAATTCCTCTTTGGAGTCACGAAGCGCAGCGTCCTTCCATTCGCCCCAGCCAAGCGCACCACGATCGAACTGTGCGGCTTCTCGTAGCTCAAGCATTAGCTGTCCTTCAACCTACGGCCACCGGGAAGCTTCTCTCCCCACGCTGGGTACATCTCGCCTTGGTTGTGTTCAGCTTCCCGCCGCAGGGTTTCCGCTTCGATGGCTTTCGCAACGAAATGGGCCCAGGTGTTATCCCCCTCGACGTAGCTGGTCGCCTTGTAGGCCGCTTTGGCACGATTGCGAATAGCGGTGGGGATGCTTACGGTCATGGGCGCCGTCTCGACGTCCTTGACCTCTTCCTTCTTCGCGGCCGACTCTTGCCGGCGGCCCGGCAGCATCCGGGCTAGCGGTGCATCGGCTGTGGGGTGTGCTGTTGTCGGGCGAGGCGGTAGGCCGAGTACTGGACGGCTGGAGCTTTGGGCGGCACTCATGCGCTGACCTCCTGTGATTCCGTGGCGGCTACGCGCCGCGTTACTTCCATGGCGACGGCATGCAGGTCTTCAGCCACGCTGGATGCAGATTTTGGTCCTGCATGGGTGGCTTTGGCTTCTCCACGGAGAACCTCCCACCATTTGGGAGCCTTGCTGAGTTCCCGTTCGAGTTCGTGCGCCAGTAGCCCACGTTCCCTGCAGGCTTGGGCGGTGGCTTCTGCGTGACGGATGGTCATTGGGAACAGCACTTCGTCGGTGCCAAAGTCGGCGATGAGGTGATCGCGGGTGACCTTGTGGACCTGTTTTGAGTTGGTTCCGGTTCCCACCAGGACAACACCCAGGAGATCCAGTGAGGGGTTGAGCCCCACCACGCTGTCCATGCGTGCTGCCACCGCGGCAACACCTTTACGGCTGGACATATCCGTCTTCAGCGGCACCAGCGCATACCGTGCAGCTGCGACGGCCGCCGCCTGCAAAGGCTCGTTGCCGGGCGGGCAATCAAGAAGGACGAGATCGTACTCCCCCGCTACGGCTGCAAGCATCTTTGCCAGGGCCAAGTGGGCTGCATCGCGGTCCTTCTGGGCTTTCGCCCCGAGAAATGCTGCCGCATCATCGAGTTCAGGGCCGCCGGCGATGACATCCAAGTTGGGTCTGATACTCGTCAGCAAGGTCGGCTCGGCGCCGAAGCAGAGGGCGGCGGCCAAGCTCCTGCCGCCATCTCCTTGCTCGGAATAGCCCAGGTCCTCCGCGAGGTTGCCCTGGGGATCGAGATCCACGAGGAGCACGCGTGAGCCAGCCTCCGCGAGGAGTCCACCTACATTGGCTACAAGACTGGTCTTGAAGACTCCGCCTTTGCCGTTGATTACCGCGATGACCCTGCTGAGTGCGCCGCGGTCCAGATCGTGTTTCATCGAACCTTCCTTTCACAAGTGATCCCAGCGTAAACAGCGTTACTTGTTTCACTTGTGAAGCTGGCTTGCGTGTCTTTACTTTTTTCACAAGTCAAAAAAGTAAAACTTATGTTGCAAGTTTCACTTTTGAAGCAAGTTCCGCTTGCTTTGCTGTATACGCTTCATTCGCAAGCGAACGACCAGCATGAGGAAGCCCTGTAGGTAATGCCCGGAAAAATGCGTGCCGGCACCCGGGCATCGCTGCAGCCCGGTTCGTCATCTATGCGACGTTCCAGATCGCAGCATCCCCAGGAGGCAGCCAATACTCCTCCCGTTCCTGGTCGTACAGTGCACCTTCATCAACCTCAACCATCCGGAAACGGTCCAAGTATGCGTGCCAGCGGGCACGTTCGAACCGGTTACGGCTTATGTGGGCCTGGTAGTCCTCCAACACGCCCAGCCTTGCCGCCAGATTGGTGAGATTAACTGTCGTTCTCTTCCAGTGACCGTGGTCGCGGTAAATCATGCCCAGGGCCTCCATCTCAGTCAGCGCGGTCGATACGGCGTTGCGGCTGATGCTCGTGAAGCGGACAATCTCCGCGGTGGTGGGGGAGTGCCTAGCTCGTTCGATGGATTCGTAGACAAGGGCAGCCACGTCTCCCAGGCTTCGGAACACGGGCCGAACGGCATGGATGCGTCCTTTGCGCCACGTCAGCTCCCTCGCTAGTTGCTGAAGGTGCCTAGGCAACTGAATGAGGTAGACGTCTGCTGTCTTGTAGCGAGCATCCGCGACTTTGGTCAGAATTCCATCGGAGGCCTGGGCCAGAGCGGGAAGTAGGCGAGCAATGGTGACATGGTGCTTTCCCAGCGCGACCGCAAGCGTACGACAGCCGACATCGAGAAGATCCGTTTCTTTCGCCCTCATGTAGCCCAGCAGGCCGCGGATCAAGAGGCGGAGGCTGAGTCCTTCGCGGCCCCTCGCTGCCAAGCGGCGGTCCAGGACGGCGTACAGGACATTTTCCAAGTCGTTCACGAGTTGGTGGATTGACGCGGAGCTGCGGTTGAGTGCCCCCCCTGTGGGTTGAGTAGGGCTTGTGTTGTTAATAAGGGCATTGATTTTCCCAGTTTCACGGGACTTACGTTTTTGGGTGCTGCCGGCGTTGGTGAACGCCTGGGCGTTGGCCCATTCGCTGGAAAGGAGCCGCGCTTGTTTGGCTTGCGTGCCGTAGAGGGCTGCCAGGCCCGGGAACTGGCCGGTGAGTTCGTTCCGTACGTCTTCCAGGGTCCAACCGCACGCAGCGAAGTGGTTCAACACACCCATGCGGGCCTCTGAGGCGCTGGCGTACTTGGCCGTGTCGTAAATGCCAGTGCGTGCAATACGGCGCAGTGGGCTTTCGCTGCGGCCAGCGACGGGCAGCTGTCCAGCAGTGGTCCGTACTGTTGCTGCTTTGGATTGGCGTTTTTGGATGGCCTTGTTGCGGGCCAGCTCCGGGGCCAGTGCGGCGCGCAATGCTGCAATGGCACGCGCTGAGTTGCGGACGCGGAGGGTGGCGTAGGCCTGGGATAGGGGAGTAATGAGGGTTTGGTGGCCGCCAGCCTTGTGCCTTGAGCCCGGGACGCGGATGCAGCCGTCGGTGATGTTCTGGTGGGGGCTCGGGTCCAGGCTTGCGGCGAGAAGGCCGAGGGCTTCGACAAGCTCGCGGGCTTTGGCGGCGGTGAGGCGTTGTTGAAGGGGAATGTAGATGTGCCTGCCGCCGCTGGGGGAGAAGTCCTCCACGTAGCTGATGTTCGCTTCACCCAGGAGCTTCCTGAGCCGGGCTGCGTCTGAGTCCACGACGCTCTTCAGTGCCTTGGATGTATCCAGGTCGATGCAGAGAGTGGCTACGGAACCGTCCGTACCGTGGATCATGACTGCTGCGGGGTGCTCGGGCAGAGACGTCGTAATGGTGGGCGGAGTTGCCGGCCGGGGGTATTGGAACCTGGTGCCCATCCATCGGCCTAGGCGGTAGGACGCTTGCCCGGCGATCAGGGGTGCAAGGATCCACGCCTGCTGAGGGCTAGGTTGGCCCGCGACACCCTTATGTGCGTGCGTTGACGCGGAATTGACTTCCGGTACCATAGACAGCAGTTACTCCTTCGGGGGAACGACAAAATCCACCCACTGGGTGGGTGTTGGACAAAAGTTCAGATCGACATCCCGCCAAGAACGAGATCTGAACTAAATACTTAACGAAGGCCCGCCATGTGCGGGCCTTCAGTTATTAACTGGCCTTCGGTATAGGCAATGTCTCCTGATTGCGCAGTTCTTCAAGGTCAATGGAATCTATATGCCTGGCAACCAGCGGTGTCAGGTAATCAACTGCGTTCGTGCCAAGAATTTCCATAATGGCCCGCAGCTTTTCGGCCCGCGCAAGATCGGGCTTGACCACGAACGTGTGCCGGGGCCCCTTGGACGGGCGGCCACCCTGAGCAAGCTTCTGAATTGCCATAGTGCTATCTAAGCGGTTTTGATAAACGAAACCCTGCACGTCGCCGCGGCGTGTCGCTCTTTTTGAAAGAGTCATCGCATGGGGTGTGACTGGCCCAGCAAGCTCGTGACAGATTCCGGATGGCATGATTCCAATATGTCATAAAACCCGGAATTTTGGGATTTGGGACCCTTAGGGTTAGTTCTTCCACGCTCTTCGGACTATGGCTTCCACGGACTCGCCGGCAGGATCAGTTGCAGGATTGGCAGCCATGGCATCCCGGAACAAGGTCCTGGTCGCTCTCAAAGACCGAAAGTAGCGTCCCTGGCGGTCGATACGCCACCGCGAGACTCCCAAGTAGGCGGCAGCCGCCCGCCGCTCCATGCCAGCTGCCAGGCACACCTTCACTGCCTCGTAGATGACGCGATAGGCAGCCTCGTGCTCCCGCGGTACTTCCGATAAGACGCTTTTTACTGCTTCCTGCGCTCGTTGGGGGGTAGTCATGTCTCCCGGCCTTCCTAATCGAGTGAGAGGGCGGATCCCAGCTCGGTCTTCACTTTTCTGTTCCTGCGTGCGTAAGCAAAAAGCGCGAGCCCCACAACCACGAGGGCAGTGGAGGCGTAGGAGATGAGCATGTACAGGTAGACCACATTCCCGCTACCAAACCACTCGACAGGGTACGCACCGGCGCGCAAGAGGGAGAGGGCGAAACCACCGGCGATCATGCCTGAAGCCGCCCGGCCTGTCCGGAGAGGGTTCTTCTTGGAGTCAAGGTACGCCGGCCGCACCAGGGGAAGGACAACGTAGGCCACGTAGAACAGCACCAGCCAGGTGTTGATGCGAACGCTGGGCTGTGTGGCGAAGTCCAGCATCTGGGGGGATGAATACGGGGCGTCTGTGGCCACGACAGTCCACAGCAGGCCAACGGAGACGAGGCCCAACACAACGGTTCCGGGAGCACCCACTGTCCACCGACGGGCAAAGGGGGATCCGTAGGCGACACTAAGGTGCCCGCCCAGAAAGGCGACGGCTACCAGTGCGCAGTACTTGGAGATGAGGTCGGTAGCGTTGGTTATCGGCATTATCGAATCCAGCGCGTAGTACACGGGCGGTATCAGCAGCAGATAAGCGGTGGTGAGAAAGATGCCCGACAAAGCGATTCTGCTCGCCTTTCCCCGCAAGGCGTGCTCAAACCCGGATGCGGGTGTATTTATGCGCTTGAACGTAAGACTGCCCAAAAGGATGAGCATGAGCGTCACCGGGACGACACCTAGTGGATTCATCCCAGAAGCTCCGTCATCTTTTCCGCATACTCCTGGGCTTCCTTACGTTGTTTGACGCGCCGCTGCAGCAGGTTTATGCGGCCGGAGATTAGCTCGACAAGTGCATCGTCCGTGATTTCAAGCAGCTCGTCCTCCCTGGCGCGTGGTTGCCAGCCTGCCTCGGCCGGAAGCACGAGGCCGACAACCACCAGACCTGATGCGAAGGAAGTGCCTGCTGCTCTGGAGGCTGCTACCGCAAGCGGTGGGGTCAGCTTGTTTTCGGTGAGCTGCGTGAAGATGTATGTCAGGGCCATGCCAGTCTCCTCTGCCATGCGGTGCCTGATGTCGCCGGAGTCGATGGCGTCAATCCATGCCCGATTGGATCCCTCGTGCGGGAAGTCTATGAGCGGAATATGTTTCCGCAGATCCCGCGGGTAGTACTTCTTCGAGGTGCGGAACTGTAGCTCGGCCATCAGGTCTGCGTGGTGGACCTGGCTTAGCACTTCTGCCGGCGTGGGCTCAATCCGTCTGGTGTACATGTCCCTGTACGGGTCAAAGGCGGCAAGGGACTCCAGCACATTCGCTCCGGACGCGCGCGCCACGGCAACGACCGTCGATTCTGCAACGTTTCCACGACGCAGTTGGTTGCCCAAAGTGCCTCGGTGCAGCCCCGTCAGAGCGCTCAGAGCGGCAGGGGAAGTGCTGATGGACTGAGCGTCCAGCCAGCTCTTGAACTCTGAGGCTGAGACAGGCACAAACACTCCTTGGATGGGGCAAACACGACAAGACGCGCACGATTGATTCTGCTAGAATGATCCCAATAGTTAAGCATTCGCAAATACTTAACCGTTGGTTTCAAATCCATCCTAGCCTTACGGCTGAGTTTAGCCGGGATGGTTTTTCCGTCCGGGGACAGGCCCCGGAATAGCCCAGGGGAGGGGCGACATGCGCGTCACTATGCGGTGCAGGGGCGGGACTGACCTGTTTATCGGCTGCTGGTTTCGCACCGACAGAATCAGGCGGTCTTCCTAATGGGTGTCGCTGCTGCTGGGGCAGCAACAGCCGTTGCAGGTAAGGCGTTTCGAAAAGTCGTTGTTCCTGTTGCCGCCGCTACCGCCCTCGCCCTGGGCTTCGTTGTTGTGGTTCTTGACGATGGCGGAACACCGGCTCAGGCCGCTTCTGCCTGTGTGGCACCTGGCACGTCAGATGTATCCGCAGCATCAGCGGTCCCCGGCAGCACAGTGGCCGGGTTCGATGGTGAGCAGATGAAGAACGCGGCCGCGATCATGAAGGCTGCAGCGGATCTGAAGCTGCCCGTGGCCGCACAGCTGATCGGTGTTCAGGCTGCCATTGGTGAGTCCACGCTGCGGGTCATCGATTTCGGTGACGGTGCTGGCCCGGACTCACGCGGGCTGTTCCAGCAGCGGGCAAACGGTTCGTGGGGTTCCTACGAGGACCGCATGGACCCCCACACCAGCGCTACAAACTTCTTCAAGGCTCTCCAGAACGTTCAGGGGTGGGAAACCCTTGAACCGACCATTGCTATCCACCGCACGCAGCGGAACGCGGATCCACACCACTACACCCGGTTCCGGGAACAGGCCACGCAGATCGTCAAGGCACTCGGCGGGGAATCGGCTTCCCTGGTGGACCCGTCCGGGGTATGCCCCGGTGAGGGAAATCAGGTTGTCGGTGACATCGCCGGGAAGTGGGTCAAGCCCCTGCAGAAGGCTGTCATGACCAGCGGGTACGGCCCGCGGCCGGCTCCTCCCGGTACGGCCGGGGGAGTGCTGGCCAACTTCCACTACGGAATCGACTTCTCCACTCCTGGCCAAGCCGGGGCGATTGTGGCGATCACGGATCTGAAGATCGTGAAGATCAG
Organism: Pseudarthrobacter enclensis; assembly: GCF_030811655.1. Taxonomy (GTDB): domain Bacteria; phylum Actinomycetota; class Actinomycetes; order Actinomycetales; family Micrococcaceae; genus Arthrobacter; species Arthrobacter enclensis_A. The sequence continues at coordinate 27,540 of NZ_JAUSRE010000022.1, read as the reverse complement.
AAACCTTGAAGGCCAGTTCGGAACCGGCGTCACAGGCCAAACCCTGGACGGGAAGCTGACCATCGGGATGTACCACATGGAGGCCGGCTCTCTAAAGGTCAAAGAAGGCGACACCGTTGCCGCGGGAACCCCCCTCGGGACTGAAGGTGCGACCGGCAACGTCTTCGGTCGGCACCTGCATATGGAGTTTTACGCCGGGGCCCTGCCTAATCCGATGATCCCGGTCAACGCCACCATCGACCCCACACCGATCCTCAAAGAGAAAGGCATCCTGTGATGCGCAGAACCGCACTCGCCCTGCCCCTGCTGGCCACCGCAGTCCTGCTGACGGCCTGCGCCGGGAGCCCGACCGCACACACAACCACCACCGCGGCCGCGCCGGCCCCGACCAGCACGGCCGAGGCTGAGGCGAACTCAGCCGGCGACGGCCACGAGCATGACGAGGCCTCCGAGCACTACCACGGCCCTAACGTCACCTGGGATGCCGCCGCCGAAGCGAAGGTCAAAGAGACCGCCGCGAAGGCCATGGCACTGTTCGGCCGGCCTGCAGTGGAGGAGACGACGTGGTTCAAGGATCTGGAACCGATGCTCGCGACCGAGTACAAGGAAGACGCCCGCTACATCGATCCGGCCCGCGTTCCGTTCTCCACCGTCACGGACGGTCCCGCGATCAGCCGGGAAGCGCAAAACCCCATGACGGTTACAGCATCCTTCGACACCAACGCCGGGCCGTGGACGATGATGCTCCACCGCATCGGCCAGGACGATCCCTGGCTCGTCACCTCCATCAGCCCGGTGACTCCCCAATGAGCACGCCCACCGCCGGCGCTGACGACTTCGGCACAGCACCGCTGTTCACCGACCCGCTCACCGGCCCCCAACGGCGCAGCCCGCAGGGAACAGTCACAGACAGTGCCCCAATCCTGTTCCAGGAACCGGCACCACAGATTTTCAAAAGTCAGAACCCCGCAAACGAAAGGAAGACCCGATGAGTACCAACTGGTCAGGCGCCGAGCGGAAGTCACGCGCCCCCATCAGCCTGCTGAACCCCGAACCGTCAGTAGAAGACAATGCCGCAGAACCCGCCAAGGAAACCGCGGCCCCAGCCGTTTCTGTCGCTGGGCCGGCACCGGCCCAGCAGGCGGCCGTGGAAGCTCAGGCGGCCCCCTTGGTCAGCGGCCGGCGCAGCGCATCAGTGCTGCAAAAAGACAACATGAACGATGAACTACCACCGGCCACCGGCTGGCAGGCCTTCCTGCGGACCGTGACGTTCGGGCTGATCAAGCCCAAGGTCGGCGCAGCCGAGCTGGCCCGCCGCACAGACCTTTCCGCGATCCAACGGGTCTACTCCAGGCCCATGCGCATCATGGTCGCCCAGCCCCTGGGCGGAGTCGGCAAGACCATGTGCAGCGTCGGAATCGGCTCAACCTTCGGGATCCACTCCGGCCAGCACGCCATCGTCTGGGACAACAACGAAATGATGGGCACCCTCGGTGTTCGGACCAACGCCAACGGCTCCACCCGCACCGTGTGGGACCTGCTGAACGTGCTGGAAAAGTTCGAAACCATCGAGGCGCGTAAAGGTGATTTTTCCTACTACACCCGCCACCAAGGCAAGAACCAGTTCTCCGTCCTGGCATCGGACGAAGACCCGGATCGGATGAAGTCCATCGGCGCGGACGAATTCAACCGCATCCACACGGTGGTCAGCCGGTTCTACGACACCATCGTCCTGGACACCGGAAACAACACCCGCTCCGAAAACTGGCTGGCCTCCATCGACGTCACAGACCAGCTCGTAATCCCTGTCCGGCTCCAGCGCAACGCCGTCGTCTCGGCCCTGCGAATGATCGAACAGCTCGAATCCATGTCCGAGCGCCAGGGCAACCCGCACTACAAGAACCTTGTCGCCAATGCCGTCGTCGTCATCACCCAGGGCGGGGGCGCCAAAGTCTCGGCGACCGATCAAGCGAGCCTCCGCGCCCAGCTCGAATCCACGGTGCGGTCCATCATCGATATCCCCTATGACGCGGCCCTGGACAACGGCTCAATCATCGACTGGCAGCTCGTGGGCGATCCCGCCCGCCGCGCCTTCGAACGCGTCACCGCAGAAATCGCCGCAGGCCTGCTCGAGGTAGACAACCGCAACGCCCACGCAAGTATCAACACCACCAACCGATAGGAAACCCACACCATGTTCAAGAGCATTCTGACCAACGTCACCCTCCCCGCGGCCGCAGATAACCCCCTGGACGGGGTGACCCCCAACATCAACGTCTTCGGAGTTCAGTTCCAAGGCGCGGTCCAGCTGATCCTCGGCGGGCTCTGGGCCCTGGTGCTGATTCTGGTCACCGCCGCTTTCCTGATGAATCTTGGCAAGTGGGGAATCGCACGGCAGCGCGGCCACTCGGACGACATTGCAGATGGGGCGGACGGTGCCAAGCGCAGCGGTGTCGCCTTCGCCGCGGTCGCCGGTGCCAGCGTCATCATCGGCGGCATCTTGGCACTGACGGCAGCAGCAGGAGCCTAAACAGTAGTGGCAGACTTCGTCGCTGGCGGCTTTCTCCTACTGAAGAACGGAACCAGACCATGAGAACAAAATGGAAAGTGCTGATCGCGATTGCCGCTGTCGTGGTGATCGTGGCAGTCGCCGTCGTCCTGATAAATCTCCGCCCCACGGAACAGGCTTCACAGCCCGAACCCACCACTGGGACAGGCATGGTCGCTGGCAAGCTCGGATTTCCAGTCTCCAAAATCAGCATCGGAGAGGGCGGAACCACAACGGCCGCCGACGGCAAAACGCCCATGGGCTACAACGGCACCTGCGACTCCGCCGCCCAGGCAGCAGCCAACTACACGCCGGTACTGCACGATGTGAACACTAAAACCTGGGAAGCCCAAAAGGCCACCATGAAGGCGTTGGCCTCGGACGAAGCATGGATCAAGGATGCAGTTCTGCTTGGCGACACCTACACGACGGCGGCCGCGTCCGGAAACTTCAAGAGCTTCGATGGCGGCTGGCTCGACCGCGTTGATGTCAAAGCCGGGGGTCTCTACCGGCTCGTTTCCTGCGAAGCCGAGAACCGCGCGTTGGTTCAAGTGGTTTATGGCGGTCTCCGCGGCGGTGAAGCAGAACCCGGCGGCTACTTCGGTACCGATTCCCTGGAACTCGTTTGGGACGGTGATTGGAAAATCTCTGACGTCCTGGTGCGTATTGATGACACAGAACTTGCCGCCAAGTTCCCTGACCAAGGCCCTGCGGGCGGTCTCGTCGGCGCTTCAACCGGAGAGATGCCCACTCTCGATAACGGGTTGGTCAGCCGTTACTTCGAAAACCTGAGTAAAGAAGGCTGGGTGGAATATGCAAACGCTACGCGCTAGCAGCAGGATTCGCTTGATTGCCGCATTCCTCGCGGTCTTCTTGGGCTTCGGTGTTCTCACAGCCGGATCCGCTCAAGCAGCGGATGACATCAACGCCTCAGAAAAGTTGAATGCCGATCAATTGAAGCGGCTGGCGGGCTTGCCGGCAGACCAGCGCGACGGTATTCGTGACCGTCTCAACGGCGAACTCGCCAAGAACGTCTGTGGGCCTCAATTTCTCGGTGCAACGATGATCGGCCAGGACTGCACGGGAATGGCAACCCGTGCTTTCAACAGCTTCCTGGACACCCCCGAGAAGTCCTTGGACTACCGTCCTGCAGAAGGACAGCGCGAGTTTTGCTCATCGTTGGCGCGGGAAGGGGCACCGCCAGCTGCACTGGGCATATGTGCGGTGTCGAGCACATGGAACGAATTCGCCCCGCTTGCTGGTGCTGTGTTGCGTACAGCTGTTTCTACACAGCCTGGCGGGCAGTTTGTGCTGGGCGCGGTGGACACAGTGGCGTTTATCGCCAATGCCAAGGACGGGTTTGAGAAGTTTGCGAACTCGACTAAGGAAGCCGGCGTGACGGCCACAAACGAGGTTTTAGTGAACCTTTTGAAAGTTTCAGAGTTTCAGGTCGATGACGGCTTCCGAAACACCTGGTCAGTCTTTTCCGGTATCGGGATCGTGCTGCTGGCACTGATGTTCTTCAAACTCTTCCGGGACTACTCGGATGAAAAAATCGACCCTGACGCCATGCGTGAATCGGTGATCTGGTACGCCCCACTCGCGGTTCTGCTGGCATTGTTCGGCCCGGTTCTGGGGTACGTGGGCAACAACGCATTGGTTCAGGTTACTGAATCGATCAGCCCCTGGACCTCAAACCAGATCGGGGACTTCGCCACAAGCATTTCCCGTTTCGCCTCCTACGAGTCCAGCGGCGTTTTCGGACCGCTGGCAGCCGTGCTGCTGTTCGGGTTGCTGTTCATCGGGGCCTGGGCGCTCCTGGGGCTGTTCGCCCTGCAGCCGCTCGCCCTGTCGCTGCTGGGCGTAGGCATTGCGTTGATGATCGGCTTCATGATCCATCCCGAACACCGGGGCCGGGTCGCCAAGGCCGGGTCGCTGTGGCTCGGTATTGCCTTGTCCAGACCGCTGATTCTGTTGATCATGGGTGCGCTGTTCAGCTTCATCTCGAACCGCCCCGCGTTCCAGGGCGAAGGTACCGGGGATGCCTTGGTGAACGCCTCCTCGGTGTTCATCGCGGCCGCCGCGATGGTGGTCCTGGCGTTCTCACCCGCGCTGCTGTTCAAATTCGTCCCAATACTGCCGTCCTCGGCCACCTCATTGGGTGCTAACCGGCCCTCGATTGCCGGGGCGGCGATGGTAGCTGGCGCCGGCGCCGGGATCGGTGCGATGATCCGTCAGCGCCGCACCATGCAGGCACAGTCCGGCTCGTCCGGCGGTGGGCGCACCGGTGCCGCCGTCAGCGGGGCGGCAGCCCAGACATCAGGCGGACCTGGCTTCTCTGCCGGTCCTGACGGGGGTCTGACCGGTGGTGCAGCTGGGGCCGGCGCGGCTACAGGTGGTGGCCGTCGTAGTGCCGGCGGCACCAGACAGGGGACGGCTGGGATGGGAGCCGCGGGCCAAGATGCACCGGCTGCACCTGATACCCGCACCATTGCCCAAGCGCAGCGAGATGACCGGGCCGGTACTCCGGCCGGAAAAACTGCTGCTGCTGCCCGCAGCGGAGCGGCGGCTGCAGGGCGGGGCACTATGGCGGCCACTCGGGGATCCGCCAAGATCGCCGCAGGCGGGGCGACAGCGTTCCTGTTGGCCGGGCGTGAAGCATCACGGCAGGCCGCACTGCGCGGCCGTCAGAGCGTGAACTCGATGGTGCCTGATACCGATCACATCAGCGGCCGGTAATGAGCAGAACGAAAGCAGGGGAGTAGGTCTGATGGGACGCATGGTTGTTGTCGGTGGTGAGGTTTCCCGCCGTGGTTTGTGGGGCGGGAACCGTACCGGTCCTGAGTGGATTGGGCTCAGTATCGCCCTGGCTTCAGGGATGGTGGCGATCATTGCTCTCTCGGACGTGATCGTGCTTGGCCTGATCCTGGGCGCTGCGATCATCGGCCTCGGTGTCGTGCTGACCACTCCGAGCAAGATCACCGGGTACCGGTCCCTCGGTGCTCTGCTCGTGGAGCGGCACCACCAGCGTTCCCGCCGGAAAAACAAGACCGCGACGTTTGTTCCGGTGAAGTTCCGGGATCAGACCCGCATGGTCAAGGCCGGCAAAGCCGACCGTGCCCGGGCCGATGAAAAGGGCATGATTGAGGTTCCGGTGACACACCGGAACAATGCCCCGCTCATGGTGGGGACGGTCCGCCCGTTCACCGTGCAGACCCCTACCGGGCCGATGACGGTTTTTCGTCACGGCGGCCGGATCAAAACCCCGTACTACACGGTGACCGTGGAAGTCATGGGTTCTTCCTCCGGGATCCGGGAGGAAAACCGGGAAGACTCCGCTTATGTGGCCCGCGGTCAGTTCCTGGCCCGCATGGCCCGCCGGCAGTCCCTCATTTCCCACGTCCAGACTCTTTCCCGCGCCGTACCCATGGATTCCACTGACCACCTGCTGTGGATCAAGGACAAACAGGCCCAGGGCATTAACCGGCTGCTGATCACCTCCTACGGGGATCTGGTGCAAACTTTGCAGTCCCGCTCAGAACAGCACCGCACCTACGAGACCTTCCGCGTTCCTCGGTCCGCTGCTTTGTCCCTGAAGGCTTCCAAGCTTGGTGGCGGGGACACCGGAATGGGGCTGGCGATTCATCAGGAAATCCGTACCGCTCTGGCCCAGGCGCAGATGATGGGCGGCATCCAGGATTATCGCACCCTTGGACCTGAACAGATGGCGGCGCTCCTGCGGCACCTTCAGGATCCGGATTTCGACATTGACGATGATGAGAACGCGGACCTGGCAGACTGCTGGCAGCACTTGGACGGTGAGTCCTCGGATTCTTCCGTGGTCATCAACGGCCACTGGCACACCCGCACCGGGTACGTCCCGGCCTCAGCTTTCAGCCCTGAAGCGATCCCCGTTTCCGCTCTACAATCCCTGGTCTCCGGAATCCAGCCGGCCGTGGTCCACACCGTCTCCATGGTGATGGAACTTTCCGATGCCCGCACCGCACGAGGGAAAGCCCGCACGGACGCGGCCATGGACCGCGCCAAGGGCAAGGAAGTCGCCAAGTCCGGTGTCGTCACCGACGGATCAGAAGAAGTCCTTATGGGCGCATCCAGCCAAAGGCTCCTGGACCTCAAACCCGGTTCCGGGCACCACGGTGCCGCGTACGCGCTCTACATCTCCTACTCCGTCGAATCAGAGGACGAGCTGCTGGCCACCGCTGACCTGATCGAGGCTGCGGCCGCGGATGCCGGGATCGAATTCATTGACTGGATGGATCACCGCAACGATCTGGCCCTGATCACCACCATGCCGTTCACGAGAGGAATCCGATGAACACCCCCAAACTCATCAAAGGCCTGCGGATGCCCTGGGCCCTGACCACCACATCACGCCGCACCCAGCGCTCCCGCGCTAAGCAGCAGCGCCTCAGCGCCGAACACGGCGCCGCACTGGCGACCGGGGATGCCCTGGCAGCCAAACGCCGGGCAGGAAAGAAAAAGCGCACGAACGATGCCCAGAGCAAGGCAGCCGTGCAGTGGCATTGTGACCGGAAGAGTCCGCGTGCCTCGCGTCTGGGCTACTACGATCCGGCGGCCCCGGGAGTGCTGTCCTCGACCCGGCAGATGGAATTTTCACACATGGCCATCGCCTCGCCTCCCACCTCGCACCGGGGCCTGGCGTTCGGGATCGATGCCGGATCGGGCTGGATGGTCGTCCATGACCCGTTCACGTCTTACGGCAACGAGCTCGAATCCCCGAACGTCTGCTTCATCGGGGATCTTGGCCAAGGCAAGTCCTCCGGGATCAAAACCTGGGCGGTGCTGCGGCAGCTGCTCCTTGGCCGTCGGGTTGTCGTGATCGATAAGAAGTACCAGCTGGACCAGAACGGCGGGGAATACACCTCGCTTGCCCAGCGCCTGGGCATCACACCGGTGAAGTTCATGGTCGGCGGCGGCGGGGCCAGGATCAACATCCTGGACCCGCGAATCGCTGCCCGGCTGAATGAAGACAGCCACGACGACACCGCGCTCTCCACTCCGGCGGGCCAGTCAATGCTGGTCCGTGCTGTTGTTGAAGAAGCCCTTGGCCGGCCGCTGCTGCCCAAGGAAGGCAAAGCAGTCCGCATGGCCCACAAACAGGCTCTCCGCACGGCGGCAGCGAACAATGAAATCGCCCATATCCGCCACGTCCTTTCCGCTCTGTACGCACCCGACGCGGACGCGGCAACGGCCTCGAACCTGAGCGTGGAAGAAATCCGACACTGGGGACAGGATCCCGCGTTTGAGCTTGAACGCATGATTGAAGACGACCTAGCCGGCCTGATCGACGGACCGACGAGCGAGGAAATTTCCCTGAACGCCGGGCTGACCGTCTTTGACGTGTCCCTGCTCCCGGAGGACGGGCCGGCCCTAGCGATCGTGATGACGATCATCAACACCTGGCTGGCGAACACTCTCTACCGGCAGAGTGAGGCGGTCCCCACCGTCCTGGTCATCGAGGAAGCCTGGCACACCGTCCAGGGCTCGGTTGCCAAGGTCACCCGCCGCAACACCAAGCTCTCCCGCGCACTGTCTCTCTCGTGCATGTTCGCGTTCCACCACATCTCCGATATTCCCGAAGACTCACCGGCCATCGCCATGCTCAAAGAATGCGGAACGGTCCTGCTCTACAAGCAGCAAAAATCCGATGATGCCTGGGCATGCGAACGGATGTTCAACCTGCCCGCCGGGTCCGCGGCCGATATCGCCGGCCTAACCAAAGGGACCTGCATGATGCGGATCGGCGGTAAGGACCCCTTTATTGCCATCCACGTCCGCAGCGCCCTGGAAATCGAACTAACCGACACCGATAAGGCCATGAAATCCACGGCCACAATCAACCAGGTCGAAGCCGACGCGCAGGAGGAAGCAGCATGAGCACGGCCAATCCCATGTCCACGGATTCAGTCATGAAAATCGCTCTGGCCGCCCTCGTCACCGGGCTGGTTGTTCTGGGCTGGGTCTCAGCGTTCCTGGGAGAACTGATCACTCCTACCGGGATGCCCTGGACGGACTTCTCCGCCCTATGGGCCAAGATCAAGGCCGGCGAATTTCTCTGGCCCGGTGCGGCCACCTGGATCCTGATCGTTCTTGCTGTCCTGGCCCTCGTCGGGACGGGCATGCTAATGGCCATCTTTGGCGGGAACAAGCACCGCGACGACGGGCTGCCCCGGTACAAGGACCTCGAAAAGCGCATGGGCAAGAACGCAGCAGTGGCCAAAGCCAAGCAATCCCTGGAGCTGCCGGCGGATGCCACTGAAGAAGACATGATCGTCGCCCTGTGCAAGCTCGACGGCCAGACCCTCTACGTGCAGCACGAAGACTCGATGTGGGTGTTCGCGCCGCAGCGCTCCGGTAAGACCCTGTTCCTGGCCGTAGGGATCACCTTGGACGCACCGGGTGCCGTGATTGCCACGTCCACCAAAAATGACTTGCTCATGCTCACCGCCATCGCCCGCGAACGTCGGGGCGATGTTTCCGTGTTCGACCTTCAAGACATATCCGGATGGTCGAACAAGGTCAGGTGGAACGTCGTGGACGGCTGCGAAGATCCCGACGAAGCGCTGGCCCGAGGTAAAGCTTGGGCCGGCGCGCAGCCGATGGGAGATGTGAAGAACGGGGACTTCTTCAATTCGAAGGCCGCTGCGATCCTGGGCAGGTTCCTCCACGCGGCCGCGCTGGGGGATAAGAGCATCGATGACGTCGTGAAGTGGGCAAATGACTTCACCGACAGCGAGCCGCTGGAAATACTGACCCAGCACAAGGCCCCGGCCGCGTTCACAGCCAGGCTCCGTACTCTCACGACCTCCCGGGCCGGGGAAACTGTGGATTCCATCCAGGAAACCCTCGCCGGCCTCTTGGAGCCGCTGACGTCCCCTAAAGCCTTGGACACTCTGACCCCGCCCAAAGGAGAGGGGTTCGATATGGAGAAGTTCCTGGAAAAGCCGAACACGATCTATCTGCTCACGGACGGGGAACGTTCTCCGGTCGCCCCGCTCGTGGCGATGTTTGCCGACTTCATGTTCCGCAAAGCCCAGCGCATTTCCCAGGGCATGCCCGGGGGCCGGCTCTGGCCGGTATTGACGATGGTTTTGGACGAAGCTCCGAACGTCGCTGCCATCCCGGACATGGCTGGGGCCCTCTCGGATTCCGGCGGCCGCGGGATCCGGATCATCGGGTTCAGCCAGTCCTTTGCCCAGAACCGGCAGAGGTGGGGAGCTGAAGCAGCCACGGCAATCCGTGGAACGTCATCGATCAGGCTGTTCCTGCCCGGCCTGGAAGAACTCGATGAACTGGACAAGATTGCCCGGGCCGCGGGAACCACCCGCAAAGAACGCATCTCTACCACCTCCCAGGGGCGCGGCGGATCTTCCCGGACCATCAGCGAGGAAGAACGCCCCGTGATTCGCGGCAACGAGATTCAGCAGCTCCCTGTAGGAGAAGCTTTTATGCACTACAGCAACGTCGCCCCGGCCAGGGTCAAACTCATGCCCTGGTGGGAACGCGCGGACGCAGCCCAGATCAAAGAAGACAAGGCGACCGCGCAACAACGCCGCGACAGACAAGGAGCAATCCGATGACAGACGAAACCCACGAACCGCTTCCTTCCGCCCCCGAGGGCGGCGAGATGCTGGCGGCCGAGGGCATTGAAGAGGTTCTGGTCGAGCACGAGGAACGGCTGACCGTCCTCCAAGGATCCGTTGAAGCGATGGGCCAGGCGGTCGAAGACCTCCTGGCATCACCGCCGAAAAAGACACCAGCTCCTTGGAACTGGAAAGAACTTGATGGGGAGAAATCCGTCGCCCTCATGGAGGCACTACGCGAGTGGGTGGACTGGATCAACGACCGATACGGCGTGTCCGACAGCTCCCGCATCTACGGCTGCTGGTACCGGCATGCCCCGGTCGTGGAAGAACTCACCGCCGCCTGGCTCAGCTGGCGTGCAGCCAACTACGGCCACAAAGACCCCGTAACCGACCCTGCCAGCTGGCACAGGGACATCTTCTGGCCCATGCTCGAACGCATCGCATCCAAACCTTGGGGACTAAGCAACTGCCACACCGAACATGTGGATCCCCGGCCCTCATTCCGGGACTCAACCGACGACAAATTCACGGAATTTCTTGCCGAACTCGGAGGGAAGGAACCTGCCACTGCCTGAGGCCAAGGCCGAATGCCCTACTTTATCCACCGAGTTCTTCTGATTTCTTTTGGGGCCGCATGCGTCTTTCCCGGAAGGCGTTAAGGGTCACAAGCGCCAGGACCAGCAAGAACCCGAGGAGGATGCCAGCGCCGATCATGAGGAGCGCTGGGAAGCGGGGGTTGTCGCTTCCCACAACAACACCAGCGAAGGTCAGCACTATGCCGGTCACGGAGAGAGCCTTCTTCATAACGGCGATATCCCCCTTTTGGCTGCCGTATCCGGTGCTTTGACTCTTGCTCACATCCGGCCACACCAAACCGGCCAAAGTAACGCTCGCGCCGAGAATGGTGATGACCGTACCGCCAGAATCGCTCCCTAAGATGGCAGTGCCAAGGGACCATGCCCCCACGGCTGCGACGGCCACTAGGAGGACCGCCGCGAGCCACGCACGCCCACTGCTTCGAGCCGTCGCAGGGCTTATGCCCTCAGTGCCGCCCTTCGATACGGACGGCTCTCCCTGCCCGGCTGTACCGGGTTTGATTCCACTCATGATTCCCCCTTGATTTAGAAAAGCACGGAACCGCTGGTTTCGTGCTTTTCTATGCGCGTCGCATTTATAGCCGGGGTCCCCGGCGTCCTGTCTCTGGTCCGGTTGCGGGTCCGTTTTGTTGTGCCCGCCGCTTGGCGTCCTCGGCTTCCTGAGCTTGCTGGGCTTGGCGGATCTTCTCGGCGGCGTTTGGCGTCTGGGTCAACGCCGACTCAGTTTCCTGGCGGACCCGGGCCAGCCGGTCGCGCAGAGATTCTGCCGGCGCTGAGGGCTGGGTGTCCTTCTCAGCGTGCCGGCGTTCGGCTATGTCCTTCATGGCTTCAGTGACTGCTTCCGGGGTTTGTTCTGGCGTGGAGGTTTTGCTGGTTCCCCTGATGCGGCGTGCCATCGCGGCGATGCGTTCAGCTCGTTCCTGTTCCGGGGTCAGCGTGGTGTCCTGGGACCGTTCCTGGCGCAGCTGGTCCACTACCTGCTCGGCAGGCGTGGGTGTTTCGGCCACGGCAGCCTCCACGTTCGCGGCCTCTGCCATGAGTACTGCGTCAGTGCCGGACAGGGGCTCCTTGGCGGTCTGGGCGGAGTATTTGTGCATGGCGGTGACGCGGGACAGCAGGTCGGCACCGGTGCCCTGCTGGGTGTACTGGTCCGGGATCACGGTGGTTTCGGCATCGGGGATCCGGTAGGTGTCGCGGAAGGTCTTGACCTCCACTGCCAGGTCCCGCCATTGCTGCTGCTTGGCGGTATCGGACGGAACGGGGCCAAGGGCTGCGGCCCAGGCCGGCGGTTCGGCCGCGAGCTGGGAACCGAGACGGTTCACTTCCAGTGCCATGGCCTCGCGGCGTGCCTGCAGCTCGGTCCGCCACGGTGACGGGGTGTCCTTGTGGGTGATGACGTCCGCGGGTGCCATCCAAGGGGCAAGGCCGTCTGGTACGGGTGTGGTGGCCACGGGTTCGGGGAGGCGTCGGCGGAGGTTTTGTTCGGTCTCGATGCGGCGGAGGATCTGTTCTGCTGCGCGGACGCGTGGGGCGTTTTCGTCGCGGGCGTAGTTGGTGGTCGCGCCACGTTCGTATGTTTCATCTGCGCGGACGGGTTCTGGCATCAGCTCACGCAAGGCCTTCTCCTTTTGCAGGGAACCGGCGAGCCAGTTGGCTTTCGCGGCAGCGGGGGAGTCGTTGACCGTTTCATCGGTCCGCAGTGTTTCCTTGGCGCGGCGGATCCGGGTATCGAGGTCATCGTCAGTGAGGTGTCCGTGGAGTCGTGACTGCCACGGGGTTTCCTTGTTTTCCTTTAACCAGTTGCGGCTTAGTTCCTGGTGGTCCGGGGTGGAGGCGGGGTTCGTAGCGGAGTCTGCGCGGGCGCGCATAAGGTCCCCGGTGACGCGTCGGGCGAGGCGTTCCAGTGCCTGATCGCTGACGGCTTCAAGCGGGCGGCGGGCCGGAGCTTCGGCGCGGGTGCGCCAGTAGTCCAGTTTGTCCTCGACCCGCCATGCCAGGACAGCCCCGGGGTCCTGGGATTCTTCGAACGGTGTCCCGGTGGCGTCTGTGAGAAGGTTGGCGATATTGAAGCCTTCGGATTCCGCGTTGCGCAGGTGCGTCGCGACAGCTCCCCAGGCGTCGGAGGCAATGAACGGCTCCGCGGTTCGTTCGCCGAGGATGCTTCGGGCGGTGTTGGCCATCCGCAGTTCGTTGGCCTGGTCATCAATGTCTTTGTAGACGGTGACCATCTCCGGCAGGGACCGGGCCGCTGCCCGTGCGGCGTCGATCTGTTCGTGCGCGGTGAGGTTCCCGTCGTGGTTTCCTGCCACGGACCTCAGCACATCAGTGAGGGTTTCGCCGTCGGCGAGGACGCCGTAAAGGTGGTTTGATTCCCGGCCGCGGGACGCTGCGACGTAGGCGAGGGCGCGGGAGAGGCCTGAGCCGATCATCGCGTGGGTGGTATCGCACGTCATGCCCTGGGTGCGGTGGATCGTTGCTGCGTAGCCGAGCATCGCGTTGTCCCGCACGTAATCTGCCGGCAGGGTGATGGTGCCGTTGTGGTCCTGGTGGCGGACGGTCATGGCACCGTCAGGGTGGACTTCCCGCACGGTCCATACATCGTTGTTTTTCACGAAGTCTTTGCCGTGGTTCACGCTCAGGCGACGGTCGTTCTTCCGGGTTACGACGACGTCGCCGGCGCGGGCGGCGAGCCCGTCACGCAGCGCAGCTGCCGGCCCGTCAGCCAGTGCACCAGTACCGAGGCGGTAGGCCTGGGCGCGGGCGTTCAAGTCCGTGACAGTGGCATTGTCGAAGGCCATCATGACCGAGTGCTTCCCGGCTGCGGTGTCTTTTTCCCAGGCGGTATACACCTGTGAAGTCATCGTTTCGACGTCTCCGCCGACCACGCGACGGTTTTGCCGGTAGAACTCCCAAGGGTCATCTTCACCAACGGCCGGCGGTTCACGCAGCGCCAGCGTAGCGGCGGCTTCTGCGGTGTTTGGGGTGCCGTCTGCGTTGCGGAACCGGTGGAGGTCTTCGAGGTACACGGCGCCAACGGTGTTCTTCAGGTAGCGCATCGCACCGCCGGAGGCGACGGCGGAGAGCTGCTGGTCATCGCCCAGGGCGCGGACGAGAGCGCCATGTTGCTCGGCGATGGTGACCGCGGCCGCGAACAGTTCGGTGCCGACCATGCCGGCCTCATCGATGAACAGGACGTCCCCTGGATTCAGCGGGATGCGGTTCGGGCTGTGGTTGCGGTGCCCGAGGACAAAGGAATCGATGGTGGTTGCATTGGCTCCCAGCTCCTTGCCCATCACGGCGGCAGCGGCCGCCGTCGGCGCCAGGCCAACGACGTTTCCACCGGCCGCTCGGATCGCGTCCGCGGAGAGTTTCAGCGCAGTGGTTTTACCCGCACCGGCAGGGCCAACACCGATGACCAACAGCTTGTCGCTGCAGGCGAATTCGCTGGCCATGCGCAGCTGCCCGGCATCGAACGTCTTCTCTTGGGACGCAGCGGCAGTGTCGAAAAATTCGGTAGTCGCTGCGGGGATGACAGTCCGCTGCGCGGCAGTCAGCAGCCGGTCCTCACTGTGCAGGACACCGGAGGAGGTGTAGAGCGTGGAGTGGACTTTTCCGTATCGGCTGGCACCGTTGCGAAGGCGCAGGGCTTCCGGTCCGGCGGCTGGAACGTCGGTGGTGATGCGGAGGGAGAACTGGTCAATGGCGCGGGCCTTGACCTGTTCAAAGAGTTCTTTCGGGATGGTCAGTTCCGCGAACCTGGATCCGAGTTGACGCCGCGTTTCGGCGTCGATGTGGTGCTCTCCCCACGTGCCGCGGGACCGTTCCAGGGTGCGAATGACCTGGGCGGCTTCAACGGCCGGATCGACTTCGTCAGCATGGGTGACCAGGGGTGTATTGCTCCGGTCCGCTGCATTCCGGGCGTCGTAGCGGTGTGCACGGGCAGCTTCAATGGCCGCCGGTCCGACGAGAACGCCGGGGATCTGGGCGAATTCCTGCTGCCACTGGGTGACCAGTTCCGAAAGGCGGCGGGCCGACTTTTTCGCCGGTCGTGTGGCCAGGGTGGCCTGCTGGGCCAGGGCGATCATTTGCTTCTGGTTAGGGGAGTATCCGTGGTTCTCGGTGAACTCCTGGACGAGGTTATCCAGGACAGGCTTGATATCGCCACTGCGTGAGGATCCGGCCTCAATGGCCGCGATGTTGACCCCGGCGATTTCGATGACGGGCCGGTCACCGGTGACCTTGCGGGTGGTAACTCCGACTCCCAGACGGGCGCAAACCTTCTCCATTACCGTGCGGTTGTAGTGCTCGGACGCGGCAACCCCGTACTGGTAGAGGAGCCTGCCGTCCAGGCTGGACCACTTCCCGTCAGCGCCCATGACCTTGTTCGCCACCACGATGTGATCGTGGAGCTGGGGGTCACCGTTGCGGGAGTCGTAGTGCCTGAACGCGGTATAAACGAGTCCGCCTTCAACGTCTTCCTGCCGGACGCCGTTACGTCCACGGCGGGTGAACGTCGCTTCCTCTTCCAGGAACTCCATCGTCTCTTTGATGGCTTCGTGGTGGGCTGCTTCGATCTGCTGGCGCGCTTCATCTCCGCCAGTGGCCCATAAAACGGAGACCGATTTAGCCGGCGCAAATACAAGGTCATAACCTGCCACAGCCTGCGCTGCTGGCTTGGTTTGAGCCGTGATGAACTTGCCTAGTTCTTCCTTGTCGGCCGGGTTTCGCCCGTTGAGCTCTCGGAAGTATTGGGCACCTTCCTTGGTGCGGATCAATCGCCTGTTATCCGCATCAGGAGCGGAATGGTTCATGCGCGTGTAGTCAGCGATGCCACGGTCTATGCGTGACTGAAGCTCGTTATCGGTCTGCGAGAACCGCTTATACCGCTGCCCCAGGGCAACTTTCGCGGTGGGGTCCTTCGCGAGAATGGCGGCCGCATCGGGGTGCAGCCCTTCCCCGTAAAGCGCGCTCATCTGCGCCTCGCTGACCTCTCCTGAGACCTTCAGGAGGGCGGCTCCGCCGCCGCCCCATTGACCAGGAGGGTTGCCGTCCACGGTGTAGTAATCACCCAGTGAACGGTTCCCAGCGCGCAGCTCATCACCGGTAGCGACTTCACGCGTGTAGTACGTGTATCCGTCGCCGGCACTGAGCTTGTGCACGGTCATCATGACCCCAGCATACCGCCAAAGGAACCTCACTTATCGATGATGCAAGAGGTGTGACGGATTCAGACGGATATGCCTTTCGACAGCGGAGAAAGATCAGAAGGCAAATCCTGCTGCTTCTGACCATCAAGACTTTGATGCGGTTCTGCACATGAGAATGGGCGGTGGGTAACACGCTTTTCGTTATCCACGGTTCGTTCGATTGTGTTGAACCGCTTCGGATTGAATTGTCCACAGGTGGGCAGGATAGAGACACGCTTCCTCTCGGAGCTGTCCACGTGTGGGCAAACAGTCCAGGCCACAATCCGAGCGCAGCGAGGTCCGATCCTGTAGGTTTGTGCAGGAGTGGATTTCCGTCAAGGGACGCTTCAAGCAAAAGCAAAGAAGCACCCGGCCGGCCACATCCGGACATGGACCAGACGCGGCGCTAGCCGTTAGGTCTGCTCCATGGATCAGTCCAAGGGGAGGGACCCGAAACATGGCAGCACCACGAAAGTCCGCAACGCAGGTAGCGGCCCGCGAGAAAGCACGGGCGAAAGCTCAGGAGCTGACCGCCAGGCATGAAAAGCTCATTGACCTCGCAGCGGAATTCTTTGAACAGCAGGAGCAGGCCGAACAGGTCCGTGCGGATGCACGGACCAAGGCGGAGGCAATTCTTGCCAGGGCTGAGGAAGAAGCAGCAGCAGCAACCACCGGCGCCGCCGGCACTGTTGCCGCGATGGTCGCCGCAGGCGAACCGAAGGCATCCGTCGCTGCCCGGCTGGGCCTCACCGGAGCCGAACTGAAAAAGCTTCTGGACCAGGCACCTGCTGCCGCCGGCCCGGCAGCAGCAGAAGAAAGCGATGCGGCATCTGAGGTACAAGAGGAAACCGCGGCTGAGGCCGCGTAGCTAGCCAAGGGAACTGTGGTCCCGGCGACTCGCCCGGGACCACAGTTCCTTAACGGCTAAGACACTTAGAAGAGTGTTGGTGCATCCGGGTCAGCTCCCTGAAGGAGCGCCCTGATACGCTCTGCGCGTTCCCAGCCGTAAGCACGCACCTCATCACGAAGCGTCCGGGAGCGTTGAGCGAAAAGACCACGGGAAAGTCCTCGCCACCTGAACATGGATCCATTGGAGTCCCGGCCTTTGGCGAGCCGGTCAGCCATGTTCTCCCTGTTCGATCCCGGGTGCAGATGGGTGTCCTCACCGGTGGTCGCGCGGACACAGATGGGGACATCGCACCGGTGCATCAGATCCCCAAAGGCGTCCATTCCAATCCCGTACACGAGGTGGAACGCGTAGCGGTGAGGCCGCACGGCCTGCGTGCGGCCACCGGAGTTCAAGGTGTACCGCCCGTACCCGTCATCGGATACGGCCCCGGCCCACAACCAGCAGTCACCGGCCCGAGGCCCCTTAATGACTTTGGACCAGAAACGGTCCTCCGGCGGGCGCGTCATCGTCGCCTCACCAGGTGCGCCACCGCAGTTCGAGCTTGTTCGCTGCGAAGAAGAAGCCGGCCATAAACAGGAAGGCCGGAATCGCCTGGGCGAAGCCCTGGCTGATCCAGAGAACCAGGGCGCTGAGCAGTGCGACAACGCCGGCTGCCTTGCACAGGAAGATCAGGACTCCCTGCCCGGCGTGGATCGGGTGGGTTAAGGCGTAGATGATCCAGCCGGTGAGGGCAACCGCTGCAAACGCTGCGAGGAAGATGATGATGAACATGTCTGCTCCTAACGTTACAGGTCGGTCCACTGCAGCTTTTTCCTGCCCCGTCTCTGCTGCGCTGTACCCAGGGCAGGGCCGGCGGTGGTCGCGTTGGGACGGCGGTCCGCCGACGATGACCACGCTGGGTGCTGCCACCTGATGAGGCGGACCGCCCGCGTTTTCAACGGTTCCGCACCCTGCTTCCTTCAGGGTGCGGGCCTGCCGGTTTTTACGGTTCCGGCCCAGTAGGCTGTAAGGGAAGAGCCCCGGAGCCCAGATACTTGTCCTATCTGGGATCCGGGGTTTTTCTATTCCCGGTGGTTCTTATTTGCCGCTGTCGATGATGATCCTTTCAGTCTCCGATGCGGTGTAACCCCACGTGACCAGCTGGTTCAAGTAGTCGCGGTGGGACTGGTGCGGGGACCGCCATGAATCCTTGGCGATGGTCTTTTCGTACCCGGCGCAAATCAGCGCGACCAACGAGAACTCGGGCCGGGTCGTGGTCTTGGCCACGTGCTCCCTGAGCGGGTTCCACGCCCACGTTTTCTCCCCTTCAATCCTGGCCCCTGCCATGCTCGCGGCCACCTCCCCGTCGTAACCGCTGGCCACTTCGGGGTGGTGGGTGATGGCATGGACCGTAAAGTACTGCCAGCCCTTCGGGGCCTGCTTCTTCGCCAGCAAAGCCGTGACCCATTCCCGTCTGACCACAGTGGCCGATTCCATTTTTTTATTACTCTCAATCAGGGTCTTCCGTTCTGCTTTCTGCTCATCGGTCATCGGCCCTTTGTTGGCCGATGAGGACGAATAGCTGTAGCGGTCCGTGAAACCCAGTTCCTTCCAGCCAACAATCACCGGCACGGTGATGTGCTCGCCTGTACCCTCGGTGGCGATGTAGACGGCGTTGCCGTCGTCCTCAGTGGCCCGTCCGCCATCTGCCCGGTTCAAAGAACTCACACGGGCCACGTCTTCGTCGCTGTAACCGGGGGCTTCAACGACTCTGATCCCGGTTGCTTCGAGTTCGGCCGTGAAAGCGGCAAGGGCGGCGGCGCGTTCCCGGTCGTCCCGCAACTGCTGGGCCACGTGATGCAACTGGTCCGGTTCGTCCATGATGACCGATTCCAATTCGAGAGTGCGCTCGGCATCTCCTTCAAATTCGGCCATGATGAGCGCTTCTTCAATGCTCCATCCCTTGCCCAGCGCGGCGGTCCCGGCTACGGATGCCTTGGCCTTCAAAGCACCCTCAACAGTGGTCTTGGTCCGCCCTGTCTTCTTGGCGATCTGCGCCGCGCTCACACCGATCAGGGACAACTGGTGGTAAGCGTCGGCTTCGTCCGCTTCGGTCAGTTCGGCGCGCTGGATGTTCTCCACCACCTGCGTCACGATCCGTTCGGCTTCCTCCGGGCTGTCGATGACCATGACCGGGATCAGGGGCCGGACGGCTTCAACAGCGGCGCGGGTGCGCCGCTGTCCCATCAGGACATGTACGGTCCCGTCATCCTTGCGGTGAGCGATCACCGGTTCCATGACGCCGTGTTCTTTGATGCTTGCCACAAATGAGGGTGTCAGGGCCGCGTCCTTGCGGACGTTCACGTCTACCGTGAGGGTGGCCGGGTCCAACCATTCCAGCATCGGGGCAGTGGTGGTCGGGCTTTCTGCGATAGCAGTCATCGTGAAGGGTTCTCCTTATTTCATCGGCACGGGGCGAGGGGACTATGGGACTTGTGCCAGCTGCCCCTCTCCCCCAAGTTGTTTTTTGGTTGCTGGCAAGCTTGCTTGCTCGGTGGCCGACGGAGCCCTGTCTACCCGCAGGGCAAAGGACGGGAAATTCCTAGAGGAAATAAGCGAGGAACGAGCGCCGGAAGGACATTTCCTGGCCTGCAGGCCCCGACGAAGGAGGGGCTAGCCGGGGTGGAGCGGACGCCTAGAATCCGCAGGACAGCAACAAAAAACGCTTGTAAACAACAGGTGATGACGGGCCGGAGCTCTGCGACGGACCGGCAGCACCCAACAGCCGGCCGCGCCAGCGGACGCCCGTTCAACTGGTTGCACCGGCAACCAGGGCGAGCCCAGCGAGCCTGCCCGAACACCAAACAAACTCCCGTACTTGGTCGCGCTGGCCTCCGTGGGTCGTGTTAACGGGCGGAAGGGCAGGCACCCTGCGGGTGCCTGCCCTTCCTGTTTTCCCTCAGCAAAAAGGAAATCTATGGGTGCAGCATCATCGCTGCAGGAGTCTTAGTACTGCTGGCCCTCGTGGTCCCAGGTGAAGTCTGCGGGGGTCTTTGTTTCGTCGTTACCCAGGATGGCGAGCTCGATGGCCTCTTCGGCCGCGGTGATGCCTTCGGGGGCTTTGTCCTGGTCGGTGAGGATGAATCCGTGGCTCATGGTCTATTCCTGCCTGGTCGTTGTGTTTCCACTCTAACCCGGCGGGTGTTTTCCGTTTTTCCCTGTGGTGCTGCGCCCGCGCAAGCGTGACCGGCGGCCGGCGGAGCTTGCGGGGGAGGCCGCCGGGCCCCACCTGAGGGACCTGACCGTTCTGGCCCGGCCCCTCAGGTGGTTGTTTGTTAGCGCTTGGGCTTGTAGGCCGTGGCGGGGTTCATCGCGATGTCAGCGACGGTGCCGAGGTTCATCACTCCGGTCAGCAGTTCCGCGAGCCGGAAACCGGGGCTGTCGGCGGTTGCTTGGGTGAAGTGGTTTGCTGCCGAGGATGCCCGGCCTTTGAGGTAGTCGGTCCAGCCGATCATTGTCAGCAGCGGCGCGCGGTACCCTCCGGGGGCTGCGTTGATCAGTTCCCGTGCGCGTTCCTGGGCTTTGTCCACGCGGGTCCAGTCCGGTGCGATCTTGCCCATCAACAGGTCCCCTGCTCCTTCTGGTGTGGTCCTTTCCGGGTCGATGATGTTGCACAGGAGCAGGTCGCGGGCGGCCGGGATTTGAAGCGTTGCCAGCAGCTCGATCCGGTCCTGTTCGGGGATCTGGCCGGTGGTTCTCAGAGCGTTGGCCCACAGGGCGGAGGCGTGATCGGTTCCGGTGATCATCTGGGTAGCGATGCTGGCAATGATGGTTTCTTCCGTGTCCGCGGGGCCAGTGAAGGGGGCGTAAGTAGCGCCCGCGTCCTGGTTGTAGGTGCTGCCGCGGTAGACCATTTCGGCGTTCAGGGCGCTGTCAGTGATGGCCTCCAGCGGGTACGCGGGGCAGCAGGCGTCCACCCCGTCGCACAGGAGGTTCTGCCAGTGGGTGGAGGTCACCAGCCAACCGTCTTTGAGCGGAGTTCCCGCCGCGTCGAAAACCTCAATGAGGGCCTCGACGTGCTCGTGGAACGGGCGGGGCAGTTCCGGGGCGCCGGTCACGTCCGTGTAAACGGCCAGCAGCACCGAGGTAGCGGCGGTGTCCGCTGCGAGGTAATCGGCCACGGTCCGGGCGAACATGGCCGGGGTGGGTGCCAGCGGCGTATCAATGCGCAAGGTAGCGCCCAGCCGGGTGCCGTGGAGGGTGATCAAAACGAACGATTCCCGGGGCACCGAACCCAGGGCGTGCGGGACGAAGCTAAGAACGTCGGCGGGGCCGGAGGCGCGTACTGAATCAGTCATGGTGTTGCTCCTTTGCTGAGGAATGGGGTGGTGAGGGGACCACGTAACCGGGCCAGCTGCCCCTCTCCCCCAAGTTGTTTTTTGGTTGCTGGCAAGCTTGCTTGCTCGGTGGCCGACGGAGCCCTGTCTACCCGCAGGGCAAAGGACGGGAAATTCCTAGAGGAAATAAGCGAGGAACGAGCGCCGGAAGGACATTTCCTGGCCTGCAGGCCCCGACGAAGGAGGGGCTAGCCGGGGTGGAGCGGACGCCTAGAATCCGCAGGACAGCAACAAAAAACGCTTGTAAACAACAGGTGATGACGGGCCGGAGCTCTGCGACGGACCGGCAGCACCCAACAGCCGGCCGCGCCAGCGGACGTCCGTTCAACTGGTTGCACCGCAACCAGGGCGAGCCCTGCGAGCCTGCCCGAACACCCGCCGGGGTCCCCTGGGTCCTGTCCGCGGTGCGGCACGGCACCGGCGCCGCGGTGGTGTGTCAGTGGTGCAGAAATGGCGGGACGCCGCCAGGTGATGATCACCTGTGCCGGGTACCGCTGAGGCGGTGGCCCGCCCGCGCTTGGGGCGGGCCGGGGAACTGCCCCGGCCCGCTCCTCCCCCTGTTTCCTAGGCGGCGGGCTGGGCGGTTCCGATGATCAGGGCCGCAAGGAACCTGACGCGCTCGGGGACGTCGGCCTCGTCCCCGTCCGGGGTTTCGCCCAGAAACACCACATCCCCGCAGTAGACGTCCTGGACGTCTCCCGTGAGCTGGAGGACCATGGCCCCCGCGCGGACGTTCGGTTCAAGGCCGAGGAATTTTCCTTCCTCGTTGAGGTAGAAGTGCCAGTCATCGCCGCTCACTGCTTCGATGTTTCCCCTCACCAGGTACTGCAAGGTCTCCAGGTCCGCGCTGATGGACTCCACGCGGGCGGGCTGTGACTGGTCGGCGGGAATGATAAGGGCTTTACAGTTGGTCATGAACGGTCTTTTTCGTAAGTAAGTTGGGGGTGGTGCCCCGCCCGGGCGGGCAGGGCACCTGTGATGCTGGTCAGGCCACGTTCTGGTACATGGAGGGGATCCGGTACCGGCTCGGAAGCTCTGCGGCGGCCTCGGGCAGGTCGTCCGGGCCGTGGGCCTGCCCGTTTTTCCAGTGGAAAAATGCCTGCTCACTGACCGCGTCCCAGAACTTCGCTTTAGTCCGGTAGAACGTCGTCTTCACGTCGCCCTCGCAGTAGGTGGCCATGCCGAACAGGTTGCCGATGGCATCGGCCGTGCGGGTACCGGCGACCATGACATAGGGCCACTGGCCCAAGTCCCAGCCGTCACACCCCCAACTGGGGATCACAGCCCAGCCGTGTTCGCCGATCAGTTCCATCCAGTCGTAACCGGTGTTCGAGTGGTAATCGCCCAACACGGTCACGCCCTCGATGCTCTCGCCGGTGTCCTCGGTGGTCACCGTCTTGATAGTGATTGCGTTCATGGTGTTGCTCCTTTGCTGAGGAATGGGGTGGTGAGGGGACCACGTAACCGGGCCAGCTGCCCCTCTCCCCCAAGTTGTTTTTTGGTTGCTGGCAAGCTTGCTTGCTCGGTGGCCGACGGAGCCCTGTCTACCCGCAGGGCAAAGGACGGGAAATTCCTAGAGGAAATAAGCGAGGAACGAGCGCCGGAAGGACATTTCCTGGCCTGCAGGCCCCGACGAAGGAGGGGCTAGCCGGGGTGGAGCGGACGCCTAGAATCCGCAGGACAGCAACAAAAAACGCTTGTAAACAACAGGTGATGACGGGCCGGAGCTCTGCGACGGACCGGCAGCACCCAACAGCCGGCCGCGCCAGCGGACGTCCGTTCAACTGGTTGCACCGCAACCAGGGCGAGCCAGTCCTGGCAGGCTTAAAGTGAGAATGTCCTCCGTTATCGGACGTTCCCCCAGTCGGCCGATGACGGAGGACCCAAAATCTCCTAGTCCGCCAGTCGATGTGTCATGCTCGAAGACGTAAGCAGCAGGATGTTTACCAGCAGAGGGCCCGCATTCCTTGGAATGCGGGCCCTCTGTCTTGGTCAAAGGCGATTCGCCGGTGTTGGTACGGTGGAAAGGTCCCGCCAGGGCAGGCCGTTCCCCCAATGCGCCCCGCCCTGGCGGGCCATTCATTCCATCAAGTAGGGGGTTTAGGGGCTCTTCCCAGATGAGGGTGTAGGTCGGCCGGGCGCGTCGGTCCGCAGATAGACGTCGAGGTCTCCCGACGATGGAGGTTCCTACGCCATCCATCCGAAAGACCTCGACGTGCCCGACGCTACCCCGCCGGCCGGCTTCGGCCGCCTTGACCTGACCGCCTTCGCGGCTCATCCCAGTCGACCCTGATCGGGTCTGCTGACCCTCTCGACGAGAACGCAGCGACATCACAGCCACCCAACCCCGACCGTCCGGGAAGCCGGGGCACGTCACATGGGCTGTGCTGCGGGCGTGTCGAGTGGGTAGTCCAGGGGCGACGCAGGAGCGTCGACGCGACGTGCTGAGAGGTGGTTCCAGTCGAGCGCTAGGGCACCGGCTACAGGCATGGCGATAGGTCAGGAACGGCGTCGCTCCCTGCGCAGGAGGGAGCGCAGAGTCTCGGCGTTTGCGTAGCCGACCCGTAGCGCGATCTCGGCGGAGGTGAGGTCCGTGGTTGCTGAGAGGTGTCGAGCTCGTTCGGTGCGAAGCCGTTGGACGAAGCCGAGCGGAGTGAGGTTGAGCGCCGCACGGACTCGTCGTTCGAGGGTGCGCCGGCTGGTGCCGAGCGACTGCGCGACGAAGGCGACGTTGAACGGTTCGTCCAGGCGGGCGCGCACGAAGCGTTCGAACTCGACGACGATCGGGTCCTCGTGCCGGAGATGTTCGTAGGCGACGAAGGCCGCCTGCGACGGGCGCTCGTCGATGATGAGGAGCTTGGCGACATGTTGGGCCAGGTCGGGGCTGATCGATCGCACGAGTGAGAGCGCGAGGTCGATGTGGGCGAAGGCGGCGCCGGCGGTGACGAGGTTCCCGTCGACCACGACCATGGTGTCGAGATCGAGGGCGACGGTCGGATAGCGCTTCCGGAACTCCGGCCCCAGGAACCAGCTGGTCGTCGCCCGCCGATGATGCATCCGTCCTGTCTCGGCGACGGCGAACACGCCGGTGCACGCCGCGGCGATCCGGGTGGTCGCGTCGTCGAGGCGCCCGAGTGAGGCGATGACCGAACGAGCATCTCGGCTCTGGAGGGCGTCGTGGGTCGCGGCGGCCGTGAGGGTTCCAAGCGCAGGGACGACGACCACGTCGAACTCTCCGGACTCCGGCAGCGGGTGGTCCACCGACAGGGTCATCGATGCCGTCGTGGTCACTCGCCGTTTCGGTCCGAGGATGGCGAGTTCGATCGGGTCGATCCGCGGGTCGACGTCGCCGCGGGCTCCGTCGGCCACCCGCACGATGTCGATGATCGACGCGATAGCCGAACCGAAGCAGCCGTCGATCGCGATCAGTCCGATACGCATGACGTAAACAATAGCAATACTGCCGTATACGCCACTTCCCACCGGCCCTCGCTCGTCATACGCTGGACTCGTCCCACGAAGAACCCCGACGTCAAGGAGAGTCCCTCATGTCCACACCCGCATCACTTCCGTATGCCTTCGTCGCCAAGATCGTCGCGGCCGATGGACAGCACGACGCGGTCGCCGATCTGCTCGCCGGCGCTGTCGCACTCGCCAACGAAGAAGTAGGAACGATTGTCTGGTTCGCGGTCAGGACCCACGCCGACACCTTCTGGATCTTCGATGCATTCCCCGACGAAGCCGCTCGCGACGCCCACGCCAACGGCGCCATCGTCGCAGCCCTGATGGCCAACCAGCACCTCCTCGGCGCAGCACCCGAGATCCTGGCGGCCGACGTCCTCGCGTCCAAGCTCCCGTAGTCCGCCAACGCACGAGACGATCGCGCCCCGCCGAGTCGGTCCGCAGATAGACGTCGAGGTCTCCCGACGATGGAGGTTCCTACGCCATCCATCGGAAAGACCTCGACGTGCCCGACGCTACCCCGCCGCCCGGCTTCGGCCGCCCTGACCTGACCGCCTTCGCTCGACTCGACGGCCTCGGTCTGAGCGTGATCGGGCAACGACTTGAACCGGATCGTGCGGTCCTCGCGTGCCGCGTGGTGGAACCAGATCAGTGGTGCCGACGGTGCGGCAGCGAAGGCGCCGCTCGTGACACCGTGATCCGGCGGTTGGCCCACGAGCCGCTGGGCTGGCGACCGACCGTGCTGGAAGTTGTAGTGCGCCGCTACCGCTGTGCAGACTGCGGACACGTGTGGCGCCAAGACACCAGCGCCGCGGCGGAGCCACGCGCGAAGCTCTCGCGCACCGGGCTGCGGTGGGCGCTGGAAGGGATCGTGGTCGCACACCTCACCGTCGCCCGTGTCGCCGAGGGACTCGGGGTCGCGTGGGACACCGCCAACAACGCGGTCCTGGCCGAAGGCAAGCGGCTGCTGATCAACGACCCCACGCGGTTCGAGGGCGTGAAGGTGATTGGCGTCGATGAGCACGTCTGGCGCCACACCAGGCGTGGCGACAAGTACGTCACCGTGATCATCGACCTCACCCCGGTCCGCGATGGCGCCGGCCCAGCAAGGCTGCTGGACATGGTCGAGGGCCGGTCGAAGGCGGCGTTCAAGACCTGGCTCGCCGACCGCGACGACGCCTTCCGTGACGCGGTCGAGGTGGTCGCGATGGACGGCTTCACCGGGTTCAAGACCGCCGCTGCGGAGGAGATCCCGGACGCGGTCACGGTGATGGATCCCTTCCACGTCGTGCGCCTGGCCGGTGACGCCCTCGACAGGTGCCGGCGCCGGGTCCAACTCGCGATCCACGGGCACCGTGGGTTCAGGGACGATCCGCTCTACAAGTCGCGGCGCACGCTGCACACCGGCTCGGACCTGCTCACCGACAAGCAGAGCGACAGGCTACGCGCGCTGTTCGTTGATGACGCTCACGTCGAGGTCGAGGCGACCTGGGGTGTCTACCAGCGGATGATCGCCGCCTATCGGCACGAGGACCGGCAACGTGGCCGCGAGCTCATGGAGAAGCTGATCACCGACCTCAGCGCCGGCGTCCCCAAGGTGCTCACCGAGCTCACCACCCTGGGCCGGACCCTGAAGAAGCGAGCCGCTGACGTGCTCGCCTACTTCGAACGACCCGGCACCAGCGACGGGCCGACCGAGGCGCTCAACGGACGGCTCGAACACCTGCGCGGCTCCGCACTCGGGTTCCGCAACCTGACCAACTACATCGCCCGAAGCCTGCTCGAGACCGGCGGCTTCAGACCCCAACTCCTACACCCCCGATTGGGATGAGCCGGTTTAGGCGTGGGTCTAAGGAGCTTGTTCGGCAGACGCCAGAGAGGGCCCGGAGCGGTTACTGCTCCGGGCGTGGTGAGCGAGCCGGCGCCGGAAGAGCCGCTAACCCCCGCGCAGCTCGCGGACCTGCAGGAGGCCTGGGCAGAATTCAACGAAGCGGCAAAAAGCACCGGGGCGAACAGCGTTCACGCCTGCACCCGTAACGGAAAGCCCTGGCAAAAAGACCCCGCGGCCGTGCGCAGTATGGCAGCTTGCTGCGCCGCGTACGAGATGAAGACACAACACCCCGGTACCGAACCGACCAGTAGGACCGGGCGGGCGCAGGACTACGATGACAGGCGCCGGGATCAGCGACGGGGATGAGCTGATCGCGAACCGGGTGTTAAAGGGACATTCGAGCTGCGCCGTGATCCCTCTCGGGACCAGTGGCTACTGGACGCCATCACTGACAACTAGTCCCTGCCCTGCGTAGCGTCGTAAAAGAGAGCCATGGACCACGTAGCCGGGCTACCTGCTGGGCTCGCCCCGCCGGCAGAAGTCGCGCTGGCCCATCTGTCAGACACCGCATGGTCGTCCCACCGCGCTAAATTGCTGTTGGCCGTCACGTTCTTCGCGGAACGTGCGCGAGCACGTCAGCCGCCTCTTCCTCATCAAGGACCCAGGGCTGGTAAGGCGGGTGATCCGGGTACTTCTTGCGCAGATAGGCGCGCACGAAGCTGCCAGGTCGGGACTCGTCGATATATCCAAGCTTGCGAGCGAGGTCAGTCGGTCGGTAAGTAGCCACAACGGGAGTCTGGGGAGATGTAGTCTGCTTAGTCATCTTCCTCGGGCACGCTGACGAAGGACTTCGCCACCGATTCTAGGTCTTCGTGGGGAAGGGGCCTCAGGTCCTGGCCGGAGCCAAGGGGACTGCTGAAGGTTTGATTGACACTTTGCCTGTGAGGATTTGATCCTTGCGGGTGGAAGGATGTTCCTCATGCCCAAAGCCTTTCCCGAAGAG
>NZ_JAUSRE010000021.1 GCF_030811655.1 Pseudarthrobacter enclensis | reverse complement strand
AATTTGGGACCACTGCCCGTCAGTCAAAACAGAAGTACGAGACACCCATCAAGCATCTCGGATAAAGAGCCTGAGATTTAGGAGACACGCCCTAGCGATCTATAGAACCGTCAACCATAAGCTCCGCATTCTTCGCCGCAGCGCTGGCAGCAATCACTTCGACTCTGAGTGCTTCACGCCCGAATGCCACATCGATGATTTGCAGCAGTGGGCTTCCAAAGGCTTCATATGCACGCAAGGATGGCTTCTCCCTGCGTCCCACTCTTGCCGGGAAAAGCTTTTCAGCCCTTCTGTCGGTGATGGTGGGAAAGTGAGCCAATTCGCCGCCGGTTATAGGTGTTGATCGTGGTGATCAGCCAGGTCACTCGGACACCCGGTTTTTGGTGAGGACTTGACAACATCCGCGTCCGTCGTAAGTCACGGACCGGCAGAGGTCTTCAAACCGCGGTCGCCGCATTCGTGCCTGCCGGCCGCCCCCGGGCGACTTTTAGCAGAACTCTACGGTTTGATCCCGGTTTGCCTACCTGGCTGCCTCACGTCGTGAAACCCATGAAGGAGATTAACGTCTGGCAGTGGCACGTTGTCCGGTCGACCAAACAAAAATGAACGCGGTGGTGACCCCGAATGCGACTCCCGCGAAGGAAAGCAGCGGGTTCTCCCCGGGCGGAAAGGCTGCGATCCAGGCATAGGCTACCGCCATGCCGGCGAATTTGAGCATGTTGTGAATTCCGATCCCTAACCCGGATCCTCCGGAAGGCGATGCTGCAAGCGTCTCTGCCGACATGCTTTGAACGACTGAAATTCCGAATCCGGCAAGGGTGAGCAAAAGAGCCGCGGTCACGACGATCGCCTCCGGTGCCGGCAGAAGATACACCACTCCCATGCCGATTGCAGCGACAATGTTAGCCAGCAGACCGAGTCTCACTACCCCGTTGACTGTCAGCCGGCGGCACAGAACGCCCGCCAGTGGACCGCCCAGGCTCATGGCAATCGCAAGGCAACACAGTACGGCGCCGATGACATCCGGTCGGGTGTCAAGATGTGCCGACAGGAACAATGGTGTGGCTACAAGGAAAGATCCCATCGCAAACATCCCCGCCGCCGCCCCGGCTGCACTTCCGGCAAATCGGCGATCAATCAGGTGGCGAGGGTCGATGAGCGTATCCGGTTTTTGACGGGCCACCCACACGAAGCCCACGAGCAGCACGCTGCCCAGGAGCCCGCTGATTATCGCTGAAGATGACAACGTCCGCTGAGCAAACAGCGTGAAGCCGACGACGACTCCTGCGGCTCCCGCTACCAACAAAAACAGGCCAGCAATATTTGTCCGGACCGTCCGGTCTATAACTGCCGGCAACGTCGCAAGGAGCAGGCACAGCATCAAGGCGCATAACAGCGAGTGGACGAGGAACACGGCCCGCCACCCCAGCGTCTGGCTAATGGCCCCGCCGGCCAGAGGTCCCAGAACCTGACCGACGCCCAAGGCCGAAGCCCACAACGCGAGCGAGCGTCTCCGCAAAGAGGGCCAGATGACGATTAGCGATTTCTGCACTCCCGGGGCGATGAAGCTCGTGGCCAGTCCCTGCACGGCACGTACCGAAACGAGCATGCCCACTGTGTCTGTCATGAAACCCATGACGTCTGCGGCGACCATCAACGCGAAAGCCCACAGCAGCATACGCCGGTTACCGAACCGGTCGCAGCACCATCCGGCGACCGGGACTGCGATGGTCAGCACGACAGTGAAGGCGCTGACCATCAGGACTATCTCAGCGACGGTGGAGGAAAGTTCCGCCCTGATGATCCCCAGAGGCGCGTTGAGGATGTTGCTGGATAAGGTCGCCAGCGTCGAGGATCCCAGCAGCCCCCAATATGCAAGCTTGGTGGGCTTATCGGCGAGCAGCCGCAGAGGTTTCGTTAGGCGCCATGTGCCCTCTTGCCTGCTCACGGCCCACCCTGACGGGGCGGCTTGAACCGCTTCAAGGACCGAGTTTGGCTCGGAGGAAAGTCACGACTCGTCATTGCTGACAGAGACCCGGCCAGGGCTTAGGCTGCATGAATTATCAGCGGAGACAACTGCACCGACAACCGGGCGCTTGTCCTGTCCCAAATAGTCTGCGGAGTAAAGCCTCGGACCGGTGTGCGGTCAATCTCGTGGATAAAAATACCGTGGCAGTTTTGGGCGACGAGGTAGGGATCGACATTCGCGACAAGGGCCCCGTGGCTTTGACCTTCGGCAAGGATAGCTCCGACCATGCGGATCGACCGGTCCCCCTGGGCGATGTTCCGTGCTCCGGTCACGCTGCCGACCTGGAAACCTTCCCGCATATAGAGCGCGGCGTTATCAGGATTACGCCGGTAGAACTCGCAGCGGGCACGGTAGATGCTGTAGATACGGTTGCAGTATGCCTCCCCGTCGTCACGCCTCAGGGATCCGGAGGATGCCAGCACGGCATCCTCCCTCTCGATCTTGGTCAGTATGGCGTCCATCTGATCTCCGTACACCATCATCAGGAGTTCGCGTTTGCTCCCGATGTAGCGGAACAGCGTTGCTTCACCGATTCCCGCGAGTTCCGCGACCTCCCTGGTGGTGATTTTTTCGATGCTCCGTTCGCTGAGGAGCTGCTCGGCGGCCGCCCTGATCCGCTCGGCCTTGCCCAGTTTGGACCGTTCCCGAAGGCTCAGCTGCTGCTTCTTGCCAATCACCGATGTTAATTGCTTTTGGCTCACGAGTGCTGCCCCTTTGAGAGTCTGATCCGAAACATTCAACCCAGTAAATCAGAACCCGCCCGGGGAGGCTATCGACTCGGGGACCTTGGGGCTGGGGCTGCCGAGTGAGCGCTCCAGGTTTACGAGTTCTTCGGCGACGGCTGCGTCGATGAAGACCTTGCCTTCTCCGGCCGATTCGCGGGTGTTCAACTCGGGCTCGCCGGGAGTGAACAAGGCGTTGACACCGGGTGCGCGGCGGGAGGTGCGCACCCGATCAGCCATGGTGGCCACCTGATGGCGGAATTCGTCCGGGTCCGTGAAGGCCCCGATATTCAGTGCCAGGAAGAAGTGGGAACAGTCGTTGGGTTTTTCGGGCCCGGTATACAGGCCTTGAACCCCTCCACCCCATGTGCCGCCGCCGAGTATTCCGGTGAGGACATCCACCATCATGGCCAGGCCAAAGCCCT
Organism: Pseudarthrobacter enclensis; assembly: GCF_030811655.1. GTDB lineage: Bacteria > Actinomycetota > Actinomycetes > Actinomycetales > Micrococcaceae > Arthrobacter > Arthrobacter enclensis_A. Next base: position 84,986 of record NZ_JAUSRE010000021.1, on the reverse strand, counting down.
TGGGGCCGCCCATGGGAAGCAAGAGTCCGCGGATCGCTTCGGCGGGGTCGGTTGTCGAGGATCCGTCCGGCCCTGTCGCCCAGGATTCCGGGATGCGGGTCCCGTTCTGCTCAGCTGATTTGATTTTACCGAATGCCGCTTCTGAGAGGGCCATGTCAAGAACGAGGTGGAGTCCGTCGGCGCTCGGCGCGCCGATGGCCAGCGGATTGTTGCCGACGACGGCTTCTGCGCCGCCGATGGCGGCCATGAGCGGGCGCGTGTTTGCAGCGGCTATGCCGACGTAGCCGGCGTTCGCTGCCTGCAGCACGTACCGGGATGCGGCCCCGAAGTGAAAGCCGTGTCTGACTGAGACGGCACCCACGCCGAACGTCCCAGCTTTCTCCATGGCCAGCGCCATCGCCTGGTCAGACGTCAGCGAACCGAGGGCGTGCCGGGCATCCAGTACACAAACCGCGCCCTGCTCCCGCACCACCTCCGCCCGCTCATACTGAGAGACTGAGCCGGCGCGGATGCGCTCAACGTACATAGGTACCCGCATCGTGCCGTGGGACCGAACACCGCGGAGGTCCGCCTCCACCAGCGAATCGGTGACGCTTGCCGCCGAAGCCGGGGAGTAGCCCAGCGAGCCGAAGATGCGCTCGACCATCGACCGAAGCCAGGACTCCTGAACTGAAACCATGTCTGCGGACATGGTCATCGTCCGCCGGCGAACATCGGCTGGCCTTGGTTTGCATGGGTCTTCACAACGTAAGCGGCATCCTTGAAGGTCCCGTTTTCCTTCCGGAATTGGCTCATGAAGTCCGGCCAAAGCGTGGTCAGCCGGCCGTTCCGGGGGTCCACGTACCAGCTTTCGCAGCCGCCCGATAGCCAGACGGTGCCTTGGGCTCGTTCATCAATGGTTTTTACGTACTCTTCCTCAGCCTCGGCGGTTACCTCGAGGGAAGAAACGGAGTTCTCCCGCATGTATTTTAGGGCCCCCGCTATGTAGGAAATCTGTGTTTCGGCCATATAGATGATCGATCCTGCGCCCAGGCCGGTGTTCGGTCCAAGCATCACAAAAAGGTTTGGAAAGCCGCTGACCGTGGTGCACGCGTAGGCCTGTCCGCCGTTGCTCCAATGCTCTGCGAGTGAGGCGCCGGATTTGCCGTAGATCCGGTGGGAAATGGGAAGGTCGCTTGCCTCGAATCCGGTGCTGAGGATGAGGACGTCCAGCTCGTGGCGTTCGCCGGTGCTGGTGATGACGGCGTTCCCTTCAATGTGGCTGATTCCGTCCGTCTCCAAGGTGACGTTGGGTCGGCCCAGGGCGGGGTAGTAATCGTTGGATATCAGGATCCGCTTGCAGCCGATTGCGTAGTCCGGGGTGAGCTGTTTGTACAGGACCGGGTCCGTAACCTGGGTTTTGCGGTGGTTGTCGGCGACTTCGGTGATCTGGTCGATGAAAGCAGGGACGCCCCTGCGCTGGGGGAACCGGGCCTCGTTGCCCCAGAAAAGCTCATCCCTGATCGCCTGTGCAGTGTGGGGAAACTTGCGGAACATTCCGCGCTCGGCGTCGGTATAGAAGTAGTCCAAGCGGGGTATGACGTATGGGGCGGAGCGCTGAAAGACTGTCAGATGAGTGGCAGTTTCCGCGATTTCCGGAACGATCTGGATCGCGGATGCGCCTGACCCGACCACTCCGATGCGTTTGCCCTCCAGCTCGACACTGTGGTCCCACTGCGCCGAATGGAAGATCTCGCCTGTGAAACCGTCTATTCCCTTGATGTTGGGGAATTTTGGATCCGAGAGGTGGCCGGACGCCGTGATCAGGGACTTACCGGCGAAGGTTCCCCGTGGTGTGGAGACGATCCAGCGTTCCTGGGTTTCGTCCCAGCGGGCGTCCAGCACTTCAGCCCCAAAACGGATATGCGGGATGAGTCCTTCTTCGCGGGCGGCAGCCTGCAGATACTGAAGAATTTCGGGCTGGGTGGCGTAGACCCGCGACCAGTCCGGGTTGGGGCGAAAGGAGTACGAATACAGATGTGACTGAATGTCGCACGCCGCGCCCGGATAGGTGTTATCACGCCAGGTCCCGCCGACATCGGCAGCGCGCTCAAGCATGACGAACGACTTGTTATTCTCACGAACCAGTTGAATGCCCATGCCAAGGCCGGAGAAACCGGTGCCGATGATGATCACATCGACGTTGTTCAATGGATCATTTTCGTGGCTGCGGCCGGCTTCGGAAGTTACTGCGGTGTCAGGCGTTGTCATCGGTAGTCCTCGTTTCTGTGATTCTGCTTACGCGTGGACGGGAGCCAGCACGGCCCCGGCATCATCGGAAGCATGTCCTTGGACGAAATTGTCGATCCGGGTGAAAAGTTCGGCGGGCCGCTCATGGACCACTGCGTGGCCGCTGGAAATTTCGACAAAGCGCGAGTCATCAATCGCACCGAACAGCGCGTGGCTGTGCCGAATGGGTGCCATCTGGTCATCGGAGCATCCGATGACCAGCGTCCGTGCCCGGACAGCTGAGAGTTTGGCGGATATATCCACGGTTCTGTTGACGCGCATCTTGCGCGCCCGGCTGGGGCCTGCCTTAATGCCTGCAATGAGCTTTTGGAGTTCGGCCGGCGGGCGTGTGGCCACGAAGCGGGAGCTGAAGGCGGTGAGGAGCATGAACTCTGCCAATGCCGCGGATTGCGAATCGTGGAGCTGCTGCCAGACGGAGTTTCGCAGTTTCTGCTGCTCGTCCGTCTTCATCCACCCCGCGACCAGGACAAGGTTCCGGACCAGTTCGGGCTGTTCGGCTGCCACCAGGGCAGCGACGACGGCCCCAAGGGAATAGCCCACCAGCGTCACCGGCCTGCCCGGCGAAAGTTTGTTGATAACTGCTGATGCCTGACTGACAAAGTGGTCCAGGGCCAGCGGCCCGGATTCTTCCGGAATTTCGTCGACGAAATCGAGGGCGATCACGCGGTGCCGGAACGACAACATAGGCAGCAGGGCCGCGAAGTTGTTTTCCGCGCTTCCTCCTGTCCCGTGGAGCAGGACGATGGGCGCCCCACCGCCGGGCTTCTCGCCCGAGTCGTAATACTTGACCTCCACACCGTCAGCTCTGACGGTGCCCTCCGTTATGCCCGGATAAAAACTCACGCTGCTTCCTTTCACCACGCGCTGCGGGACCATCTAAACTTTTGATAGAGCACTCACAATGAAGTGTACTATCATTAGATCATGGTTGTGGTGCTGCTCACAACCCAAAAATATGGTCCTGGCCAAGGGAGTGTTGTTTCATGAGCGTAGAAAACCAGTCGCGCATGCGGGCGGTTAGCCCCGCCGTCTGGGGTCCGCCCGAGGTTCTCCGCGAAATCGAGGTGGACCGGCCCTCGCCGCAGCCAGGTGAAGTGCTGGTTCGGGTCCAAGCGATTGGGGTGAACCCCACGGATTGGAAGAGCCGCGCTACCGGCGGCAGGAAGCTGTGGAAGAACCCGCCGATCCTGGGGTTTGATGTCTCCGGTGTTGTTGAGGAAGTGGCCGAAGGTTCGGTTCTCTTCCGTCCTGGTGATGAAGTCTTCGGAATGCCTTTGTTTCCTCAACAGGCCGGTGCCTACGCGGAGTATGTTGCCGGGCCGGCCCGGCAGTTCGCCCGCAAGCCCACGGGTTTGGACCATGTCCACGCGGCTGCGCTTCCTTTGGCCGGTCTTACCGCGTGGCAGTCCCTGGTTGATGCCGCCAGTGTGCGGGCCGGCCAACGCGTCCTCATCCATGCGGCGGCCGGCGGCGTCGGTCATCTGGCTGTACAGATTGCGAAGGCTTTGGGAGCGTACGTCATCGGCACTGCCCGAGGATCCAAACATGAGTTCGTACGGGGCCTTGGAGCCGATGAAGTGCTGGACTACACCGAGACCGACATCGCCCAAAGCCTTGACAAGGTAGACATTGTTATCGATCCCATTGGCGGCGAAACAGGACAGCACTCCATTGGCGCTCTGCGCCCCGGCGGTATCCTCGTTTCTTTGATTCCCCGTTGGCACGCCCCCACGTCGGCAGCAGCGTCCGCCGCCGGCGTCCGGTACATCTTGGTGGTCGTCGAACCCGACGGCGAAGGGCTGAAGGCGCTGGGCCGCCTGGTTGATTCGGGAGAGCTTCGCCCCCATGTATCGGCCGTCCTACCGTTGTCAGACGCTCGGACGGCCCACCAAATGGGCGAGACCGGACGCACGACGGGCAAGATCGTCCTGACTCCGTAGCCCTTGCGGGCGTTAGGACAACGAACCCTGCAATGGGGCCGCCGTCCCTTCCCCCAGCCGGGAAAGATTGCACAGTGTCAAGAGCTGTGCCGCGTCGGCGTGGTCCTCCATGGTGAATACAAACTTCGTCAAGGCTTCCATGGCCTCCCACGAAAGTCCGGAGGCTGGCAGGAGATCGCGGGCCAGGTCCAGAACACCACCCCGGTCGTACTCGACCGCACGAGCAGGGCCCGAACTGATGCAGCGGCCGTCAAGCAAGCGGATCTGCACTGCCGCCCGATGATCCGCCCGTCGGGCTGGCCTCGTATCCAGGGCTTGTTCAGGCCCGGTCTCAAATCTGACCTTTGCAGCAGCCCTCAGCACGGCCGGATCTGCGTGCTCCGCCAGATGGCTGACATCGACGCTTCCGTGGACGAGCGCCACACCCAGGGAGAACTGCATGCTCATCATGGCGGCCGTAGGTGTGGACGGACAGCCCGGCGAATCGACTCCGGGGTAACTCCTGTCACTGGGGGCCACACGGACGGCGATGTCGACGACGTCACCGGCAGTGAATCCATGTGTTCTTCTGAGTTCGAGAACTCTCTGAACGGCAGCCTGGTTGATCGCGCAAACAGGGAAGGGCTTGAGAATCACTTCGCTGATCGCCCAGTTCCTTAAACCGCCCAGGATCATATCCCGGTCCGTGCACTCTACATCTGCAAAGGCCCTGTAAAAACCCGCGGTTCCTTCCAATGCATCAGGTGCGCCCAGCGCTCCACCCTCTGCCAGCATTGCGGCGTTAAACCCGTTCTTGGCGGCTGCAGCTGTCTGATAACGCCATTCGTCAGTTCCGCGTTGCCACATTTGCGTGATGCCTGCGGAGGAGCTGGCCGCGATGGCAAGCGCGTTGGCAATTTGCGTCGGCCCTCCCCCGCACGCTTTAGCGACGGCGCCCGCCCCGGCAAAAGGACCGTACAAGCCCGTGGGGCGGAAACCCCGCCGCGTGGTAGCCGCTACCGAACTCCGGCCTATGGCGGCGCCCACTTGGTAGCCTGCAACCATGGCGACAAGGAATGCGCGGCCATCCAAGGATCGGTTCTCCGCCACGGCCAACAGCGGCGGTATCACGCAACTGCCGAAATGACTTACCGATCCGGGGTGCTCATCGTGCTGGGCGCGCGCTCCCATAAGCAATGAGTTCGTGTAAACGCTCGCCTCATTCGGACCGCGCAGGCCATCTGTCAGCCGGGTCGCTGTCGCCGCGCGGGGCGCACCATCCGGCCACGCCACCCGGTCCTGCCCGGGAACGCTAAGGTTTCGCGCCCCCAGGGCAACAATGAGGTTATGGCAGAGAACGGTCTTGGCCTGTTCGACAACAGCCGGCGGCAATTCCTCGTAGCACAGGCCCTCAAGATAGGCCGCCAGTGCGGCGATGATGGATGGTTTGCCTTCAGCGATCACGGCACAACTTCCTGTCCTGATGAAATGGCATCCTCATGGAGGGATCACCGGCTCAAATGCAGTCCGCTATTCGGCCGCCACCTTCTCCTGCTTGTTTGCCACCAGGCGCCGGCGGCCTCTGCCAACAAATCCGAGGATCACGCCAGCGCCCAGTGCTATGAAGATAGTCAGTGAGATCGGGTCTGTAACGAAGATGGTGAAACTGCCGCCAGAGAGCAGGAGCGACTGCCGTACGGAACTCTCCAGGATCGGTCCAAGAACGAAGGCAAGCACCAGGGGTCCGGGGTCAAACCCCGTCTTTTTCATGATCCAACCGATGATGCCGAACACGAGCACCACCCACATGTCGAACACATCATTGCTGATCGAGAAGACACCGACCATGACAACCAGCACGGCGAAGGTGACGAGGATGCCGGCCCGGATCCGGAGCATCTGGACGAAGAACCCGACCAAGGGAATGTTCAGCGCAAGCAACATCAGGTTGCCGATGAACATGGACGCGATAACGCCCCAGAAAACCTCAGGATGATTGGTCATCATCTGCGGTCCGGGCGTAATGCCGTGGACCAGCAAGGCCCCGAACAGCAAGGCAAGAACCACGTTCGAGGGGATTCCAAGCACGAGCAGCGGGATGAACCCGGACGTCGAGGAGGCGTTATTGGCGGTTTCGGGCCCGGCGACTCCTTCGATAGCGCCATGCCCGAATCTGCTGGGATCTTTGGCCCGGCGTTTCTCCATGGCATAGGACGCCAGTGAGGAAAGCACACCGCCGCCACCCGGAAGGATGCCGATGAAGAAGCCAAGTACAGAACCACGTGCAATAGCACCTGACGAATCCTTAAGATCCTTTCGGGAAGGCCAGATGTTCTTGATCTTTGAGGTGAACGCCTGTACTTTTTCCGTCTGCTCCAGGTTATACAGAATCTCCCCGACACCGAACAGACCCATGGAGACGGCCACAAAGTCCAACCCATCAAACAGCGACGTCTGACCGAAAGTGAACCGCGGCTTGCCCGTCACCAAATCCTGGCCGATAGCTGAAAGCAGGAGCCCCACGGCAGCCATACACAGCGCCTTGATCGTGGATCCTGTGCCCAAGGAGGTCACGAGGAAGAGCCCGAGTACCATGAGCGCCACGAAAGCCGGAGGGCCGAAAGCAAGTGCCGCATCGGCAAGCACGGGAGCAAGCAACACCAAGCCGATGACGGACACGGTTCCGCCGACGAACGAACCAATCGCGGAGATTCCGAGAGCCGGCCCTGCACGCCCCTGCCTGGCCATTTGATAGCCGTCAAAGGTCGTCACTACGGAGGCGGCTTCACCGGGCAGCCTCAGCAGCACCGAAGTGATTGTTCCCCCGTACATGGAACCGTAATAGATACCGGCCAGCAGGATGACGGCAGCAGTCGGGTCAAGGGTGAGCGTCACGGGCAGAAGAAGCGCGATCGTGGCCGTTGGCCCCAGCCCGGGCAGGACGCCGATGGCAGTACCCACAACCACGCCGATGAACACGTACAACAGGTTCATGGGGTCAAATGCCACCGAGAACCCTAGGGCAAGATTGTTCAACGCGTCCATATCAGACTCCCAAAGCCGAGAAGAGTGTAACGACGATGTCCTTCGGGAAAGGAACGCCCAACGCCACTACGAAAAGAAAATGCATGACCACCGCTCCGGCGACGGCGAGCGGCACTGCCAGCCGCCACGGTTCCTCGCCAAAGGTCTTCAGCCACAGAGCGAGCATAAGGAACGCCGGGATGAGAAACCCGATCATCTGGAAAAGTACGATGAACAGTCCAAGACTTGCCAAACCCGCGACAATTCCCAGGGCACGGCGATTCCACTGCTCGCATTCCGACGGGTCCTGGACAAAGAAGAGAACGGCGGCGGTTAGGGTCAGAAACGCTCCGACGATGAAGGGCCATAAACCGGCCCCCGGCTGGTTCAGCTGCCCCAGTGACAGCTGGTAGGCACCAATCATGGCGGCCACACCGACCAACAGCAAGATGATCGGAATGACACGGGGCCATTGTGAACGGGCCCGATTTGTGAACACCGTGACCTCCTGTGCTGCTTTGCTCCCTGTCGTGGAAGTCATGATGCTCTGCATCCCCTTTTTGCGGCTTACTTCTTCAGCATGGTCTTGTAGACCGTGGCACCCTCGTCGAGGATCCCCTTGAGAGTCTCGGCGTCATCAAACTTCTCAGGGACAAAGCGTTCCCCGATGATCTCGACCGTCTTCGAGTCCTTGAGGCACGTCTCCAAGCTCCCCGCAAGCTTGGAGGTTGCCTCCTCCGGCAGCCCGGCAGGGCCGGCCAGGGCGTATGTGGTGACGGCCAGGGTCAGGTCAGGGTAGCCGAGTTCGACGAGGGTGGGAGTGTCCGGCAGATGCTTCTGCCGCTCTTCAGAGGAGACCGCAAGCGCCTTAAACGAACCGTCCTCGATCCGGTCAGATACTTCGGGAGCATCGTTGATGAACGCCGCGTCCGCGTGGCCGCCCAACAGTGCTGTCGTCGCCCCCGCGCTGCCATCGAAAGGCACCACCGTGATATCCACTCCGTACTGTTCCTCGAGCCGCTGCAACTCAATGGCCTGGGGTGTGGAGGCGCCGGATACACCGACGTTGAGCTTGCCGGGATTAGCCTTGGCTGCAGCGATGAACGCCTTGGCGTCCTTGTAGGGCGAGTCTTTCCCGACCACCAGATTCATCGGTACATGGGAAATCACTCCGATTGGAGTGATGTCCTCCTTCGAATAATCAAGACCGTTGACCAGCGGTGTCAGAACAGTCATTCCCGTCGACACAATCGCCACTGTATATCCGTCAGCTTTCGAGCTGATCAGCTTCTGCATTCCCAGCGCCCCGGAACCGCCCGCTACGTTCTCGGCGACCACCGACTGCCCAAGCTCCTTGCCCAGGCAAGGAGCAAGAGCGCGGGCCGTTACATCGGTCGGTCCTCCGGCAGCATAGGGAATAATGAAGCGGATCTTCTCGCTCGGATACCCGGCGCCCGATTGGGCGCCAGCAGTATTGCCGCAGCCTACGACTGCAGCCGACATAATTCCAACGCTGGCAAATACACCAGCAGTCCGGGCGATTTTCTTATTCATGAGGTCTCCAGTCGCGGCGTGAGCTTCGTTGCTTACTTGATAACTAGTAGAAGTGCGCTATCAAAACTTCCGTTTCTCTGAGGTTAGGGGACCGATTGGATGTAAGTCAAGTCACACCTATGCATATGTAGTGTGTGAGAGTTGGCAACCTTGAAACTTCCTCTTCCTTCGGCAGAGAGGCGGAAGAACTGACTCAGATTCCCCCACCATTGCCATCATGACTGCCCTCTGCTTAACTGGATCTCTGAACCGGACCACGCTCTCAGGATGTCGAAATCCGAGGGGAACCGCGTTTTAGGGCTCATCATCGAAGTCAGGACGGAATACATGAAAGAACGCGTACTGGTCACGGGCGGAGCGGCCGGAATCGGGGCAGCAATCGTTGACCGCTGCCTCAAGGAGGGCTACGAACCTGTCGTCATTGACCGTGTGGGCTCAGGCCTCAGAGCCGACCTATCGGACATCGAGGCCACCGCCGTGGCGCTGCAACAGGCTTTGGATGCCGGACCGATCCACCGCCTGGTCAACAACGTCGGAATGATAAGAGTCGCTTCCATCGAAACAGTCAGCCCGGAGGACCTGGAACTAACCTGGTCAGTCAACGTGCGATCAGCGGTTCAGTGCCTGCAAGCTGTTCTTCCGGGCATGAAGGACCGCGGATTCGGACGCGTGGTCAACATTTCTTCCCGGGCGGCTTTAGGGAAGGAAGGCAGAACAGCATACGCCTCATCGAAGGCGGCACTGCTGGGGCTAACCAGAACCTGGGCCCTGGAACTAGGCAAACACGGCGTAACCGTCAACGCAATCGGCCCTGGACCAATCCGGACTGCGATGTTCGAGGCGGCAAACCCGCCAGGGGCGCCTGGCACGCGCGCGATCATCGATTCCATCCCGGTGCAGCGGATGGGGGAGCCCGAAGACATCGCCCACAGCGTGCTTCATTTCCTCGACGATCGATCCGGATTTGTTACTGGGCAAACATTGTATGTGTGCGGGGGAAAGACGGTGGGCAGTGCGGGAATCTGACGCCCTTCCCCCAAGGCCCAAAATCCAACAACACAACGCTTTGCAGGTCGCCCTGCTGGAGGTTTAAATGAGGGCAGTGCGCGCAAGTAAACCGGGAGGTCCGGAAGTACTTGAAATTGACGAGGTCCCCATTCCCGTTCCTGCCCCCGGCGAAGTGCTCATCGACGTGGCCGCCGCCGGACTCAACCGCGCCGACACACTACAGCGCGAAGGCAACTACAAGCTGCCCGCCGGGGCCAGCGATGTCCTCGGCCTGGAAGTCTCCGGCACGATCTCGGCTCTCGGGGATGGAGTCTCACAGTTTTCCCCGGGCGATGAAGTTGTAGCACTCCTCATCGGCGGCGGCTATGCGGAGCACGTCGCCGTTCCTGCAGGCCAGGTGCTGAAAGTGCCGGGCGGAATAGACCTTGTGAGCGCCGCAGCCCTTCCAGAAACAATGGCCACCGTATATTCCAACCTCTTTATGTCGGCGCGGCTCGTTCGTGGTGAGACAGTACTGATCCATGGCGGAGCAGGCGGCGTAGGAACCAGCGCCATTCAACTGGTCAAGGCATTCGGAGGCACCGTAGCCGTCACGGCAGGATCGCAGGAAAAGCTGGACGCGGCCGCGGACCTGGGCGCCGACATCCTGATCAACTACAAAGAACAGGATTTTGTGGCTGAGACCAAAAAAGCTACGGCCGGACGGGGCGCCGATGTCATTCTCGACGTGGTCGGTGCAGAGTACCTGTCCCGCAATATCGACGCCCTTAACTTCTCCGGCAGACTTGTCATCATTGGGCTGCAAGGCGGAAACAAGACCGAATTCGACATCCGCTTACTGATGACCAAGCGTGCCAGCGTGATCGGCACGCTGCTGCGACCGAGGCCAGTGGAAGAGAAAACGGCCATCATGACGGCTTTGGCCGAGCACGTCTGGCCGCTGGTGGCTGCAGGTACGGTGAAAGTGCCCGTAAGCAAAACCTTTCCCCTCGCCGAGGTGACCGCCGCTCACAGCTACTTCGACTCGGGCACCCATATCGGCAAAGTCCTGCTTACGTTCTAGCGGTACCAGACGGCCACGGGAACAGCTTCGGCGTCCAAACGCTGCGACCCGGCCGGGCGAGGTGACCATTGACCCCGCCTCCATTATCACCGGCCCCCCGCTGGCCCTCGACGGAGGCTACACCATCCGTTAAACCGATGCGGTCCATCCGATCTGCCCCGAACTATCTTTCCAGGAGTATCTTCATGACAAGCATCGACATCATTACAAGCGCGGCCGTTGTCGGCTCGGGCTACATGGGCGGGGGAATCGCCCAAGTTCTGGCGATGCATGGCTGCAAAGTCGCGCTTGGGGACGTCGACGGCGAGACGGCCGAACGCGCACGCTTCAGGCTCGTTGAACAGGCTCGGGGGTTCGAGGCCCGCGGATTGTTTCCGGAAGGGGCCTCCGAGGTCATCGAAGGAAACTTTGCCGCTGCGGAGAGCATAGAAGAAGCCGTGGCCGCGGCGGACTACATCGCCGAAGCGGTTCCCGAAGAACCGGCATTGAAGTCCGGTATCCTCCGCAGGATCTCGGCGGCCGCACCGCCCACAGCGGTCATCGCCTCTAACACCTCCGCCATCCCCATCGGAGAACTTGCCTTATCGGTTGTCGGTCCGGAGCGGTTCCTCGGCGTGCACTGGATGAATCCTGCCCCCTTCATCCCGGGGGTTGAACTCATACCCGGCCCGCACACCGCCCCCGATGTCGTTGACCTCGCCGAGGAGCTCGTTCGTAGCCTGGGCAAGACACCGGCCCGGGTGGCCGACACGCCAGGATTCGTCGCCAACCGGCTCCAGTTCGCCCTCTACAAGGAAGCAGTCCGGATCGTTGACGACGGCATCGCCACGCCCGAGCAGATTGACGCTGTTGTGAGCAACACATTCGGATTCCGCCTCGCGCTCTTCGGTCCCTTCGCTATCGGAGATATGGCCGGACTCGACGTTTACGAATCCGCGTACCGCACCCTCGAAAAAGCGTATGGCGATCGTTTCTCCGCCCCGGAGGCGCTTACCGCGACGGTCAAGGGCGGAAACCTTGGGCTGAAGAGGGGGCACGGTTTCCTAGACATCGACACCCCGGACCAGGCAGCGCTCCTGGCCTACCGGGACAACGCCTATGCACGCTTGTCGCAGCTCCGTGCAGACCTCGGCGAGGCCCCCGGGCTCTAACCTGCTCTGGGAACCGCCAAACCTCCACCACGATCCCTTATGGAAGATCCGGCGGAACTACCGGAAAGACCGGTTCTCCCCCGCTGACATCGAATTTGCGGCGCGTAGGACCTCCCGCCATGGAGCTGCACGAGATCCTTGAAGACAATGAAGACGCAGTGCTGCACCCTACCGTGCCGCCCGGCCAAGTCGCCAGCGAATGGCGTGACGCCCGCGCTGCGACCACAGCCGTACTGACCGGCACCACCGTGCCGTCACGGACTCCGGCTCCATCATGGTCCTGTATCCGCACGTCATCGGCATGGCTCTCCGACTCGGCCAGGCGGATCTCGACGCCGCAGCCTTGAAAGACGCCCGACCGCATTAAGTCACCTAAGCAACGGCCGCACGGAATCTACGAGACCACAGAGCTGCAGCACTCTTCGAACGGCCCGACGACGGGCCCCTCGGCCCAAAGCTTCGGCACATCAGGCCCGAGGGATTTCACCACGACAGCGACGCAATGAAGGGCGCCTGTCAGATACTCGGCCTGACTTGTAAGACCGACTAGCCACTCCCTGCCCCACGCACCGAGCGACTGGTAATCGAAGTTCTTATCACCCGGTTCGGGAGTCCGCCCTGAATCTTTTGCGCGCACGTCGCTCCTCCCTCGGTCGGCCCCCCGGCGCCCCATCCGACCCCACGATCGCGGGCACCGGATGCCTCTGCCGTGGACGCAACACGCCAACGCGGGCCCTCTAAGACCAGAAATCTGACTTCCCTTCCTGCGCTCAGACGGCCCACGGGTAGGAGCCAAGCTAAGGCCTGACCTAAAGAAAGCTTCCCCGGAGTTCGGCCGCTCATCCGACGCGCCCAGCACGTCGGAGCGATCCGATATACGAACACGTACCTGCGGGGCTGAACGGCGACGTCGGAAAAGCGATCCTTGAGGCGGAGCACTACCGGACGCCGCCATCGATCGTGAATGAGCCTGGCGGGGAGAAGGACATACGAAGGACGCTGCTCCGGTCAATTCCAGTCGAAGAAACCCCTGCCGGTCTTGCGGCCGTGCTCGCCGCGGGCCACTTTGTCGCGGAGGATTTGCGGCGGGGCGAACCTCTCACCCAGCGTTTCGTGGAGGTACGTGGCGATGCCCAGCCGCACGTCCAGGCCCACGATGTCGGTGGTGCGCAGTGGCCCGGTGGGGTGTTTGTAGCCAAGGACCATGGCGTTGTCAATGTCTTCGGCGCTGGCAACGCCTTCTTCGACCATGCGCATCGCTTCCAGCGCGATTGCTACTCCCAGCCGAGAGGAGGCGAAGCCGGGGGCGTCATTGACCACGACGGCGGTCTTCCCCAACTCCTGCACCCAGCCCCGCGCCTGCTCGATGAGTTCGGGGCGGGTCTGCTTTCCGATGACCACCTCGATCAGGGCGGAGGCCGGTACTGGGTTGAAGAAGTGCAGGCCGAGGAAGTCCTGAGGGCGTGCCAGTTCCTCTGCCAGCCCTGATACTGACAGCGAGGACGTGTTCGAGGCAAGGACTGTGCCGGGCCTGATGTGATCCTCCACCTTGCGCAGCGCCGCCACCTTCAGAGCCCAATCCTCCGGGACGGCTTCCACCACCAGCTGACGCTCCGCGAATTCCTGGTAGTCGACGGAGACTCTCAGCCTGGAGAGCATCTCGTCGAGGTTGCCTCCCCCGGGGTCGCGCTCGATGGTTTTCGCCGCGGAGGCTTCCACGCGTTCGCGGGCCGTCTGCGCGGACGCTTCGTCGCGCTCGACCACCACAACCTCTGCCCCGCTGACCAGGAAACCGTGGGCGATGCCGGCGCCCATCCGGCCGCCGCCGAGGACGCCAACGCGGGCGGGGAAGCTGGAGGGGAGGCCGGGTCGCCCGGCTGCCATTGGGTTGTTCATTTACTACTTCTTCCTGTCGAGGAATGCCTGCATGCGGTCAAATTTTGCCTGGGACTCGAAGAGCATGCCTTGGGCCAGGGTGTCGATGACGGGGTGGGCTTCCCGCGGGGCGTGGAACACGGTCTTGGTGATCCGCACGGCCAGCGGGTCCTGCGCCGTGATGGAATCCGCCAGGGCGTGGGCCGCGTCCAGAAGCTGCCCGGGCTCCACTAGCTCCGTGATTAGGCCGACGGCCAGGCACTCTTCGCCGGTGAGGACTTTGCCCGCCAGCAGGATCTGCTTGGCCACGGGTTCACCGACCAGCTCTTTCAGCCGCCAGGTGGCACCGGCCGCGGCGAGGATGCCGAGGTTCGTTTCCGGGTTGCCCATCCGCAACGCGGGCGTGCCGATGCGGAAGTCCGCCGCGTAGGCCAGTTCCGCGCCGCCGCCCAGCGCGTAGCCGTCCAGGGCGGCGATGACGGGCATGGGCAGTTTCGCGATCCTGTCGAAAACCCCGGAGTTGATCCCGGCTAGGGCGTCCTTGCGCCGCCGCTCCCGCAGCTGCGCGATGTCGGCACCGGAGGCGAAGATGCCCTTGGCTCCGGTTTCCGGGTTCCCCGTCGTGCCCGAAAGGATCAGGATTTTCGGGGTCCGTTCCAGGTACGCGCACACCCGGTGCAGGTCATCCACCATGGCCTGGTCGATGGCATTGCGGACCTCCGGACGGTGCAGCCGTACCGCCAAGCGGTCCCCCCGCTCCTCAACCCGCAGCGTTTCGAAACCCGCGGCACCCAACTCCGTGCCGGCCTCGTACGCCAATTCCGTCATGAGAGCCCCTCCAGCAGCAGCGCCGTGCCCTGGCCGACGCCGACGCACATCGTGGCAAGCCCCAGCTTCCGGCCCTCAGAGGCTTCCCGCTCGAGCCGGCCCAGCAGGGTGATGACCAGCCGCGACCCGGAGGAGCCGAGCGGGTGGCCCAAGGCGATGGCGCCGCCGTCGTTGTTGACGGTGTCCGGTTCGAGCTTCAGCTCGCGTATGCAGGCCAGCGCCTGTGAGGCGAAGGCTTCGTTGAGCTCGACGGCGGTCAGGTCCCCCACCGTGAGGCCGGTCCGTTCCAGGACTTTGCGGGTGGCGGGGACCGGCCCGATGCCCATGATTTCCTGGGCGACGCCGGCGGAGGCGCCGTCGAGAATGCGGGCGCGGGCTGTCAGGCCGTACTTTTCCACGGCGGCCTCGGAAGCGACGATGATTGCTGAGGCGCCGTCGTTAAGGGTCGAGGAGTTGCCGGCGGTGACCACGCTGCCGCCCCTGACCACGGGCCGCAGGCCGGCCAGGACGTCCCGGGTGGTCTCGGGGCGCGGGCCTTCGTCCGTGTCCACGATGGTTTCGGCGCCCTTGCGGCCCTTGACCGTGACGGGCATGATCTCGTCGGCGAAGCGGCCGGCCGAAATGGCGGCGAGGGCGCGCTCATGCGAGCGGACAGCGAACGCGTCGGCGTCCTCGCGTGAGATGTTGAAGGCGCGGGCTACTTCCTCGGCCGTTTCCGGCATGGAGTAGGTGGCCTTCCCGTCATGTGAGAGTTCTCCGGACTGGAAGGCGGGGTTGGGGAAGCGCCAGCCGATGGAGGTGTCAAAGACGGCACCCGGTTTAGCAAAGGCCCTGTCCGGCTTTTCCATGACCCACGGGGCCCGGGACATGGATTCGACGCCGCCGGCGACCACGATGTCCGCGGCGCCGGCCTTGACCATGTGGGAGGCCATGATGATGGCGCTCAGGCCGGAGGCGCAGAGGCGGTTGACGGTGATGCCCGGGACGGTGTCCGGGAATCCGGCCAGGAGCCAGGCCATGCGTGCGACGTTGCGGTTCTCCTCGCCGGCGCCGTTGGCGTTGCCGAGGATCACCTCGTCCACGAGGGCCGGGTCAAGGCCGGCGCGTTCGACGGCGGCCTGCACGGTGAGTGCGGCGAGGTCGTCCGGTCGGATGGAAGACAGGGCGCCGCCGTAGCGGCCGACGGGGGTTCGTGCCCCGCCGATGAGGAATGCTTCGGGCATGGGAATTCTCCTGGGTGGGTGGATGTGCGGCCGCTGTTCAGGGCAAGGGTGATTAACGGAAGGCTGAGATGCCGGTGATGTCGCGGCCTACGAGCAGTGCCTGGATTGAGTCGGTGCCTTCGTAGGTGGACACCACTTCCATGTCCGTCAGGTGGCGGGCCACGTGGTTCTCCAGCAGCAGGCCGTTACCGGCAAGCAGTTCCCGTGCTTCGTTGCAGATCCACTTGCCCTTCTGGGAAGTCGACATTTTGACCATGGATGCCATGGCGTTGGTCAGCTTGCCTTGGTCAGCCAGTTCAGCCATGCGGTTGCACATCAGCTGCATGGCCGTCAGCTCGCTGAGCATGTTGGCAAGCCGGTGCTGCACCAGCTGGTAGCTGGCGATCGGGTTGCCGAACTGTTCACGTTTGGCGGCGTAGTCGACGGCAATCTCGAAGCAGGCCATCGCATGGCCCACTGCTTCCCAGGCGGCGCCGCCGCGGGTGGCCTGCAGGACGCGGGAGACGTCGGCGAAGGACCGGCAGTTCTCCAGCCGGTTGGTCTCCTGGATCCGCATGTTCTGGATGACGATATCGGCTTGCAGGATGGCGCGCTTGCCGATCTTGCCGGTGATGACCGTGGGGTCGTAGCCTTCCGGGTGGTTGCCGTTCGCGTCCTTCTCGACGACGAAGGCATTGACCTTGCCGTCCTCTGTGTTGCGGGCGAACAGCACGATGACATCAGCCGCGTGGCCGTTGCCGATCCAGCGTTTGTGGCCGTTGATGACCCAGGTGTCGCCTTCCCGGGTTGCGCTGGTTTCCAGGGCCACCGAGTCGGACCCGTGGTCGGGTTCGGTCAAAGCAAAGGCACCGGTTTTTGTGAGCCTGGCCATCTCAGGGAGCCAGCGCCGTCGCTGCTCGTCGCTGCCGAGCATATTCAAGGCACCCATGCACAGATTGGAGTGCACGCCCAGGAAGGTGTTGATGCTGCCGTCGGCCCTGGCCATCTCCCGCGCCACCATACCTGCGGCCTTCCGGCTCATCCCGGGGCAACCATAGCCCTGAATGAAGGTGCCGATAATGCCAAGCTCAGCCAGCGGCCGCAGCAGTTCCTCGGGAAACTCGGCCTTTTCCCAGTAGTCGTTAATGATGGGCAGGACCCGCTGTTCGGCGAACGCCCGAACCTTGTCACGGACAGCCATTTCCTCCGGCGACAATCCGTCGTCGAGCCGGAAGTAATCGGAGACCGCAGCGGTGCCCGTGGGGGTAATGGTCATGATAGGTCCTTATCGTGTTCAGGTTTGCGGGGCCGGGGCGGCAGGCCAGTTGAGGATGTCACCGCGGTAGGTGTCGATGCCGGGGCAGGGTGAGGTCGTAGCTGGTGGGGCTTGCTGGGAAGGTGCCGGGGTTGCGGACGCCGGCCAAGGCCTCAGGTCCCACTTCCACCACCGGTTTCGAATACGAGGCGCCGTGCGAATTCGATTCCCCGGGGAGCATCATTACGGGGTACGGCAGGCGGGCGTCTGTGGAGGCGCATCAACCATTGGGAAGCGATCCGGGTGGCAGGTAGATGCTGCGGTGTCATGGAGTCCTTTTCCATAGGGGGCTTCTTCACTATCCCACCCGCCATTACAGCTGGTCCAATACTTATTGGATGTCGGATTATTTCGATATCTGTAAGAATGTTTGGATGGAGACTCAACAGTTGCGGGTGTTCCTCGCGGTGGCAGAGGAACTGCATTTTGGGCGTGCGGCCGAACGGCTCCACCTGGCGCAGCCACCGGTCAGCCGGATAGTGCGGCAACTCGAACGGGATATCGGTACGGACCTTTTTGTCCGCAGCACACGCAGTGTCCAGCTGACCGCGGCCGGCGAGGCGCTGATCGCCCCGGCCCAACAGATCCTCGCCGCCGCGCAGAACGCCAAGGCCAGCGCTCTCGCAGCCGGTCGCGGGGAAGCCGGAACGGTCAAGCTCGCTTATGCCGGTGCATCGACCCACGTACTTGTGGGCGTGCTCGCCCGGGAGGTACGAAAGGTTTACCCAGAGATCGAATTCCGCTTGAACAGCCAAAACTTCGCGCTCCCTGCCCTTGCCCGCGTGCTCCGTGGCGAAGTGGACATCAGCCTTGGACGGTGGGATTTCGTACCTGCTGGTATCCAAACCCGCATCATCGTGCAGGAACATCTCGTCATGGCCGTCCCGGCATCCCACCGGCTGGCCTCGCAGAACGAGGTGCATCTCGCGGCGCTTGCAGGCGAGCCGTTCGTGGCCCTGCCGCCACACGAGGGCTCTGTCCTGGGCGACCGGCTGCGCAGGTTAAGTCTGGGAGCCGGGTTCGACGCCGAGATTGTGCAAAGGGCACCCGATTCATGGACCGCGATGGCGCTCGTCGGGGCGGAGGTGGGATGTTCCCTGACTGTTTCAACCGTGGCGGAAAACGTGACTGACCCTCATGTGCACTTCCTGCGGGTGCTCGACGAGACCTTGCCGATCTACCTGCGGATGGCGTGGCGCGGGACCTCGGACAACCCGGCCCTCCCCCCGGTCCTCTCATTGGCGGAACGGGTATGGCCCGGCAGGCCGTAACGAAGCCTCTGCGCCCGCTTAACCAATAGCCCCCAGGTTACGTCAGCGCATCCGCCAAGCAAAGACTCAAGATTCATGCAAAATCCTTCTCAGCCAGATAGCGAATGCATATTGGAGATTTCTAATTCCCGGTGGGAAGGTAGCTAAAGCAGATGCAGCAAAAACCTGGGAGGAAGCGCCCGTTGTTCATCACATCAGCCGTGGACAACGGCGTCCTGACGTTAGTGCTCAATGACCCGGACCGTCGTAACGCCATGGGTGATGACATGCGAGGGCAATTCGTCAATGCCCTCCGGGGAGCCCGCTCAGACAGTTCTGTCCGGGCACTGGTGCTTCGCGGCGCTGGCGGCAACTTCTGCGCCGGGGGTGACCTCGCGGCCATGCCGCCGGCGGACCTGGAAGCCGCCCGCGATCGCTTGGCCCAGGTCGCCACCATGGTGCGTCAATTGAGCGGCTTCACGCGGCCTACCATCGCCGTCGTTGAGGGCGCTGCTGCAGGTTTGGGGGCCAGCATCGCGTTGGCCTGCGACTATATCTACGTGGCGGACGACGCCCGGTTCATGTTTCCTTTCTCCAAGCTGGCACTCCTGCCCGACGGTGGAATATTGCACAGCCTGGCAGCACGCGTTGGTGTAGCCAAAGCGAGGCAGCTGTTGCTCGAGGGTCGGACCGTCGGAGCGGAAGAATGCCTTCGCCTCGGACTGGCTGACTGCACCTATGCACCAGAGCATCTAACGGCAAAAGCCGCTGCCAAGGCACGAAAACTGGCCGCCCTGGCGCCGCTCACCGTCGTCGGCATCAAGAAGGCCTTGGCGGAGGGGTTGCCCTCCTGGGAGGATGCGCTCGCTGCCGAAGGCGGAGCCCAGCCGGCATGTTATTTTTCCAGCGACTTCGCGGAGGGCAAGCGGGCTTTCGCACAACGTGACCGCCCCGTCTTCACCGGATCATGAACAGTATTAACCGAATTGAGGAGCACACTTTGCTGTTGCAGGACAAGACCAGCGTGGTCACCGGGGGAGCGCGGGGCATTGGTCTCGCAACAGCCCGTGCACTGGCAGCGCAGGGCAGCAACATCGTTCTTGCCGACCTCGATGGCGAGGCGCTGGACCGGGCAGCTGAGACGCTGGGTAAAAACGTAGTGACCATCGCTTGCGATGTGACCTCGGCAGAGGACATCGCCGCCGCGGCAACTTCCGCCGTCGATACCTTCGGATCCCTGGACGTCATGGTCAACAACGCCGGCTTCACCAGGGATGCCACGATGCGCAAGATGACTGAAACCGACTTCGATGACGTGGTCTCTGTGCATCTGAAGGGCGCTTGGCTGGGTACGCGGGCCGCGGCAGATGTCATGCGAAAGCTGGGAACACAGGGTTCTATCATCAATGTGTCCTCGATCTCGGGCAAGGTGGGCATGGCGGGCCAGACCAACTACAGCGCGGCGAAGGCCGGAATCGTTGGCCTGACCAAGGCAGCGGCCAAAGAACTGGGGTTCGCCGGCATCCGGGTGAACGCGATTCAGCCGGGGATTATCCGGACCGAGATGGTGGAATCGCTGCGCCCGGACGTCCTCGAAAAGAAGCTCTCCGAGATCCCGCTGACCCGGTTCGGCGAGCCCGAGGAAGTTGCCAGCGTGGTGCTGTTCCTGGCCAGCGGGATGTCCAGCTATATGACCGGAACCGTCCTCGAAATCACGGGCGGCCGGCATGCCTGAGCGCTTTGAAATGGTCATGCCGCTGCGCTGGTCTGACCAGGACCTTAACGGGCACATCAACAATGCCCGCATCGTCACACTCATGGAGGAGGCCCGCGTAGTCTGGCTCAACACGAAAGCAGCCGCTGAAGGGCTGGACTCCTTCCAGTGTCCTAAGGTTGTCGCCTCCCTGAACGTCGAGTACATCAGGCCGGTCAGCTACGGGCCCGAGCTCACATTGGTGCTCGACATCTCACGGATTGGCAACGGATCCTTCACCGTCCGGCATACGGGGATCCAGCAAGGCGCCACCGCGTTTACGGGCACTACGACGCTGGTCCCGCTGGACCCTCAATCGAACCGCCCCCGGAAACTCACGCCCACTGAAACCGCCTATCTCGCGCGGTATGCCGAGACGGCGTCAGTGGCCGGTTAGCCGCCTGCCGCCGTCGACCAGGAGCTCGGTCCCCGTGATGTAACCCCCGACGTCGCTGAGCAGGAAGGCACAGGCATCGGCAATTTCCTCTTTCCGTGCCAGCCTTCCCAGCGGAATGGTAGCCAGGTGCGTGTCAATCTCCGCTTGGGTTCCGTACAGGATTCCGGCGCCGCCGGTGCCCGCCGTCAGCCCGGGGGTGAGGACGTTCAGACGGATGCCATGCGGCGCCCAGGCCGCAGCCAGCGACTTGGTCATCGCAAGCACCCCGGCCTTCGCGCTGGCGGAATGGACAGTCTCGGGGTTGCCCAGCAGCGCCGCGGAGGTGCCGATATTCACCACCGACAAGGGCAATGACGAGCCGATGGCGCGGCGGCCCACCGCCTGCGTGAGGTTCCAGGTGCCGTTGAGGACAATATCGACGACGGCGTTCCAGCCGTTCGGAGTTAGGTCCAGGGGGTTCACCCGGAAGTTCCCCGCGGCGTTGTTCACGAGCAGGCCCACGGGGCCGAAGTCCGCCTCGATGGCTTCGAGAGCGTCCAGAACGGCTGCTTCGTCGCGTACGTCCGCCTGGTAGCCTCTGGCGTCCAGTCCTTTGTCCGCCAGGGCGGCGGTGGCGGCCTCAAGTTTGTGCTCATCGCGCCCGATGATTGCCGTCCGGGCCCCGAGGGATCCCAGGCGTTCGGCAATGGCCAGGCCGATGCCGGAGGTGCCGCCGGTGACCAGCGCGGTGCGGCCGGTGAACATAGTGGGACTAAACATTCGTTTCCCTCTTTTCCGTCACCGCAGGTAGACCCGGCCGGGGTCGATGTCGTCCCGTAGGAGCCGGAGTTCCTCTTCGGTGGGCGGCGGCGTGACCGTGACGCTGTCCAGCACCTTGACGGGCCAACCGGTCTGCTCGCGGACCTGCTCCACGGTCACCCCTTCGTGGATGCTGGCCAGGCACAGCTCACCTTCAGCATCTGAGGTGAACACGCCGAGCTCGCTGATGACGGTGGTCACGCCGGCTCCCCTTGTGGGCACTTTGGGATCGGCCCGGCGTGCTGCTATTGGCGAAGGGCTGGTGCAGAAGTCGAGTTCCCGGACGAAGGATGTTGTGTTGTGCCGGCGCATGACAACGAAGACTTCCTGGGAGTTCGCCATCACCTCTATCGCCCCGCCGGATCCGGGAAGGCGGACGGTGGGCGCATCCCAGGGGCCGATGACGCTGGTGTTCAGGCTGCCGAACCTGTCGATTTGTGCCGCGCCGAGGAAGCCGACATCGATCCAGCCGCCCTGCAGGACGTAGCCGAACAGCACGGGCATGGTCAGGATGGTTTCCGCGCCGGTGGCCAAGGAGGCATCGGCGATGGTTTCCGGAAGTTTCGGCGGGTGGGCGCCGCAAACTCCCGATTCGTACACCTGCTCAATGTCCGGAGAGGTGGACTTCTGTGCCAGCGCCACAGCAAGGGTGGGCAGGCCGATGCCTGCAAATACCCGCCGTTTGCCCTGCAGGTAGCGGCAGCTGACCACTGCCAGGAGTTCGCTGACGGTGTAGGCCGGAGATGAAGCCGGTGCGGTTGCCTTTTCGATGACGCTGGTCATAGGACGCTCCCGTAGTTGACAGGGCTGGACAGGTGAGGGGTTGGTGTCAGCCGGTGGAAGAAGTCCTCGCCAAGTTTGGTGAGGTAGCCTTCGTGGCCGCCCGTTTCGTGGATCCATTCCTGGATCCAGGCTTGGAGCCGCTGCGGGTCTTTGCTGATGGCGGACCACGAGCGGTAGAAGTCGTTGTCGCGGTCGTAGTAGCCCTGGGCGAAAGAAGGATGTGCCCCATACTTGCACTCCACCACTGCATCCACGACGAAACCGGGGATAAGGGTTCTGTTGGGGTCGGAGCGGATGATGTCGTCGTCGACTATCTCCTCAACGAGCAGGATGGTGCGTTTGGAAGCGAAGGCAACCTCCTGCTGCGGTCCCAGGATTCCCCAGCTCTGCACGTTTCCGTGCCGGTCCGCCCGCTGGGCGTGGATAATCGCAACATCGGGATTCAGTGCAGGCACCACGTAGGTCTCGACATCCTCCTCGTACGGGGACGCTACCTTCCTCAGCTGGGGATTGATGCCAACGAGGTCGCTGCCCGCATAGGAGCGGACGGGCATGAAGGGGATTCCGGCCGCGCCCGCCTGATACCGTGCAAGGAGGCCGTAGTGGCTGTATTCCTCAAGCTTGAGTCCGCCGGTACCGTTCGACTCGATGGCGCGGCGCACCGCATAGAGTGAACCCACCGAGCTGTTGCCGGTGAAGGCGAAGACCATCGTGTCAACGCAGCCGGCCGCGACCATCTGGTCGGCGATGATGTCCGGAGTCATCCGGACAAGCGTCAAGCCTTTCACGCGCTGACGGATGATTTCGTGGCCTGCGGCGAAGGGGATCAGGTGCGTAAATCCTTCCAGCGCTACGACGTCGCCGTCGGATACAAAAGTGCCGATCGCGTTCTGGAGGGAGAACATTTTTTCTGCCAAGGGAACTGCCTTCCGGATATCAGGTTCCCCTTATGCTCGCAGTCGATATATATAATGGTCCAATACATAAATCACAATGCTGTGATAGCAAAAAGTTCTTGATCGATGGGCATCCAATGGAACTGAGACATCTGGCAGGCTTCATCGCTACGGCTGAGGAGCTACATTTCGGACGGGCTGCCGCCCGGCTGCACATGGCACAACCCGCACTGAGCCAACAGATCCGCCTTCTGGAAAAAGAGCTGGGAGTTGAGCTGTTTCACCGGAACACCCGCTCAGTGAGCCTCACCGACAGTGGCAAAGCGATGCTCGGCCCGGCCAAACAGGTCATGGCCGATGTGGACATCGCCCGCCGGTCTGCACTCTTCGGGAGCTCCGAAATCGTCGGCAGAGTGGTGGTGGGCTTCGCCGGAGCCAGCAGCAGAAACGTTCTGCCCGTATTGGCACGGGCCGTCCGGGCCGAGCAGCCCGGCATCGAACTCGTACTCAAAGGGCAGACCTATGCCGGCAAAGCCGTCGCCGAGGTGGCAGCCGGCCAGCTGGACATCGGGTTCGCACGCCTTCCCGTCAACAACCAGAGCGTGGCAACGCGCGTCTATGAATACGAACGGATGGTGGCCGCCCTCCCGTCGGACCACCCGCTGGCGGGCAGGGAAACAATCCGGATAGCTGACCTGGCGAGCGAACCCTTTGTGACTTTCCCCGGCACCCAAGGATCGACCGTCCGTGACGCACTGATCCATGTGGCCATGGGGGCCGGCTTCACGCCCCGGATCATGCAGGAAGCGCCGGACTCCTACACCATCCTCGGACTGGTCGCCGCCGGGGTCGGTGTGACCATCACAGTGTCTTCCGTGCAGCACATCGACACCCCGGGACTCGTATACCGGGAGCTGGAGGACGACCTCCCCCGGATTGCGGCCGTCCTCGCGTGGAGAAAGGAAAACTCCGCGGCGGCAACGAATGCTGTCCTGGAGATCGCCGAGCGGTTGCTTCCGACGCCGGCAGCTTCAGAGCACTGATTCTCGACAAACTGCCAGCTCTGAAGGATTAGTAAAATTTAGCACTTACTGTAGGTCCGATTAGATATTGGACGGTCTAGGTTTTGACTGTCAAGGTTGGGAAGGAAAATCACCGTGCGCTGAATCACAAGGTGCCGCCAGTCAGACAATGGAGTTGTTATGAGCGAACTACAAGGGACGGAATCCGGCGCAGCCCAGTTCCGTCAGAAGATGGCCCGGAAAGCAGGCATCGCATCGTTTGCCGGCACCACCGTCGAATGGTATGACTTCTACGCCTACGGGACGGCCTCGGCTCTCGTCTTTGGCAAGATCTTCTTCCCCGCCGAAGACCAAGCGGTCGGCACCCTCGCCGCCTTCGCAACCTTTTGGGTAGGATTCCTGGCCCGGCCCCTCGGCGGAATCATCTTCGGCCACATCGGCGACAAACTCGGCCGCAAGAAAGCCCTCGTCACTACCTTGCTCATGATGGGCATCTGCACCACCGCCGTCGGCCTCCTGCCCACCTACGCCCAGGTAGGCAGCTGGGCAGCGGTCATCCTGGTGGCGCTCCGACTCATCCAAGGCATCGCCATGGGAGGCGAGTGGGGAGGCGCCGTCGTCCTTGCGGCCGAACACGCACCCAAGGGCAAGGGCATCATCTACGGTGCCTTCGCCCAGCAGGGTTCCCCGATGGGCAATCTTCTTTCAACGCTCGTCTGGCTTGGCGTGGCACAGCTTCCGGACGAGGCTTTCATGAGCTGGGGCTGGCGCGTTCCCTTCCTCCTCTCAGCCGTCCTGGTAGCCATCGGATTGTTTATCCGGTTGAGCATCGAAGAATCCCCGGCCATGCGGGCGCTGATGGAGACCAAGACCGTGGCCAAGGCACCGCTGCGTGACGTGCTGCGTAACTCCAAGGGCATTGTGGCGCTGGGCATCGGTGCGTGTGTCATTGCAGTCTCGGCAACCTACTTCAAGGGCACCTTTGCGCTTGCATGGGCCGTTGATGAAGGACTCTTTACCAGGCAAAACTTCCTGTCCATCGTGACGATCTCACTCGTGGTGCAGTTCCTGGTGCAGCCCTTCGGAGCAGTGATCGCGTCCAAGCTCACCCTGCGCAAGGCCGTATTGCTGATGCTGCTGCCGGAGCTCTTGGTCCTGCCGATGATGTTCATGATGATCGGTACGGGCGACTACCTGCTGGCTGTCATCGGCATGGCCTTGGCCACCATCCCGCATTCCATGTACTACGCAGCGTTGGCAGGCATCCTGGCCAAGTCGTTCCCGCCAAACATCCGCTACACCGGCATATCGCTGAGCTACCAGCTCAGCTCAACGGTGTTCGCCGGGACGGCCCCGATGATGGGTCAGTACCTGTTCAATGCCACCGGTTCCATCTTGGCCGTAATTGTTCTTGCTGTGGTTCACGTGGTGATCACCATCGGCTCAGTGCTCGGCCTGCTTCACCGCTCGCGCAGCCTGGGATCCGATTATGGGAGCGCGGACAGCTTCAGCACTAACGACGCTGCCGCCCGTGACGAAGCAGGAAAGAGCGGAAGCGCCGCTCTCCAGCGCTAACTGCCGGCACCTCAATGAGCTAGCCCATGATAAAGGATGACAGGCGACGGTGGGACCTCCCGCAGTTGCCTGTCATCCGCTGTGCTGCCACAATCCTTGTTGGGTGCACCTCCTCGGTTGATGCGTCGAAAATTCCTTATGGTTATCGGCGGCCATGCCAGTCGGATCGGATCGACATCTTCTATCTACACTCCTGCCAATCGAGGTTCTGTGGCGTGGTGATCTTCAAGAGGCCCTGGACGAGGCCGTCGCTGCCGGTAAGATCGGTGTCGCCGGCCACCAGCGGTGACAATGAGCCTTTCGCCTTCACTGTGTATTCCAGCCGGTTCGGTTCCATCGAACCAGCGTCAACATAGCTGATCAGCAGAATCTCAAACACGTACTCGGCCAGCGGCCCGAACTGGGATGATCGCCAAGCGCCCGATCGCGAACGCGCCGTGGTGGTTTCGTCGACCGACGGACCGGGCACTCCGCAGAGCTCAATTGGGAACGGCACAGGCACTCGGACATGATCCAGGGGACTTGGATTGGGCGGAGTCCGCCCTGCGCTTCACGGCCCACGCGCCCGGCATGCACACCGCAATTGTCGGCACTGCCAAGCTGAGCCATCTGCGCCGGAACGTCACCGCCGCTTTGCTTTCGTTAGTAAAACGTAGGTAGTCACCGCCTCGACTACCATCATTTTCGGGTACAAGAACTCCCTGTGAATTAGACGTCCCTACCGAAGTAATCAACGGAGGCTTCATAACGCCATGTCTTTCGAAATCTTCGATTGGAATGGGATCAGACCCGGTGATGAGATCGAGGTGCTCGATGACGGCCTAGTCATCGGACCTGGAGTAATCGAAGACTTGGCTTCGGATCAAGGCATCATCCGGCTCAAGCTCTCCTATGGGAGAGGTGGACGAACATACCGCCGGGAGGACGGCTGGCAGGTTCGTACTATCCGCCGAGAATCGTGAATCCAGCCGTTGATCGCCACGCCTTATCTGCGGCGGTTTCAAGGCGTAATGGACTTATCGAGGTCAGGCACACCCCAACCTGACGTCAGGCCGGGCACCTTAGGTCTGTCTGGTTAGGGTCTTTGTGCCGCTACTCGGACAGTGCACTGAGCAGGTCTTGGGGCCCAGTCTGACATTCTCCGGGCACTTGGACGGCCAGGCAAGCTGAAAGTTTCGACGCCGCTACGAAGGTACCCCTAGGCACAATTCCTCTTTCCCTGCCCTCAAGCGTGACCGTCTTCATTCTCGATGAGACCATACGGTGGGTCATCAGGGTTCTGCGAGTAGCGGACCACGATGTGCTGATTGACAGTCGACGGAGGTTGGTTATCGACGAAAATGATCTGCGCGCCTGCATGCCTGGCGAGCCAGCTTTGGACGTGGCGGTAGATGTTTTCCACGATGTTGCGGCTGCGTGCTCGGATGAACTGGTCGACTTCCGCATCCTCATCGTCCGAACCTCGCGGAGTCGGGAGGCTGACAGCTCCCGGGACGAGGTTCTTCTGAGGGCTGTCGACGATGACGAAACCGGGATGACCTGACCCCTGCTCGAACGCCAACTCGAAGAGCGCGAGTTCCCAGGCGAGTGCGATGAGCGTCATGGCTCCAGAGGAACCGACCTTGTCGTAGCGGCGTCCGCGGACAAACGGCACGAGGTATCTATCGACATGAACGAGGCTGACTTTCGGATAACCGAAGTCTTCAAGGATCTTGAACAGTCGTTCACTGATGGTGGAAAGGGTCGCATCACGAGGTGTGACATTCTGCAGGTATCGCGCTTTGCGCGCTCTCGCTTCCTTAAGGGCACCAGATGCCTTGAGGAGTTCCACTTCTTTTTGCTGCAGCTGCAGCAGCATCTGCCGTGCTCGGAGCAACGTCTTTAGCTCAACGTGCGTGTCGCCGAGTGATTGCTGGATTTCGTCGCGTTGCGTCAAGAAGGGCGAGATAATATCGCCGGAGACACGGTCGAGCGCTGATTGTGCCTCTCTTACCGCTGCGTTGGCGTTGTCCAGATCCCTCCGAAGTTTGTCGCCTTCTGCACGCACTTCCTGGGTGAATGCGAGGAGCTGGTTCAGGCGGCGCACGAGACTACGTCGTTCAGTGCTGAGGTCGGGAACGCTCTGGCCGTCGGTGATATCTGTGGTCAAGTGGGAGTGGCACAGTGAGCACTCACTCCCAACGACCTCGGGCTGTGATTGGAGCTTGCTTTGGCATGCCGGGCATGTCACCACGGTTAGCGAGTCAAAGAGGTTCACCGATTCAGCGACGAGATCGAGTCGACGAATTTCATCGGCGTACTGAGCTCGCAGGGGTTCAAGCCGTCGTGCAAGGGTGTCCCGGTCACGCAGCTCGGTCTGGATGCGCTGTGCCTGCTTCTCGCTCTCGGCGTAGTTCGCCCGTAGCTCGGCGGTGAAGTCACCGCGGGCGGAAATGTTGTCGTCGATAACCCGCTTTTGTGCGTTGAGCTCGGCCATCCGGATTCTAAGCTGGTCCGACTCGGAGTCAATGTCCTTGATGCTTGTGAACCCGGCATCTGACATGAACGTCCGAAGTGTCTGGACAGCTCGCGCGAGCTCCCGTTCCTCCGCGCCGAGTTCCTCCACCGCGCGGGAAAGGGTCGACTGCTCGGTGTCCGATACGCCGAATAGGATATTCACGACTTGGTTGAGCTTGATCGAACGAGGCGGTTGTCTTTCGTACGCGAGGTCGCCGTTGTCAAGCCTCCGGTTAGTGAGAAACCAAAGCGGCTGCAGGTCTCTGAAGCTCAATGCGTTGGTTTTCGAGTCTGCCTGAGTCGGCGACTGGTCCAGGCGGAGTCCACTGAGGCCACACAGTTGCAAGAGGTAGTGGGATAGAGACTCTGCGTCGGAGGGTTCGGATGTGAAGGATCGGACTGGGGTGCCAGACATAGTGTCGAGGTCACCGGTGTAGAGGTAGGCGCTCGTTGTCTTCGTGCCAAGCGCTCTCTCAACGACGTACTGGGCGGAGTCAGTGTCCGGTCCGACGACGTCGATGGCGAGCTGAGCGGATCTTACATTCGCTATCACCTCATCATGTTCGGGGTGCTCTTTTGCGCCAAGGCACCAGTCGATGAACTCAAGCACGGTGGTCTTACCAGTGCTGATCTCGCCGGCGATAATCGACAGCGGGCGGACCAACTCCTGGTCATGGGGGTCTGTGAAATCGACGCGGTACGAGTGCTTTGGACCGACCAAGCGGAGGGCACGTATGTTGAATGCGGGGAGATTCGTCATGGGCGTCGTCGTTTCCTAGAAGAGCATGTCGCGCGGTGGGAGCCCGGAGGCTTCAGACTCGAACTCGTCCATTGTCGGACTGTCGAAGAGGTCAAAGAGGACTGGGTCTACCCGAAGCCATGTTTCGAGGCGCTCCCGCATTTTCGGTGAAGACAGCTTCATCACAATAGGAGTAACCGTCGCAACACTGAGCCGGTATGCGTCCGCGTATACGGAGTAGAGACTGTCCGCTGCTTGCTGTCCCGATTCGGTGACGGTGAAGACTCTCTGCCCCTCGTGTACGGTGAGTTGCACAAGTCCGAAAGCGACTAGTTGGGCGATGTCCGAAGTCACCCGTTCGCGCCGGGAAACGAAGCGCTGGCTCGGTGAGGCGTAGGTGATGGAGTGGCGACCAAATCCTTGCAGCCGTAGCTGATTAGAAGCAGGAGAATCTTCGTCCACCACGAGGAACGGGTTTGCCGATAGGAACTCAATCACCGAAAGCCGCTCGAGATCCAACTTGCTTCCCTGGGCCTTTGCGCCCACCAGCACAAGCATAATCTGGGCCATCCGAAAGGCGGGTATGGTCTCCGCGCGCAGTGTCGATGCTGCGTTATCGTCGGGGGCAGCCTGGGCGCTCACGTTCCTCATCCCCCTTATCCTTCGCCGTTGTTTGGGTCGGAAGTTCTGTTCGACGTAGCTGCACGGTGGTTTTTGGCGATGTCACGCCAGTCCC
Source organism: Pseudarthrobacter enclensis (assembly GCF_030811655.1). Lineage (GTDB taxonomy): Bacteria > Actinomycetota > Actinomycetes > Actinomycetales > Micrococcaceae > Arthrobacter > Arthrobacter enclensis_A. The sequence continues at coordinate 55,313 of NZ_JAUSRE010000021.1, read as the reverse complement.
GAACCCATCCTGCGCGGCCGTTGTCTACGGCTTGATGAAGAAGGCCAACACCATGAAGGACGTGTGCCCGGAGGCTGGCGGCCTCTTGAGCATGGCTAGTCTCGATCCTCTCCAATACCTCGCTATACAGTTGTGGTAAGCGCCGGTCCGTCGAAATCTGACATGCCGTGTTGAAGGCTGTCGACCAGGTCGATGAAACCCGCACACGCCACGTCGAGAGCGCCGAGATTTCTGGCTGAATGCCCTTGTCGGTGATCTCGCGCTCCAAGATCTCGGCGTTGAAGAACGCCTCTCGGGCAGCGAAGGTTTCGGGTAATCCGGCTTCGTCCATCTGCAGCACGAAGAGAGCGCCGTCGTATTTGCTGTCATCGGCAAGTTCCTCCAGTCCCCGGGGCTCTTCGAGGTCAGGACGTGCCTGCGGCAGCGTAAATATGGGTGAGAAGTAGAGGTTCCGAACACCCGCGGCGGCCGGTGCCTGAAGTCGGCGTCGCAGCCGCCCAGCGGTCTGCAGGCTCACTGTGAGGTCGTGGGCCTTGGACGTTCGCTTTTTCCACCCTTCCCACCAGGTAAGCATCGGACCATCCAGTTCGCAGGGGACGCAGAGCGTCCAGGACGCGATCTTGTAGCCGTTCTCCTGGGCAGCCTTGCGGGCCGCATTGTACGAGTCTCGGACATCACCCTGCTGCGTCTTACCGAATCCGTGGATGAAATACTTTGACTGCCAGATATGGACTTCACCGTCTTGCCCGAGGTCGCCGACGTAGGCGTCAATACCCCAGTCGCCCGGGTTCGCTTGAACCTCCTGGACATCGGGATGAACGATCCCAACAATATCCGCCACAAGTCGTTCGAACGCATCTCGGGCACCTGCGGGGCCGCCGAACCGCGTTTCAAGGAACCTGAAATCGACGTCGCCGGAACCCACAACAGCAATCTGATCTAACAACCGGCCCCCAAATCCCTCAATAGCATCAGCATATCTACAACGCATGAGGCGACATATTCCGCGGTGTCGTCTGAACCCACCCCTGCATCGGACTGAATTTACAGACCAAGGCGCGTCGCCGTGATGCGCTGCAATACGTGACGGGTTCGCCTCTGCCCACAGCCGGGGACAATCCTGATGGGTTATCCACCGCTACCGCTGTTGAGGGAGCTTTCCCGATGGCTCCCGGTTCCAGCCGTGGATAACCCGGATTGACCCCAACTATGGACAGCCCGCGTGGTCGCCTTGGGCGTTGCTAATAGCATCCGGTCAGAACAGCCCGGCGGGCGGTTCCTCGCAGGGTAAGGGGGCGAGTTTGGAGCGGTGGCCGTCGTCTGGGGTGCAGCCTTTGAACGGCCCGTCGGTTGAGAGCAGGACTGACATGTGGTGGTCTGCGTGGTCGCGCCACCAAACGCTCATTCCAGTGGTGCCGTCCAGGCGAAGGAATTCCCAGGCGCGCCAGAGCGCTTCGAGGCGGCTGATCGCTTCGGCGTGTTTCCACCATTGCGGGCACCAGGTTACGCCGCCTTGGACGTTGATTTGCCGGCGGTAGCTGGTGGCTAGCTTGCCGCTGACGAATTCGGCGACGTTGGGGTAGAACAGCTCAGGGGCGTCCGAGTCCTCCTCGTCGGCCGGCTCGGTGGGGAGTGCGGTGACCTCGAGCTCATCGTCCCACTCCCCCAGGCCTTCACTCATTGGAGGCACCCGCGGCGATCCAACGGTTCCCGGCCGCTGCCGCCGGCTTGCTTGCGGGATCGTGTGCGGCGATGGAGGCCCGTACCGCATCCGCCTGCGAACCGCTCATCCAAGGCACAGTTTCGAGCAGCGCCGCAGGGGCGCCTGAGGCGAACATGATGGCTCGGCCGCGAGGAAACGCTGCCAGGTCGGAGACGTCCAGGGTGCGTTCTTTGCGGTCGTCGTCGTGGCTGTAGGAGGTGCCTTGTTTGGATCGGCTTCTGGTCATGTTGGAGTACCGGTACTCCCCCACCAGCTGGGCGAGCTCGTTCAGGAACTCGGCTTCGGCAACACCTCCGCCGTAGACCTTGATGTTGGAGGCGGACCAGAGTTTGCGCATCCCGTCGCGGCCCCACACTTCGACGCCTTGGGACCAGGACTGGAGGATGGTCATCAGGACGATGCCGCGGGAGCCGTAGTGGCTGTAGAGGTTCGGCAGTTCGCGCCAGCGGCAGACGTTGGCTGCTTCGTCCAGAACACCGACCATGGGTGTGGCCAGCCGGCCTCCGGGCGAGTGGACGGCGAGTTCTTCGGCGGCTTCGACCGTGGCCACGGTCAGGGCGGTGACCAAGGGGCCCGCGGTTCCTTTGCCTTCCTTGGACAGGCTGTACAGCGTCCCCTTGGACCGGATAAATTCCGCGGGGTCGAACTGTGGCCGCTGGTCCTTGTCGCCTTGGGGTGTTACCCAGCGCGCGACTCGGCGGTTGGTGAGGCAGGAGGCCATCTGCAGTGCCGTGCCGTACACGCCGCCGCGCTGTTTCTCGGGGGCGTTGATGACGCCGCCGACGGCGTTCGCGGTCTGGGTGAAGCCGTGCGCCTTGAGGATGTCCACTGCTTCATCCTCAGCGGGACGGGTCAGCCAGGTGTGGACCTGTGTGATCGGGCGGCCGTCGAGGGCCGCGGCGAGCAGGAGCCCGGCGAGGAGATCCTGGCCGGCTGGGTCGAAGTAGGCGTCCGTTTTGGCGTCCGGGCCGCGGGAGCCGGCCGCGAAGTGATCTGCCAGGCGTGCCGCTTTCACCTCGTCCGTGACGTAGGACAGGGGGTTCCACCACCAGGAGGGTTCCTCGAGGGCGACGGACTGCGGGTCGAAGACCCAGACCGGGCCCTCGGCGGCGCGGACGTCGCGCGTTCCATCAACGATGTCCCGCTTGTTTGAGGTCACCAGCGCCGCTCCCGGGGCGGCCAGGATCGCAGGGATCGCCCGTGACGTGGTCTTGCCCGTCCTGGGTCCCCAGATGTCGATGTGCATGTCTTCCCAGGACCCGTAGACCATCTGCCCGCCCAGAACCGTCTTGCCTACCGGGACACCCGGTGAGCCCTTAACTCCGAGACGTTCGGCCGTGGCAGTGGCCCCGCGCAGGCTCAGAGCGCGCAGGTCCCGCTCTTTGGCCATGTGCGGGGCAGCGGCGTCCACCCGGGAACGCTTGGACCGTTTCCGCAGCACCGCACGGACCACCAGAACGGCCACGACGACGATGAGGACGCCGAAGCTGACCAGTACCCAGGTGGCGGCCGCCGGCCACGTGACCTTGTGCGAGAGCAGGCCGAAGACCAGTTCAAACGGGTTCACTGGCAGCTGCTGGCCATCCTTGGACAGGAGCGACCCGAGGTGAACGGCACCGGCCACTGAGCCGACACCGAGCACCACGACGGTGATGAAGACCCAGAGCAGGATGGTTTCGCCATCCATCGCCGAACGCTTGCCGCTGCTTGGCGCACCCATCAGTTGTCCCCTTCGCCGTTCCGGCTGATCGTCCAGCGCTTGTTTGTATCGTGGAGCGATTTTTCGACGCTGGTTAGCTTCAAGGCGACGGGGATTCCGGGGCGGCCGCCGACTTTGAAGAGGAATTTGCCCAGGCCCGGGCGGACCCGTTTGCGGGATCCGCCGACGTCGGTCCATGACCCCGGGTCAGCCCAGGAGATGAGGCGGGCTTGTTCGGCCCGGGAGAGGGTGACGGCTTTGTTGAGTTTTTCCATTTCGGCTCCGGGGAGCGCGCCGCAGACGACCATGCCGGAGCGTTCGACGAATCCGCGGGCTTTCATCCGTTCGGATTCGGTGGGCAGGGCTTCGAGGTCGCTCATGGTGTGCGTGATCATTGCCTGCCCGACGCCTTCGGTACGGTTGAGCCGGGTGAGTGAGTCGACCCGGTCGACCATGCCCTCGCCGGAGCGCAGGGCCCGCCAGAGTTCGTCCATGACGACGAAGTAGTTGCGGCGCGGCTCCAGGCCGGCGTCGGCCAGGGTGTGGGCGACCTGGACGGTGGCGAACCCTGTTGACCAGCAGGCCAGCAGGCAGGCCGCTTGGATGTCTCGCTGGGTGTCGGAGATTCCTGAGAGGTCGAAGACCACGGGTTTGGTCAGGTCCATCGGCTGGTCGGTGGGTTTGGAGAACATGTCGGAGAATCGGCCCGAGCCGTCGAGGGAGTACAGCGACTGGCGCAGCTGGTCTGTCGCGTCGAGGTAGCGGCTCATGTCGCCACGGTCCAGGGCGATCGCGCGCAGCTCGTCGGGGGCGTCTTTGATGACCTCGATCAGGTCCCCGATGAGGGGCACGCGGTCCAGGCGTTCGTCCAGGATGTGCAGGGCCCGGTCGATCAGGGATTCCTCGTGGGCGCTGGGCTTGGCGTTGCGCACGATGGTGATCAGCGCGGTGATCATGTTCAGGCGCCGGTTGTGCGAGTCGGCCATCAGCTGTTCGGCCAGCTTCTCCGCCTTCGCCGCTGCAGCGAGCAGCTGCGCGGCCGCGGCCTGGTCGCCCTCTGGATCGTTCAGGGTCCGGTTCGCCTTGGCCCGGTGCTCCTCGGCCGAGGCGAGCAGCCTGACGGCGGCTCCCGTGGCTTCACCGGGGTCCAGGACGTTCAAGTGGCCGCGGCCAGGGCCCAGGCTGATGACCTGCCCGCCGAGGGCTTCGATCAGGTCAACGTAGTCCGGTTTCAGGTCACCGAGGATCAACGGGTTGATGCTCCGGCCTGCCAGTCCCAGGACGATGTGCCGAACAAGGGTGGACTTGCCATAGTGCGGCAGGCCGAGGACGAACATGGAGGGGTTGTTGATCATGCCGTGCATGAACCAGCTGATGGGATCGGCCCCGAAGGGCGCTCCGGTGTCGGTGTGAACGCCGATCGGCACTCCCAGGATCGGGGTGCCGGACCCGCCCACGAATGGCCAGAGACCGCAGACCTGGACGGAGGTGCCGCGCCATTCGTCGGCGGCGGTGACGTAGACGGCTTCGCCCTGTCCGCGGCCGCGCCAGCCCCGCAGGCCCGGGCGGCGGGCGACCGCGGGGGCGAGCTTCGTCGTTGGGGCCGGTGTGCGCTGGTGCTTGGTCTTGCTGCCGAACATCACATGGCCTCGCGGATCTCTTCGGGAACCTTCAAGTGCTTGGGCAGGACCAGCCCCAGTGGCAGAGACGCGGCAAAGGCAGAATCCTGTGAGCCGTACGCGCGCCGCAACAGCAGACGTGCCGATGGGCCGAGGTTGCCCTCCACCACGGCGACGGCGTCCTCAAGGTCACGGGCGGACAGCACCGTGGCCGTGACCACCATGCCGAAGTTGACCAGCCCGGCCCCCTTGGCTTCCTCCGCTGCGGTGGCCTGCGCAGCGCGCGCATCGACCAGAGCGCGTGCAGTGGGCCGGTTGGTCGAGGAGGCCCGGGTCAATGCGCTGGTCTGGTCGGACTCGACGATGGCGGCCGCGCGGCCGGCTTCGATCGGCCGGTACAGCAGGGTGACGCGCTTGCGGGCGATCTCCCCGTGCGGCGCGACCAGGCGGGCCAGTGCTGATGCCAGGATGTGTCCGCGGGGTGCGCCCGTCATTGTCCAGGACACAGAGTGGCCGGAATCGTGGCGGTAGCCGTCCCAGTTGGCTTGGTGGGCGGACGGTCCGACATCGCCCCAGTCCAGGTCAACGGGTGTGCCCTGGTAGTGGGCTTCGTCGATGAGCCGGGCCGCTGCCGGGTCGTAAGCGACCCGAACAACCTCACACAGTTCCTGGGCGTTCAACGGCGCGCATGCACCCGCGCCGGTGGATTCCAGACGCTCGGTCAGGCTGGGAAGCCGTGAGGCGAGATCCCTTGCGATCTCGTCGGCGGTGCGTCGTTTGCCGCCGGCCCGGGCAGCGGCGCTGAACGTCAGCGCGACCCAGGCGCGGATCGTGGCCGATCCCTGCGGGTAGGTGTTCAAGGCCTCGCGGAGCATGGCCTTGGCAATGTCAGGGGCGTTGTCATGGATGTTCGATTCAACTTCCCTGCGCAGCCGTGCCCCGGAATCGGGTGCGGTTTCGACCGTGACGGATGCAGCCACGACGGCAGGTTCATTCGACAACGAGGCCAGCCAGCCGCCCCAGTTAGCCACCCAGGCATCAATCTGCTCGGGATCGACCAGGGACGCCCCGTCGGGCTGGGTGCCGAAGACAACGGTGTAGTGGGCGGTGGCGGGAAGGTGGATCAGTGCGAAGGGGCGTCCGTAGGAGTCGGTGAACTCGTGAAGCTTGGAACCGGCGGAGATCCCAGGCAGCTGGAACTCGCCCCAAGGCGTCAGCCCCAGCGGGCCGGAGCGGTAGATATTGGCGCGTCTGCGCCGCGCGGAGCGGAACGCCAGCCGGGCGAAGACCCGCTCCCCTACGGACTTGTTGTGCTTGTCGGTCACCGAGACGACGGCCAGCGCCACCCCAAGGATGAACAGGGCAATGAGCCCGGCGAACCAGCCGCCGACGAAGAGACAGATCACTGTGATGATGAGGCCGACAAACAAGCCGGCTGTTGCCAGCCCACCAAGGGTGCCGATGCCCGCTTTGCGGGGACGTCGCCAGTTGCCGTAGGTCGGTTCCCTGTATGTGTTCTCGATCGCTGCCATTTCAGGCACCCCCCGTGGATTCTTCGCTCATGTCTTTGATGGCCCCGGAAGCGGCCCGGCCTGCTTCGACGCCTTTCTGTGCTGCCAGTACGGCGACACCGCCTGCACCTGTGGCCGCAGCTGCACCGCTGGCGGCTGCTCCGCTGGCCGCAGCCCCACTGCCGGCACTGGAGGATGCTGCCGGGCCAGTTCCTGGTTGCGCACCCGTGGCTCCCGAACCCCGGGTGCCGTTCGTTCCTGCTGTGCCGGACGTTCCTGCCGTTCCTTGGCTGCCAGTGCCCGAGGGGCCCTGCGATCCAGGGCTTTGGTTCGAGGTGCTGCTGGTTGTCGTCGAGCTGGTGGATGATCCGCCGCCGCGTCCGGCGCTGCCCATGCTGATTGCGCCGGAAGCCAGTGCGCCGACCGTCCCTGCTGCCAGAGCGCCACCGCCGCCAGCGACAGCACCAACCATTGGGGTGACGAACCGCATGAGGGCTGGCATGGCGAACAAGGCAATGATCATCAGGGCCAGTCCGGTGACCGTTGCCAGGAGCGCGGAGCCGAAGTCCTTGCCGTCACCAACGTTTCCGAAGATCTTGCTGCCGCTGAGTTGGAAGGCCGTCGCGTAGATAATGGCGGCCGCGGGCTTGTAGAGAATGAAAGCGATCAGCCAAGCTGTGCACTTCTGGAACCAACCCTTGCCGGCCTCGGTGTTACTGAAAGCTGCAGCCGTAGGGAAGATCCCGGTCAGGATGACGAGCAGGCCACCGCGGATGATCATGAGCACGATCTGCATTACGGAGGCCAGAATCGCGATGAGCCCCAGGAGAATGATCATGATCGAGCCGATCGGGCTGGTGGCCGAAAGCGCCAACAGGGCCGTGATGTTCTCGTTGAACGAGGTCCCGTTCGTGGAATTAGTGATGATCCAGGCTGAAAACTGATCCGCCGCGACCGTCAGCAGTCCTACTGCCGCCACACCGGCGCCGGAGACGACGATTAGGGTCGCCAGCGAACGCACCAGATCCCGCAAGGGTGCACCCCTGCGCTCAATCGTCATCTTGGCTGCACCTACGAGGACAGACATCACAGCCAGGGAAGCGGTCCAGAAGTAGAGACTGTTCTGCAGGAACAACACCGGGTCACTCGCCGTGGACCCTCCCGGGGCCGCGGTCAGAGCGGGAGTTCCTACGTTCAACCAAAAAGTCCCGAGAGTTTGTACCGTTTGTCCAACGGCATCGGCAATGGCTTTCGCCATGTTCTTGACGGCATCATTAGCGACATCCTCTAAGGCCGCACCTGCATGGCAGCCAATGCTGAAGGCCTCCCATCCTTCGCAGGCCATCAGACACCAGACCAGGGAATGTACCCGGACAAGTCGCTTATCTGTCCCCCGCCCGTGCTGCCGGTTGCGGGAACAACAACCTTCCAGTCGCCACCGTGCCACTGGAGCGGAACAGGAACGGAAACCAGCGCACCGTTGCTGCCCTTTGCAGCAATAACGACCACTGCGCGATCAGCTTCATACGATCGGATCTGGAAGCCTGCGATTTGCGCTGTCACAGCTGATGTCGCTTGCGTCTCAGGCTGATTCAGCAGTGCATCTCGTTCGGGTCCAGGGACTGCTAGCTCCTCATAAACCAGTCGAGCCTTCCCTGTAGCAGACAGTACGGCGACGTTCGACGCCGCGTACAGGGCTCCCATGGGTGAGTGTGCGAAGCAGGAGCGGAGGCCGTTGGCTTCGGTCTTGCCGGGGCCGAATTGCGTGGGCGATGTTGGTGCGGCGATCTTGCCGACCAATTCCCATTTGGTGTCGGCGGGTGTAGTGGCCGGCTTGGCCTGGTCGCCGGATGGCAGGCCGCACACGCTGGCCGCCGACGATGCCGTAGGTTGGCCGCTGCTGGTGCTCGTGTTGGTGGAGCTCGGTTCAGGGGACGCCGTTCCGCCGCCTCTGGGAACCAGGGCCAGGATTACCCCGAGCGCGACAATGATCGCCACGACAACGGCCGAGATGATGAACTTAGGTTTGGTCAGCGGATTCTGGTCTTCGTTCACTGTCGGTTCAGTCATGGCTGAAGTTCCTTAGACCAGGGCGCCTACGACGCCGCCAGCGGAGGCTGCCAGGATGCACCCGCCGAGGACCCATGCCAGACGGCCGGCATGCTCGCCGCCCTCTCCGCGTCGGTTGTTGATCATCATCGTTCCGGCTGTGATCAGGATGCCCGCTACGGCCAGGCCGAACACGATCCATGCGAGCCACTTGAGCATCGTCAGTACGCCTTCAGAGCCGGGAGGCGCTTCACCTGTGCCCGGGTTCGGTATCTCTGTGATGGCAAGGCTTGACCATTCCATGGCCTTGGAGAACAACATGAGTTTCTACTTTCTATTTGGCCGTGAGTCCGGCGGTGGCAGTTACTGCGATGTGCACCTGCTCGAGAGTGGTGCGGGCTTCTTTGGGAAGTTCCTCGGTGGCGACGTCGTGGCCGTAGCGCCATGCCTCCACCCAGGGGAAATGCCACATGTGGGGCACTCCCCCACCGACGACGCGAGCGAAGTCGCGGATCTCTCTGGGGAGCCGTCCGGGAGCGTCAGCCATGACCACCAGGCCGGCGACCTGGATCCCGGGAAGTGACCTTGATGCCCATTCCGTTGCCGCCAGCCGTGCCGCACGAAGGCCTGGGATATTGGACCGGGCAACCAGGACGATCACGGAGCCGGCTGCCGTCAAAGGCCACTGATGCTCGGCGGCTTTGGTTCTCTTGTCCAGGCGCGCAAGCGACGTTTCGCCCGCGCCGCCGTGGACGCCAAGCCACCAGAAGCTCGGTTCCCTCCCCGCAACGTTCCTTCGGGGAAGCCGGTCCGCCTGATCCGGCTGCGGAACACTCAGCTGTGGCCTCGTCGCCCCCGTAGGGATGAAAGGCGGCTCTTCCGGGATAGCTGAAACGGGTTCGTCGATAATTTCTGCGCCGAGCGTCACCCAGCGATTCTTTGAGACCGGCATTTCACATCCCCTACTAATGTCCGCAAAGATCGTATCGGTACCATCCGACACGAAAGGCCAAAAGTGACCCCCAACAACAGCTTTAGTACCTTTCAGTCACTTCCAGTACATCACAGTACCAATTTGTGGTCTACGATGGCTCTATGCGGTGGGACGGACTGAGCGTGGACCCCAAGTACCTGGAAGCACTCTTCGCCAAGTACCCGGAGCGTCTTACGCCTCAGGACCTCGAAGAGATCTTCGGGTTGTCCCGGAACACCGTCTACCGCTGGCTCCAAACAGGAGTGATTCCTGCTTACCAAGTCGAGAAGACATGGTTAATCGCCAGAGATCAAGTCAAGGACTGGGTCTGGGAGAACCGGAACACGCTCAGGAAGGGCCAGACACCAGAAGTGAACGACGAGGATCAGCCCTAGGGCGCAGCAGCCGACGAGCAGATGTGAGGGGGACACATGCAATCACGAACGAGCGCGCCCGCGCTGGTCGCCGGCGCCGTCCTTGCACCCGTCGGCTTGGTGCTGTCCATCATCCTGTTCGGCGGGGGCTCCCAGGCAGCGGCCGATGTCTGCTCACCAACCGGGTCCAGCGTCAGCGTTGACGCAAGCCAGCTGCCCAAAGTCGCTGTTGCCGGTTACGAGGGCGAGCAACTGAAGAACGCGGCCCTGATCATCAACGCAGGCAAAGCACGTGGCCTGTCGGCCCGGGGGCAGACAATCGGTGTCATGACGGCCATGGGCGAATCCGGGCTGCGTGTCCTGGACTACGGCGACGGCCCGGGCCCTGACTCCCGGGGACTGTTCCAGCAGCGCGACAACGGCGCGTGGGGGTCTTACGCGGACCGCATGAACCCAACGACTTCAGCGACGAGCTTCTTTACCGCCCTGCAGAAGGTCAGCGGGTGGGAACAGCTCGAGCCTACTACGGCCGCGCACAGGGTCCAGCGCAACGCCGACCCGTTCCACTACCAGTCCTACTGGGCGGCCGCCGTTGAGGTCGTCGCCGCCCTGGGCGACGTGCCGATCACCGATGCCGGCGGGGAAAGCTCCTGCGGGATCCCCGGCCAATCCGGCAAAGACGATGACCTGCCCTGGCGCACGGCCAAGATCTATGAGCCATCCCCGCTGGGCATGTTCAACCGCGAATGCGTCGACTTCGCCCTCTGGCGTGTCAACCAGCAACTGGGCAGCACCACCGCCCCCTACAAGGTCCTGAACGGCACCTTCCGGCCTGACGGTGCCGTGCTCGGCTCTGCCCTTACCTGGAAAGACGGCTGGGACGCCAAGGGCTGGCCCACCGGTGGAACGCCACGTGTCGGAGCGGTCGTCTGGTACTCCCCCGGCACCGGGGGCGCCGATGGCACCTACGGCCACGTCGCCGTCGTCAAAGCCGTTAACGGTGACGGCAGCTTCCTGGAAGAGGGCTACAACGGCAACCCCGCCCCGAACGACCACACCTACTACACCCGCACCGTAGAGAACAGCACTCCCAGCGCCTTTCTCTACCTGCCCGGCAGCGACCAACCGGAGGAACCATGAAACGCGCCCTGACAGCCCTCGCGGCCCTGCTCGTGTGCACGGCATGCGCGCCGGTATCCAGCTCTACGTCCGCGGAACCATCGCCCAGTGCTTCCGCCGCCAGCACAGCCACGCTCAGCGCGGGCGGTAAGCCCCAAGCTCCCGGCGGCACAGCACCGGCCACGCTAGGCATTGTCTGGGACGAGGCAAGCAAAACAGCCGCGCTGGAAACCGCGACCGAGGCCATGACGCTGTATGCCCGTCCCACTGTCACCGACAAGGAATGGATCCAGGAGCTCGGCCAGCTCCTCACCGCCCAAGCAACCGCTGATTACCAATACGTTGACCCGGCCAACATCCCGGTCACCAGGATCACCGGAACCGGCCAGCTCAAGATCGATGAGAACAACGGTTTCGGCTGCCATGTCGTCTTTCCCACCGACGCCGGCGACTACGACGTCCAGCTGCTGCGCAGCGCAGCCGACAAGCCCTGGCAGGTCAACCGTTTCACGCCCCCGAACGGCACAAAGTAAGGACAGATGATGGAAACTCAAGCACTCGACTTCCCCAAGATCAACGCCGTTCTGCGGACGAACGGAACCGGCGAAGTCACCATCAACGGGACCTCCCACGCGATCGAGGCCGCCGACGAAGCCGCTGTCCTGGGCGAGGCGCTACGCCTCATCTCTGAAACCGCTGCTCAGCTCGGCCGACCCGTCCGCGTCAGCACCACCGATCCGGACGGTCAAGGCCTCATCATCGTCTCCCCCGATGGCGTCGTCAGCGAGGCCGCACCGATCAAGCCCACCCCGAAGCGGGAGCAGGACACCTTGACCGTTACGGCCACCCCTTCGCCCGGAATAGCCAAGGCCACGACTACTGCCGCGCCTACTCCTACACCAGCCTCGGCTCCCGATGCCTCTCCGGCCAAAGAAGTGCCGGCACGCCCTACCGACCCTGCGCCGGTGACCTTCGGTGCAGCTGTCACGGACTCAGCCCAGGGGCCCGCGCCGGGCTCCACAGCAGCCGCTGAGGCGCCTGCCACACGGCGCAGCCTGAAAGACACATCGTTCCTCATCAGCGCGCCCGTGCTCCAGCCAGCCACGCGCGGCTGGCGCGGCGCTCTCAGCCGCCTCGGCTTCCGCATGGACCCCTCCCCTGAAGAGCTGGCCCAACGCGAGGACATCCGCACAGTAAGCCAGCACTGGCCCGGCCCCCGCACCGTAGCTGTCGTCAACCGCAAGGGCGGAGCGAACAAGACCCCCACTGTGGTCATGCTTAGCGCGATCCTGGCCCGCTACAGCGGCGCGGCGACTGTCGCCTGGGATAACAACGAATCACAGGGCACCCTCGGCTGGCGTACCGAAAAGGGCGGTCATGACAACAGCGTCCTGGACCTCATCGACTCATCCCAGGCTCTGCTCTCCCCCAGCGCCCAAGCAGCCGAGATCGCCCAGTTCGTCCACCACCAGACCTCAGACAAGTTCGACGTCCTGCGCTCGGACGAAAACGAGGAGGGCGACCACGAAGTGACCGCAGAGGAAGTGGACATCGCGCACCAGGTACTCACCCGCTACTACCGTCTGATCGTCATGGACTCTGGAAACACGGCCCGCGCGGCCAACTGGCGGCGAATGATCCACCACACTAACCAGCTCGTGGTCCCCGTGACAGCGATCGAAGACCGCGCCGAAGCGGCGCGTCTGACCCTCCAAACCCTCGAATCCCGCGGCGGCCACGACGCCGAACTGGCCCGCAACGCCGTCGTGATCGTGTCCGAGTCCACCGACGCCAAGCGCAGCATGAGCGGTGATGCGCTCAAGCGCGCCAAGGACGAGGCGCGACGGATCGCTGACGGCTTCGCCCCCCATGTACGAGCCGTTGTCCGCATCCCCTACGACCCCGCCCTGGTCAACGGACCCATCCGCTACGACGCACTCCAGCCAGCCACCCAACGAGCCTGGCTCGCCGCAGCCGCCGCCGTCGCAAGAGGCTTCTAAAAGAGATGAAGCCGACACGCCGTACTTTATGTCCGGTCCCCAGCGTTTCAGAAACTAACGTGAGGGGCATGGCAATTCAGAAACGCGCACGCGGAGGACGCCCTTCTAAAGGGGACCGTCATGTTCTGACTACCCGGCTCCCCGTTGCAGACGCAGAAAAGTTGTTCGCTGTTGCAGATCACCAAGGGCAGTCGGCTAGTGAGTTCATCGCACATGCCGTTGCTGAAAAGCTCGCCGCTATCGACATGACATTCGTTAGCGGCCAGGAGGAACTGCCTATCGGCCGTATCGCCTCTTAAAAGAGGAAGGCCCGCACTAGGCGGGCCTTCTCGGAAGCATTAAGTCCAGATCCAGTTCTTGGCGGGACACGATCTGAACTTTTGACAACACCCACGCTGTGGGTGCCATTTGTGTTACCTCGAAAGGAACTACTGCACACCATGGTACCGGAACCGGTATCGGCGTCAACGCATGCCCTTATGGGTGTCGCGCCGTATGTGAAGCCAGAAGAGGCATGGAGCCTTGCTCCGATGATTGCTGGCGCACCTTCGTACCGATTGGGTCGGTGGATTGGTTCGCGATTCCAGTACCCGCGGCCGCGGGCCACGCCGAAAATCACACGGTCGCTTCCGGAGCGTCCTGCGGCGGTGATGGTGCATGGGCCGGATGGCTGTGTTGCCACGCTGTGCTTGGATTTTGACACGTCCAAGGCCCTCAAGGGTGTGGTTGATGCGGACGCTACCCGGGTGGGCCGGTTGTTGTCGGCATGCGGGGTGCTTTTTGTTGAGGACTTCTCCCCCAGTGGTGGCCGGCACGTTTACATCCCGCTGCGGGATCGTATGGACGCAGCCGAAGCCAGGGAGCTGGTGGAAGCGCTGGCGCTGACAGCGACGAGCCTGGACCCGAGTCCTCACCAGAACATCACGGACGGATGTATCCGTGTCCCTGGTTCGGTGCACAAGGCCGGAGGCCATCAAACCCTCGTCACTCCACTCTCCCAGGCCTACGACATCCTGCGCCGCCGCAACCCGGCCTCTGCGCTGGTGGAGCTTCGGGCCGCTCTGGCTCCGGAACTAACCCGTAAACGTGCACTCAAAGCCAGGGCTGCCAGGAGTGTGGCCTCACAGCGAAATGGTTTCTTGCCGCAGCTCTCACTGACCATGGCCAGTGAGTCTCCGCTGCGCAGGGTGGCGCGTACCGGCCTGTATGACACGGCTAGGTACAAGAGCCCATCCGAAGCTCGGATGGCTGTACTGAATCACTTCAGCGCCTGTGGTTGGTCCCTACAACACGTCGAGAACGAACTCACTGGCCAGTTCCCCGGGCTGGCAGCGCTCTATGGAACCCCTCAACGCCAGGCACGACTCCTGCCCTATGAGTGGGCCAAAGCCCAGTCCTTCACCTCCACCCAAGTTCTGCAGAAACGAGACCCGCATAAACAGAGGAAAAAGACTGCCCCTATTAACAACACAAGCCCGACTTTAACCACAGGGGGGGCGGGCAAACTCAGTAGCGCCGGTGTGCACCAGCTCGTGAATGACCTGGAAAATATTCTCTACGCAGTCGTCGACCACAGACTGCGTGCCAGAGGCCGGCAGGGCCTTAGCCTTCGTTTGCTGATTCGTGGGCTACTGGGCTACATGAGAGCCAAGGAAACTGACGTTCTCAATGTTGGTTGCCGAACCCTTGCTGCCGCGATGGGAAAGCACCACGTCACGATCGCCCGGCTCCTGCCCGTTTTGGTTGCTGCCTCCGATGGCATCCTGACCAAAGTTGCGGACGCACGCCACAAAACCGCCGACGTTTACCTCATCCAACTCCCTGAGCAGTATCAACAACTGGCTCGGGAATTATCCTGGCGAAAAGGAAAGATCCACGCCATCCGTCCTGTCTTCCGGGCGCTTGGCGACGCCACAGCGCTGGTGTATGAAGCTATTGAACGTGGTCGGGACGCTCCCACCACAGCGGACCTCGTGCGGGCTACTGGTGTCAGCCGGAATGCATGCTCGGCAGCGCTGGCAGAGATGGAAGCCCTGGGTATGATCCAACGCCAAGGGCACACTTGGAAGACGACCACAGTCAACCTGCGCATGCTCGCGGCACGACTAGGTGTCATGGATGACTACCTTGAACAGATCAGTCGTAACCGACATGAACGCGCTGCTTGGCACGCCTACCTAGACCGGTTTTTTACCACCCAGGTACAAAAGGCCGACCTATTTGACCCAGAACGGGACGAGTACTGGCTACCACCCGACGATGCGGCAATCTGGTACGCAGCTTGAGGCGAAACATGACAGGGAAGGGAGTAGAGGCGGATCTCTACGATGTCGAACGGGAACAATATTGACTGCTTCGGACTTCGATTCGGCCTTATGGACATTAGCCCAGGGCTTCCTTAGCTTGTACTGCCCTCGGTCAAGCAAAGGCGCAGGCGGAGAATCAATCTTGACGTATTTATTCTTGCGCCGCCCCTAGAGCTGCATGACGCGGATCTTTTCCGAAAGCTGATATGCACTCGGACATTTGAATCCGGAAACGCCCGGGTTGGAAGAGCGGACAACTCCAAAGGCGATCCCCCGCTCAATCGGGGGGGGGCGCTCCAAATGCGTGCTCATCGAATGCGTCATCCCCCGTAATTACCCTTGAATGTCGCCGTCTCAGAGTACTGGGTCTGTGTTAGCGGCACATGGAATAAATCCAGACGTATTTATCTGTCCTGACAGCTCGGTGCTAAACCTGTCTGTCCAACTTCATGCGGTTCCTGAAAGCCTCGGCACTCCCCCAGCATTGCGTTGGCGAGCCCTGGGCCTCACGTTACCCAGGGATAGTTCACTGTCGCTTCCCCGGTAGCGCTGGGTCGGAGAAAGCTCCTCCTTCCGTAGCTTCGTTTTCCAGAGGCGACTCGCCGAGATAAATACGTCATGACGTAAAGATAGACGGATAGATTGATAGACAGATGCCCCTGCTTCGACTCGCGGTGCCATGGCTGCGGGTCAAGCGGCGATAAATACGTCATGACGTAAAGATAGATTGATTGACGGATGGATAGATGGGCAGACGGATAGATTTATAAATTACGACTGAGGTGACTTGTGAAAGTAACTGCGATAGGGAACCGAAAGGGCGGAGTCGGTAAGACCTCTGTGACACTGGGTCTTGCCACTGGTCTCAAGTTGATTGGCAAGAAGGTGCTGGTAATTGACCTGGACCCTCAAGCTAACGTCACCGAAGCACTTGAAGGCTCAGGCGAGTTCGACATCTTCGACGTGCTATATGGGGGAGATGCCGGCACTTTAGGCCAGGCCATCACAGAGACCTCCTGGCCTGGCATTGATCTCATTCCCAGCTCGGAATCGCTTGCGCGGCTGGAATCGGAAAGCCTCATGACTCCCGAGCTGCGGTTAAAGACCGCCGCATGGGGTGCCGAGGAATTGGCGGGATACGATCACATTCTTTTGGATCTTCCTCCCGCGTTGGGTCGTCTGACGCTAAATGGCCTTATTTGGGCTGATCGAGTCCTGGCTATAACCGAGCCTGCGGCCTTCTCCGTCAAAGGAGTCACCGAATTCCTGGAGACAGTGAAGAAGGTGCAGTCACTACCGCACCTGAATCCGGCACTTGAGTTCCTGGGAATCATCATCAACAAGACCAGTTCGCCCCTCACCGGAGAGCATGCCTTCCAGATCGGCGAATTGGAGGCTGCCTACGGTCAGGACGTAAGGAGCCCCCACCTTCCACTCAGGACTGCCATGCAGGACTCGGTCAGCTCGAGAGCGCCTCTTACAAAGCTCAACAGCAGGGGAGCTGTAATCATGACCGAAAAGTTCGTCGAACATGCTCGCTTTATCGATGGAGTCAACTGATGCCAGTAGAGAGAAAATCAGCAATCCGCAAGGCACCCGCTGCGGACGTGGTCGATGTTCTGACCTCCCGAAGCGACAGCAAGAAAGCGCAGGCTCCAGAACCTTTGCGTGCCCAGGCACCCGAACCGTCGGAAGATGCTCCTCGATCATCCTCCAACAGGCGTCCCGGACCGGGCCGCCCTCGGAGCAAACGCCGGATGGAACCCTTCTCCTCAAAGATAGAAATCGAACTCCGAGACGAGATGGATGACTATGTGGCTGAGCACGGACTTTCGATCATCGACTTCCTAGATGAAGCCGTCAGGGATCGCCTTAAAAAATAATTATGTCTGGACGTAATTATCAGTCTTTGCTGTTTAAGAGAGGGCAAGGAGTCAGGTGCGCTGAAGTTGGCGTGTAAACAAGGGTCCGTGGGGAGCTGCATACGTGCGCGACTACCCGGAGTGGTTGTGAAGAACAAGGTGGGTCTCAAAAAGGTACGAAAACCATCCCGATGTTCCACCGGGCAATTGATACCTGGATCGCACAATCTGGTGCCAAGGTATCCAAAGCGAGAATCGAACAGCGCAGCAGCCAGGGCAAGGGGGAGTCCTACAGTGCCTTTATCTGCCCAGGTTGCAGCGCGCTCATGGGCCAAGTCTTTGTGGCCCAAATCAGCTCTGAACACTGGTCGATCATTAGTGCACCTCTGTTGCGAACGACTACCTGACACGTCGCAGTCCATGAAATCGGTCTAGCGGAGAGACGGGAAGTGATTAGATGAATCCACCCGTGCGTCACCGTTGCGACGTTGCGGGTTTCGTATGGGGTGGAGCAACGGAGCTAGGAGCATACGTGTCAACATCTGCTGTTGCCGCACCGCCGTTGCCGGAGCCCGGCCAGGTCGTCGAAGTTCGTGGGTCAACATGGGCCGTGGTCAATGTCCAGGCACAGGGACTCCCTCGCAGCCCGGCCGACGAGTCGGTGGCACAGATTTCGCATGTGGTGGATTTACAGTCCCTGGACGAGGACCGTCTTGGGGAACAGCTGTCAGTCGTGTGGGAGCTCGAAGTAGGTCACACAGTAACCCCGGCTCAGGGTCTGCCGGAGACGATCTACGCCGAGCAGTTTGATGACCCAACCACCCTGGCTGGCTTTGTGGACGCAATGCGATGGGGTGCGGTCACCAGTGCTGACCCAAACCGCTACCAGGCTCCGTTTTGGTCGGGCGCGAATGTCGAGGCGTACCAGCTTGAGCCGCTGCGCCGCGCGCTCGGCGCGCCTCGCACCAACCTGCTGCTGGCCGACGACGTCGGCCTGGGAAAGACCATCGAAGCTGGCTTGGTAATCCAGGAATTGCTGCTGCGGCACCGTGCCCGTACAGCGGTCATCGTGTGCCCTCCGAGCTTGTCACTGAAGTGGCAAGACGAGATGCGGGACAAATTCGGGCTCGACTTCACTATCGTCAACTCTGAACTGATGGCGCAGGTGCGCCGCACCCACGGGCTGCACGCCAACCCGTTCCTGATGTTCCCGCGTGTCATTGTGAGCATGGCGTGGTTACCGCACGTCCGCTCCCAGCGGCTGCTGCGCGATGTGTATTCCCAAGTGAAAAGCCCAAAGACGGCGAAACGCTTTGCATTCGACATCCTCGTGGTCGACGAGGCCCACCACGTTGCCCCGTCCAGTCCCCCGGCAATCGCAGGTGGCCGCGGGTACGCAGTGGACACGCAGCGCACCGTGGCGGTGAGGGAGCTCGCGGAAAGGTGCGAACACCGGCTCTTCCTCTCGGCGACCCCGCACAACGGGCACCCGGAATCATTCACGGCTCTGATGGAGATGATCGATTCCAGGCGCTTCTCCCGCGGGGCGCTCCTGGATTCGAAGGCACTCAAGGATGTGACCGTCCGCCGCCTCAAGAGTGACCTGACCGGCAAGGACTTCAAGAAGCGCAAGGTCAGCGCGCTGTCCTACACCCCGCGCGAGGACGAACAGGAAATGTTCGAGCTCTTGGACCAGATCGTCGTCAAGAGCGCCAAGGCCAATGGCACCAAACCCAGCGGCGACATCGTCACGATGCTGCTGAAGAAACGGTTCCTGTCCAGCCCGTTCGCGTTCGGGCAGACGCTCTCGCACTACATCAGCTCCAAAGCCGGCCGAGGCCTGGCAGACGACGACTACGATGACGTCTTCGGAGAAGGGCAGTCGGATGAGGAAGAGGGTCTGTGGGAGCAGGATGAGGCCGAGCGGCTTCGCGAATCGAAGGGCTCGGATCCGCTGGTCGCCGCTGAACCCCACCAGCTGAATGCGCTCATGGACTGGGGGCTGAGCTACGAGTCCCGCGCCGACTCCCGGCTTGATGAGTTGCTGAAGTACCTTGATTCCGTATGCCGTCCGGATGGCAAAGGCTTTTCGCCCGACCGCGTCGTGGTGTTCACCGAATACGCACACACTGTCGACTGGTTGACTCGTGTGTTGACCCAGCGCGGGTACGGGGACAGGCTCGCGGTCATCCAAGGCTCCACCTCGCCCGAAGACCGCGAGTACATCCGGTCACAGTTCACCGAGGACCCCGATAAAGAACCAGTGCGGCTCCTGCTCGCCACGGATGCGGCCGGCGAGGGTATTGATCTCCAGACGCACTGCCACCGGCTGGTGAACTTCGATATCCCGTTCAACCCGTCGCGCTTGGAGCAGCGTATCGGCCGTATCGATCGGTACGGCCAGAAACAGGAACCTTTGGTCTTCCACTTCGCTCCGGCCAGTGAATCCTCCGTCTACGCAGCGGATGCCTCCTTCATGGCCCGCGTCGCGAGAAAGGTCGCAAACGTCGAGCAGGACCTCGGCTCGGTCAACCAAGTGATTGGTGACGAGATCCAGCGCCACTTCGGCAAGCGTGCACCCGTGCGCTCCAAGGCAAAGGGAGTGGACACGAACAACGTCATCAACACAGCCCTGGCCGGCGGCATGGAGCTCAACGCGCGGCTGACACAGCTTGAACAGGGCTACGAGGCCTCACGCACGGAGATGCACCTGGATCCAGCGAACCTGCGTCGTGTGGTCGACACCGCCTTGCGGATCAACCACCAGCAGCCGCTCACACCCAACCACAACTTCGATCACGTCACTGACGCCGAAGTATTCGATGTGCCCAGCCTCTCGGCGGGATGGAGCGCAGCCCTCAAAGGTTTGCCGACACGTCTGAAGCCCGAATTCTTACGGCCCATCACCTTCGATCCCAACGCCGCCGACGGGCGCAACGAACTCGTGTACGTGCACCTCGGACACCCAATCGTGCAGAAGGCACAGCGTCTTTTGCGCCGATCACTATGGAGCGTCGACTCACCACTCAGCCGCGTGACAGCCGTCGTGGTGGACGATCTGCCCGAATCATTTGTCGCCGCAGTCACCCGCATGGTCCTCGTCGGGCGAGGCGGCATCCGCCTCCACGAGGAAGTCTTCTTGGCCGGTGTCCGCCTGCATGGGCGCCGCGCAATGGCCGAGGAAAAAGCCGAAACCGCCCTGGACCACGCACTCGACGGCGAGAAAATCGCACTGGCGGACGAGCGCGTCCGTGACCAACTCTGCGACCTGTGGAACGTAACCGATGCCCCGCTGCGCGTCCGTCTCGAAGAATCCATGCAGGCCCGCGCCGGTCGCCGCCACGAGCTCGTCCTGGAACAGCTCACGCGTCGCCAGGAAGCAGATGTCCAGCGGGCACGGGACATCTTCGCGGCGTTCCGCACGAACCTCCGCGACTCGCTCGCCCGTCTGCGGCGCGCCGATGAAGAGGCCGCAGCAATGCTCCTGCCTGATGACCAGCAGCGCCAACGCCGCCGGGACATCGAAGCGATGGAACGCCGCCTGGACGAACTCGACGACGAAGAAGCCCGTGAGATCGACGCGATCAGAGAACGGTATGCCGACGTCAAGCCCCACACCACAGCCGCGGCAGTCGTATTCGCCCTCACACGTGATGACGCAGAAGGATGGACCAACTGATGGCACGACCCAGGAAGGCCACTGCTCTAAAGACCAACGCTACAGACCTGCACCGGGCGTGGCTCCAGCTCGTCGATGCAGATGGACCCTTCCTTGCTATCCCGCCGCTCAAACGGGTCTGGCCTAATGGCATCCCGGACTTCCGGGCTACTCACTCCGACCGCTTTGACGCCCTGGTCGAAGCCCGCAAGGCGTTCGAGTCCGCCTGGGAAGCCCTCGACCGCGACCCCGGCAGTGACATCAGGTTGGGCGGCTACCGGACAGAACGTGACAAGTGGGTCGAGACCGTTCTGCGGGACGTCGTCGGGTGGGGTGAATCACTGGAATGGGGCATCGTCCCCGGCGTGGAGGTACAGTCGCCCAACCGGGCGGTCAGCGTCATCGCTCAGGGAGCCCTTCTCGGCGCGGAGAGGCTTGGCGCGCTCGTGCTCGTCGTAGATCCGACGGACTCGCTGCGCCAGACACCCAGCGATTTGTGGGCCGCAACTCCGATCGATCGCTGTGAGGCTCTCCTACGCGAAAACGGAGTGGAGATCGGCATAGTCACTGACGGTCGTTGGTGGGGCCTGGTTTGCGCCCGTGAGGGCAGCATGGCCGCTTCCGGCATAGTGGATGCGCTCACCTGGGTGGAAGAGCCCCGGGCACGGGACGCCTTCCTAACTCTCGTCGGGAGACAGCACATCATCGGCGGCGACCCCGCCGAGCGCCTCCCTGTGCTTTTTAAGGAGTCCATCGCCGCAGCGGAGGAGATCACTGAAGCGCTCGGCGCGCAGGTGCGCCGGGCTGTCGAACTGCTCATACAGTCGTTCTCAGAGTCTGCTGCCGAGGCTAGACGCCGTGGCCTGCCCGACCCGCTCCCGGATAGAAACCACGACACATACGAGGCTGCCGTCACCGTGATGATGAGGGCGGTGTTCCTGCTGTTCGCTGAAGAGCGCGGCCTGCTTCCTGCGGGGGAGCTTTTTGAGCAGGGCTACGGTATCGCCGGCGAACTCGACCGAGTCACTGCCCGGAAGAACGAGGAAAGCGAGGAAGCCCTCGATGCCACCTCGCTGACCTGGCACCGGCTGCTCGCAACCAGCCAGGCTCTCTACAAAGGGGCATCGTTCGAGAACCTCCGCATGCCGGCCTACGGAGGATCGCTGTTTGACCCGGCACGGTTCCCCTTTCTCACGGGCACAGATGAACAGGGCGCTCTGGCCGTCACGGTCTCCGACCGGGTGATGCTCCACGTGCTGCGCTCCATTCAGGTGGCCTACGTGAAAGGCGAAAGCCGGCAGATTTCGTTCCGCGACATCGACGTCGAGCAGATCGGCTACATCTATGAAGGTCTGCTTGGTTATACAGCGACACGTGTGAGTGAGCCCACCCTCGGCATGATTGGAACCACCGGAGCGGAGCCCGAGATCCCGCTGGCCGTACTTGAAGAACTCGCTACTGCACACGATGACCCGAAGAAGCTTGCCGCGGCGATCCGTGCCTGGGTTGAGAAAGACCAGCCCTCAGCGAACCCGTCGTCAGCGGCTGCCATCGCCAAGGCAATCACCACGGAAGCCGACCCAAGTGCAATTAGTGCCCTCGCACAGACTGTCAGAGACGACGAAATATTGCGCGACCGCATCAGGCCATGGCTTGGACTCATCAGGCCTGATTTGCGGGGCCACCCGTTCGTTGTCTTGAACGGAGGGCTGGTGGTGAAGGAAACCCCTTCACGAAAGAACGCCGGCGCCCACTACACGCCGAAGTCCCTGGCTGAAGAGGTCGTTCTACATGCTCTCCAGCCGCTGTGCTACTCTCCCGGCTCGCATCAGACCGCTAACAGCGAGCAGTGGAAGCTGAAGTCTTCCGACGAACTGCTGGGACTCAAGGTTGCCGATATTGCCTGCGGGTCTGGGGCGTTTCTCGTGGCTGCTGCCCGGTACCTCGCAGACCGCGTGGTGGAGGCATGGACTGAGGAAGACCCCGCCAACTCCCAACGCAAGGACCTGTACGGGCGTGCCATCCGCCAGGTGGTTGCGACCTGCCTCTACGGAGCTGACATCAATGACATGGCCGTTGAGATGTGCAAGCTCTCCCTCTGGCTCGTTTCCCTCGACCGTGATCTTCCATTCTCCTTTGTCGACGACAAGGTTTTCCTCGGCAATTCCCTGCTCGGACTTAGCAGCCTCGATCAGCTCCGCAAGCTTCACATCGACCCAACGCGTGTCTCGTCGAGCCAGATGTTCGAAATCTTCGACGTCGACATCGACACGATTATCCGCAAGGCCGTCGCTCTGCGGGACCGTCTCGCCACAGAGATCGATGAAGACGACCCCGCGCGTAGCAGTGCCGCTAAAAACCGGCAGCTGCGAGAGCTTCGCGAGGTCACCGCATCGTTGCGCATGATCGCCGATGGCGTGATCGCGGCGGGACTTCCTCTCGGAGGCAAGCCGGGCAAGGCACTGGACGACGCCTACGGGAACTTGCGCGA
The DNA here is from genome assembly GCF_030811655.1 of Pseudarthrobacter enclensis. Classification (GTDB taxonomy): domain Bacteria; phylum Actinomycetota; class Actinomycetes; order Actinomycetales; family Micrococcaceae; genus Arthrobacter; species Arthrobacter enclensis_A. The sequence goes on along the minus strand of NZ_JAUSRE010000021.1, from coordinate 31,929 downwards.
AGCTGTAAAGAAGGCTCATCCGAGGCCGGGCGACGGGGAACCGGACAGCAAGTGGCTCGACGCCCTGATCGACCGCGGCCTCACCCCGACTGTGCAGACCGACTACAAGCGGTGGCAACCGCTGCACTGGCTGCTTGAAGCGCCCGACGTCATGGTAGATCACGGCGGTTTCGACGCGATTGTTGGAAACCCTCCATTCCTTGGCGGAAAGAAGGTCTCCGGAGCGGTCGGGGTGGACACACGTGACTGGCTTGTCTATCAAATCGCCGACGGCGCTAAGGGCAACGCCGACCTGGTCGCTTACTTCTTCCTTCGCGCCTTAGCGCTGACAAAGCCAGCAGGCACTCTTGGCCTAATCGCCACCAACACAGTGGCCCAAGGTGACAGCCGCGAAGTAAGCCTCGACCAAATGGCCGCCCGCGGCTTCACTATCACCGCGGCTATCCAGTCGAGACAGTGGCCCGCAGCCAGCGCCAATCTCGAATTCGCCGCGGTCTGGGGAAGCCGAGGGCCGGTGGCCGACGAGGTGCCTCGTATCAGCAATGGTGTTGAGGTGCGCCGGATCAGCACACTGCTTGAACCAACCGGCAGAGCCGAGGGCATCCCGAAACGACTGGCGGAGAACGAGGGTATTGCGTTCATCGGGTGCTACGTGCTGGGCATGGGCTTTGTTCTGGATCAGGACGAAGCACGACGGTGGATCACCGAAGACGTGCGGAACGCAGAGGTCCTGTTCCCATACGTCACTGGCGACGACCTCAACTCACGCGCAGACAGTTCAGCGAGTCGGTGGGTGATTGACTTTAACGACTGGTCGGAGGACTTGGCGCGTACCTACAAACTTCCGTATCAGCGCCTTGATACAGAGGTGCGACCAGAGCGTCAGAGGCTTAAGCCGGACGGCAACTACGCTTTACGAAAGCCCCTGCCCCAGCGTTGGTGGCACTACGCTGACAAGAGACCAGCGATGCGCAAAGCCATCGCTGACCTAGACGAAGCCCTTGCCATCAACTTACATTCAGTGGCGGTAACGCCTCTCCGAGTTGAGACGCGGCAGATATTCAGTCACGGGACAGCAGTCTTTGCGACGGATTCCTATGCTGACCAAGCTGTTTTGACGTCATCGGGACATCAACTTTGGGCAGTGATGCGTGGATCGACGCTTGGTCACAATACAGTGCGCTACACGCCCACCGATGTCTTCCTGACCTTTCCGAGACCTGAACCAACCGAATGGCTGAAGCGTATCGGCCGGACTCTTGATGAGGAACGGCGAGAGATCATGCTTCGGCGGGTCCTCGGACTGACGAACCTCTACAATCTCGTGAACGACCCCTTACTTTCCAACGATTCCGATCCTGATGTCGCGCGTCTGCGCGCGATCCACGTCGAGCTGGACGAGGCGGTGATGGACGCCTACGGCTGGTCAGATGTTCCGCTGGGGCATGGTTTCCACACATACCGTCAGGTGGAGCGCTGGACGGTGAGCCCTGCCGCTCGAGTTGAGATCCTTGATCGCCTGCTGGAGGAGAACCAGCGCCGTGCGGCTGCTGAGTCCGCTGCGAGTCCGAAGAAACCAGCGAAGGGCCGAAAAGCGAAGTCTATGTCGGAGGGAATGGAGACACTGTTCTCATGAGCGAAACCACGACCGGGCGACCACCACAGAAGCCGTACGAGCTCAACCATGAGCTGGATGGTTCGTCATTCATGGTGCGCGAGAACCTGGCCGACATCCTGGAGCGGGAACTGCTCGGGCCCATTCACGGACCCGAGGAAGTTCTGCCGTTCAGTCCCCGCTCCCAGTATCTGGTGGGGCACATCGCTCCAGTGAAGCTCACAGGCAAGGCTCTGAAAGATGGCGCATCCGAAAACACCCCGGAGCGCGGGCACATCGTCGAGGCCCGCATGGATGATGACGCTGCGCGCGAGCAGCGCGGCGTTCCAGCATTCGCTGCCGACGAGACAACTACGGATGCGGAAGACGATGACCCGGAGGACCGCACCCCGAAGCAGGGTCTGATGATTCCGGCATCCATGGGCCTGCGGTTCCAAGTGCCCGCAGACCTGGCCTCGTTCACAGTTACCGCATCATGGGGTACGTACTCGACAGTTGAGACCGACCAGGTCACCAAAGCTGGCCGCCCCATTCGCCACTACCAGCGCATTCCCGTCGAAGAACCACGCACGATCACCCTCGCCGACCTGTCCCCGGGGAAGACTGCCACGATTACCCTCCGGGATGCAATCTGCCTGCGGGTGGACAGGTACGACGATCCGCAGTTCGGCCGGGTGCTAGTGGAGATTGCATTGTGCAATGACCGGGAGACGCCGATGCCGATCCCGGTGAACATGTGGCTGTTCCAGACCCAGCTCCGCGTGAACGCCGGCGGGGCGGAGGTGTTTCTCCCGGTGCGGGATGCGCTGGAGCAGGACTGGCCGGAGCATGACGACGAGGTCAAGCGGTTGAACCTCCAGTACCGCAACCGCCTGGAGTTCGCGATCGGTCGCACCTGCTCGGTGGATTGGGTGACGCGCACTGGTTCCCGGCGGGCAGCTGAGGTTTCTACGACCTGGCTTCCTGTCGCTGAGACGCCGCAGACACGCGCTCGATCGGTGAAGAACGCGCAGCTGTCGATGGATGCGCTTTCGACAGTGACACCAGAGGGGCTGAAGGCGGGCCTGGCCCCCCTGGTATCGGGCTATGGTGCGTGGCTCGACGAACAGGGGGCAACTGCAAAGAATCTTCCCGCACATCTTCAGGAGACCGCCGAGGCGGTCCTGTGGGATGCGGCCCAGGCGCGCCAACGGCTTGCCGACGGGCTCGAACATATCGCCAGTGATGCTGAAGCGCTGCGCTGCTTCCAGTTCATGAACCGCGTGATGCGCGATCAGCGCATCGAATCCCAAGTAGCAGCCCTGCGGGCATCTGATCCAACAGTGACGATCGAGCAAGCACAGGCAGCAGTCGCCTCAAAGGGTCCGGGCGCAGCTTCGTGGCGTCCGTTCCAGCTGGCGTTCATCCTCATGCAGCTCGGCGCACTGACAGATCCGACGGCACAATTCCGTAGTGCCGATCATCTGGCGCGGGTTGAACTGCTGTTCTTCCCCACCGGTGGTGGCAAGACCGAGGCCTATCTCGGCCTCGCTGCCTACTCTTTCGCGATCCGCCGGCGCCAGGGGCTGGTCTCCTCGACTGACGGCCAGCTCGACGGGCGCGATGGCGTAGCTGTTCTCATGCGGTACACCCTGCGACTGCTGACCGCCCAGCAGTTCCAGCGGGCAACGACCTTGATGTGCGCGGCCGAGCTGGCGCGCCGCGAAAATGAGGGGATCTGGGGCGCAGAGCCTTTCCGCATCGGGCTGTGGGTAGGCACGGACGTGAGCCCGAAACGGTTTGAGGAAGCGGATGAGCAGCTCACCAAGGCCAATGAATACGGTTCCCACCGGCTGACTGTCCTCCAGATTCAGCGGTGCCCCTGGTGTGGCACGCCCATTACAGCGGCCCAGGTCAAGACTGATGCGACGGTGCGCCGGGTATTCGTTTACTGCGGCGACGACCTCGCCCGCTGCCCCTTCTCGAAGGGCGGCGCTGTCGCAGAAGGTCTCCCGGTACTCACCGTCGACGAGGAGATTTACCGCCTCACCCCCGCCTTTGTGATCGCGACCGTGGACAAGTTCGCCCGACTTGCCCGAGAGGGCGAGGCAGCCGCACTTTTCGGGTACGTTAGCCGCCGCTGCGGACGCCACGGGTACGTCCACCCGGACTACTCCAACTGTGACATCACCACGACCCACCCGGCGAGCAAGGACGGGCACCCAGCGGCGACCGTGCAGACCGTCAACCGGCTGCGGCCACCGGACCTGATCATCCAGGACGAGCTGCATCTGATTACCGGTGCCCTCGGCACAGCTGTCGGCCTCTTCGAAGCCGCCGTAGAGACCTTGTCCTCATGGGAAACACCGGATGGAAAGCCAGTGAAACCCCTGATCGTGGCCTCGACAGCGACAGTGCGCAATGCCCAGGATCAGGTGAGGGGACTCTACGGGCGGCAGGTCGAGATCTTCCCCCCGCAGGTGCTCGACGTCGCCGATACCTACTTCTCCCAGGAAGTTCCGATCAGCCGGGAGAGCCCAGGGCGGCGGTACCTGGGTGTCAGTGCCCAGGGTGTGCGCCTCTCCAGTGCGGAAATCCGGCTAGCCGAGGTACTCCTACTGGCGGGACAGCTCCTTTTCGACCGGGCCGGAAGCGCTGCGGACCCGTACATGACGCTGGTCGGCTACTTCAATGCCACCCGTGAACTCGCGGGCATGGCCCGGTACGTCGCAGACGATGTAGCGAACAGGGTCAGTAATCCGCGCAAGGACTCGGGCTTCCCCCGGCGATATGGCGCCGCTTTCGGCAACCTGCACACCGCCGAGCTGACCTCCCGGATCGCCTCGGCCGAGATCGGCAGAACTCTGGACCGGCTCGGCCTGGAGTTCGACTCCAACTTCGACACAACAACAGCTGTCCAGGCCCGCATGGCCGCCGTCCGCGACAACAAGAAGGCTCCCCGCAGGAAAGAATCACCATTCGACGTCGTCCTGGCGACCTCCATGCTCCAAGTAGGGGTTGACGTGCAGCGCCTCGGGCTCATGCTCGTGGTCGGACAACCGAAGAACACCGCAGAGTACATCCAGGCATCCTCGCGCGTCGGCCGGGATCCCTCTGACCGGCCCGGTCTCGTTGTCGCACTCGGGAACTGGGCCCGCCCACGGGACCTTGCCCATTTCGAGCAGTTCCGGAACTACCACAACACGTTCTACGCCCAGGTCGAGGCGCTCTCAGTGACCCCGTATTCGCCGACGTCGCTGGAGCGCGGTATCGACGGGCTGCTGGTCAGTGTCGCCCGGGTGCTCCAGGCTCCCGTCGCTGACGGGCTCTCCCCGGAACGCAGCGCCTGGCGGATCAAGGAGCAGCCAGAGGCGCTCGAAGCACTGGCGGAGCGACTAAAAAAACGCATCGCGGCCGCCGCTCAGGACGAGGACACCGCCAAGAGGGCAAGCGACCTTCTCGTGAACCGCATCGACCGCTGGCACCAGCGCGCGAAGCGGGCTGCCGAGATGAGCAAGACCCTCGTATACGAACGCACCGGCGAAGGCGATAAGTACCTGCCCTTGATCATCAGTCCCGAGAATGCCACGGCATCGATAGGAGGGTCCTCCGAAGCCCCGTTCGTTATTGCCAACTCGATGCGCGAGGTGCAGCCGGAAATCAATCTACTGGTCAGTCCGCTGTCAGAGCGGCTGTTCTCGCGGGCACCCGAAGGAGCCCCGAAGTGGACCCTGCCAATGGGAGAGGACGATTGATGGCCGAAACCATCTCCACCGATAAGGACAATGCTGAGCCCACAAACAGCCTTGCCATGCTCCACGATCCTGGGCAGACGCTCGACCCGCTGACCGATGCCGAAGATGGAGCGGTCAAGAATCGTGCAAAGGTTGGCTCCGCCCGGCCCTCTTCACTGCTCTACACCTATGGCCCAGGCGCGATCATGGACCTCCCTGGGTTTGCTGTCATGCCTGCCGGGCTCGACGATTGGGAACCGATCTGGAAGCGCCGGGAATTCATCCCGACCATCGTCGAACCGCGGCTGCTGAATGTCGTACGGCTCCACCTTGGGCCTCAGGTTGACTCGCTCCGCCCGTTCCCGTGGCAGCCGAAGAAGGGAGCAATGTCCAAGGAAGGATCCGACCTCGGCGTTCCGGCGCGCGCCTTCCCGCAGTGGTTCCGCTGCACCGGTTGCGACTATCTCGGACCCCTGCCGCGCTTCGGTTACACGAACACCCACCCATTCCGCCCGGACTTGGCCCAGTTCACCCACCAGAGCTGTCCGGGCCGAGGCAGGAAAACGCCCGGAGCAGCCGGACGGAACCGCCAGAGCCCTGCCGTTCCCGCCCCGCACCTGCTGACCTGCACCAACGGCCACCTCGACGAATTCCCCTACACACTATGGGTGCACCGAGGCGGAACCTGCCCGAAAGCGGAGCTGCCTGACTTGAAGATGCGGGACGCGAACATCGGCCAGAGCATCGGCTCGATCATCAGCTGCGCCTCCTGCGGCGCATCCCGTGGCATGGCCGAGGCCCAAGGCGCGGCCGGGCGCGACAAACTCCCGCAGATATGTCGTGGACGACACCCACACCTGAATGCCTTCGACTCCGAATGCGGCGCCCGTCCCACCCTGATCATGATGGGGGCATCCAACCTCTGGTTCTCCTCTACCCAGTCGGTCATTGTCATGCCCCGCACCGACGCTGAAGAAGCCGAAGCCCTCGCTGACCAATTGCGCGCTGCGGTGGGAATCGAGAAGGTCGCCAAGTACGCCTCCGATCTGGACACCCTCAGGGACGTGGCAGACGGAAAGATCGACCTCAAGGATGTCTCTGACCAGAGCCTTGCGGCAGCCGTTGCGGACGTGCTCGCGCCCGTCGATCCTGAGGAGGTCCGCCAGGAGAAGCTCGCGACTTGGGACCCGGTGGAGCTGCTCGTGCCGGAATGGCGCTACCTGCAAAAGCCGGCTCTGTTCCCGCAGCAGCAAAACTCCAGCGGCCTCATGGTCACTGAGATGCAACGAGGGCAGAACCTGCACGCGCGCATTGCGCGAGTCGTCGCCGTCAACCGGATGAAAAAGATCAACGCCGTTCTCGGGTTTACCCGGCTCGACGAGATGGACCGGGTGAACGACCTTGCCAGCCGCCTCGTCAAACTAACACGCAAGGGTAGACCAGCCTGGGTGCCGGCGACCGAAGACCGCGGCGAGGGAATCTTTCTTCAGCTTGACCTGGAAGCTGTGGACGAGTGGGAAAAGAAGATCCTGGACTCCCCGCTATGGGCAGCTCACAAGCAGGCACACCGACTGAACTTCTCCCGCCGCTTCTCCGAGACAGCCGCGTCAGTCGATCCGGACACGCGACTGCCCGGCCCGCGATACTGGCTGCTGCACACCTTCGCCCACACGCTCATTCGGGAGATGGCGATGTCCTGCGGCTACGGCGCGGCCAGCCTCACTGAACGCATCTACGGATGGCCTTCGGGGCCGCAGCGCGAGGCAGCAGCCGGACTGCTCATCTGTACCACCGCCTCCGACAGCGAGGGAACTCTTGGGGGGCTCGTCGCACTGTCCGAGCCCACGCGCTTGGAGGGCCTCGTTATATCGGCTCTGCGCCGGGCGTCGCGGTGTTCTTCGGACCCCGTTTGTGCGGTGCGCACTCCCAGCGACCCGGAGGACTTCCTCCATGGTGCCGCCTGCCACTGCTGTACGTTCGCTTCGGAGACCTCGTGCGAGAAGTCGAATCGGTTCCTGGATAGGCGCTTTCTCCTGGATCTGCCGACCATCATGGGTCCGGCCGTGCCCGGGTTCTTCGGGAGCGTTGATGCCTTCTGACCCTTTTGGGGCACTCGGAGAGTTTCTCACCGGTTCCGAAGCCGAAGGCCTGGCCATACAGCTCGCCACCGGCCAGCACGTCACCAAGGCTCTCGGAGCGGTCAGCGCCTCCCGCCGTGAACGAGCCCGGCGGCTTCTTGCAGCCGCCGGTCTGGGGCACACAGAGGTTGAGCGGTCGGTTGCCGTCCTACAGGCTGTAGCCGGAGCCAAGGCCGTCCATCGAGATCTCACACCTGTTTGGACCATGCCCGGCCACGAAGCCAAAATCGGGCACCTTACGGGTGAGTTTCACCGGCTTGTCCGCTCCGCCCGCCAGTCCGTGACCTGCGCAACATATAACTTCGAGAAGACCTCGAAGATGTGGTCAGTGCTCCGGGAAAGTGCTGAACAACCGGGGGTGACGGTCACCGTTTACGTCGACGGGGACAAAGCCGACGCCGTGGACATCAAAGCCCATCTCGGCGGTGCGACAGTCTACCGATCGGCCGTGTTGCCGACCGGCAAGCCCGTGGTCAGCCACGCGAAGTTCGTCGTCATCGACCACGAGATGCTGCTGCTGACCAGCGCCAACTTCTCCTTTAGCGCCGAGAACCGCAACATCGAGTTCGGCCTTCTCGTACAAGACTCCGCTCTCGCCCAGTCCGTCGAATCTACGATGATCAGCAAGCATGGCACCCTCTATGAGCTAGTACAGAGTTGAAGCGTCTGCGCCGGAAAACTACGCGAGGGCGGATCAGTTGTCAGTGATGGATTCCAACAGCCACTGCTCCGTCAGCGGGTCGCGGCGCAGCTTGAAGGTCCGCAGAGCTGAAGTCGAGGCTCCCAAGCGCACCTGCAACCGCCAGTGCTCTACATCTACAACGTTTCCGACCCCTACCGGCACGGTCCGCTGTGTCTCCCACCAAGAGTCCCTGGTGAACCAGCGCAGCGGCTCCGCCGCTACAGCCCACACCCGCCCGTCGTAACGGACGGCCAAGGGAGTGCCGGCCGCGGTGAAGCGGACATCCACGGGTGCGTCGATGGTTGTTTCACTTACTGTTGCTGTCACGGCTGGTCCGCTCTCCCAAATTCCTGTTCATCATTTCCTCCCGGCGGGTGACCGCCGAACTCCACACCCAGGTCCGGTACGTGACCGGCCCGTCCTTCCACGTCACTTCGACCGCTTTCGCCGTCCACGCGAACACCTCACCGTCCACGAGCTCCGCGCAGTTCGGGAACCGGATCCACGCCTTCACCGGGATCCCCGGATACCCGTTCTTTGCCGGGAAGCGCTCGAAATCCAGCTCTTCCACGGTTAACCCAATCGGGCCGGCACGCCGCGCGTACTGCGCCTGCAGCGCGGAAGCTTGCTCCGGTCCCATATCACAACCTTAGAACGTATATTCGAATAGACACGCCAATAAAATGCAGCCGTCTAAGCTGCAGGTTTCAGTGTGGGGGAGGGGTACGACAAAGGCGGCCGGGCTCAGTGCCGGAGCGGGTTATGCCCATTGTGGGCAGGTGGAGACCGGAGGATGAATCTCAAAGCTGTCCACACTGGGTACAACCCGCCGCGGCGCCGTCGTCAGCGGTGCCTGTTGTTCAGTTAAGGGGTAACCATGACCTCTGCAGGGTCCAGCTCCGGCCCGGAGCGCCGATAGCCGACGGGGTGACGGAAGGACGTGCCGGACCGTTTAGGCCCCCGGGCAGTGCGTTTGGGCCGGGGAAGGTCTTGACGAGTTTCGTCAGGGCAACCGCGACTGGTGGGTGCAGTGCCGGCGGAAGGGACTCGGCCATGGGCCCAGCCCTAAGGGAGAAACCAGTACGCACGTCCGTGGTGGCTTTTATGTGGCCGTGAGACCTTCGGTAGCGGCGTCCTCCGCGTCGACGCGGCGGAGTAATGCCGCCATACTCCGCACGGCTGCCGGATCTTCTTGCCAGGGTTTCCCGCCCCGTGAGCAGGCGTGAAAACTGGTGGCGGCTGACTCTTTCGCCGCCTCGGCGAGTTCGGCCCATGCCGCTTTCAGATCTGCCAGCTGTTCAGGAGTCAACGGCTCGTGGTCCTTCGGCTCAATGGCCGCTGCGAAGGTGGGGCGACGAGCAGCCGGTGTCGGCTTGCGCCGACGGGCGAACCAGCTCCACAGACCCATCGGCTTTCCCTTCGTTTCAATACTCCAATGACCGTCCACCAGGCACAGCAGAGGGCCGCAACCGGTGGGAAGGGGCCCCCTCTGCCCTGGGTGTAAACATCCTGCTGCTTACGCCTTCGAGCATGCCATACCGGTAGGTGATACCGGTAGGTGATGGTGCATGCTCGCAGGGCTCGCACCCGTGTGGGCGTCCGCTGGCGCGGCCGGCTGTTGGGTCCAGGGGTCGCCGTCGCAGAGCTCCGGACCCCCTGGCCTTGTGTTGTCTGCGACGCTTTTTGGCTGCTGTCCTGACGGATTGTACGTGGCCGCTCCGGCCGGTCTAGCCCCTCCTTCGTCGGGGCCTGCGGTGCAGGAAATGTCCCTGCGGCGCTCCTTCGTCGCTTGTTTCCTCCGGGAATTTCCCGCCCCTTGCCCTCATGGGTAGACAGGCCTCCGTCGGCCACAGCTCCGCAAGCTTCGCCAGCAGCCAAAACAACGGGGGAGAGGGGAAGCTGGCCGGTCACCACAGGCCGCCCCACCCACCAACCCTTTCGGCAAAAAAGGAGCAACACCAATGAACGCAGTCACTAAGAGGACCGTGACCACCGTCGACACCGGCGAAACGGTCCACGATGTGCCCGTGCTCGTCGATTACCACATGAACGACGGCTACGACTGGATGGACGAGATCAGCGAACACGGTTGGGCCGTGATCCCCAGCTGGGGCTGTGACGGCTGGGACCTGGGCCAGTGGCCATACATCATGGTCGCCGGGATCCGTACCGCCGACGAGATCGGGAACCTGTTCGGCATGGCCACCTATTGCGAGGGCGACGTACGAACGACCTTCTATCGGACCAAGGCGAGGTTCTGGACGGCGATAAGCGAGCAGGCGTTCTTCCACTGGAAGAACGGGCAGGCCCAAGGCCCGGATGACCTGCCCGAAGCCGCCGCCGAACTCCCCGGTCGGTACCGGATGCCCTACGCCGTGCGGGACGCCGCCTAACCAGCACTGACAACCGCTGTACTGCCCGGCTGCAGCCGGGCAGTACAGCACCCCAATATCTTCAAGGAGCAACCTTGAGCAACGACGACACCGCCCCCAAGGGCATCACCGCCCTGATCTACCGCGACGCCCTGGGCACGGACTTCTCAAACCGGGGCATCTCCTCCCGCGTCATGGAAGTAACCGTCATTGGCGAGGGCATCGACCCGGTTTTCGAGGCCACCGAGGAACGGCCCGCCGTCCGGCTCGTCAAAAACGAGCACCTCCACCGCGAGACCGTGGTCCACGCCGAGCCGATCACTGGGGCCGGTGAACCCGCCCCGTGGTTCATGTTCGGCGGCACATTCATCTTCAGCAGTGACTCAAGGTTCCGCCGTGCGGCCGGACACTATGGAGCGGTCCCGCTCCACGACCGCCGCGAATAAGGCCCGGAGGTGGCCGGTCCTTTTGGGGCCGGTCACCGCGGGCGGTCCGCCGCCTGTGGCCAGCTTTCGCTGGTGGTTGGCGGCGGCGGACCGCCCATCCCGCAGCAACCAGGTGCAGGGGCGGCGGCCGTCGGCGGCACGCCTGGGCAGTTGGTCGGGTGGGGTTAATCGTGGATCCCGGGGGTGAAGGGCAGGCTCGCGGGGCTCGCCCTGGTTTCCGCTGCGCTGCAACCAGTTGATGGGCGTCCGCTGGGGCGGCCGGCTGTTGGGTCCAGTGGCGCCGTCGCAGAGCTCCGGACCCCCTGGCCCTGGGGTGTCTGCGACGCTTTTTGGCTGCTGTCCTTCGGATTGTACGTGCCCGTTCCGGCCCTTCTAGCCCCTCCGTTCCTCCGGGGCCTGCGCCCCGGAAAAGTCTTCTCCGGCGCTCCTTCGTCGCTTATTTCCTCCGAAGATTTTCCGGGTCTTGCCCTTACGGGTAGACGGGCCTGCACGGGCACAGCTCCGCAAGCTTCGCCAGCAGCCAAAACAACGGGGGGAGAGGGGACGCTGGCCGGTCACCTTGGCCGCCCCACCCACCAACCCTTTCGGCAAAAAAGGAGCAACACCATGAACGACTTCATCAAATTCACCGGTCCGGCCGACGTTCTGGCCTTCATTCCGCACACGCTGGGACAGAACCCCACGGAGTCCTTTGTCGCACTGACCCTGCAGGGCAACAAGATCGGCGCGACCCTGCGCGTGGATGCCCCGTTCGGGCAGGACACGGTAGGTTTCGCCCAGACCGTCGTCAGCTACCTGACCGCTGACGAGGCCGCCACCGGCAGCCTGCTGGTCATCTACACCGACGAGAGCACAGCCGACGGCAGCCGCCCCTACGCCGGGCATGTGCAGGCACTGCGCACTGAACTGGAAACCGCCGGGATGCCCTTGCAGGATGCCTGGCTGGTGACCTCGGAGTTGTGGCGGAACTACCACTGCACGGACCCCAATTGCTGCCCCGACCAGCCGCTGGATGCGATCACCACCAGCAATGGCAACGCTGCCCTGATCTACCGGGGAAGCGCCGTGACCGGGTTCATCGCACCGGCCCCCTTCACCGGAGAAGAGACGGCCCGCGAGGCTATCAGCGCGCACACGCCCGACGGCTGGCCCGAAGACCTGGAAGCAAGCCGTGCTGCCTGGGCCAAGGTACTGGACGAACCTAAGAGCCTGACGACCGAGACCGCGCACCAGCTGGCAGGAGCGTTGCAGCACCCGACCATTCGGGACTACATGATGGGTGACATCGTTCCGCACGCGCCCGAGCAGTTCACCTCCGTCCTGCTCGGTGTGTTCCTCGCCCGCCCGGACTGGGCGCGCGTGGACGCGGCGCAGGAAGTCGCGTTCGAGCTGATGAAAGCCACCCCGGAAGGCCAGCGCGCCCCTATGTTGTGCCTGATCGGCTGGCTCGAATGGCTCAAAGGACAGTCCAGCTTCGCTGCCCGGTACTTCAAGCTCGCGCTCGAGGACACCGCCGGGTATAGGCTGGCGGAACTGCTGGGCGAACTGGTCAACCGCGGCCTGCTGGCAGACTGCAGCCGCGACCCGAAAAAGGCCTATGACCGCCGCCTGAAGCGCTAGCTTCGACAGGGCCGGACTCCACCACTGAGGGGTCCGGCCCTCCCCGCGGGATCTACCCCAGGTGCGCGGCGGCCTCGCCCGCCAGGGCTCCTCCGGCCGCGTAAACGCTGCGCGGGCGCCGCGACTTCCAGCCCGCGCGCAGGAACTGCCGATACCGTGAAAGGACACCGCAGTCCCGTCCAGCCAAGGAGTTCCGAGCGTGGCAGATCAATACCGCATGACCGAGGACGATACCGTTGCCCCGGATGCGAGCCCCATTGAAGACATCCTGGAACTCAGCCTGCTCACCGCAGGCCCAGCCACCGGCCCGGTAGACCGGCCCAGGAAAGATCACCGACACTACGAGCTGTAAACGAAGCAGCGGTCACTGACGCTGCTGACGCTGCATCACAAGTTTCCTTTTTGCCGAGGACAACCACGAAGGGCCGGCCACGTCATCAACGTGCCGGCCCTTCGTCATGTTCGCCGGGGACCACACTTGCGGCCACCAACGTGGCTCGCGGGCTCGCCTTGGTTTCCGCTGCGCTGCAACCAGTTGATGGGCGTCCGCTGGGGCGGCCGGTTGTGGGGTCCAGGGGGTACCGTCGCAGAGCTCCGGACCCCCTGGCCCTGTTTGTCTACGACGTTTTTGGCTGCTGTCCTTATGTTGTTACCGGGCTCAGTTCCACGGCCGTTGTAGGGTCGTGGCTACCCAGGGGAGGCGGGTATGGCTTGGCTGCTGTGGACCGCACGCTTGCACGTGACGGCTCCGTAGGATTGGCCGCCCGCCACCCCGCGATGACCCGACCGCTGATTGAGAGACGCGACATGATCGCCGGATAAGGACACGACGGCGCGGTTATCTGCTGGGCTCTTCTCATCCAACAGACTGGAGGCTGTTCTTGGTGCAATTATGGGCCGGCATCGACGCCGGCAAAGCCCATCACCACTGCGTTGTGATCGATGGCGAGGGAAACAGGCTGCTCTCGCAGAAGGTTCCCAACGACGAAGCGGCGCTCATCCAACTTTTGGGCACGGTCCTGGACTTGTCGGACGGTGGTCCTTTGGTGTGGGCGATGGACTTGAATCATGGCGGACCGGCGCTGCTCATCGCGTTGCTTGTCGGTCATGGTCAGAACCTTCTCTATATTCCTGGGCGGACGGTGCACCACGCCTCGAAGATTTATAGGGGTGACGGCAAGACAGATGCCAAGGATGCCGCTGTGATCGCCGACCAGGCCCGGATGCGGACTGACCTGCAGCCTTTGCGCGCCGGTGACGAGATCAGCGTCGGGTTGCGACTCCTAACGGCCCGGCGGGCTGACAAGTCGGCGGATCGGGTGAGGTCGATTAATCGACTCAAAGCTCAGCTCCTGGAGTATTTCCCCGCGCTGGAGCGGACCTTCGATTACAGCCGATCCAAAGCCGCGCTGATGTTGCTGACCAAGTACCGGACTCCGGATGGGATCCGCCGTGCCGGCCAGGCGCGAATCCAGGCGTGGTTGAAGAAACACGGTGCTCGTTCCTCGGCAGCGGTTGCTGCGGCTGCGGTAGAAGCCGCGAAGTCCCAGCAGACCGTCGTTCCTGCCCAACGCATCGGGGAGGTGATTGTCGCAGCCCTCGCCCGCGAAGTGGCAAGTTTGAACGAGGAACTGGAAGAACTGGATGCGCTGATCAGCGAGAAGGTTACTGAACACCGGCATACCGAGGTGCTGTTGAGCATGCCCGGCTTTGGCCCTGTCCTTGCCGCCGAATTCCTTGGTGCCACCGGCGGAGATATGACGGTTTTTCAGTCTGCGGACCGGTTCGCCGGTGTTGTTGGATTGGCGCCGGCGCCGAGGGACTCCGGAAGGATCAGCGGCAACCACCATCGGCCAAGACGATACGATCGCCGGCTGCTCCGCGTCTTCTTCCTCTCCGGGCTCTCGGCGCTTAAATCCTGCCCGGCCTCACGTGCCTATTACGACCGAAAACGGGTGGAAGGGAAATCTCACATCCAGGCCATGCTCTCGCTCGCCCGACGGCGGCTCAATGTCCTCTGGGCCATGCTCCGCGACGGCACTACTTACACCTTGGTATCGCTGGCACCACCACTTACAGCCTGATCTAGCCGTCTACGACCGGCGGCTTGGTAACGAGACGATTCCTGCGCCTGGCGATCATAAGCGTTGTGGGTGCTTGCTGTGGATTGGGACCGGCGGCGCTTTCGTCGTGCCCAGATCCGCTATTGTCCAAGGGGTGGCGACTGAAGATTTTGAAGCAAAGGAAAGCGAAGTGTCAGGCAGCGGCATCGGGTGGACGTTCCTGACTAACCACGCCCACGTACTGTTGACCATTGCCCGTGATCCGCAGATACGGCTACGTGACCTGGCTGCCACGGTGGGGGTCACGGAGCGTGCCGCCCAGAAGATTGCTGCTGACCTTGTCGAGGCCGGCTACATCACCAGGACACGGGCAGGCAGGCGGAACATCTATTCTGTGGTGTTCGGCCGCCCGTTCCGGCACCCTGTTGATGCCGGCCATCAGCTTGACGAACTCCTTGCTGTGCTCGTGCCTGAAAAGGGGCAGCCCGCGGAGGGCACGAAGGCCTAGAACTTGGCCGGCCGCAGGACCTCGACGTCGCTCAGAAACAGGATCATGGCGTAGTCCTCGTAGTAGTGCTCGCGAAGGTGTGCAGCAAGGCCTTCCGCTATCACGGCGTCGCAGACCACCTCGATACGGATATTGCTGTTCGCTTCCCAGCCTGCTCCGCGGACGCCCCGGCTGCCTTTCCCGCGCGCGTCGGTGATGGTGTATCCGTGGGCGTGGTGTTGCTCGATGTCGCGGACGAGGGTTGATTCGAGGACGGCCTCGGTGACGATGGTCAGGAGCTTGCGTCGGTGGCTTTCCATGGCTTTATCCCCTCGCGAAGGTATGGATCCAGATGGACAGGGCGTGGTAGAGCGGGATCCCCACCACCACGTTGAACGGGAAGGTGATCCCTAGGGATGCCGCCAGCGACAACGTGGGGTTGGCTTCCGGTACGGAAATGCGCATGGCCGCCGGCGCCGCGATGTAGGAGGCACTTGCCGCCAGTGTTGCCAGAATAGCTGTTCCGCCCACCGACAGTCCTAATGCCCAGCCCAGCCCTGCACCTATGACGGCTGAGAACAGCGGCATGATGATGGCAAAAGCCGCTAGGAACACGCCGTATTTGCGCAGGCCTCCGAGCTGCGTTGCTGTCAGCAGCCCCATTTCCAGCAGGAATAAGGCAAGGATCCCTTTGAACATGTCCACAAACAGGGGTTCGATGGAGGACAGGCCGTCGGGTCCGGCGATCCAGCCGATGAACAGGCCACCCAGGAGCAGGACAATGCCTTTTCCGAGGAAGACCTCGTGAGCGACCGTTTTCCACCTGGTCTCCTTGGAGACTCCCCGCGCCAAAACTATGCCCACGATGATGGCTGGTACTTCCAGCATCACCAGAAGCAGCGGCATGTGCTCTTCGAAGACGACCTGTCGAGTGCCCAGGTAGGCGATGGCTACGGCGAAGGTACCTACACTGACGGAGCCATAGTGGGCGGCAATGGAGGCTGCGTCGGCACGTTTGAAGCGTCCGAGGTAGCGCAGCACCGGGAAGGCCAGAAGGGAAAGGAAGAATCCCATCGCCACTACGGCCAGGATCTGGGGTAGCAGTTCGCCAAAGGGCTGCTTGGCGAGTTCCACACCGCCCTTAAGGCCAATGGCCAGCAGCAGCACGATGGTGACGAACTCATAGATTGCCGCCGGAAGGCGCAGCTCCGACCGGAGCAGCCCGGCCAGCGCCCCAAGAATGAAGAAAAGGATGATGGGGTCTACCACATTAGGACTCTCTGATTATTTCCCGACGGAGTGAACAAGAGCAGTAATGAACCCTGCCGGGTCCCCTGGACTCACTGGCCGCAGATGCAAGCTCGTGCT
The DNA here is from genome assembly GCF_030811655.1 of Pseudarthrobacter enclensis. Classification (GTDB taxonomy): domain Bacteria; phylum Actinomycetota; class Actinomycetes; order Actinomycetales; family Micrococcaceae; genus Arthrobacter; species Arthrobacter enclensis_A. The sequence continues at coordinate 15,425 of NZ_JAUSRE010000021.1, read as the reverse complement.
GCCAGCATTTCACAAATCGCCGCATACATACGCATTGCTATTCATGAAACGTAATTCGTCTATTAGGATGTCTTCGAAGGTTTGGGGGACTGTCCCGGCCTCGGCACCTGGGATGAGGTGCCGGCCACTTCAGCCTCTGCTGCTCCATGAAAGGTGAGTTGTGACCAAGGCCGAATCTGATGATCCAATCCCGCATGCAATCTATGCCGGTGAACGCGTCGCTCTGCTGACCCAACATGGGAAGGAGCGGGTGCTAGGACCCGCGCTGGAGCATGCACTTGGGTGCCGGGTTGAACATGTCACGGGTTACGACACGGACTTGCTCGGTACTTTCACACGTGACATTTCCCGCGCAGGAACACAATCGGAAACTGCCCGTAAGAAGGCATCGGTGGGCATGAAATTATCGGGCCTGTTGCTGGGTATCGCCAGCGAGGGTTCCTTTGGGCCGGATCCCTACATCGGCATGTTCCCGTGGAACATCGAACTAATCGTTTGGATGGACAACGAGCGCAATCTCGAGGTGGTGGGAATAGGCGAAGGGAAAACAAACTTCAATCACCTGCTCACCGGCGAGTGGGCGGCCGCCCAGGCGTTCGCCCGTGAAGTGCAGTTTCCTGGACACCATCTGGTCGTTCGCCCTGACGGCAAGGACGGAACGTACATCTGCAAGGGAATCGCGAGCTGGCAGGACCTGGAGCGCGCCTTTTCGAGAGCGTTGACTCGATCTTCAAACGGCTTGGTCTTAATCGAGACCGACATGCGTGCCAGCGCAAACCCAACACGCATGGAAGTAATCGGCCTCGCGGCCGAAGACCTTGCCCATAAGCTTCGCTCCTTGTGCCCAGCCTGCGGCACTCCAGGGTTCTGGCGAGTCGGCCGGGTACCGGGGCTCCAGTGCAGTGCATGCGGTACGCCGACCAGCGAGACGCGTGCTGAGACGTTTGGATGCCTCAAATGCCCTTACCACGACACCCGCGACATAGCCGATACAACGTCCGCACCCCCAAGTATTTGTGACTACTGCAACCCCTGACGTTTGCCCCTCCTTCTGCGCCGCCGCCCTACGTGTCAGGTCGGAAACCCTACAGGAGATCGCTTGATCCAGAGGGGGGATCCCCACCCGTGATTCCAAAGCCCCATTGGTGGATCACCTCATTGTGACCGGGGCCCTAACCGACCCGCAGGAATCCGTTGACAACATCATTGAGATTCCTTCGGATTGTACGTGCCCGTTCCGGCCCCTCTAGCCCCTCCGTTCCTCCGGGGCCTGCGCCCCGGAAAAGTCTTCTCCGGCGCTCCTTCGTCGCTTATTTCCTCCGAAGATTTTCCGGGTCTTGCCCTTACGGGTAGACGGGCCTGCACGGGCACAGCTCCGCAAGCTTCGCCAGCAGCCAAAAACAACGGGGGGAGAGGGACGCTGGCCGGTCACCTGAGCCGCCCCACCCACCCAACTTCTCGGCAAGAAGGAGCAACACCATGAACGACCGCATTGCACGCGCAGCCCTGACCCGCCTGTTCGAACCGAACGACACAATTGGGCGGACCCTTGTGGGCAGGCTCGGCGCGTACGCCGCCCTGCGGCTCGCCACCGGCGCCCAACCCGCCCACACCCTCCCGGACGTGACGGCCGAGGAACTGGCGGCCGCGCTAAAGCGCTGGGCCCCCCGCGTGCCGGAGCTGGACCCGGAAAAGGACCTGGCCACCATCGAACATCTGGGCGGAGGGTTCCTGATCCCAGGGGATGAGCACTGGCCCACCGGCCTGGACGACCTCCCAGACGCGCCCCTGGGACTCTGGTACCGGGGCAACATCGGCAACGGGATCCCCGACCCGTCCAGCTGTGCGGCGCTGGCCGGATCACGGGACTGCACGAGCTACGGCGCGGCCGTCACCGGTGACATGGCCTACAGCCTGGCCCAACGTGGAATCTGCGTCATCGCCGGACTCGCCTACGGCATCGACGCCCATGCCCACCGCGCCGCACTGGCCGGAAGCACCGGAGAAGGCCCGGCCACCATCGCCGTCCTGGCCGGGGGACTGGACCGTGACTACCCGTCCGGCAACGCCGACCTCGCGGCCGCGATCCGCGCCAACGGCCTGACCCTGTCTGAACTGCCCCCAGGATCGGCACCCACCCGGTACCGCTTTTTGCAGCGGAACCGCATCATCGCCGCGCTGGCCGGGGTGACGTGCGTGGTGGAGGCCCGCTGGCGCTCAGGCGCACTGAATACCGCGCACCACGCCGAAACCATCGCCCGGCACGTCGCCGCCGTCCCCGGCAGCGTCCACAGCGCCAACTCCGCAGGATGCCACCGGCTGCTGAAAGAAGGCGGCGCGGCACTGGTCACCGACGCGGCCGAACTGACCGAACTGCTCGCCAGCTAAATCCACAAAGGGTGGCCGGTCTTTCGGGGCCGGTCACCGCGGGCGGTCCGCCGCCTGTGGGCGGCTTTCGTGGGTGGTTGCCGGCGGCGGACCGCCCATCCCGCAACGAGCAGGTGCCGGGCGGCGGCCGCCGGCGGCAAGCCAAAGGTTGACGGTGTCGTGGGCTTGTTCCTGGGCCAAGGGGTGAAGGGCAGGCTCGCGGGGCTCGCCCTGGTTTCCGCTGCGCTGCAACCAGTTGAAGGGCGTCCGCTGGCGCGGCCGGCTGTTGGGTCCAGTGGCACCGTCGCAGAGCTCCGGACCCCCTGGCCCTGGGGTGTCTGCGACGCTTTTTGGCTGCTGTCCTGACGGATTGTACGTGTCCGCTCCGGCCCGTCTAGCCCCTCCTTCGTCGGGGCCTGCGGTGCGGGAAATGTCCCTGCGGCGCTCCTTCGTCGCTGATTTCCTCCGGGAATTTCCCGCCCCTTGCCCTACGGGTAGACAGGCCTCCGTCGGCCACAGCTCCGCAAGCTTCGCCAGCAGCCAAAACAACGGGGGAGAGGGGAAGCTGGCCGGTCACCTAAACCGCCCCGCCCACCAACCCTTTCGGCAAAAAAAGGAGCAACACCAATGAACGCAGCACCCACGCTCGAAATGCTCGACCCCGCCACCCTCACGGTCGATATCAACGTCCGCAAGGACGCAGCCCTGACCGCTGACTTCATTGCCAGCATCAAAGAACACGGCGTGATGGAACCGGTCATCGCCCACCGCAAGGACGACGGCACCGTGCACGTCCTGATGGGCCAGCGCCGCACCCGCGCCGCCGTCGAAGCAGAGCGACCCCTGATCCCGGTAATGATCATCGAGTCCCCCGAGGAAGCAGAACGCATCGTCACGCAGGTGGTGGAGAACATCCAGCGCGCCGAACTGACCGAAGCCGACGAGGCCGACGCCTACCACCAGCTGTCCCTGATCGGTGTCTCCGCAGCCGCGATCGCCAAGAAGACCGGACGCACCAAGACCGCCGTCGAGTCCGCATTGAAGGCCAAGTCCTCCGACGCGGGAGCCGCCGCCCTCGGCAAAGGATGGACCATCGAAGAAGCGCTGATCATGGCTGAGTTTGAATCAGACGAAGAGGCCTCGACCGAGCTCGAGTCGGTCATCATGGACGAACCTGACCAGATCCTGCACGTCGCCCAGCGCCTGCGGGACCGGCGCGAAAGCGCCGCCGCCCTCGCCACGCTGATCGCCGAACTCGAAACCCAGGGCAAGACCATCGTGGAAGACGCCGGACACTACGCCGACGACGACAACCTCTACGTCACCGCCGCGAAGCGCGCGGACGGTGAGCCTGCCACCGAGGACGATGCCAACGCCGTCCTGATCACCACGGACTACCGGGGCCAGCACCGGACCCACTCCGTGATCGCGGGGTGGAAGGAGACAGGTTTTGCCCCGAAGTATGAACGCTACGACGGCGGCCGCCCAGCGCAGAAAGGCCCGATGACCGAGGAGCAAAAGGCCGAGCGCAAAACCCTGATAGAAAACAACAAAGCGATGCTGTCCGCGCAGGTGGTCCGCCGGGAATTCGTGACCGGCCTGCTGGCCAGGAAGCAGGCGCCCAAGGGCTGGCAGTACTTCACCGTCCACGCGATCACCCACCATCCCGAAACGGCCAGCGGCTACGACGGCGAGGTGGCCGCTGGGATGGTCGGTGCAAAGGTGGATGAAGCCAAAACCTGGGCGTGGAACCCGCTCCGGACCCATGTAGCCAACTCCACGGCCCGGCCCGAGTTTTCCCTGATCGCACTCATCTGCGCGGGCTACGAAAAGACCATCGCGAAGGACTCGTGGCGTTCCCCCTCCCAGACCCACCGGGACTACCTGAATCAACTGGTCCACTGGGGATACAAGCCATCGGTTGTTGAACTGCTGATCATCGACAGCGGTAAGCCAACAGAGGAAGAACCCGACGCGGCATAAGAACCCCTTGCCGGGCGGAACCCCACCGCCCGGCAAGGCATCCGCCGATCACCACGACAGGGGCGGGAACCTCCCAAAAGTCGGGCGGTCCGCCGCCCAGGGCGAACCACAGCAGCCACGCACCAGCGGCGGACCGCCAATCCGCGCACCCCGCCACGCCCCTCACCAAAGTGCCGCGCATACCAAGGTGCAAGCTCGCGTGCTGCCGGCACCAGCTCAGGTGTCGAAAAATGATGCCGTTGCTTGGTTACCAGGCATACCTTCATGGGTGGGCTAGAGTGGATTGAAGATTTCCTTTTGCCGAAGGACAAAAAAGGACCGGATTGTGAACTGGTCCCCGAAAGTTGGACTCTTTAATTATGATCCCAAGACAGTAGCTAAAGTTTCATCGACCGCTGTCGTTTGATACGCGAAAGAGCTCCCTTCCAGAGTTTGGAGGGGAGCTCTTTCGGTTTGTTCAGTGGCCGGCGCTGAGTTTACCGCCGAGGCGTTCGCGCATGAGGGTGCTGGCGTCGTTGAGGCCGATGATCTTTACCTCTTTACCGTGGTGGTGGTATTTCTCAGTAATGGCGTCCAGGGCCGCGATGGTGGAGGCATCCCAGAGGTGGGAGGCGTGCATGTCGATAATTACGCGGTCGGGGTCCAGCGCGTACTCGAACTGGGTGTAAAGGTCATTGGAGGAAGCGAAGAACAGTTCTCCGTCCACGACGTAGGTGGCGGTTTCATGGCCGCCGGTGATTGTGACGTGGCGTTCGACGGTGACCAGGTGTGCGACGCGGCGGGCGAACAGGACCATCGCGACCATGACGCCGGCACCGACGCCCACGGCCAGGTTGTGCGTGGCCACGGTGCCGATGACGGTGGCGACCATGACCGCGGTTTCGCTCTTGGGCATGATCTTCAGGGTCCGGGGGTGGATGCTGTGCCAGTCGAAGGTGGCGACGGAGACGAAGATCATGACGGCGACCAGCGCGGCCATGGGGATCAGTGAGACGATGCCGCCCAAGGCGACGACGAGTATCAGCAAGAAGACACCGGCGAGGAAGGTGGAGATCCGTGTCCGTGCGCCTGAGGCCTTGACGTTGATCATGGTCTGGCCGATCATCGCGCAGCCGCCCATGCCGCCGAACAAGCCGGTGACGACGTTCGCGACCCCCTGGCCCCAGGCCTCGCGGGTTTTGTGTGAGCGGGTGTCCGTGACGTCGTCCACCAGCTTGGCGGTCATGAGGGATTCAAGCAGGCCCACTAAGGCCATGGCCAGGGAGAAGGGGAAGATGATCTGCAGGGTCTCGAGGCTGAACGGAACGTTCGGAATGAACAGGGTCGGCAGCGCGTCGGGCAGCTCGCCCTTGTCGCCCACCGTGGGGACCGCGACGGCGGCGAAAACGGTGATCAGCGTCAAGACAATGATGGCAACCAACGGTGCGGGGACGGCCTTGGTCAGCTTCGGCAGGCCAAAGACAACGACCAGGCCCAGCGCCGTGAGCGGGTAGACCAGCCACGGGACACCGATCAGCTCGGGGACCTGAGACATGAAAATCAGGATGGCCAGCGCGTTGACGAAGCCCACCATGACCGAGCGCGGGATAAACCGCATGAGCTTTGCCACCCCGGACAGGCCCAGGATGATCTGGAAGATGCCGGCGAGGATGACGGCGGCGACAAAGTAGTCCACCCCGTGGGTCTTCACCAGCGGCGCGATGACCAGGGCGATCGCGCCGGTAGCGGCGGAGATCATGGCGGGGCGGCCACCGACGAAGGCGATGGTGACGGCCATGGTGAAGGACGCGAAGAGTCCGATCCGCGGGTCCACTCCGGCGATGATCGAGAAGGCGATCGCTTCCGGGATCAGGGCAAGGGCGACGACGAGGCCGGCCAGGACTTCGGTCTTGAGCCGGCGCGGTGACATCAGGGTGCCCCGCACCGACTGCAGCTGTTCAGGGGTGAACGCCGGCGGGTGTTCGACTTGTGTGGCGGCCATTTCTGGCTCCGTTCGTGGTGAGGAAGACGCGCGGGTGCGGCTTCATTGTGCAAGTGACTTTGGGGGCGCAGCGCCGCGCCGGGGAGGAGGGGGATTTACTCTTGAAGGTCTCACCCCATACGAAAACTCTACCCTAACGTGATGGTAGAGTTTAAATCCGAACAGGACGGAGGCGCTGATGACGGCTAAGACCAGCAGCACCAACACCATGCACATCGGCGAGCTGGCAGAGCGGACGGGCCTGTCCCTGCGGACCATCCGCCACTATGACGATGTCGGGCTGCTTCCGGCAACGGCACGTACTCATGGTGGTTTCAGGGTGTTCTCAGAGGATGATTTCGAACGCCTGATGGTCATTAAGCAGATGAAGCCGCTAGGTTTTTCACTGGAGGAAATGGCTGAGATCCTCGCCCTTCTGGCATCGGATAATGCTGAAAACGGGGCCTTGACGGGGTTTCTCGAACGGGCCATGCAGCAGCGGGCCAAGATGGCGCGCAACCTGGCCCAGGCCGACGAGTTCATTAAAAGGCTCAGCGAACGGCCGTGAGATCCCCACCCCGATCACAGCGGGCAACGCGCTACGCAGCGAGCAGGTAGGCGCGGTATTGAACCGGGCTTAATCCCTTCAGCTTCGTGGAGATTCTTTCGGTGTTGTACCAGTGGATGTATTCGTGCAGCGCAGATTCAAGTGCCTCGGTACTAAGGAACCGGACGCGGTGGAAGAGCTCTTCCTTGAGGTGTCCGAAGAAGTTCTCCATAACGGCATTGTCGTAGCAATTGGCCTTGCGGGACATCGATTGGACCGCGCCGGCGTCCGCCAAGAGCGTGCGCCAGGAACTGTGTTGATATTGGAATCCCTGATCGGAGTGCACCAAGGGTTTCTGGCCGTCCTCGAGCATTGCGAGTGCGCCACGCAGTGAAGCGTTTGCCAGTTCCAGGTTGGGAGAGATTCCAAGAGCGTAGGAGATGATCTGCCGGTCAAAGAGGTCCATGATCGGTGAGAGGTAGAGTTTCCGGTCACCGACGCTGAACTCGGTCACATCAGTGACCCACTTCTGGTTTGGGGCATCCGCTTCGAACTGGCGTTTGAGCAGGTTCGGGGCAACAACGCCTTGCTCGCCCTGATAGGAGTTGTAGCGTTTCCTGCTTCGGACCTTACAAACCAGCCGCAGGGAACGCATGAGCTTCAGTACGGTCTTCTTCGCGACCCTCCACCCTTGCTTCAACAGCTCGATGTGGATCCGGCGGTGCCCGTAACGGCGGTGGTTCTTCGTAAAAATCTCAGTGACAGCTGCCTTCAGGGAGGCTTGTGGATCGGGCCGATTAAGTCGGGCCTGGTGATAGAAGAACGTGGACCGAGCTAAGCCGGCAACGTCCAGGAGAACTTCCAACCGGTGCTCAGCCTTGAGAGCGATGACGGCGCGAACCTTTAGCGCCGTTCCTCGTCCCTCAAGGCCTGCACTTTTCCCAGGAAGGCCACCTCAGCACGCAGTCGCTCGTTCTCACGGCGTAGCCGCTGCAGCTCAGGTTCTGGTTTGCTTGGTGTCGCGGGGTTTGTCTTAGGCCGGCCTTTCGGCTTGGGCCGCAGCCCGTCCTCGCCCTCCGTCCGGTACTGCCGCGCCCATTTCTCCAGCATCAGCGGGGAAGACAGCCCAAGCTCCTTCGCCAGAGCCACCCTGGGCTCACCCGCACGGTATCTCTCCACAGCATCAAGTTTGAACTGAAACGAGTACACCGGACGGGTTGGCTTGGCTATCAGCGTCGTACCTCCGCGTATCCGCCATCGATCGTATAACCGCTTGATGGCACCCCTGCCTACTGCGAGTCGGGTCGCTACCGCCCAAGCACCCCAACCCGTTTCAAACAACGCTACCGCGGCCTCGCGCTGCTCCTGCGACAACGAACTTCTTCTATGCATAAAACTACTCCCCGAAAGTCAGAACTGAATTATCAGTCCAACTTTCGGGGAGCAGTTCATTGCTCCGGTCCTTTTTTGTGTCCAACAGCCATTTTCGGGTGTCAGCTCCGCGGATCTTGTGTCACCCAGGGCATCGGTGTGGGGGTCACTGTTCGGCGAAGGATGCGCCGTTGTCCTGGTCGCTGCCCTGGTCCGATCCTATGGAGCGCTTTGCCGTCCGCCGGCGCTTTGCAGCCGCCGGTTCGAGACCAAGTTTTTTGAGTTCGTCCGCGCTCCATCCGTCCCGCGTGGCTTGCACGTAGGCGCGCTTGTCGTCGCGTTCGGCAGCGACGAGTTGATCCCGCAAATCATTGATGCGCTGGCGGCTCTTCACCAGGGCGGTGACGGATTTGATGCGGGAGTCCAGCAGGGCGCGGGCTTGGTTGCGTGTCTGTTCAATGTCGAGGGTAGCCATGGGATCCAGCCTAACGATTACTCTGCGGCTGTCCGGCGCCTGACGCGCTCTTCGGAGCACGGCGTTTCACGCCCAGCTTCCGTAACACCGGCCAGAAGGCCGGCGTTCCGGGGATCGCTGAACCAGTCCCGCAGATAGTCCTCAGAGTAGCTGACAGTTCGTGCCGTGAACTGGAAGTATTCGGGGCCGATGCCCCGTCGCCGCCACTGTCGCAGTTGCGTCGATGAGACGCCGTATTGCCTGGCCACTGTGGTTGGTGAGATGAGAGCCAAAACTGTACCTTTCGCTATCCCTATGCCGCGTTCCTTTCGGCACGCTTGCCGAAACTTGGCCGGTGAAGGAATTGGCCAGTCGGAGTGGCCGGACCGTGGAATACCGGAGCGGAGCGAGGATATGCCGCGAAAGCCGGCTGCGGAGACTTGCCAAGGAAGGACCGGGCAGTAGCCTCACCCAGCCGAAACGGAACGACGCAGTCGTTGTGAACAAGTCAGACGCGAAGCGTCCTGCAGGGCAGTACCGGACAACCACCAAAGCTCCGAATACGGGTGCAGACGATTTTCCGGAGCAAGCTAGATGGTTATGTGCCATAACCAGCGTGTCGATCCACGGCCTGCGCGCGTTGATCGGCGACACTGAGGGTGTCGGCCCGGAAAGTCCGGGGCGCTGCGCTGGGCATGTGGGGGAGGGGCACGGGATGAGCGAAGAGCAGAAGTCTCCCCGCCGGTTCGCCCGCCGCCGCCGGGCGAACATTGACGGTGCCACCCAGTACGTGCGCGTGTCGATGTCGGAGTTCGAACGGGCACAGCTGAAGATCCTGGAAGAACGGACCGGGCGCAGCCCATCGGAGATCCTTGTCAGCGCTGCCCTGTACGCGGAAAACTCCGAATCGCTGGCTGAACGCCGGGCGATGGCTGTGGAATTCATCGCCGCACGCCGCTACCTTGCAGCCCTGTCGAACAACGTCAACCAGCTGGCCCGTCACGCCAACGCCACCGACGAGTTCCCGGAAGCTGCCCGCACCGTGTTGACCCGTGTCCGGGCCGTCGCCGACCGGCTCAATACGATGCTGGATTCGATGGTGCGCTGATGATTCCCAACATCACCAAGGGCACCCGCATGCACGGGCTCATCGCATACCTGGCCGGTCCCGGGAGGGCGAACGAGCACACCGACCCGCACCTGGTCGCGGGCTCACCGTCGATCATGGCCTGGCACAACGACGACGAACTGAACGCCGACGCCGCCGGGGCCATTGCCAAGGAACTCGACCGCGCCCGCAGCGTCCTGGGTGTCGAGATTCCCGGCGGACACGTCTGGCACTGCTCCCTGTCACTGCGCGCCGAAGAAGGCGACCTCACCGACGAGAAATGGGCGGACATCGCCCAAGACTTCATGGACGAAATGGGGTTCACCGAAGCCAGCGGCCGTGCACCGGCACAATGGGTCGCGATCCGTCACGGCCACAGCAAAGCCGGGAACGATCACATCCACATCGCCGCGTCCATGGTCCGCGAGGACGGCACCAAGTGGAGCAGCTGGCGGGACTTCCCCCGCGCGCAACAAGTAGCCCGCGAGCTCGAGAAAAAGTACGGCCTGGAAGAACTCTCACCCACGCATTCCACCCGCGGTCTGCGCCCCGGTGAGCGCGAAGCATCCGCACGGCGCGGCGCACCCGAACCGGAACGCCGGTCCCTGGAACGCAAGGTCCGCGCCTGCGCCATCGCCGCCCAAGATGAGGCAGAATTCATTCGCCGTATCCGCCGCACCGGTGCCCTAGTCAGGCCGCGGTACGCGTCCGGACGCGACGACGTCGTGGTCGGCTACAGCGTGGCCGAACGCCCCCCAAGAGGTGGCAGGCCGGTCTGGTTCGGCGGCGGCCACCTCGCAAAAGACCTTGCCCTGCCCAAGCTCCGCACCGAGTGGCAGGACACCCCGCAGGCGGCGACCGAGGCCGTCGCCGAATGGCAGGCAGCAGCCCGTGGGCGGCGTCCTGTCACGATCGGCCGTGAAGCTTACGAACCGGACCCGCAACTGTGGGAGCAGTACAGCGACGAAGTCGCACGGCTGCGCGAAAACCTGCGCTCCGTTCCGCTGGATGACCACGCCACTTGGGCGCATGTAGCCCGCGAAACGTCGGGGGCGTTTGCTGCCTGGTCGACAGCCACGGAATCCACGCCCGGGCCCCTGGCAGCGGCAGCCGATGAACTGGCTAAGACGGCGCAGCTCCGCCGCTACCCGATCAGGCCGATCCGCAGCGTCGGACCATCGGCCCGGGGAGCCTCGCTGATGCTCATGGCGGCCACGATGGGCGGGGCGGGAACCGCTGCCCAAGCGATCATGCTGCGGCAGCTGCTCAACGTCGCCAAGGCCGTCCACGACATGCACAAGGCCTCAAACGATCTTCGCCGGGCACGGCAGATCAGCCACATGGTCAGGCACCAATTGAGCCAGGTCGCCGCCGCGCTGCCCAACACTCCCGCGCCGGCACCGGCTGCAGATAGTGAAGCGGCCGAAGCCGTCCGCACGAGCACCGCCGGCCAGACCCAAGGACGCCCCGCCGGTTCGGTGCTGCCACCGAAATACGAGCAGGCACGTACCCACACGACCACCCCGGGCGGGAGCACCCGCCCGGATCTTGAAAGATGACCACCAGGAGGGGGAACCATGAGTGAATCTGACGGCATCGAGGAAGCCATCGAAGGAATGACCCGCGTCGGGCTGACCGTCGCCGGACGGCTCGGTGAGCAGCTGGCCAGGACACGCGAACAGGAGCTGCGCCGCGCCCAGGCGGCCGAGGAACAACAAGCCCGGGAACTGCAGGCCCGGTACGAGGCCGAGCGGTCTGCTGCCCGCGCACAGCTCGCCCCGGTCATGGACAACCGATGGTGGGACACCGCCAGCGGCCGCGACATCGAACGGGTCCACGAGACCGCCACCGCGTGGAAGGACCAGGACCCGGCAGCACGCGACGCAGCCGAGGCAATCCGTGACCAGGTGCAGCGCCGCTACGGCCTGGACGTGGACAACCTGGGCGCCGACGAAGCATCCGTGGCTGCCGCAATGGCGAAGGCCGAACAGGACCGCGACCAAGCCCAATCGGAACGCACCGCCGGACGGGACGAGAATGCCCAGGCTGCACAGCTGCTCGCGGAAGCCGACCGAGAAGACAGGCAACGGACGGCCGCCGTTGAGGCACCCTCCAAGGAAGACCTCGACGAAGCGCTGGCCTGGCTCCATGAGGCAAAACCCATCGAGGCACATAACTGGGAACAGCGGCACAACTTTGCCGACAGCGTCGCCGAGGAAAAGGACATGGAAAGGAAGCTGATCAGGGATTGGACAGCTGCCCGCGACAATCCCAGCGCCGAGCATCTGCACCATGAAGCGGGAGTCAAATACGACTCGGCCGAACGCCGCCAAACACTGGCCGCCAGCCTGGAAAGCGTGGCCGACCGCGAAGCTGTACAAGCGCGGCTCAGTGCCGATCAGGACCAGGGCACACCGCCCAGCGCAGCCGTAGACAAGGGATCAAGGCCTGCAAAGGCCCGCAAGACGCGCGGAGCCAGCGGCCCGACAAAGCTCCTTCAAAAGGGCATGAGCCGGTAAGCCCTGCATGCCGTCCAGCCCAGGAAATCTCAACGGAAGGCCGGGGCCCGCAAACTGGCCCCGTCTGGGTGCTGCTCACCTTAGGATGTCCAGGTGACCGCTGAACACGGCAAGCGCCGCTTTCTGACCATCGAGCAGGTCGCCGAAGAATTGAATTCCAAAAGCAGCCTCATCCGGAACCTCATTCATACCGGGGAGCTTCGCGCTTTTCAGGTTGGAGCCCGGGGGCTCTGGCGCGTTGGGCGCCAGGATCTCGAGGACTATATAGCAGATGCTTACCGGCGCACCGCTGACCGGATCGCCGCGGGGGAACTGGCGGACGACGTGCCGGAAGGGGAATAGGGGCGCTGGAGGGGCGGAAGCCCCTGTGCTCCGGGGCGGTCGGGCGTCGCTTCAAGCGTCTTACGCTGGCGTGCGCTCATCCGCGGATACCCTCTCCCAGCGTTTCTGGGCCCTGGCCGGCTGATCCCGAAGGCCGTGCCGATCTTTTCCCAGGAGACGCCCCCGCCCTTGCGGTAGCCACGGCTTCATCGAGCTCGGCCTTCAGCTCCTTGAGGCTCCCGCCCAGGGTGCGGACGCGGTGCAGCGCCACGTCCGGGGGCGACATGCCACACACCGGAGCAGAGCAGCCCGAGGACCAGTCATCTCCGGGGCACACAGTCATACCCGAATGGGCTTCCTTGCACGCGGGCAGTAGTAGTAGGAAGCAAACTACTACTCCTACTCCTTTCATGGACGTGTATCGCACCTAAGGCTCCTGGACGGCGCCGCAAACTGCTCTGCTTGGGGAGGCCACCCACGAGGGCTCCCCGCTACGCAGCCCTTTGGCGTGGGCCTACCCACCACATGGACGGGGGCGCGGTCGGCCCGCGGGACGTCTGGATATTGCCGAATAGTAGTAGTAGGAGTAGTTTTGGTACTACTCCTACTACTTTTTTAAGGACTTTGTATGAGCTCGAGTGCTAAAGAGCGGGTTTTTGCTGCTGCGGAGCAGATCAGCGCCGAGCGGCGCCCGACCGTGTCCACTGTTCGATCTGCTGCGGGCGTTAGTAACGCTGACGCCACCCGCTATCTGAAGGAATGGGCCGAGGAGAAGCAGTCCGCAGGAGGTCAGGTCGCGGCGACCCCGCCGGCCATCCTCGAGCAGGCGGCGCGTCTGGCCGGGGCTGTCTGGGCGGAAGCGTCCACCCTTGCGAACGAGCGCCACGCCGCCACCGGTGAGCTCTGGGCCCGGGAGAAAAAGGAGCTGAATGAAGAGGTCGCCGAGCTTGTTGCCGACCTCGACAAAGTGACTGCCGACAAGGAGTCCGCTGTCTCCGAGCTGGTGGCCAAAATAGAGGAGCTGGAACGCCAGCTAACCACCAATGCCGAGCAGTTAGAGCAGGCCCGCTCAGCCGGCCAGGAAGCAACGGCCGAAGCTGCGGCAGCAGCAACCCGGGCGGCCGCCGCGCAGGCCCGCGCGGACGCGCTCCAGGAAGCCCATGACGCGCTGCTGCAGCGCATTACCCCCGAGCAGCCTCAAAGTGGCGAAGTACCTAATGCCTGATCTAGCCGGGGCCCCTCTGCCAACGGCCGGCAGTCCTGCAGCCGCCAGCAGTGGGCGGCCTACCGGGGCGGCGCTCGGAAGATTTCCTTGATTTCATGGGCGAGCTCCGAGGACCGGTAGACCGTACAGTTCGGCTACACGGTGGAATTCAGGGTCGGGTCCGACATTTTCGGAGGTCAGCTGCAGCAGGCCGTTGCGGCTGGGGGAGAGGCCTTCGTCAGCCCGTCGGTCCCAGTACGCCCAGCACCTTCCAGTCAGTGTTTTTGATGGGTAGCTGATCCCCAGTGGTTCTGAGCCATCGTCTAACACCGTTCCGCGGATGACGTGGGCGAGCAGGGTTGTCAGATCACGGTCGTCACCGGTGAGGGAGCCGGCCGTGAGGAGCTGCAGGCGTTCGGTCAGCCCCGCCGTGGTTGGTGTGAGGGCTTCAAGGGCGCGGAGGGTGGCCGCGTCGTCTATCTGAACCCACCACCCTTGGCCAGGGAGCCGAATTTCGTAAATCGAACGGTCCATTTGCCAGTCCACGGATATGGCCCATGGGACGTCAATCCCGTTCTCCTCGGCCTGGACCCGGACACTGGTGATGTAGTCCTCGACAGTCCATCCGATCGATTCCGCGGCCTTGGCCACGGACGCGCGCTGCTGCCGGAAGCCGAGCAATACCTCGGCGTAGGCGCACTGGCGGGAGTCGGCGAGGTAGATCGTTGAGCCCATGCTGTCGTACCGTCCCCGGGAATCGCTGGTCGCGGCCGTTCCGATGGGCATCGGGCCAACGATGGAATTTTTCCTGACCGACAACGCGCCGTAGCGGTCCTTCGCCACCCTGAACGAAATATGGCCGGCGGCCTGGACAAGGGTGAGCCCCGTCGAGGCGCACTGGCGCCCCTTGGCGGTTGAGATCATGCGGCGTAGGTGTCATTCACGAATGCTTCGGCGGCTCCCAAAACCTCACGGGAACGCAGCTGCTGGATGTAAAGGACAGGAAGTTCCTCGTCCAGGCGCGGGTTTGCGCCCATCAGCCAGGCCAACGCGACATGCTTTCCTTCAGCGAGCTCAAGGGTCTTCCAGACGCGATGACCCAGGCGCAGGCGGGATTCGACTTCGGGGCGGGGCTCCGGGCCGTCAGGCTTGGCCCAGCGGAACGGGGACGTGCGGTCCTTCACTCCGGCCATGGTCTGGACGACCGTCGTACCCAGATTCTCATTGAGTTCGCGCACAAGGTCGTGAATGTTCATCCGGGTGGTCCCCAGATGAATGTCATGCCGGGTCGTTGCTTCCATTTCTCAATCATCGCAGGCTTGCAAGAGTAAAGCAACGAAAATGCAACGCTAAACAACCGGAACTGTGGCTGGTCAAAACTGGAGAGGAGACCGGTCGCTACTCGTCAGCGCCCGGTGTTAGCCCGTCCTGATTGGGCAGCAGGAGTGGTAGGTATATATTCTAAAAATAGCGGGTTACTTGAAGATTAAAGCAAACTACTGGCATCCCTGCGGATTGAGTCTTGGCGTATTCCTTGATCAGACCCCGGCGTCAGGGGTGACGAGGGAAGCCAAAACACCCACTTGGTCAT
>NZ_JAUSRE010000020.1 GCF_030811655.1 Pseudarthrobacter enclensis | reverse complement strand
ACAACGACATCATCGAAGGTGACATCATCGAGACCTTCGAGATGCGCGAGAAGCCGCGCGTCTAAGCTGTCTCAGCCTTACCGGTGCGGGGCCGTGGGGGTTTTTAGGCGGCCCCCCCCCCCCCCCCGGGGGGGGGGGGGGGGGGGGGGGGGGCCCCCCCCCCACGCCGTGAGCCGCCGCCGGACGGCTGGACTGCCGGCTAGAGCGTGGCCAGCAACTGCTTCATCCGGGTGATTTCCGCCTGCTGGGCGTCCACGATGTCATGGCCCAGCTTCACTGCATCCGGGGACTTGCCGGCGCTGATCTCCTGCTGTGCCATCTCGATGGCGCCCTCGTGGTGGCCGATCATCTGCTCGAGGAACAGCTTTGCGGCATCGGCCCCGGTGGCGGACTTGAGCTTTTCGATGCCGGCGTCGTCCACCATGCCGGTCATGCCGTGGCCGGAGTGGTCGCCCATCGCGGTGGGGATGCCCCAGCCTGCCAGCCAGCCGGTCATCTGCTGGATCTCAGGTGCCTGGGCGGCCTTGATCTTGGTGGCAAGCGCGGCCACCTCTGCCGGCATGCCGGATTTGGCCAGGATGATGTCGCTCATCTCCACTGCCTGCGAGTGGTGGGGGATCATCATCTGGGCAAACATGATGTCCGCCTGGTTATGGTCAGCGTTGGCACCGGTCGACATGCTGCCGGCGCTGGGCATGGCACTGGACATGGCGCCGGCGCTGCCGTGGTCCATCGGCATGCTGTTGCCGGAACCGGCGTTGGCGGCGCATCCTGCCAGGCCGAGCGAGGCAGCCAGGGCAGCAGCAATGGACAGGGTCTTAAAAGTGGTGTTCATGATTATCCTTCAGGGGAGGTACGGGAACTGGGCCGTGATGGGTGACGCGGTCCGGTTTACGTCCGGCTGATGGACAGTTCGCAGGGGGTGGGGCTGGGCGGCAGGTAGCCGTAGGCGGAACCGGCGTTCCCGGTTGACGGCAGCAGCGGCAGGGCCGCCTGCGTTGCCTGCGGCGGGGCAACGGTGATCGGGCCGCTGGGTGCCGTTGGGATGCACGGCGCCCCCGATTCCTGCGCGCCGGGGCAGGAATCACCGCAGACAGCGGGGGCAAGCCCCTGCATGGCCGTGGCGGAGGCGCCCGGCGTGTGCCCGGCATGGGCGGCGCCGGCAGAATGCGCGACGACGGTGTGCCCGGCAGGTGCCCCGTGCGAGGCGTGGCCGGAGGTCATGACGTGCATGCCCAGCAGTCCGGCGATGACGGTCAAGGCGGCGGCGAACAGCCAGGCCCTGTGAAGGAGGGCCGCCACGGCGCGGGTGGTCATGGCGGTGCCTCCTTCCGCTCGGTCCGCAGTACTCAACGTACCTCGGACGGGTTCAGTTTCAGGCGCCGGAGCAGCTGGGCGTTCAGCGCCACCACCACGGTGGATGCGGACATCAGTACGGCCCCTGCGGCGGGGGAGAGGACCACGCCGGCAAACGCCAGGACGCCGGCGGCCAGCGGCACGGACACGATGTTGTAGCCGGTGGCCCACACCAGGTTCTGCCACATCTTCCGGTAGCTGGCCCGGGACAGGTCCACCATGGACAGCACGGCCCGTGGATCGTTTCCTGCCAGCACCACGCCGGCGGATTCCACCGCCACGTCGGTTCCGGCGCCGATGGCGATGCCCACTTCGGCGCGGGCCAGGGCAGGGGAGTCGTTGACGCCGTCGCCCACCATGGCCACCTTCAGTCCGCGGCCCTGCAGCTCGGCCACCTTCTTGTCCTTGTCGGCGGGCAGGACCTCGGCGAATACCTCGTCGATGTCCAGGTCCGCGGCCACGGCCCGGGCAACCTGGCGCGCATCGCCGGTGACCATGGCCACCTTGACTCCCCGCCGCTGCAGGGCTGACACGGCCTGCCGCGACTCCGGCCGCACCGCATCCTCCATGCTCACGGCACCCAGGACGGACCCGCCGTCGACCACGTGCAGCACGGCCGCTCCACGGTCCATCCATGCACGCGTCCGGATGGCCAGGGAATCGGGTTCGACGACGCCGAGCTCGCGCAGGAGGGCAGGCCCGCCAACGTGCACGGCCCGGCCGTCCACGGTGGCCCGGACTCCGCGGCCCGTCAGCGAGGTGAATTCGGTGGCCGCCGGCAGCGTCAGGTTGCGTGCCTTGGCCGCCCGCACGATGGCCCGCGCCACTGGGTGCTCGCTGTCGGACTCCACGGCGGCGGCCAGGGCAAGGACCGCGTCAGCATCGGCTCCTTCGGCCACGGCGACGTCCTTCAGCTCGGGCTCTCCGGTGGTCAGGGTGCCGGTCTTGTCGAACAGGACTACGTCGATGGTGCGCATCCGCTCCAGCGCCATCCGGTTCTTGATCAGGACACCGGCCCGTGCTGCCTGTTCCGTGGAGATGGCTATCACCAGCGGGATGGCCAGGCCAAGGGCGTGGGGGCAGGCGATCACCAGGACGGTGACGGTCCGGGTGACGGCGTCGGGGACGCTTCCCAGCAGGGTCCAGGCGATGAAGGTCAGGACGCCGGCCCCGGCGGCAAAGTAGAAGAGGAACGCCGCGGCGCGGTCCGCCAGTGCCTGGGCGCGGGACGATGACGCCTGCGCTTCCTCCACCAGCCGCTGGATCCCGGCCAGGGCGGTCTGGTCCCCCACGGCCGTGACCCTGACGCGGACACTGCTGTCTGTGGCTACGGTTCCGGCCACCACGGGGTCTCCGGCGCCGCGGGCCACGGTCTTGGATTCGCCGGTGATCATGGACTCGTCGAACTCGGCCTGGCCCTCCACTACGTTGCCGTCAGCCGGCATGCGGGCGCCGGGACGGACCAGGACCAGGTCCCCGGGGTTGAGTTCGGACACCGGGACGGTCTCGGTGCCGCTGTCCGTGATGCGTTCGGCCTCGTCCGGGAGCAGTGCGGCGAGGGCGTCAAGGGCGCCCTGCGCGGAGCCGAGGGCCCGCATTTCGATCCAGTGCCCCAGGAGCATGATGGCCACCAGCAGTGCCAGCTCCCACCAGAAGTCCAGGTCGAAGCCGCCGATCCCCAGGCTGGTGACCCAGGACGCGGCGAACGCCACGGTGATGGCCATGGCGATCAGCAGCATCATGCCCGGGGCGCGGTCCTTGAGCTCCTGCAGGCCGCCCTTGAGGAATGGCTGGCCGCCGTAGAAGAAGATGACGGTGCCCAGGACCGGAGGGATCCAGGCGGAGCCGGGGAACTCCGGCGGCATGTAGCCCAGGAGGTGGGCCATCATGGGGCTGAAGTAGACCACCGGAACGGCAAGGGCCAGCGTCAGCCAGAACTTGTTCTTGAACATGGCCGTGCTGTGCCCGGCGTGCTGGCCGTGGGTGTGGACGGTGTGGTCGTCGTCGGCGTGGTGGCCGGGCTGGGCATTTCCGGTGTGCTGGGTGTGCGCGGCACCGTGGGCCGGCGGTTCGGTAAGCGTGCCGCTGGGCGGCTGGTGGTGGTGGGAGCCGTCGGGATGGTGAGAGTCGTGATGGTCCTGCATTGTTCCTCCTTGGAGGCAATCGCTGGCTGTGTCAGGCAAGGGTGTAGCCGGCGGATGTGACGGCCGCGCGGACGGCGGCGTCAGACGCCGGGCCAGTGACGGCAAGCCGGGACAGGCCGCCGGGCACCAGGTCAACGGAGGCCGACGTCACGCCGGCAAGCGCGGACACAGCCATCTCAACGGACCGGACGCAGTGACCGCACGTCATGCCCTCCACGGCGAAGTTCCGCAGGGTGGAGGCGGCGTCGGAAGGTACGACGGCGGCAGTTGCGTCCTGCGGCGCGGTTGCAGGCAGGCTTCGGGACGGCTCCACGGCCCTGGATGGGGCGCAGCAGCTGCAGCCGGAGGCAGCGAGGGGGAGTGGGACGCGGTTCCCGATGTTCATGTCAGTTCCAATCCGTTGAAGGAATCAAGGGGTGCTGGGGTTGAACGGCTGTGAAAGGCTGGCGCGCGCACCGGCCGGGACATACCACTTCACTGACAACACCCCAAATATACCCCCAGGGGGTATCAGCGTCAAGCACTCTACTGCATCCATCCGCCAACTTCCATGGGACCTCCCGCACTACCTTCTGCTGTCCCGGGCGACCATACTGGAAGTAGCGAGGACAGAGCCCGCCCGCTGGGGGCTGGCCTTTGCGCGGGAGGTGGACCTGTGACGGAGCTCAGTGATTTGTATGTCTATTCGAGCGCCCTCGGGGACAGCGAAAGTGATGCCGGCATCTTCAGGGTGGACCTGGGGCCTGACGGCCCCACATTCCATTGGTCCGAGGGCATGTACCGCCTGCACGGTTACCAGCGTGGGGAAGTGGTCCCCACCCTGGAGTTGATCTTCGCCCACAAGCATCCCGATGACCGGGAGCGGTGCGAGGAAATCGTGGCGCAGGTTTCCAGTACCGGGGGGTTCTTCTGCATGTACCACCGGATCGTTGATGCGCGGGGCAGGACCCGGCGGGTGCTGACCTCGGGAGAGTCGGTTCTTGGCGCCGACGGCTCCGTGGCGGCGCTCGAAGGCGTGACCGTGGACCTCAGCCGGACGCTGCAGCGCGAAACCGAGGAGACGGCCCGGGACGCGGTGGCAGGCGCCACGGCCACCAGGACCGTCATCGACCAGGCCCGCGGCATCCTCATGGGCCAGCTGAAGCTCGGTTCTGACGACGCCTTCCAGATGCTGGTGAGCACCAGCAGCCACCGCAACGTAAAGCTGGTGGTGGTGGCGGCGGAGCTGGTGCAGCTGGCTAACTCGCCGGAGGCACGGAACTACCTGGACCGGGCTGTGCGGGCCATCCAGGTGCACGGCCGGACGGAGCACGCCGGAGACCGCCGCGCCGGTTAGGCCCTGTGGCCCGTAAGATGGATGGAGGTGCGCCGGGAAGTCTGGTCGGCATGGATTTGTCGAACCCGGATTAAAGGACGCCTGCATGGACTCCGCAACGCCCCCTCCCAGCCGGAACAGGTTTGTTGGTTCCACCGTTTTTTCGCGTGGCAGCTACGCCGAAGCACTGCGCATCGGCGAGATCCTGCGCAAGGAGACCGTGGGCGGCGCCCTCCTGGTCCTTGCCGCTGTCATCGCCCTCATTTGGGCCAACTCCCCGGCGTCGGACAGCTACTTTGCCCTCCGCGACTTCACCGTGGGCTACGAGCCATGGCACCTTGAACTGAGCCTCGGGGCGTGGGCGGCAGACGGACTGCTGGCCATCTTCTTCTTCCTGGTGGGCCTGGAGCTCAAACGCGAATTCGTTGCCGGTGACCTGCGCCAAATCAGCAAGTCGATCGTCCCCGTGGCCGCCGCCGTGGGTGGCGTGGCGGTCCCGGCGGTGATCTACGCCCTCGTGAACCTCGCCAGCCCCGGGACACTGCGCGGCTGGGCCATCCCCACCGCCACGGATATTGCGTTCGCCGTTGCCGTCCTGGCGATCATCGGCTCCCACCTGCCCAGCGCGCTGCGGATCTTCCTGCTGACACTGGCCGTGGTGGATGACCTGATCGCCATCACCATCATCGCGTTCTTCTACTCCAGCGACATCCAGGCCACGCCCCTGCTCCTGGCGCTCATCCCGCTGGCCATCTACGCGTTCCTGGCGCAAAAGTACCGCCGGTTCTTTGGCCGCCACGCAGCCGCCGCCTGGCTGATCCTGCTTCCGCTGGGCGCGGTGACCTGGGCTCTGGTGCACGCCTCCGGCATCCACGCCACCGTTGCCGGGGTCCTGCTGGGCTTCGCCATCCCTGTGATCCGTTCGCAGGCCTCGGGCGGACCGGAAGCCGGCCCCGGGCTTGCAGAGATTTTCGAGCACCGGTTCCGGCCCATTTCCGCCGGTGTTGCCGTGCCCATTTTTGCCTTCTTTTCCGCGGGCGTGGCTGTGGGCGGCTGGGATGGCCTGGGCTCGGCCCTGGCCGATCCGGTGGCACTGGGCATCATCCTGGGCCTGGTCCTGGGCAAGCCGGTGGGAATCCTGGCCACCACCTGGGTCCTGACCAAAGCCACCAGGGCCACCCTGGACAGCTCCTTCAAGTGGATCGACGTGTTCGGCGTTGCCCTGCTGGCAGGCATCGGCTTCACCGTCTCCCTGCTGGTGGCGGAGCTCAGCTTCGGAAACGGCAGCCTGCATGACGACCATGCCAAGGTGGGTATCCTGGCCGCGTCACTGATCGCCGCGCTGCTCGCGACGGCCGTGCTGCGCACCCGCAACCGCCAGTACCGGGCCGCCGAAGAGCTGGAGCGGGTGGATTCGGACCAGGACGGCGTCCCGGACGTCTATCAGGAACGCGCCTGACGCCTCGCCGGGCTCCAGGTGGACATCTAGGCCGGCGCGAGTGGCTTCGCCGGGGGCTGTGGCTTGGCTGAGACTTCCACCGTGACCGGGGCCGGGTCCACGTGGCGGATTTCCAGGGCCTCCGGATCCAGCAGCTTGCGCGTGCCGGTGCGGGCGTCCAGGATCCAGAAGAGTTCCAGGGCCGGGACGACGTCGGTCACCCGGCCTTTGTGGAAGAGCCTGCCGCGGTGCCACGCCTCGATCTGGTCCCCGATGCGGAGCTGGGCCGTACGTACTCCTTGTGCCTCCATGCGGGCTGCCTCCTGCTGTTGTATCCCCGTAAGCACAGCTTGCCGGGGCCAGGTTGCCGGAGTGTTTCCGCGCGGTGATTTTTCTGTGTCGGCGGTGCCGGGCCAGGGACGTCGGGGCGGTCAGTCCTCCACGGGGAACGCAACGGCTTCGCCCACGACCCGCAGGCACAGCTCCATGCCGGGCCGGGCGATCGAGGCGTTCCAGTGCCGGATGGTGATGACTTCTCCGCCACCCGGGTAGCGGTGGTCGGCGTGCTCCGCCACTTCCTGGGGCACGTTGAGCTTCAGCCGCACCGTGGTTTCGGGACCGAAGTAGTCGGTGTCCACCACCACACCGCGGATGGGGCCGTCCTCGGCAATGCGGATTTGTTCCGGCCGCAGCATCAGCTGCACCCGCCCCTGGGCCGGCGGGCGGCGGACGGGGATGCCGCCCAGTGAGCAGGTGGCCAGCGAGCCTTCCAGCCATGCGTCCAGGATGACGGCGTCGCCCAGGAACTCGGCGGTGGCCCGGTCTGCCGGGCGGGTGTAGACCACAAAGGGGTTGCCGATCTGTGCCAGTTTGCCGCCGCGCATCACGGCAACCTGGTCGGCGAAGGAGAGGGCTTCAGCCTGGTCGTGCGTGACCAGGATGGTGGTGACTCCTGCTTCCGCAAGGACCTTGGCCACGGCGCGGCGGGTGGCAACGCGCAGGCCCGCGTCCAGGGCGGAGAACGGCTCGTCCAGGAGCATCAGTTCCGGTTCCCGGGCCAGGGCGCGGGCCAGGGCCACTCGCTGCTGCTGGCCGCCCGAGAGCTGGTGCGGCCGGCGCTTGGCCATGGACGCATCAAGCGACACCATCTCCAGGAGTTCGGCCACGCGCGCGGCAGCGGCGCGGCGGCCGCCGTCGAGCTTGGCCGGATCCAGGCCGAAGGCAACGTTCTGGCCCACCGTGAGGTGAGGGAACAGGGCACCGTCCTGGGCCACGTACCCGATCTGCCGCTTGTGCGCCGGAAGCCAGGCGCCTTCACCGGCCACGACTGTTCCGTTGAGGGAGATGCTCCCCGTGTCCGGGTGTTCAAACCCGGCGATCAGGCGCAGCAGCGTGGTCTTGCCTGAACCGGACGGGCCGACGATGGCGGTGGTCCCGCCCTTGGCCACGGACAGGTTGACGCCCTTCAGGACCGCCTGGGATCCGAAGTTCTTGGTGACGTCCGTAATCTGCAGGTGGCTGTTGGTGGTTGCTGCCACGGAGGGCGCCACCCGCGGCTCGGGCAGCCTGCGGGTTGATGGTGCTGTCACTGTCCGGCTACTTTCTTGGACTGTTGGAAGAGGAGATAGGTCATGGGGGCGGAAAGCAGGATCATCAGCAGGGCATAGGGCGCGGCGCCGGCGTAGTCGATTTCGCTGCTCTTGCTCCAGAACTCGGTGGCCAGGGTCTTGGTGCCGTTGGGGGACAGCAGCAAGGTGGCCGTCAGTTCGTTGGCGATGGCCAGGAACACCAGGGCCGCGCCGCCGGCAGCGGCCGGAGCGGTCAGCCGCAGGGTGACGCGGATGAAGGCCAGCAGCGGCGGCTTGCCCAGGGCCTGGGCTGCCTCATCCAGTTCCTTGGGGGCCTGTGCCAGCCCCGCACGGAGGTTCACCAGGGCCCTCGGGAGGAAGAGGAGCACGTAGGCTGCCACCAGCACGCCGGCCGTCTGGTAGATCCCCGGCACAACCCGGATGCTGACGGTGACGAAAGCCAGCGCCACCACGATGCCGGGCATGGAGCTGGTGACGTAGTTGGACAGTTCCAGGGACTTGCTGAACCAGCCGGGCTTCCGGACCGCGAGGTACGCCATAGGGAAGGCCACCACTACGGTGGCCAGGGCCCCGGCGAGTCCGTAGCCGAAGGTGGCAAGGAGGGCCGGAAGGAATTCGGCAGCAGTCCAGACCTCGGCCCCACCGGCAAGGATCCACTTCAGTACGTAGTACAGGGGGAGGCCGAACGCGAGGGCCGTCAGCGCCAGCAGGAAGATCTGGGCCGGCGCCTGGTAGGCGTGCAGCGGAAGCCGCAACGCCCTGCCCTGGACACCCGAGCCGATCCTCGCGTACCGGGCTGTGCCGCGGCTGCGGACCTCGGCCACCAGCAGGAGCAGGCAGAAGAACACCAGCACGCTGGCCAGCATGTTCCCGGCGGCCCCGTTAAACGTGGACCGGTACTGGGTCATGATGGCCGTGGTGAACGTATCGAACCGGATCATGGCGAACGCACCGTATTCGGCGAGCAGGTGCAGCCCCACCAGCAGGCCGCCGCCCGTCAGGGCGATGCGCATCTGGGGGAGCACCACCCGGAAGAAGGCCCGCCACGCGCCCAGTCCGAGCGCGGCGGCTGACTGCTCGATGGCGGGGTCCAGCCGGCTGAGGGTGGCTGCCGCCGGAATGTACACCAGCGGGAAGTAGGACAGGGTGGAGATCAGGATTCCCGAGCCCAGCCCGCCCAGCGACGGGATGGCCGAAACCCAGGCGTAGCTGTTCACGAACGCCGGGATTGCCAGCGGCGCGGCCAGCAGGACCGCCCAGATCCGGCGCCCGCGGAGGCTGGTCCGTTCCACCAGCCATGCCCCCGCCACGCCAAGCAGCAGGCACAGCGGGATAGTGGCGGCCATCAGGAGCAGGGTGTTGGCCAGCAGTTCCCCCACACGCGGCCGCAGGATGAGCCCGACGGCGGTGTCCCACCCGGTCGCCACCGTCATGTAGACCACGTACCCCAGGGGGACGAGGGAGAAGAGGGCGATCAGCACCGCAAGGACGGACACCGCGGAAACGCCGAAAGGCGGGCGGGGGCTGGTGCCCCGGCCCGCCGTCGTCGTGCTCCGCCTGGAGGGAGCCGATAGATCGGTGGTCACGGAATTAGAGGAGTCCGGCCTGGGTCATCAGATCGCTGACCTTCTGGGAGTTGAGCTTGGCTGCGTCAACCTTGGGGGCCTGCAGGTCCTTGATGGGAACCAGCTTGTCGTTGGCGGGCACATCGGATCCGATGGCGTACTCGAAGGACGTTCCGTTCTTCAACACTTCCTGCCCCTTCTTGCCGGTGATGAACTTCAGGAATGCCTGCGCAGCGGCAGCATTTTTGGAGGACTTGAGCACGCCGCCGCCGGAGACGGACAGGAACGCGCCCGGGTCTTCGTTCTTGAAGTAGTACGGCGTGACGTTGTTGGAGTTCTCGCCGGTCTTGGCCTGGTCGCCATAGTAGTAGTAGTGGTAAATCAGCGCAGCATCAACTTCACCGGCGTTGACCGCTTTCATGGCCGTGCTGTTTCCCTTGTACGCCTTGGAGTTGTCCTTCATGGCCTTCAGCCAGTCCTCGGTGGCGCTTTCGCCCTTGAGTTCAAGCAGGGCCGAGACGATGGCCTGGAAGTCGGCGCCCGTGGGGGAGGCGGCCCAGCGGCCCTTCCACTCGGGCTTGGCCAGGTCCAGCATGGACTTGGGCAGCTGGTCCTCCGTGAGCTTGGTCTTGTTGTACACCAGGACGGTGGAGCGGGCGGCGATGCCCGTCCACTTGCCGGTGGACGGCGAGAACTGGGCAGGGACCTGGGCCAGGGTGTCCTTGTTGACGTCGGCGAACAGGCCGGCGTTCTCCACCTGAGTCATGGCGGGGGAGTTCTCGGTCAGGAAGACATCGGCGGGGGACGCCTGGCCTTCCTGGATGATCTGGTTGGACATCTCGGTGTCATCGCCCTGGCGGAGGGTCACCTTGATGCCGGTTTCCGCGGTGAAGGCGTCCACCCATTCCTTGGTGAGGCTCTCGTGCTGGGCGTTGTACACCGTGATCTCGCCGGAGGGGGCGCCGTTGGAAGCGGCGCTGTTGCCGCCGGCCGGGGTGCCGCCGCCGCAGGCGGTCAGGCCAAGAGCTGCGGTGGCGGCGAGTGCGATACCTGCCAGCGCGCTGTTGCGGATCTTCATTGAGGCTGCTTTCGGTGGGGAAAAAAGTCTGCTTGAACCTAGGTCCTATTAGGCAACATGAATGTTGCCTATGTCAGAAAACTGTAGGGTAGGCAAACCTAAGCACCAAGCTGGAAAGCGCTTTAAGTGACGAGGTTCACATCAATTACGAAAGCATGGCGTGACGTAATTCGATGCAGGGTGGGGAAGTGTGATGTGCTGCGCAAAAGCCCCGGCGCTGCCCTGATTTGGGCAGCGCCGGTGCTTTTGCGCGTCGAAAAGTGATTGCCGTGTCGCGAAGCAGCTCCGCTACTTGTTGGGGTTGGGGTCGTGGAGGTCCTGTTCGCCGATGTCGGCCGCGCCCAGGAGGCTCTCCGCGGGAGCGTCCCCGGACGGATGCATGCGCACGCTCAACTCGGGGTGGTGCAGATCCAGGGCAGGGCGCTCGGATCGGATCCGGGGGAGCGAGGTGAAGTTGTGGCGTGGCGGCGGGCAGGATGTGGCCCACTCAAGTGAGGCGCCGAAGCCCCAGGGGTCGTCCACCGTGACTTTCTTCCCGGCCCGCCACGTGATGTAGACGTTCCAGAAGAACGGGATGAGGGAGGCCCCCAGCAGGTAGGAGCCGATGGTGGAGAACTGGTTCATCCAGGTGAAGTTGTCCTCCGGCATGTAGTCGGCGTACCGGCGGGGCATGCCCAGGACGCCGAGCCAGTGCTGGATGAGGAAGGTGGCGTGGAAGCCCAGGAAGAGCATCCAGAAGTGGATCTTGCCCAGGCGCTCGTTGAGCATGGTGCCCGTGAACTTGGGCCACCAGAAGTAGAAGCCGGCGAACATGGCGAACACCACGGTGCCGAACACCACGTAGTGGAAGTGCGCCACTACGAAGTAGGAGTCCGAGACGTGGAAGTCCATGGGCGGCGAGGCCAGGATGATGCCGGTGAGGCCGCCGAAGAGGAACGTGGCCAGGAAGCCCATGCTCCACAACATGGGGGTCTCGAACGTCAGCGACCCGCCCCACATGGTGCCGATCCAGTTGAAGAACTTCACGCCCGTGGGCACCGCGATCAGCATGGTCATGAAGGCGAAGAACGGCAGGAAGATGGCGCCGGTGACGTACATGTGGTGCGCCCACACGGTCACTGACAGAGCGGCGATCGCGATGGTGGCGTAGACAATGCCCTTATAGCCGAACAGGGGCTTGCGGCTGAAGACCGGGAAGATCTCCGAGACGATGCCGAAGAACGGCAGCGCGATGATGTACACCTCGGGGTGCCCGAAGAACCAGAACAGGTGCTGCCAGAGAATGGCTCCGCCGTTGGCCGGATCGAAGATGTGCGCACCGAACTTGCGGTCCGCACCCAGGGCGAAAAGGGCGGCGGCCAGCGGCGGGAAGGCCATCAGCACCAGGATGGCGGTGACCAGGGTGTTCCAGGTGAAGATGGGCATCCGCCACATGGTGAGCCCCGGGGCGCGCATGCAGATGATGGTGGTGATGAAGTTGACCGAGCCCAGGATGGTGCCGAAGCCGGACAGTGCCAGCCCGAAGACCCACAGGTCTCCGCCGATGCCGGGGGTGAACGTGGTGTTGGACAGCGGTGCGTAGGCAAACCAGCCAAAGGAAGCAGCACCTTGGGGGGTGATGAACCCGGACACGGCGATGGTGGAGCCGAACAGGAAGAACCAGAACGCCAGCGCATTCAGGCGGGGGAACGCCACGTCGGGGGCGCCGATCTGCAGCGGCATGATCACGTTGGCAAACCCGGCGAACAGCGGGGTGGCGAACATCAGCAGCATGATGGTGCCGTGCATGGTGAACAGCTGGTTGTATTGCTCCTTGGTCTGCAGGATCTGCATGCCGGGCTCGAACAGCTCGGCGCGGATCAGCAGCGCCATCACGCCGCCCGCGCAGAAGAACACGAATGACGCGATCAGGTACATGTAGCCGATGGTCTTGTGGTCAGTGGAGGTGATCCAGTTGACCACAATGGTGCCTTTGGGGCGCCGGACCACTGCCGGCGCAGCCGTGGCCGCGGTTCCGCCCATTCTCTGGCCTGTGGTGGTCATTGCGGTGCCGTCCTTTACTCTGCTGGTTCCGGAAGCTGCGGTGCCGGGGCTGACTGCGGCTGCCTCACGAAGTCGCTGCCGAGGCTTCCGGTATTGCCCTTTGCCCTCAAATCGGCGATGTGGCTGTCATACTCCTGCTGGCTGACCACTTTGACTTTGAAGAGCATCTCGGAGTGGTATTCCCCGCACAGCTCGGCGCACTTGCCCATGTATTCGCCCGTGCGGTTGGGCGTGATGTCGATGTAGGGGTTGTACTGTTCGTGGCCCGGGTAGAGGTCGCGCTTCTGCAGGAAATCCACCACCCAGAAGGAATGCTGCACGTCACGGGACTGCAGGTGCAGTTCCACTTTCTTTCCCACCGGCAGATAAAGGGTGGGAAGCCGGTCCGGGGCACCGTAGTCGCCGGTCAGGTGGGCCTGCTGGCCCGCGTCCTCGTGGACCTGTTCCTTGACGTAGTTGAAATCCCATGACCACTGTTTGCCGAAAACATCGATCACCACGTCAGGGTTGGGATAGCGTTCGTCGATGGCGCGCTGATCCCGGTCTGTGAAAACGAACAGGACGCCGATGACGATCAGCGGAACTGCCAGGTAGAACACTTCCAGCGGAAGGTTGTAGCTCAACTGTGCGGGGAAGCCCACCGTGTTCTTCCTGCGCCGGTAGGCCACGATGACCCAAATCATGAGACCCCAGGTGATGATGCCCACCGTGAGTGCGGCGATCCAGGAGTTGACCCACAGGTCCATGATGAGCGGCGTTTTGTCTGTGGTCCCGCGGTCTCCGGGCAGGAAGCCGCGGGAGACCAGGTCCGAACAGGAGGTCAGTGCCGGCAGGGAAAGAAGGCCCGCGGCCAGTGCCGCGAACCGACGCATGCTGTGGTTTTTGGATGGTCTTCTACCCACAATGGTCCCTCCGGCATGCTCCAGAAGCCCAACTGCATGAGCCCACCACGGCCCCTGGGGGCAGCGGTTGTGTGCCCCACCCTACGCGCGCAGGATCCTGATGTGAAGAGGTTTGGCTGCGTCTGGGAATTGGCTGGGAGCACGCAGTGCCCGGGCTCGGAAACGGCGTTACGCCGTCATACCTTTTGCCGCCTGGAGGGTGAGCAGTCAGCGGGTCGCGGCCGAGGGTCAGGCGATTCCCGTGGTGCCCAGCAGGCTTCCCACCGCGAAGGTGAAGGCCATGGCCAGCGCACCGCCCACCACGAGGCGCAGAGTGGCCTTGCGCTTGGAGCTGCCGCCGATCTTGGCGCTGACAGTACCGGTCAGGGCGAGCGCCAGAATGACGGCGACGAACGTGACCGGGATACGGGCCTGTTCGGGCGGGAAGATGATGGCCAGCATGGGCAGGATGGCGCCGACGGTGAAGGCGATGGCGGAGGCGAATGCGGCATGCCAGGGACTGACCACTTCCTCTTCGTCAATGTTCAGTTCCGCGGACAGGTGCGCCTTCAGCGCGTCCTTCGCGGTCAGCTCTTCGGCCACGGTCCGTGCGGTGGCTTCGCTGAGGCCCTTGGCCTGGTAGATGTGGGCAAGTTCTTCGAGTTCGCCCTCCGGGTCATCCCTGAGTTCCTGGCGTTCCTTCTCAATGAGGGCCCGCTGGCTGTCGCTCTGGCTGCTCACGGACACGTATTCGCCGAGGGCCATGGACACCGCACCGCCCACCACCGCGGCGGTGCCCGCCACCAGGATGGGTGCAAGGTCGTTGGTCACGCCCGCGACGCCCACCACTGTGGCCGCCACGGAGACGATGCCGTCGTTGGCGCCCAGGACGCCGGCGCGCAGCCAGTTCAGGCGCGCTGCCACGCTGCTGTCGTGCGGCTCGTTGCGGCTCAGCTTGAGAGTTTCAGACATGCTGGCAGTAAACCACCGCGGGATTCCCTTCGCCACGAAGGTTTGCATCCCCTAACAGCCGCGGCCGGAGAGGGGGCGTCAGGCCGGGGCGTGGACTTTGGTCCGCGGGAGCCGACTTTCGGCCCTTGCTGTGGCGTGCCTGCCCGCAAGAAGCTGGAAGCGTTCCCATTGAAGGATCTGCCATGGACGTCCGCATCCTCTCGCAGGTGCTGTACCTGCGGGCAACGTGGCGCCAAAGGGACGGGTGGGACGCCGCCCGCATCGCCGCCCACCAGGAACAGGCGCTGCACCGGCTTCGCGCCGCCACCTATGCCGGATCGGAGTTTTACCGCCGCCGGCATGCCGGACTGCATGACGCGCCGCTCACAGAGTTGCCGCCCGTTACCAAAGCGGAGTTGATGGAGAACTTTGACGAAGCGGTTACCACCCCGGACTTGAGGCTGGCCGATCTCGAAGCCCATCTGCGCTTCCTCACCCAAAGCGGAGGTGACCCCGCCCGGCCGTTCAGGGGGCGATGGCGGGTTGCCGCGACAGCCGGGACCTCCGGGCGGCGGGGAATTTTTGTCTGGAACCGCTCCGAGTGGGCGTCCGTCCTGGCATCGTACGCCCGCGTCAATGATTGGGCGGCCGTCGCCACCGTCCCCGGTAAACCTGTGAAAATGGCGCTGGTCAGTTCCCGGGTGCCCACCCACCAGTCCGCCATCGTCGGTGCATCCCTGGCCTCACGCTTCGTGCCGACGCTGCGCCTCGACGTCACCGCGCCCATCGACGAAACCGTCAGCGCCTTGAATGCCTTCCAGCCCCGGGTGCTGGTGGGCTACGCCTCGGCCTTGAGGCCGCTGGCGGCCGAACAACGGGAGGGACGGCTGCACATCGCACCCGCGGGCGTCATGTCGGCCTCCGAAGTACTTACTGCCCAGGCGGCGGCGGAGATGCAGGACGCCTGGGGAAGTGCACCGTTCGACATATACGCCGCCACCGAAACGGCCGGGATCGCCTCGCCCTGCGTTTACCGCAACCGGCATGTCTACGAGGATCTGGTCATCGTGGAGCCCGTGGACCGCGGCGGCAGCCCGGTCCCGCCGGGAACAACCGGCGCGAAACTGCTGGTGACCGTGCTGTTCTCCCGTACCCTGCCGCTGATCCGCTACGAAATGTCGGACACCGTCCGCTTGGACGGGCGTGGCTGCCCCTGCGGCCGGTCCTTCAGCCTCTTGGAGGACATTGAAGGCCGCATGGAGGACGTCCTCCAACTGCCGGGCAGGAAGGGCAGTGCCAGCATCCACCCCAACGTGTTCCACGCCGCGCTCGACGACGTGGCCACCTCAGGCTGGCAGGTCATCCAGGACCCTTCCGGCCTGCGCGTCCTCGTCGCTGGGATCACGCCCGGGCATACCACGGCCGGCATCCGGGCGGCAGTGGCAGCAGCACTAGCCGGGGCAGGAGCGTCACCGCTTCCGATTGACGTGCAGGTGGTGGATCGGCTCGAACGGACTGCCTTGGGTAAGGCGCCCTTCGTCCGGGCACTGCGGCCACGGGCATGACCATGAACTATAGACACAGCCAGGGCTCACCCCGGGACCGGGCTCTCCTGCTCCGGAATCATGCAACGGCCGGGTAGCTGCTGAGAATGTAGTCGGCCGCGGCGGGGCCGGTCATCCGCAGCCCGGAGTCCCGGATGTCCACGCCGCAGCGCAGCATTCCGGCACGGAAGGCCTGGTCCGGTTTGGGGGTCAGTCCGTGGAGTTCCGCCCAACTGACGTAAAGGCCGTAAAGGCAGTCGGGGCCGAGGCGTGAGTCGCCGGAGGGATCGGGGGTGGTTGCTTCATTCAGGAATTGCTGGAAATGCGAGGCGGACATGCCCATGCTCTTTCGCTCTTGCATAATATGCTGCCGTTCGGCTACAGCAGCTGCTCCCGCTGGGCCTTTGCAGAAGGGCCCGGGAGGGCGGGCGTGGCGCCCGTCACATCCCCAAATTTACCCGTGAGTAGGAGTGAAGTTCAACGGGGCCGGGCCGGCACTGCGGCCCACCGCTTTCAACGTGTTTATACGCGTGCCTATCGTGACGGTCCTTTGGTGGTGAGCAGAGTCCCTTGGGCAGGCGGCACCGGTCCGTTTGCGCGCACTTGCAAGGAAGCAAGGGAGAGGGGACGACGGCGATGGACACCTACGGCAATGACCTGACCGGCGGGGCGAGAGCAGGCAGGCGGACGTTCGGAATAGAGGAGGAACTGCTCCTGGTGGATCCGGCCAACGGGGAGGCCGTGCCCATGGCCCGCGGGTTGCTGAACCCCGTGGGCGTCAGGGTGGCCGCGCTGGGCACCTCACCGCTGCCCGCCAACCCGCACCCCGTGCAGCTGCGGCGGTTCAAGGCCATGGCGGAGGAATACGGGCTGACGGCACGCGAACAGCTCGCAGACGGCACCGGCGCAGTCCGCCAGCTGGAGGTGCTGCCCCGCACCGGGGACCTGCAGCGGGTGGCGGAGGACGCCGCGAACTCCACGGTGGCCGGGTCCTGAGCCACCCAACCAACCCAGGGACCAACCCTGGGGCCACGCTCAGTACGTGGTGGCGTTGGGCAGGATCAACGGCGGCAGCGGTGCCTGGTTGAAGTCGAAGGATTTGGCCAGGTCGCCCAGCTGCGGGTTGGCTTCGCGGACATCCGGGCGGGGATCCGGCCGGCCATCGGTGGCGGGATCGATGCGCTCGCCGCCCAGGAAGTCGTCCTCAATGAACTTGAAGTAGGCGTCCTGGCTGAGGACCTGGTGGTCGATGTACCCCTTCCTGGCGTAAGGACTGATGACCAGGGCCGGGACGCGCAGCCCGTAGCCGTTGTTGTCCACCACCGGCGGGGTTTCGTGGTCGTAGAACCCGCCCCAGTCGTCCCAGTTGAGGAAGATGGCGGTGCTGTTCCAGTCCGGCCCGCTCATGACCGCGTTGATCAGCCCTGCCACGTACGCCTGGCCGGTGCTGATCTTGGCTGGGGGATGTTCGCTGACCTTGTCCGTGGGCGACACCCAGGTGACGGCGGGCAGCGTGCCTTTCCGCGCGGCGTCGTAGAACCCGCTCAACGGCTGGACGTTGCCCTGTTCGCCATCCTCCTTGACCGTGTCGAAGTACAGCAGCGGATTCCACAGGCCCGGGGTTTTTGCGTCCTGCTTGACCGGATCACAGGTGGCGGCATCGTTGCGGCAGTCTGGTTCGGTCCCGTTGAACACGTAGTAGGCCCAGGACACCTGATGCTTGTGGAGCAGGAATGTCAGGTCCGTCCAGGCGTAGTCCGGCAGGTCCAGCTTCTTGGCAGCCTCGGTGAGCTTCTTCTTCAGGTCCGGAGACACGGGCGCCGCATCCACTGCCGCCTGGCAGACCGCGTATGAATCGGTGGGCTTGCAGCTGGTGCCGATCAGCTGGTCGATCTGCGCCGCGAGGGCCGGATCGATGTCGGCGGCTTCCAGCGCCTCCCGGCAGGGGTCCAGGTCCATTCCGGCCTGGCACTGTCCGATCAGGGTGTTCTTGATCATCTGCGGCTCCGGGACCGGGTCCGGGTCCTGCAGGGCGTTTACGCACGACGTCGGGTCCCCGGCCTTGCTGCACTTGGCCGACCACTCAGAGACCAGATACAGGTGCGCCGGCAGGCTCCAGGAAGCCGCGGAGGCGAACATGTGGTCCTGGAGGGTGAAGTTCTGCGCGTAGGTCCAGTAGTTGGGCAGGTCCCGCCCGTCGTGGTATCCCATCACATCATTGGGCATGTTGTCGGTGTACTGGCATTTGGCGCTGCCGGCGCCGCAGCCGGACAGGCCTTTCTCCGCCTGGGCCACGAATCCGTCCATGGCCCCGCCGTTGATGTCCATCGTGGCGTCGGTATGGCTGTGTGGTCCGCCGGCATTGCTGTCCGCGGAGTTGTAGAAGGGCTTGGTGCAGCCGCCGTCGGCAGGGTCGGGAAGGCACACGGCAGGCGTCCCGTCCTTCATGGGGATCCCGTCAGCGCCCGGGTAGGTTCCGAAATAGCTGTCGAAGGACCTGTTTTCCTGGGTGATGATCACCACGTGCTTGATCTTGCCGATCCCGGTGCCGGAATCCGGCTCCCCTGCGGGGACGGCCGGTGGCACCGTGGCGGGCGATGGTGATGCGGGGAGGCCGGCGTGAAAGGCCGTGGGAAGGACGACGGCAAGGAGTACCAAAGCGAGCACTGCCGCACCTGCCAGCACGGCGGCCCGCCGTCGTCCGTTCTGCCATAACTTCACGTCAGGACTCCTTACGGTAAACGTCGTCGCCAAAGGTATTGACGCCCGGGTCGCCGGCCAGCCCCAGGCGGGGGAGGTGGAACAAGTCCTCGATGGTGGCCAGCAGGCTGTAGTGGTTGTACGGAGTGGTCGAGGAGGTACCCGTCTTGCCGAACGGGGACAGGACCAGCGCGCCCACCTGTCCTCCTGCCGTTCCACCCGCCGGGGCGCTGCCCGGATCGGTGGAATCCGTTTCGTTGCCCTCGGCCTCGTCGAAAGTGATCACCAGCATCCCGTCCTGCTTGTAGGCGGGCGAAGACAGAATGGCCGGCACCTGCTCCTTAAGCCAGCTGTCCGCCGCCGCCAGGCCACCCTCGGAGCCGTCGATGCAGGTGTTGTCATGCCCGTCATGGCACAGGTTGGGCGAGATGTAGGCCAGGTTGGGGGTGGTGGCCACGGTTTTCAGGTCGTCATGGAGCGCGGAGAAGTTGACCACGTTCGCCGCGCAGTCCGGAGACGACGTGATGGACCGGAAGTACACGAAGGGGTTGTGGTGCGTGGAATACTGCTCCTCCGGGGTGGCCTTGATGTGGTCATCCGCCTCGCCCAGGACCGGATGCTCGCACGGCTGCTGCATGTCCTCCATGTAGCCCTTCCACGTCTTGCCCTGCGCGGTGAGCTGCCCGGCCAGGGTCTGGGTGTCCTGGGGGTAGACACAGCCGTCGCCCTGCAGAGCGCCGTCCGGGTCGGTGCCAGTGGCGATGAATTCCGTATAGGTATGGCAGTCGCCCACCGTGCTGTCGTTGGGGCGCTGTCCGGAGATCTGGGCCAGGTAGTTGGGCAGTGAGTTGTGGGCCACGCCGTAGTAGTTCTTCAGCAGCACGCCTTTCTTGCGAAGCGTGCCGGACAGGTACGGGGCCGCGGAGTTGTCCCCCCAAACACTGGAGTATCCCTTGTTCTCCAGATTGATCACGAAAATGTGCCGTGGGGTCCCGGCTGCCTTTGCTGAGTCCGCGGGTTTGGTGCCGGTGCCCGCCCCGGCGGTGGAGCTTGGGGATGCCTCGCTGCCAGGCGGCGTGGTTTCACCCTGCGTCGGTGGGGCGCTGGCGGACGGGGCCGGCGAGGGCCGGGGAGCAGGGGGCTGGCAGGCGACCAGCCCGGTCAGCACCAGGGCCAGCATGGGGAGCGCCGCAAGTGACGGCAGCACGCGCCCCGGGGAGCGCCACCGCCTTCTGGCGGATGGGCGGCCTGGTCTCTGGTTCACGCGCGGCCCCTGCTGTCCGATACCGAAAATTTACGTCCCAGCGTTGGCCACACTCTTGCATACCGGAACCCCGTTTTGCAGGGGGAGAAGCTGTGAGTTGGCAGTGAATCGGGGCAGTGCCACACGCCCTTGGCCGTAGGTCTTTCTGCCCTACAAGGTCCGTGCCGGCAGGCGTTGACTTATATCGCGGGAACCCAAGGCCCGCCGGGCGGAGCCGCACTGGGCGGCCGCCTGAACCAGAAAGGAAAGTTCAGTGAAGAAGTGGTATCGGTGGCAGGACTACGCAACGGTTGCCGCCGGACTCTTTACCGCGGTGGCGGTCCTGTTCACGCGGCAGCAAAACATGTCCACCACCCTCATGCTCGTCTTCGGCGGGCTCCTGGTGGTCAGTGGCATCATCAACCTGGCCATGCCGGGAACACCGGCCATGGAATACGTGCAGGCCATCCTCGCAGCAGGACTGGTCCTCTCGCCATGGCTCGGTTCGTACACGGGCGCGACAGGCGCCGCCTGGACGTCTTGGATCGCAGGGGCGGTGGCACTGGTGGTAACAGCGGTGGCCATTAAACCCAGCACCGACGTCCGCCGGACCTACCGCGTCTCGCATTAGCAAAGGGAATCCGCCATGACCGAAGTGCTGCGCTACGAAGTGGGATCCGGCACCGTGCTCGTCGAGGCCGCCGATGACAGCTACGGCGTGGACCATCCGGCGCGGAACGAGCAGGGGATCCTGGACACGGGACGGCGGCTGGAGGACGCGCTTGCCAGCGTCCGCCCGGCGGCCCGCGCGGCACTGGAGGCCATGGCGGAACTTACCCCCGAACACATCGAGATCGAGTTCGGGGTAAAGCTTGCGGGGGACGCAGGGGCGGTGATTGCCAGGAGCAGTTCTGATGCCCACTTCGTCCTCCGCATGTCCTGGGCTCCCGCGGCGGCTGTCCCGCCCGGTGAAGAAATCACGCATGGCGGGTGACGGTGATGGTTGTTTTTCATGACAGGTCCGACGCCGGGCGGCGGCTGGGCAAACGGCTCGCCGCCCTGCGCGGACGGGACGTGGTGGTGCTGGGCCTGCCCCGTGGCGGTGTTCCCGTGGCATTCGAGGTGGCAAAGGCCCTGGACGCGCCGCTGGACGTAATTGTGGTCCGGAAACTGGGGGTTCCCTTCCAGCCGGAGGTGGCCATGGGGGCCATCGGGGAAGGCAACGTCCGGGTCCTGGATCCGCGCACCATCTCAATGGCCCGCGTGTCCCAGGAAGACCTGCA
Organism: Pseudarthrobacter enclensis; assembly: GCF_030811655.1. GTDB lineage: Bacteria > Actinomycetota > Actinomycetes > Actinomycetales > Micrococcaceae > Arthrobacter > Arthrobacter enclensis_A. Next base: position 86,076 of record NZ_JAUSRE010000020.1, on the reverse strand, counting down.
GCAGGTGGAACGGCAGGAACGGGCCCTGCTGGAAAGCAGGGTGGCCCGGTTCCGCCAGGGACGCCCGCGCATTGATCTTGCCGGCCGCACGGTGGTCATTGTGGATGACGGCATTGCCACGGGCTCCACCGCCAGGGCAGCCTGCCAGGTGGCCCGCCACCTCGGCGCGGCGAAGGTGATCCTCGCTGTGCCTGTTGCCCCCGCCCGGACCATCGTGGAGCTTAAGGAGCCGGACGACGTCGTCTGCCTCCTCTCGCCCCAGGAATTCCAGGCGGTGGGCTACTACTACCACGACTTTTCGCCCACGGAGGATGGTGAGGTGGTGCAGCTTCTGGACGCCGCCGCCTCTCCGCCGTCCCCACGGGGTGCGGAAGGCGGCGACGGGAGCCTGGAGGATGAGGTGGAAATCCCGTCAGGAATGGCCGTGCTGCGGGGCAGCCTCTACCTGCCGGCCAGGTGCGACGGAACCGTCCTCTTCGCCCACGGCAGCGGCAGCAGCCGGCACAGCCCGCGCAACCGCTTCGTGGCCTCCGTACTGCACGGCGCAGGCCTGGGCACCCTGCTCCTTGACCTGCTCACTCCGGAGGAGGAGGTCAACCGCGCCAACGTGTTCGACATCGGCCTGCTGGCGCAGCGGCTTTCCTCCGCGACCCACTGGCTGGAAGCGCGCCATGACGGCTCCGCCGGGCGGATCGGCTACTTCGGGGCCAGCACCGGCGCAGCGGCGGCGCTGTGGGCCGCCGCCGAGCCGGGAGCCCAGATAGCCGCCGTGGTTTCCCGCGGCGGACGGCCCGATCTTGCCGGCCCCCGGCTCGCCGCCGTAAGGGCCCCCACGCTCCTGATCGTAGGCGGCGCCGATACCCAGGTGCTGGCCCTCAACCGCCAGGCGATGGCCAGCATGCAGGCACCCACCCGGCTGGAGATCGTCCCCGGCGCCACCCACCTCTTCGAGGAACCGGGCACCCTTGCCACGGCGGCCACCCTTGCCGCGGACTGGTTCCGGCACTACCTCCTGCCGGCACCGGTGGGGCGGTCCATGCCGGAGGCCAAGGGATGAACGCCTCCCGCGACACCGGCGGCCGGTGGGCCGAGCCCCCCGCCGAACGTGCTGCCGAAGCCGCCCAGATCCGCAGCCTCGCCCACCCGCTCGCCACCGCTGACGACCTGGAACCCCTCGTCCGCCTCGCTGCCCCGGCCCGCTTCGTCTGCCTGGGCGAGGCATCGCACGGCACCCGGGAGTACTACCACTGGCGGGCCCTGCTCAGCCGGCGGCTCATTGAGGAGTACGGCTTCACCTGGATCGGCGTGGAGGGCGACTGGCCGGACTGCTGGCGCATCAACCGCTGGGTCAGGGGGGAAACCGGCCAGGACATGGACGCCCGCCAACTGCTGGCCGGTTTTGAACGTTGGCCCACCTGGATGTGGGCCAACCAGGAGGTGGCCGAATTCCTTGAGTGGCTCCGGAAATGGAACCTGCGCCTGCCGGAACACCAGCGGACGGGCTTCTATGGCCTTGACGTGTACTCGCTCTGGGATTCACTGCGGGAAATCTTCTCGTGGCTGGAGGAGAACGCCAGCGAGGCGCTTCCGGCGGCGCTGCACGCGTGGCACTGCTTCATCCCGTTCCGCGAGGACCCGCAGCGGTATGCCCTGAGCAACCGTCTTGTGCCGCAGTCCTGTGAAGCGGACGTGGTGGCACTGCTGGCCGAAGTACGGCGGCGGACACTGCACCGGATGCAGGACGACCCGGCCGCCTTCGACGCCATCCAGAACGCCATCGTGGCCACCAACGCCGAACGCTACTACCGCACCATGGTGCGCGGCGACCAACAGTCCTGGAACATCCGCGACCACCACATGAGTGACACCATCGACCGGCTCGCCCGGCACCACGGGCCGGAATCGAAGGGCCTGGTGTGGGCGCACAACACGCACGTGGGGGACGCCCGGGCCACGGACATGGCCCGCGACGGCATGGTCAACATCGGCCAGCTGGTCCGCCAGCGGCACCCTGGCGAGGTGGTACTGGCCGGGTTCGCCTCCTACGCCGGGTCAGTCACCGCCGCCGAGTCCTGGGGCTCCCCGGAATGGGTGATGGACGTTCCGGCCGCTGTCCACGGAAGCCACGAGGAGCTCCTCAATGAGGCGCTTCGGGAGCCGGCGGTCCTGGTGTTCGGCCCGGACAGGACCGGGCCGTGGCTGGAGTCCTGGCGCGGCCACCGGGCTATCGGGGTGGTGTACAACCCGCACCGGGAGAGGGGCAACTACGTGCCCACCCGGATGGGGGAACGCTACGACGCACTGTTCTGGCATCCGCGGACCGAGTCGTTGCGGCCGCTGCACCACGAATACCAGCCCGGTGAACCCGAGCTGGAGACCGAGCCCACGGGCTTCTAGCCATGACCGGAGGAGCGCCATGACCACAGGAGTTGAGGGTTCCACCCGCTGGCCTGCCATCACCAAGAACGTGGCCGCCTTCCCGGTGCAGCCAAACCTGCTGGACTACGACGCCGCGCGCAGGGACTTCAGCTGGGACCAGGCGCGGCAGGCGCTGGCCGGGTTGCCGGGCGGCCGGGGCCTGAACATCGGTTACGAGGCCGTGGACCGCCACGTGGCGGAAGGCCGCGGCGCCAAGGAGGCGCTGCGCTTCGTAAGGGCCGACGGCGGCACCCGGTCCCTGAGCTACGGTGACCTTGCGGAGGCGTCCGGGAGGTTCGCCTCAGTGCTGCGGAGCCTGGGCGTGGGGCGCGGCGAACGCGTGTTCTCGCTGCTGGGCCGCAGCCCGGAGCTGTATGTGGCGGTCCTTGGCACCTTCAAGAACGGCAGCGTCTTCTGCCCGCTCTTTTCCGCCTTCGGTCCCGAACCCGTGCGGCAGCGGCTGCACCTGGGGAGCGGGCGGGTGCTGGTGACCACAAGGGCGCTGTACCGCAGGAAGGTGGCGCCCGTGCGGGACTCCCTTCCGGACCTCCGCCACGTCCTGCTCGTGGACGCGGACGGCGGCGGGGAACATGTACCCGCCGAACCCGGAACCCTGGACCTGGCAGCGCTCCTGTCCCAGGTGGACCCCGTCGAGGAGATCGCGGACACCCAGCCGGAGGACATGGCTCTGCTGCACTTCACCAGCGGCACCACCGGCACCCCGAAAGGCGCCATCCACGTCCATGATGCCGTGGCCGCACACTACGCCACGGGCCGCTTCGCGCTGGACCTGCACCCGGACGACGTCTACTGGTGCACTGCGGATCCGGGCTGGGTGACCGGGACGTCCTACGGCATCATCGCGCCGCTGGTGCACGGGGTCACCGCCATTGTGGATGAGGAGGAACTGGACGCGGACCGCTGGTACCGGATCCTCGCCGGGCAGCACGTCACCATCTGGTACACCGCACCCACGGCGCTGCGGATGCTCATGAAGGCCGGCGCGGAGCGCGCTGCGGGGCATGACCTCTCCGCGCTGCGGTTCATCGCCAGCGTGGGGGAACCGTTGAACCCGGAGGCCGTGGTGTGGGGCCAGGAGGTCCTGGGCCTGCCCGTGCATGACAACTGGTGGCAGACCGAAACCGGCGGAATCATGATCGCCAACTATCCGGCCATGGACATCCGGCCCGGTTCCATGGGCCGCCCGCTGCCGGGCATCGAGGCGGCGCTTGTGGCGCGGGACGCCGACGGCAAGGCGGTCATCAATGACGGCCAGGCTGTCCTGGTCACCGACCCGGACACCATGGGGGAGCTGGCGCTGCGCCCCGGCTGGCCGTCCATGTTCCGCGGCTACCTCAACGAGGAGGAGCGGTACCGCCGCTGCTTCGCGGGCGGCTGGTACCTGACGGGGGACCTGGCAAAGCGCGACGGCGACGGCTACTTCTGGTTCGTTGGCCGCGGCGACGACGTCATCAAGTCCTCCGGCCACCTGATCGGCCCCTTTGAAGTGGAGAGCTGCCTCATGGAGCACCCGGCCGTGGCCGAGGCAGGAGTGATCGGGGTGCCCGACCCCGTGGCCGGCGAAGTGGTCAAGGCCTTCGTGGAACTCAAGGCCGGCCATGAGCCCAGCGAGGACCTCCAGTTGGACATCATCGGCTTCGCACGGAAACGGCTGGGCGCCGCGGTGGCACCCCGGCTGCTGGACTTCACCACCACCCTGCCCAAGACCCGCAGCGGCAAGATCCTCCGCCGGCTGCTGAAAGCCCGTGAGCTCGGGCTGCCGGAAGGCGATACCTCCACCCTGGAATCCCCGGCAGCGCCGGCCGCGGCAAGGCAGGACCGGCCATGACCGGCCTCAAGAACCAGGGCGTCCCGGACGCCGGACATGCCCTGCACCTCCTGCGGCAGATGCTGCGGGTGCGCCGGCTGGAGGAAAAGTGCATCGAGCTCTACAGCGCGGCCAAGATCCGCGGTTTCCTGCACGTCTACATCGGCGAGGAAGCCGTGGCCGCGGGGGTCATGGAAACTCTGGCACCCGATGACGCCGTGGTGGCCACCTACCGCGAACACGGGCACGCCCTCCTCCGCGGCGTCTCGGCGGGAGCCATCCTGGCCGAAATGTACGGCCATGCCGAGGGCTGCTGCAGGGGCCGCGGCGGTTCCATGCACCTGTTCGACGCCGCCACCCGCTTTTACGGCGGAAACGCGATCGTGGCCGGCGGCCTGCCACTCGCCGTCGGGCTGGCACTCGCGGACCGGATGGCCGGGCGCCAACGGGTGACCGTGTGCTTCTTCGGCGAAGGCGCGGTGGCCGAAGGGGAGTTCCACGAAAGCATGAACCTGGCCGCGCTGTGGCAGCTGCCGGTGCTGTTCTGCTGCGAGAACAACCTCTACGCGATGGGAACCGCCCTGGGCCGCTCCGAATCCCAGACGGACATCGCGCTCAAGGCCGCCGCGTACGAGATCCCTGCGTGGGCGGTGGACGGCATGGACGTGCTCGCCGTCGAGGAGGCCGCCCGGCGCGCCGTGGATGCCGTGAGGTCCGGCGGCGGGCCCCACTTCCTGGAACTGCGCACCTACCGCTTCCGCGCCCACTCCATGTTCGATCCCGAGCTGTACCGGGAAAAGTCCGAGGTGGCGCAGTGGATGGAACGCGATCCCATCAGCCTGCTGCAGGGCGCCATGGAGGCGGCGGGACAGCTGCCGGCGGAGGACTGGACCGCGCTGCAGGCGGACGTGGAGGCGGAGATCAGCACCGCCGTCGGATTCGCCGAAAACGGGACGCCGGAACCGGTGTCCGAACTGCTCCGGTTCGTCTACAGCGACCGGCCGGACGACGGCAACGGCGGGACAGGGAATGCAGAGGCGACAGGCAATCCAGAGGCGACAGGGAAAGGCAGGGCAGCAGGATGAAAACCACGTACCGGGAAGCCATGCGCGCGGCCCTCCGCGACGCCATGCAGCGCGACGATCGGGTGTTCCTCATGGGCGAGGACGTGGGCCGGTACGGCGGCAGCTTCGCCGTCAGCCTTGGGCTGCTGGAGGAGTTCGGGCCGGAACGGATCCGCGATACCCCGCTCTCCGAATCCGGCTTCGTGGGAGCCGGGATCGGCGCGGCGCTGGGCGGCATGCGTCCCATCGTCGAAATCATGACCGTCAATTTCAGCCTGCTGGCCCTGGACCAGATCATCAACAACGCCGCCACCTTGCTGCACATGTCCGGCGGCCAGTTCAACGTGCCCATCGTCATCCGGATGACCACCGGCGCGGGCCGGCAGCTGGGCGCGCAGCACTCGCACAGCCTGGAGGGCTGGTACGCGCACATCCCGGGCCTGCGGATCCTGGCCCCGGCCACCCTGGCGGACGCCCGCGGCATGCTGTGGACCTCGCTGCAGGACCCGGACCCCGTGCTGATTTTCGAGCACGGCTCGCTGTACAACGTGGCGGGGGAGATCGACGACGACGCCGGCGCGGTGGACATCGCCAAGGCCGCGGTCCTGCGGCACGGGGACGCCCTGACGCTCATCACGTATGGCGGGACGCTGCCCATGGTGCTGGACGCCGCGGAACAGCTGGCCGGCGAGGGCATCGAGGCCGAGGTGATCGACCTGCGGAGCCTCCGCCCGCTCGATGAACACACCATCCTGGACAGCGTGGCCAGGACGCACCGGGCCGAGGTGGTGGACGAGGGCTGGCGCAGCGGCAGCATCTCCGCGGAGATCACGGCCAGGATCGCGGAGAAGGCCTTCTACGACCTGGACGCGCCGGTGGAGCGGGTGTGCAGCGCAGAGGTCCCCGTCCCGTACGCCAAGCACCTGGAGCAGGCAGCGCTGCCGTCGGTGGAGCGGATCATGGCCGGCGCCCGAAGGGCCGTGGGCGCCGGTGGCTGAGTTCCGGATGCCGTCCCTGGGCGCGGATATGGAGCACGGCAAGGTGGTGGAGTGGCTGGTCAAACCCGGGGACTACATCCACAAGGGCGACCTGGTGGCCGCCGTGGACACCGACAAGACCGTCATGGATATCGAGTCGTTCCAGGAGGGCGTGCTGGCCGAGTTCCTGGTGGACATCGGCGACACCGTGGACGTGGGCACCCCCATCGCCCGGATCACCGCCACCCCCGCCGAAGTCCCGCCCCCCTCGAAAGCGCCGCCACCCGAACCGCCGCCCGCCCCACACCCGCGTGCCGCGGGCGGCCTTCCGGAGCCGGGCGCAAAGGTCCCGCCGCCGGTCCGGCACCTTGCGCACACGCTGGGGGTCGACGTCGGACGCATCAGCGGCAGCGGTCCCGGCGGCGAAGTGACCAGGGCCGACGTCGAACGCGCGGCGGCTCCGTCCGTCACCGGGGCGCCTCCACGCAAGGAGGAAGAGCAGCCCGAAGCCCGCCCCACACCCGCCGAAACGCGCCGCGTCCGGTCCTCGCCGCTGGCCCGGCGCCTGGCCGCGGAACTTGGCGTGGACCTTCAGGGCATCGCGGGCACTGGCCCCGGGGGAGCGGTGACCGAGGACGACGTGCTCTCTGCCGTCCCGCCCAGGGGGCAGCCGGCCGCCCCGGTTAGCGCGGAGAAGCCGGCGGAAGCACCGCCGTCGGAAGCCGCGGAACCATCGGAACCAGCAGCACCGGAACACGTGGAGCCGCAGGAAGCGCCCCGGCGCGGCCGCAGGGAAGCCGGCAGCAAGGCGGAGAGCCTGCGGCAGGCCATCGGGGCCCTGATGTCCCGGTCCAAGAAGGACATCCCGCACTACTACCTCTCCACCACCCTGGATCTCGCGGCAGCGATGGCGTGGATGCAGGCCGCCAACCAGCAGCGGCCGGTCTCAGCGCGGCTGGTGCCGTCCGCCCTGCTGCTGAAGGCCACCGCGCTCGCGGCCAAGGAGGTGCCGGACATGAACGGCTTCTTCGCCAAGGGTGCCTTCCAACCCAGCAGCGCGGTGCACCTGGGCGTGGCGGTGGCCCTGCGGCACGGCGGCCTGGTGGCCCCTGCCCTGCACGACGCCGACACCCTGACCCTCGATGAGCTCATGGACCAGCTCCGCGACCTGGTGGCCCGCGCCAGGGCGGGCCGCCTGCAGCGTGCGGAGATGGCGGACCCCACCATCACCGTCACCAACCTGGGCGATCTCGGCGTCGAAAGCGTGTACGGGGTGATCTATCCGCCGCAGGTGGCCATGGTGGGCTTCGGCAAGGTCCTGGAACAGCCGTGGGCGCACAACGGGATGCTCGGCATCCGGCAGGCGGCCATCGCCACGCTGTCCGCGGACCACCGGGTGAGCGACGGGCTGCGCGGCGGACGTTTCCTGGGCCGCATCGACGAACTGCTGCAGGCACCGGACAGGCTGTGAGCCGCCCGTGACCATTGGACCCGTGAACGAGGAGGAGCCGTGAACGAACAGGACGCGCGCCAGGCGGTGGAGTCGGCGATCGGGAAAGTAGCCCCCGACGTCGAACCCGAAGACCTGGCCCCCGGGGCACGGCTGCGCCAGGACCTGGAACTGGACTCGCTGGACTTCCTCCGCCTGGTGGAGGTCATCGCGGAGAGCACCGGCGTGGATATCCCGGAAGCCGACTATCCCGCCGTGGCCACCGTGGACGGGTTGGTCACGTATGTCGCCGGGCACGGATAGAGGATCTATCCCGCCGTGTGGTCATTCCCGCGCATCCTGACGGCGACCACCACGCCGGAGGCCGCGGTGAGGACCCCGACGGCGGCGATCGCGGTGGGGATCCCGTACAGGTCGGCGAGGACGCCGGAGAGGAGGGCACCCACGGCGAATCCGCCGTCGCGCCAAAGCCGGTAGACCCCCACTGAGCGGGCCCGCCAGGTGGGGTGGGCGACATCGCCGATGGCGGCCAGCAGGGTGGGGTAGACCATGGCGGTACCGAGGCCCAGCACGACGGCGGCGGCGAGCCAGGGCCCGAAGCCGTGCGCTGAGGCGATGATTGCCAGGGCGCCTGCCTGGACCAGCATGCCGGCCGCGATGAACCATTTGCGGCCCCACCGGTCGGAGGCCGCGCCGGTCACCAGCTGAGCGGCGCCCCAGGCGGCGGGGTAGGCGGCGGCCAGGATGCCGATCTGGCCAAGGTCCAGCCCGGCACCGGCGAACAGGACCGGGAAGAGGCCCCAGGCCAGGCCGTCGTTGAGGTTGTTGACCAGGCCGGCCTGGCTCGCGGCAGAGAGCGACCGGTCCTTGAAGCTGGTGAGGGTGAAGACCTGGCCGGTGGTGAGGCCGGCATGGGCGGTGCCCCGTCCCTTGGCATGCTGCGCGGCCTCCGCCCTGGCATGGTGGTGGGTTTCCCTCACGGCCAGGACCGTCAGGCCCAGGCCGAGGGCGATGTACGCGGCTCCCAACAGGAAGGGTGCGGGCCGGAGGCCATAGGCCGTGGCGAGGTACCCGGTGGCGAGGGCCGTGACGGCGACGCCCAGGTAGCCGGCTGCCTCGTTAAAGCCCATGGCCAGGCCGCGCTGCTTGGGGCCCACCAGGTCCATTTTCATGATCACGGCGGTGGACCAGGTGAGGCCCTGGCTGACGCCCAGCAGCACGTTGGCTGCCACGATCCAGCCCCAGGACGGGCCGAAGATGAGCATAAGCGGGACCGGCACTGCGGCCAGCCAGCCCGCGATGAGGACGGGCTTGCGGCCGTACCGGTCGGACAACGTCCCGGCGAAGTAGTTCATCGCTGCCTTGGACAGGCCGAAGGCGAGGATGTAGGTCAGCGCACCCGTGTAGAGGTCCAGGTGGAAGGTCCGGGACGCGAGCAGGGGCAGGACGGTGCGTTCCTGCCCCAGGGTGCCGCCTACCAGGGCATTGACGGCAACCAGCAGCATGAACTGCGCCAGGTTTTGCCGCAGGCCCAGCACAGTTGGGGTTGATCCGGCGGTGCGGCGGGGGAGGGTATTGCCCGGCATCGGGTGCTCCGTTCCTGGTGGGGACATCGGGTGTTTCCTGGACATTAAGGTGGCCCGGGCGTGCGGGGGCACGCCCGGGCCGGGATGCCCGGGCAGGAGGGGGGTCATGCCCGGGCGGTCTTGGGGTGGTTCAGCCGTGGTTAGGCTGCGGGGACGCTGTTCCGCCAGGCGTTCCAGCCGGCGTAGCTGCCGTCGAGTTCGACGACGTCGTACCCGGCACGGCGCAGGGCGCTCGCGGCCACGGAGTTCCGTACACCTGACTGGCAGTAGCTCACGATGGTTCCACCGATGGGCAGCTCGTCCAGGTGCCACATGACGCGGCCGCCGCTGAGCTGGTACGAGCCCGGCACGTGTCCCGCCTTGTGCTCGGTCTTGTTGCGGACGTCCAGGACCATGGCGGCGTCGAAGTTGTCGAGTTCTCCGGGCTGGATCAGCTTGGGGGTGAACGTGGGCAGGCCTTCGATGCCGGTCAGGTAGCCGGCCACGTTGTCGATGCCCACGCGGACCAGGTGGTCCCACATGTCCTGGGCCTGTTCCTGGTCCTTGGCCAGGAGCACCAGCGGGTTCTTGTCCGTTTCCGGGTTGACCACCCAGGCGCCGTAGCTGGCAACGGACTTGCCGGCCGGGACGTTCAGGGAGCGCACCACGGTGCCTTCGTGGACCTCACCGTTGGAGCGGGTGTCGATGAAGGTCAGGGTGTCCTCCGCCAGGCCCGCGGCGACGGCGGCGGTGTCCAGCTCCTTCAGCGGGGCACGTTCACCCATCACGTCAGGACCCACGCGGTTTTCGCGCTTCATCCGGCCGAAGTAGGCGTGCGCGTCGGGCTGGCCGTCGAGGAGTTCGTTGATGAAGCCCTGCTCGTCGTTGGCGGCGAGATAGGGGCCCCACCAGGCGTAGAGGCGTTCGTACCCGACGGTTGAGGACGGGATGGCGCCGAGGGCCTTGCCGCAGGCGCTGCCGGCGCCGTGGGCGGGGTGCACCTGGACGTAGTCCGGGAGGGTGAGGAACTTGTCGCGCAGGCTGGCGAAGAGCTGCTTGGCGCCCTCAAAGCGGGTGTCGATGCCGCCGGCGGCTTCATCCAGCAGGTCGGGACGGCCCAGGTCGCCGGAGAACACGAAGTCCCCGGAGAGCAGGTAGCCGGGCTTGTCGCTGAACGCGCCGTCCGTCACCAGGAAGGACAGGTGCTCGGGGGTGTGGCCCGGGGTGTGCACCGCCTTGATGCTGATGTTGCCCAGGGCGATGGTGTCGCCGTCGTAGAGCCGTTCGCCGTCAAACTCGTACTGCCAGTCCGGGCCGCCTTCGCCGGAGACGTAGATCTTGGCGCCGGTGGCGGCGGCGAGCTCGCGGGTGCCGGAGAGGTAGTCGGCGTGGATGTGGGTCTCGGTGACCGCCACGATCTTCATGCCGTTCCTGGCGGCCAGGTCCTGGTAAACGGCGATGTCACGGCGGCCGTCCACCACAATGGCTTCACCCTTGGCCTGGCAGCCGATCAGGTAGCTGGCCTGGGCGAGGTCTTCGTCGTAAATGCGCTCGATAAGCATGTGGTGCTCTCCTTCAGTTGAAAGGGGATTGGGAAGTTGTTCTGAATCCAGTATAGATACCCCGGGGGGTATATCGCAACGAGGGGTATGCGCCCGTTTGGAGCGACAGGTCAGGCGTGCTGGTGCCCGGCTTCGGCGCGCAGCTGGTCCACGTCCAGGTTTTTGACTGCCTGGATGACTTCCTCCAGGCCGGTGGCGTTGAGGGCTCCCGGCTGGGAGAACACCAGGGTCTTGTCCTTGAAAGCCATGAGCGTGGGGATGGCAGTGATGTTCGCTGCTGCGGCCAGCGCCTGCTCGGCTTCAGTGTCCACCTTGGCGAAGGTGATGTCCGGATGGCGTTCCGCGGCCCCGCTGAAAATCGGGGCGAACATGCGGCAGGGGCCGCACCAGGCTGCCCAGAAGTCAACGAAGACGATGTCGTTGTCCTCCAGCGTCTGGGCGAAGGATTGCTGGGTGATGTCGATGGTTGCCATGGTCTGTCGAGTCCTTTCGGGCGAATCTTGTTGGTTTGCCCAGTGCCGCGAGGGGCGGGGCTTAGGTGGTGGGGAGTCCGGCGCGGGTCCAGGCGGTCATGCCGCCGGCCATGGTGTCTGCCTTGTAACCGGCGCCGTTGAGGGCATCGGCGACGGCGGCGCTGCGGTTACCGCTGCGGCAGACGGCGATCACGGGCACGGCCGGGTCAAGCTCACCCAGGCGGGCCTGCAGCTGGCCCATGGGGATGTGCAGGGCGCCGGGGATCATGCCCTCGGCGACCTCAAAGTCCTCGCGGACGTCCAGGATGCGCGCGTTGGAGCGGCGCTGGTCAGTTTCGGTGATGGTGATTTCAGCCATGATGGTTTCTCCTTCGAAGTGGTTGTCGGCTGGTGGTGATGTGTCTAGCGGACGGGTTCGCCGGCCTGGCGCCAGGCGGCCATGCCACCGCGCACCGAGTAGGCGTCGTAGCCCTTGGCGGCCAGCATCCGGGCCGCGGAGGCGGACCGTACGCCGGAAGCGCAGACGGCAATCACCGGCCGGGTCTTTTGGATACCGGCCGTACTGGTCTGCAGCCGGTCCAGGGGGACGTGCTTGGCCTGGGGGGCCCGGCCGGTCCGCCATTCCTGGGCGGACCTGACGTCGATCAGCGTGGCACCCGAACCCAGCAGTTCCTTGGCCTGGGCCACGGAAATCGTCTTATAGGGCTTGCTGAAGGCCTTCTTGAGGGAATCGATCAATCCCATGGTGTTCTCCTCTGTGGGTAGGTCAGGCGGTGACCGTGCCGGCGGTGACCCACGCCGCGACGGCGAAGATGAGTACCGCGAATGAGATGCGGATGTGCTTGTCGTGCAGGCGGCGGGCAAACCGGGCGGCAACCAGTGATCCCACGATCGCCGGGATGGCGAACGCCAGGGTGGTGGCCCAGTCGATGGTGTAGCCGGCTGCGTGGGCGCTGAACCCGGCAGCCGAGTTGACCACGATGATGGCCAGGGAGGTTCCCACGGCCTGCTTCATCCGCAGGCCCAGGAAGATGGTCAGTGCGGGGGTAATCAGGAAGCCGCCGCCCACTCCGAGGAGGCCGGTGAGGAAGCCGACGAGCAGGCCTACGCCCACGGCCTTTGGGGCGCAGGACCGGAAGGCCCGGTGCGGCCCGATGCTGCAGGAGCCCTCGGTTTCGCGGGGTTTGCTGAGCATCCGGATTCCCGCCACCACCATGATCGCGGCGAAGGCCAGCATCAGGATGTTCGGATCCAGCAGCTTGCCCACGGCCGCGCCTGCCCAGGCTGCCGGGATGCCGGCCGCCCCGACCAGGGCGATGACAGGCCAGTTCAAGCCCTCACGGATGCGGGGGAACAGGGCCGCCAGCGAGGAGATTCCCACCACCAACAGCGAGGTGGGAATGGCCTGGGCGGGGCTCATGCCCACGCCGTACACCAGGGCCGGAACGGCAATGATGGACCCGCCGCCGCCTACTACGCCCAGTACAACGCCGACGACGAGCCCCAAACCCAGGGCCGCGATCATGCCGCAGCGCCCTCTTCAGCCGGCTGCACGGGAAGCTGCAGGATGGCGCTTTCGCGGGTGGGTTCCTTGGCGGCCTTGTTCCACGGCATGGCAGAGAGGGCCTTGCCCATGGCGCAGGTGTTGGTGGCGGCCGAGAACGTCAGCCCGGTGCCGATGGCGCCGGCCAGCATGCGGACCTTGGGCGAGACGAACTTGCCGCCGGCCAGGCCGAGCATCACCAGGGAGCCGGCTGCCAGGCGGACCTGCCGTTCGAGGTCCCAGCGGTCTTTGCCCTTGACCACGTCGCCGCCCGCGGCGGCAAAGCCGGGAACCCCGCCGGTGAGGACATAGGCGGTGTCCAGGCCCACGGTGGCCATGCGCTGGCGGGCCTGCTCGGCGCGGACGCCGGACTGGCAGACCAGGACCACGCGCGAGCCCAGCCGGGCGGCCAGTTCATCGGTGTGCTCGGACAGCAGCGGCAGCGGCACGTTGTAGGAGCCGCGGATGTGCATGGACTCGAATTCGGCGGCAGAGCGCACGTCGATCACCATGAGGTCCTGGTGCTCTTTGATCCAGGACTGCAGGGTCTCGGGAGCGAGTGCGGTCACGGCGCCTGCTTTGGAAGGGGAAGTCATAAGTAGCCTCTCGGGAGGGGTCTGGTGGATACCCCACCGAGTATTACAGATACCCCCGGGGGTAGTCAAAACACCCACCGGGGTATATAGTTGAGGGCAAGCCCCCCATCAATGGAGACCCCTTATGGAACTGAACCCAACCGAACTCACACCCGTGATCAACCGCCTCAAGCGCGCGCAGGGCCAGCTCGCCGCCGTCACCCGGATGCTTGAGGAAGGACGGGACTGCAAGGACGTCGTCACCCAGCTGGCGGCCGTATCCAAGGCCCTCGACCGGGCCGGCTTCGCCATCATCGCCACCGGACTGGAGCAGTGCATCGTCCAGAAGGACGAGACCATGGACCGGAAAGACCTGGAGAAGCTCTTCCTCTCCCTGGCATAATTCGACCCCCCGGCAGCCCAAAGGCAGCGGACCATCCGGCAACTCTAAGGAGCACCATGAGCTACACCCTGGCCACCACCGTCTCCCTCCCTTGGGCGGAAGCCGTGGACCGCACCCGTGAAGCCCTTGCCGCCCAGGGTTTCGGAATCCTGACCGAAATCAACGTCCGTTCCACCTTCGAAGCCAAGCTTGGCACTGAAGCCGCGGACGCCGTCGGGGATTACGTCATCCTCGGCGCGTGCAACCCCGCCCTTGCCAGCCGCGCCCTGGCCGCCGAACCTGAAATGGGCGCCCTGTTGCCCTGCAACGTCGTCGTGCGCCGGAACCAGTCCGCGGACGTGACCACAGTGGAAGCCATCGACCCGCAGACCATGGTCCAGCTCAGCAGCGCCCCTTCAGTTAAGGAAGTAGCAGACGACGCCGGCACGCGCCTGCGCAAAGCCCTCGCCAGCCTGGGCGGGGAAAGCAACTGATGGCTTCGGACAGCGGACCCGCGGTGGGCGCCCCGGATGAAGGCACCCGTGGGCTGCTCATTCATGCCGCCGGCCCGCTTGGGCACGACGCGCTCACCGGCATCCTGCGCAGCGCCGCCAACGCCCGCGCCGCGCTGGGTACCGCTGCCGCCATTGAAGTAGTGGTCCAGGGCCCCGGCGTTCAACTCCTCGCCAACGGTGCGGCCCTGAACGAAGCCGTGGACGACGCCCGCCAACTGGGGGTGCAGCTCCTCGCCTGCGGCAACAGCTTCCGGTCGGCAGGGCTCGAGGACTCAGACCTCACGGCAGGGGTGCAAACGGTGCCTGCAGCCATCGCCCACCTGGCCCGGCGCCAGTGGGACGGATGGGCCTACGCCCGCCTCTGAGCCCGGCGCCGGCATCATGAGGCGCACCTGTCGGCAGCGGCCCAAGGGGCGGTGAATACCCGGGCGACGGAACACCGGCTGCTTGGTGGCATCGGCAGCAATCGCCGTGATCTACTGATAAGTAGCCTGACGATTTTGTTGCAGCGATCAAGGGAGCTCCCGCTGATGCCTGAACTGTCCGCCGTCGCCCTCATATGCACCCTGACACCTTCCCCGGAGCCGTCCAGCAGCGAACTGATGGCCCAGCACATCCTGGACGAACTGGAAGGCCACGGCGTCGCCACCGACTCACTGCGCGTCGTCGACCACGACGTCAAGCGCGGCGTCCAAGTGGACATGGGCAACGGTGACGAGTGGCCCAAAATCCACGCGAAAATCCTGGCGGCGGACATCCTGGTCCTCTCCACCCCCATCTGGACGGGCCACCCCTGCAGCGTCGCCCAGCAGGTGATGGAGCGCCTGGACGCCGACCTGTCCGAAACGGACGACGACGGCAGGCCCGTCATGTACGGAAAGGTTGCCACCGTTGCCGTGGTGGGCAATGAGGACGGGGCGCACAAGACTATTGCGGACATGATGCAGGGACTGAACGACGTCGGCTTCAGCCTTCCCGCCCAGGGCGGCACGTACTGGGTGGGCGAGGCAAAGCAGACCGTGGACTTCAAGGACCTCGACCAGGTGCCGGACGCGGTCGCAGCCACCAACGCAGGTCTTGCCCGCAACGCCGTGCACCTGGCCAAGTTCCTTCGCTCGAACCAGTACCCCGCCAAGTAAGGCTGCCCCGCCAGGAAAGGCGCCGGAACAGAGCCGGAATAACGAAAGGGAAAATCATGGCCGAACCCCTGGTCATCGTCTTCGATGTGAACGAGACCCTGTCCGACATGGCCCCGCTCGGCGAAGCGTTCGCGCAGATCGGCGCGCCACGAGGACTGGCAAAACTGTGGTTCGCCACGCTCCTGCGCGACGGCTTCGCCCTCGCCGCCTGCGGGGACAACCAGGCCTTCGCCGCCATCGGAACCGATGCCCTCCGCACCCTGCTGGAAGCCGAAGGGATCTCCGGGAACCTGGACACCGCCGTCGAACGCATCATGGCGGCCATGCAGAACCTGTCCCTCCACCCGGATGTCCCTGAGGGTGTCCGCTCCCTGGCCGCGTCCGGGCACCGGCTGGTCACCCTGACAAACGGGGCAACAGCCAACACGGACAAGCTGCTGGTTGCCGGCGGCATCCGGGACAAGTTCGGGCTGCTCCTCTCCGTGGAGGACGCTCCTGCGTGGAAGCCGGCCAGGTCAGCCTATGAGTACGCGGCGACGTCCACAGGATCCGATCCGTCAGGCATGCTGCTGGTTGCCGTGCACCCCTGGGACATCCACGGCGCAGCCAAGGCCGGACTTCGGACGGCATGGATCAACCGGACCGGTGCCCGCTACCCCTCCTATTTCCAGTCCCCGGACATCGTCATCCCGGCCCTGACCGGACTGGCGGCGGTCCTCGCGGCATAAGCAGGCAGTCCCGGGCCGGTACAAGCTGGCCCGGACCAGCCACCACAGCCAGGAAATGGAGACCACCTATGGCCCGGTGCGCCGGATGCCGTGGCCAATGGCCATCCTGGAGCATCTGGCTAGCGGACGATGGTCTGCACCCGGGCTGCCAAGGGGAGTTCCGCGCGGCGGAGCCGTTCGAGTTCGACGACGTCACGCCCGAACGAGAACAGGAGCAGCGTGAGTGCCACCGCCGGAGCCGCGGCAGCAACAGTTGGCGGTGCGGCGGGGACCAGGCTCGCCAGCAGGGCGAACGGCTGATAGGCCCCGATCAGCCTGCGGGACGGCCTGGGCTGCAGTGCCGCGCGGAGGTGGGGCAGGAAGAGCCCGGCGGCCACGAAGGCGTAGTACATGGCGCCGATGCCCAGGGCCCAGGGGCCAACCACCGCGGCGGACGCGACGGAGAGCACCAGGACCAGGGCGGCGTCGGTGGCGGCATCGAACCGTGCCCCTTCCGCCGACGAGGTTCCCGTGCGCCGCGCCACGGCACCGTCGAGCCCGTCCAGGAGGAAGGCGATGCCGCCCAGGACCAGGAGAAGAATGTTCACGCGGCCGCCGGTCAACAGCTGGGGGACCGCCAGCACCGCGCACAAGGCAACGAGGACCGCGCGCAGCAAGGTGACGCGGTCTGCCGGCGTTGAGAAGCGCGGAATGCGCCGCAGGACGGATCCGGCGGCGGCCCCGGCCACCAGGGCGCCGGAGGCCAGGCCCGCGAGCTGAAGCGCCGGTCCGGACGGCGACGCTGACGTCAGCCACACGCCAGCGAGTCCATAGAGGGCGACGGTGCCCAGCGCATCGGGCAGTGCCCGTTCAGCTGCGCCCATGTGCCACCTCCTCCCGCATG
Organism: Pseudarthrobacter enclensis; assembly: GCF_030811655.1. Lineage (GTDB taxonomy): Bacteria > Actinomycetota > Actinomycetes > Actinomycetales > Micrococcaceae > Arthrobacter > Arthrobacter enclensis_A. Next base: position 68,974 of record NZ_JAUSRE010000020.1, on the reverse strand, counting down.
CTAACAACGGCCGCGGGAATCTTCACGGGCGGCGACGCGCGGCCGTAACCCGGGTGCCGTCGTCGGACTTTCCCCTGCGGCCTGCACGGACCACGCCCGCGGCGGCCAAAAGGGCGCCCGCTCCTTCGGCAACGGCGCTGAGGGTTTTCGAGAAGAACCAGACGGGGTCGTACATGGCGGGGATGGGCCCGATGGCGGGGATGTCCACGTACCGGTACAGCACGACGGCGGCGAATGCGCTGAGGGCCACCACCAGGGCCACGGCATAGGCCGCCCTGCTGCCGCGGACCAGGACGTAGACGCCGGCCACCAGCGCGGCTGCGGCCTCGAGCAGGAACAGCGTGCCCTGGCTGACGGTGCCCGGCTGCGCGTACTGGTAGCCCGGGGCCAGGAAAAGATGGACGCCGGCATCAATGAACAGCGCAAGAGCGGTCAGTAATCGTAGTGCCACGCTTATGTATACGCCGGATGTTCCCTTCCGGTTCACCCGGTACTGGCAGGAATGTGGGTTTTATGGGGAATATTTAGAGTCCGCACAGACTTGCGCGGTTAGCAGGCAGCGAAGTCTGCGGCCCTACCAGTAAGGAGAACTGCGATGACCCTTCCCAAGGAAATCACGCCGGGAACATGGAACCTGGACATGGCGCACAGCGAGATCGGCTTCAGCGTCCGCCATGCCGGCATCAGCAAAGTCCGTGGCCGCTTTACCCAGGCGCAGGCCGAGGCACGGGTGGGGCAGTCGCTGGCGGATTCGTCGGTGCATGCCACGGTGTCCACCGCCAGCTTCGACTCCGGCGACGCCAACCGCGACAACCACGTGCGCGGTGCGGATTTCTTCGACGTGGAACAGTATCCGGAGATGACCTTCCGTGGCACCCACATCGAAGGTGACGGCGAGGAGTACACGCTCACTGGTGACCTGACCATCAAGGGCGTCACCCGGCCCGTCGAACTCGAGGTCGAGTTCACCGGCGTCGCCGTGGACCCGTTCGGCGCCACCCGCGCCGGCTTCTCCGCCGAAACCGAGATCAGCCGCAAGGAATTCGGGCTGACCTGGAACGCAGCCCTGGAAGCCGGCGGCGTGCTGGTCAGCGACAAGGTGAAGATCAACCTCGAGGCAGCGCTGGTCAAAGAGGCCTGACACGGCGGTTTTCGCTGCGCCCGTTACTTTTCGACGCGCAAAGGCGGCGGCGCTACTGGAATATCCGTAGCGCCGCCGCTTTTGCGCCGCGAGGATGAATGTGCGCAGCGCCAGCGCCTGCGGGGGGAAGGCGGCGACCCCCCCTCCACCTCCCCAAGGGCTCACAGCGGTTCCGGCCGCACTTTCACGTTGCCCAGGGACCGGATCAGGGCGACGGCGGTGATGGATCCCGCGGCCATGATGGACGCCAGCACCACCACCTGGAACCGCCCGGCTTCCAGGGGTGAGGCACCGCCGAAGATCGCGCCCACAAACGCTCCCGGAAGCGTGACCAGGCCGGTGGTCTTGGTCTGGTCCGTGGACGGGATCAGGGCTGAGTGCACCGCCTGCCGGGCCTGCAGCAGGGTGGCCTGCCGCGGTGTTGCGCCCAGGGCCAGCCAGCCCTCCACCTGGTCCCACTGCTCAATAATGGCCTCGACAAACCGGCGGCCGGCCAGGGTGGCGATGGTCATGGAGTTGCCAATCACGATCCCGCCCACCGCCAGCGCGTACCGCGGCGAGAACTCAATGGCCCCTGTTCCAAACACAATGGCCACCGTCACCAGGATGCCGGCGGCCATGGTCCCGGCCACCACGGCGAACCGCCGCCAGGACCACGTGAGCCTGCGCGTCGCGGTCACGGACGCCACGCTGAACATCACCGCCAGCGCCGCCCCCACCCACAGCGGATTGGAGATGACCCCGCCCAGCACCAGGCTGATGACCGCGAGCTGCGCCGCGCCGCGGAGGATGGCCAGGGCGGGGGAGAGGTACGACGGCGTCCGCGCGCCCCACAGGACGCCCACCGTGAGTGCCGCCAGGATGGCAACGGCCGCCAGGGTGGGCAGCAGTGCGGCAAGGGCGGGCATGCCGCCAGCTTAGCGGCCGGGCGGGCGCCGGCCCCGCAGGACGCCGGGCTAGGAGTTGCTGTCCGAAATCGCCGAGCTGACTGCCGTCGGGCTGTCATACTCCCGGTCGGGAAGGGCCTCGAGGGCGTCCATCACGTTCTGGTCGGCGCCGGAGTCCTTGGCGCGGGACAGCAGGTCCTCGCGCTTGGCCGGGTAGTCGATGCCGCCCAGGAATTTCTGGATCTGGATCGGGTTGGGAGTGTCCGCCATGGTGCCGGTTTCCTTTCGATGTCGGCTGGCTGTTCGCCGTGGCCCACGTGGTTGGGGCTGCGGTGGAGCCATCGTAGTCCCTTTCTGGCCGGGCCTACAGAGGGTGCCGGAGCGTCACGACGAATTAAATGCTTGACGCACGAATATAGCCGGTGAATACTTTTGAGTGCTTCCAGCCCCCCTACTCAAAGGACCGATCAATGAAGAACCTGTCCCGCCGCACCGTGCTTGCCACCGGAAGTGTCACCACCTTGGCGTACGCCCTGGGGATGGCCTCACCTGCCCATGCTTCCCCCGCTGTTACTGCCCGGGCAGGGGAGCCGGTCACCAGCGCTCCGGCGCTGCGCTTAGGCAGCCGCAACAGCACTTTCACCCGCAGTGGTGCAGGCCCCCGGTACTGGAACATCTACGGGTACTCTTTCCCCCACAACGCACCCATCCCCGAGAGCGAGTGGAAGGCCAACATCGACTGGCTGGCCGCAAACTTCGCGGAGTTCGGATACGACATTGCCTGCACCGACGGCTGGATCGAAGGCTCCAGCCGCACCACCAGGAACGGCTACATCACCAGCTACAACGACTCCTGGCAAAACGACTGGGCCTACTGGGCGAAGTACCTGGCGGACCGTTCCATGAAGCTGGGTGTCTACTACAACCCGCTGTGGGTCCACCGGGCCGCCGTTGAGGATACGTCGAAAACGGTTCTGGGGCGTTCCGACGTCAAGATCGCGGACCTGGTGGCGCCAGGGGACTTCTTTGCCCGCGACATTGGCGGAAACCAGCTTTACTGGCTGGACGTCACCAAAGCCGGCGCCAAGGAATACGTGCAGGGCTACGTCCGGTACTTCAAGGACCTGGGTGTTCCTTACCTGCGGATTGACTTCCTCTCCTGGTACGAGAACGGCATGGACGCGAACATCGGCCAGGTCAATGCACCCCACGGCCGGGCAAACTACGAGCTGGCACTGTCCTGGATCAACGAAGCCGCAGGCGATGACATGGAAGTTTCCTTGGTCATGCCACACATGTTCGTCAACGGGGCGGCGGAACTCGCCAACGGGGACCTGGTCCGGATCAATGCCGACGCGGATAAAGGCGGCTGGGACCGGCTGAGCGGGATGCGCCAGAACTGGCAGGACACCTGGCCGAACTGGGCCAACCCATTCTGCGGATTTACCGGCTGGTCGCACCGGAACGGCAGGGGGCAACTCATCCTGGACGGGGACTTCATGCGGGCCAGCACTTTTGCCAGCGATGACGAGCGCAAGACCATGGTGAACCTGATGGTGGCAGCCGGATCGCCCCTGGCTATCGGAGATACCTACCAGCAGATTGGAAAGAACGGGTGGGTGTACACCAATAAGGAAGTTCTCCAGCTGAACGAGGACGGCCTGGTGGGCAAGCCCGTTTACAAGTCGGCCACCCCGTTCTCAGTGGACCCCGGCTCCCGTGACACCGAACGCTGGGCCGGTCAGCTCCCGGACGGTTCCTGGGGCGTGGCCCTGTTCAACCGCGGCGACACCGACACCGTCACCCGGACCATTGACTTCGCGGCGGACCTCGGATTGGCCACCGGCGCCAACATCCGTGACCTCTGGGCGCACCGGAACCTGGGCATGGACTCGAAGGTCAGCGCAGTGCTGGCCCCGCATGCCTCTGCCATCTTCCGGGTAACCCCGCCGAGGGGACACGGCACAACGCGCTACCCCGCTGCCTTCGCGGCATGGGGCGGCGGGGCGGGCTTCAACAACGACCACCCCGGGTACGACGGCAGCGGCTTCGTGGACGGACTCCAGGCCACCAGCGGCAGCGCGGACCCGCTGGTCACTTTCGCCGTCCAGGTTCCGCACCGCGGCAGCTACGCCATCCGCTACCGGTACGCCAACGCGACAGGGGACACCAGCACCATGACGGTCACTGCAGAAAAGGCCAACCGCATGGTGGTGGACGGGCCGGTGCGCATGAGCTTCCCGGCGCTCGCCTCGTGGGATACCTGGGGCGTAGCGGAAGGTGCCATCAAGCTTGAGGCCGGCCTCAACCTGATCACCGTCGGCAGGGGCGTCACAGACGAGGGAGCCATCAACCTCAACTGGATAGAGTTGGACATGTGAGCACACGGAAGCAGGCCTTCGGCGTCCCCGCCCTTAAGGATCCGCACCGGTCAGGACTGTTTTCCCTGGTGCTGCGGCACGCACCCATCTCCAGGGTGGAGCTCGCCAGGCAGGCGTCCCTGGACCCGTCCACCATCGCGCGGACCCTCCGCCCCCTGGTGGACCAGGGCTACGTTGTCGAGGCGCCCACCGCACCCAGCGGACGGGGCCGCCCGGAGCGGCTCCTCGAAGTGGTCGCCGGCAAGCACACGGCCGTCGGCATCAAAATCGGACCGCGGGTCATCTCCGGCGTTGTCACCGACCTCGGAGCCAACGTGCTGGCCAGGGGCGAGGACATAGATGTCCCCCTGGATCCGGTGGACACGTTCCGCGCGGTGGCGGCCCTCGTTGACCGACTGCTCACGTCCGTTCCGGGCGCCCGGGAGAAAGCCCTTGGCGTAGGGGTGGCCGTCAGCGGGCACGTGGACCCCGATGCCGGAACGTGCCGTTATTCCCCAATCCTCGGCTGGCGCGGGGTGGACGTTGCGAAGCCCCTGGCCGAACTGACAGCGCTTCCCGTCACCGTCCATAACGACGTCAATGCCCTTGCCGTCGCCGAGCACCTCTTCGGCGACGGCAGGAACGCCCGCAACTTTGCGGTCGTCACCCTGGGCCCGGGAGTTGGCCTGGGCCTGGTGATCGATGGCAAGGTCTACGGCGGCGCGCACGGAACCGCGGGGGAACTGGGCCACATCCCGCTGGTTCCGGACGGTCCGCTCTGCAGTTGTGGCAGGCGTGGCTGCCTGGAGGCGCTTGCAGGGGATGCGGCCATCGCGTCCGCCGCCGGTGCCACCGACGTGGATGCTGCCATGGAACTGGCGCGGACCGGCTCGGGCAGCCCGTCGGCCGGCGCGCGGTCAGCTTTCGCCGCTGCCGGTGGCTGGATCGGACGCGGGCTGGCGGTGGTCTGCAACCTCGCCGCCCCGGAATTGATCGTCATAACTGGCGAGGGCTCCGCGGCCTACGACCTGCTGGGGGAGGGTCTGACGGCCTCGCTTAAGGAGTATGCGTTCGAAGGCGAGGACTTCCTGCCGCGGCTCAAGGTCGCCGCCCCGGACGCGGACCTCTGGGGCAAAGGCGCAGCCTGCCTGGCCATCCAGCGGTCACTGAGCTGACCCGCTACGAAAACCTAACCGGGTACCCCGCCCAGCAGCTGCCGGACGTGCCGGCACAGAAAAGAGCACCACTTGCCTTCTACCGCCATACCCACAATCAGGCACCACCGTCACCGCCGCGGAAACCAGGAAAGCAAGGCGGAACAGCAGTTCCGCTCCGCCGTGCTCCTCGCCCTGGCAATCCCGGGGACGGGATGCCCCGAATGGCTCCAGGCAAACCATGACGGCGGCCGGGCCCGGTTCCTTCGCGCGGCCTTGGAATGGCGGGCCGAACTTGAGTCTTTCGAGTACATCCACTGGGAGGATTCCGTGAACCCGGCACTCCTGCATTTCAGCCGTCCATATGGATGGCACTGCGTCACCAACATGGGCGCCTCGCGAGTACCGGTGCCGGAGGGAATCATCGTGATCAGCAGCAGCCCCATCAGGGACGGGTACCTGCCGGCAGGGGCAACGGTGTGGCTGCTCCGCTGGGTCGAGTAGCCGGCCAGGGACCAGGGTTTGTTCCCGCGGCAGGAGGGGATAAGACTGTGGGTATGGGACGTGGAACGCTTCGGATCTTCCTGGGCGCGGCGCCCGGGGCCGGAACCACGTACGCCGCGCTGCGGGAAGCCTGCCGGCTGCAGGCCGGCGGCAGGAATGTCGCCGTCGGTATTGCCGCCACTCGTGGGCGCCCCGAAACGCAACAGCTCCTTGAAGGGCTCCACGCCGTGGCGCCGCGCCGCGTGCAGACCGCCGCCGGAGCGCAGGCCGATGAGCTGGATGCCGGGGCGCTGCTGGACCGGCGGCCGGACGTGGCCGTAGTGGATGACTACGCCCACGCCAACAGCCCGGGCAGCAGGAACAGCCAGCGCTGGCAGGACATCGAGGAGTTGCTGGCCGCCGGTATCGACGTGCTGTCCACCCTTTGCGTGCAGCAGCTGGCGTCGCTCAGGGATGCCGTCGCCGCGATCACCGACGAAGCGGCGCAGGCGACGGTGCCGGATGAGATTGTCCGGCGGGCCGACCACATCGAACTCGTGGACATCTCCCCGGCACTCCTGCGCCAACGGGTCGCGGAAGGCAAGGTCTTTCCGGAACACAAGGTTGACGCCGCCCTGGCCAATGAATACCGGCTGGGCAATCTCTTCGCGCTGCGCGAGATCGCCCTGATCTGGCTCGCTGACCGGGTGGATGAAGGCCTGGCTGCCTACCGGGAAAGCCAGGGAATCACCGCCACCTGGCCCACGCGTGAGCGGGTGGTGGTGGGGCTTGCCGGTAGCCCGGAAGACGAGGTGCTTATCCGTCGTGCAGCCCGGATCCTGTCCAAGGCGAACGGCAGTGAACTCCTGGCCGTCCATGTGCGCGGCACCCGGGCCCGGAGAGGGGCTTCCGAACAGGGGATGGATGCGCAGCGGCGGCTCATCACTGACCTCGGCGGCACGTGCCACACGGTCTCCGGAGATGACCCGGCGCAATCACTGCTGGAGTTCGCCCGGAGCACCAACGCAACGCAGATCGTCATCGGCGCGTCACCCGGGCGCCTGTGGAGCCGCATCCTGGGGATGGGCGTGGCGTCCAAGGTGGTGCGGGAATCCGGGGACATCGACGTGCACCTGGTTTCCCATCCGCAGTCCGGGCGCGGGCTGCCCCGCAAAGCGCCCGCCGCGCTGGGCCGTGCCCGCACCGTGGCCGGCTACATCCTCGCTGTAATCCTTCCCGTCCTGGCAACCGCGGTGCTGTCGCTGGGCCAGGAACTGAACCTCGCCACCCAGGCGCTGGTCCACCTGACCGGTGTACTGGCGGTGGCGTTCATTGGCGGGCTGTGGCCGGCCGTGCTCGCCGCAGTCCTGGCCTCGCTGCTGCTCAACTACTTTGAAACGGACCCTGTGGGCACGCTGGACATCAGCGACCCGCAGAACGTCTTTGCCCTGTTGGTATTCCTTGGCGCCGGGGTTGCGGTGTCACTGGTGGTGGGCCTGTCGGAACGGCGGGCGCAGGACGCCAGCCGTTCCCGTGCCGAAGCCGCCACCCTGGCGGACCTGGCCAGGGACGCCCTGCTGGCCGACGATACCGTGGCGGGATTCCTGGACAAGGCCCGCGAAACCTTCCAGGTCCGGGCCGCCGGCCTCTTCACCCGCTCCGACGACAGGCAGGCGGGGTGGGAACTGCAGGCCTATTCCGGGGACGCGGCGCCACCTTCCCCGGACAGGGCCTCCGCGGTGACGGACAACGTGGAACTGGCCGATCCACGCACCGCCCTGGTCCTTTCCGGCCGCACGCTGACGTCCGGGGACAGGCTCCTCCTTACGGCCCACGGCGCCCATCTCCTGCTGCTGCGGCAGCACGACATCCTGCAGCGCAGGCTGAAGAGCACCACGAAGATGGCGGAGGGCAACAGCGTCCGCACTGCGATCCTCAACGCGGTCAGCCATGACCTGCGCACCCCGCTGGCCGGGATCAAGCTCGCCGTGACCGCACTCCGCCGTCAAAAGCGGAGGCTGCCGGCGGAGGTGCAGGCCGAGATGCTGGCCACCATCGAGTCCTACTCGGAGCGCCTGGAGGCACTCATCTCCAATCTCCTGGACATGTCCCGGGTTTCCAGCGGTTCCGCCGCGCCGCACCTGGCACCGGTCACGTGGCGCGATGCCATCGAGGACGCGCTGCGCGGCATTCCCACGGAGCACATCCGGGTGGAGCTCGCCCCCAACCTGCCGGCCGTCGAGGCTGACCTGGGAATGCTGGAGAGGGTCATCGCCAACATCGTGGAAAATGCGCTCAAGTATGCCCCGGGTTCCGATGTGGTCATCGTGGGGGTAACCGGCGTGGCGAACGCAGGGGACGACGGCGCCACGCCCTTTGGCGAATTGCGGATCGTCGATCACGGCGCGGGTGTGCCCGCTGCCGCCGTCGTGGAAATGTTCCAGCCGTTCCAGCGACTCGACGATGCTCCGGACGGGCTGGGCATCGGGCTTGGCCTGGCCGTGGCGAAAGGTTTCACGGAGGCCATGGGTGGCCAGCTGGTACCCGAGCCGACCCCCGGCGGCGGCCTGACCATGGTCATCCGGCTGCCGCTTTCCACCGGCCACTACGCATCAGGCTTTCGCCGGGAAGCAGGCAGTAAAAAAGTATGAGAACTGTTCTGATCGTCGACGACGAGCCGCAGCTGCTGCGGGCCCTGCAGGTCAACCTGCAGGCCGAGGGCTACCAGGTGCTGACGGCCCTGGACGGGGCCACCGCCCTGAAGCACGCGGAGGGCGGGCATCCCGATGTCATCGTCCTTGACCTGGGCCTGCCGGACATCAACGGGGTGGACGTGATCACCAGGATCCGCCGGACCAGCAGCACGCCAATCATCGTGCTCTCCGCAAGGCACGGCTCCGTGGACAAGGTCCGTGCCCTGGATGCCGGGGCCGATGACTACGTGACCAAGCCGTTCGGGCTGGACGAACTGCTGGCCAGGCTGCGCGTGGCGGGGCGGCGGAGCGTCGCCCCTGAAGCCCCCGACCCTGGTCCCGCCGTCGATGCGGGGGACTTCGAGGTGGACCTGGCCAACCGGAAGGTGACCCGCGACGGCGCCCCGGTCCGGCTCACGCCTCGCGAGTGGGCCATCCTCCAGCTGTTGGTGAAGAACCCCGGGCGGCTGATCACCCAGCAGCAGATGCTCGCCAAAATTTGGGGTCCCGGCTACGACAACGAGACCCATTACCTCCGCGTCTACATGGGACAGCTGCGCCGCAAGCTGGAGGCTGATCCGGCACGGCCGCGCCACCTGCTCACGGAAGCCGGGATGGGCTACCGCTTCGAACCGTGAGCCGCCAAAATCCGGGAGTCCCCGGCTGGACCGGTGTCAGCGGACGATCTTGAAGTTGAAGGAAGGGGTGCCCAGCGCGCCCCAAAGGCGCAGCCATACCGGCAGGAGCATTTCGGTGCCCCGGGCGGTGGTGATGTCGCCGAGGTCGATGACGTCCTGGTGTCCGAAGTCCTTCAGGAGCGCTGTGACGGTGTTCTTGGCGTCCGCGTCGTTGCCGGAAACGAAGACAGTGCCGGGGTCGGCGAGCTGCGCCGGCCGTGCCATAAGGTCCGCGTTGAGCGTGTTCAGCGCCTTCACCACCCGCGCCCCCCGGAAGGCGCGCTGGATCTGCTCGCCGAGCGAGTCCGTGTCCTTGACGAACAGGGTGGGCGGCATGCCCTTGCTGAAGTCGAGCGGGTTGGCGATGTCGAGGATGACCTTGCCGTCCAGGTTGCCGGCGCCGGCCGCCGAGAGGACGTCCAGGGAGGCGCCGCCGTTGGTTGCATTGACAACGAGTTCAGCACCGGCCGCCGCATCGGCGAAACCGGCGACGGTGATACCAGGGTTCCCGGCGGCCCAGGCCGCGAACGGGGGAGTGCCCATGGCGTCGGGCTCGGTGCGGGCGAGGGTGGCCTCGGGGTCCCGGGTGCCGATGGTGACGGAATGGCCGAGTTCGGCGAGACGCGCTGCGATGGTCCGGCCGACGATGCCGGTTCCGAGGACGGCGGTATTCATGGATGCTCCTTGTGGTCTTCGGACCCGTCCAGTTTGTGACGGATCGTTCTCATACTTTGTGACGGATCGTTCCGTCTGTCAAACTGGAGGGGATGCAGGATGCGGGAAGTTTCGAAGGAGTGTGGTTTTTGTGGTGCGCAGGACGGGCGAGGAAAACCGGCGCAATGTTCTTGACGTGGCCACCCGGCTGTTCTACCAGCAGGGCATTAGGGCCGTGGGGATGGATGCCGTGGTCAAGGAGTGCGGGGTGGGCAACGCCACCGTCTACCGGCAGTTCCCCACCAAGGACGCCCTCGCCACTGCCTACGTGGAAGGCCGGGCCGAGGCATGGTTTGAACGTATGCTCCAGGCCGCCGGCGGCCAGCCCGGACCGCGGGAGAAGATACTGGCCGTCTTCGAGGTACTCGCCACGGACTGCGCCGGGGAAACCTACCGCGGCTGCCCGATGCTGAACACCAATACCGAGTTCCCGGACGGCCGGCATCCCGCCCACATGGCAGCGGTGGGCCATAAGCAGCAGGTGCGCGACTGGTTCCGTTCGCTCGCGGCCGACGCCGGGGCCGACTCCCCGGACCAGCTCGCCGAGGAGCTGCTGATTGTCCTCAACGGCGCCTACGCCACGGCGGCCGTGCTCGACGGCGGCACGTACGGGCGGCGCGCCCTGGCCCTTGCCCGGCGGCTGGTCGACGAGGCCTGCCCCCTCCCGTAGCGGTTTGCGCACATCGGTTCGGCGGCGGGCGGGGCACCTGGGGCGGCGGCCGCCGTCGTGAATCACGCGTAAAGGATTCGTCAATAAAGGCCCTTTACGCAGGTCGGGCCTTTTCGCCGGTGCTAGCTTCGGCAGTGGTCGCGTTGCAGAGGGCAGCGCGGGAAGGCGGACATGACCACGTTAAGCAGGCCCCCGGCAGATCCATCGGCGCCGCACGCGCGCGGCCAGAAGGCCTTGAAGGACTGGCTGCTGTTCGGGCTGCAGGACAGCAAGGGTGCGCACCCCGGACCCGGGGGTGTGCCCACCAGCCATGAAAAGAAGCACGCGTGGTGGCAGGTCATGTGCCTCACGGGCGTGGACTACTTCTCCACGTTGGGCTACCAGCCCGCCATTGCCGCGCTCGCCGCAGGCGTGATCTCGCCGCTGGCCACCCTGGTGCTGGTGGCCGTGACCCTGCTCGGGGCACTCCCGGTCTACCGGCGCGTTGCAGGGGAAAGCCCCCGTGGTGAAGGCTCCATCGCCATGCTGGAACGGCTCCTTCCCCGCTGGGGCGGCAAGCTCCTGGTCCTGGTCCTGCTCGGGTTCGCCGCCACCGACTTCATGATCACCATGACGCTTTCGGCAGCCGACGCCAGCGCGCACCTGCTCGGCAACCCCGTCGCTCCGGGGTGGCTCCAGGACCAGAACGTCCCCGTCACGCTGTTCCTGCTGGCGCTGCTGGCGGCCGTGTTCCTGCGGGGATTCAAGGAAGCGATCGGCGTCGCCGTGGTCCTGGTGGTCCTGTACCTGGCCCTAAATGCCGTGGTGGTGGTTGCCACCCTGGGGCAGGTGCTCTCCCACCCCGCAGCCATGGGGGACTGGTGGACCAACTTGTGGGTATCGCACGGGAACCCCGTGATGGCGGTGGCCATCGCGCTGCTGGTGTTCCCCAAGCTGGCCCTTGGCCTGTCCGGCTTTGAGACCGGCGTCGCCGTGATGCCGCAGGTCAAGGGAGCCGAGGACGACACCGAAGAAAATCCGGCAGGCCGCATCCGCGGAGCCCGGCGGATGCTCACCACCGCCGCTGTGATCATGAGCGTGTTCCTGCTGACCACCAGCTTCATTACAGTCGTCCTGATCCCGGAGCAGGAATTCCAGCCCGGCGGCCAGGCCAACGGCCGCGCCCTGGCCTACCTGGCGCACGAATACCTGGGCGTGGGTTTCGGCAGCGTGTACGACATCAGCACCATCGGCATCCTCTGGTTTGCCGGTGCCTCGGCCATGGCTGGCCTGCTGAACCTGGTTCCCCGGTACCTGCCGCGCTACGGCATGGCCCCCGGATGGGCCAAAGCTGTCCGGCCCCTGGTGCTGGTCTTCACCCTGATCGGCTTTGCGATCACCTTCATCTTCAACGCCGACGTCGACGCCCAGGGCGGTGCGTACGCCACCGGCGTGCTGGTGCTGATGACGTCCGCCGCGGTGGCCGTGACGCTGTCAGCCCGCCGGCGCAGGCAACGGAACCTCACCTTCGGCTTCGGCGCCATCTCCGTGGTCTTCGCCTACACCACGGTGGCCAACATCTTTGAACGCCCGGAAGGCATCAGGATCGCCGCGATCTTCATCCTGGGCATCATCGTCATCTCGCTGCTGTCACGGGTGCGGCGTTCCTTTGAGCTGCATGCCACCCGGGTGCACCTGGACCAGCAGGCGCTGGAATTCATGTCCAGCACCCTGGACGGGCCCATCGCGATCATCGCCCACGAACCGCTGCGGATGACCGCGGAAGCGTACCGGGACAAACTCGAATCGGCCATCGAGGTAAGTCACCTGCCGCTGGCCGGGGAGGCCCTGTTCCTCGAAGTGGTGGTGGACGATTCCTCCGACTTCGAAACCGAACTGTTCGTCCACGGTGTTAACCGCCACGGCTACCGCGTCCTCGAAGTGCACGGACCGGTGGTTCCGAACACCATCGCCTCCGTGCTGCTGCACATCCGGGACGTGACCGGGCTGATGCCGCACATCTACTTCCGCTGGACGGAAGGCAACCCCATCACCAACCTCCTGCGCTTCTTGTTCCTCGGCGAGGGCGAGATTGCGCCCGTGACCCGGGAAGTCCTGCGCGAAGCCGTCCCGAACGTCACCCAGCGGCCCTGGGTCCACGTCGGCTGACCGGCGGCCACCCGGGCGGCGTCCGCGAGCGTCAACGGGACGTCCGTGCGAAAGGCTGCCTCGGCGTCGTCCTCCCGTACACCCGCCGCCAGCACCACCACATGCACCATGTCGCCGTAGGAATCATTGCAGGCCAGGATGTCGCCGGGAACTTTGTGCCCCTGCGGGCCGGCCGCCGGCCAGGGCTGGAAGATGACCCACCACGTCTCGCCGTCCTGGTCCGGGAAGAGGTAGCCGGTGGCCGACTGCAGGGCACGGCCGTTCAGTCCGCGGCCGCCGTAGCCCTCCACGGCCACGGCTACCGCGGCAAACTTGACCGTGCCACGGTCCTCCGGCGCCTCATCCCACCGCATCGTCGCTCCCGCCTCCACCCATGCTGCCTTTGCCTCAATCAAAGGGCCGCGCGGGCCTGATCGGGGTGGGCGGGGCGATTAATTGACGGATTATTTACACCCCCGCACCGCGGCGCCCCGGGAGGGAGGAACGCGGCTGCGGCACCATAATGGGATCCATGCGCCGCCCCGTGACCATCCGCCCCATGTGCCCCGACGACTGGGAAGCCGTCCACGCGATCTACGCTGCCGGGATCGCCACGGGGGAGGCAACCTTCGAGAGCGAGCCGCCCACCTGGGAGGCGTTCGACGGCGGCCGGCTGGCTGAACACCGGCTCATCGCCGAGGAGGGTGGCCAGGTTCTGGGATGGGCCGCGGTGACCCGTGTGTCGTACCGCGAGGTGTACCGGGGCGTCGTGGAACACTCCATCTATGTGGCGCCGGAGACGCATGGGCGCGGCGTGGGCCGGATCCTGCTGGGCGCCCTCATCGGGTCCACGGAGGCGGCAGGGATCTGGACCATCCAGTCGAGCATTTTCCCGGAGAACACGGCGAGCCTGGCGCTGCATCAAAAACTGGGATTCCGGGTGGTGGGAACCAGGGAGCGGATTGCCCGGATCAGCCACGGGCCAAAGGCCGGGCACTGGCAGGACACGCTGCTCCTGGAGCGCCGCAGCCATGTGGCGGGCACTGAGTAGCTCCTGCCTTGTCAGAGTCCAAGGACCCTGTTGGGGCGTCCGGGCCAGGCCCTAGCGTCATGGGAAACGTTTACCCGAGGACAGTACGGAGCACATCATGCAGTTCCCCGCAGCCCTGCGCCGCAGTGCAGCCGCTTCCGCCGCCGCAGCAGCCCTTATCCTCCCAGGGGCGTCCGCGCCGGCTTTCGCCGCACAGGACCCCGTCCAATACGTCAATCTGGGGGACTCCTACTCAAGCGGCTGGGGCTCGTTGGCGCCGACCGCCGCCGTCAATCCGGCGTTCGGCAGCCCGGCCTGCCTGCGCGGCGGCCCTGCCGACGTGGCGTTGTTCGACCAGCTCCAATCGGTGGCCCTCACCGGTGACTATGCGTGTGCAGGCGCGACTGTCGGAACAACAACCTCGGGTATTCCCACCATCGCCCAGCAGGCGGCCAAGGCGTCCCTTGACGGTGTGCTCAACAGCACCACAGGGCTGGTGACCCTTACAGCCGGCGGAAACGATGTCAATTTCGGCCAGATCATCGCAGCATGCGCCGCAGACACGTCGGCGGAGGCTACCGGGTGCCAGGCGGCCGCAGCCTATGGGATCGACCTCGCGAACAACGTCGCTGTCGCCGGGACGGTCCAAACAATCCGCGGGTACGCGGCAAATGCCAAGATCGTCTGGCTCGGGTACCCCCGACTGTTTGCGACGGCCGGGGAATCCACCACAGTCATCGCCGGCGGCGGTGTCATGTCCGCGGCGGCCGCAGCGGTCTTCGACCAGGGCACGGACCAGCTCAACGCGGTCCTCGCGGATAAGGCACGGGGCGCCGGCGCGCAGTTCGTGGATGTCGCCCCCAAATTCGATGGCCACGAGATCGGTTCCTCGGGCTCCTGGTTCAACCTCGGCCCCTACACGCAGTTCAACTTCCACCCGACCGCTGACGGATACTCAGACGGCTACTACCCCGCTATGGTCAGCGCGATTAAACCTTCCCAGCTCGTGAAGGGCTGACCTGTCCCACCGGCAGGGACGCCCCGGAGTGCCGCGGCACCATGGCGGGACTGAATAGCGCGGAAACGGCTGCGGCCCCCCGTCGGAGCGGCGGTGGGCACAAACCGTCTCTCAGTGCAGGAGGTGAAGTCCCAGACCCAGGACGCCCGCCGAGAGGACGATCCAGGGCTCGGGAATTTTGGACCGCCAGAGAACTCCCAGGGTGACGAGACCGATGGAAGCGGTGACCGGGTCCGTAACCGCTTCACGAGTAAGGACAACCACAGCGCCTGCGAGTGCGCCTGCCGCGGCGGCGGTGGCCCCGGCAACGAAAGCCCGGAGGCGGGTGTTTCCGCGGTGGCGGACAAACCATCTTCCGAGGAGGACGACGGCGAGGTAGATCGGGGCAAAGATGGCGACCGTGGCGACGAACGCGCCGGGAAACCCAGCGATGAGATAGCCAATGAACCCTGCAGTGATAACGACGGGGCCCGGGGTGATGAGGCCTATGGCAACGGCGTCCAGGAACTGGGCCTGGTCCAGCCAGTGATGTTGGTCGACCACTCCGTCACGCAGCAACGGGACGATCGCCAGGCCGGAGCCGAAGACCAGCGCCCCCGTTTGCAGGAAGAACAGCCCCAGCGGTATCAGCGGGGCGGCCCCGCCAGTGCCCAGGGCTGCCATGGGCGCGGTGGCCAGGGCGGGGACCAATATATTGCCGTGTGAAGAGGGCGGCTCCGGCGGTCCGGTGCCGGTGGCGTCGTTTTTCCTGCGCTTTCGCCAGTCCGGCGGGGCATCGAGGAAGAGGATGGCCAGCCCGGCTCCCATGATCAAGGGGATGGGTTCGGAGCCTGTTAACGCGGTGACGGAGAAGACGGCGGCGCTGATTGCCCAGAGCCGCCAGTCGCCGCGGTCGGTGAGCCTGAGGAGTTTATAGGCAGCGATGAGGATGATCGCCATTACGGCTGGGGCGATGCCGTAGAAAAGAGCCTGGACGATGCCTGCGCCCGAGTAAAGGGTGTAGAGCGCGCCGGCGGCGATGACCATCACGAAAGCGGGGCCGACAAACACGGCAGCGACTGCGAAGGCGCCCCAGGCGCCGCGTTGGAGGTATCCAATCCACATGGCTACCTGGGCGGCCAGCGGGCCGGGCATGGCCTGCCCGAGGGCCACACCGTCAAGGAATTCCTGCCGGTCGATCCAGGCCCGCCGCTCGACAAGGTCCCGCTGCATGTATCCCACAGTGGCGATCGGACCGCCGAACCCGGTGACGCCCAGGTGCAGGAAGTAGAGGAGGAACTTCCGGAACGGGATGTCCCCGCCGGAGGCTTCGCCGCCCGCGCCCGTCGTGTTGTTCACGTGGTGGGTTCCATGATGCGAAGGACCGGGTGGCCGTTGATGTCCTGGAGTGGGAAGTACACCTTGTGGCTAGCCTGGTCGACGGCCACGGTGTGCGCATGGTCCGCCAACTTGGCCGAGGCTACAGGTGCCAGCGTCCGGTCGTGTTCGTCGAAGATGCTCACGGTGCCGTCTTCGGCGGCGAGATAGAGCCGGTGCAGGCCGACGTCGAAGGCCAGTACGTCCGGGGCGTCGCCGGTATCGAAGTGGGCTGCGGCTTGCTTGCTGCGGAGGTCTAGGACATAGAGTTTGGCGTTGCCTTCGCAGGCAATGAAGGCCAGCTGGCTCATTCCGTCGATGTAAAGGCCGTGGTTCCCGTCGCACCCGTCGACCCTGATCCGGTCGGTGACGGCGTCGGTGGCGGGATCGATGACGAGCAGTTCGCCTGTGCTTTGGGCGTTCACGAACACTTTCCCCGAGCCAGGGTCATAAATGACGTTTCCGGTTTCGCCGCCTACCTCGACAGATGGCATGTCCTTTCCGGTTGCGACGTCGATGACGGTCAGGACGTGGTCATGCTCGTTTGAGACAAAGGCCTTGCCGTGGGCCGGGTCGTAGGCGATCCCGTCCGGAAGGTCCCCGGATTTCACCCGGCCAGTGACCTGCAGGGTATCCGTGTCCACGAATGCGAGTTCATTGGTGCCCGAGGCGGCGGCCAGGAGCAAGTGCCGGTCAGCGGCCACCATCACACCGTGGGCCGAGGCGATCCCGGGGACGCTGCCGGCTACCGCGGCCTTGTCCAGGTCCACGGCTTCAACCGTTCCGTCGCCCAGGTGGGCGATGTACAGCATGCGGTTGGTCGGGTCAATGGACTGGTAGTCCAGCCGGGTCGGGCCGCCGGGCAATTTCAGGTCCTGCACCTGCTTCAGCGGCAAGGCGGAAACGGCTGCGGGGCCGGGGCCGGAGCAAGCAGCCAGTACCAGTGCGGCCAAGGCGGCCGGTATCGCGAGACCGGCCCGGCCGCGGCGGGTGCAGGAACCCGGCACGATTGATTTCCTGCCCGTCATAGGACCACGACGTTCACGGCAAAGGCCACGACGGCGCCTGCAACGGTCACCAGGACTTTTCGCGGCAACGGTCGGGCGGCGGACGCTGCCAGGGCCGGCGCCAGGCCGCCGGCAACCAGGCACCCGGTGTCGCCTATGCTGACCAACGGCATGAAGTCTTCGTTCAATGCCCATAAGTTCGCCAACAGCCGCCATACCAGTACTGCAACGAATGTGCCGGAGGCGCCCACGGCCAGCGGGGCAGTTGGCCAGTGGACGAACTTCGCGACGGCTGCCACCGCAAGCCCCGAAAGGACCGCTGCGAGCAGGATCAGCATAAGCGGGATCATGGGCTCCTCCTTACGACCCTTGACGGCCAGGGGATCGGACTCACCGATCTGTGAGCGCCGGTCGTTACCGCGAGGGCAGGGTCAGGATCTCGGCGCCGTTCTCCGTAATGGCGATGGTGTGCTCCGTGTGCGCCGTCCTGCAGCCCGTGGCGCTCCTCAGCGTCCAGCCGTCGTCGTCGGTCACCAGTTCTGCCGTGTCCTTCATGATCCAGGGCTCCAACGCCAGCAGCAGGCCGGGGCGGAGCTTGAAACCCCGCCCGGGGCGTCCCATGTTGGGCACGTGCGGGTCCTGGTGCATGGTGGAGCCGATGCCGTGGCCGCCGAACTGCGTGTTGATGGGGTAGCCCGCATCGGTGAGGACGCGGCCGATGGCGTAGGAGATGTCCCCGATCTTGGCATTCGGACCGGCGGCGGCGATCCCTGCGGCGAGGGCCCGTTCGGTGGTTTCGATCATCGCCACGCTCTCCGCCGGCCGTGATTCCCCCACGAGGAAGCTGATGGCTGCGTCCGCGGCTACCCCGTTCCTGACGACGGCGAGGTCCAGGGTCAGCAGGTCGCCGTCGGCCAGTTCGTAGTTGTGGGGCAGTCCGTGCAGCACGGCATCGTTGACGCCCGTGCAGATGTAGTGGCCGAAAGGGCCGCGGCCGAACGACGGCGCGTAGTCCACGTAGCAGGATTCAGCCCCCGCCTCGGTGATCATCTCCTTGGTCCACTGGTCGATGTCCAGGAGGTTGGTCCCCACGGTGGCGCGGCTCTTCATCGCCTGCAGGATGTCGGCCACCAGGGCACCGGTTTCCCGCGCGAGGTCCACTTCAGCGGGGGTCAGGATCTCGATCATGGGGTGCCCTTCATCTGCCGGCCAATAGCTGTAGGGGCCATCCTATTTGTCCTCCCATGGGCGGCTGCAAGAAACGGGGTTGACTGCGGAATATCTGTGGATTGCCAAAGACATAGATAGGTGTAAATATTTACGTGTGTCTATGTCTTTGGAGCTGACCCCGGTTGAAGCTGTGGCCTGCTGCCCGCCGCTGGCCCGGGAACCCCTGTCCGAATCGGAGGCGGAAGGCATTGCCCCGCTGCTCAAGGCCCTGGCCGATCCGGTCCGGCTGCGGCTGATGTCCATGGTGGCCTCGCATGAGGGCGGTGAAGCCTGCGTCTGCGACCTTAACGATGCGTTCGAGCTGTCCCAGCCCACCATCAGCCACCATCTGAAGGTCCTCCACGAGGCCGGGCTGCTGGACCGGGAGAAGCGCGGCGTCTGGGTCTACTACCGCGCCCGGACCGGGGCGCTGCAGAACCTGGCCGCACTGATCGGCGGGCAGGCCCAGTGAGAGTGCCGGGCCGCCGCGCCGCCGCCGAATTCACCGGCACCGCGTTCCTGGTCATGGCCGTGGTGGGCTCCGGCGTCATGGCCTCACGGCTGTCACCGGACGACGCCGGGCTGCAGCTTTTGCAGAACAGCCTCGCCACGGGTGCGGCGCTGGTGGCGCTGATTGTGGCCCTGCAGCCAGTCTCTGCGTCATTTAATCCCGTGGTGACCCTGGTGGAAAGGGCGCTGGGGATGATCGATACCACCACCGCCGGGGCCCTCATCGCCGCACAGGTCCTGGGCGGGTTGGCCGGTACCGTCGCGGCGAACCTGATGTTCGGGCTGGACGCCGTCACGTTCTCCACCCACCAACGCAGTGGTCCCGCGCTGTGGCTGGCTGAGGTCATCGCCACCGTGGGGCTGCTGGTGGTCATCTTCGGCACCGTCCGCTCGGGCCGCGCTGATCGGGTGGCGTTCGCGGTGGGCGGCTACATCACGGCCGCATACTGGTTCACCAGCTCCACGAGTTTTGCCAACCCCGCGGTGACTATCGCCCGGACGGTCACGGACACCTTTGCCGGCATCGCACCGCCGTCGGCCCCTGCCTTCATCCTGGCGCAGCTGCTTGGCGGCGCCGCCGGGTACCTCCTGGTCCGGTTCCTTTACCCAACCCTCGCAACTCCCGCCGTCGTCCCGTCTGACCGAAAGGTGCTCTCATGAGCCAGAAGCCCTCCGTCCTGTTCGTCTGCGTCCACAATGCCGGCCGCTCCCAGATGGCCGCCGCGTTCCTCACCAGCCTTTCGAAGGGCGCCATCGAGGTCCGCTCCGCGGGCTCGCAGCCGGCGGACAAGGTCAACCCCGCCGCCGTCGAGGCCATGGCCGAGGTGGGCATCGACATGTCCGCGGAGATCCCCAAGATCCTCACCACCGAGGCCGTCAAGGACTCGGACGTGGTGATCACCATGGGCTGCGGCGACGAATGCCCGTACTTCCCGGGCAAGCGCTATGAGGACTGGGTCCTGGAAGACCCGGCCGGCAAGGGTGTGGAGTCGGTCCGGCCCATCCGCGACCAGATCAAGGCCCGCGTCGAAGCCCTCATCGCCTCCCTTGTCCCCGTCGAGAGCTGAAAGGCGGACACCATGACATCCAAGGAGTCCCTGCCGGTTGCCGTGATCGGCGCCGGACCCGTGGGCCTCGCCGCGGCCGCGCACCTGCTGGAACGCGGGCTGGAACCGCTAGTCCTCGAGGCCGGCCCGGCCGTTGGGGCTGCCATCCGGCAATGGGGGCACGTCCGCGTGTTCTCCACCTGGAAATACAACCTGGACCCCGCCTCGGTGCGGCTGCTGGAGCGCAACGGCTGGGAAGCGCCCCGGCCCACCGCACTGCCATACGGCTCCCAGATCGTCTCCGAGTACCTGGAACCGCTGGCCGCCACCCCCGAACTCAAGGACCGGATCAGGACCGGGTCACGGGTTCTCGCCGTCACCCGGCAGGGCATGGACAAGGGCCGCAGCCAGGGCCGCGACCAGATGCCGTTCCTCCTGCGCATAGGGCACGACGGCGGCGAGGTCACCGAGGTGCTGGCCCGCGCCGTCATCGATACCTCCGGAACGTGGAGCACGCCGGCGCCGCTGGGATCATCCGGTCTGGCGGTTCCGGGGGAGTCTGAGGCCCGGGCTGCCGGGCTGGTCACCGGTCCGCTGCCGGACGTTTCCGCCGGTGGTTTCGCCGGCCGCCGCACCCTGGTCATCGGTTCCGGACACTCGGCCGCCAACATGGTCCTTGACCTGGCCCGGGTGGCCCGCGCCAACCCCGGCACCGAGGTCCTGTGGGCAATCCGCGCCGCCACCCCCGCCCGGGCCTATGGCGGGGGCGACGCCGACCAGCTGCCCGCCCGCGGCCAGCTCGGAGCCCGGCTCCGCACCGCTGTCGACACCGGGGCAGTCCAGCTCCTGACCAACTTCCACACTGCTTCCCTCGAAACCCATGGCGACTCCGTCACCGTGCACGCCGCGGACGGCCGGTCCGTATCGGTGGACCGCCTCATTCCCGCCACCGGATTCCGGCCGGACCTGGCCATGCTGTCGGAGCTGCGGCTGGACCTGGACCCCGCAGTGGACGCCCCCAAGGCGTTGGGCCCGCTGATCGATCCGGACTTCCACAGCTGCGGCACCGTCCCGGCCCACGGCGCACGGATCCTCGAGCAGCCGGAGAAGGACTTCTACCTGGCGGGCATGAAGTCCTACGGCCGCGCGCCCACGTTCCTCATGGCCACCGGGTACGAGCAGGTCCGCTCCATCGCCGCCGCCCTGGCCGGCGACACCGAAGCCGCGGACGCCGTCGAACTCGAACTGCCGGAAACAGGGGTGTGCTCCACGAGCATTCCCGGGGACGCCGGTGACGCTGCCGTAGAGGCCTGCTGCTCCGCCCCGGCGCCGGTTTCCGTGACCATCGGGTTCCCCACCGGACTCGAGCACGGCCGCACCGGAGGGGCTGCGAACCCGTAGCGGGGCACGGCGGGACTGGCGTGGTCGGCTTGCGATGCGCCTAATCATTTTCGACGCGCATCCTCCGCTGTGCTGCGCAAATGTCGGCTTCGCTGTGGAATGTGCGCCCCGGAAATGCATTGGCGCGTCGCTAAGCCGTGGCTGCGCGGCCACCATCGCCGGCCGGCAACCGGGAATTCAGCCCAGCGACGGGTCCCCGGAGTTGATACCGATGGAGCGGCCCCGGGCGAAATGGGTGTTCGCGATGCTGTTGACTTCGTGCAGGCTCTTTCCGGGGTGGCTCAGCCGGATCCACTCGTAGTCCCACTCCTGCATGTCACGTACCCGGCCCGCCCGTTTGGCCGCGCGCACGTGGGCCGTCAGGTCGTCACCGCCGAGGACGGGGCGGGGCGGGGCCACAGCGGGTTGCGGCCGTGGCAGGGGAACTCTGGCTGGACGTGCCGGGGCTTTCGTGGAGCGGACGAGCGCCACGGTCATGGCAACCGCGCCCAAGGCAATAAGCAGGACCCACCAGTATTGGATGATGAGGGCGATGACGATGAGGACGAGGAAGGGGGCACACCCCATAGTGCCGCCGCCCTTGCCTCCCGAGCGGCGCCGTTTTGCTGCCATGCTGGTTCCTCCAGCGACGTGATGGAACGTTAGGAATCCACTCTCGCACCAGGCGGCCGCCATGTCATGGGTATTGGCTACGCAATTTTGGTTCCTTGAGTCCGAGGTCCCCCTGGATCCGGCTGGCGACGCGCATATTCACTCCCGACGCGCATCCTCCATACCGCTGCGCAAATTTGGGCTGCGATATGGAATGTGCGCCGCGAAAATGCACTTGCGCGTCGCCGGACGGTGTCAGTCGGTGATGTCGGTGCCCGTGCTGAGCTCCTGCCACTGCTCCAGCTCGGCGCGCTGCGCGTCCGCCACCTTGCCGAAGGCACCGAACGCATCGGTCCCCAGGACCAGCAGGGCCGGCGGGTTGGGGGATTCGACGACGGCGATGATCGCCCTGGCTGCCTTGTCCGGGTCACCGGGCTGGTTGCCGTGCGCGGTGTCGTGTTCCTTGCGGCGCTTGCCGGCGGTATCCGCGTAGTCCCCGATGGCGGTGGCCGACTGCGTGAGCGAGCGGCCGGCGAAGTCGGTGCGGAAGCCGCCCGGTTCGATGGCGGTCACGTTGATGCCCAGCGGCTTCAGCTCGTTGCGCAGCGAACCGGACATGCCCTCCAGCGCCGCCTTGGTGGCCGCGTAGTAGCCGGAACCGGCCGGGGTGATCCGCGCACCGATGGACGAGATGTTCAGGATGGACCCTTCCTTGTTGGTGCGCATGCCGGGCAACACGGCCTTGATCATGTCCACCGCGCCGAAGAAGTTGGTGTCGAAGAGGCGGCGGATGTCGGCGTCGTCCGCTTCCTCCACGGCGGCCCGGTAGCCGTAGCCGGCGTTGTTCACCAGCACGTCGATGCTGCCGAACTTCTCTTCCGCCTGCTTCACGGCCGCGCTGATCTGCGCCTTGTCCGTCACGTCCAGGGGTAGTGGCAGGGCTGTGTCCGGGAAACCGGCGGTAATGTCCTGGACGGTCTCCACCTTCCGGGCGGTGACGACGGCGTTGTGCCCGGACGCGAGCACGGCTTCAGCGAGTGCGCGGCCAAGTCCGGTGGAGCAGCCTGTGATGAGCCACGTTGCCATGGGTTTTCCTTTCATAGGGGAGTGGGTAGCAAGGCGACGGCGGGCGCCTAAGCCCGCTGCCGCCGTCGTGCGTGTTCCGTGAGTTCGTGGGCGCCGTAGCTGTTGTCGTCCGGGTTGACCGTGACGCCGGGGGCCACCAGCTGGTCGATGCGGTCCAGCACCTCGGGGGCCAGGACGGTGTCCGCGGCCGGGAGGTAGGACTCCAGCTGCTCCATGGTGCGCGGACCCACGATGGCCGAGGTAACGCCGGGGTGGTTGATGACGAACGCGATGGCCATCTCGATGAGAGTGACGCCGGCCCATTCGGCCACCTGCGCCAGCTCCTCCACGATGTCCAGCTTGCGCTGGTTGGCCGGCTGGCTCATGTCGAACCGGGCGCTGGGCCGGGCACTCGAGGTGGGCCGGGAGGCAGAATCCTTCCGCCACCGCCCGGAGAGCCAGCCGCCGGCCAGCGGGCTGTAGGTCAGCGTCCCCATGCCGTGCCGCTGGACCGTGGGCAGGACGTCCTCCTCGATGCCGCGGGTCAGGATGGAGTACGGCGGCTGCTCGGTGACGAACCGCTCGAGGTTGCGCTCGCGGGATGCCCACTGCGCCTCCACGATCTGCGAACCGGAGTAGGACGAGGATCCGATGTAGCGGACCTTGCCCTGGCGGACCAGGTCGGTAAGCGCGCCAAGCGTTTCCTCCACGTCGGTGTCCGGGCTGGGGCGGTGCACCTGGTAGAGGTCGATGTAATCGGTGTTCAGCCGGCGGAGCGAGTTCTCCACCTCGCGGATGATCCAGCGGCGGGAGCCACCGCTCTGGTTGGGGTCCTTTTCGTCCATGGGCATGAAGAACTTGGTGGCCAGGAAGACGTCGTCGCGCTTCCCGGCAAGCGCCTCGCCGACGATTTCCTCCGACACTCCGGCGGAGTAGACGTCCGCGGTGTCGACGAAATTGATGCCGGCGTCCAGGGCGCGGTGGATGATGCGGGTGGCGTCGGCGCGGTCGTCGTTGCCCCAGGGGCCGAACATCATGGCGCCGAGGCAGAGGGGGCTGACTTGGACGCCGGTGCGGCCAAGCGGGCGGTATTCCATCATTTCTCCTTAGGCTTCCGGGATGACCATGGCGAACCGCTCGGGGCGGGCAACGTCCGGGTCCGGGCCGCTGCGGACGCCGCTGTCCAGGGCATCGATGGCGGTGAGTTCGTCCGCAGTCAGCTCGAAGTCGAACACGTCGAAGTTCTCCGCGATCCGGCCCGGGTTGGTGGACTTGGGGATGGCGGAGCGGCCCTGCTGCAGGTGCCAGCGCAGCATCACCTGGGCGGGCGTCTTGCCGTGGGCCTGCGCGACGGCGGCAATCGCCGGGTCCCGCATGACGTTCTTCCGGTTCTCGCCCCAGCCCGGGTAGAAGGTGATGCCGCCGATCGGCGACCAGGCCTGGGTGAGGATGCCGTGGTCTTCATCAATCGTCTGGACAGCCGCCTGCTGGAAATACGGGTGCAGTTCGATCTGGTTGACGGCCGGGACCACGCTGGTTTCCGCGAGCAGCTGCTGCAGGTGGTGCGGCATGAAGTTGCTGACGCCGATGGCCCGCACCCGTCCGTCCTTGAGCAGGGTCTCCAGGGCCTTGTACGCCGCAACCGTCTTGTCGAACCGGTCCGGCGCGGGCTGGTGCAGGATGAGCAGGTCCAGTTGCTCCACGCCCAGCTTGCCCACGGCCTTGTCCCACGCGTGCAGGGCCTCGTCGTAGCCGTAGTCGCTGACCCAGACCTTCGTTTCGATGAACACGTCGGACCGGTCCAGGGCGGAGCGGCGGATCCCTTCGCCCACCTCGCGCTCGTTGCCGTACGCGGCGGCGGTGTCAATATGCCGGTAGCCCACCTCGAGCGCTGTCTGGACGGCCGCCGTCGTCTCTTCCGGCGGACTCTGGAAGACGCCCAGGCCGAGCGCGGGCATGGTGACGCCGTTGTTGAGTTTCAGTTCCATAACCATGCCTTCACGCTATGCGGGCACGGGGGTTTATGGGAGGGCTTGCCAGTGCCTCCTTCGAGGCCGGCGGTGATTCAGGCGCTGCGGCTTTCTGCGGATTGTGCATCCTGCTGGGGCCTGCCCGCCGTGAGGAGCTTGATGGCCAGCATCCCGGAAATGGCGGCGAAGGGCAGCTCAACAAGGGCAGCTTCCAGGATGGCGGTTACCAGCGGCGGCCCCTGGGCAGCGGTTGTCACGTCGAAGAGCGCATCGATGCACAGGCTCGTTGAGAACGCGGCCGCGGTAAGCGCCGCATAAATGCTGCCCCTGAAGAGGAACACCGCCGTCAGCAATGCGGCGAGGGCTTCGAACCCGTCCAGGGCGAGCCACGCAGTACTCCAGTTGTAGGCGACCGTCACGGACGGCATGGTGCCGCTCAGATAGAAGATCCAGACGGCGTAGAACAGCACTGCCGCAGCGCCGCTGGCGATCGCCGTCCGGCGCCACCCCAGGCCCCGGAGCCGCACCAGGATCCGCCTGCGGACACGCAGGACCAGCACGATGGCCAGGAGGACGAGCCCAATTTTGAGCCCGACAAAGTGCGGCCCGACAGACCATGCGGGGTCCCGGACAGCGGGCAAGGCGGCCAGTGCGGCCGCTCCGGCTACGGCAGCGATCACCCGGCCACCTTACCGTCAGACAGCAAGTTCTTCAGCCGTCTGTTCGGCCGCCGTGGCAGGAGAGGGTGCATGCCCGCGCAGCGGGACGTGCCGGATGAACAGGGCCAGGACAAAGCCTGCCGCCGCCACCAGGGATGCCCAGAAGAAGACGGACTGGATGCCGTCGGTCACAGCCGTCTTGAACAGGTCCCGGACCGCCTGCGGGAGGGACTGGAGCGCGGCCGGGGTGATCTGCCCGCTCTGGTGCAGCCCGCCGCCGCCCATGGCGTCGGAAAGCCGGCCCGCGTAGATGGAGCCAAGGACCGAGATTCCCAGGGAACCGCCCATGTTGCGGGCGAAGGTGGTGGTGCCGGTGGCGGCACCGATGTCACGGATGTGGACACTGTTTTGCGCGATGAGGTTGGTGGTCTGCATCATGCAGCCCATCCCTGCCCCAAGGACGGCCATGTAGACGCCGGACTGCCACGCCGGAGTGGCAAGGCCCATGGTGGAGAACAGGAACAGGCCCGTGGCCATCAGCGCCGACCCGATGATGGGCAGTGCCCGGTAGCGGCCGGTCCGGCTGACCACCAGGCCGCCGCCCAGCGACACCACCATGGCCGCAATCATCATTGGCATCAGGAGCAGTCCGCTGCTGGTGGCCGACTGGCCCTGGACGTACTGCTGGAACTGGGGCAGGAACGTGATGCCGCCGAACATCGCGAAGCCCACGATAAAGCCCAGCGCGTTGGCGAGCGAGAAGTTCCGGCTGCTGAACAGGCGCAACGGAATGACTGGCTCTGCCGCGCGCCGTTCGATAAAGAGGAAAAGCACCAGGCCGACGGCGGCCACGGCACCAAGGCCGATGATTTCGGGTGAGTTCCACTGGTACTGGCTTCCGCCCCAGCTCAGCATCAGCACCAGTGCGGTGATCCAGGCCGTCAGGACGGCGGATCCCCACCAGTCGATGCGGACTTTGGCGGTCCGCTCCCGGCGGGGCAGCTTGAGGGTGAACCAGCAGACCACCAGGGAAAGGAGGCCCAGGGGAAGGTTGACGTAGAACGCCCAGCGCCAGGAGGCGTTGTCGGTGATGAAACCACCCAGCAGTGGGCCGCCAATCATGGCCAGGGGCATGACGGCCATCATGATGCCCTGGTACTTGCCGCGTTCCCGCGGCGGCACCATCAGCCCGATCGCCGCCATGATGCCCACCATCAGGCCGCCGGCACCCAGGCCCTGGAAGGCCCGGAACCCGATGAGCCCGGTCATGTCCTGGCTTACTCCGCAGAGGGCGGAACCGGCCAGGAAGACCACGATCGAGGCCATGAACGTGCGGCGGTGCCCGAAGATATCGCCAAGCTTGCCCCAGATGGGAGTGGCCACCGTCGATGCCAGGACATAACCCGTGGTGACCCAGGCGAGGTGGTCCATTCCACCCAGTTCACCCACGATGGTTGGCAGCGCCGGTGCCACGATCATGTTGTCCAACTGGGCCAGCAGCATGGCGATGACCAGTCCGCTCATTGCCGTGATGATTTGCCGGGGTGAGAGTCTGGCCTGCCCGGCGTCCTGGTCTGTCATGCGAATTTGGTCCTAGCGATTTTTGGTTTGGGGTCCACTTACCGCGCGGTTAGTATGGTACTTACCGGCCGGTTAGTTAGCAAGAGCAGCTCGGTGGCGGGCCGGACCGAAAGGACAGCAAACACATGGGATCCACCAGCGATGCCCCCGCGCCCGCTGAGGGCGGGACGCGCGAAAACATCCAGGCCGTTGCCCTGCGCCTGTTCGCCGAACAGGGCTACGAATCGACCTCGATGCGCCAGATCGCCGAGGAACTCGGCTTCACCAAAGCGGCCCTGTACTACCACTTCAAAAGCAAGGAAGACATACTCCGCGCCCTGATGGAGGCAATGCGCACGCAGATCACCGACCTGCTGGAATGGGCGCGCACCCAGGAACCCGGACCGGAGCTGCGGCGCACCGTCATTGCCCGGTGGACCGGGATCGTCCAGGCCCAGGGCCTGCGCATGTTCCGCTTCCTGGGCTCGAACTACCGTCTGCTCAGGGACATCAAGTCGGAACCCGGGCAACGTGGCGGAATGGCGGCGGCCGTGTCCGAGCTGTTTTCCATCATCACCCCGCCCGGGGCCAGCGTGGAGGACCGCCTGCGGGTCCGTTTCGCGCTGCTCACCATCAACATGCTTGGCATGGCCGCCAGGGACATCGACGCCGATGACGACGAGATCCTTGAAGCTGCGGCACGCATCTCTGCCGGGCTGCTCCCGCCCGGATTTTGACACTCCCTCACCGTCCTGCACGTCCCGCTTCCGTAATTCCTGATGGGAACTCCAAATGCCTGTGCCGATCCTGTCCACCCGCGACCTGACAAAAACCTACGGCCGCGGCCCCGACCGCTTTGACGCCCTCCGGGGTGTTTCCCTGGAGATTGACCGCGGTGACTCCGTGGCTATCGTGGGTAAAAGCGGGTCCGGCAAGTCAACCCTCATGCACCTGCTGGCGCTTCTGGACACCCCGGGCGGCGGCTCCGTCCACGTGGAGGGTACCGATGCCCGGAGCCTGAGCGGGCGCAGGCTCAACGCCCTGCGAAACCAGATGTTCGGGTTCGTCTTCCAGCAGTTCTTCCTCAACCACGCCACCACCGTGCTGGACAATGTGGTGCTTCCGCTGAAGATCGCCGGCATGGGCGCCCGGGAACGCCGCGCCCGCGGCATGGCCGTCCTGGAACAGCTGGAACTGGCGGACAAGGCGCGCAACAAAGCCGGGAACCTCTCCGGCGGGCAGAAGCAGCGCGTGGTCATCGCCCGGGCCCTTGCCAACAACCCGCGCGTTCTGTTCGCCGACGAACCAACCGGGAACCTTGACTCCGCCACGGGCCGCATCGTGGAGGACATCCTCTTCGACCTCAACCAAAACCACGGAATCACCCTGATCACGGTCACGCACGACCATGACCTGGCCGCCCGCTTCAACCGCCGCGTCTACATCCGGGACGGGCAGCTCATCACCACTGACGAGGAGCACGCGGCATGAAACCGCTGGAAACCCTGAAAACCGCCATCACCAACAGCTTCCGCAGCAAGCTGCGCACCACCCTGACGGTGCTGGCCATCTTCGTCGGGGCCTTCACCCTCACCATCACCAACGGGCTGGGCACGGGAATCTCCAACTACATTGACAGCCAGGTGGCAGCCGTCGGGGCAAGCAATGCCTTCACGGTGACCAGGGCCGACACCGGCTCCGGCCTGGGCTCCGGCCCGCAGAAGTACGACCCCAACACCAGGGTGCTCGCCGGCGGCGGCCGGCCCGGCTCCACCCAGGTGGCCCTCACCCAGGCCGACCTGGACAAAATCGGGGCCGTCCCCGGAATCACCGGGGTATCCCCGGTCACGCGGTTGAACACGGCCTACATCCAGTGGAACAACCAGGACAAGTACCAGCTGTCCGTGAGTGTGCTCGCGGGCGCCCAGCCGCAGCTGGACGCGGGCCAGAACCTCGACGACGGGTCCCCGGCGCCGCAGATCATCCTCCCCTCAAGCTACGTGGCTCCCTTGGGGTTCAGCGACAGCGCCCAGGCGGTGGGCCAGGACGTTACCATCGGCATCCCCGACGCCACGGGCACCATGCGGACCGTGACGGCCAGGATCAACGGCATTGAACAAAGCGCGCTCCTCAGCTCGGGCGGGGCGTTCATCAACAAGGCGCTCTCCACCGCCCTCACCCAGGCCCAGGCCACCGGGACCCCCGCCACCTCGGCCCCGGTGTACACGGCGGCCACTGCCACCTTCGCCCCCTCCTCGGAATCGCAGATATCCGGGATGAAGAGCCAGCTCTCTGGGGCGGGCTACACGGCGCAAACACTTGATGACCGGATCGGGACCGTGAAGACCGTCATCAACGGCATCATCGGCGTTCTCGATGCGTTCGCGGTCATCGCCCTGGTGGCCGCAGGGTTCGGGATCGTGAACACCCTGCTGATGTCCGTGCAGGAACGTACCCGCGAAATCGGTTTGATGAAGGCCATGGGCATGGGCAGCGGATCGGTCTTTGCCCTGTTCAGCGCCGAGGCAGCGTTCATCGGCCTCCTCGGCAGCCTGATTGGGTCCGGCGCCGCCATAGCCTTGGGCACGGTGGTCAGCCACGCCCTGGCCCGCGGCCCCCTGAGCGATCTGGCCGGCCTGCAGATCCTGAGCTTCGCCCCGGGACCGGTGGCGGTGGTCATCGTCCTGGTGATGGCCATCGCGTTCATCGCCGGAACGCTTCCGGCATGGCGGGCTGCCCGACAAAACCCGATCGACTCCCTCCGCTACGAATAGGCGCTGCGCTGACGCCGCCCCCCGGAGGCACTGGGAGTACCCGCGCTTGCCGGGTACTGCCAGTGCCTCCTCCGCTGGGTGGCGGCGGCGTAGCGTGGAGGCATGACCAACAGTGACGACGTACGGAAGTTCCTCACCTCCCGCCGCGCCCGCCTCACGCCCGAGGAGGCCGGGCTGCCTGTCTACGGCGGCAACCGGAGGGTGGCGGGGCTCCGGCGCGAGGAAGTGGCCATGCTCGCGGGCCTGAGCATCGACTACTACATCCGGCTGGAGCGGGGGAACCTGTCCGGTGCCTCGGACAGCGTCCTGGAGGCGCTGGCCCGGGCCCTGCAGTTGGACGACGCAGAGACGGCCCACCTTTTCGACCTGGCCCGCGCGGCCACGGCTGCGCCGCGCGTGCGCCGGAAGCGGAGCCCCTTGACGGTCCGCCCCAGTGTGCAGCGGGTCATCGACGCGATTACGACGGCGCCGGCCTGGGTCCGCAACGACCGCGGCGATGTACTGGCCGCCAATGAGCTGGGCCGGGCGCTGTACCTGGACATGATGGCCGAGCCGGTCACGCCCCCGAACAGTGCACGGTTCACGTTCCTGAATCCCAAGGCGCGGGAGTTCTTCCGGGACTGGGAGCGCAGCGCGGATGACATCGTGGCGGTCCTGCGCTCCACCGCCGGCAGGAACCCGTTCGACAAGGACCTGTCCGACCTGGTGGGCGAGCTGTCCACCCGCAGCGAGGAGTTCCGCGTCCGCTGGGCCCGGCACGACGTGAAGTACCACCGCACCGGCCGGAAGCGGCTGCACCATCCGGTGGTGGGTGACCTGGACCTGACCTACGAGGCGATGGAGCTCGCGGCGGACCCCGGCCTGCGGATCAACATCTACACCGCCGAGCCGGGTACGCCGTCCGAGGATGCGCTGAAGATGCTGGCCAGTTGGGCGGCCACGCAGCGCGAACCCGGGCAGCCGGCCGCCGAGGTGCCCGCCCGGGAGGGCTGACCGGCGCTGCGCATAATCATTTTCGACGCGCACCTTACATTTCGCTGCCCGCATTTGGGCCGCGCCAGGGAGCCTGCGCGTCACAGGCGGTTTTGCGCGTCGAGGACGGCGGAACGCGTACGACGCCGGGCCAACGGTCGGGTGCCCTGCTTACCATGGAGCCACAACAGTCCGCCCTTCCGGCGGCGTGTGAACTCGGGGAGATGGCATGGCAAACAACAAGCCCTTACGCGGGCAGGTGGCACTGGTTACCGGAGGCAGCAGCGGACTTGGCAAGGCAGCGGCACTGGCGCTGGCCGGGGCAGGCGCCGACGTCGCTGTCATTGCCCGGTCGGCCGATGACCTGCAGGCCACCGTCTCCGAGATCAATGGTTCAGGTGATGGTGTTCGTGCAGTGGCCGTGCCACTTGACCTGGCTGATGCGGCAGAGGTGGCCCAGGCGGTGGAGAGGGTCCAGGAGAATCTTGGACCTGTCACCATCCTGGTGAACGCCGCCGGAACCGATGTTCCCGGTTCGGTTGAGGACATCGACGCCGCCGGATGGGACAGGGTGATGAACGTCAACCTCCGGGCGGTTTTCCTCCTGGCCAAGGCGGTGTTTCCCGGTATGCGCCGGGCCGGTGGGGGAACCATCATCAATATCGGGTCGGTGGCCGGGCGCCGCGGCTGGGCCAACGCCGGAGCGTACTGCGCCTCGAAGTTCGCGCTGACCGGACTGACCCAGTCGCTGGCAGCCGAGGGCAAGGACCATGGCATCCGGGCCTGCCTGCTCTACCCGGGCGCAATGGACACGCAGTGGGGAGCATGGACTCCTGATGACCGGGACCAGGAAACCGCAGCCGCCGCACCGGCCAACGAGTCGCTGCCACCGGGCCACGTGGCGGACCTGATTGCCTGGATAGCGCAGTCTCCGCGGGAGATGGTCCTCAACGAAGTCACGGTCACACCACTGCTCGAAAAGGGCTGGCCCTAAACGCCGGATTCCTGGCCGGTCGCCCTTCCGGGAACCGCGCCAGCTATCGAAACCAGCTGACCGGCGCTGCGCATACTCATTTTCGACGCGCACCTTACATTTCGCTGCCCGCATTTGGGCCGCGCCAGGGAGCCTGCGCGTCACAGGCGGTTTTGCGCGTCGAGGACGGCAGAACGCGTACGACGCCGGGCCACCCCTGCCGCGGCCAGCTTCCGTTCCAGGGTCCCGGGCGCCGCGAGTTCGGCCCAGTCCCACCGCACCACGTTGATCCCCATGGCACGGATCCGGTTCTCGCGCTTCTTCTCCTCCACAACCACCTGCGAAGCCGACCGACCGCCACGGAACTCGGGCTTCACGTACTTCTCCTCGCCGTCGAATTCGCCCACCACCCTGGACTCCTTCCAATAGAAGTCTGTGTAGCCCACCAGCCCCCTGGAATCGGTAAAGGGTTGCTGAAGGACCGGGGCTTCAAACCCCGCCACGTGGATCAGGGCCCTGCTCCAGGACTCCCCGGGCGAGCCCGAGGCGGGATCGGCAAAGGCAATCGCCGTCCGGATCCGCCGCGCAGCAGCAGCCGAATACAGGGCACCGATCCCGGCTTCCAGTTCAGCCTTGGCGAGCGCGGGCAGCTGCCGGGACGGGTCGGGCCGCAGCACATGATCCAGCGGCACCACCGCCTCGGTGAACGGACTGAAGGCCGCCAGGTCCAGGGCGGTCCGTACGCGGTCGGTGACAAGGAGGCCGTCCAAAGTGACCACATTCAAACCGGCCCGCGCCGCAAAGTGGCGGCTGACCCCGGCACGCGAGCGGCCGCCGTCGTTCTTCAATGTC
The DNA here is from genome assembly GCF_030811655.1 of Pseudarthrobacter enclensis. Lineage (GTDB taxonomy): Bacteria > Actinomycetota > Actinomycetes > Actinomycetales > Micrococcaceae > Arthrobacter > Arthrobacter enclensis_A. Next base: position 36,075 of record NZ_JAUSRE010000020.1, on the reverse strand, counting down.
AGGGCCCGCACTGGGTCGTTTCCAACGGTGGGGATTCCCCAAACGCTCGCTGAGGAATGCCGGGCGAAGACAACCGGTTTTTCGAACGTTTCCGCAGCCGCCTGGACGCCGATACGGTACTGCTCCCACGGCTTCAGCTCCCGCCACGTGGGTCCGTCAAGGTAAACACCCTGCCGGACCCGCACCAGCGCGCCGGCCCGTACCCGCTTGGCGAGGTCGTTGGCACTGAGTCCATGCAGCAGACGGTCGCGGGACAACAAAAGCGGGGGAAGGTCGGCCATGCATCCACGGTGCCCCGTGCGTTCAGGCACCTGAAGAGGCCCCCACTCCTATGTGGAAAAACCTGGCCTACGGTACCGCCGGATCCGCCATCAACCACGCCACCGCCTCGTCCAGGGATGTGAAGAACCGGGTGGGATGCATCGGCCTGTGCCGTCCCGTGTAGAAGCCGGCGAGCGTCTGGTCCACGGGCGACGTGCCCACCACGGCCGCGCGCGTCAGCGGCCAGCACCCGGCGAATGCGAGAAACGCCCCCTGGTCGATCCACGCCAAACCGGTCATTTCCACCAGCAGCGGAAGGGGCCGCCCACCGCTAAGGGCCCTGGCGCGCTCCATCAGCGCCACCGCGTCGCTCTCCGTCACCACGTCCCCGGGCGCCCACTTCAGGTGCAGCATCTCCCCGGAAAGCTCGATGGTCCCGGTGACGTCTTTCATGACTCCTACTTTGCTTCCGTTTTACGGAACACGCAAAAGTACGACGCGCCTTCTTCTTCCCGCGGCGCAGGTTCCACTTCGCTGCGCGGATTTGGGCCGCGCGGTGGAGGGTGCGCGTCAAAGGGGCATAAGCGCGTCGCCAACACCCCGGGAGCCTGCGCATGAAAAGCACGACGGCGGCGGCCCACCTCAGTGAGGCCGCCACCGTGTGCGTGTGCGGGCCTAGTGCCCCGCACCGTTGCCTGGCTTGCGCGTGGGAGCCACAGTGCCGCTCTTGCCGTAATCACCTTTGGGGTACCGCCCGGTTTCGGACTGGGCTGTCCGGCCTGTGGTTTCGCCGGCTTCGCCGTAGTCGGCCTTGACGTACCGTCCGGATCCCACGGTCTTGTCGCCCAGGGGTTCGGGCAGTCCGCCTTCTCTGCCGGCCCCGCCGTAGTTGCCGGCGATGTACTGGCCTTCCTCGTCCTCCGCATGGCGGCCGCGCTGTGCCCCGGCTTTGCCAAAGTTGCCTTTGACGTACCGCCCGCGCAGGTCGGGTTCCTCGGGCGTGTGTTCCGGGCCGGCGGCGTTCGGGGTGTTTTCGATGGTGCCGTTGTCGTTCATGGTCGTGCCTTTCCGAACGAACTCCACGTCCCTAAGGTGCAATTCGGAGCCTGCCGGGGTGCCGCCCGTCGGGCGGAACGCGGCTCCGTGCCTGCGGAATCGGGCGCCGTTGCAGGGCTGCCCGTCGGTCGGGTTTCGGACTGTTACCCAAGGACACTTTCGGCGTAGCATGAAAGTACCCGGATTGTCAATTAGTCCGGATGACACCCAAGATTGAAGCCAAAATCGCAAAGAAGGTACTGCGATGAGTGATGTCAGTCCCCTGAGAAATGCAGTCCGCAACGGCAGCGGACTCAAGCAACTGGGCGGAACCTGGGGCGAGCTTCTTGCGGAATTTCTCGGCACGTTCGTGCTGATCGCATTCGGCGACGGCGTGGTGGCCATGGCCGTCGCCGCGCTGCCGGGCTCCGGCAGGGCTGCGAATGCAACCACCATCTTCATGGCCGCGGGCGACTGGTTGCTGATCGCCTGGGGATGGGCCCTGGCGGTGGCGCTGGCAGTCTATGTGGCCGGCGGCGTCAGCGGCGCCCACATCAACCCGGCCGTGACCGTGGCGTTCGCGGTGCGCCGGAAATTCCCGTGGCGCAAGGTTGGTCCGTATATCGCGGCCCAGGTGGTGGGGGCTTTTGCCGGGGCGGCGTTGGTGTACCTGCTGTACTACAACGCCATTGACGCCTACAACAAAGCCGTGGGCACCGGCCGTACCGACCCCAAAGGCCTCGCCACCTACTCCATCTTCGCCACGTTCCCGGCGCCCTACTTCAACGGGAACCCCACCGGCCCGCTGATTGACCAGATCGTGGGCACCGCTTTCCTGGTCATGTTCGTCGTGGCCATCATCGATATGCGCAACACCGCCGTCCAGGCGAACCTGGGCCCGTTCATGATCGGCCTGGCCGTTGCCGCCATCGGCATCTCCCTCGGCGCCAACGCCGGTTACGCCATCAACCCGGCCCGCGACTTCGGCCCCCGGCTTTTCGCCTGGCTTGCCGGCTGGGGCCAAACGGCGCTGCCTGGCACAGTGGATGGCGCCTTCAGCTGGTACTTCTGGGTTCCCATCGTCGGCCCGCTGGTGGGCGGCGTCATCGGCGTCCTGGTCTACGACTGGTTCATCGGCGACGTCCTGGATGCCCGGGCCCGGCTGCGGGAGTCCACGCCTCCGGGCCGCGCCGGCGGAGAGACGCCGCCGGCAACCGAGGCCGAGCCGGCTGCGGCGAAGACGCGGACCATCCCGAAGAGGAGGGCTGCGTAAGCCCGGTGTCAGGCGCGGGCGCCAGAGCGGAAAAGCGCGACGGCGGCCCGCGCCTTTCGCGCGCGACGGGAGAATCCGGCGTCAGGTCCCGGTGCTGAAAAAGCCCCTGAGCTGGGTGGCTATGGCGGCGGCGGAGACCTGGTGGGTTTGGCCATCGAGGACGCGGTATTCGCTGCCGGCGATGGCTCCCGCGATGGCCCTTTGCCCCTGGGCCATGGGAGCGCCGGCTTTTCCGCCCACCATGACGAGGGTGGGAACGGTAATGGTGCGGAGCCTTTCCAGCGGGGCCACGAAGTTGTTGGTCACCCGGGTTTCGTAGGGCAGGGTGTTTGCCGCCGCGATCTGCTTCTTCCACACCCCGGGCATGAGTCGAAGGAGGTAGGGGAGAAAGGCCGGTGCTCCCACCATTTTGACCAGGAAGTACGATACGGCGCTGCCGCGCTTGCCTTCCTTCAGCAGGGCTTCCAGGTGCTCGCGGTGGCTCCCCGGCGTCCCGTCCGCACCCTGGACACCGGTGTAGGGCGCCTCATAGGTGGCCAGCCGCCGCATCGGCACTCCCGCTGCGGCAGCCTCGAGGGCCAGGGCAGCGCCGGAGGAGATCCCGTAAACGTAGGGGCTGGAGCCGGCCTCATTCAGCACGGCTTGGAGATCCTCGATCTCGCGTTCAGTGGCGTAGGGCAGAGTTTCGCTGCTGTCACCGCGTCCGCGGCGGTCGTAGAAATAGACCGTGAAGGCGTCCTTCAGTTCGTTCGCCAGGGCACGTGCAGGCCCGAAGTTCCGGCCGCAGAAGGCTCCGTCCACCAGGACCAGGCTGGGTCCGGTACCCATCCGCTCGACGCTGAGGGAGGTACCGTCGGGCGACAGCACCGTGGACACGGTGCCCGTTTCCTGGGTTTTGGTCATCGCGGCGCTCCATTCAATGGCAGGTCAAGGCGCAGCCCAGCCTCCCGGGTAACGCGTGCCGAGTCAAGGGTTTCGAGTCAGGGGTGTGGAAAACCGCTTCAGGCCGCCGGGTGGAACGTGCTGGCAAAACGGTGGAGGAGGCTTCCCGGTCCGCTCCAAACCCCATACGGGCGGTCAGGCCGCGGCCAGGGGCAGCGCGAGTTCCATGGTGGTTCCGTCCGGTCCGCTGCGGACAACTTTCACGGTGCCTCCGGCTGCGGAAGCAATCTCGCGGACCAGCGCCAGCCCGATCCCAAAGCTGCGCCGGCCCTGCGCCTCGCCCGTCCCGCCGGTACGGACAAAGCGGTCGAAGATCCGGTCCGGGTCCACGCCGCTGATCCCGGATCCGGTGTCGGAAACCCGGACCAGCGCCCACGAACCCTCAACGGCGGCGGAGACGGTGATGCTCCCGCCCGCCGGTGTATGCCCCAGCGCGTTGTCCGCCAGGGCCAGCACGGCGCGCCGGAACGAACTGGGATCGATGCGCACCAAAGCCGGGCCGCCGCCGTCGAACGCCACTTGGACGCCCTGTTGGCGGGCAAGGTCCTGAAGGCTCCCGGCCACGGACCCGGCAGCCAGGCCGACGTCCACCGGCTCCAGGTCCGGCACGGTCGCGGACGCGGTGGCCGCCAGGAGCAGCTCGTTCACGATCCCGGTCAGCGTGGATGCGTCTTCGCGGATCTTCGCAAGGGCCTGTGCCGGTTCCGATCCGGGTTCGGCTTTGCGCTGGGCCAGCTGGATGCGGGTGTCCAGGATGGCGAGGGGGGTGCGCAGTTCGTGGCTGGCGTCCTGGACGAACCTCCGTTGCCGGGCCAGCGCTTCGCCCAGGGGCCGGATGGCGCTGCGCGCGCTGAGCCACCCCACCAGCCCGGCCAGCACAATGCCCGCCAGGCCTGCAAGGATCATCCCCTCGATCAGGTCCCTGGAATCGAGGTAGGTGTACGGTTTCCCGGGCTCGGTGGCCCCGGGCAGGACCGGATGGGCCAGCTTGTACATCAGGAAGGCGGTGGCGGCTGCCAGGAGGATGAGGACCAGCGCGGCCACGCCGGCGCTGATCCGCAGCGCCACCTTCAGCGATGCGCGGCGCAGGATTTCCCGGTCCGGGTCGCCGGCGGCAGGGGAGGTGCTCGGCCCGGAAGTAGTCATGAGGGGTCGCCGATCTGGTAGCCAACGCCGTGGACGGTGCGGATGACGCTCCTGTCGATCTTGCGGCGAAGGTGGTGGACGTAGGTGTCGATCACACCGGGCTGGTCCGTCTCCTGGAAGTGCGCGGCGAGCAGTTCGTCCCGGGTGAACACCCGGTCGGGCTCCGCCGCCAGTGCGGCCAGCAGCTCGGTTTCCTTTGCGGTCAGCGAGACGGTGCCGCCGTACAGGGAACGGACAGCGCGCGACGCCGGGTGGAATTCCCACGTGCCGATGCCCACCGGCCCGGCCGGACCTTCCCCCGCGGGCTGGCCATAGGTGCGCGTCAGTGCGCGCAGGCGCGCAGCCAGCTCGCCGCCGTCGAACGGTTTTGTCAGGTAGTCGTTGGCGCCGGCGTCCAGGCCGCGGACTTTTTCTGCGGTGTCGCCCAGCGCGGTGAGGATCAGGATGGGGGTTCCGATGCCCTTGGCCCGCAGGGCGGTGATGACGCTGATGCCGTCCATCACGGGCAGGCCGCGGTCTATCACCATCGCGTCCCACGGCTGCGTCAGCCCAAGGTGCAGGCCCTCCTGCCCGTTTGCCGCGAGCCGGACCGTGAAGTCGGGCTCCAGCAGCTCGGCAATCAGCGGGCCCAGGACAGGATCGTCCTCCACCAGCAGCAGGGCCAACCCCTCACCTGTTGTCATGCCGCCTATTCTTCCGCAGCCGCCTCAACGCTTTCGTCCACGGGCTGTTCCGCGGCGGCCAGCCGGTTCTTCCGCCGGCGCTTCAGATACTCCACGATCCACGGCACCACGGAGACCAGGACCATGATCACGGCAATGACGTCGATGTTCCTGGCGATGATCTCGTAGTGTCCCAGCCAGGTGCCCAGGAGGGTCACCGACGTCGCCCATGCCAAAGCCCCCACCATGTTCCAGAGCGTGAACGCCTTGTATTCGTACCGCGCGATTCCGGCGGTGAGCGGCGCGAAGGTCCGCACCATGGGGACAAAGCGGGCCAGTACGACGGCGGCGCCTCCGTGGCGCCGGAAGAAGTCTTCCGTGACGGTCAGGTGGGAGGTTTTGAGGATGCGGGCATCGTCCTTGAACCAGCGGCGGCCGAACTTGCGCCCCAGCAGGTACCCCACCTGGTCGCCGCCGATCGCAGCTGCGGTGATGACGCCGATCAGCAGGGGGAGCGCCAGGTTCAGTTGCTGGTGCAGGAGACCGGCGGTGAAGAGGAGGGAGTCGCCGGGCAGGAAGGGGAACAGGACGCCGGATTCAATGAACACCATCGCGGCGATGATCCCCAGTGCGGCCGGGCCAAAGCCCTCCAGCAGGCCTGCGGGGTCTAGCAGCGACGGCGCCCCGGCGGCTGCCGGTGCCAGCGACATCAGAAGGCTGTGCATGGTTGCCCTTACGCCCGGCGGGAGCGGCGGAGGATCCTGGCGGGAACACGTTCCACCAGGGCGGGAGCGAAGCGGTTCCAGAGCCCTGCGAGCAGGATGGCAGCAGCGCTCGCGGCGAAGAAGGACGCCGTTACGTCGGTGGGGTAGTGGACCCCCACGTAAAGGCGGGACCAGGCGACGATCAGTGCGATGAGGGCACCGGCCGCCGCGACCGGCTTTGCCCAGCGGGTGCCGCGGGCCAGGAAGTACAGTGCGAAGGCCAGGGCCACCGCGAAGCTGACGTGCCCGCTGGGGAAGCTGTTGGAGCCGGTCTCGGGCGCCAGCGGGTCGAACAGCAGGGCGGGGTTGGGCCGCTGCCGGGCGAACAGGAGCTTGAAGGCCTCGCTCGCCACCCAGCCCGAGCATGCGGTCAGCCCGAACGCCACAGCGGTCACCAGGTCGCGCCGGAGCAGCCAAATGGCCAGGGCTGCGGCCGCGACCAGGAGCAGGCCCACCACCGGGCCGAACAGCAGATTAATCCCCATTGCCACGGCGGTCAGTACGGCAACGTGGTGCAGGCTGAGCGTTTGGTCAACACCCAGTTCTGCAGCCGTGTCGCCGGGGACCAGTTGCACGGTAAGGCCCAGCGCAACGACGGCGGCGCACAGCAGTGTGCCCAGCGGCAGCCAGTGGCGGGGCTGGGGGAGTGCCCTGAACTGGATGCCGGCGGCCGGGGGTGCCGCGGGGGCGGTCTGCGGGTGCGTGTGGTCTTCGTGAGCTGTTCCGAGCATTTCATCCTTGGTGGAGTAGCAGGGCGCTGTTCGGCCCGTACTTCCACTCTCCCCGTTGGGCTTTAAGAAAGGCTTAAGAAGTGCGCGGTTCCCGGTGTCTGCGGTGGTGCTTCGCCTTCGGCCCGCGTTGTGCTTTCGACGCGCAGATCCGTTTAGGGTGCGCAGGTTCCTTTTCGCGCCTCATATTTGGGCCTCGAAAGGGAGACAGTGCGTCGATGAGGTAGATGCGCATCGAAAAGTGAGCCGCAGGCTCCGGCAGCAGGAATGCGCGACGGCGGCCCGCGCCTTTTGCTCGAGAGGTGGTGGGGCGTTGGTGGATTGGCTGCGAAAGGTGATGGGGCGTTGGTGGATTGGCTGCGAGAGGTGGTGGGGCGTTGGGAAGGGGGAGTGGGTGCACGCTTGACGAGCTCCGCCGCACCAACATATCCTGAACGAACGGTCGGTAAATAATTCCGAGCCGCCCATCAGGTCTTTGCATAGGAGCAACCATGGCAGCGCAGAACTTGCAGTCAGTGCCGGCTGAGCTAACCCCGGAAGAGGATGCGGCAGGCCAGGCCCACTTCGACCGGATCATCGCCGAGGACTCACGGATCGAGCCCCGCGACTGGATGCCCGCCGCCTACCGCAAGACCCTGCTGCGCCAGATCAGCCAGCACGCGCACTCGGAGATCATCGGCATGCAGCCGGAGGCGAACTGGATCACCCGCGCCCCCAGCCTGAAGCGCAAGGCCATCCTCATGGCCAAGGTCCAGGACGAGGCCGGCCACGGGCTCTACCTCTACTCCGCCGCCGAGACCCTTGGACAGACCAGGGACAAGATGATGGACGACCTCATCGCCGGCAAGGCCCGCTACTCCAGCATCTTCAACTACCCGGCGCTGAGCTGGGCGGACATGGGCGCCATCGGCTGGCTGGTGGACGGCGCAGCCATTTGCAACCAGGTCCCGCTGTGCCGCGCGTCGTACGGTCCCTACGGCCGGGCCATGGTCCGCATCTGCAAGGAAGAGTCGTTCCACCAGCGCCAGGGCTTCGAGATCCTGCTCGAACTTTCCAACGGCACCCCCGAGCAGAAGCAGATGGCCCAGGACGCCGTGAACCGCTGGTACGCCCCGGCCCTGATGATGTTCGGGCCGCCGGACGACGATTCCCCCAACTCCAAGCAGTCCATGGCCTGGAACATCAAGCGGTTCAGCAATGACGAGCTCCGCAGCCGCTTCGTGGGCATGATGGTGGAGCAGGTCCGGGTCCTGGGCCTCACCCTCCCCGATGACCAGGTCCGCTTCAACGAGGACACCAAGAAGTGGGAGCACGGCCCCCTCGATTGGCACGAGTTCCAGGAAGTCCTGGCCGGCCGCGGTCCCTGCAACGCCCAGCGCCTGGAGCGCCGGAGGGCAGCGCACGACGACGGCGCCTGGGTCCGTGAGGCAGCGGCGGCTTACGCAGCAAAACAGTCAGCAAAGCAGCAGAAGGAATACGCAGCATGATCCCCACCGACTCCCCAACCTCGCAAGCTCGGCCGGGGACCCCGGTCGGCGTGGCCCCAGCCGGCAACCCGGAAATGCCCGCCCCGGCACCGGAACACCACGACCGCTCCGCCTGGGGCCTGTGGGAGGTCTTCGTCCGCTCCAGCCGCGGCCTGAGCCACGTCCACGCCGGATCCCTGCACGCCCCGGATGCCGCCATGGCCCTCCGCAATGCACGGGACCTCTACACCCGCCGAAACGAGGGCGTCTCCATCTGGGTGGTTCCCGCCGACGCCATCGCCGCGAGCGACCCCGACTCCAAGGGCTCGTTCTTCGAGTCCCCGCAGGGCAAGGACTACCGGCATGCCACGTACTACACCAAGAGCGAAGGGGTGAAGCACCTGTGAGCACCCATACTGAAGGCCACGGCGACATCTCCACCGGCGTGGCCGGCGGCGACTCCAACGCCTCCGCCACCCGCATCACCCCCGGCAACGCCCTCCGCCCGGAGGACATCGCCCTCGAGGTGAAAACCGGCCTGGTCAAGCCCTCCGAGGACGTCGCGGAGTACGCCCTGCGCCTGGGCGATGACGCCCTGATCCTCGCGCAGCGCCTCGGCCACTGGATCTCCCGGGCGCCAGAGCTGGAGGAGGACATCGCCCTGGGCAACATCGCCCTGGACCAGCTGGGCCACGCCCGCAGCTTCCTCACCTACGCCGGCGCCGGCATGCTCAAAGAAGACGGCACGGCCAAGTCCGAGGATGACCTGGCCTACTTCCGCCGCGAGCACGAGTTCCGCAGCGTCCAGCTGTTCGAGCAGCCCAACGGCGACTTCGCGGCCACCATCGCCCGCCAGTTCGTGGTGAGCTACTACCAGTACGAGCTCTACCGCCGCCTCACCGACTCCACGGACGCCACCCTGGCCGCCATCGCCGCCAAGGCCGTGAAGGAAGTGGACTACCACCGCGACCACAGCAGCCAGTGGATCCTGCGCCTGGCCGGCGGCACGGAGGAATCCCGCACCCGGATGATCCACGGCCTGCGCCTCATGTGGCCGTATGTCGGCGAACTGTTCCGCGACGATGAGCTGACGCAGCGCCTCGCCGAGGCGGGTGCCGCCGTCGCGCCGTCCAGCCTGAGAGAAGACTTTGACCGCCTGACCGCCGAAGTCCTCGCAGAGGCCGAGCTGGAGGTCCCGGACGTGCCCGCAGCCCCGGGCGGCGGCCGGCAGGGCAAGCACTCGGAGCACCTGGGCTACATCCTCGCGGAGATGCAGGTACTGGCCCGCGAGCACCCCGGAGCCAGCTGGTGACCGTCATGGACATTTACGTCAGCGACTTCGAGGCAAAGCGCACGACGCCGGCACAACAGTCGGCGGAGGAACGCGCCTGGGACATCGCGGCCACAGTGGTGGATCCGGAGATCCCGGTGCTCACCATCGCTGACCTCGGCATCCTCCGCAAGGTGGAGGTGGCGGACAACAAAGTCACCGTCACCATCACGCCCACGTACTCGGGCTGCCCGGCCATGGACGCCATCCGGGACGACCTTTACACGGCCTTCGCCAAGGAGGGTTACGGGGACGTGCACGTGGACCTGGTCCTGGCCCCGGCGTGGACCACGGACTGGATGACCGAGGCCGGCAAGCAGAAGCTGCAGGAGTACGGCATCGCCCCGCCCAGCGGCCACTCCAAAGCGGGCGGCCACAGTGGCCCTATCCGGCTGAGCCTGGCCGTGAAGTGCCCGCAGTGCAACAGCCTCAACACCAAGGAACTCACCCGCTTCGGTTCCACGTCCTGCAAGGCGCTGTATGTGTGCCAGGACTGCAAGGAACCGTTCGACTACTTCAAAGTCCTGTAAGGAACCCCCATGCCTGTTGTCCGCCAGACCGCCGCCGAAGAGGCTGAGGTGACCGGCCGCCGTCGTCCGTCCTTCCACACCCTCGAGGTGAAGGAGGTGCGCCGGCTCACCGACGATGCCATCGAGGTCAGCTTCCATGTGCCGGCCGAGCTTGCCGGCAAGTTCGACTACCTGCCCGGCCAGTACGTGGCCCTCCGCACCACGCTGCCGGATGAGAACGGCGAGCCGAAGGAAATCCGCCGCAGCTACTCCATCTGCGCCGAGCCGCGCAGCTTCCCGGACGGCACCAGCGAGATCCGTGTGGCCATCAAGAAGGACCTGGGCGGGCTGTTCTCCACGTGGGCCAACGCCGAGCTGAAGGCCGGGGACACCCTGGACGTGATGAGCCCCATGGGCGCGTTCGTGTCCAAGCACGGCCGGGACGGGCAGGCCGTGGAGCAGAACGTCATGAACTCCATGAACCACCCGGAGGAGCTGGCGGGGGAGCCAGGCAACTTCGTGGCCATTGCCGCCGGGTCCGGCATCACCCCGGTGATCGCGATCGCCCGGACGCTGCTGGCCGCCAACCCGGACACCCGGTTCGACCTGATCTACGCCAACAAGGCCGCCATGGACGTGATGTTCCTGGAGGAGCTGGCGGACCTGAAGGACAAGTACCCGCAGCGGCTGGCCATCCACCACGTGCTCAGCCGCGAGCAGCGGATCGCGCCGCTGCTGAGCGGCCGGATCGATGCGGAGAAGCTGCAGCAGCTGCTGGGCACCGCACTGCACGCGGACGATGTGGACGAGTGGTTCCTGTGCGGGCCGTTCGAGCTGGTGCAGCTGTGCCGGGACACCCTGGCCGAGCGCGGGGTGAAACCGGAGAACGTCCGGTTCGAGCTGTTCACGTCGGGCAAGCCGGACCGTCCGGAGGGGCAGGCCGGCCGTCCCGTGGTGGTGGACGAGTCCAAGGAGACGTACAAGATTACGTTCAAGTTGGACGGCCTGCAGGGCGAGGTGGCCAGCCCCACGCACGCCCGCGAGTCGATCTTGAACGCGGCGCTGCGGGTGCGCCCGGACGTGCCGTTCGCGTGCGCCGGGGGAGTGTGCGGCACCTGCCGGGCCAAGGTGGTCACCGGCAGCGTGACCATGGACGAGAACTACGCACTGGAGCAGGATGAGCTGGACAAGGGCTACGTCCTGACCTGCCAGAGCCACCCCACCAGCAAGGAAGTCACCGTCGACTTCGACGTGTAAGTCTTTCCCCTACTTGAGGAGTCCCATGATTTCCCTTTCCATCAGCAACGGCATCGCCGAAGTCGTGTTGGACGCCCCGCACAAGCTGAACTCGCTGGATGAGCAGGCGCTGCGGGATTTAGCACAGGCGTACGACGACGCTGCTGCCGCCGCCTCACGTGGTGAGGTGCGGGCGCTGCTGCTGAGGGGAGAGGGCCGGGCCTTCTGCGCGGGCCGGGACATCGCAGGGGTGACGCCGGAGAATGACGACGCCGCCGCGTACTTGGGCGGCCTGGTGGAGCCTCTGCTGAAGAAGATGGCCGTGTTCCCCGCGCCGACGTTCGCGGCAGCGCAAGGCGCCTGCCTGGGGGTGGGGCTGGGGCTGCTGCTGGCAACGGACGTGGTGTACGTGGCGGAGAATGCGAAGTTCGGGTCGCCGTTCGCCAAGCTGGGGGCGACGCTGGATTCGGGCGGCCACTGGTACTTCACCGAGCGGCTGGGCATGCACCGCACGCTGGACCTGATCTACACAGCGGACCTGATCTCGGGCGCCGAGGCAGTGGCGCAGGGGATGTTCAGCCGTGCCATGCCGGCTGATTCGCTGCTGGAGTCCACGCGTGCCATCGTGTCGCGGGTGGCTGCCGGCGCAACCGGGGCATTCGTTGCTTCGAAGGAGCTGGTGGCACACATCCGCGACCATCGACTGGGCCTGTGGCAGGCTATGCAGGAGGAGAACGACGAGCAGGCACGCCTCTGCAAGACCGACGACTACGCGGAGGGTTTCCGCGCGTTCCAGGAGAAGCGCGAGCCGAAATTCACGGGAATCACCCTCGTGTAATTAGCCTTTAGCAACCCTTGCAGAATTCTTGATTGAACCTTGCAAAGGCGTTTCAGAAATCTTTATTTGCGTTCGAAAGAGTAAGCGCAGCCGGGTAAATCCGGTTATACAGCGCTGCCGGTCTCAAACAGGCGGCGAAGACTGAACTTACTCTGGGGGCACACTTGTCTGAAGTTCTGAACACTGATGTCGATAGTCAAGAAGAGAATGGCTTCAGCCGCCGAAGGGTAGTCGCGGGGGTTGCGTGGTCGCTTCCGGTAATCGCCACGGCCATCGCCGCTCCTGCCGCAGCGGCATCCGGCATCTCTGCCACAGCAGCCCTGACAGGCCCCGGCTCAAGCATCACTTTCGTCAGCTCATCGGGTACCGGCACGGGTACCAACCACAACGGCACCGGGCCAACCGGATTCCAGATCACCAACAGCGGTACCACTTTTACGGGCGCCGTCAGCGGCACCGTGAATATCACGCCCACAGGAACGGTGGCTGCGGGGGCGGGCGTACAGTCAATCCAGGCAGGCTCCACCGCGCTGACGCTGACCGGGGCATCCTACTCAAGCACCCACGTGTACAACGCCACCTTCAGCTACGGCGGCGGCATCACTGGCGGCCAGACCTTGAACTTCCCCATGTCGTTCCAGTACGAGCGCATCTCGGGCTCGCAGCCGAGCAAGGTGACGTACAACTACACGCTGACCCTCACGCTCAGGCTTCCGGACGGCACCAGCCGAACCCTCACCGGCGCCCTGACGGTCAGTTACTGACAATGGTCTGGAAACGTGGCGGTCTGGTCGCTGAAGTCTGCACGAAACCCCGGGCCCGTGTCGCCCTGCTGCACCTCGACGCAACCCAGCCCGTGGTCCTGGAGGGAACTGCTGCGGTCATCTGGGACCTGATCGATGGCGAGCGGAGCGAGCAGGACATCTTCGCGGAGCTTCAGGGGACCTTCGAGGACCAGTCGGGACAAATGCAGGCCCAGGTAGAGGAATTCCTGGCGACCCTCGAAGCGCAGCGCCTGATTGAGGCTGCCCGCGGCGTTTCCCACTAACGGCATGGCGGCAGCGGGAACCACGGAGAGCGCAGGGCTGGCCTGGAAGCAGCGACTGCTTGAGGAATTGGCAAGGGGCGGCGATCTTCTCTGCCTAGATGTTTTGGGGCAGCAGTTTGCGGTGCGTTGGGGCCGTGCGGTCACATGGCAGCAACGGGTCAGCATGAGCATGGCTTGGGCTCGCTGCGCCAGCAGCCGTGAGCCTCTGCTGCCGCCCGTACCCGTGGAACCGCTATACGCCAGGCCGTTCACGGCCTCGGTGGCCTGTACGTCCGCGAAGCGCGAGGGCGGCACGTTCCAGCTCGCTGCAGCCTCCTTCGAGGAGCTGGCGGAGAACCTCACGTCCCGTCTCACGGTTGCCGCCATCCTGGCCAACGCAGGTGAGCTGACCATGCTCCACGCATGCGGCGTGGCGGACCCAGCGTCCGGGGCCGTGGTGGCACTGGTGGCCAAGTCGGGAACGGGAAAGACCACAGCGGCCTCCGTGCTCGCCAGGACCTATGGCTACGTCACGGACGAGACGGTGGCCATCGCGTGGGACGGTTCAGTGGTTCCGTATCCGAAGCCGCTGTCCGTCAAGCAGGAGGCCGGCGCTCCGAAGCGTCAGGCGGCACCGGACGAGTTTGGGCTGCAGCCAGCGCCGGCGTTGCCATACATCCAATCGATCGTGCTCCTAAAGCGAATCCAGGGGACGCGACAAATGGCTCCTGTGCTGGAGAGGGTACCGCTGGCGGACGCATTGCTCGCGCTGATTCCGGAGTCTTCCTCGCAGGCAGAAGTCGTGGATCCGCTGCAATCGCTCTGCCGCCTCATCGAGAGCGTTGGGGGAGTGTGGCAAGTGACCTATTCCGAGGCAGCGGACCTCCCGGCCGCGCTGGAACCACTGTTTCGCCTGGAACCAGCCATGGACACAGAGTGGGAGCCGGCGGCAACAACAGGTGTCCAGCTGGGACAGGCCCCGGTCGGCCACATCCAGCGCAGGGCTCCACGCGATGCGGTCGCAATCGGCGGTGAGCTGCTCGTCATGCTGGACACCCAGATAGTGCGCCTCAGCGGCATCGGTCCCGCACTATGGGACGCCTGCGCCAACCCCGTCAGCTTGGACGAGATAACCAGGCAGGTCGGCAACGTGCATGGCAAACCCGAAGGTTACCGCGAAGCCATTGCCGGAGCCGTAGAGCGACTCGTCGCCACGTCAATTTTGGAACGCGCCAGCAACCTGAACTGACCCGCACCCGAGCATCCAAGAACTTGAATCTAAGGAACCATCATGAGCACAACAGCAGCCTCTGCGGAGGCACCGCCGGGCCTGGACCTGGCGGACTACCTGAACGTACTCCGGACGTACTGGAAGGCCATTGTCGCCTTTACCCTGCTGGCCACCATGGCCGCCGCCGGCTGGACGGTCCTCCAGCCAAAGGTCTACTCCTCCGATTCCAGCGGCATCGTGGTCACTCCGGGTTCGGACAACGTGAGCCTGGCACTGGCCGGGGACAGCCTGGCCAAGGCAAAGGTCAAGGACTACGAGTCGGTGGCCAAGTCGCGGCTCGTCGCGGAGCGGGTCATCCAGGCCCTGGACCTGAGGACGTCCGCCGACGTCCTGCTTGGGAGCATCAGCATCAAGGTGCCGCTCGATACGGCTCAGATTACTGTCACCGCCCAGTCGACTGATCCCGGCACCGCCCAGCGCGTAGCCGACGCATGGGTCAATGGCCTTGCTGCCCAGGTGGAAGCCATCGAGACGGCACCTTCACCCGGAGATGCTTCCACCACATCAGCAGTACCCGACGTCGGATCGTCCCCGAACACAGTGACCGCTGTCCGTGTACTCCCGCTGGGTAAAGCTGTGCTGCCCACCAGCCCTACCTCACCTAACGTCAAGCTCAACCTGGCTCTGGGAGCTCTCGTTGGGTTGGCCGTTGGCGTAGGTTATGCCCTGATCCGTCGCCACCTGGACCGTCGGATTCGCCGCGCGGCAGACATTGAACGGCTGTTCGGTGTGCCCGTCATCGGCACCCTGCCGGTGGACCACCGGTTGGATGAGAAAAGCACCATTGTGGATGCCGGCGCCGCCGCGGAGCTTCATGACGCCGGCGGGGCCATGGCCGAGGCTCTCCGCGAGCTTCGTACCAATCTCAGCTTCCTGGACGTGGACCAGCCACCCCGGGTCATCGTGGTCACCAGCTCTCTCCAGGCCGAGGGCAAGTCGACCGTGACGGCAAATCTTGCGGTCACAATGGCGGCAGCGGGTGAAAACGTAGTGGTGGTCGACGGCGACCTCCGCCGGCCCACTCTGGTGGACGTTTTCAACCTTGTGCCGGGTGTCGGGGTCACCGATGTGCTCACGGGTACGACAGATTTGGCCGATGTTCTTCAGCCCTGGGGAGCACTGCCCAACCTCTCAGTTTTGGGGTCGGGCCGTATCCCGCCCAACCCCAGCGAGTTGCTGGGGTCCCGGGCGATGAAGAACATGCTTGCGGCCCTGGCCAAGGATGCCGTGGTCCTCATCGACGCACCGCCGCTCCTTCCCGTTACGGATGCTGCTGTCCTCTCCCGCGCAGCCGATGGCGCAATTCTCGTTATCCGTAGCGGAAAGACCACGCAGGATCAGCTGGACCAGTCCCTTGGGAACCTCGAGAAAGTCAAAGGACGGGTCTTGGGTGCCGTCCTCAACTACGTTCCCGTCAAAGGTAGGGATGCCTATTCCTACTACGGAACCTACAAAGCCGCTTCGATGCCGTCCGCGGAAGCGGCTACCATCGAGGGCCGGGAAGACGAAGACGTCCTTGGAGCGTTGGAAGCCGCGTCGGGTGGCCGCAGGGCCAGGGTGTAGAGGTGCCGTGACCCGGACTTTCCGTAAAACGCAGCTCGAGATCCCGGAAGGTGTGCTCCTCGGCCATGCCCTCGTGGGACGCGTGGCGGACAGCCTGGGCATCAGGGTCTTCTTCATCAAGGGGCCTGCAAGCGTCCTCCAGGGGCTTCGTCAAGCCAAACTGTCTGCAGACGTGGACGTCTTCGTGGATCCCGCCAGGCTTGACGAGTTATTGCAGGCACTCCGTGAACGCGGCTGGCATGATCGGCCGGTGGATCCGGACAGCAGGACCTTCCCCAAGCACTCCGTCACGGTCCACCATTCCGAATGGCCTTGCTGTATCGACGTTCATTTCCGCTTCCCAGGCATGGAAAAACCCCCGCGCGTTTGTTTTGAGAGCTTGTGGGTGAACACTGAGACCATTGCACTTGCCGGCCAGCAGATGAGGATTCCTGCCAGGGAGCTTGGCGTCTTATTCCTGGCGTTGCACGCCCTACGCGAGCCGCTCTTGCCTGCTTGCCGGCAGGAGCTTGACTACCTTGGCGAACTCGCACGCAGGGAGGGCCTGTCCGAGGGGCTCCTGGGGCTTGCTGGCACTACAGACGCCCTAGCGGCTGTTCGCCCCTTCCTGGAGGACCTTCTCCCCAAGACCACCAGCTTCGTCTGGCCGGAAGCCTCAGTGGAGTGGCGCAACCGCGTTGCGTCCCATGAACCTGGGAGTGCACGGGTCCTCGCTATCCTGCATGCCACATGGAGAGTGAAACCACGAATGTTGTGGGGGGCGCTTTTTCCACCGCCAGAGGTGTTCCTTGGTACGAACATCTATGCGGACATGTCCATGGCCGGACGGCTCAGGCAACATCGCGCCCGGTGGGCCCGGTTTCTGCGTGCCATGCCTCGCCTGGTTCGTGACCTCCGCGGACTCAAATCCAGCGGTGATTGACCTATCGAAATCAGTATCCAATTGCCGTTTAGCCCACCAGATTTGTTAAGGTTCACCTATGACTACGGGGAAAGCTATCACCAAAGCCGTCATTCCTGCTGCCGGATTGGGAACACGCTTCCTGCCCGCCACCAAGGCAATGCCGAAGGAAATGTTGCCGGTGGTTGACCGTCCGGCTATTCAGTATGTGGTGGAGGAAGCGATCGATGCCGGCCTCTCGGACCTGCTGATGATCACCGGCCGCAACAAGCGCGCGCTGGAGGATCACTTCGACCGCGAGCCCGGCCTGGAGGCAGCACTGGAGGCCAAGGGCGACAAGGACAAGCTGGGCCTAGTGGAGTACGCCTCCAACCTGGGTCCCATCCACTACGTCCGCCAGGGCGAGGCCAAGGGCCTGGGCCACGCAGTCCTGTGCGCCAAGCAACATGTCGGCGACGAGCCATTTGCCGTCCTCCTGGGCGATGACCTCATCGACGAGGCAGAGGACCTGCTGAGCACCATGATGGAGGTGCAGCAGAAGACAGGCGGCTCCGTGATCGCACTGATCGAGGTTGATCCGTCGCAGATCAGCGCCTACGGCTGCGCGGACATCTCGGTTGTCGAAGGCGAGGACTACGTCCGAGTCAACAGCCTGGTGGAGAAGCCTGCTGTCGCTGACGCACCGTCCAACCTGGCTGTTATTGGCCGCTACGTGCTCCACCACTCGGTGTTCGGCGTCTTGGAGAACACCGAGCCCGGCCGCGGCAACGAGATCCAGCTGACGGACGCCCTGCAGACCCTTGCCGCCAGGGAGGGCGAAGGCTCCGGCGTGTACGGCGTTGTGTTCAAGGGCCGCCGTTATGACACCGGTGACAAGCTGAGCTACCTCAAAGCAGTTATTACTCTCGCGTCCGAGCGTGTGGAGTTCGGTGAGGACTTGAAGACCTGGATGAAGAGCTTCGTGGGCTAGTCATTACGCTCTACTGCTCTTGGGAGGCCCGTTGCCGGAAGGCGGCGGGCCTCCCGTTTTGCGTGGCGAGAAGCGCCACGATGGCGCCGATCACAGCCCCTGAGGTGTTCGTCATGACATCTGAGGGGCTTGCAAAGCGGCTGTGAAGAAACAGAAGCTGCCCTAGCTCGATGCATCCGGACAAGAGCATTCCAAAAGCGCCGACTTGCCACCACCGTTTTCTGGGAAACGCCAAGGCGGCTACAAAACCCACGGGAAGGAATAACCCCATGTTCGCAGCTGCCTCCACAAAATTGTAGTCAAGCCAGCGAGGGATCCCGTAGTGGTGGAGGAAATCCAATGTAGTGGCGACCTGACCCGAGACCGGCTGATCTACGGGTGTTGGCCAGAAGGCGACAAAGGACAACGGCACCATTACGGCCGCGAGAATCAGCTGCCACAGCCGGTGGTTATGAAGGAACTTCAAAAGGGCCTCAGGTGGCCCGCAGAAGGGCGAACGCCGCGGTGGCCAAAGCGCAGGCCGCCAGCAGACTGAGGAAGGCGTAGCTCACAACCTGTGGCCAGGGGAGCGGGAAAGAATAGTCGTAGTCTCTCGGTGCTTTGCGCCAATGTCTCCCCATAGATCAAATAGATACCACATAAAGCAAAAGGTGGGTGCATCCCCGTTTCCGGGGATGCACCCACCTTCGCTGGTGCTAAGACGCGTTTTGCTAGGCAGCAACCTCGGCCTTGGCGCGGCGGCGAACCACCACAACGGAGGTTGCACCGGCGGCCAGTGCACCTGCGCCCACCAGAGTCCAGAGGATCAGACCGGAGTCGGCGCCAGTGTTGGCCAGGCCGCCCGTGTTGGCTAGCGGAGCGCCGCCGGCGTTGCCTGCAACTGAGCCGGTGTTGGCCAGGGAGGCAGCCACGGTGACCGTGACGGGACCAACGGTTACACCGGAGGTGTTGCCGGTTGCCGTCAGGGAGTAGGTGCCAGCTTCGCTGATGGAGATCGGCAGGGAAAATGCGCCCTTTGCGTCAGCGGTTGCGGACAGGGTCTGCGGTGCCTGGAAGACGGGAATCTTCACGGCAACTGATCGGCCCAGGCCTGCGCCGTTGGAGGCGGGAGCCTGGCCCGGCGTGACGGTGATGGTCAGGCCTTCGCCGGCAAGGAAGCCTTGACCACGGAAGACGAAAGTTTCGCCGGGGCCAACGGTTCCGTCGGACACGGCTGCCTGCGGCGGAAGCGCCGGGTAGGTTGCTGCCATTGCGGGTGCTGAGCCGATTAGTGCAATGGAACCTGCAAGAGCGAGTGCAGCGAAAGTCTTCTTCATGTGTGTCCCCCCGGAGACGTTTATGTTTTTGATACCCGATGTGGGGAAGTTTCCCCTCCGCACGAGACCATGTGCAGAAATACGGATAGATATCCCAAGGAAGAAGGTACCACCCGAACCGCGCTACGACCAAGCTCAATCCAGTCGGTTTACATAGCGGTACCAACCGGTCACTGCTCCTTGTCGCAGCTCGCAATCTTAGTTGGCAGTACAACGTCCTTTACAGGTTGGACTGTGGGCGTGACAACCACGTTAGGTTCGGTGTGTTGAACGATTTTTCCGAACGTGAACTCGACAGTCTTGCTTTCACCGGGCGCGAGCTGCTGGGCGATCACACCAACCGGGCGGTTCGCGTGTAGATAGGGCGCAAACGGAGTTTTCTGACTGTCGATGTTTGCTGATTCCACGTTTGATTGCACAGGGCCGTAAGTGACTATGTTGGTTTGCACGGTACCCGGCGCAATACCGTAAGCGCCTCCCCCAGTTACATACGCCGGCAGTGAGGTGGCCGCGTCAGCAGGAGCTGTGTTGGTGCTCGTTACGCGGACCATCGTTTGCTCGTAGCCGTCTGCGGGGCATTCCTTGACGAGCTGTACCGTGTGTTTGACGTAATAATCCATCTTGGCACCCGTCCCGTCGTTGAAGTAGACCCCAAACTGGGCCGGTAATACGCTAGGCCCAGAAATTGAGCCACTTAGGGCATACTTTGAAATTACGGACTGTTCGGATGTGTTAGCTGACCACACGAGGACACGTCCTTCCTCTGCTCCGCGCGTAATGCCGGCAACCAGGCCTTTGCCTTCACCCTTACCGCTTGAAAGAGCGGAGAAGACTTCCTTAGCTACGCCAGCGAAGTAGGCATCCTGCAGCTTGGGTTGCGTTATCTTTGCGTAAACGTCCGAAAGTAGAGTTGGCACGACGTTGTCTCCCCTTAATTCTGTCGGTAGTCCTGACGCTCTTACTACTGCGAGTTCAGGGCCATTGACAGAGACGGGCCCGGTCGACTGGAGAATATAACTGAGAACTACAGGGTCAATGGAAATCACCCCGTCGACCAGCCTCCCGGTCTTTGCTTGCCACATCGCTCGAGCAGTGGTCGCAGCAGTAGGGAAATCAGGAGTGAGGTTGACGTCTTGCATGTATTTGCCCATCCGGGCCGAATAGATCTGCTGCTGCTGAGAATCAATTGGCAACACTGGCGACATGATGCCAAGATCCCCGGCGCTGCTTTGGGCATCTAGTGCCAGTTTGCCTTTGTCGATTGATAATTCTGCCAACGCTCCAGGAATGCCGCCTGACGCCCTCGCTTCCGCGTTGTTCTGGATCATAAGAAGATAGGTACGGGGAGATGTACTCCCCATCATTTCTGGTGCCACCGAAGCAAGATCGGCAGCAGTGTCGAAGATTGCTCTGTATGAGTTCAGTTGGGAGGTGGCCTGAACGAGGGGCTGACGAATCTGCGGCAACAATTTGTCAGAATCGATATCGCCGAGGCGGGCGGCTGAATCTCGTATGGCCTGGGCAGCCGCAGAGAGTTCCGTACGTACGCCACCTAGGGGCGCCAAGTCAACGCCATCATGGTTAGGCGCGAGGTTGTCCCAGTCCAACGCTTGGTAACTATCTGCAAGCGGCATGACGGCTAGTTGTACGACATCATTCCCGGAGATAGCGAGTTCGCTCGCGGCACGAAAATTTTCCCCAATCAAGGGCAACGAGGTTGACATAGACCAGACGGGGAAACGCGCTATGTCAGCTGCCTTCCGAGTATGGATTGCCATCCCATCGACTGTTTGCCGAACGGCCAATTTGTCGTCTAACTCGATCTCATGCTTGAGCTGCGGAACGAGTGATGCGGCGGAAGTCAACTCTGACTGGAGTTCAGCCGCTTTGGTGGTCAGCCACAGGGCTAGCGTCCCTGACAGCAAAAGGAACGTGGCAAAGCAGATTAGAGATGTCTTCCATCGTTTCTTGCGCACGGAAACGCCAACTTTGAACCTGCGCATTCCGCCCTCCTTATTCACCGTCATGACAGAGGCGGCCTTTCAATACTTGGATAATTATGGGACAAGGAAATCTAGTAAGCGCCAGTGCCGCGAAGGACGGCTCTAATCGTCCTAAGAATGATGATTAGGTCTCCGACGAGTGACCAATTCTCCACATAATAAAGATCAAGCCTTACCGAATCTTGCCAAGAAAGGGTGGACCGTCCGCTGACCTGCCACAGTCCAGTTAGCCCTGGCTTTACAAGCAATCGGCGACGCACGTCGTGTTCGTATTCCTCTACCTCTTGTGGAAGGGGTGGTCTCGGCCCTACCAGACTCATAGATCCACTTAGAGCGTTGAAGAGTTGAGGCAGTTCGTCCAAACTGTACTTTCTGAGGAGACGACCAATACGGGTAACACGCGGGTCGGCCTTAATCTTGAAGAGCAACCCATCGGCTTCATTGCGGCAAGTTAGGTCGGCGAGCAAGATTTCGGCATCGACTACCATCGACCGGAACTTGAGCAGTCTAAATGGTTTTCCCTCGAGTCCAACACGTTCCTGTTTGAAGAGCACGGGTCCTGGACTATCCAGCTTCACCAAAATCGCCACGGCCGCCATCAGGGGAGATAATGCCACAATAAGCAGACTTGAGGCGACGACGTCGAATAGTCGTTTGGCAACTCCGCGCCCCCCTTCAAGAGACGGGGTTGTTACGTGTATGAGAGGTAGCCCAGCAACCTGCTGGGTATGGATTCTCGGACCTGCTATATCTGTGAGCGCCGGCGCCATTATGAGTCCC
Organism: Pseudarthrobacter enclensis; assembly: GCF_030811655.1. Lineage (GTDB taxonomy): Bacteria > Actinomycetota > Actinomycetes > Actinomycetales > Micrococcaceae > Arthrobacter > Arthrobacter enclensis_A. The sequence continues at coordinate 14,034 of NZ_JAUSRE010000020.1, read as the reverse complement.
AGGTTTCGTGCGGCCAACTCCCACCCCAAATGTCTTAGTGTTTGGGGGTGTAGCTGAACGCCGGCGGAGATTGCGACGGCATCCGCTTCACAGTCATCTATGGCCTGGAGAATTGAGGCGTAAGTCGGGGCGTGCCCGAGGACCGGTAGACCGGATTCTGGCTCAAAAGGGTCAATCGGGCTTAGCCCGGGCGTATACGCCGCCACAGGAAGATATCCGGCCCCTCGGGACCTCGAAAGCGAGTCGGCAAGATGGGCGACGGCGCTTGGACCCCCAATCAGCAGTAGCCTCGACATGCTCCTTCCGGCTACACGATTGAGATAGAGATGCTGGCGAAGAAGCCATCTAGAAAGAAGTAGACCTACAAGACCAACCGGGAGTGCAAACCCTACGAAACCCCGTGCTGTGTCGATACGGAGGACATACGAAAAAATTGCAACAAAGCCGAAAAGCCAGAGTGTCGCCGCCCCAACCCGTTTATACTCTTCGGCGCCTGCCCCTAGAATCTGACTTTGCCGACTGTTCCAAGCACCCAGCATAATCCACCAGGCAGCAATCAAACCGACGGACAAGAGGGCATACCCGGTATCACTACCGAGAGAAGAAAAGTTTGGCTCAAGACCAAATCGGACAATGTAGGCACCTACGACCGCCCATACGATTACGAACGCGTCGGTTAACCGAAGGGAGATGGAACTCCGTATGCGCCAATCCCCGCTATCCCCCAAGCTGGCCGCCCTCCGAATAAGGTAAGAAGTCAAAATATCTAAGAAAAACGTCTGAAACCACAGAAGATATTCAGGGAATCAAGCTCACTGGCGGTCGCAATGGGTGCTACGCAAACTTTGCTGACCAATTTATTCAAATCCATCAAACTTTCAACGAGGACTATAAGGCCTCGCGGACAAAGGTTCTATCTGACACGAAAAACCTTTTTAGGCCGTTGCTCTACTAAATGTTGCTGAGCTTCACCGTAGTACGTGTAAGCGTAGGAGTCTGGTCCCTTAGAGGGAAGCAGATTTATCACGACGCCGAGTACATCCGCCTCTACCATTTCAAGCGCAGCCACCGCTTTGGTGAGGTCGGGAGACTTGACACGACTCGCCCCTACTACGAGGACGACGCCGCCCACTTCTTGAGCTAGAACAGCGGCATCAGTCACCGGAAGAAGAGGGGGAGCGTCGATGATGACAGCATCAAATGCCTCTTCAAGTTGACATATCAAGTCTTTCATCGCTGCAGAGCCCAGCAGCTCACTCGGATTAGGCGGAAGTACCCCTGACGTCAGTACATAAAGATTATCCTCGCCCCAGTACTGTAATAGACTATTGATATCGGCGTTACCGACTAGGGCTGTTGTCAGGCCCGCGTTGCGATCTAGGCCAAGATAGTCGTGGACCCGAGGTCGCCGCAGATCCGCATCAACCAGAACCACCGTCTGACCAGCCTGTGCTAGCGAGATGGCCAAGTTGGTCGCAGTAGTCGTCTTACCTTCTCCAGGAAGGGAAGACGTGACGAGGACGGCTTTTGATTTATGGGCAACGTGCGCAAATTGAAGGTTGGTGCGTATCTGCCGGAATGACTCGGCGCGGGCATTTCGACCATTCGTTTGGGTCAAAAGCGGCCTTTTTACAGCTTCGGGATCGTAGCTTATTCCGCCGAGAATCGGAGCAGTGATAACTCGCGAAACTTCACTTTCATTGCGAACTCTTGTATCGAGAGTAGACCTGAGTATAGCGACTGCGAGTCCAAGTACTAATCCACCAAAGAGCCCCACAGCCAAGTTTGCCCGAGTGTTCGGCGCGGACGGTGATACAGGTGCGGTCGCTGGAGTGACCACAGAAAGCTTGACTGGCGAATTGCCGCCCTTTGCTGGGCTTTCCAGGTCTTGCACAACTGCCACCAAGCTGTTGGCCACCGCCTGTGCTATAGCAGCGGCTTGTACAGGCGAAGAATCTTGGGCTGTGATCGAAATGAGCACAGTACTGGTGTCTGTGTGCGCAGAGATTTTATTTGCCAACTGGTTAGCCGAGACCTGTAGGCCTAGGGCGTCAATCGCGGGTTGAAGAACTGCTGGTGTGGTAGCAGTCTCTGCGTAGGACTGGACACGTGCTTGAGTAAAAGTGTTTCCCTGCTGGAGCTCGGAGACTGAGCCGGAACCTTGTATGGCCACAAACAGTTGGGTCTTAGCTGTATAGGTCGGGGTCAGCGAGAGCGAAAGCGCTGCCGCGGCGAGTAAGCCGAGTGTCGTACATGTGACGATTGTGATCCAACTGCGTCTGGCTACCCGCAGATAATCGCGTAACTCCAAAGCGATGCCCTTTCTAGAGTTGTTCCAGTGCACGATGGAACCTAAGTATTCGGCGGAACGCCGGGTCCAGTGACCGTGCGCTCCTATAGAACAATTCAGCCTTTTAGACCAGTCCACACATAGCTTTTGCAGCTAGAGGTATGAGGTCAAAAGGCTGTAAGAGTTGCGTTGTCTTCCAAAGCGTTCACTACTGGGGGACTTAAGTTCGCGAGTCATGGACGTTGTCACGAAACCACTGAACTGTTTGCACGAGGCCTTGTTCAAGCGAAATTTTGGGTGTCCACCCGGACTCAGTCAATTTCGAAACATCCAACAGCTTCTGTGGAGTGCCATCCGGTTTCGTGTGATCCCAGTGCACAGTGCCCTCATAGCCCACTGCGCTGGCCACCAACGATGCCACCTCCTTGATGGTCACGTCAGTGCCCGTTCCGACGTTCACCTGGTCAGGCCCGTCATAATTCTCGAGGAGGTGTATGCATGCATCTGCCATGTCATCGACGTGGAGAAACTCACGTCGCGGAGTGCCCGTTCCCCAGTTAGTCACAGAGTTTTCGCCTGCACGGAAAGCTTCCTCATAGCGACGGATCATGGCCGGAAGAACGTGTGACGTCGTCCTTGAGAAGTTGTCGTTGGGACCATAAAGGTTCGTAGGCATGGCAGAAATCCACGGAAGACCATATTGCCGTCGGACTGCCTGGACTTGCATAATGCCGGCAATCTTCGCTATGGCGTAGGCATCATTTGTTGATTCAAGGTGGCCCGTCAGGAGCGAATCTTCTTTTATAGGTTGTGGCGCGTATTTGGGATAGATGCATGATGAACCAAGGAAAAGCAATCGAGAAATGCCTGTCGCAAGTGCGGCATCCATGACGTTTAGTTGTATCTGAAGGTTGTCGGTCAGGAAGTCGGCCGGGTAGGTCGAGTTTGCGAGGATTCCACCTACCTTGGCCGCGGCGAGAATCACGTACTCGGGTTCCGTTTGCTTGAAAAACCGGAGAACCCCTTGCCTATCTCTGAGATCCAATTCCGACGAAGTGGCACCCACTAAATTTGTGAAGCCTTGCTTGCGGAGAGCTCGCCAAAGCGCGGAACCCACAAGCCCGCGGTGCCCTGCTATGTATATTCTCGCGGACTTGTCCATGGGAGCGGGGCTGAAAACGACGTTATCGCCACCACTCACTCCACTCGGGTTGAGCACCATCTCTTTACTCCTCCCAGCTTACGAGCTTGACAGAGTCGATCCAGGGGCGCCCTGAGTGGCGCAAAGCTTCGACGTCAGCATCTACCATGATCCGAGCCAAATCCGGAGTCTCGACAGTCGCTTTCCACCCGAGCTTCGCGTGAGCCTTCGACGCGTCTCCTATAAGTGCGTCCACTTCAGTGGGGCGGAGGTAGCGCTCGTCGAAGCGGACGTAGTCGTGCCAATTGAGCCCGACATGATCAAAGGAAACTTCGAGGAAGTCTTTGACTGAGTATCCCGCCCCGGTTGCGAGTACGAAATCCTCGGGTTCATCGACTTGCAGCATTCGCCACATTCCCTCTACGTACTCTGCTGCGTATCCCCAGTCTCTGATAGCGTCCAGATTCCCCATGTAAAGAGAATCCTGCCGGCCCGCTTTGATTGCAGCGACAGCGCGTGTTATTTTGCGCGTAACGAACGTTTCGCCGCGACGGGGAGATTCATGGTTGAACAGGATCCCATTCACGGCGAACATTCCGTATGCTTCTCGATAATTCTTTGTAACCCAGTAGCTATATACCTTGGCTGCGCCATAGGGCGACCGCGGGTAAAACGCGGTCTCTTCGTTCTGAGGCGGCGGTGTAGCACCGAACATCTCGGACGAGGAAGCTTGGTAGAAACGCGTTTCGATTCCAGCCATACGTACTGCTTCCAAGAGTCGAATAGAACCCATGCCAGTCGTATCGCCGGTGTGCTCCGGTTCCTCAAAAGAAACTCGCACGTGAGATTGGGCAGCCAAATTATAAACTTCGTGGGGCTTGATTTGCGCCATCAATGTGACGAGCCGCGCTCCATCGCTCAGGTCACCATAGTGCAAAAAAAGGCTCGCGTTGGCGTCATGGGGGTCCAGGTATAGATGATCGACCCTTGATGTGTTAAACGTTGATGCCCGTCTTATGAGACCGTGGACCTCGTAGCCCTTCTTCAGGAGCAGTTCCGCAAGGTAAGAGCCATCCTGCCCCGTGATGCCCGTAATAAATGCGCGTTTCGCCAACGCTGTTCCCCCCGCTGCTATAAGTCTTGGATTCATCTGGTGCTGCTGAACGATAGACGTTCAGCAGTCAGACGTGGTTCAGTAGAGACTATAGCCGGTGGAGGTTTCGAGTACGGACTCACTGTCGTCCTTCTTGGTGGCTGGTCGCTCTTCCGGCACATAGGAAGACCCTTCCGTCATTCAAGATGGAAGAGTTTGGGAATCAGAACGCAGGCTGGTCTATGTCGGCGACCCGAAGCCAGGGCTGGTATCGTACCTCGTGGCCACGACCGGGGGACGAGTGTGTGCAGTTCCGAGCCCAGTAGCGGCCTTGACAGGCTCTCGCACAGATTCGGAAAACGCATGTGACAACTTTACCCGTACGCAAAGTGGCTGACATCCCGTTTGCAATTGCCAACCTTCGAGACGCAAGCCGCTGGCTTTGCGAGCGCTCGAAGACAGGGCGGCGAGGCGGTCACGTACATCTTCTCAATTCCTATAGTTTGGCTCTCGCAGAGACAAATGCAGAATTTCGCGAATGTGTTCGCACTGCCACAAGCAATTTCCCTGATGGAAAACCCATATCCCTCATTACAAAAATCACGTCGAGGCCCTTGTCTCAGGTTCGGGGACCAAGCGTATTTGAACGAGTTATGGACGACGGACGACGCTACGGACTGCGACATTACCTCCTTGGGTCAACTCCTGAGACCCTCGAACTCCTAGTCTCTTCTTTAAGGGATAGATACCCTGGAGTCGAAATTGTTGGATCCATGAGCCCTCCTTTTAGCGCTATGTCGCCGAGAGAGTACGAGAGCCAAGATCGAAGAATTGAGGATACGAATCCGGATATCGTTTGGGTGGGGCTCGGCACCCCTAAGCAGGACTTTGAAGCCCAAAGACTAGCTACCGCAGGAAACTTCTTTGCTGTGGCGGTTGGTGCAGCCTTCGATTTTTCTGCTGGTACAAAAAAGGAGGCACCCCGATGGATTACCGCGCTCGGATTCGAATGGCTCTTTCGATTGGCTGCTGAACCCAAACGCTTGTGGCGACGATATCTTATTGGTAATTTTGTTTTTCTCTACTCGGTGATTCGACGAGGACTGTAGCTAATGGTGCTCACAAAGAAACTATGTCCCTGGTCTAAGGCGAGGGAATTAGATGGAGTACCTATGAAAACTAGGCGTCCCCTCGTCGTTATTTTGCAGGCCTACATTCCAACTTATCGCGCGAAGTTTTTCGAAGAACTTATTCACAGGGCCGGTGGTCGAGGGATAGATGTAGTCGTTGTAGCTGGGCGACCTTCAGGTTCGCAGTCGAAACGAAAGGACGCAGTAGCTCCCCCCTTCGTCGTGCCACTGAAGCAGAAAGAATTCAGACTGTTAGGTCGCAGGGTGACCCTTCGAAAGTGGCCGCGGGCAGCGGCGGCAGCCGACCTCGTGGTTTTAGAGCAGGCAAGACGGAACATCGATGTCTACCGTCTCTTACTTCCAAGAAGCCTCAGGCCAACGCGAATAGCGCTTTGGGGGCACGGTGCAGACTTCGCAGGCAGTCGAGGTTCTTTCGATGTCGTGCTAAGGAAACTCCTGACACGAAGGGCCGACTGGTTTTTTGCTTACAGCGCCGTTGGGGGAGCCGCCGTTCAAGCGCTAGGGATGCCGGTTGAGCGGATCACAGAGTTGAAGAACTCGACTGATACCACTAAATTGCGGGGCGACATAGTCCAGCTCGAAGAGTCAGAACTGTGGTCGTTCAAGGAACTCCATTCCCTTGGGAACAACAGTGCCGCCTACATTGGCGCCCTGGATGCAGGAAAGCGCATCGAACTTTTGATCGAAGCCGGCCAAGAAATCGCCAGACGAGTTCCAGGATTTCGTCTCTTGATTGCTGGTGACGGCCCACTTAGGAGCAAAGTTTGTAGAGCTGACTCTCAATATCCGTGGCTTACCTACATTGGCACAGTGGATGGGTCAGCCAAGGCCCTTCTGCTCGCCTCCGTAAAGGTGCTTCTGATACCTGGAAGTGTTGGCCTTGTAGCGGTGGATGCGCTTACTGCAGGTGTCCCCATCGTGACGACTGGTGATAATGCCCACGGTCCGGAATTTTCCTATTTGGAACCAGGGCTTACAGCGGAGGTGACGATACCTGAGGCTGCTGCCTACGCTGGTAAGGCCATTTCCCTTATGAATGATGACTGCAAATTAGCCTTGATGCGCGAATCGTGTCTTGAGGCAAGTACAGATTATTCTGTCGAAGATATGGCAGATAGGTTTCTTGAAGGCCTTATGTCAGTCTTTTCTGATCACGTAAGAGTGTGAAAATGCCTATGCGCGGATTACTCGAACCGGCGGACGATGCGGTCTTGCTTCTAGCCGTACTATTACGCGAACTTTTTGCCGATCAAAGCCTCGCGCCGTCACTCCGCAATGTCGGGAATACTACGAGGAATTGGCGCAGCTTTGCTGCGTTGGCTGTTATAGCAGCCTTTATTTGGGCTTGTGCCCACGGTAAAGTTTTTCAATCCACAAAGGAATTATGTGCATCATGCATATTTCCATTTGAGGAAAGCTTATGGATCTCACGGCGCGAAACCAAAGCTCAGCCTCGATTCATTCTCAAACCGCAGCTGGAGGTCATTCGTTGAAACGTCCCTCAGTTACGTTCGTAATGGCTGCACGAAATGCGGCCAAAACCATCAAACGGTCCATGGATTCTGTTATCTGCCAAGACTACGACGGCGACGTGCGTCTGATCGTGGTGGATGATGCTTCAACGGATGACACTTACGGCATCGTTGCCGGGTACCCAGATGTCCTCTTACTGTCAAATGAGAGCCGACTCGGTAGGTCACGGTCAAGGAACAGAGCACTCCAACAGGTGACAACCGAACTTGTTGCTATACAAGATGCGGACGATTATTCACTTCCGCACCGACTATCTGAAACTGTCGGGCTGCTTGGGCGCAATGCTTCCAGAATTGCTGGTGGTCAAGTCGAATGGATGGATCCTTCTGGACAGGTATTTCAAGGGGCCTGCTGGCCTCAAGCACCTGCAGACACAAAAGGCCTCCTTTTGAGAGGGCATATGCCTATCGCCCACCCCACAATGATTGCACCACTGAAGCTGATGTTGGCGGTCGGCGGCTACGATCCTGCATATCCGGTGGGAGAAGATCTGGATTTATTACTTCGTATCATGCATAGATTTCCGGAACTTGAGTTTGTCAATGCTCAAAGTACTATATCTGGGTACCGTCGTCGTCAGCTCGATAGCTACGGGTATCTTCTCCGAGCAGCCTACTGGCGGGCGCGGGTAATTCATGCAAATTCCGACAGGACACTTGACAAAACCTCCGTGCCTTGGTTCTCCGAAGCTACTCTCGGCTACGTACGTCAACGCGCAAAACGGGTCAAAAACGTTCTCGGAACAGTTGGCCACAGTTGAGCACCTCAACGGGGAAAGTGGAACCAGGGCGAAGCATAAGTGTCCAAGTGTTCGGTGGGACATTAGCGCTCGCATTCGTCTCCGTCGGTTTCATGCTTCCTGGACTAGTTCGTACGAAGTTTGCCAGTTTAATTTTCGGAGCGAGTGGCATTGCATTTGTGGGGCAACTATCACAGATTCAAACGGTTCTTATCTCGCTGGGCGCTGCCGGAGTCGTTACCGCTTCGCGCGTTATTCTCGCTCGTAAGAACATGGAATCTGATCAACTGGCTGCGGCTCAAAATTGGTTTCTTCTACTCCCCACTTTGCTTGCAGTCGCCTTCGCAGCTCTGGTAATCGCTTTCAGTCCGCAAGTCGCCGTTCTCGTGCTGGGTTCTGAAAGATTCACCCCCCTCGTGATTGCTGCAGCTGCCGGTATACCCCCTGCCGTCTATGGTCAAATATCGTTAGCCATCGCACAGGTCCGCTCCGGTCGACCGCGGCTTGTTGTCGCTGCGATGCTATCCGCCGCGGTGGGAAGCGTTTCGGTCGCTGGTTTATTACTTCTACATGATGAGTTCTGGGCAAGCACCAGCTTTTTCGTTGCTCCGCTTGCCCAAGCCATTGTCATCTCAAGCATATGCTTTGAATCCCGATTCTCCTTTGGCTACTTTCCGCGTCTACCGCGAGCAAATTTGCATGAGGTTATATCATTATCCTGGTCCTCAGCGCTATTGGGTATATTCGCTGCCACCGCGGAGCTAGCAGGACGTACTGTTGTTGTGCAGAGGTATGGGCTTGAGTCGCTGGCGGCCTATCAGCCCGTGGTGCTTTTAGTCACGCAGTTTGTAGGGTTGTTCTTAAGCGCACTAGCAACGTCATCGTTGATTGAAATCGCTAAGCTACGGGATCACGTGATGCTTGCTAGCAAGCTGAACGAATTGGTGATTAAGTTGCTGCCGGTTATAGGTGGCCTGTTGGCGATATTGTCTGGTTGCGCGCAAGTATTCATTTTTATTTTTTATAGTCCGTCTTTAGTTGATATTGCATTTCCTCTCGTCACTTTGGCGCTAGCGGGAGAGATCGCTCGTGCATACGCGTGGACTCTCGGATCTTGTTTACTGCCGCAGGGTCTTACGCGGCCGTGGCTTATGAATGGGCTTGTAACAGTGGCTGTTCAACTGGCCGTGTCCGGCCTTTCGGGATACTTATTTGGCCCCCTCGGATTGGTTACCGGCCTAGTGGCAGCTAACGCATTTGCGGCTTTGTTTACATTTTACCTAGTTGTGCGTGCTGGAATCATTGTTCGGAGTCGTGGGTTGTTGTTGGTGCTGATAATAATGCTTTTCTTGGCATTTGCGCCGTCCGCTACCAGCGGTCCAATAAATTTCGTTAGCGTCGGTGGAGGTGTTTTGTTGTTGGCGTACTCCAAGTTTGGACCGCGAATAATGGTGTTTTTGAGGCGGCCTGGACGATGAGGAATAGACTGTCACTTGTGCCACTTCGCGGAGGATTCGGTAATCAACTATTTTGTTGGGCATACGGAATGAATCTCAAAGAGTCTGGTTCCCGTGTCATCTTTGATCCCAGTCCAGAGCTGGGTCGGGGCTTTGCTCTCGAAGGTCTCATCGATCAGGGCGACATACTCAAATTGCCGGCGAAGTTGTGGACGAAAAGTCGCCTGCTCGGTCGCCTCTCGAGTTACGTGCCCTTTCTCACCTGGATACTGGAGGATGAGTCAAGACCGGCGGAAGTGAAGCCTATTCACCATCCGGTCGCGGTGCATTGGGGCTACTGGCAGTCGCATGACTACTTCCACAGCGTTTCTGATGTGGTGTACAGCAGGCTGTCGAGTTGGCTTCGCTATGATGAGTGGCCGAAAAAATCTCATTGCGCAGTTCATGTCCGGAGGGGCGACTACGTGAGTGACGCAGGAGCCGCGGCAACTTTAGGTGCCCAGCCAAAGGACTATTATGAACGCGCTATGAGGCATATGAGTATCCTTGGTTTTAAACAATTTGTAATCTACAGCGATGACCGAGAGTGGGTTTCTGAGAATCTCACCCGCAGGAATGTCACGCTGGCACCCGAGGGTAGCGCGATGGACGACTTCCTAGGCATGGCTTCGTCGTCGGCTCTCATCATGTCAAACAGTTCTTTCAGTTGGTGGGCAGCCTACCTTGCCTCTCGACGAGAAATCCCAGTTGTGGGGCCTGCCTCTTGGTTTTCTGACGAAGATCACGACGCAACCCGACTGATGATGGACGGGTGGGCGCGGATATGACAGAGGACCGTTCGAGCCTCGATTCCGTTGTTATAGGTGTGTGTACCTACCAACGCGTTTCTCAACTGGGCGTTCTTCTCGCCGAGCTGCAACGGCAAATTCTTGCTTGTTCTGACTGGAACGTCCGAATTATTGTCGCGGACAATGATGAGAAAATGACAGCGAAAAGCGCGGTTGAGAAGGCTTCCAAAGACTTCCCGCGTGTCCGCATCGAGTATAATTGTGTCCCTGAAAAAGGCGTGGGATTTGCCCGGAATGCGATATTCGATTCGCTTAAAAGTGACGAGTTGCTTATCTTCTTTGATGATGACCAAGAGCCGTGTCCCACCTGGTTGGCGGCGCTTCTGAACCGGCACCTGAGTGTGCCGGACGAAGTCCTCGTCGGTCCAGTGATTCCTGTTCTCCCGGACAGTGTCCCCCAGTGGGCGGTTGAGGCCGCTGCTTGGGGGAGGCGTGAGCAGCCTGATGGTTCTATACGGAGCCACGCCGGGTTTGGGAATATTCTCATACCTCGCTCCACTTTGGAGTCCGGTCTCTGTCGTGTTCCTGAGCCATTCTTGCGCGGGCCGGGGGAGGATACCTACATTACGGTTGCGCTTCGCTCCGCGGGTTATGTGATCCGATACGTGGATGCCGCGCGCGCAGTTGAGCCGGTGGCAAATGAGCGGCTGAATATCCCGTGGCTAAGGCAGCGAGCAACGGTCAGTGCTGAAACCTGGGTCCAGGTGGTCCGTTTCACTGGAGGCTCGAAGGTACGCCTCGTAGCGTCGGCAATTAAGACACTGTTCGGTTTCTGCATTTTGAAGATGCAGCGCAACATTTCCCGTGACCAGGCTCTACTTATGAAGCTCGAAGTGTCCGCTGGGCGGTTAGTCGGATATTGGCGAGGTTTTGGTTCTTGGCTTCACTCCTAGGTTCTCTGGTTCTACCCATGAAAGATTAACGGTGAAAGTATTATGCGCAAAGTAGTTGTGATAGGGCAGGGATACGTTGGGCTGCCGCTTTCGGAAGCACTTGTAGAGGCCGGTTTTAAGACGGTCGGCTTAGATTTGAATCGCGTCGTGGTGGATCAACTGAATTCCGGTAATTCGCATGTCGACGACATATCGGATCACACAATCAGTTCGATGATTGCCGGCGGCTACTTGGCATCGTGCGATGACTCAGTTATCAGTGATGCTGACGTGATTGTTATCTGCGTGCCCACCCCGCTAAGTGCAGCTGGCGGCCCCGACTTGGGGGCGGTAGAAGCTGCGGTCAAATCCGTCGCTGAGAATTTGCGTCCAGGGTGCCTCGTCGTGTTGGAATCGACGACATATCCAGGCACAACGGAAAATCTTGTTCTTCCTATCCTTGAGGCCTACGGCCACACTTTGGATACGGACTTCTTCTTGGCTTTTTCGCCTGAAAGAATTGACCCCGGTAATAAAACGTTTGGCCTTAAGAATACGCCCAAGGTGGTTGGCGGCGCTTCAAATGAATCAACGCAGCGAGCCGTTGAGTTCTATAGCTGTATAGTCGACACCGTTGTGCAGGTAAAAGGTACAAAAGAAGCCGAAACGGCCAAGCTCTTAGAAAATACTTATCGTCATATAAATATTGCTCTCATGAATGAAATGGCTAAGTTTTGTCATGAACTCGATATTGATTTGTGGGAAGTTATTCGCGCGGCCAAAACAAAACCTTTCGGGTTTCAGGCATTTTACCCGGGCCCTGGTGTCGGGGGGCACTGCATTCCCATCGATCCGAACTACTTGAGTTTTGAAGTCGAGCGTAACCTCGGTTACCCATTCAGATTTGTTGAACTCGCACAGGAGATAAATAACTCCATGCCGCGCTATGTCGTGGACCGACTATCTGACGCGTTGAACAGTATCGGGCTACCTGTGAAGGGAACAAAAGTATTGCTGCTGGGCGTTACGTATAAGGCGGACATTTCAGACCAGCGTGAGTCGCCCGCAGTTCATGTTGACAAATTACTTCGCAACAAAGGTGCTGACGTTATTTTCCACGATCCCCACGTTAAGTCCTGGGTTCGTGATGGATTAGTAAGCGAATCAGAATCAGATTTGGCCAGTGCTGTGGCTGCAGCGCAAGCGGTAGTTCTTTTGCAGAATCACAGCGTGTACGACGTCGACGCGATCGCCGAGGCCAGTGCGCTGTTCTTCGATACTAGGGGTGTGACCGCGAAAAACAGTATCAAGCTCTAGAGATGACGTGAGATGAGGGATCGACTGAACCGGGAAGAAATCGGGTCACTCCTGACTGGGCGAGCGAGGACGCACTCTTCTGGTCGAGCATCGTGCCCTCATTTATTGTTGTCTTGGTGATAGCGGTGGACGACAACTTTGAATTGCTGGTCGGACCGCACCGGTCGGGTGTATAGACTTGGCCAGTGCATAGTTCAGGACAGGAAGTCTTCACGTCATCTCTCAAGGTGGCATTGGTACACAGCTTTTATTCCTCGCGGAATCCGAGCGGTGAGAATGCTGCTGTTCTTCAGCAAGCAGAGGCAATGAGGCGGGCCGGGTATGAAGTTGAAGTCTTCGCGCAACGGACTGATGAGCGCGAGTTGGGGCGGTTGTATCCGATCGAAGCGAGTATCACGGTGTCTACCGGCATTGGTCCGAAGCCGCTGCTGGGTGAATTTGAACCGGACGTAATCCACATACATAACTTGTTTCCCAATTATGGAAAAAAGTGGATTCGTTCCGTTAGTGCCCCCGTGGTCTCTACTATGCATAATTATCGACCGCTGTGTGCCGCTGGAACGTTTTATCGGGGGAGTGAGAGTTGCACCGCGTGCCTAGACAGGGATTCGAGTATCCCGGCGATTGTCCACGGATGCTATAGGGGACGACTTCAGTCCGTGCCCGTTTCGATAGGGCAGAGGTTTGCCAACGAGCCTGTGCTGGCGGACTCTGACGCACTGATTGTTCTATCCGAACAGATGCGGGAAATGTACGCACGGGCTGGTGTTCCCTGGACGCGAATGCATACTCTGCCGAACTTTCTTCCGCAGGAACTCGACTGCGGGCCGGGGGAAGGGGATGGAGGGTATTGGCTGTACGCTGGACGGCTCTCGCAAGAAAAAGGTGTGCTTGAGCTGCTGAGGAAGTGGCCCAAGGGACACAGGCTTATCTTGGTTGGATCAGGCGATTTAGAAGACGAAGTTCGCTCGTTTGCCAGTGATGACGTGATACTCATGGGCGCCGTGAGTAGGGGGCAACTTCTTACATTGATGCAAGACGCGGTCGGCGTTGTTTTCCCTTCGAGATGTTTTGAAGGATTCCCGTTGGTCTACCCCGAGGCGCTCTCGGCTGGAACTCCTATTCTCACTTGGGAACCGAATGTTGTTTCGAGATTAGTATCATCCGAGCTAACAGGGCTTGTGGGGGGGCTCGAGGATATAGGTAATCTGCTGGACCATGCATATGAATTTTTCCCGCGAATCCGCGCGCATTGTAGGACCGTCTACGAAGAGAAGTACACGGAGAAAAAATGGATTCCAGCGCTTGGTACGGTTTATCAATCGATCTTGTGACTTCTGCTCTCAGTGAGAAGTTGCGGCGGTATAGTACCATCATGCAATGGTATCAATTGTAGTTTTTTGTCATTTTATTCATTAGTGGCGGATGTCGGTTACTCTAAGTAGAGAGCCGGTCAAATACTCCCTACTTTGTCCTTATTTATGTTTGTGAGGTTCAAATGTGTGGAATCGTGGGATACGTAGGCCGTTCGACTGACGGTGCAATTAACGGTCACAGTGCGCTGGACGTTGTCCTTGAGGGGCTGCGCCGCCT